>NZ_LT629737.1:0-1200000 GCF_900104765.1 Gillisia sp. Hel1_33_143
ACCTAGCGATGCAGCTTCAACGTCTCCCACCTATCCTACACATCACTTGTCCAAAGTCAATACTAAGCTATAGTAAAGGTGCACGGGGTCTTTTCGTCCCACAGCGGGTAATCGGCATCTTCACCGATACTACAATTTCACCGAGCTCATGGTTGAGACAGTGTCCAGATCGTTGCACCATTCGTGCAGGTCGGAACTTACCCGACAAGGAATTTCGCTACCTTAGGACCGTTATAGTTACGGCCGCCGTTTACTGGGGCTTCAATTCAATGCGTCGCCGAAGCTAACATCTCCTCTTAACCTTCCAGCACCGGGCAGGTGTCAGGCCCTATACGTCATCTTTCGATTTAGCAGAGCCCTGTGTTTTTGATAAACAGTCGCCTGGACCTCTTCACTGCGGCCCATCCGAAGATGGGCGACCCTTCTCCCGAAGTTACGGGTCGATTTTGCCTAGTTCCTTAACCATGAATCTCTCGAGCACCTTAGAATTCTCATCCCAACTACCTGTGTCGGTTTACGGTACGGGCTGCCACCACTTGCTTTTCTTGGAAGTCGATTTGCTAGATTATCACGCCGGCCGAAGCTTTTGTGTACTATTGCCGTGTTACCACTGGCTTCAACGTACTATTCCGTCAGTACGCACTAACTTTTCGCCTCCGTCACGTTTAACGTGGGGCAGGTACAGAAATTAATCTGTTGTCCATCCACTAACCCATTCGGGTCGCGTTAGGTCCGACTAAACCCTCAGCTGATTAGCATAGCTGAGGAAACCTTAGTCTTTCGGTGTGCGGGTTTCTCGCCCGCATTAATCGTTACTTATGCCTACATTTTCTTTTCTAATTAGTCCAGCATACCTCGCAGTACACCTTCAACCCTATTAGAATGCTCCCCTACCACTTACAGTAATCTGTAAATCCATAGCTTCGGTAGTATATTTATGCCCGATTATTATCCCATGCCGAACCGCTCGACTAGTGAGCTGTTACGCACTCTTTAAATGAATGGCTGCTTCCAGCCAACATCCTAGCTGTCTGGGCAGTTCAACCGCGTTTTTTCAACTTAATATACATTTGGGGACCTTAGCTGATGGTCTGGGTTCTTTCCCTCTCGGACATGGACCTTAGCACCCATGCCCTCACTGATAAAAATCATTTTATAGCATTCGGAGTTTGTCAGGAATTGGTAGGCGGTGAAGCCCCCGCATCCAATCAGTAGCTCTACCTCTATAAAACTAAATTATCGCTGCACCTAAATGCATTTCGGGGAGTACGAGCTATTTCCGAGTTTGATTGGCCTTTCACCCCTACCCTCAGGTCATCCCAAGACTTTTCAACGTCAACGGGTTCGGTCCTCCACTATGTGTTACCACAGCTTCAACCTGCCCAAGGGTAGATCACACGGTTTCGCGTCTACCACTACAACTACAGCGCCCTATTAAGACTCGCTTTCGCTACGGCTCCACCTCTTAAAGGCTTAACCTTGCTGGCAACGGTAACTCGTAGGCTCATTATGCAAAAGGCACGCCGTCACCCCTAAAGGCTCCGACCGCTTGTAAGCGTATGGTTTCAGGATCTATTTCACTCCGTTATTCACGGTTCTTTTCACCTTTCCTCACGGTACTGGTTCACTATCGGTCTCTCAGGAGTATTTAGCCTTAGCGGATGGTCCCGCCAAATTCATACAGGGTTTCTCGTGCCCCGCACTACTCAGGATACCACTATCAATAACGCTCTTTACCTATACGGGACTATCACCCTCTATGGTCACTCTTTCCAAAGTGTTCTAATTCATTACGCATCAAATATCGTGGTCCTACAACCCCAATAAGTCCGTAAACTCATTGGTTTGGGCTAATGCGCGTTCGCTCGCCGCTACTTGCGCAATCACTATTGTTTTCTTCTCCTCCGGGTACTTAGATGTTTCAGTTCCCCGGGTTCGCCTCCTTGCGGATAATACATCTTCAATGTACTGGGTTGCCCCATTCGGATATCTGCGGATCAATTTGTGTGTGCCAATCCCCGCAGCTTTTCGCAGCTTATCACGTCCTTCATCGCCTCTGAGAGCCTAGGCATTCCCCATACGCCCTTATTTAGCTTATGTGCTTTTACCTAATTTACTCTGTTATTATTAAAACGCCGTGCAGCAGTTCTAATAACAACGATTATTATTTATTCTTTTGCACTTACAATTAACTTGTAAGCACCTAATGTTTCTCGTATTCTTTATTTCCCAATATGTCAATGAACGTTTTTCCCTTAAACGACCTCTTTTCGATGATAACCAAACGAAGTATACTAGTGTATCCTGGTTGTTTGAATTACCTATACCTAAAAGATCTAGGAATAGTGGAGAATATCGGAGTCGAACCGATGACCTCCTGCGTGCAAGGCAGGCGCTCTAGCCAGCTGAGCTAATCCCCCATTTTCGAAATTCAGAACTATGAATTCAGAATTAAAATGATTAGAATTCTCAACTTCTAAAATTTCCTATAATTTTAATGAACATCTTTTATAACTCTCGCTATAAAAAGTAGTCTCAGGCAGACTCGAACTGCCGACCTCTACATTATCAGTGTAGCGCTCTAACCAGCTGAGCTATGAGACTGTCTAATTTAAGAGACATTTCTCAAGGTCTCCCTTTATTCTTTAATAATTAAATTGACAGGAATCAAGACAAAAACAAAATCTTAAGAGATCTGCTTTGTAACTGCGATTGCTCTTTAATAAGCAATACTCTAGAAAGGAGGTGTTCCAGCCGCACCTTCCGGTACGGCTACCTTGTTACGACTTAGCCCCAGTTACCAGCTTCACCCTAGGCCGCTCCTTACGGTGACGGACTTCAGGTGCTTCCAGCTTCCATGGCTTGACGGGCGGTGTGTACAAGGCCCGGGAACGTATTCACCGCATCATGGCTGATATGCGATTACTAGCGATTCCAGCTTCACGGAGTCGAGTTGCAGACTCCGATCCGAACTGAGATAGGGTTTATAGATTCGCTCCTGCTTGCGCAGTGGCTGCTCTCTGTCCCTACCATTGTAGCACGTGTGTGGCCCAGGACGTAAGGGCCGTGATGATTTGACGTCATCCCCACCTTCCTCACAGTTTGCACTGGCAGTCTTGTTAGAGTTCCCGACTTGACTCGCTGGCAACTAACAACAGGGGTTGCGCTCGTTATAGGACTTAACCTGACACCTCACGGCACGAGCTGACGACAACCATGCAGCACCTTGTAAATTGCCCGAAGGAAAAGGTGTTTCCACCCCTGTCAATCTACATTTAAGCCCTGGTAAGGTTCCTCGCGTATCATCGAATTAAACCACATGCTCCACCGCTTGTGCGGGCCCCCGTCAATTCCTTTGAGTTTCATTCTTGCGAACGTACTCCCCAGGTGGGTTACTTATCACTTTCGCTTAGCCACTCAGTCTTGCGACCGAACAGCTAGTAACCATCGTTTACGGCGTGGACTACCAGGGTATCTAATCCTGTTCGCTACCCACGCTTTCGTCCATCAGCGTCAATAAATTATTAGTGATCTGCCTTCGCAATCGGTGTTCTATGTAATATCTATGCATTTCACCGCTACACTACATATTCCAACCACTTCATAAGTATTCAAGAACAACAGTATCAATGGCAATTCTATGGTTGAGCCACAGACTTTCACCGCTGACTGATTGTCCCGCCTACGGACCCTTTAAACCCAATGATTCCGGATAACGCTTGGATCCTCCGTATTACCGCGGCTGCTGGCACGGAGTTAGCCGATCCTTATTCGTACAGTACCGTCAAGCTCCCTCGCAAGGGAGTGTTTCTTCCTGTATAAAAGCAGTTTACAACCCATAGGGCCGTCTTCCTGCACGCGGCATGGCTGGATCAGGCTCTCGCCCATTGTCCAATATTCCTCACTGCTGCCTCCCGTAGGAGTCTGGTCCGTGTCTCAGTACCAGTGTGGGGGATCTCCCTCTCAGGACCCCTATCTATCGTAGCCATGGTAAGCCGTTACCTTACCATCTAGCTAATAGAACGCATACCCATCTTATAGCCATAAATGTTTAATCATCAATTAATGCTAATCGATAATACTATGGGGCATTAATCCAAATTTCTCTGGGCTATTCCCCTCTATAAGGTAGGTTGTATACGCGTTACGCACCCGTGCGCCGGTCGTCGGCGGTGCAAGCACCCCGTTACCCCTCGACTTGCATGTGTTAAGCCTGCCGCTAGCGTTCATCCTGAGCCAGGATCAAACTCTTCATCGTTAATCTTTAAATAATATAACAATTACAAGGTCTTCTTCTATTACTATCTCCGAAAAGATAATAACAGCTCAAAATTCTATTCTAGTCTTGATTCGTATTCTTTTGGTTTCTTCTGCCATTCTTGCGAACAACATTTGAAACGCGCTGTCAATTCAATATATCAATGAACTTAGTTGATCTCCTCTTAACGAAGAGCTCATTGTGAAATTAAAGGAGTTGAACCTTCTTTTTTTACTACCCTATCCCGGGATTTCAATTCAGTATTTTGTAGTGATCGTATCCGCTGTGTAAGCGGCTGCAAATATACAACGCTTTTTCTTTAACTTCCAAACTTTATTTTAAAGTTTTTTGAAGTTTTTTTTGACCCCTTAGTAAGAAGTAAAAACCGCCGCAACCCACACTAGTAAAGAACTTTCTTACTCCTCAAACAACACCTTCATGTCATTCTCAAAGCGGATGCAAATGTACAACTCTTTTTCTCTAACCAGCAAACTTATTTGAAAAATATTTCGAATGTTTTTTTTAAAGCCAATAATAAAAAATGGGTTATAAAAATACAATCTTTTTCTACAATCAAACAAATCAATTACAAAATATTTTAAAGAACTTTCGCCTCTCGTTTCCTCCTAAGCGGGTGCAAATATAGTCAGGATAAATAAACCTGCAAGTTATTTATCCAGTTTTGTCCAATCCAAAACAAAAATAGTTTATAAACTATTGATTCTTTAAAGATTAGAATTTATATTTTTTTCAAAGGAACACTTTTAATAGCACACCAGTTACCTTATTATATATACACTAAAAAAGATATTACAATTTGTGTTAGGGATAGCAGTGACATCCTTTTGGTTCCCTGCCGTGTAATTACCATATACTCTATGACTATTCACTGCATTCTTGATTAAAAAATAAGATAAGAGATACCAAAAGATAGAGCGAATAGCCCGGCCGGTGTCTTTCCACCGGCAACACCCAAGAAAAAAGGAATATATACATAGGTATATTGTGCAACCGCATTTATCCTATTATCTTTGCTATATAATATTAGAGGAAATGATAAAGATAAGCTTGCCGGATGGCACTATTAAAGAATTTGAAAGTGGCGCTACTCCTATGGACGTTGCCAAAAGTATAAGTGAAGGATTTGCCAGAAATGTAATTTCTGCCAAATACGATGATACCGTGATTGAAACTACTACTCCACTTACTAGCGACGGAAGCCTTACTTTATACACATGGAATGACAAGGAAGGTAAAAAAGCTTTTTGGCATTCTACCTCTCATGTAATGGCTCAAGCTATTGAAGCTCTATACCCTGGATCTAAGCTTACTATAGGACCAGCTATTGAAAATGGATTTTATTATGATGTAGATTTTGGTGAGCAAAAGATATCTGAGAACGACTTTAAAAAGATCGAGGATAAGATGTTGGAAATTGCAAGAGGAAAACATGATTTCTCAATGCGCTCTGTTTCTAAAGAAGAAGCTTTGTCTTATTATAAAGATCAGGAGAATCCTTTTAAGGTAGAATTAATAGAAAACCTGGAAGATGGAACTATTACTTTTTGTGACCATGATACCTTTACAGATTTATGTAGAGGTGGCCATATTCCAAATACAGGAATAATTAAAGCAGTAAAATTAATGAGTGTTGCCGGCGCTTACTGGAGAGGGGATGAAAACAAGCCACAACTTACTAGGGTTTACGGAACCTCTTTCCCTAAACAGAAAGATCTAAAGGAATACCTTGAATTACTTGAAGAGGCTAAGAAAAGAGATCATAGAAAATTAGGAAAGGAATTAGAACTTTTTACTTTTTCACAAAAGGTAGGACAAGGTTTACCATTATGGTTACCTAAAGGAGCTGCACTTAGAGAGCGTTTAGAAAACTTTTTAAAGAAAGCGCAGAAGACCGCCGGCTATGAAATGGTAGTAACTCCGCATATTGGACAAAAAGAACTTTATGTTACTTCCGGACATTATGCTAAATATGGAGCAGATAGCTTTCAGCCAATTCACACTCCAAACGAGGGGGAAGAATTTTTATTGAAACCTATGAACTGCCCACACCATTGTGAAATATATAATTCTTCACCGTGGAGTTATAGAGATCTTCCGAAGAGATTTGCAGAATTTGGTACGGTTTATAGATATGAACAAAGTGGAGAACTACATGGATTAACAAGAGTTCGTGGCTTTACTCAAGATGATGCTCATATTTTCTGTACTCCAGATCAGCTAGATTCTGAATTTAAAAAAGTGATAGATCTTACTTTATATGTATTCGATTCTTTAGGCTTTAAAGATTTTACAGCTCAGGTATCTTTAAGAGACCCTGACAATAAGGAGAAATATATTGGTAGTGATGATGTCTGGGAAAAGGCAGAATCTGCCATAATTTCAGCAGCGAAAGAAAAAGGTCTGAACTATGTCATTGAAAAAGGGGAAGCTGCTTTTTATGGTCCGAAATTAGATTTCATGGTTAAAGATGCTTTAGGAAGAAGTTGGCAGTTAGGAACTATCCAGGTAGACTACAATTTACCTGAAAGATTCGATCTTACTTATAAAGGGAGTGACAATGAAACTCACAGACCTGTAATGATTCACCGTGCCCCTTTTGGCAGCATGGAGCGCTTCATTGCTGTATTGCTTGAAAATACAGGAGGAAATTTTCCTCTATGGTTAATGCCAGAACAAGCTATTATTCTCTCTCTCAGTGAGAAATATGAAAAATACTCACAAAAAGTTTTAAGTTTGTTAGAAAATGACGAAATTCGCGCCTTGGCTAATCATAGAAATGACACCATTGGTAAGAAGATTCGTGATGCCGAGATGAGTAAGATCCCTTATATGTTAATTGTTGGGGAGCAGGAAGAGAAGGATGGTACGGTTTCTGTACGTAAACACGGAGAAGGTGACATTGGAACAATGTCTATAGAAGACTTCGCAGAATTAGTAAACAACGAAATAAAGAAAACGCTAAAAACGTTTAAAGTTTAATTAAAATTATATAGCCATAGCAATACGTAGAAAAAGATCGAAGCGACCGCTTAGAGAAATTAAAGAAGACCAGCACCGTATTAACGGTAAAATTCGCTCAGATGAAGTTCGTCTTGTGGGTGAAAACGTTGAAATGGGCGTTTATCCTATTAGAAAAGCTTTAGAGATTTCTGAAGAGCAAGGTTTGGATTTAGTAGAAATTTCTCCTAATGCCAAACCGCCTGTAGCCAAAGTAATGGACTACAAGAAATTTCTATATGAGCAGAAGAAAAGAGAGAAAGTTTTAAAAGCAAAAGCCAGTAAGGTGGTTGTTAAAGAGATTCGTTTTGGACCTCAAACAGATGATCATGATTACGAGTTCAAGAAAAAAAATGCAGAGAAATTCTTAAAGGATGGTGCCAAGTTAAAGGCATTTGTATTCTTTAAAGGACGTTCTATTGTATTTAAAGATCAAGGACAAATTTTGTTATTAAGATTGGCACAAGATCTTGAAGAATTAGGGAAGGTAGAACAGATGCCTAAATTGGAAGGCAAACGTATGACTATGTTCCTTTCTCCTAAGAAATCTAAATAAGAAAATAAGAACGTTAATTATAAAATTATAAGAGCATGCCTAAAATGAAGACTAAATCTAGTGCCAAAAAGCGTTTTAAGCTTACCGGTACTGGTAAAATAAAAAGAAAGCACGCGTTTAAAAGTCACATCTTAACAAAGAAGTCTAAAAAACGTAAATTAGCTTTAACTCATAGTACATTAGTACATGATGCAGATAAAAGTAATATCAAACTTCAACTTAGATTAAAATAAGTTGAACCACTTGATGGTTTAATCAATTTAAAAACCCTGGAGATAGGCTAAGAGAATTTAAATACATCTTTTAGAAGTGTTGAAAAACCGCCTACTACAAAAACAATTTAAAATATGCCAAGATCAGTAAATTCAGTTGCTAAAAGAGCCAGAAGAAAAAAGGTTTTAAAGCAAGCAAAAGGTTACTTTGGACGTCGTAAAAACGTTTGGACTGTAGCTAAAAACGCGGTTGATAAAGCAATGCTTTATGCTTACAGAGACCGTAAGGTTAAGAAGAGAAATTTCCGTTCATTATGGATTATGCGTATTAACGCTGCAGCCAGATTACATGGAATGTCTTATTCTCAATTTATGGGTGGAATGAAAGCTAACAGTATCGGTTTGAACAGAAAAGTTCTTGCAGATTTAGCTATGAATCAGCCAGAAGCGTTTAAAGCTTTAGTAGACAAAGTAAAATAAATTATATACAGATTAACGTTCTTATTAAAAAAGTCTCACTCTAATTAGTGAGACTTTTTTTTTATTATCAAGAATCTAAGTCTTGATTTTTTTCTTCTTAGCTGCTGGAAAGAGAATATTGTTTAGAATTAACCTATAACCCGGTGAATTAGGATGCAGTGATAATTCTGTTTTAGGATCTCCTACCCTATGCTGATAATCTTCCGGATCATGACCCCCATAAAAAGTAAAAAATCCTTTTCCTTTGATTCCATGAATATACCTTGCCTCTCCATTTATTTTATTTTCTCCTAATACTAAAATCTTAGATTTTAAAAATTCAGGATCAAAGGCTGTGGTCTGTCCCATAAAACCTTTAACCAGTGCCGTATGATTTTGATTCAACATGGCTGGAATGGGATCCCATTTAGCAGAAAAATCCATCAATGTAAAATAATCTGTTTCTACAGATACAGATCTCTTCTCCGTCATATCTATAGATGAGAACTCGTACTTCATAGGATCTCTCTCTAAAAGAAAATTTGTAAAAGCAAAGGTTGCATTAAAATCTATCTTAGATTGATACCCTGCATCGCTAGCATCCCCGTCAAACATTGGCTCTACTATATCTAAGCCTTCTGCTGCTAAGGTAATGTCAAAACTATCTGTAGCACTACACATTGCAAACATAAAACCACCACCTACAACATAATTTCTAATTTTTAAAGCTACTGCCAGTTTTTCCTGAGAAACCTTTTTATATCCTAAATTTAAAGCTAAAGCTTCGGCCTCTTTTTTCTCTTTTATATACCAGGGTGTAGTTCTATAATTTCGATAAAATTTTCCATATTGACCTGTAAAATCTTCATGATGCAAATGCAACCAATCATATAAAAGCAAAACATCACTTAACACCTCCTCATCATAAATAGTTTCATATGGAATTTCTGCATAAGACAAGACCATAGTTACAGCATCATCCCATGGTTTATTTCCTGAGGGTGCATATACGGCAATTTTAGGTGCTTTCTCTAGAATTACAGCCTCCATATTTTTGGAAGGACTTGATATCTCTTCCAATAAGGCAATAGTTTTTGCATCGCTTAATTCTTCATAGGAGACGCCTCTAATTTTACATTCCTTCTGTAATTCTTCTGTATCTGAGATTAGAAAGGAGCCTCCTCTGTAATTTAGGAGCCATTGCACTCTTAGCTTATTTTGAAGGGCAAAATATGTAATTCCATAAGCTTTGAGGTGATTGGTTTGGCTATCTGCATCCATAGGGATTATCAAAGATGAGCTATGGACAGGTAGGCTTATAACAAATAAAAAGAGCATCAAAACCAAGGTTCTAATGCTATTTTTAAATTTATTTATCTCTGAAGATTCAACGCTAGAATTAATTTCTTCAAATATTTTAATCAGATTTTTAGTATAATTAAAAAGGTACGTCGCTATCGTCATCATTAAAATCATTATTCATTGAGCTTCCAAAAGCTTCATCTGCACTTGGACTTGGTAAACCGGGAGTTCTAAATGCATCTTCCCCTTCACCGTCGTTCATTTTAGAATGAAATTCAAAAGGAGAGTCAAAGTCATCTAAGTTATCGAATTTACCTAAATGTCCAACAAATTTCAAACGAATGTTTTCTAAACCACCATTACGGTGTTTAGCGACAATGAATTCTCCCTGCCCTGCAGTAGGAGAGCGCTCTTCATCATCCCACTCATCTATTTTATAATATTCTGGCCTATAAATAAATGATACAATATCTGCATCCTGCTCAATTGCACCAGATTCCCTCAAATCACTTAATAATGGTCTTTTGCTTCCACCTCTAGTTTCTACAGCACGCGATAGCTGAGAAAGTGCTATCACAGGTATACTTAATTCTTTTGCTAGTGCCTTCAAGTTACGAGAAATAGTAGATATTTCCTGTTCACGATTTCCTCCTTTGCTCGCACTTCCCGCCGTCATTAATTGGAGGTAATCTACAACTACCATTTTAATCCCAAACTGTGAGGAAAGTCGCCTTGCTTTAGCTCTAAGGTCAAAAATTGATAAGGATGGAGTATCATCTATAAATAATGGAGCTTTTTCAAGATCTTTAACCTTCACATTCAATTGTTCCCATTCATGAGTTTCGAGGTTTCCTGTTCTTAATTTTTCAGAAGATAATCCTGTTTCTGATGAAATAAGACGGGTTATAAGCTGTACGGCAGACATCTCCAAAGAGAAAAATGCCACAGGTATGTTATGACCAACAGCCATATTTCTCGCCATAGAGAGAGTAAGTGCTGTTTTACCCATACCAGGACGAGCTGCAATAATTACTAAATCACTAGGTTGCCATCCTGAAGTTAATTTATCTAATTTATCAAATCCAGAAGGAACTCCACTTAATCCTTCCTTGTTAGAAATCTCCTGAATTCTGTTCTTAGCCTGAATAACCAAGCTATGAGCTGTTTCTGTAGAACGCTTTATATTCCCCTGCGTAACTTCATAAAGTTTTGTTTCTGCTGAATCTAAAAGATCAAATACATCTGTAGCTTCATCATAAGATTCTTCAATTATTTCACTAGAGATCTTAATTAGACTTCTTTGAATATATTTCTGAAGAATGATACGAGCATGAAATTCTATATGGGCTGAGGACGCTACTTTTTGAGTAAGTTGAATAAGATAATATTCTCCACCAACCTTTTCTAACAGACCTTCTTTTCTTAATTGATTAGATACTGTTAATAAGTCTATTGCCTCTGTATTTTCAAATAGCTTATAGATAGCATCATAGATATGCTTATGGGCAGTTTTATAGAACACATCTGAGTGTAAGATATCGATAATTTCATCGACACCTTTTTTATCGATCATCATTGCACCTAGTACAACTTCCTCTAAATCAACAGCTTGCGGCGGAATTTTCCCGCGTTCTAAATTAATAACATTTCCAGAGTTATATTTTATATTTTTTGGGGCGGTGGCTTTTTCCATAGTACGAATGTAAAAAAATGTTAAAGCAATCTTAACGATTACCTCGTAAGTTAATTAACCGGTAATGAACAATTTACCTGTTAATAACTTATGTTTTTTGTTAATAAGGCCAAAAAAATCCGAAGTAAAACTCCGGATATTTTCTTAACGTCTTTATACTAGGTATGTTAATCTTTAAACACTCCCATATTTGAGTATTTATCCATACGCTTATTTACCAATTCTGCTGATGATAAGTTTTTGAACTCATCGTAAGCAGATAAAATTGAAGCTTTGACCGTTTCAAAAGTTTCTTCACGATTGCTATGTGCACCGCCAAGAGGTTCTTTTATGATGTCATCAATCAACTTTTGTTTTTTCATATCTGTAGCGGTTAGTTTTAAAGCATCTGCCGCAATTTCCTTGTATTCCCAGCTTCTCCATAAGATAGAAGAACATGATTCTGGAGATATTACAGAGTACCATGTATTCTCTAGCATCATTACCTTATCTCCTACTCCAATCCCTAAAGCTCCACCACTAGCACCTTCGCCAATAATAACAACAATGATTGGCACTTTTAAGCGAGTCATTTCTAAAATATTTCTAGCAATAGCCTCACCTTGTCCGCGTTCTTCTGCTTCTAAACCAGGAAATGCTCCAGGAGTATCCACGAATGTCACTACAGGAACTCCAAATTTCTCTGCAGATTTCATCAACCTTAGCGCTTTGCGATATCCTTCCGGATTCGCCATTCCAAAATTTCTATATTGTCTTGTCTTGGTGTTAAAACCTTTTTGTTGACCTACCAACATAAAACTTTGATCTCCAATCTTTCCAAGACCACCAATCATGGCCTTATCATCTTTTACAGTACGATCTCCATGAAGCTCCAAAAAGGTATCTCCACAAATAGCTTTAATATAATCTAAAGTATAAGGTCTGTTAGGGTGTCTTGAAAGTTGTACACGTTGCCATGCTGTAAGATTCTTATAGATTTCTTTTTTGGTAGCTACCAATTTCTTCTCTATCTGTTTACAAGTAGCTGTTACATCTACATTGCTTTCTGAACCTATGTTACAAGCTTTCTTGTATTGTTCTTCTAACTCTTTAATGGGTAATTCAAAATCCAAATATTCCATATGAAGTTATGGTGTTTTTAATTAGCCTACAAATATAACAAACTTTGAAAGGAAGAATTCCTAAGAAGGCTTATTAATTTTTCTTTTTGTTTTAAGATATCCGTTAAGTACTACGGTAGAAAGGATTATTAGGGTGCCGTAGTAGAATTGTGGATGCATTTGCTCCTTATTTCCGAATATTAGAAATGCTAAAATGATGCCATAGACAGGTTCTAAATTTGTAGTTAGCATTACGGTATATGGACTAAGATGCTTCATTACAGCCACAGCAGCTATAAAGGCAAACGCTGTACAAATTGAGGACAGGATGAATAAATAGAGCCAATCTGAAGATTGAAGATTGAAGAATTCTGAATTGAAACCACTTTCACCACCAGTAATCCACGTTTTAATGATTAGGTATATTGAAATAGCTACAGCTCCCGTAAGCAACTCATAGAATGAAATAACCGATGGAGCCGCATGTTTTACAAGCTTTCCGTTCATAAGCGTAAAAACTGCCGATAGAAATGCAGAAATTAAGGCGAGGACAATTCCTAAATAATGCTCGGTTTCTACATTAAATATTATATACAGCCCAAGCATAACTATCAATCCAAAGAACACCTCATACCAAACAAATTTTCTTTTATAGAATATTGGTTCTAAGATAGAAGTAAAGAACGCACCAGTAGATAGTAATGCTAATGTTATTGAAACATTGGCTTCCTTAATAGCACCAAAAAATGTTAACCAATGAAGAGCTATTACTAATCCCGCAATAATTAGAAGTTTTAATTTCTTAGGAGGAAGTTTAAGACTTTTGCGCTTCCATAAGATCCAGATTAGTATAAAGCCACATGCAGATAACATTCTATACCAAACCAGAGGAATAGCATCTAGCGATATTAAAGCGCCTAAAACTGCAGTAAAACCCCAAATTAACACGATAACGTGAAAAAAGAGGTAGCTTTTAAGTTTATCGTTTAGCATTAAAGAGCAAGTAAATAGCTAGAATTCCAAATGTGAAATTTGGAAACCAAACACCTATTAAAGGCGAGAATGTAGATTGTTCTGCAATAGTTCCAAAAACCTTATCAAAAAATATAAATATAAAAGCAAGAGTGATCCCTAAGGCCAAATTTACCCCCATTCCTCCTCTTCTCTTTACAGACGATACTGCTACAGCAATGATCGTTAATATAAAAGCAGATACCGGTAAGCTCCATCTTTTATAGGCTACCACTAAATATCTATTCATATTTGCTGAACCACGACGCTTTTCTTGATCTATAAAATCATTCAGCTCGTTATATGTAAGTGTTTCAGCAATATATTTCACAGGAGTAAGCTGGTCGAACTCAAAGGGCAATACCGTATCCAAAACTCTTTCATGAATAATAACATCTTCTCTTTCACCAATTATTCGCTTATCTAAATTTGTAAGAGTATAAGTACTGTCTACAGTATTGAAGACTAATTTAGAAGCACTTAATTTAAATTTTAGCTTATTGCCTTCAAAATGCTCTAGGGTGAAATTACGTGCAGTATAAGTTTTAGGCTGGAAGTTACTGGCATAAATATATTCAGAATCATTAATCTGCCTATACACATCATTGGTTTCCTGCACTTCAGCTCCTTTTTTCAAATACTGATATTTAAACTCGTTAAAACCCTTACTAGCTTGAGGAGCCAAATACATACTTAAAACAAGTGCACCTACACATACAATGGAAGCTCCTATTAAATAAGGTCTCAAAAATCTCCAATAAGACACTCCACTACTTAAGAAAGCAATGATCTCTGTGTTATTAGCTAATTTTGAAGTAAACCAAATTACAGATAAAAATAGAAATAGTGGAAATAAAAGGTTTGCGAAATAAACAGTAAAATCTAAATAATAAGCAGCCACCTCTATAAATGGAACTTCATTCTCTAAGATCTTATCTATTTTTTCTGCAAGATTAATGGTAATTCCAATAGGAATGAACATTAATAGCATCATGGTAAAAGTACCTAGATAACGTTTTAATATGTACCAGTCTAGTATTTTCAAATTATAAGCGCTTATCCATTTGCTTTACCATCATATTCTTCCAGGTTGTAAAATCACCAGCTAAGATATGCTTTCTTGCCTCACGTGTCAACCAAAGATAGAACCCTAGATTATGAATGGTAGCAATTTGCTTGCCTAATAATTCATTTACACTAAATAAGTGTCTTAAATAAGCTTTAGTATATTCTGTATCTACCCAAGTAATATTCATATCATCTATTGCAGAAAAGTCATCTTCCCATTTCTTATTCTTAATATTGATGGTACCATGGGCTGTGAATAGCATTCCGTTTCTAGCATTTCTGGTAGGCATTACACAATCAAACATATCAATTCCAAGTGCAATATTCTCCAATATGTTTATTGGGGTTCCAACGCCCATTAAATAACGAGGTTTATCTTCAGGAAGGATTTCTGTAACAACTTCTGTCATTGCATACATTTCTTCTGCTGGCTCTCCTACAGACAATCCTCCAATTGCATTTCCTTCTGCCCCTACAGATGCAATATATTCTGCAGATTGCTTTCTAAGATCTTTGTAAGTACTTCCCTGAACTATAGGAAAAAAGGCCTGAGAATAATCGTATAAGTAAGGTGTTTTTTCCAGATGACTTATACATCTATCTAACCATCTATGCGTCATATGCATAGATCTTTTGGCATATCTATAATCGCAAGGATACGGTGTACACTCATCAAAAGCCATAATTATATCTGCTCCAATTGCTCTTTGGATCTCCATAACATTCTCTGGAGTAAAGGTGTGATAAGATCCATCTATATGAGATTTAAACTTAACGCCTTCTTCTTTGATCTTTCTTCTGTCTGAAAGAGAATAAACCTGAAACCCACCACTATCGGTAAGAATATTTCTATCCCAATTCATGAATTTATGCAAGCCACCGGCTTTCTTTAAGATCTCAACCTGTGGCCTTAGATATAAATGATAGGTATTTCCTAAGATTATATCAGGGTTTATTTCTTCTTTTAATTCTCTTTGATGCACTCCTTTTACTGTACCAACGGTTCCCACTGGCATAAAAATAGGAGTTTCTATAACTCCATGATCTGTTGTGATCTTTCCTGCTCTTGCTTTGCTACCTACATCGGTAGTTAAAAGTTCAAAATTCATAGTTTCATTTAAGTAGCTGCAAAGATACTTAACTAATCTACATTTCACAGAACGTAGAATTTAAAAAATGTTAGTTAAATACTTCAAATCGTTGATAACTGCTAATTTCTAACTTTGAGCTTCCTATTTAAAAACATATTTTTGCAACACTTAAAAATAACAACACAACAATGCCGAACACACAACAATTAGAAGATTTTGTTTCTCAGGTTAGAAGAGACATTGTAAGACAGGTACACAAAGTAAATTCTGGGCATCCGGGAGGATCTTTAGGCTGCGCAGAATTCTTTACAGCTCTTTATCAAGAAGTGATGGATTATAGCACAGATTTTAAGATGGATGGAATTGGAGAAGACCTTTTCTTTTTATCTAACGGTCATATTTCTCCAGTGTTTTACAGCGTGCTGGCTAGAAGTGGATTTTTTCCTGTAGAAGAATTAAATACTTTTAGACTTATTAACTCTCGCTTACAAGGACACCCAACTACACATGAAGGGCTTCCAGGTATTAGAATTGCCTCTGGATCTCTTGGCCAAGGAATGAGTGTAGCACTTGGAGCTGCAGAAACTAAAAAATTGAATAATGATGATCACTTAATTTACACACTTCATGGTGATGGTGAATTGCAAGAAGGTCAGAATTGGGAAGCAATTATGTATGCTGCCGGAAACAAGATAGATAATATTATATCTACCATAGATGTTAACGGCCAGCAAATAGATGGAGCAACAGATCAGGTACTACCAATGGGGAACATCAAAGCTAAGTTTGAAGCTTTTGGATGGGAAGTTCTAGAGGTGAAAGAAGGAAATGATATTACAAAGATCAATGAAGGTTTAAAGAAAGCGAAAGAACTAACGGGAAATGGTAAGCCTGTTTGTATCTTGTTACATACAATTATGGGTAACGGTGTAGATTTTATGATGCATACTCATAAATGGCATGGTGTTGCTCCAAATGATGAGCAACTTGCAGAAGCATTATCTCAAAACCCTGAAGCCTTAGGAGATTATTAATAGACTTCAATACTTATCATTAATAGCTATTGATAAGATCTTGAATCTCAGAAAAAGACATTAGAATGAAAAAATATACAAATACAGGAAATAAAGATACACGTTCAGGTTTTGGAGCAGGTTTGGCTGAATTAGGTAGAACTAATGAAAATGTAGTTGCTCTTTGTGCCGATCTTACCGGCTCTTTAAAGATGGACGAATTTAAAGCAGAAAATCCTGAAAGATTTTTCCAAGTTGGAATTGCAGAAGCTAATATGATAGGAATGGCTGCAGGAATGACCATTGGTGGTAAAATACCATTTACGGGAACCTTTGCTAACTTTTCTACCGGTAGAGTTTATGACCAAATTCGCCAAAGTGTTGCTTACTCCGGTAAAAACGTAAAAATTTGTGCATCTCATGCTGGCCTAACTTTAGGTGAAGATGGAGCAACTCACCAGATATTAGAAGATCTAGGATTAATGAAGATGTTACCTGGAATGACCGTTATAAATACGTGTGACTATAATCAGACTAAAGCAGCTACTATGGCTATTGCTGAATTGGATGGCCCGGTATATTTAAGATTTGGAAGACCAAAAGTTGCCAATTTTACTCCAGAAGATCAAAACTTTGAAATAGGAAAAGCTGTACAACTTACCGAAGGAACAGATGTTACTATAATAGCTACAGGTCACCTGGTGTGGGAAGCTTTAGAAGCAGCGCAAGAATTGGAAGCTAAAGGAATTAGTGCAGAGGTAATAAATATTCACACTATTAAACCTTTGGATGAAGAAGCCATTATAAAATCTGCTAAGAAAACCGGATGTGTGGTAACTGCCGAAGAACACAATATACTAGGTGGTCTTGGAGAAAGCGTAGCTCGTACATTATCTTTAAATGCACCTACACCTCAAGAATATGTAGCTACCATGGATACTTTTGGTGAGAGTGGAACTCCGGAGCAATTAATGGAGAAATATGGATTAAATGCTGAAGCAATCGTAAAAGCTACTCAAAAAGTGATCAAAAGAAAGTAATATTCTTCTTTATATATTATTTTAAACCCTTCAACGTCAACGCTTGAAGGGTTTTTCAATTTTGTGTGAAAATAATTGGCACATTTACTGCGTTATACCCATCTCATCTTAAATTAAAACTTATGAAAAAATTATTTTTACTAGCATGCCTTACTTTCGGAGGAGTGGCAATGGCTCAAACTTCTTATGGAATTAAAGGTGGTCTAAATTATGGTGCTACCGGAGATTACGAAAACTTTTCTCAAGTTGCAGGAGATGTTTCTACCGTAGAAAACGGAAAAGAAAGCACAGGATATCATTTAGGTGCTTTTGCAAAGTTTGAATTTCTTGGAATATTTCTTCAACCGGAATTAGTATACACTTCTTTAAAGACAGAATATAAAACATTCGATTATAGAATGAATAAAATAGATGCACCTATACTTTTAGGCTTGAACGTTTTCGGACCAATAAATATTAAAGCAGGACCTTCTTTTCAATATGTATTGAATAATGATCTTGAGAACTCAGATTTCGAAATTTCAGACGTTGATAATGAAATTACTTTAGGATATCAATTGGGTGCCGGATTAGATCTTGGAAGATTAGGCTTTGATGTACGCTATGAAGGGGCATTTAATGAGAACAATGCTTTTGGTAATATGGCTGCAGACAGGAACTTTAAAATTGACTCCAGACCGTCACAATGGATCTTCGGCCTAACCTATACTTTTAATTAAGGCTATATTTTAATAACAAAAAAATCCGCAACCAAGGTTGCGGATTTTTTTGTTATTAATTACTAGTATATTTTATTTTCTAGAAATACGTTTCAGGATCTAGATAATCTGGGATCCCATCGCTATTCTTATCTGTAAAGATTATAGAACCATCTATATTGAATGTTATTTCTTCTTTTGTTGGAGTTCCATCACCATCATCATCTGTATCTGCGTAATTTGGCGCACCATCCTCATCGGTATCATCATTAGTGATAATCTCATCTCCATTTAGATCTTCCATATAACTTGGAATTCCATCATTATCATGATCTGCCTCATTAGCGATAAAGAGGTTCACATTAAATATTATTGGACTATAGGAAGGAATTAGAGGTTGAGTTGAAGCAAAATATCCTAATCCAGAAGGTAAGAAAATAGAACCTATTCCATAATCATTATTAAATACTACAGAATTATCTTCTTTTACCTCGTATCCTGAAGCAGATTTAAATTCAACAATACCCTGAGTAAAACCATCTATTAATTGTGTAAGGTCAAACCAAACAGGAGTAAGCGTATTATCAAATGTAGTTCCTGTTAAAAGTTTCCCGGAGTAAGTAACAAACGTAGAATCTGCAAATTTAGGTTGCATCCCTTCCCCTTCTCTCACCTTCAAAACATATAGATTGTAATCTACTTCATCTCTGGTAATAGTTTTGGTAGATAAAAGATCAGATTCAAAAATGGAGATCTTTTCAGCATTAGATCCAGCAATTGTATCAAATCGAACTGTATAATCAAAGTCTGCTGCAGGAGACTCAAATTCTTCATAATTATAGAAATGTGTCTTTAAATAAGAAACTAGCGCTTCATCATCTTCAATAGCTTGTTCTCCACGATCTCTTGGAGGTGTAATGGAGGTTTCATCATCATCTTTGTTGCAACTTATAAACATTGTGCTAGCTAGCACGGTAATAAAAAACAATTTGTTCAATTTCATCATTAGCTCAATTTAAGGCGGCAAGATACAATAATCTTGTATTTTTGCTTAAGATTTACACAGTTTTAAGAACCAAATATGAGAGTTGATAAATATTTATGGTGTGTGCGGTATTTCAAAACAAGAAGTCTTGCCACCCAAGCTTGCAGACAAGGGAAAGTAAAGATCTTAGGAGATAATGTAAAAGCTTCTAGAGAGGTATATCCTACTGATAAGATTCAGGTTAGAAAAAATCAGATCGATTATCAAATAGAAGTATTAGACATTCCCACCAGTAGAGTTGGAGCTAAGATTGCAAATCTTTATGTTAATGATATTACTCCTAAAGAAGAATTCGAAAAATTAGAGCTTTTAAAGTATTCTAAAGACTATTATAGAAAAAGAGGAACCGGTAGACCTACCAAAAAAGATCGTAGAGATATAGATGATTGGTTTGAAGATCCAGATGAAGAAACCAAAGAAGCGAAAGAATGAGATTAGACAAAGAATATTGGAGTTCTAGATATCAAAATTATACTACAGGCTGGGATCTAGGAAAAGTTTCTCCACCTCTAAAAGCATACATAGATCAACTAGAAAATAAGAATTTAAAGATCCTTATTCCTGGTGGTGGCAATTCTTATGAAGCAGAATATTTACATCTTCAAGGTTTTAAGAATGTCTATGTAATAGATCTAGCTTTAGAACCTTTGCACAATTTGCTTCAACGAAATCCAACATTCCCAAAGTCACATCTTATTCAAGGTGATTTTTTTGAGCTTCAGAACAATTTTGGCCTAATACTCGAACAAACTTTCTTCTGCGCGCTACCACCCAATAGGAGAGGAGATTATGCAATTAAAATGGCTGAGTTATTAGAGTCGCAAGGAAAATTGTGTGGGCTTTTATTTGACACAGAATTTGAAAAGGAAGGTCCTCCTTTTGGAGGTAGTAAACTAGAATATTTAACTTATTTTAGTCCGTTCTTTAAAATTAAGATCTTAGCCTCTAGCTATAATTCTATAGCTCCGAGAAAAGGAAAAGAATTGTTCTTTATATTCATAAAAAATTAATCATATGCCGGCATCTACCATCATTTTGAACAACGAACAAATAAAGCATAAGATAAAGCGCATTGCGTATCAGATCTATGAAAGTAATGTAGATGAATCTCATTTAATATTGGCAGGAATCTCTAAGAGCGGATATCAGTTTACACAACGCTTAAAGACGGTGCTAGAAGAAATCTCAGATATTACGATAGAGTTATGTGAGGTTAGAATAGACAAGAAAAATCCTTTAAATGCCATAGAAACCTCCCTCCCTCCATCTTCTTACAAAGATAAATCTGTGGTATTGATAGATGATGTTCTAAACTCTGGAGCTACCTTGATCTACGGTGTTAAACACTTTTTGGAAGTTCCCTTAAAACAGTTTAAAACCGTAGTGCTTGTAGATAGAAGTCACAAAAAATTTCCTGTGAAAGCAGATTTTAAAGGAATTTCTTTATCAACTTCTATGAATGAGACTGTACAGGTACATTTCTCCAAAGGCAAAGACAAGGTGGAGCTACTTTAACTTCTGAATAATTTCATATCCAATTTCATCTGCTTTTCTATTTTCCACATTTACCACAATATCTGCTTGGTTGTAATAATAGCTGCGTTCAAAGAGATGTTTTCGTATAAAATCTTCGAGAAGATCCTTAGTTGCTAAATGACTAATAACTGGTCTAGTTTCCTTTTCCTGAAATAACCTATTAGTTAAAAAGTCTACAGATGCTTTAAGATAAACAAGATTAGCTTCAGTATGGCTTTTAATGAGATCCATATTTATACCATAACAAGGAGTTCCTCCTCCTAGTGCAACTATCATATCTATAGGTTCTTCTAAAACATCTTCCAGCACCTTAGTTTCTAATTTTCTAAAATATAGCTCCCCTTTGGTAGCAAAGATCTCAGAAACTGTTAGTTCTTCTATTAACGTTATTTGATCATCCAGATCTACAAGTGGTAATCTCATTTTTTGAGAAATATAGTCTGCAATTAGAGATTTACCCGATCCCATGTAACCTGAGAGAAAAATTTTCATACTGATTTTGAGGTGTTTAGAATTTTTTTAAAAACATTTGCAAATTTATATCAATTTCCTCTTGAAAAATAAATAAATCATAGTATATTTGCACCCGCAATCGCAAAATAATGTGAAGCAAGATTTGGTAGCTCAGTTGGTAGAGCATCTCCCTTTTAAGGAGAGGGTCCTGGGTTCGAGCCCCAGCCAGATCACTAAGAATTAGAGGTTATCCTCAACGCTCATTAACATTTTAGATTTGGTAGCTCAGTTGGTAGAGCATCTCCCTTTTAAGGAGAGGGTCCTGGGTTCGAGCCCCAGCCAGATCACTATTTTTACGTTCCATACTTTAAGAACTTTTAAAGTATTTATTTTGAAATTAAATTGCCCTTTAGAAAATCTTTTTCTAATAGCGCATTTGCCCGGGTGCTGGAATTGGTAGACAGGCATGGTTGAGGGCCATGTGTTCATTAGGGCGTGCGGGTTCAAGTCCCGCTCCGGGTACAAATAAACTTCACTCCACATTTATTTCATATCTTTCTTTCGCTTTTACTTTATCGTATTTGTAATACTCTATTTTTAACATGTTCAACTATTAGATCTATTGCACTTCGAATGCTATAAACTTCACAAAGTATCTCTATATTTTCTATTAACATTTAATACTATCCTTTTTAAAAGTTTTGATAGGATCAAAATCTCACAGCTATCTCCTTTACCATATTAGTTATAACTCTACGAAGCGAATTAGCGTTTACTACTTCCGTAAATTCAGCTTAAAAATGCAAACCCAGAATTAAGTAATTCCGTATATAGGTATTCAGAAGAAGTATTCCCTACATCAATTTTGTTTAACTTTATATCTACAAGATTAAACATTTAACATTTTGATATAAAAGTGAAACTACAAATTTGTTTAGATTTGTTTATCTATTAACACCTATGGAAAACGTTAAACAGAATTTCAGCATAAAAGATCTAGAGCATTTAAGTGGAATAAAAGCGCACACTATCCGAATCTGGGAAAAACGCTACAATATCTTATCACCAGAGCGCACAGATACTAACATAAGAACCTACGATCTAGAAAATTTACAGAAGATACTCAATGTAACTTTCTTAAATGAACATGGCTATAAGATATCTAGAATAGCGAAACTTACCGATGTTGAGATCTCTACAATGGTTAAAAATGTAGCGGCTAGCGCGAGTGTTAAGAATCGAGCAATTAATTCGTTTAAAATAGCTATGATCAATTTTGATCAGGTGTTGTTTAATAAAACCTATAATATGCTTATTGAGAAGAAGGAATTTAGAGAGATCTTTTTGGAGATCTTTATTCCTCTTTTAGATGAAATAGGTCTATTATGGCAAACAGATACTATAAATCCCGTTCATGAACATTTTCTTGTTAATTTAATTAAGCAGAAATTATATTTAAACATTTCTAAGTATGGAGATGCCACCAATGAAAATGAGGATGATCTATATGTGCTCTTCTTACCAGAAAATGAAATTCATGATCTTGGTATCCTCTACCTAAATTTTGAATTGAATTTTCATGGAAAAAGAACGATCTACCTTGGCCCTAGTATGCCTTTAAAAGATATGAAGTACTTATTGGAAATTCATAAAGATTTAAAGTTTATGAGTTATCTTACAATCGCACCGCTGGAAATGGATAGTTTCTTGGAAGAATTTCAAAGAGAACTATGCACAGAAAAAACCTTAGACATTAGCTTATTTGGAGCAAAAATACAGAATTTAGATCCTAACAATTATCCGGAAAATATCAGAATATATAAGTCTATTACAGAATTTGCAAATCAATTAGATTAATGATGAAGAACAAAGTAAGCGTTATTGGATCTGGGTTTGCATCTTTATCTGCTGCATGTTACTTAGCGCGCGATGGGTATGTTGTTACTATTTACGAAAAAAATGATAGTATTGGAGGTAGAGCAAGACAATTTAAAAAAGACGGATTTACCTTTGATATGGGACCTTCTTGGTATTGGATGCCAGATGTATTTGAGCAGTTTTTCAAAGACTTCAATAAAAAACCTTCAGATTACTATCATTTAGATAAATTGAATCCGGCTTATACCGTTTTCTTCGGAAATGATAAAAGCATTCACATTGAAGATACTTTAGAGAAGATCTACGCTGCCTTTGAAGCGGAGGAAAAAGGAAGTTCAAAAAAGTTACAAAAGTTTATTTCCAATGCTCAGAACAATTATGAGATAGCTATTAAAGATCTTGTATATAGACCGGGTGTATCACCATTAGAATTAGTTACTCCCGAGACTATAAAAAGGGTCGGACAATTTTTTAGCACCATCTCAAAAGATGTTCGCAAAGAATTTAAAAATAAAAAACTTATTCAAATTTTAGAATTCCCTGTGCTTTTCTTAGGCGCAAAACCCAGCGATACTCCTTCTTTTTATAGTTTTATGAACTATGCAGATTTTGGACTTGGTACTTGGCATCCAAAAGGTGGAATGTTCATGGTAATTAAAGCTATGGAAGCTTTAGCGCTAAGTCTGGGAGTAAAAATCAACACAAATTGTAGTATAGATAAGATTAATACAACAGATAAAAAAATAACTTCTATTCTTGTGAATGGGGAAATTATTCCAACCAGTTTAGTAGTGACCGGTGCAGATTATCATCATAGCGAAACTTTACTGGATGCGAAAAACAGACAATATTCTGAAAGTTATTGGGATAAGAAGACCTTTGCTCCATCTTCACTTCTTTTCTATGTAGGTTTTGATAAGAAATTGAAAAACGTAAATCATCATAACTTATTCTTTGATGTAGATTTTGATGCGCACGCAAAGGATATTTACGATAAACCAAAATGGCCAGAAAACCCTCTGTTTTACGCTAATTTCACCTCTCTCACAGACGCGAGTACCGCACCAGAAAATTGTGAAAATGGATTCTTTCTGGTTCCTATTGCACCAGGTTTGGAGGATACAGAAGAATTAAGATCAATTTATTTTGAAAAGATCATGAACAGATTTGAGGAATTAACTCATCAATCTGTAAAAAATAACGTTATTTTTAAGGAGTCTTTTTGCGTGAAGGATTTTATTAAAGATTACAACAGCTATAAAGGCAATGCATATGGTATGGCAAATACACTATTACAAACCGCTTTTCTTAGGCCTAAATTAAAAAGTAGTAAAGTAGAAGGTTTGTATTTTACCGGACAGCTTACCGTACCTGGTCCAGGTGTGCCTCCATCTTTAATTTCTGGAAAACTTGTTTCCGGACTCATTCAAAAAGACAACTAATATGAAATCCATTTACGATAAGGTTTCTAGAAGCTGCAGCAAAGAAGTTACTAACGCTTATAGTACATCATTTTCTCTAGCTACAAAAATGCTAGCTCCATCCATAAGGCAGGACATTTATAATATTTATGGTTTTGTTAGATTGGCAGATGAAATTGTAGATTCTTTTCACGACTACAATAAAGAGAATTTACTTGATGATTTTACCGCAGATCTTTACAAAGCTATAGATCAAAAAATTAGTCTGAATCCTATCCTTAATTCTTTTCAGGAAACTGTACATAAATATGAGATTGATCCATCCCTTTATAAAGCCTTTTTAAAGAGCATGAGACTAGATCTTCATAAATCTGATTATCTAACTCAAGCTGAATATAAAGAATACATTTATGGAAGTGCAGATGTAGTTGGTCTTATGTGCTTAAAAGTTTTTGTAGGTGGAGATCAGATCAAGTATGATGAATTAAGAGAATCTGCAATGAGCTTAGGGTCTGCATTTCAAAAGGTGAATTTCCTTAGAGACCTAAAAGCAGATTTTGAAGACCTTAGTAGAAGTTATTTTCCAGATACCAATTTAGAAGCGCTAGATGAAGAAAGTAAGCAACGAATAATAGATGAGATTGAAGCTGATTTCAAAAAAGGATTGCATGGTATTGCTAAATTACCAGTAGAAGCTAAATTTGGCGTTTATACAGCATATATATATTACAGAAAATTACTCCATAAATTAAAGAACGTACCTTCTTTAGAAATTAAAAACAGAAGAATTAGCGTTCCAAATTATCAAAAAGCCGGTCTACTGGCAAAATCATATATTTCATACCGATTAAATTTATTGTAATGAACATTTTACTCTGGTTAGTTGTTTTTTTAGGAACCTTCTTAATTATGGAGGGCATGGCATGGTTTACTCATAAATACATTATGCACGGCTTTCTATGGAAACTTCATGCAGATCATCATAGAAAAGACCATAGTAGCTGGTGGGAACGCAACGATCTATTTTTTGTTTTTTACGCGTTTGTGAGTATTACCTTCTTTTTATTATGGAGATATAACGATCTATGGATTGGCCTACCTATAGGATTAGGAATATTAGCATACGGAATCGCCTATTTCACAGTTCATGATATCTTTATCCACCAAAGGTTTAAGATCTTTAGAAATGCCAATAACAAATATGCTAAAGGGGTACGAAGAGCTCATAAAATGCACCATAAACATTTAGGTAAAGATCATGGAGAGTGTTTTGGGATGTTATGGGTGCCATTCAAATACTTCAGAAAATAATTCTAAATTCTTATATCTTATAACTCAATGCCAGATAGCTTCGACTATATAATTATTGGCGGTGGCTTAGCTGGACTACAACTGGCACTGAGATTTGCAGAAGACCCTTATTTTAATAATAAGCAATTTGCAATAATAGATCCTTCAGATAAAACCGAAAACGATAAAACTTGGTGCTTTTGGGAAAAAGGAAAAGGTAATTGGGAGTCTATAATTTATAAATCCTGGGAAAGCGGAAGATTTCTAACTTCATCGAAATATTTAAAATTTCAGCTTGAACCCTATAAATACAAAATGATTCGCTCTGAGGATTTTTACTCCTTAGCAAAAGATAGGCTTCAAAGTTTAAATAATTTTCATTTTATTAAGGATAGTATTTCTGAAATATATGAAACTACAATGATCGCTCATGGAGCTAAACAGTATCAAGCAACTCATTTTTTTGATAGTAGAATAAATTCTAGCTACCTAAAAGATAAAAAATCCTCCTTACTCTATCAGCATTTTAAAGGATGGATAATTGAAACAGATAGCAATATTTTTGATCCGGATCAATTCACTATGATGGATTATAGGTTGAAGCATAATAATAGTACCAGCTTCACTTATATGCTACCCCTTTCAAGAACTAAAGCCTTAATAGAATTCACCTTTTTTACCCCATATCTTACCGAAGAAAGCGTTTATGATGAAATGCTGATGAGTTATATTAAGGAATATCTCGGGGTAGATCAATTTCATATTTCAGAGACTGAAATAGGAGTTATACCTATGACAGATTTTCCCTTCCATAAAGATAACACTCCATCCATTACTAAAATAGGAACAGCAGGATCCTGGGTTAAGGGGTCTACGGGTTATTCTTTTAAACATACAGAAAAGAAAACAGCTAAGATCGTTGCAAATATCAAAGCTGGAAAAGAACCATCTTATGAACTGCTGAATTCTAGATTTAGATGGTATGATGCAATTTTTCTTGATGTTCTTACTAGAAACAATGAAATGGGCGAAGAGATCTTCAGTAAATTTTACAGTAAAAACACAACTAAAAATATTTTAAAATATTTAGATGAGGAAACATCACTATCAGAAGATCTCAAAATTATGTTCTCCCTATTTGATGTGGAATTTATAAAGTCCTTTTTTAGAAAAGGAATGTAAACGCTATTTAGCTAAAAGTTCATCTAAGGTTTTTCTTGTTTTTTCACTATCCCAAGCTGCAGAACCAACCTTTTCTATAACAATATTTCCCTGCTTGTCTATTAAGTAAGTAGTTGGTAAGGTATTACTATTTAACGGTTCTGGAAGTTCGCTTTTGGGGCGATAAGCCGGTAATGTAAAATTCTTTCTATTCATGAAATTGCGAACCGTTTGATGATCTTCATTTGAAACAAAGAAAAAATCAACCCTATCACTATAATCTTCGTATAATTTCTGAAAACTAGGCATTTCTGCAATACATGGGGGACACCAGGTAGCCCAGAAATTTACAAGCACTACTCTACCCTTATGATCTGAAAATTCTACACGATCTTTATTATTCTTTTCTAAAACCCAGTTGTACGATGCAATTTTAGGTCTTTCTTCTTCTGAAGTTACAGAGGGACTAAAAGAGATCAGCTTATTTACAAAGACAGCAATAGGCTTTCTTGTACCAGGAATAATCATGGCTAAGATAATGATGACCATTATAATATTAGACCATTGATTCTTAAAAATCTTCATTTAATTATCGTTTTAATTTTAGACGAAAATACAGTATAATCTTAACAGCGGTAGAAAAGTTTAATTTAAAATATCTATAAAAGGAAGCAGAGCACTTAAAAATAAAAGTATTTGTGTTATTATTAATTAGTAATAATGGCAATACTCTTATCATTTTAGCATTAATTTTAAAATAATATACTTAAAATCAATTTTTTAAGAATATCTATATAATTTAAATGCCATCTTTCTATTCACATACTGTATTAGACTGTATAATTTGGAATAGAATATAAACTATATCAAAAAACTAACGTGTCTACCTTTGTAGGGAATGGTAGATAGGTTAAAATAACCCTGAAGAAAATCTTCAGGGTTATTTATTTTTACAAATACTGCTCATGCAAAAAGCCCGATCTACATTCAATTTACAATGTGATCGGGCTATATAAGTTAATCTACTAAATGAGATTATTTAGCGTTCTCGAGTTTTATAAGATTTAATGCAGAACCATGCTTATACCATTCTATCTGAGGTTGGTTATAAGTATGATTAGCTTTAAAAGTATCTTTACTTCCATCTGCATGTACCAATTCTATTGTTAGTGGTGTATCTGGTGCAAAATTTTCAAGATCTATAAAATTGATCGTATCATCTTCCTGGAAAAGATCGTAATCTTCTTCATTCTGGAATGTAATTCCTAACATCCCTTGTTTCTTAAGGTTTGTTTCATGAATACGAGCAAAAGATTTTACTAAAACAACTTTAACTCCAAGATGTCTTGGCTCCATAGCTGCATGCTCTCTAGAAGAACCTTCCCCGTAATTATGATCTCCAACTACTACAGAAGGAATTCCTGCTGCCTTATATGCTCTAGCTACCGCTGGTACACCATCATATTCTCCGGTGATCTGGCTTTTAACAAAATTGGTTTTCTTGTTAAAAGCATTAATGGCACCAATAAGCATATTGTTAGAAATGTTATCTAAATGCCCTCTATAACGCAACCAAGGTCCCGCCATAGAAATATGATCTGTAGTACATTTACCAAATGCTTTTATTAAAAGTTTTGCACCCGTAAGATTCTTACCATCCCAAGGTTTAAACGGTTCCAATAATTGTAAACGCTCGCTGTCTTTAGCAACTTTAACTTCAATCTCACTTCCATCTGGAGATGGAGCTACATATCCTGGATCTTTAACATCAAATCCTTTTGGAGGAAGCTCAATTCCTGTTGGTTCGTCCAACATTACTTCAACCCCATCTTCATTCATCAAAGTATCTCTGGTAGGATCAAAATCTAATCTACCCGAAATTGCTATTGCAGCCACCATTTCTGGAGAACCTACAAAAGCGTGTGTATTTGGATTACCATCTGCTCTTTTAGAGAAGTTACGATTAAATGAGTGAACAATTGTATTCTTCTCATCTCCTTTTCTGTCTGAACGATCCCATTGCCCAATACAAGGACCACATGCGTTCGTAAAGATAGTTGCATCTAGATCTTCAAATATCTGCAACAAACCATCTCTCTCTGCTGTAAAGCGAATGGTTTCTGAGCCTGGGTTAATACCAAAATCAGATTTTGCTTTAACTTTCTTATCTACTGCTTGCTTTGCAATAGAGGCTGCTCTTGTTAAATCTTCATAAGAAGAGTTGGTACAAGAACCTATTAGTCCCCAGTCTACTTTTATTGGCCAGTCATTTTCTTTAGCTTTTTTACCCATTTCAGAAATAGGAGTCGCTAAATCTGGAGTAAAAGGTCCATTTAAATGAGGTCTTAATTCAGATAAATTGATCTCTATCACTTCATCAAAATACTGTTCTGGATTAGCATATACCTCATCATCACCGGTTAAATGCTCTCTAACTCCATTTGCAGCATCTGCAACATCTGCTCTATTGGTAGCTCTTAGATAACGCTCCATAGAATCGTCATATCCAAAAGTAGAAGTGGTAGCACCAACTTCTGCACCCATATTACAAATTGTACCTTTACCAGTACAAGACATAGAAGTAGCACCTTCTCCAAAATATTCTATAATTGCTCCAGTTCCACCTTTTACAGTAAGGATACCAGCAACTTTTAAAATCACATCTTTAGGAGCGGTCCATCCAGAAAGTTTTCCAGTTAACTTAACTCCAATTAATTTAGGGAATTTTAATTCCCAAGCCATTCCTGCCATAACATCTACAGCATCTGCTCCACCAACTCCAATAGCTACCATTCCTAGACCACCGGCATTAACGGTATGAGAATCTGTTCCAATCATCATTCCACCAGGAAATGCATAGTTTTCTAATACCACTTGATGAATGATCCCTGCTCCCGGTTTCCAAAATCCGATACCGTATTTGTTAGATACAGATTCTAGAAATTCAAATACTTCATGACTACTTGTATTTGCCGCTTTTAAATCTATAGCAGCACCCATTTTAGCTTGAATTAAATGATCACAGTGAACCGTAGTTGGTACTGCAACATTATCTTTTCCAGCTTGCATGAATTGCAATAATGCCATTTGTGCTGTTGCATCCTGACAAGCAATTCTATCTGGAGCAAAATCTACATAATCCTTACCTCTTTGGTAAGCAGTATTAGCTTCTCCGTCCCATAAATGAGAATAAAGTATTTTTTCTGAAAGTGTTAAAGGCTTTCCAACAACTTCACGTGCTTTATTTACACGGTCTGCCATTTGGCTGTACACCTTTTTGATCATGTCAATATCGTATGCCATATCTGTGAGTGTTTTTATGTTCTAAAAAGTCTTGCGAAATTACGAATTTTACTACGATTTTAAAAATCACAATCAATCTTCGTAAATAAGTATAGATTATTCATTTTATGACAGAATGGACTTATAAATTTTGATGAAAACGTATTTTTATAATATAAATTTACGAATTCAATAAATTCTATTAAAGGTATCTCTAAATTAATTCTGTATAGTATCGATTAGAAATTCGATGAAAACGAGGCTGAAAGCTCTCTTAATGGAAAAAGATCAAAATAGCTCTTTAATAATAAATGCTTCTGATAATCCTTCTGCCTCTGCTTTGTAATTCTTAATTATTCTATGCCTTAATATGCCCACAGCAACGGCTTGTACATCTTCTATATCTGGAGAGAACTTTGAATTTACCAATGCATGTGCCTTAGCTGCTAGTATTAAATTTTGTGAAGCTCTTGGGCCTGCTCCCCAATCTACATAATTCTTTATTATGGTGGGAGCAGAATCTCCTTGTGGTCTTGTCTTTCCAACTAACCTTACTGCATATTCTATTACATTGTCTGGAACAGGAACCATTCTAACTAATTGCTGAATCTCAATAATTTCTTTTGCATTAAATAATGCTGAAACTTTAATTTTTTCATTATTCGTCGTACTCTTAACTACCGCCACTTCTTCCTCAAAACTTGGGTAATCTAAATGTACAGCAAACATAAATCGATCTAATTGTGCTTCTGGTAAGGGATAGGTGCCCTCCTGCTCTATTGGGTTTTGTGTGGCAAGCACAAAATAAGGTAGATCTAAACCGTAGTTCTGTCCGCTAACAGTAACGCTTCGTTCTTGCATTGCTTCCAACATTGCTGCCTGTGTTTTTGGGGGAGTTCTGTTAATCTCATCTGCAAGTACAATATTTGAAAACACCGGGCCTTTAATGAATTTAAAATGTCTATTCTCATCTAGGATCTCAGATCCTAAAATATCACTAGGCATAAGATCTGGAGTAAATTGAATTCTTTTAAATTCTAACCCTAAAGCCTTAGAAATGGTATTCACCATAAGGGTTTTTGCAAGGCCGGGCACCCCTATTAAAAGCGCATGCCCGCCCGCATAAATGGAAAGTAATATTTGTTCTATAACCTGCTCCTGCCCTACAATAACTCTTGCAATCTCTTGCTTTAATTGTTGGTGTTTCTTTACTAAAGATTCTGCAGCAGCAACGTTAGACATAGTATTGATTTATTTTTTCAACCAATCACTAGCGTAATCACAAGATCTATATTTCCCGTTGATCTTTACATAAGTATCAGCAATTTTCTCTTTCTGCCATTCTTCAATAACATCAATTCGCTTATCTCTTAAGGCTAATTCTTTGATCTTTAAATAATCTTTAGCAAATTCTGCTTTGTGCTCTTTATATCTTTTATCTACAGTAATAAGTTTATAAAATACTCTTCCTGTTCTATCTTGATCTGTAAGTACCAAAGAAACATCACCTTCCTGAAGGTTTACAACCTGATCATAAATTTCAGGATCTATCTTTGTTTGCTCAAATCTTGTATCTCCACTTGTAGGATTGATTAATTTACCATTATTAGCAGCAGTTTCTTCTTCATCAGAAAATCTCTTAGCCGCTATAGCAAATTTAAGTTTCCCATCTTTTACCTGAGTTCTAATACTGTCAATTTCAGATTTAGCAGCTTCTACAGTAGCATTAGTTACATCTGGAATTAATAAAATATGTCTTATCTCCAAATTTTGACCTAAGACCTTATCAACTTTAATAATATGGTAACCAAATGCAGATTCAAAAGGTTCACTAACTTCGCCTTCTTGTAAACTAAAGGCAGTGTCCTTAAAATCTTTGTCCAGAGGATCTTTTCTAGAAATAACCATTCTACCACCATCTCTACTTGAACCTGGATCCTGAGAGTATAATACTGCTTTTGTAGCAAAACTAGCATCGTTATCTATAACGTCTTCTCTAAATTGAGCTAACCTATCAATAACCTTTTGCTTTTCAGATTGAGGAATCTCAGGTTTAATAATGATCTGAGAGATCTCTACTTCATCACCAAAAATTGGTCTTTCTTCAACATCTATTTTTTCGAAATAACTTCTTACTTCTTCTGGAGTAATTTCCACATCATCTATAATATTCTTTTGCATACGGTTAGATAGCTCTCTTTGCTTATTGATCTCAAAAAGTTCTTTTCTAAAATCTGCTTCAGAATCTCTCTTATAGAATTTTAAAACTTTCTCCATAGATCCTGTTTGCCCAACCAATTGATTGATTTGCTGATCTACATAACTGCTTATCTCAGAATCTGCAATAATGATACTATCCTGAACGGCATGATGTGCATAAAGTTTATTTTCAAGAAGACTTCCAATTAATTGGCAGTCTGTAACATCTGCTGTAGATACACCTTGACTTTTTAGATCTTTGAGCATCATATCTACATCGCTGTCTAGAACCACATATTCTCCTACTACGGCAGCAATACCATCTACTTTATATTTCTGAAATTCTCCGGCAGGAACCTGAGCTCTCTCTACCTCTACTTTAGGTTGAATAGCAGTACTATCTGTAACTACTATTTCCTGAGCCATTATATCTTGAGTTGCTCCAAATAGCAGGCATACACCTGCAATACCGTTAATTATAAATTTCAAATTGTTTGTTTTCAATTGCATCTTTTGTTATGTCTTTTTCTAATTCTTTAACCAAATCGGCTTTACGCCTGTTTAAAATGATCTGTTTTATGGTAGACCTTGCGTACTCTATGGGTGCTTGCTCATTTCTTAACAAAACATCGTTAACATACACCAAATATACCTCTAATGAATCTTCGAGTTCAAGAAAATTAGATTTTTTTAGTAATTGCGCTTTATTTGCATCGTTTAGAGGACCTATTTTATCAAATACAGATTTAGAACTTACCCATACAGAATCATTAAATGAATATGCCTTAAACTGCAATGCGATCTTATCTAAATTCTCTCTGTCTTTCTCATTAAATCTGATAAAATTTTTCTTAACATCAGAAAAGTCCAAACTGTTCTTATTCAAATTGATAAATCTTAGCTTAACCAGATCTTCATTAAGTCTAAAATTCTCTAAATGACTTTTATAGTAGTCTACTACCTGAAGATCTTGCAGGGTAGTATCTAGCCTCTTATCTACTAAAGCATCTGCATAGGCTTTGGTATATAATTCATTCTTATAATTCTTAACCAACTCATCAAATTCCTTTTGTTGCTCACTACTTAAATTATACATAGCCCTATCTATGAGCAATTGCTGTGTAGCCCAACGTGTTATGAAATTCGAAACTATAAGGGTACTATCTTCTGGAGAAACATTTTCTCCAATTAATGGAAGAATATCTTCCTTATACAAATAACTTTGATTTACTCTAGCAATAGGTTCTTTTTCTACTTCACTACTAAAATAGTTACAACTAGTTACCGTGATCAATAAAGAGGAGATCAAAGAGATCTTAAAAATTTTCTTACCTATCAAGCTTATAAATTTATTGGAATGTTGTTTTATTACCTTAAAAATATAAAGGCAACTAAATTTCAACGCAAAAATATGAAATCTGAAAGCTTTTACAACACAAACCATTAACGATTCTAAATACTACAAATTATATAAAAAATTAAAATTTCTGTTTTACCTTGGAAGAAGAACAAATATGGAACCATTATGAAATATTCAGAAGAAATAATTATTGATCTTCCACGAGAAGAGGTAATTAGTAAGATGGAAAAACCAGAAAATTTTAAATTTTGGCAAAAAGGTTTTATAAGCTACAATCACATTAGCGGTTCTCCGGGTGAAGAAGGTGCCCGTGCTAAATTAAAATTTAGAATTAGTAACAGAGAAATTGAAATGATAGAGTGTATAGAAAAGAGTAATCTTCCTTATGAACTACATACCACTTATAAATCTAAAGGAGTTTTTAACACTCAGAAGAATTATTTTAAAGAAGAATCTGAAAACTCCACCCGTTGGATTTCTGATAATCAATTTGAATTCTCCGGTTTTATGAACGTTATTGGAAAACTAATGCCCGGAATGTTTAAGAAACAATCCTATCAATTTATGAAAGATTTTAAGACTTTTGCAGAAGAAGGTAAAAGTGTAGAAAATTAAATATGGAAAAAAGAGTTAAACTTATATGGGATTTTAGAGGTCCCCAGTCATTGCAAACAGCCAATCATCATGAGATCCATTTAAAAGATTATATAGCTGCAGAAAAATTAGAAGAATGGCAAATTACGGGAATAGATAAATACAGTGAAATGCATAATGCCGCTTATTGGGTAGTACCCGAATCCCAGATGCAAAAATTTAGAGAGATCTTAAAACCTCATCGTGCAACATGGTATGAAGAATAATTTTTGATTGAAAATTTGATTAATAATTGGTTAGCTCTATTATATTTGCTGAAAATCAAATAAACATGAAAAATTTTATCTTAAGCATTGCGGTTTTCACAACCGTTCTTTTTTCTCAAGCTCAGACTAAAGTAGGAACTATAGATGCAGATTATATTCTAGGGAATATGCCAGAAATGGCTTCTGTAGAACAAGGTTTACAAACCTATAGCGCAAATCTGCAATCTCAAATGGAAGAAAGCGTAAAAAAGTATGATTCTCTTATCTCAGAATACAAAGCTAAAAATGAATCTTTTTCTGAAGAACAATTAAAGACAAAGCAACAGGAGATTATTACTGTAGAAAATGACCTGAAAACTTTTAAGCAAAAGGCTTCGATGATGCTACAAATGAAAAAGAATGAACTTACTCAGCCTCTCTATGCTAAAATAGATGCTGCTATGAAACAAGTAATTGAGGCTCAAAAATATACTCAAATTCTAAATGCAAGCACGAATGGACTTGCTTATGCAGATCCAAGATTCGACATTACAGATGCAGTATTGAGCAAATTGGGTATCACAATAAAAGCAACAGAATAAAATATCAATACGTTTATATAGAAAAGCCGGTCTAGAATTATCTAAACCGGCTTTTCTATTTTATAAAACTACCTACTTATCTACTATAATTAGGAGATTCATTGGTAATAGTTACATCATGAGGATGACTTTCATGAATACCGGAAGATGTTATTTTCACAAACCTACCATTCTCCTTGAGTGTCTCTATATCTTTTGCTCCACAATACCCCATTCCAGCTCTTAAACCTCCAACAAATTGATGAATACTTTCTTCCAACTCACCTTTATAAGGAACTCTACCTACAATACCTTCCGGTACTAATTTCTTAATATCATCTTCTACATCTTGAAAGTACCTGTCTTTAGAACCTTGCTTCATAGCTTCTACAGACCCCATTCCTCTATATGACTTAAATTTTCTACCCTCGTAGATGATCGTTTCTCCCGGAGATTCTTTGGTTCCTGCAAGTAAAGAACCTAGCATTACGCAATCTGCTCCTGCGGCAATAGCCTTTGGAATATCTCCGGTATATCTAATTCCTCCATCGGCTATAACAGGAACACCAGTTCCTTTTAGAGCTGCCGCTACTTCTAGCACTGCAGAGAATTGAGGAAATCCAACTCCGGCAACAACTCTTGTTGTACAGATAGAACCAGGTCCAATTCCTACTTTAACAGCATCTGCACCGGCTTCTGCCAAGTATTTAGCCGCCTCTGCAGTTGCAATATTACCTACAACCACTTCAAGATCTGGAAATTTATTTTTCACATCTTTTAAAATACTCACAACTCCTTTGGTATGACCATGAGCTGTATCTATAATTATAGCATCTACTCCTGCATTAACCAAAGCAGTTGCTCGCTCTAGAGAATCTGCTGTTACGCCAATTGCTGCCGCCACTCTCAATCTACCATAGCTATCTTTATTAGCATTTGGCTTCTGAGTGAGCTTAGTGATATCTCTAAAAGTTATTAGTCCTACTAATTTATCTTCAGAATTTACTACGGGTAATTTTTCTATTTTATTCTGCTGTAAGATAACCTCAGCTTCTTCTAATGAAGTTCCTTCAGAAACAGTTACCAGATTTTCTGAAGTCATAACTTCAGAAATAGGTCTACTATCATTCTTTTCAAATCTAAGATCTCTATTTGTAACTATACCCAAAAGTTTTCCTTGATCATCAATAATAGGAATTCCTCCAATACTGTGCTCCTTCATGTTACTTTTAGCATCTAACACCTTTGCAGTTATTGGTAGTGTAACCGGATCTATGATCATTCCACTCTCTGCACGTTTTACTTTTCTAACTTTTAAAGCTTGCGCTTCAATGGTCATATTTTTGTGCAAAACTCCTATTCCTCCTTCACGCGCTATGGCGATTGCCATTTTACTTTCTGTAACAGTATCCATAGCGGCAGATACTATCGGAACATTGATAGTGATATTCTTAGTGAATTTTGTTTGGATGTTTACTTCTCTGGGTAGAACTTCAGAAAAAGCAGGAACTAAAAGTACGTCATCGTAAGTAAGTCCTTCCCCAACAATTTTGGATTCGTGTGCAGTCATAGCAATTAAAGATTTAATTGCGTGCAAATATACGATTAAAAACTGGGAATAATCTTTTCAATGTTGATATCTAAGATTATACCCAGAATTAAAATTTAGGCATTAAACACTTTATAATCTATTATAATTTGAATTGTAATGATGTGTACCATGTAATTGGTTGGGCTGGTAAAATTCCAGGACCGGGATAGCCGGTAGCTCTTCTTGTAAAATAGGAATTATCTAAAAGGTTATTTACGCCTGCTTCTAATCTAAATCTTCCTAATGCATAGGATGCAGAAAGATCCATAATACCATAAGCGGGGATTTTCCCTTCAATTCCACGCTGATTATCATTAATATCTTGCGGTGCATTTGAAGCATCTGTATATTGTTCTGATAGATACGTGTACTGTAATCCTGCTAAAAAGTTTTTGTAACCAAAATTCAATCCTGTCTTTAAATTTACCATTGGAATAAATTCTACTTCATTGCCTTTAACGTTCACTTCTTCAGAATTGGTATATTCAGATTGTGTAAAGGCAACGTTTAAAAAAGTGTTAAGTATATGATCTTTTTTTACTTTGAAGAATGTATTTCTAAGATTCCATTCTGCAAAAGTTTCCAACCCATAGATAAAAGCATCACCAATATTTCCTCTAAATCTAACAATTCTACCTGTCTCACTTATAACTCCCTGGGCATTCTCTCTAACTTCAGGTTTTAATACTTCACCAATTCGATCATTATATTTCAACGCAAAAACGCTCAAATCGTAAGATAGCACATCTTTAAATCTTCCTCGAATTCCAAGATCTGATGTAAATCCTTCTTCATCATTAATATTTGGATCTACCTGAAAAACAGGATTTATAACTCTAATATCATTAAAGGTTACAGATCTATAGTTTTGAGAAAAATTGGCATAAAGTTCATTGGTAGGGTTCAAGTTATAACTACTCCCAACTCCCAGTAATAAAAAGCTTCTATCAAATTTTCTATTATCTGGAATCGTTTCATTCACTAAAACATTCTCTGCCAGATCCTGCAAAATGAATTTATATTCGCCTTCTGCTTCTGTCTTAATATACTCATATCTAAATCCCGGAGTGATTGAAAAATTATTAGTAATATTAAAAATGTTCTCTCCAAAGAATGCAAGGTTATTATTAGGAAATTGAAACTCAGACTGCCTTGTGTAGTTAGGAAATTGATCTGAAGCAAAATTAAAATCTGCCTTAGCAGATGCGCTTCCAGGCCCCTGACGTTGATCGTTATTTGCATTGTAGTATTTACTACCCAATAGTAATACAGATTGCTCTCCAAAAAGATCATATCTAGTTAATATTCTTGCTTCTGTACCCCAATTAGAAAAATTATCTATTAGCAACTCTCTGGGAGCTAAAGGATCATCTGCCTGAGAAACTCTATTTTCTCTAAATCCAACTGCTTTTCTACTAGCATCAAGTCCAAATACATTTAAGCTAATATCTGTATTGTTGGATAGCTTATGCTCTAGTTTTAATGCAAAAAGATTCCAATTCACATCAAACCAATTACGTTCTCGATTGCTAAAATCAGGATTTTGGTAAAACTGAGTATCGGTAAGCCCACCTGGTTGTTGTGCCAAATAATCTAAATAGGTATATTCAAAACTTATATTTGTTTTGTGATTAAACTTCCATCCTAAATGTGCAAAGGCGTTGTGAGATTCATATCCAGAATTCTGCCTAAATCCATTTCCCTCTTTATAATTATAATACGTGTAATAACTAAAGTTCCCTACGGTACCACTTAGACTATTAAAGCTCGTGAACATATTATAGGATCCCAAAGATTGTCTGGAAATAAGCTCTATTTTTTTATCTGCTACTGGTTCTTTGAATTTGAAATTGATTAAACCGCCAAATTGAGTTCCATATTGTAAAGATGCAGCACCTCTAACTACTTGTATCTCTTTTAAAGCTTCTGGTGGTGGAGTGTAATAACTTTCCGGATACCCTAGAACGTCAGCAGAAATATCATATCCATTCTGCCTAGTATTAAAATTTTGTGTTCTATTGGGATCCAGTCCTCTACCACCAATATTAAGCTGCAGTCCTGCATCTCCATTATCATAAATATTGAGTCCTACCACCTGGCTATAGATCTGCCGCGCATTATTAGCTGCAAGATTTCCTGTAACCTTATCTAGCAATACCACTTCACTCTTCTTACCAGCATAAATGGCTGTTCCCTCTACCTTTCTAAGTTTTCTTAAAGCAAAGATCTGCTCTCTTCTATTGGTAAGAACAACTTCACTAAGACTTTCGGCCAAGGGGTTTAGTTGAAAATCTATACGAGTGTTAGAATTGATAGTAAGTTGCTTTTCTTGAATCTCATAATCATAGCTAAAAACAGCAAAAAGATATTCACCTTCTTTTAAACCATTCATAACAAACTCACCATTTTCATTTGCTGCGACCATTGTACCGGTAGCTTTATTCCAAATCTCTGCATTAGATACAGGCACTCCTGTTGTTGCAGATGTTATTTTACCGCTAATAGAATATTGCGCTTGAACATACATTGATATGAGAAAAAATATACTAAAGACCTTTAATTTCATCTTGAAATGGTAATAAAAAAGATTTATGTTTAAGTGAATCATTGAAATTGAGCAGATTTACTTCAGGATCTATATAGGGAGCGCTTTTTCTGCCATTAAGCGCTACATAATTTTCTACATAAATTTCTATGTTCTTGTGACCATCTTTTCTAAAATGTTCTGCTAGAAAGTGAGCATATTGTAAAATAAAATCTGGCTGAAAGGACATTTGCTTTTCTTGGAAAGGCGTTAAAAAATCTGAATTATCTACATAGAATCTTCTTCCACTTCCCGCATCTACGATCTTAAATTGAGTATAACCCGCTTTTTCCATGAGCATTACTCTCCAAGAAAACCTATATCCTTCTTCAGTCCAAAACAATTCTCCCGGATATAATAAATATCTCCATGGAAGTAGAAGTTGCACTGTAAAAAAAAATGTTAATATAAAGAGAGAAACCTTTCTCTTTATAGGGAAAAAGATAAGATTACGTCCATTATCAAATTTCAGCAAATCGAGCCTAAATATGGAAGAGATCTTAGAGAGAATTTTATGGTGAACTTCAGCATCAAAAAAGATAAGAGCACTAACAATCATTATATAAGGAAACATCCCAATAGGAAATAACACTCTTGTTAAAACATGAAATATAATCACCATTAGGAATGCAGCAAATCTTGTTCTTCTATAAAGTAAAAGAAAGGGTATGCTAAGATCGTATACCATACCGCTCCAACTAAAGGCATAATGAACCCATTCCTGCTGCATAAGATCTCCTAAAAAGGGAAGATCGTATTTTGACGGCAGCCATATTTTTAATGGCATGGCTCTAAGCAACCAATCTGAATTTAATTTAGCCAGACCTGCGTAAAAATAAACGATAGCAAGAAGAAGCTTAATAGCGTCTATGCTCCATGAAGGTATTTTCTGAAAAGCTTTCTTAGAATCTCTCCATGCATCTATAGAATAATAAGCATTGGCAGGAAGAAATATCATTAAAAAACTAAGAATACTTATAAAGTAATAATGATTTAAATAAGTTGTTTTATCCATCAACTCGATATAAGTAAAACTCAAAAAGAAGCTGATGATAGCTATCTTATATTTATAGCCAAGGCTCACGAATAATGCAGAAATTCCACAAACTATAAAAATTAAATATGTAAAATTACCAAGAGGCTTCACCCATTCAAATCCATAGTAAGAGAAAAAGAATTTAGGATCTATATAAAGTTTTTCTATCCAACCGTTAAGCCAGAATCTAATAATACTAAATAACATCATTAAACCAAACAATAAACGGAAGACTGCCAAAGGAGCAGCTTCCGTATAAGAATGCAAATATCTGTTTATTTGATGTTTCATTTAAAAATTTAGGCTAATCCCCATCAGAATCTACATAATCTACACTAATTGAAAGTGCCTGCATCATATCAACCTTAAGTAAGATGATCTCTTTTTGCAACTCATCAAATGCTTGTAGCATTACAGTATTATCAGTTTGAACTTGCACTTTTAAGTTTGCATCTAGATCTGTAGCCTGATCTATGATCTCATTAAACTGGTTATTAATTAAACCACTTAACTGCTCACCACCTTTCATAGAATCTAAATAATCTAGATATTGCTTATAACTAACCCCCGTTTGTACACCATTAAATGATTTACCGTTAAAGAAGTCCTGAACACTTTTTAAAGATTGTATATATAATTTTCTTGAAAGATCTTCAGAATATAAAGCTTCCACATTTTTAGGAGAAGGTTCTCCGGTAAAAACTCCTGCCGGAAAACCGATCTTACCAGATCTTAAGAATTTTTCAAAATACAGCACATAATCATTGGTAAATTTATCTACAGAACCTGTACTAGAAGAGCTTGTATTATTCACAAAATTGTCCCTATATGTACTCTGCCAAGAAGAGTTTACTTCTTTAGTAAGATCGTTAATTCTTTTTGAAACATCAGAAAGGTAGTTTTTATATTCATCCTTAGCATAAACCTCAACAGTTGCTGCATCGTTCTCTGCAACACCGTTCAATAAATAGTCTAGCGCAGGAAAACCTTGTTCTTTGTAAGCACTTGGTAGTGCCAAATTGTAAGTTCCTCCTGTAATTTTAGGTTCAATAGAAATAACATCTGTAGGGTAGGTATTTAAGAAGTTTCTATAATTTAATTCTTCAGCCTTTCCTATTTCAAACATAGAAACAGTTTGAAAATCTATATAAGCCTTTTCAAAAGAAGCTCTTAATTCTATTAGATTATCTTCTGAAGGATTGCTGGTGAAATTGGCTGTTTTATCTTGAAGGTCTTGTGTAGAATTTTCAAAATTATCAAATGCAGGAATAATAATATTATCTGCCCAATTAGCTAACATTGCTTTGCGATCAAAAGAATTAGATTCTCCTCCTGTTTCTTCGTTAGCTTCATTATCATCTGTAGAACAAGCTGCAAATATGAATAAGCTTAAAAATAATAGTCTTGAAATTTTCATTATTATATAAATATTAGTTCTGGAACCTTAAAACTTTCGTGCCAGAGAATTGTTATTATTCAGCGGCTTCCATTACACTAAATCCAAATGCTGAAGCTATTTCTTCTGATATGGTATCTAACGTAGCTGCATTTACATCCCAAAATCCATTTCCAGCCAATAATTGCTCCTTATAAGAATCTACTTGAGCCTTTGTGATATATGGCATGTTGGTAACAGGATTATTCGTAAATCTTAAGCTGTAGATAAATCCGTATCCTTCAGAAAGGGCATGAAATGCAGAACCATAGTTTTGCTCCGCTAGATCATTTTTACCACCTTGTAAATAATGAACTGCTCTAACCGCTATAACTTTAGACAGATTCTCTTTAATAATCTCTGCCTGAAGATCTCTCTGGGCATAATCTTCAGCAACAATTGCAGCTCTCCCTTTTTTGAAAGCTTCAAACGTACTGCTAGCTAAACCTGAAAAATCTTCATCGTCATCAACTTCTCCCAAATAATTGAATAACAAATGATCATCACTTTCATTCAAAACTGAATTTGGATCTGCACTTGGTATGGATGGATTTCCATATAGATACCCATAAGCTTCATCCCATTTATGCTCCATAGAGGTATAATTGGTTCCCTCTTCTACAATTTCTGCCTCATTATTCATCCTGTTATCTCCCTCATCTAAAACACCTGTAGATAAGTAATTATTAAGTATCTGATCTAGAACTAAACCTCCAATTAAACTTTTTGCAAAAGCCTGATTTAATTCAAGACCTTTTCCATTTACATAACGCTCCTTAGACCCGGATGCTACCTGACCGGCTTTTCCCGGTTCTGCTAATTGATCTTTATTACTCTTTACAACGTTCATTTGCTCTTGAATAAACCCATCAAAATCATTTTTGATCATAGCGCTCTCTACAGTATTTGCAGAAAAATATAAAGTTGATGCCGCTACTTTAGATTTGATACTTTTTGAAGAAGTATTTAACGCCGCAGAAGAAAAAGGAGCATTTTCATTGGAAAACATATTAGCTAATGTCTGCTCAGAAGCATTATCAAAATCATTGAAGGATGCTAACAACTCTGCAGACATCTCTAGTCTGGTTGTTTGTCCTTCATAATTTACGGTTGAAGAAGTACCTCTTTCAAAGGTATAATTCTGTGGAATAATTATTGGGTTCTCTGTAGTTACAGCTACATCATCATCTGAACTGCACGAGCTTAATGTTAAACCTGCTGCAAATGCTATTAGGGCGAATTTTTTCATGAAAGCTTATTAAGACTGATTAAAAATAAAATTAATTTTCAGCCGCAAAGATAAGCTCGAATTTCTACTCTGCAAATATTATTTAGACTTAATTTAAATAATATAAATCTATTTGAGATAAGTAGTAAATAGAGAATATTAATGATGCACCGTAAAGATCTTGGTAGCTTCATTATAAGCAGACTCAAAACTTCCCATTCTCACGTTAGAGTCGGCCTTTTTAGCATTAAAGTAAGAGAGCATTTTCTCTGTAGGCATATTTCCTGTAAGATCATCTTTAGCCATAGGGCAACCTCCAAAGCCTTGGATAGCTCCATCAAATCTATGGCATCCTGCCATATAAGCTGCATCTATTTTCTCATGCCATGTAGTTGGTGTGGTATGTAAGTGAGCACCAAATTCTATGTTTGGGTATGCAGGAATGAGGTTAGAAAATAGATACGAGATGATATCTGGAGTGCTGGTACCTACAGTATCTGAGAGCGAAAGAATACTCACACCCATAGCTGCCATTTTCTCTGTCCATTCTGCAACGATCTCCACATTCCAAGGATCGCCATATGGATTACCAAATCCCATAGAGAGATAAGCTACTACCTCTTTATCATTTTTATGAGCGATCTCTAAAATTTCCTTTAGAGTTTCTACAGATTCTGCTATTGTTTTATGAGTGTTCCGCATTTGGAAATTCTCTGAAATGGAGAAAGGATAGCCCAAATATTTTATTTCTTTATGAGATGCTGCATCCACTGCACCTCGCGTATTTGCTATAATTGCAAGAAGTTTACTTTGGGTCTTAGAAAGATCTAAACCTGCAAGAACCTCAGCAGTGTCTACCATTTGCGGAATTGCTTTAGGAGAAACAAAACTTCCAAAATCTAAGGTATCAAATCCACATCTTAACAATGCCTGAATATATTGAATCTTAGTCTTTGTTGGAATGAATGATTTAATGCCTTGCATGGCATCTCGCGGACATTCTATAAGTTTTATTTTATCCATACTTCAAAGATAGTATTTTAGGTATTATATAAAAATAGGATAGGAAAAATGAAGATATCTGAATTCAACTATAGAATTAGATACTCACTATACGTAGATTCAAACTGTTTTATATTAAAATTAAGACACCAATTGCTATAAAAACAACAACTTGTATCCATTTTAAAATTACTCCAGATCTAGGATGCTGTAAAAGATATTTTGAGATCTTCCCCGATATCAATGCTATTAACCCAAAGATGATCATTGCTTGAAGCATAAATAAAAAGCCTAGAATATAGAATTGAAGAACAGTATTTCCCTCCGTATCCCACAGAAACCCCGGAAAGAATGCAAGAAAGAAAATAGTTACTTTCGGATTTAAAACATTCATTATAAAACCTTGTTTTAGCAAAGCAATTTTCCTAGTTGGTAACTTTTTTGAAGACTCTATTTTAATACCTCCGTCACTGCCGTAAACTTTATAGGCTAGATAGAATAAATAACCGGCTCCAAATATTTTGATGATCCAAAAAAGAGTTTCAGATTCTTTTATAATCGCAGAAACTCCAAAAGCAACTAAGCTGGTATGTATCAAAATACCAGATACTAAACCTAAAGCTGTCATAATACCCGCTTTTTTACCATTAGTCATGCTCTGTACCAATACATAAATTATATCTGGTCCCGGAGAAAGAGTGAGCAAGATAGATGCAGTTAAAAAAGGTATGATCTGTAAAAGCAAAATTATATAGATTTTATAGACCTTTAGCTAAAATAGCCTCGTTAATACTTTTTATAAGCGCCGGGCCTTCGTAAATAAATCCTGTATAAAGCTGTACTAAAGAAGCACCTGCTTCTATTTTTTCTACAGCATCTTTAGCAGAATGTATTCCTCCCACCCCAATTATCGGAAAGGATTGATTGCTATTTTGAGACAAAAATCTAATCACTTCGGTAGACCTATTTTTTAAAGGTTTCCCACTCATTCCACCCATCTCTTTCTTATTTTTAGAAGTAAGACCTTCTCGAGATATGGTAGTATTAGTAGCTATTACTCCAGCAATCCCTGTTTCGTTTACAATTTCAATGATATCTAAAAGCTGCTCTTCTGTAAGATCTGGAGCTATCTTTAAAAGTATAGGTTTAGAATTTTCCCGACTCTTATTCTTTATCTGAAGTGTATTCAATAGCTTTTTTAATGGCTCTTTATCCTGAAGCGCTCGTAAATTTGGAGTATTTGGGGAACTTACATTTACAACAAAATAATCTACATGATCAAATAACGCATCAAAACATATCACATAATCATTTACAGCATCTTCATTTGGAGTAATTTTATTCTTGCCTATATTTCCACCAATAAGTACATTTTTATTCTTTCTTAATCTGGAAACTGCAGCTTTTACACCTTCATTATTAAAACCCATCCTATTTATAATGGCATTGTCTTCCTTCAATCTAAACAATCTTGTTTTCTCATTTCCAGATTGAGCTTTTGGAGTAACAGTTCCTATTTCAATAAATCCAAATCCTAGAGAATCCAATTCTTTATATAATTTGGCATCTTTATCAAAACCTGCAGCGAGTCCAACCGGATTTTTAAATTTTATACCGAAGACTTCTCGCTCTAATCTTTTATCCTCTCGCTGAAATTTATTTTTCAGGAAAGAAGATATTCCCGGAATCTTGGCTAGAATTCTTAGTGTATCAAAAGTAAAATAGTGAACCTTTTCAGGATCAAATTGAAAAAGCAAAGGTCTTATAACCGACTTATACATAACAGATAGGTTTGTGCAAAAATAGATTAATTTGAAAAACACTTATCATTCTGATGTAATACTTTAATAGCTATTAAATTTTTATTAGGCGCTACACTATTATTCTTAAAGCTTGATGCTAGATATTTTTGGACTCAGCTTTAAAAAATAAACACTCCTTACCTAGAATCTCTTTTTAAGTTGTTATTTTTGAAATGACTTTTGTGGTATGAAGTGTTTACTTCAAAATACAATTTCAAATAAATAAAAAAATTTAAGGAAACAATGATTTCTAAAAATAAAATAATAGACAGATTTGTTAGCTACGTTACTGTAGATACTCAAAGTGATCACGAAAGTGATAGTACTCCAAGCACAAAAAAACAATGGGACCTTGCAAATAAGCTAGTAGAAGAATTAAAGCTAATAGGTTTACAGGATGTGGAAATAGATGAACATGCATATATCATGGCAACCTTACCTTCTAATGTAAATTTTGAAGTTCCGGTTATTGGTTTTATTTCACATTTTGATACGTCACCAGATTTTACCGGTACCAATGTAAAACCTCAGATCATAGAAGATTATGACGGGAAAGACATTGTTTTAAATAAGGAGCTAGACATCATACTTTCTCCAGATTATTTTGAAGATCTTTTACAATATAAAGGGCAGACGATAATCACCACAGATGGTACAACATTGTTAGGAGCCGATGATAAAGCTGGAATAACCGAGATAGTTTCAGCAATGGAATATTTGGTAAACAATCCTCAGATCCCACATGGAAAAATACGAATTGGTTTTACTCCAGATGAGGAAATAGGTCGTGGTGCTCATAAATTTAATGTTGAAAAATTTGGAGCAGAATGGACATATACCATGGATGGCAGTCAGATTGGCGAATTAGAATATGAGAATTTTAATGCTGCCGGAGCGGTAGTTACTATAAAAGGTAAAATAGTTCATCCTGGTTATGCAAAAGATAAGATGATCAATAGCATGTATATAGCTCAAGATTTTATCAACTCTTTACCAAGACTAGAAACACCTGAGCATACTGAGGATAGACAAGGATTTTTTCACCTTACTGATATTAAAGGAGATGTGGAAGAAACCAAATTAAAATATATCATTAGAGATCATGACAAAGCCCACTTCGAGGCTAGAAAAGAAATGATACAGGATCTTGTAGAAGAGATCAATATTCAACATGAAGATGAGATCATTAAAGTTGAAATTAAGGATCAATATTTCAACATGAGTGAGAAAATTCAACCTGTAATGCATATAGTAGATATTGCAGAAGAAGCAATGAAAGCTTTAGACATAGCACCGCTTATTAAACCTATACGAGGTGGAACAGATGGTTCTCAATTAAGTTTTATGGGTTTACCTTGTCCAAATATTTTTGCTGGTGGACATAATTTTCATGGTAGATTTGAATATGTTCCTGTAGAAAGCATGCAAAAGGCAATGGCGGTTATTGTAAAAATAGCCGAGATGACTTCAGAAAAATATCAAAAATAGTTCAAAATAATTTGAACTTATTGTATAAAAAAAAGGACCATTAATTTAATGATCCTTTTTTTTATACAATACATTTAAGAAATCTAGAAGTAACAACTTCCACCTCTTCTTCTTCGCTTATTTTTATTGGCTGTATCAAATAACTTAAAGGTCAAACTCACAATTAATTGATCATACCTTCCATCTGTAATATCTGCTCTATTTATACCTCCAATAACTCCATCATTCAAAAAATCTACGCTTTGCGTTTCTGCACTAGATAGTGATTTATCATATCGAACATCTAAACCAAAACTTCCAAATTCTACTTTAGCTCCAATCTGTGCCGAAAAAGGAGTATTTTGTACTATAACTTGAGGTGGATCATTAACAGGTTCTAACTTTTCCATCGTAGCATCTATAATATTCTTATATGCAGGGCCCGCATAAATATCTAAAGGCCCCCAAACATTATAACCAACTAGTAAAGGAACACTAAATTCTGTAACTTCATAAAGAGAAGTGCTTCCGGGAAATACATATTCAGATTTCACTTCAGAATAAACCAATTCTGGTCTTACAAAAAATTTCCCGAAATTAACTTGCGCCCATCCTCCCACATGAAACCCGATCTTGCCATCTGGGGTAAACGTTTCATCTGTATATCTGCCCGGATTATTAGAATCATTTGCATCAATTTCACCACCAAAGGATCTATTTATTCCTCCTTTTAATCCTAACTTAAACTCTTGAGCTTGTGAGGTTGAAACGGTTAGGGCCATTAAACCTATAAATAGGCTAAGTATTTTTTTATTCATAAATGGGGTTGTTTCTATTAAAATGAAAGGGGTAAATATATTATTTCTGTCATTATTTACCTCTTATTTATTATCAAATAACGATCTAAACTTAAAAAAATTATATCAAAATGAAGTATCCCCTAGATTTCTCGCATAAAAAAGCCCTCTAATCTTTAGAATTTTCCAACAAGAGTAGAGGGCATAAATAAATTATTTCTTAATATCGCCTTCCCAATCGGTAATTCCACCCATCAGATTGTACGCATTTTCTATTCCATTCTCATTCATAAGAGCACATGCCTGGGCACTTCTCGCTCCAGATCTGCAATACACATAATAGTTCTTAGACTTATCTAATTTATTAATATCATCTAAAAATTCCTGACCCTTATAAATATCAATATTCTTCGCATTAGGAATGTAACCTTCAATAAATTCTTCCTCTGTTCTAACATCTAATATTTGAGCATTTTGATCACTATCCAATGCCTCTTTCCATTGATCTTGAGTTAAATTCTTCATTTATATTTTATTTTGTTAATTGTTCTAATTTAAAGTAAATATAAGATTTTAGCATTAAAATAAAGATCTTAAGCTACCATTAAGAACTTTTAAAAATTGCTGAATTTCTCTCAGTTCTCTTGGCAATTGGTATACTTAACTACTTTCCAAAGGCTTGCTCTCAAAATTTAACAAAGCTTTTAGCTTTTAACTCATTTTTAAATCTATATTTGTACATACAAATGTTGTATAAACAAATGAATACTCCAGAACAAATTAATACCCTGAAAAATGCTCCTGCCAATCGCAGAGTAATTCTTAGTTTATTGATGTGTGCAAATCAGCTTAATGATGAAGTTGCGGAAGTTTTAAAACCTTTCGGCCTTAGTATTCCTCAATTAAATGTGCTAAGAATTTTACGTGGTCAAAAAGGGAAACCTGCAAATTTGAGTACCATTCAAGATAGAATGGTGAGCAAAATGAGTAATACCACTCGCTTAGTAGATAAATTGATCACAAAAGGTTTAGCTGATAGGATTACTTGTGAAAAGAATAGACGTAAAGTAGAAATAACGATTACTGAAAAAGGTTTAGAGTTATTATCCACGTTAGATCCTGTAATTATCGAATCGGAAAAAGAAACTACGAGCAATCTAAGTTCTGATGAAATTGAAACTCTTACAACATTGCTTGAAAAATTAAGAAAATAAAAAAATTGCTATGAAAAATTACATTGAAAATTTAAACTGGCGTTATGCCACTAAACAATTTGATCCAACCAAAAAGATCTCACAAGAAGAATTAGATTTCCTTTTAGAGGCTATTCAACTTTCTGCGTCTTCTTATGGTCTTCAACCTTATGAGATTATTGTTGTTGACAATGCTCAAATTCAGGAGAAACTGAAAGCGGCCGCGTGGAATCAATCTCAACTTACAGATGCTTCTCATGTATTAGTATTTGCCAATATGAAAAGTGTAGATGAAAATTATGTAGATGCGTACATGGATACCATTGCTAAGACTAGAAAACTAAAGGTTGAAGATCTTAGCGGATTTAAGGACATGATTAAGAATACCATTCTTCAATTAAGTGATGAAGATCAAGTACAATGGACTGCAAAACAAGCTTACATCGCTCTAGGAAATTTACTTTCTGCAGCAGCCAACTTTAAAATTGATGTTTGCCCTATGGAAGGTTTTAGCGCTGAAGAATTTGATGAAATTCTTGGATTGAAAGAAAGAAATCTAACAGCCGCAGCTATTGCTACCGTAGGATTTAGAAGTGCTGAAGATCAAACTCAATTTGCGGCAAAAGTTAGAAAAAGTAAAGAAGATTTATTTACTACTGTATAAACCAAAAAAATAAAAATTGTTATGAAAAAGAATTTATTAAAAGGAGCTTTAGCTTCAGTAATCGTATTAAGTACCGTTGCTTTTACCAGCATTAAAAAACAAATCGATGTAAAATCTAGTACTGTAGTTTGGACAGGAAAGAAAGTTACTGGTGAGCATAGCGGAACTCTTCAATTTAAAGAGGGACATCTTATGGTTGAAGATGGAAAACTTGTGGGTGGTGAATTCACTATCGATATGACCTCCCTAAAAAATACCGACCTTGAAGGAGAAAGCAAACAAAAATTAGAAGGGCATTTAAAATCTGAAGATTTTTTCGGAATTGAAAATTACCCAACTTCTAAATTAGTTTTTACTAGCGTTGCTTCAAAAGGAAATGGAATGTATGGAGTTGTTGGAAATCTTACCATCAAAAATGAAACACACCCAATAACTTTCGATCTTAAATATTCTGAAGATGCTGCATCTACTACCCTATCTATAGATAGATCTAAATATGATGTGCGTTATGGTTCTGGAAGTTTCTTTGATAATTTAGGAGATAAAACCATCTATGATAATTTTGATCTTGATGTAGATCTTAAATTCTAAGTTTCAAGAGAATAAAAATTAAAACCGTCTACTGTACTTTAGTCGGTTTTTAATTTCTTTAAATCAAAAACTTAAAATTCTTTGTCATTAAAAATATCATACTTATATTTGGCGAAATGAAAAATTTAACTGTACATACTTGGTGGTGGAATAATTTACGTCAAAACGTCGTGAACTAACACTCCTATAGTATAATATTATATACAAAAAGGCTTGTCTCACGACAAGCCTTTTTTTTATTCCTAATTTTCAAAAAATATGTTTCAATTAAATACTACCTATAAAAAGTTACTTGCAGATACCATTACGCCAGTAAGCATCTATTTAAAGATTCGAGATAAATATCCTAATAGTCTCTTACTGGAAAGCAGCGATTATCACGCTAACGATAATAGCTTTTCCTATATCTGCTGTAACCCAATTGCATCCATAAAAGTAGAGAATAATACTATTTCTAGAACCTTTCCTGATGGCAGCACTACTTCGGAAAATATAGAATCCAACACAAATATTCCGGAAGTAATTCAAGCGTTCTCTCAAAATTTTAAGGCTGAAAGATCAGATTTCAAATTTATAAATAATGGACTTTTTGGATACATCGCTTATGACGGAGTTCAATATTTTGAAGATGTCAACATCAGCAAGAAAAAAGGGAATTTAGAGATACCTGATATTTATTACGCGGTTTATCAGAACATCATCGCCATCAATCACTTTAAGAACGAAGCTTACATTTTCGATCATAATTATGATACTGAAAGCAATCTAGAGGAGATCGAGCAATTGCTTAAAGTGAAGAATTTTGCAACCTATAATTTCACCAGACAAGAGGATCCAACTTCAAATCTTACCGATGATGAGTTTATCGAGAATGTGAAATTGGGTAAAAAGCATTGTCAGCGTGGAGATGTATTTCAATTAGTGCTTTCCAGAAGATTTTCTCAAAAATTTAAGGGCGATGAGTTCAACGTATATCGTGCGCTTAGAAATGTAAATCCTTCTCCTTACTTGTTTTATTTTGACTATGGGAATTTCAAGATCTTCGGAAGTTCTCCAGAAGCGCAATTAGTGGTAAATAATGGTCAGGCAGAAATTCATCCAATTGCAGGAACTTTTAAAAGAACCGGAAATGATGAGCAAGATGCTATTTTAGCTAAAGAGTTGGCCGCAGATGAAAAAGAAAATGCAGAGCATGTAATGTTGGTAGATCTTGCCAGAAACGATCTTAGTCGCCATAGCAGCGGGGTAAAAGTGGAAAAATATAGAGAAGTTCAGTTCTTTTCCCACGTCATTCATTTGGTGAGCAAAGTTACCGGTGTTAAAAATAAGGATACCGCAACTATGCAGTTGGTGGCAGACACCTTTCCTGCAGGAACTTTGAGTGGTGCCCCAAAACACAGCGCCATGACACTTATAGAAAAGTATGAAAATGTAAATAGAAGTGCCTACGGTGGTGCCATTGGGTTTATGGATTTCAACGGAAATTTCAACCATGCCATAATCATCAGATCCTTCGTGAGTAAAAATCATCAACTTCATTATCAGGCTGGCGCGGGAATCGTGTCAGAATCTAAAGAAGAAAATGAATTGCAAGAAGTTTATAACAAATTAGGCGCATTGTCTAAAGCATTAGAATTAGCAGAAGAAATATAATTAGGGCGTTTCCCTTCGGGTCGGGCTTTCGGTAGTCGCTTACCGGTTAACACCGGTAGAGCTCCGCAAAACCTCAATCCCTAACGCAAAAAAAAAGAAATGAAAAAAATATTGGTCATAGATAATTATGATTCTTTTGTGTACAATTTGGTGCATTATCTGGAAGAATTAGACTGCGAAGTAACCGTGCTTCGAAATAACGAATTAAGCTTGGAAGATGCTGAAGATTATGATAAGATCTTACTTTCTCCAGGTCCTGGAATTCCAGATGAAGCCGGTTTGCTAAAAGCTATTGTAGAAAAATATGCACCTACCAAAAGTATTTTGGGCGTTTGCCTTGGGCAACAAGCAATTGGTGAGGTATTTGGTGGTAGTTTAATCAATTTAGATGCTGTTTATCATGGTATTGCTACAAAGATCAAAACTTGTGTAGATGATGAGATCTTGTTTGCCGGTTTAGATAAAGAGTTCTTAGTAGGGAGATATCATTCTTGGGTAGTAGCGCCTAACCTGCCAGATTGTTTAATTGCAACTTCTTATGATGAGAACGGACAAGTAATGTCTTTACGCCACAGAGATTTTGATGTAAAAGGAGTACAATTTCATCCAGAATCGGTTTTAACGCCTGATGGAAAAAAGATGATCAAGAATTGGGTGAATAGTTAGCATACCAAGAGTCGCTGAAACAAGTTTAGCATAAAGCACCAACCAATTTAAGATGTCACCCCGAGCGGAGTCGAGGGGTCTATAACAAGAAAAAAATGAAAGAACTTTTAAACAGACTTATAAATCACGAAACCATTTCTAAAGAAGAAGCCAGAAAAGCTTTGGTGAACATCTCGAATGGAGAATACAACGAAAGTCAGATCGCTGCTTTTTTAACGGTGTATATGATGCGGAGTATCACTATAGAAGAATTGGAAGGCTTTAGAGATGCACTTTTAGACCTTTGTCTTTCGGTAGATCTTAAAGCATATAATCCTATTGACCTTTGCGGAACCGGTGGCGATGGAAAAGATACATTTAATATTTCTACGCTTTCATCCTTTATAACCGCTGGTGCCGGAGTGAATGTTGCAAAACATGGTAATTACGGAGTTTCTTCTGTAAGCGGAAGTTCTAATGTCATGGAATATTTAGGCATTAAATTCAGCAGCAACTCAGAATTCTTAGAAAAGTGTATTGCAGAAGCCGGAATTTGTGTTTTACACGCTCCTTTATTTCACCCGGCAATGAAAAATGTTGCGCCAATCAGAAAATCATTAGCCGTAAAAACATTCTTTAATATGCTAGGCCCTATGGTAAATCCTGCATTTCCGAAGAATCAATTGGTGGGAGTTTTCAATTTAGAATTAGCAAGAATGTACGGGTACCTATATCAGAACACCGATAAGAATTTTACCATCCTACACTCTTTAGATGGATATGACGAGATCTCGCTTACAGGAGCTACTAAAGTAATTTCAAATAATTCAGAAAGAATGTTAGAAGCATCAGATTTTGGGGTTTCTCAATTAAAAGCAAATGAAATTGCCGGTGGCGGTTCTATAGAAAGTTCAGCTATTATATTTACCAATATTTTGAAAGGTAAAGGGACTGAAGCTCAAAATAATGTGGTTTGTGCTAACGCAGGAATGGCCATTGCAACATCTAAAGATCTTTCTCCAAAAGAGGGATTTGAGCTTGCAAAAGAATCTTTATTAACCGGAAAAGGATTGGAAGCACTCAAAAAGCTTCAGGCTTTAAGTGAACATTCTAAGTTTTAATTAAAATTACATCATGAATATTTTAGATAAAATCATAGCAGATAAAAGACAAGAAGTAGCTTTAAAAAAGCAACTTATCACTTCAAGTCAACTCACAAAATATCCGCTATTCAATAGAAATACCAGTTCTCTTGCAACCGCTTTAAAGAACAGCAAATCTGGGATTATTGCAGAGCATAAAAGAAGATCCCCTTCAAAATCTGTCATCAATCAAGATCTGAATGTGCAGGATGTTGCAAGAGGCTATGAAAAAGCAGGGGTTTGCGGAATGTCTGTTTTAACCGATTCAAAATACTTTGGAGGCTCATTAGACGATTTGATCTTAGCTAGAGCATCGGTTAAAATGCCTCTTTTAAGAAAAGAGTTTATCATAGATGAATATCAAATCTTCGAAGCAAAAGCTCATGGTGCAGATGTAATTTTGTTGATCGCTGCCATATTATCTCGAGATGAGATCAAAAACCTTTCAGAATTGGCCAAGAGTTTAGAATTGGACGTATTGTTAGAAGTTCATAATTTAGAAGAGTTAGAGAAATCTATCATGCCGAGCTTAGATATGTTGGGTGTGAATAATAGAAACCTTAAAACTTTTGAGGTAAGCACCGATATCAGCAAAAGTCTGTCAGAAAAAATTCCATCAGATTTTGTAAAGGTTTCGGAAAGCGGAATTAGTTCTGTAGAAGCTATTCAAGATCTAAAAAATTATGGATATCAAGGTTTTCTAATAGGCGAGAATTTTATGAAAACAAACGATCCAGGCGAAGCCGCAACAAGTTTTATCAATACTCTAAATCAATAAGATGAAACTCAAAGTGTGCGGAATGCGGGAAACCGAGAATATTCTTGACGTTTCAAATTTGAAACCCGATTATATGGGTTTGATATTTTATGAAAAATCACCAAGATTTGTAGAAAATTCAATCCCTGAATTGTCTTCAGACATTAAAAGAACAGGAGTTTTTGTAAATGCAACTTTAGATTTCATTCTTAAAAAAGCTCACGATTATAAACTAAAAGCGATTCAATTACACGGAGAAGAATCTTCAGTATTTTGTAAAGAATTAAAGTCGGCATTGAATAAAGAAATAGAAATAATAAAGGTGTTTTCCATAAAAGAAAGCTTAAATTTTGAAGAATTAGCATCTTATGAAGGCATTGTAGATTTCTTTTTATTTGATACAAAAGGAAAGAACAAAGGTGGCAACGGAATGGTTTTCAATTGGAATGTACTGAAAGAATATCCTTCTCAAACGCCATTTTTCTTAAGCGGCGGAATTGGGTTGGAAGAAATTGAAGAAATACGATCATTACATACTTATTTTCAGAAGGAGAATAAATCAGAATTGTTATACGCAGTAGATGTGAATAGCAAATTTGAAAATTCACCCGGAAATAAAAATGCTGAACAGGTATTTGAATTTCAAAAACAGCTTCAGCAAATAAAATAAAAGTTTTAAAAGAAAAAGATCAAGAAAAATGACATATCAAGCTAACGAAAAAGGATATTACGGTGATTTTGGTGGTGCATACATCCCGGAAATGCTGTATCCAAACGTGGAAGAACTTAGATCTAGATATTTAGAGATCATGAAAGAAGAATCTTTTCAGAAAGAATTCAAAGCTTTGCTGAAAGATTATGTGGGTCGTCCTACTCCACTCTATTTCGCAGAGAGATTGAGTAAAAAATACAAGACAAAGATCTATCTAAAACGTGAAGATCTTTGTCATACCGGAGCTCACAAGGTTAATAATACCATTGGCCAGATCTTAATGGCAAAGAGATTGGGAAAAAATAGAATTATTGCAGAAACAGGCGCTGGTCAGCATGGTGTAGCAACTGCTACGGTTTGTGCGTTGATGGGAATTGAATGTATTGTGTATATGGGAGAAGTAGATATTGCTCGCCAAGCTCCTAATGTTGCCAGAATGAAGATGCTAGGCGCTACAGTAATTCCTGCAAAATCTGGAAGTAAAACACTGAAAGATGCTACCAATGAAGCGATACGAGATTGGATTAATAATCCGGTAGACACGCATTATATTATTGGTTCTGTAGTGGGACCTCATCCTTATCCGGATATGGTTGCACGGTTTCAGAGCGTGATCTCGGAAGAAATTAAAGTTCAGCTAAAAGAAAAAGAAGATAGAGAAGCTCCAGATTATGTAGTGGCGTGTGTTGGTGGTGGAAGTAATGCCGCAGGGATCTATTTTCATTATTTAGACAATCCGGAGGTTGGAATTATCGCCGTAGAAGCAGCAGGAAAAGGAATTTACACAGGAGAAAGTGCTGCAACCTCAGCTTTGGGAAAAGAAGGTATTATTCATGGAAGTAAAACTTTGTTGATGCAAACCGATGATGGACAGATCACAGAGCCATATTCAATTTCAGCTGGCTTAGATTATCCAGGAGTTGGCCCTATGCATGCTAATTTGTTCAGAACAGGAAGAGGTGAATTTATTTCTATTACCGATGATGATGCAATGAAAGCAGGAATTGAACTTGCTAAGTTAGAAGGAATTATTCCGGCTATAGAAACATCACACGCTTTAGCGATCTTTGAAACTCGAAAATTTAAAGAAGATGATATTGTTGTAGTGAATCTTTCGGGTAGAGGAGATAAAGATCTTAGTACTTATATAGATTATTTCAATTTATAGAAAGCACTCCTTAAACTTCAATATTTAAAGAATTTAAACAAACCACATGAATCGAATTAATCAAAAATTAAAAGAAGATAAAAAACTTCTATCTATATATTTTAGTGCAGGTTACCCAGAATTAGAAGATTCTGTTCAGATCATTCAAGATCTGGAGAAAAGCGGAGTAGATTTCATAGAGATCGGACTTCCTTTTAGTGATCCTTTAGCTGATGGGCCCACCATTCAAGAAAGCTCCACTAAAGCTTTAAAGAATGGAATGACCACTCAAAAACTTTTCAGTCAGATAAAAAACATTAGAAGTTCTGTTGAAATTCCATTGATCATCATGGGATATTTCAATCCGATCTTACAGTACGGGATTGAAGAATTCTGTAAAAAATGTAAAGAAGTTGGGGTTGATGGCTTAATAATTCCAGATCTTCCGGTAGATGTATATTCAGAAAAATATAAGTCGATTTTTGAAAAATACGGTCTAATTAATATTTTCTTGATTACTCCTCAAACTTCAGAAGAGCGAATTAGATTTATAGATTCTGTTTCTAACGGCTTTATTTATATGGTAAGTAGCGCGAGCGTTACCGGTTCTAGCAAAGGATTTGGTGAAGAAACCACCAAATATTTCGAAAGAATTTCAAAAATGAATTTAGAGAATCCACAAATAGTTGGATTTGGAATTAGCGATCATGAAACCTTTTCTCAAGCTACAAAATTTGCGAAAGGTGCAATTATTGGAAGCGCCTTTATAAAACATCTCGATAAGAATGGTACAGAGCATATTTCTGATTTTGTTTCTTCAATTATACCTTTAACCTAATTGTAACACTGCTTTAATACAAATTAAGAGGCTTTCCCTTTAAATTTATAAAGAATAATAAACTCAACTAGTTATGGAAAAGAAATTTGAAAGAAAAGAGGAACAAAAAAATCCTACGAATCTAACCGGAAATAGAAATATCGAAACAAATAAAGTTGATATTGATGATAAAACCATCAAAGAACAACAAAATAAAAAGTAATAATGGGTAGAGGCGATAAGAAAACAAAACGTGGAAAAATTGCACTTGGAACTCACGGAAAATTGAGACCAAAAAGAAAAAAATTTAAAGTAAAACCTACTACGCTTGCAGATCAGGATAAAAGAGAACTTCAATAGTTTTAAAGTTCTTTTCTATTAAAAGTACCCTTTATATTGTAAAACCCTGAAATCAATAGTATTGAATTCAGGGTTTTGCTTTTTCATCTTTTTATAAAGATCCATTCCGCCAACTGCTCTATTTGCAGAACCTGAAGGAGCGGTTAAAGAAACTGTATTTATCAATCTTCCATCCAGCAAGAATTGATGAATTCTCGGTACTTCTTTAGAAATGATTTTTAACTTAATATCTGGGTAACTATCTTTTAAATGTCTTCTAAAGAAATATTCGGGTCCGTTCTTGCTATTTCCACCTGTAAATAAGAGGGTTTCAACATTTTTATTTTCTCTTAAAATACTTATCATATCTCTAAGTTCCGGATATTGCATTCCGAGATCTGATGCGTCTATTTTATCTCTCCTACTACTTTCTACAACATCGCAAATACCAATCTTTTCTCTATTCAAGAATTCTTTTCTTTGCAAAACAGCTTCTGCAGTATTTTCAAATTTAAGATCAAGATCGAATAATTTATTCAGAATTGGCCAAAGCAGACCATCTCTGCTGCCATAGCAAAAATCTACATCTCCTTCTTTAAGTTCTCCTGTTGTAAATCTTGGTGGTGGTAAGGTTCCAACTATTAATTTTTTGGCTCCCTTCGGAATAAATGTTCCGTAAGGATGTTGATGATGAAACATTTCCTCCTTCTTCATATCCTCAATTCTACTCACTAAAGTTTATTTCATAACCACTACCAGATCATCCGAGAATACCATTAATCCTTCTTTTAGCACTACATGACTCACTTCTCCTTCTGAATGAGCAGTAATAGTAGTTTCCATTTTCATGGCTTCAATAATAAATAAAGGCTCGTTCTTTTTAACCTTTTGACCAGGTTTTACCAAAATTGTAGAAAGTGATCCCTGTAATGGGGCACCTATTTCCTTTTCGTTATTCTTATCTACTTTTTGATGAACAACCTTTTCTACTTTAATAGATTTATCCTGAACTTGAACTGCTCTTGTTTGTCCGTTTACCTTGAAGAAAACATCTACCATACCATCGCTATTCGCTTCTCCAGCAGATAATAACTGAATCAATAAAGTTTTTCCTTTATCCATTTCTACGATGATCTCCTCACCAGGCTCTAACCCATAGAAGAAATTTTTAGTTGGAATGCTAAGCACATTTCCGTATTCTTTGTGATGATTGTAGGCATCTGTATATACTTTTGGATATAGTTTATAAGAAAGGAAATCTGTAATATCCAGTTTTCTACCCATTCCCTCACCAAAGGTCTTTTCGAATTCTTTAAATTCTTCTTCGAAATCTATAGGTTCCATATGCGCATTTGGTCGTTCTGTATATGGTTTTTCATCTTTTAGAACGATCTTCTGAATCTTCTCCGGAAAACCTCCTACAGGTTGACCAAGATCTCCTTTAAAGAAACTCTTCACAGATTGTGGAAAAGAAATATTTTCACCTCTTTCCAATACATCTTCAATAGTAAGATTATTACTCACAAGATATTGCGCCATATCTCCAACCACTTTTGAGCTTGGTGTAACTTTAATAATATCGCCAAAAAGATCATTCACCTTAGAATACATTTGGGTGATCTCATAGAATCTATCTGAAAGTCCTAAAGATTCAGCCTGTGGTTTCAAATTAGAATACTGTCCGCCGGGAATTTCATTTTTATAAACATCGGCAGATCCAGCTTTAAGTCCGCTTTCAAAAGGATAATAATAACTTCTGGTAGCTTCCCAATAATGAGAATATTCGTTTAGTTTGTCCATATCAAAATCTGCAGCGCGACTCTGGAATTTCATCATTTCTACTATAGAGTTGAAATTTGGCTGTGATGTTAAGCCGGAAAGTCCTCCCAAAGCCACATCTACCACATCTACGCCGGCTTCTATAGCTTTTAGATAAGTCGCCGCCTGAATAGAAGAAGTATCGTGTGTATGCAAGTGAATAGGAATATTAATCCTTGATTTTAACGCGTAGATCAATTCTTCTGCTGCATAAGGTTTTAAAATACCAGCCATATCTTTAATTCCAAGAATATGAGCACCGGCATCTTCCATTTGTTTTGCTAAAGACACATAATACTCTAAAGTATATTTAGTATTACTAGTATCTAAAATATCTCCTGTATAACAGATAGAAGCCTCTGCTAATCCTCCTGTATTTTCTCTTACATATTTAATGCATGGTTCTATAGATTTCATCCAGTTCAAAGAATCGAAAATTCTAAAAACATCTACGCCATTTTCCCAAGATTCGGTAACAAATCTTTCAATTAAATTATCTGGATAAGCGGTATAACCAACACCATTAGAACCTCTTAACAACATTTGCAACAATACATTTGGCATTGCTTCTCGAAGCATTCTTAATCGCTCCCACGGGTTTTCTTTTAAAAATCTTAAGCAAACGTCAAATGTAGCACCGCCCCAAACTTCCATACTAAAAATGTTGGAATGATTTTTTGCGAAACCTTCTGCAACCTTCATCATATCATGAGTTCGCATTCTGGTTGCCAATAAACTTTGATGCGCATCTCTCATGGTAGTGTCTGTGAATTTCACTTCATTTTGATGCCTTAACCAACGAGAGAATTTTTCGGGACCATATTCTGTAAGAAGATCTTTTGTCCCTTTTGGATATGCTCCATATTCATCGAACTTTGGAACTTTCGGAATTAAGAACTTTTTATTGTGATCTACTACCTTTACATCCGGATTTCCATTTACAGTGATATCGCCTAAGAAGTTCACTAGTTTAGTAGCTCTATTCCTAGTTTCTTTTATTTTGAAAAGCTCCGGATTGTCTTTTATAAAATTAACGGTAACCTTCCCTTCTCGAAAAGTTGGATGTGCCAGAATATTATCAAGAAAAGCCATATTGGTCATTACCCCACGTACTCTAAATTCTGCCAGCGCTCGTCTCATTTTTCTGCAAGCACCGTCTAAAGTTCTACTACTAGCTGAAACTTTTACTAGCATAGAATCGAAAAATGGAGAAATAGTAACCCCTTGATAAACACTACCCGCATCTAATCTAATTCCGAATCCGGAAGCACTTCTATACGTGGTTATGGTACCATAATCTGGTTTAAAATCGTTGCTCGGATCTTCTGTTGTTATTCTACATTGAAGTGCATATCCATTGATTTTTACACTATCCTGATTTCCAATTTTTATCTGCTCATCGCTTAATTTATATCCTCCCGCAATAAATACTTGAGTTTTTACAAGATCGATATTGGTAATGATCTCTGTAACGGTATGCTCTACTTGAATTCTTGGATTTACCTCGATAAAGAAGATCTGTCCATCTTCCACTAAAAATTCCACAGTTCCTATATTATTATAGTTTACTGCGCCGCATATTTTTAATGCATAATCATATAACTTCTCTTTAGTATCCTGATCTAAGCCTAAAGAAGGAGCAAATTCTATTACTTTTTGATACCTGCGTTGCACCGAACAATCCCGCTCAAATAAGTGCACCATGTTACCATGATTATCTGCAACAATTTGAATTTCTATATGCTTTGGATTTTCAACAAATTTTTCAATAAATACGGTATCATCTCCAAAAGCATTTCCAGCTTCTCGTTTAGATTCTGGAAAAGCAGATCTCAATTGCTCTTCATCTCTAATAACACGCATTCCTCTACCTCCACCTCCGGAAGCAGCTTTTAGCATTACAGGATATCCAATTCTTTTGGCTTCTATTACCGCGGTTTCAATATTATTAAGCTCTTCTTTATTGCTTTCTATAATTGGAACATTATTGGCAACCGCTACTTCTTTAGCTTTTACTTTATCTCCTAAAGATTTTAAAACTGAAACTTTTGGTCCGATAAAAATGATGTCGTTATCTTCACAGGCTTGAGCGAATTCAGCATTTTCTGATAAAAAACCGTATCCGGTATGAATGGCATCTACACCATTCTTTTTAGCAATTTGAACAATTGCCTTTATATTTAAATAAGGTTTAAGCGGATCGTTGTCTTCACCAATCTGGTAAGATTCATCTGCTTTATAGCGATGGAGAGAATATCTGTCTTCAAAGGTATAAATACCAACAGTTTTAAGACCAATTTCTGTACAAGCCCTAAATATTCTGATGGCAATTTCTCCTCTATTCGCTACTAAAACCTTTTTTATTTTCATTATAAGATGACTATTTATGTTAAAAAAATAAGATTTTGAAAGTTATTAAAATAATAGCTGATACAATAATATTTATAGGGCTTTACACCTATTAAATTGTTAAAATAAAAAAACCACCAAAATGGTGGTTTTAAAATCTAAAATTGAAATTATTTTATCTAGTAAAAACTAACTCTTTATCATTTGGAGATTCATTCTTGCTATATCTATACCCTTCATAATCAAAAGATTTTAGCTGCTCTATGGTTTCTACATCTTTATCTATAATATATCTAACCATAGCTCCTCTTGCTTTCTTTGCAAAAAAACTAATGATCTTCAACTTTCCATTCTTAAGATCTTTAAAAACAGGCGTAATAACTTCTGCCTTTAATTTTTTAGCAGCTACCGCTTTAAAATATTCATTGCTAGCAAGATTTATAAAAAGCTCATTCTCCTCCATCTCCTTATTTAAACTATCTGTAATTTTAGTCTGCCATACTTCATAAAGAGTATCATTTCTTTCTATTCCAATAGAAGTTCCCATCTCCAGTCTATAAGGTTGCATAAGATCTAGCGGTCTTAAGATACCATATAGCCCAGAAAGAATTCTTAATTTATTTTGTAATGCATCTAACTTTTCTGATGGGATAGTATATGCATCTAAACCTGAATATACATCACCATCAAAAGCATACATTGCGGGGCGGGAATTTTCTTTGGTATGATCTTCTTGAAAATCTTTATATCTGCCATAATTTAGATCTGCCAGTTTCTCACTGATGCTCATCAAGTCCATCAACTCATTTTTGGTTTGGCGAGATAGCTTTTTATTAATCTTAATAGTGGTATCCAAAAACTGAGGTTGCGTTCCTCTTGTAGTTGGGAGTTTACTTTCAAAATCTAGACTTTTTGCGGGTGATAGTAAAATTTTCATAGAATGCTTTTAAATAAAAAAAATGCTATTAATATGCGTTGCACAAAAATAGCATTGTAATAGTAAGTTTTCAAACCTGAAATTTATTCATTTTCAATACGGCTATTGATGAAAGTTATTTGCGTGAGGGATTGAGGCTTTGTTGGAGCTCTCCCGATCTTATATCGGGAAGCGACTGCCGAAAGCCCGACCCCAATTTTTATTGGGGGCACGCCCTACTCCTCGTCTATAAAATCTTTCTGATTCTTAGAATAATTACGCCATTTCTCTATGCACTTTGTCATATCTTCTGGTATTTCAGAATCAAAACTCATCCATTCTTGTGTAACAGGATGAACAAAGCCCAAAGTTTTTGCATGTAGTGCCTGGCGAGGTAAGATCTTGAAACAATTATCTACAAACTGTTTATATTTTGTAAAGGTAGTACCCTTTAGAATTCTCTCGCCCCCATAGCGCTCATCATTAAATAAGGTGTGTCCAATAAATTTCATGTGCACTCTTATCTGGTGAGTCCTACCGGTTTCTAACTTACAAGAAACCAAGGTTACGTAACCAAAACGTTCCAACACTTTAAAGTGAGTAACTGCAGGTTTTCCTTCGTCTTCCTGGTCTCCTATATAAACTGTGTTTTGTAATCTATTCTTTGGGTGCCTTCCAATATTTCCTTCTATAATTCCTTCTTCTTCCTCGATATTACCCCATACCAATGCCACGTATTCTCTAGAACTCGTTTTCTTGAAGAACTGCTTGGCAAGATGCGTCATCGCTGTTTCTGTTTTAGCAATAACCAAAAGTCCGCTGGTATCTTTATCTATTCTGTGCACCAAACCAGGTCTTTCGCTACTGTTATTAGGCAGATTATCTATATGAAAGATCAAGGCATTAATAAGGGTGCCACTATAATTTCCGTGACCTGGATGCACCACCATTCCTGCTGGTTTATTAATCACCATTAAAGAATCATCTTCGTAAACTATGTTTAGAGGAATATCTTCTGGAGTAAGTAAAAATTCATACGGAGGATGCTCGAACATTACCTGCACTACATCTCCCGGTTTTACTTTATAATTTGATTTTACTACTACGCTGTTCACATAGATATTTCCATCTTTCGCCGCCTTCTGAATTTTATTTCTGGTAGCATTCTCGATGTAATTCATCAAATATTTATCTACGCGTAAAGGTTGTTGCCCCTTGTCTGCAGTAAATTTATGATGTTCGTAAAGATCATCGTCCTGAGTTTCTAATTCTGGATCTGTATTAGAATTCGTCATTTTCATCTATTTGTGTTGCAGGTTCTTCCACGTTTAAAGTATCATCTTCATCAGTAGAACCTGAATAATATCCAGAGCCATCTCCAAGAACCAGATCTATTACAGAAGTTTTCATTAATTCTGTACCTGGTTTTAGCAATGCTCCCTTATGTCTTAATTCTAGAACAGCATCTTTAGCGATGTCTGGCTTATATGTTACATCTCCTATGGTAAAACCTAAAGATCTTAAAGTAGGTTCTGCTTGGCGCCTGGTTCTTCTAATAAGATCTGGCACCTCAATTTTTCTATACCCCGAAGGATTCAAATTGATATAGATCTTTCTATTTTCCTTTACAAACTTTCCTGCAAGGGGCACTTGGTCTATTACAGAGTACCTAGGATAATCTGGATTAAAGTTAGCAGAATCTAAGATCTCATAACGAAGGTCTAATTCTTCTAATTTAGTTTCTACCTTATCCAAAGATAACTTTGCAAGATCCGGAACCTCGATTCGCTGATCTTGATTTGTAGATAGGTCTAACCATTTCATAGTTAGAAAAGCTAGTACCACAAGTACTATTACGGCAAGCACCAATTGAATTACAAAGGTCTTGCTGAAGATAAATTTAAATAGGCCCATAGATTCTTAATAATACGCAAAGATATAAAAACGCCACGGTTTTGGTAGCACTCTGGAATAGTCATATTTTTGTAAACGTAAATCAAGCAGTATTATTTAATATGAAGAAAAAAGTTGCCATCGCTATGGGCGGGTTTTCGAGTGAATATCGTATTTCTATTAACAGTGGAAATGTAGTTTACAAAAACCTGGATCGTAATTTATATGAACCTTATCGCGTTCATATCATGCAAAATGAATGGTTTGTAATTGCAGATAACGATACTCCTTACCCCATAAACCGCAGCGACTTTACTGTAAAAATTAATGATACTACCATTGCTTTTGATTGCGTTTTTAACACAATTCATGGAACTCCGGGTGAAAATGGATTGCTACAGGCCTATTTAGAACTTGTAGGAATTCCACAAACTTCTTGTGATTTCTATCAGGCTGCTCTTACTTTTAATAAAAGAGACCTTATTAGCGTTATTAAACCCTACGGAATAGATACTGCTGCCAATTATTTTCTGAATAAAGGTGATGATGTTGATACAAAAGAGATCATTGAGGCGGTAGGGCTACCTTGTTTTGTAAAAGCTAATAAAGCTGGAAGCAGTTTTGGAATTACAAAGGTAAAACATGAAAATGAAATAGAGCAGGCTATACAAACTGCTTTCAAAGAAGATGATGAGATCATTATAGAATCTTTTCTAGATGGTACAGAAGTTTCTGTTGGAGTAATTACATACAAAGGTGAGATCTTGGCATTACCGGTTACGGAGATCGTCTCAGAAAACGAGTTCTTTGATTATGAAGCTAAATATTTGGGGAAATCTGAAGAAATTACACCTGCAAGAATATCAGACGAGCAGACAGAAAAAGTACAAGAGCTCGCTAAGCATATTTACCGAAAATTAAAAATGAAAGGTTTTACGAGATCAGAATTTATTTTTCATAACAATGAACCTCATTTTATTGAAATGAATACTACGCCGGGATTAAGTGAAGCCAGTATTTTACCTCAACAAGCAGAAAAAGCGGGTATTAGTTTAAAAGAGCTTTTTGGAAGCGCTATAGAAACGGCACTAAAATCTTAATTTCATTATATTTGAGTAAACTCGGGTGCACTTTATTTTTTGATGTGTCAGTTAAAATAAGAAATAACAAATCTTAAGCGATGAAAAAAGCGGTCTTTCCTGGATCTTTTGATCCTGTTACTTTAGGACATACAGATATTATAGATAGAGCCTTGCCGCTTTTTGATGAGATTATTCTTGCTATTGGTGTAAATGCCGATAAAAAATATATGTTCTCTTTAGAAGACCGAGTTAAATTCTTAGAAAACACTTATAAGAATGAACCTAAAATAAAAGTAAAAACGTACAAAGGGCTTACTGTAGACTTTTGTAAAGCTGAAAATGCTGCTTTTATTTTAAGAGGACTTAGAAATACAGTAGACATGGAATTTGAAAAAACTATAGGCCAGGCAAATTTTAAAATGTCTGGTATTGAAACCCTCTTTCTGATCTCCTCATCTGGAAAAGGATTTATATCCTCTAGCGTAGTGAGAGACATCAGAAAGAATGGAGGGGATTATTCTTTTATGGTGCCCGAAGCCGTTGAATAGAAAATTAAAAAACACTGAATTTCTTTCTAAAACTGATATTTAAAACCTAATCCACCAAAATAATTTCTCGGATTACCCGGATAGTAAGATCTTGGAGCTTGTCCTCCAAAACCTACTGCATTCGGTAAAATGCTAGAAGCATATTTCTCATCTAAGATATTATTGACCCCTGCATTAAAAGAAATATTCCAATTATTAGCAATCATAAAATTATAGCTCGCTTTAAAATTTAGAAGTTGATAATTGTCTGAGTAATCAGAATTAGCATCATTCAGGGGAATTTCTCCTACCGCTAAATAATTTGCATGAATACTTAAGCTTTTCTTATAAAGTAGATCTACCCCAAGATTAATGGTGCTTTTTGGAACTCCAGGCAATCTATTTCCTGAATACTCTATATCAGAATCTATAAACTTATCAAATCTGAAAAAATTTAAACTACCATTTAGATATGGATTTATGGTAATATCCCTTTTAAGATCTATTCTATAATTCGCTTGAAATTCAATTCCGTTATGATCTGTTTTTCCAACATTTGCACCAACATATCTATCTTCTGCTACGCGCTCTGCCACCAGTAGATCTTCCACTTGTATGGAGTAAAAACTTATTTGCGTATACAACCTGTTCTTCAGCCAATTCCCTTTAAAACCAATCTCATAATTTACACCGGTTTCTGGATGAAGATCTGTGTTTATAGCGCCATCTGGCGTCAAGGTTTCAGCCACAGTTGGGGTAGAAAATCCATGACTAATAGAAGCATAAAGATTCTTATTGCTGTTCAATTCAAATAGAACTGCCACTCTGGGAGAAAAAATTGTTTTAAAACTATAATCTCCTGTTTGGTCTACAGTGTCTCCCTCGAAAAGATCTGTAAGTTTATAATTAGTAGTATTTAAATTAAAACCAGATTCTAAGTTCCATCTATCAGAAAGCTCTAAATTAAGCTGAGCAAAAAAATTGGCGTATTGCCTATCCTGATCATTCTTATTAATAACCACACCCCGAATGCTACCCAAATTTTCAAAATCTCTATATAAATTCTGATAATTAGAGATCTCATACCATTCTTTATAATAAGCAATTCCAAAGCTAAGTTCAGATGGAAGTTTAAAGATTTCAGACTCAAAGTTAAACTTGGTCCTGAATCCGGTAGCAATTCTATTTTCCTCTAAAATATCAAAAGGACGAGGTTCATAGGCGTCTCTAAAATTTACAAAAACACTAGAAGTATTCTTTAGATTTTGAGAAAATGAATGTTCGTAAGACACTCCAAACATCCCTCGATCGTATGATTCGTAACCCTGTGAGGCTTTCCATGTAAAGGCAGCAGAAGTTGGGTTGTTAAGATAATCTGAATAATTTATAGAACTTGGAATAAATGCTTTTAGTTGTGTGAAATTTGCAAGAATATTCAGATGGTCATTTTCGGTAATCTTTAAGCCGTAATTTAAAAATCCGGAGCTCCTCCTATATTTTCCATTATCTCGGTATCCATCAGACCTTAGATCGCTAAAATTTACAAATATTGATGACCTTTTAGACCCTATACCCGCAGATATAGTGTTTTTATTTAAGTTATAACTTCCAAAAAGACTCTCTACCTTGAAGTTCGAATACTCCTCACCAATAATTTTACCATACAGATTGATTGCACCTCCCAAGCCTGCTCCATATAAACTTGAGGCCGGACCTTTTATAATTTCGATACTTGAAATGGTCTCTGCATCAAAATCATCTAAAGTGAGCTCTCCCTCTCCCGTAGTAAGTGGAATCCCCTCAAAATAAGCCTGAATTCTATTAGTACTATACTGTGATCTGCTTCCAATACCACGAATGTTTAATTTGTTGGTATTCAAAGCACCTTGATTGGCATATACTCCAGGAATCGTATTGAAAATTTGCACGAGATTTGAGGCATCTACTCTTTCTAGATCTTTAGAAGAAATCACATCTACTGCACCTGGAAAGTTTAAGGTCTTAGTCTCAATTAATGAGCTGCGCACCAATACTTCCACTAGCATTTCGGCTGCTGAACTTAAATAGAGAATATTACTTTTATCATCTTTCGACAATTTTGTTTGAAGATCATTATAATTTAGAGCGTTAATGGTTACTAATAATGGTAACGCTTCCTCTTCAATAAAAAAGATACCATTGGCATTCGTATTAGCAACTAAAGAATCAAGCCTATTAAAAACTGTAGCGTTCTTAATAGGCTTAGACGTATTACTATCTAAAATTTTGAATTCTATTTTTTGAGCTTGAAAAGCTATACTAAACAGCAAAAATACGAATAGAATAAGATGTTTCTTCAAATTTCTAATTTTGTACAGATACTCTCCAAACAATTCCAGAGTCGTCATCATTTACTAAAAGTGACCCATCTGGCAGCGTAGTTACTCCTACAGGTCTACCATAAACTTCTTCATTAGCATCATCTGCAATGAAACCGGTAAGGAAATCTTCTGGTTGTCCAGGTTTACCATTTTCGAAAGGAATGAAAATCACTTTATATCCAGAAAAAGGTTGTCTATTCCAAGACCCATGTTGCCCTACAAAAGCTCCGTTTATATATTTTTCAGGAAATTGTTTACCATTATAAAAAGTGAATCCTAAAGATGCAGTATGAGGCCCAACGGGTACATCTGGAATTATAGCGGCATTTACAAGATCTGTATGAGAATCATCTTCCCACCTTGGATCTTTTATAGCGCCAAAATAGGAATAAGGCCATCCATACCATCCGCCTTCTTTTACACTGGTTACGTAGTCTGGAACCAGATTATTTCCTAGTTTATCTCTTTCATTTACAGCTGTCCACAGTTCTCCGGTAATGGGATTCCAATCCATTCCAACCGGATTTCTTATTCCACTAGCATATATTTTCTCACCAGAGCCATCTAAATTCACCTCTAAAATATTAGCTCTACGCACCTCTTTATCCATTCCATACTCTCCTGCATTACTGGCAGAACCTACAGATATATAAATTTTAGATTTATCTTTATTAGTAATAATATTTCGAGTCCAATGATTATTATAACCTCCAGCCGGCAATTCCACTAACTTTTCTCCTTTTTTGGTGATCTTGGTATCCCCTTCATTATACGGATATCTATAAAGTCCGTCTGTATTAGCTACATAAAAATAATTATCTATCACTAACATTCCAAATGGAGAATTAAGATCTTCCATAAAAATGCCACGCGTATCTGGGACCCCATCTTGATCTTTATCTCTTAGGATAGTTATTCTATTTGCGCTATTCTTAGTATCGCTCTCTACCACGAAAATATCATTATTTGGAGCTACATAGGTCCACCTAGGACTTTTAAATCCATCTGCAAATCGCTCTACTTTAAAACCTTCAGGCGCTTTTGGGGTAGTACCTTCTGGCCAATTTACAAGCTTACTTACCTTGGCTACAGATTTAGATGCATATGGAGCTGGCAACTCTAACGTCCCAATTTGTGTAATTACCTTATCTCCAGGCTGCTTTCCCAATGCTGCTTTTCTGTCTTCAGATAGCTCTTTCACCTGTGCATTCATCTGAAATACAGATGCAACAAGAAGACTGCTTAATATGATCTTTCTCATAGAAATTAAAATTTTTGATAAATATAATCGTTAAGAAAGGCTACTGAAAATTTTAATATTAGATTGGGTTTACTTTAACTATTTGCTAACCAAAATTTTGAATTTTATTTGTTTTGGCGACCTTATCAGTTTTGAGTAAGTTTACACCCTTAATTGGCATGTCTTTTATGAGAAATACACTTATAGCACTAATTGCAATTTTTTGCTTGGCATCTTGTGACTTATCAAAATATAAATTGGTAAAAGAATACGATCTAGAAACCAGATTTGAAAAATCTAAAGGCACAGAAACTGCTACTTACTCAGAGGTTATTGCTTTTTATGATCAGTTACAAGAAGCTTACCCTTCTATTCAAGTAAAAAAATATGGAACTACAGATAGCGGAGAACCTTTAAGATTGGTATTATTTAGCCCATCTGAAGATTTTGATATCGACAATTTAAGAGCTAATAATACAATCATACTTATCAACAATGGTATTCACCCAGGGGAAAGTGATGGTATAGATGCCACAATGATGTTATTTAGAGATCTTGCTCAAGACTCTATTCAGGTTCCTAAAAATACAGTACTCGCCACCATTCCTGTGTATAATATTGGAGGTGCATTAAATAGAAATACTACAAGCAGAACCAATCAAAACGGACCTTTATCTTATGGTTTTAGAGGAAATGCTCGTAATTTCGACCTTAATAGAGATTTTATCAAATCTGATACAAAGAACACCAGAAGCTTTGCAGAGATATTCCACGCAATAAATCCTGATATTTTTGTAGATACTCACGTAAGTAATGGTGCAGACTATCAATACACCCTAACTCATTTATTTACACAACATGATAAATTAGGCGGAGAATTAGGAGCCTATTTACATGAGAGTATGATGCCATCATTAGAAGCATCTTTATGGGAACATGACTGGGATATTACACCGTATGTAAATGTTTATAATGAAGTGCCAGAAAAAGGATTTACACAATTTATGGACAGTCCAAGATATTCTACAGGTTACGCTACGCTATGGAATACTTTAGGTCTTATGATCGAAACGCATATGCTTAAACCTTATAAAAAAAGGGTTACGGGAACTTATAGAGCACTTCAATCTATTATAGACATCGCAGAAAGAGACCGAGCTCAAATTAAAGATCTTAGAGATAAAGCTGATAGAAAATATCTTACAGAAAGATGGTATCCCACAAATTTTGAAGTTGATAGTACCAAGATTTCTAAACTACAGTTTAAAGGTTATGAAGGAAATACTATCGAAAGTGAAGTAACTAATGGAAAGAGATTGCAGTACGATAGAAAGAAACCATTTACAAAAGAAATAGATTACTATAACAATTATGTAGCTACAGAAAAGATAGAGATCCCCAGAGGATATGTAATACCCCAAGGTTGGTGGAATGTTATTGATATATTAAAGAGCAACAATGTAGAAATGCTGAAATTGCCTAAAGACACTACCATTTACGTTGAAAAATATAGAATAGAAGATTATAAAACCTATAGCAATGCTTATGAAGGGCATTATCCCCATTCCAACACGAAAGTCTCTAGCGTAACAGATAGCGTAAGATTTAGAAAGGGTGATATTTACATCAGCACCTTTCAACCTGCAGTGAGGTATTTAATAGAAACATTAGAACCAACTACAGTAGATTCTTTCTTCAATTGGAATTTCTTTGATAGTATCCTTCAGCAGAAAGAAGGATTTTCGCCGTATGTATTTGAAGATATCGCCAAAGACCTATTAGAAAGCAATCCAAGCCTAAAAGAAGAATTTATTCAAAAGCAAAAATCCGACAAGGAATTTGCCCAAGACAGTATGATGCAATTAGACTGGTTGCATAAAAAATCTAGTAATTATGAATCTTCACATTTAAGCTACCCTGTCTTTAGGGTGGGTCGTTAAATATTCTTTAGGAAACAACAACTTAATATTAGCGTAAGATTTAGTGAGTGCTTTTTGAGATTTTGCAAAGTTCTTCCATTTCACTTTCTTAATACCTTCTTCATTTTCTGGAATTAGCTCTCCTTTAAAAGATGAATGCATTTCGTACCAGTGGGTAACTTTTAGCTTATATTTTTCTTTACGTTTAAAAATGTGATAGGTTTTACGCAAAAATCTGGTGATCTCTAGATCTTGAACACCGGTTTCTTCCATTACTTCTCGAATAGCAGACTCTTCTAAAGTTTCATTCTTTTCAGTTTTTCCCTTAGGAAGATCCCAACGCTTGTTTCTGTAAATAAAGAGAATTTCCTTATTATCATTAAACACCATTCCACCCGCAGCAGTAACTACCGGTAATTTTTTAAGAAGATGTTTCAGAAGTTTTTCTTCGTTGTCGTGATAGAGATTTACATACAACAGTTCGCCATCACTAATTTTCTCAATTATAGATTTCAATTTCACCGTTTTAATGGGAAAAGAAGAATAATTTTCACCAATATCCTTTTTAGTAGATAGAATTATTGGAATATCATTTACAAAAACTTTATACATTTGCAGTATGATTTTAAATAAAGAAACAGCAATTAAAACTGCCGAATTGCTTTTGCAAATTAAAGCAATTAAATTAGAACCACAACAACCTTTTACTTGGGCTAGTGGTTGGAAGTCTCCAATCTATTGTGATAATAGAATTGTGCTCTCCTACCCTCCCATCAGAAATTACATTAGAGAAAATTTTGCCAGACAGATTGAAGAGTTATATGGCAAACCCGATGTTATTGCTGGTGTAGCAACCGGTGCTATTGGAATTGGAATGTTGGTGGCAGAAATCATGAATCTTCCTTTTGTATATGTTAGGCCAGAAGCAAAAGGTCATGGCAGAAAAAATCAGATTGAAGGTCAGTTAGAAAGTGGCCAAACGGTAGTTGTAATAGAAGATCTGGTAAGTACCGGAAACAGCAGCTTGAATGCCGTTAAGGCACTTAAAGAAGCAAAAGTTACCATTAAAGGAATGCTCTCTATTTTTACGTATGGATTTGCTATTGCTGAAGAAAACTTCAAAAGAGAAAATATAGAATTTTATTCTCTAAGCAGTTATGATTATTTGATTGATACCGCATTAAAAACAAATTATATTAACGCTACGGAAGCCGAAACTTTAAAGACTTGGCGTCAAGATCCTGGCAACTGGAAACCATAAAATGAATTTAGAAAGCCCAAAAGTAAGTACTAGAAAAAGTCAGCAAGAAATGTTTGACTTTTTGAGTAATGTTGAAAATTATGAGCAAATAATGCCAGAAAATATGCAGAAGTTTGAAGTAAAATCTTCAGATACTTTTCTATTTTCTTTAAAAGGAATGCCAGACATTGCTCTAAAGATAAAAGAAACTAAAGAGCCAGAATTGGTAGTGCTTGGTTCTACTTCAGATAAATTTGATTTTACCTTGGAGGCAAATATAGAACCAGCTGCAGATGGAAGTAATGTTCAACTTCAATTCAATGGCAAATTCAATGCAATGATGGCAATGATGGTTAAAGGGCCATTAACAAAATTCATTAACGTGCTATCAGAAAATATTAGCAAGCTTTAATATAGCAATTTGAGTTGTTTCAGCTCAAAGGTTTGAACTACTTCATCCTCCACTTTAACTTTTAATAGTCCGGTGGAGGTTATACCCAAAATTATTCCCGTTAAATAATCTCCAGAAGGCAATAGAAAAGTGGACACCTTATTTTTTCTGAACAACTCTCCTTCATATTTTCTCAAGATTTCTATATGAGATTGAGATTTAAGATCCTCTAGCATTTGTTCCAATTCTACCAAGATATATTTAAGAACTTCATCGGTTGGAAAATCATTCCCAGCTATTAATTTTAAGGAGGACGCTTGTGGAAGATCCTGAAAAAAAGTTTGATTCACATTAAGTCCAATTCCTATTATAGATGCTCCAATGCTGCCATTTACTAAGATGTTTTCTATAAGAATACCGCCAATCTTATAATTGCCTGCCAATATGTCGTTGGGCCATTTTAATTTAAGTGAAAAAATATTCAACTTCTTTAAGGCGTCTAGAAGCGCTAAACCAACTGCGGCACTTAGTGCAAACTGCGCTGCAACATCTATTGGAGGATTAGGAAATATTACGCTAAAAGTAAGATTCTCACCCGCATTAGAAACCCATCCGGCACCACGTTGGCCCCTACCCGCAGACTGTTCAAAAGCTGTGATACAAACTGCTTCTTCATTTTTATTAGATTGATACCATTCCCTTGCTAAAGAATTGGTAGATTGGGTGGCACTAACTTTGATAATACGCATATACGTAAGTGGACTAGATTTAGGAGTTAAATGTTCTGTTAACAGTCCCTTAAAAAGACTAAAAAGTAATAACTTTGCGTAAAGAAATAAATTTAATGGCAAATAAAGAAACGAACAACGATCAACTTATCGCTCAAATATTAAAAGGAATTGAAGAGGTTAAAGGAAATAACATTGATATTCTAGATTTAAGAGAAATTGAAAATACAGTTTGTGACTATTTTATTATCTGTAATGGTACTTCCAATACACAGGTAAACGCCATAGTAAACTCCGTACAGAAAACCGTTAGTAAGGCGCTACAAGACAAACCATGGCATATTGAAGGAAGTGATAATGCAGAATGGGTTTTGATGGACTATGTTAATGTTGTGGTACATGTTTTCCAAAAACACATAAGAGAATACTATGACATTGAAAGTCTATGGGGTGATGCTAAGGTAACCTCAATTCAAACAAATTATTAAAAATTAATTAAGTAAGAATGGCGAAGAAGCAACCAAGTAAAGCAGAACCTAAGAAGCCTAAATTTAGTGCTTATTGGATTTATGCAACTATCATTATAATCTTTATAGGTCTTAACTATTTTGGAGGAGGAGGATTCTCTGAACCATCAAAGACAAATCCTGCAGAGTTTGAAACTTTCTTGAAAGATGGTGATGTTAAGAAAGTAGTAATAGTAAACAGAAATCAAGCTAATGTTTATTTAACTAAAGAGGCTCAAAATAAAGATGTTCATAAAAAAGCTACAGAAAATGAGCTTTTTGAAACTGGTGAAACTCCAGCCTATAGTTTTGAATTTGGAGATCTTCAAAATTTCGAAAATAAGATTCAAGGTTTAAAGAGTGAATATAATTTAGATACCATTGTTACTTATAATACTCAAACCAATGTTTGGGGAGATATATTAATAACCTTATTACCTTTTATTTTAATAATTGGTATCTGGATATTCATCATGAAAAAGATGAGTTCTGGTGGAGGTGGAGGTCCTGGCGGACAGATCTTCAATATTGGAAAATCTAAAGCCAAATTATTTGATCAAAATACCGATGTAAAGACATCTTTTAAAGATGTTGCTGGATTAGAAGGTGCAAAAGAGGAGATACAGGAAATTGTAGATTTTCTAAAAACTCCAGAAAAATACACTGCTTTGGGAGGTAAAATTCCAAAAGGAGCCTTATTAGTAGGTCCTCCGGGAACGGGTAAGACCTTATTAGCAAAAGCAGTTGCAGGAGAAGCGAAAGTTCCGTTTTTCTCTCTATCAGGTTCAGATTTCGTCGAGATGTTTGTTGGGGTTGGTGCTTCTAGAGTACGTGATCTATTTAAGCAAGCTAAAGACAAATCGCCATCTATTATTTTTATAGATGAAATAGATGCAATAGGTAGAGCTCGTGGAAAAAGCAATATGTCTGGATCTAATGATGAGCGAGAAAATACACTCAATCAGCTGTTGACAGAAATGGATGGTTTTGGAACCAATACTAATGTTATAGTAATTGCTGCTACGAACCGTGCCGATGTTTTAGATAAAGCATTAATGCGTGCCGGACGTTTTGACCGTCAGATTTACGTAGATCTTCCAGATGTCAGAGAGCGTAAAGAGATCTTTGAAGTTCACCTTCGTCCAATTAAAAAAGTAGCAGACGAGCTAGATATCGATTTCCTTGCAAAACAAACTCCTGGATTTTCTGGAGCAGATATTGCAAATGTTTGTAATGAAGCTGCACTTATTGCTGCGAGAAAAGGTAATAAAGCTGTAGGGAAACAAGATTTCCTAGATGCTGTAGATAGAATAGTTGGTGGTCTTGAGAAGAAAAATAAGATCATTACTCCAGATGAGAAAAAAGCAATTGCTTATCACGAAGCTGGACATGCTACTGCAAGTTGGATGCTAGAACACGCAGCTCCATTAGTAAAAGTAACTATAGTACCTAGAGGTCAATCTCTTGGAGCGGCATGGTATTTACCAGAAGAAAGACTAATTGTTCATCCAGAACAGATGTTAGATGAAATGTGTGCTGCATTAGGAGGTAGAGCTGCAGAAAAAGTTATTTTTAATCGTATTTCTACCGGTGCATTAAGCGATCTTGAGAAAGTAACAAAACAAGCTCGTGCTATGGTAACTATCTATGGGTTGAATGACAAGATAGGAAACCTAACTTTTTATGATTCCAGTGGACAAAACGAATATAACTTCAGCAAACCTTACAGTGAAAAAACTGCTGAGCTTATAGACCAGGAAGTTTCAAATCTAATTGAAACACAATACCAAAGAGCTATAGACCTTTTGGAAACCAATAAAGATAAGCTATCTCAATTAGCAGATATTTTATTAGAGAAAGAAGTGATCTTTAAAGATGATCTACAAAAGATTTTCGGAAATAGACCTTTCCCTGAAAAGGAAGAAGTTCCATTGATTGCTAAGAAAGCTACGGACGAAACATTCCCTTCAGAAGAATCAGAAATACCAACAGATTCTTCTATCAATAATTAATTTTATTATATAAAGTAAAAAGTCTTAATTTGATGTAACGTTAAATTAAGATTTTTTACCTTTGGTTAACGTGCCATAAATAATCCCTAAAACTCAATATGAGTCTATTTAGAAAATTTCTAAATCCTAAATCTAAATCAGACAAAGGTCAGGACATTCCAGAGAATGCTGATCGTGGGAAATATATGCCTGATGTTAAGCTACCAACCGATGAGCGATTTATGCTCAACTTTAAAAATAACGGTGGAAAATTCTTGTATTGCGAGAATGATGAAGAAGTGTTGCAGGCATTTGATAATATATTATTGGAGAACGATTGGTATGAACAAGAATCTTGTTGTTTTGACGAAAACTTAATTAATAAGTTCGATCAATTCAATCTTGAATTCAATAGATCAGGAAATTCTTCTTTTTTTCTGTCTACCTGTGAATATCTTATTGCTAATGATGGATCAATTCTTATTTCTTCCAATCAGATAAAAGAAGCTAAACTTAACGATCTTCCATCAAATTTTATAATCTTAGCCTCTACAAGTCAGCTAGTTGACACTATTGGAGAAGGTCTAAGAGGGATCAAGTTCAACAATAAAGAACGTATTCCTACCAACATCACTACTATAAAAAGTTTTGAAACTCAAACAGAAGAAGATTTTATGAGCTATGGAAGTAGCACAAAAAACCTATATTTGCTGCTTAGGGAAGACCTGTAATTTATGAAGGAATCTATTATTCGCACTGTATCTGGGTTGTTGTACATATCCATGTTGGTAGTTTCCATACTCTCTTCAGAGCTTGTCTTTATTTCTCTATTCTTCGTTCTGGGCTTTGTATGTCTTTTAGAACTTGAAAAATTATTACACCTTAAAAGTTATGCCATCTATGCAATTCACGCATTGATATTCTATCTTTTTAGCTATTTGAAGTTTAATGCAAACGCGACTCTGCTCTTGCTTTGCATCACAATATTCGTAAATCTTTTCCTCATTAAAGATCTTCTTTTTATAAGGACAATTCCTGTTTTTGAAAAGAAGAAATATATCATTTTAATATTCTACCTATCTTCTTCCATCATATTTTTAACCCTTATCCCTACGTATACAGGAATTTTTAATCCACAGATTATTGTTGGAGTATTTGTACTTATATGGACAAACGATACCTTTGCCTATATTACAGGGAAAAATTTTGGAAAAAATAAACTGTATGAAAGAATTTCACCCAACAAAACTGTAGAAGGTTTTATAGGCGGAATGGTGTTTAGTGCTGTGGGTGGATATTGTATTTTTTACTTTACACATTACCTCAATTTTCAATTCTGGTTGGGATTAGCCATTATATTGAGTATTTTTGGAACCTTAGGAGATCTAATCCAATCTAAGTTTAAAAGACAAGCAGGAGTAAAAGATAGCGGTAAGTTAATGCCCGGTCATGGTGGTTTATTTGATAGACTGGATAGCATAATTTTCTCTAGCCCTTTTGTGTATGCTTATTTATTAATTATTAATCATGTTTCATAAAGAAGGATTTAAAATAATGACGATTGCTGCAATTTTATTTATTGCGGTTAATGTGGTTTCATACCTTTCCATAAACACTTATTGGATAAAGTTCGCTATACTCGCTGTGAGTATACTATTATTCTTATTAGTGTTACATTTTTTTAGAAATCCTGCTCGTCCAACTATTTTAGATAACGCAAATGTTGTGTCTCCAGTAGATGGAAAAGTAGTAGTTATAGAAGAAGTGTTTGAAAAAGAATACTTTAAAGATAAGCGTTTACAGGTTTCTATATTCATGTCTCCGTTAAATGTTCACGTTACCAGACACCCAGTGGGAGGAACTGTAAAATTTAGCAAATATCATCCCGGGAAATTCCTGGTAGCTTGGCATCCAAAATCTAGCGAAGAGAATGAAAGAACTACAGTAGTTGTAGAGAATCCAGTATTTGGAGAAGTTCTTTACAGACAAATTGCGGGAGCTATGGCTAAGAGAATTGTAAACTATGCTCAAGAAGGAGAAGAAGTTGTACAAGGAAGTGATAGTGGTTTTATTAAGTTTGGATCTCGTGTAGATGTGTTCTTACCTTTAAACACCAAAATAGATGTAAAACTTAACGATAAAGTTAAAGGAGGAGTATCTATTATTGCCTCAATTTAATACAATATAATGTCTGACATTTTAGATAAAAGATTCCTGAAGGCTTACGAAATTGCCTGTAACACTACGCTTAAATTGCCACCAGATATTATGTTGCATTTTTATGCATATTATAAAAGAGCCACCCAAAAAGATGGTTTTTATGTTCCAAGAGAAGATGAAGACATCCGGAGCGGTTTTAAGGCAAATGCCATGTTACAAGTGGAAGATCTTTCAGATACTGAAGCAAAGGCAAAATATATAGAAATGGTAGAAAAATATATAGGGGAAGTTTAACTTCCCCTATATATTTTTAAATCGATATGTTACTTTCAAAGATTATTTTAATGCCCGAAGACTTGCTTTAATAGTCTCTATTTTTGCCTGAGCATCTGCTTGCTTGGCTTTTTCTACCGCTACCACACTATCTGGCGCATTACTTACAAAACGTTCATTAGAGAGCTTCTTTTCTACAGATTTTAAGAAGCCTTGAGTATACTTAAGCTCTTCCTCTAGTTTTTTAATTTCTGCATTAACATCTATAGCACCTTCTATTGGAATAAAATATTCATTAGATCTTACTCTAAATGATAAGGTACCTTCCACTTGCTTCTCCACATATTTTAGTGTAGAAACATTTCCCATTTTCTGAATTACTGCATTGAATGTATCTGAACTATTTTCGTTGTTTAGTATATCTAAAGCTATTTGATCTTTGAAAGAGATATTCTTATCTTTCCTAATATTTCTGATTCCGGCTATAACTTCTGAAGCAACAGCAAATTCATTTATGATATTCTGATCAACTTCTGCAGCTTCTGGCCACTTAGATATTATTAAAGCTTCTTCTTTGCTTCTATTATTTAGATGCTGCCAGATCTCTTCAGAAATAAAGGGAACAAAAGGATGAAGAACTTTTAAATTATCTTCTAAAATAGTAATAACCTCGTCATAAGTTTTCTTGTCTATAGCCTCCCCAAATGTTGGCTTCACCATTTCTAGTAACCAAGAACAGTAATCATCCCAGATTAACTTATAGGTAGCCATAAGAGCATCACTAATTCTATATTTAGAATAATGATCTTCAATTTCTGAAAGTACTTTTGCAAACTTAGATCTATACCAGCTTACAGCTACTTTAGAAGCTTCATTTTGCTCTTTCTCAGCATCTATTTCCCAACTATTGATTAATTTATAAGAGTTCCATATTTTATTTACAAACCCACTTCCCTGCTTACATAGATCCTCATCGAACATAAGGTCATTTCCAGCAGGAGAACTTAATAACATCCCAACTCTTACACCATCTGCACCATATTGGCCAATTAGATCTAGTGGATCTGGTGAGTTTCCTAGAGATTTAGACATCTTACGCCTTTGCTTATCTCTTACAATACCGGTTAGATACACATTCGTAAAAGGTTTCTCCCCTCTATACTCATAACCGGCAATGATCATTCTTGCCACCCAGAAAAATAAGATTTCTGGTGCAGTAACAAGATCGTTGGTTGGATAATAGTAATTGATCTCTTTATTATCTGGCTCTAGTATACCGTTAAAAACGCTCATTGGCCATAACCATGAAGAAAACCAAGTATCTAAAGCATCCTCATCCTGCTTAAGATCTGAGATCTTCAATTCAGAATTTCCAGTTTTCTCTATAGCTTTTTCTAAAGCGCCTTGTATAGTTTCTGCAACTACAAAATCTTCTTTTCCATCTCCATAGAAAAATGCAGGAATTTGCTGTCCCCACCATAATTGACGAGAGATATTCCAATCTCGCACATTCTCCATCCAATGTCTATAAGTATTTATAAACTTCTCCGGCACAAGATTCACTTCTTTTTCCAGCACTGCATCTAATGCAGGTTGTGCTAAGTCTTTCATCTTTAAGAACCATTGATCACTTAATTTTGGTTCTATAACCGCACCAGTTCTTTCACTGGTACCCACTTTATTAATATGAGTTTCGGTCTTCACCAAAACACCTAAGTTTTCTAATTCTTTTACAATAGCTTTTCTAGCATCAAACCTATCCATGCCTTGATAATGCATAGCGTTGGAATTTAGAGTAGCATCATCATTTAGGATATCTATCACCTCAAGATTATGTTTTTCTCCCAACACCTTATCATTCATATCGTGTGCCGGAGTAACCTTTAAGCAACCAGTTCCAAACTCTATATCTACATATTCATCTTCAATAATAGGAATTATTCTATTTACCAATGGCACGATAGCTTTCTTCCCTCTTAGATGTGCAAAACGCACATCATTAGGATTGATACAGATAGCAGAATCACCTAAAATAGTTTCTGGTCTTGTGGTAGCTATAGTAACTAGTTCATCGCTACCTTCTACCCTATATTGCAGATAATATAAATTTCCTTGTTTCTCCTGATAGATCACCTCTTCATCAGAAAGGGTAGTTTTAGCTTCTGGATCCCAGTTAACCATACGATACCCTCTATAGATCATACCCTTTTCATAAAGATCTACAAAGACTTTTATTACAGAGGCAGACATATTCTCATCCATCGTAAATTTGGTACGCTCCCAATCACAAGAAGCTCCTAATTTCTTTAGCTGTTCTAAAATTATACCTCCATGCTTATGCGTCCAATCCCAAGCATGCGTTAAGAACTCTTCTCTATTAAGATCATTCTTGTCTATTCCCTCAGATTTTAATTTAGCAACCACCTTTGCTTCTGTAGCTATAGAGGCATGGTCTGTTCCTGGTACCCAACAAGCATTGAAACCTTTAAGTCTGGCTCTTCTAATTAGAACATCTTGCAACGTATTATTTAACATATGGCCCATGTGCAATACTCCCGTAACATTTGGTGGTGGAATTACAATGGTATATGGTGTTCTTTCATCTACTTCAGAATGAAAATACCCATTATCCATCCAGTATTTATACCATTTGTCTTCAACCTGCTTTGCATCGTATTTCTGAGATATTGCCATCTTTGGTCTAATTTTTGAAAATATGAGCAAAAGTACTTATAAGTTGAGGATTATAAAAGAAGTAGTTTTGCTTATATATTTTTGAGTTAGACCTAAACCCTTTACCTTTACTAAACAAAATCTGATAATTATGAAAACCTACATTTCAATAATAATATTTATGCTGGCTGGTCTTGGAACCATTACAGCACAGAACGCTGCAAAGTTTGAATTTAAAGCGGAAGTTATAGATTACGGCGATATACAGAAAGGAAGCGATGGAACTCAAATATTCACTTTTAAGAATATTGGGGATTCCCCTTTAATTATAGAAAATGTGTATTCTAGCTGTGGATGCACAGTACCTACATGGACAAAGTCTGCTGTTGCTCCGGGAAAAAGCGGAGAGATAAAAGTGAAGTATGACACAGATATCGTAGGACCTATTAGAAGAACCATTACTATCTATTCTAACGCAGATGAATCGCCAAAGGCTATTAAAATTAAGGGTCGAGTAATGGAACCTATCAATTAGACTACAATTACAACTCCCTTTTAGGGAGTTTTTTTTTACAGTATCTTTTTCAATCTAAAATCTATCGTAATCTTATCTAGACCTCTTTCAATTTTTAACTTTATCCTTTTTCCATCTTTTGAACTTAAAATCCTTTGTAACCCAGAAAGAGAGAATCTATAAGCAGGCTTATTATTTATTTCTAATAGAATATCACCTTTCTGTAAACCTACCTTTTCTGCTGGGGATTCTGGACGCACTTCCACAATCTTATACAAAGGTTGTAATTTAAATTTCACAGAAGTAGTGCTTTCATAAATAACACTACCAGCACCTTCTGTAGTATTCAAATTATTAATTCCATTGGTACTGCTGTGATCTAGCTCCTTCACGATCATTTGTCCATCATGCGCTATTACAATACCACTCATGTCGTATTCAAAAGGCTCTAAATAAAGCCTATTTGGTCTTAAGCTTACACTTTTTCTGGAATAATCAAAGATCACCTGGGACCTTCTTAAAATTTTAGCTCCAATACTTCCGTTCTTAGTATCGTAAGTCTTAAGCCCATCTATATAAGTTTTATCTGGAAAACTGGCGGTAACATCATTTAGTACAAACTTTCCAAGTTTTATACTTTCAACCCTGCTCCTAGCTCCGTAAACACTACCACTCATACCATAACCTAAAAAGTCATCAAAATGGACTTCCGGCAAACTTACTCCTGCAGATTTTTCTTCAAATACCCAAATAGCATCTCCAGAACCGCTATCTATTAAAAAGTTCAGTTTAAGCTCCTTTCCGTTTATTTTAGATATCGCCTCTATGTATGGTTTATTATTAGAAAATGTTAGAGGCAATACCTCACATCGATTGCATTTTTTAGAACTGTAGCGATCTTTATTATAGACAATCAACTTCTTTTTTAAATAATTAAAATCTAGAACAAAATCTTTAAAAAAATCGTTACCAATAATGCCATTTACAGGTATTCCCAATCTGCTGGAGAGATTCATGCTATTATCAAAAGAGATATAAATGGAAAGGTCGTTGGAAAAAGAATTTCCAATCTTAATGCTATTCCCTGTAGATTTTAGCGCTCTAATTGGCTCTTCCTCCCCTATGCCTCGTAAATAAATAATACTCGCATCTTTTACATCTATAGAATCTTCTTTATCTAAGCTGAATAAAATAGTAGAATCTACACCGGTATCGAGCAAAAAAGATAGTTTTACTCCATTTAACTCTAAAGGGATTATAACCAGATCACTAACTAGCTGAAAAGGCAACTCAAATTTAGATTTATCATCTTCAATTCTAAAATTTCCTTGAGAACTAGCAATATGGTGAAGCATTAAAAAAATCATCAAAAGACCTATTGCTTTTTTCAATTTTTATTTCAAATTACAAAATAATTGAGAATAATTGAGATTTATAAAGAATAGAATCTGCATTAAATTTTGCACTTTTGCATAGAAAAAATAATATTCTATGCCTAAAATTTCAGATAAGGGTCATTCTATGCCAGAATCCCCAATAAGAAAATTAGTACCTTATGCAGAAGCCGCAACCAAAAAAGGTAAAAAGATATACCAGTTAAACATAGGACAGCCAGATATTAAAACCCCACAGGTGGCTTTAGATGCTGTTAGAAACCATAATATTGAAGTATTATCTTACAGTCATTCTGCAGGTTTTGCAGAATATAGAGATAAGCTTGCAAAATATTATACCGGCAAAAATATTGCCGTAGATGGCGATGATATCATCATATCTACCGGAGGTTCAGAAGCTTTGATGTTCGCTATGGGTAGTATTGCAGATACGGGTGATGAAATTATCATACCCGAACCATTCTACGCTAATTACAACGGATTTGCTACAGCTTCAGGCGTTACCATCATTCCTGTAGAATCTAAAATAGAAAACAATTTTGCACTTCCTCCAATTTCAGAATTTGAAAAATTAATAACTCCTAAAACCAAGGCAATATTAATTTGTAATCCTGGAAATCCTACCGGTTATTTATATACTCAGGAAGAGATAAAGCAACTAGCAGATGTTGCATTAAAGCATGATATTTTCTTAGTTTCTGATGAAGTTTATAGAGAATTCACCTACGATGGTGCTGAACATTTCTCTATAATGAGCCTTCCAGAATTAAAAAACCATGCTATTATGATAGATTCTGTATCTAAGCGATACAGTATGTGTGGCGCTAGAATTGGATGTCTTGTATCGAAGAACAAAGAGGTTATACAAACTGCTATGAAGTTTGCCCAGGCTAGATTGAGTCCTCCAACATTTGAACAGATTGCTAGTGAAGCTGCTTTAGATACTCCACAAAGTTATTTTGATGAAGTAATAAAAGAATATACCAATAGAAGAAATATTCTTATTAAGGGTTTAAATTCTATAGAGGGTGTTAAGGTTGCAGAACCTAAAGGTGCATTTTATTGTATCGCCGAATTGCCGGTAGAAAGTGCAGACGACTTTGCAAGATGGTTGCTAGAAGATTTTCAATTAGATAATGAAACCATTATGGTTGCCCCGGCTGCAGGTTTTTACTCTACTCCAAACACAGGATTAAATCAGGTAAGAATTGCTTACGTCCTTAAAAAAGAGAATTTAGAAAGAGCCATAGAAATTCTTAGAGCTGCATTAAAAGAATACAACAAATAGTTGAATGAAAGTGTTTGAGAATTTTTCTTTAAAAGCTTATAATACCTTCGGAATAGACGTAAAGGCTAGAAAGTTTATTTCTGTTACGTCCATAGATGATCTAAAGACGGTTTTAAAACAAACCTATTCAGATCAATTATTTATTTTGGGTGGTGGTAGCAATATGTTGCTTACAAAAGATATAGATGCCACCGTGGTTCATTTAGACCTAAAAGGAACAGAAATTACAAGAGAGACTGAAGAATACGTTCTTATTAGAGCAGAGGCAGGTGAAAACTGGCATCAGTTTGTACTTCATACCCTAGAAAATAATTGGGGCGGACTTGAAAATCTTTCTCTTATACCCGGAAATATTGGTACTGCTCCAATTCAAAACATTGGAGCTTACGGAGTGGAGTTAAAAGATACTTTTTATTCTTGTACCGCTTTAAATATACAGACCTTAGAAGAACGAAAATTCAGTTTGGAAGAATGTGGCTTTGGTTACAGAAATTCAATATTTAAGAATGATGTTAAGGGTAAATATGTGATTACTAGCGTGACCTTTAAATTAAAAAAGAAAGATCATTTAATACAAACTAATTACGGGGCCATTGATACTGCTTTGGAGGAAATGGGTATTGACAATCCTACAATTCAAGACGTCTCAAAAGCTGTAATAAAGATTAGACAGGAGAAACTTCCAGACCCTAAGATTTTAGGAAATAGCGGTAGCTTCTTCAAAAATCCAGTTATAAGCGCCCTAGAATTCGATACTCTTAAGCTGAAATTTCCAAAAATGCCTTCTTATCAAATATCAGATAATGAAGTAAAGATTCCTGCCGGCTGGCTAATAGACACTGCCGGTCTTAAAGGATTTAGAGAAGGTGACGCCGGAATACACATAAACCAGGCTTTGGTTTTAGTGAATTATGGAAACGCTACTGGATCTGAAATTTGGTCTCTTGCTGCAAAAGTGCAAGAAAAAGTTTATGACCTATTTAATATCAAGTTAGAAGCAGAAGTAAACGTTTTTTAAATACATTTTAAAGCATAAAAAAATCCCGCTTTTAGCGGGATTTTTAATTTCATTGTATGTATGTGTTAGTCAATTATGACTTCTTCATTACAACAGCATCAATTTCGTGAACAACTCCATTAGAAGCTTGAATATCTGCCTTAACTACGGTAGAAGTTTTACCATTACCATCTTTAAGAACAATTTTATCACCGTCCATCATAGCGGTAAGATCTGCTCCATCTACAGTTTTCATAGCATAAGAACCGTCATTTTCTGATATCCACTTTGCTAACATATCAGAAGTAATACTATCCTGAACTACATGATATTTAAGCACAGTTTGTAATTTTTCTTTATTCTCTGGCATCATCAATTCGTCCAAAGTAGCTTTAGGCACTTTTGCAAAAGCATCATCTGTTGGTGCAAATACTGTAAAAGGTCCTTCTTCTTCTTTCATCATTTGTGCTAATTCAGCAGCCTGTAATGCGCTAACTAAAGTACTTAGTTCCGCAGTAGCCATAGCTTTAGAAGCTATACTATTAGACTCCATTTGCATACGGTCTTCATTTGCTTTCATTTCAGCTTCTCTTTCAGCTTCCATTTCCTGCATTTCCATTTTGTCTTTTTCTTCTTGCTCTTTCTTTTTATTATCATCACAAGATGTAAAAGCAAGCGCTGATAATACAGCAACTATCGTTAATTTTCTTAATTTCATAATTTGGTTTTTATGTTAATTATTTGACGCAATTTAGCACCGTTTGCTGATATGTTGCATATTATTAAATTAAAGTTTAGTTAAATATTGTAAAGGTTATATTAATTAGCGACTACATTTTCCAAGCAGGGTTTTTATTATTACTTTTGCACTAAGAAAAAAGGTTATGGAATTACTACTTATTACGATCGTATTATTAGGTTTAGCTTTCGCCGGAATTGCTATAAAAATTTGGGCAAAAAAAGACGGTAAATTCGCCGGAACCTGCGCTAGTCAAAGTCCGTTCTTAAATACTGAAGGAGAATCTTGTAGTTTTTGCGGTAAATCTCCAGAAGAAATGAAAGATTGCTCAGACACTACTAAGAGCAATTAATATAAATGATAACATTTTTATTCTCCCTATTTATAGTTTTTGCTATAGTTAATATTGCATATTATATTGGCTATTTAAATTTTACCTCAATCCCAAATACCGTCACTAACAATTCAGATCTACCAATCTCGGTAATTATCTGCGCAAAAAATGAAGCAGAAAATCTAAAGCAATTTATCCCAAGCATCCTAGATCAGAATTATTCTAATTTTGAAGTTGTTCTTATTAATGATGCTTCTTTTGATGAAACTCTAGAAGTTATGGAGAGCTTTCTATATGACCCAAGAGTTAAATTAGTAAACGTTGAGAATAACGAGGCTTTTTGGGGAAAGAAGAAATATGCACTCACTCTAGGAATTAAAAAAGCAAGCAATCCATATCTTTTATTTACAGATGCAGATTGCGCTCCAGAAAGTAAATTCTGGATTCAAAAGATGGCTTCAGGTTTTGCACAAGAAAAATCAATCATCCTTGGTTATGGAGGTTATTTTAAAAACAAGTCTTCTTTTCTCAATAAAATGATTCGGTTTGAAACGCTACTCACTGCTGTTCAATATTTCTCTTATGCAAATTGGGGTATACCCTATATGGGGGTTGGCAGAAATTTAGCCTACACCTCTTCAGAATTCTACAATCAGAATGGCTATGCCACCCACCTCCATTTAAAATCTGGAGATGACGATCTTTTTGTAAATCAGGCGGCAACCAAAGAGAACACCAGCATTTGCTTAGACAAAGATGCTATTACCCGTAGCTGCCCAAAGACTAGTTATAAATCATGGATCACACAAAAACGCAGACATATCTCCACTGCCAAATATTACAAGAAAAAGCATAAAGCTTTACTAGGCTTATTTTATTTTTCTCAATTTGCCTTTTGGATCTTAGCTATATTTTTGCTGAGCTTTCTTATTCACTGGCAGTTAGTTCTTGGAATATTAGTTATAAGGCTGATTTTGCAATTGGTAGTTATATGGAAATCTGCAAAGAAATTAGATGAGTTAGATCTTGTATGGCTTACTCCAATTTTGGAGATTTTTCTTATCTGTATACAATTTGGTATCTTTAGTCTTAATCTTTTTTCAAAACCAACTAATTGGAAATAAATACTGCAACGCTTCTAAAGCATATTAAACAGGCAAAAGAAGGGCAGCAGCAGGCTTTTAAATTTTTGCTTGATTCATATTGGATGGAAGTATACGCTTTTCAAATGAAAAGAGTGCGCAATGAATATGATGCTGAAGAAATTACAATTCAAACTTTTTCCAAGGCCTTTGATAAATTAGAGACTTTTGATGAAAAATACAGCTTTAAAACCTGGCTTATTACTATTTCCAAGAACATTCACATAGATCTTTTAAGAAAAAGTAAATCTTCCATAAGAGCTAATACGGCAGATGAGCCATCAGAAAATGTAAATAGAATACCAGATGAGACTCCAAGCATCGAAGATATTTTAATTAATGAGCAACATCTTGCACAGCTTTTAAGCGACATTAAGCAATTAAAACCGCATTATCAGGAAGTAATAAATCTTAGATATTTTCAAGAGAAATCTTATAAAGAGATTGCCACTTACCTTAAAGAGCCTATGAACAATGTTAAGGTAAAACTCCTTAGAGCTAAGAAACTTTTAGCTCAAATTATCGAAGCTCGAAAAAGCTAAACATCAGCTTAAACTCTGCTTTACTACCCCTATACAATTCATCATATTATTGTATCTTTGCCGCATAGAATTTTGATATGACAACAGATACTATAGCTCCACAAACTCGAACTCCAAAACCTAAATGGTTACGTGTAAAACTTCCAACCGGAAAGAAATATACAGAACTTAGAGGTTTAGTAGATAAATATGATCTTCACACCATTTGCACCTCTGGTAGTTGCCCAAATATGGGAGAATGCTGGAGTGAAGGAACAGCAACTTTCATGATCTTAGGTAATACATGTACCAGATCTTGCGGTTTCTGCGGTGTAAAAACAGGGAGACCAGATACGGTAGATTGGGATGAACCAGAAAAGGTTGCTAGATCTATTAAGCTAATGCAGATTAAGCATGCGGTTATAACAAGTGTAGATAGAGATGATCTTAAAGATATGGGATCTATTCTATGGGCAGAAACCGTAAAGGCTATTAGAAGAATGAATCCTGAAACTACGCTGGAAACATTAATTCCAGATTTTCAAGGAAATGAGCGTAACATAGATAGAATTATTGAGGTAAGACCTGAAGTAGTTTCTCATAATATGGAAACTGTAAAAAGGCTTACCAGAGAAGTTAGAATTCAAGCAAAATATGAGCGCAGCTTAGAAGTTCTTAGATACCTTAAAGACCAAGGAATTGCCAGAACTAAATCTGGTATTATGCTGGGACTTGGAGAACAAGAAGATGAAGTTATTCAAACTTTAAAAGATCTTAGAGCTGTAAATCTTGATATTGTAACTATAGGACAATATTTACAACCAAGTAAAAAGCACTTACCTGTAAAGCAATTTATTACTCCAGATCAATTTAAGAAATACGAGACAATAGGCCTTGAATTAGGATTTAGACACGTAGAAAGCGGAGCCTTGGTAAGATCTTCTTACAAAGCTCAAAAGCATTTAACTTAATTCCTTTTTAGGATTTTCAATGTCAGATAAATTAAAGATTGGAATTAATGGGTTTGGTAGAATTGGAAGAAATCTTTTCAGGCTATTAATTCAAAATACAGAAATAGAAGTTGTAGCTATTAATGATCTTGCGGATGCTAAAACCCTCGCACATCTATTAAAATACGACAGTATTCATGGCAAACTGAATGAAGAGGTAACTGCAGAGGATTCTAATATTTTAATAAATGGAAAGAGAATACCTGTTCTAAATGCTGAACATCCTAAAGATATTAACTGGCCTGAATATAATGTTGATTACATTGTAGAAGCTACGGGTAAATTTAAGAAGCGTAAGGATCTAGAATCTCACTTACAGACAGGGGTTAAAAAGGTGATCTTATCTGTACCGCCTGAAGATGACACTATTAAAATGGTAGTTCTTGGAGTAAATGAAGCAATTTTAGATGGATCTGAAAATATTATTTCAAATGCTTCTTGCACAACAAATAATGCAGCACCAATGCTGGATGTGATCAACAAGAATTTTGGAGTTAAACATGCCTACATTTCTACTATACATTCTTATACATCAGATCAAACCTTGCATGATAGGCCTCATAAAGATCTAAGAAGAGCTCGTGCAGCAACTCAATCTATTGTTCCCACCACTACTGGAGCCGCAAAAGCTCTAACTAAGATCTTTCCAGAGCTAAAAGATGTTATTGGTGGATGCGGAATTCGAGTGCCTGTTCCTAACGGATCTCTTACAGACATGACTTTAAATGTTAATAAAGCTACTTCTATAGAGGAAGTTAACAAAGTATTTAAGGAAGCATCGAATACGTATCTTAAAAATTACCTTAGTTACACAGAAGAACCGCTGGTTTCAATAGACATTAATGGAGATCCTCATTCTTGCATTTTCGACTCACAAATGACTTCTGTAATTGGAGGCGATCTTATAAAGCTTATTGGTTGGTATGATAATGAAATAGGATATTCCAGCAGGTTGATTGATTTAATTTCATTCGTTTCAAAAGAATAACTATATTTAACGCTTATGAAACGGTAATTTCCCCAATGAAGAACTTACTTTTTGCCCTTTTGTGTCTTTTCTACTTTTCTGATATCGTTGCTTTTCAGCAAGAACGTAAAATTGACACCTCCGAGGTTAATTTAAAGATTCGAAATCTACTTACAGATGCCGAGATTTCTGTGAATGTTCTAGATTTTGAAAAAGCTTTAACAGAACTAAATTCTGCACTGGCATTATCTAAAGAAGTCAACAATCAAAAATACATTGCTCTCTCGAGCAGTATCCTATCAGAACTTTTCTATATACGTCACGATCTTAAACGTGCGAGCACAGAAATCTTAAGAGCCATTGCCATTCAAAGAGATATAGATGATAAAAGCGGCTTAGCATATAGTTACATAACGTATTCCAAGATTTTAAGTTTACAAAATGACGCAGCTCAGGCGTACAAATATCTAAATTTGGCAGAGCGGTACTACAAGCAAACCGAGGATAACGAAAGCCTTAGCTTAGTTAAGCTCAATAGGGGAATTGTAAAACTAAGAGAAAACTCTAATTCTGCATCGTTACAAGAGGCTTTAGAAGAATTAAAAGAAGCAGAAGAGTACTTAAAAGATTCTAATAATAAATATGAGGTTGCCAGACTTCACTATTTTCAAAGTAGGATCTATACGACGCAGAAGAAATATGATCTTGCTCAGGCTGAAGCTGAGAAATCTTTTGAGTTAGGTAAAAAGTTTGGTTTTGGAAGCATGATTATGAGCAGTAATCATATTTTAAGTCAGATAAATGAAGAAAGAGGTAACTATAAAGCCTCACTCGTTTATTTGAAACAAAGTAATGAGGCAAGAGATTCTATATTTAATTTGAACAAAGAGGCATTAGCTCAAGATGCAAACACCAAATATGGTGTAGATGCCATGAAAGCTAATGTAACAGAGCTCACATTCAAAAATGCTGAACAAGAACGCTCTTTGAAAGTGAATAAGCTAACCACTATTTTAAGTGTTGCCTTAATCACCATATTATCCCTACTAACTCTTTCTTTATATAAGAATAATAACTTGCGTGCAAGAGCCAATGATCTTCTTCAGAAAAAGAACGACGAGCTTACTATTGCAAAAGAGAATGCCGAAAAAGCTTCTTTGGCAAAAGCACAATTCTTATCAACAATTACCCACGAACTAAGAACACCGCTATATGCGGTAACAGGTTTAACACATTTATTGTTAGAAGAAAGTCCAACTGAAAATCAAAAAGAGCACTTAAATTCACTTAAATTTTCCGGTGAGTATCTTTTATCTCTAATTAATAATATATTAGATCTTAACAAACTTGAAGCTAAGAAAGTTGAGGTTTTAGAAACATCATTTAATTTAGAAAAAAGAATTTCTGATGTATTAATTGCATTAAAAAATTCTGCCGATAATAAGAACACTAAATTTCACTTAGAATTTGATAAGGAAATACCTAAGAAATTAAAAGGTGATCCGCTGAAGATCTCTCAGATCTTGATTAACCTAATTGGTAACTCCATTAAATTTACAGAAAACGGAGATATTTGGATTCGGGTTAATAAGACCAAACAGCAAGATCAATTTGCCTATCTTCATTTTGAAATTGAAGATAATGGAGAAGGGATCTCAAAAGAGAAACAAAGCAGCATATTCGATAATTTTACACAAGGATCTACGCAGATCAACCGTAAGTTTGGTGGTACTGGACTTGGTCTTTCTATTGTGAAGAATTTATTGAATTTAATGAACAGTGATGTTCATTTAAGAAGTGAACTTGGTAAAGGATCTTCATTTACTTTTGATCTAAAATTTGAAGCATTTGAATCTCCTTTCGCTACAGATAACCTTCCACAATCTGGCGCACAATTTTCTGTTCCGCTTTCTAATGATATTATGCATAATAAGAGGATCTTAATTGTAGAAGATAATAAGATCAACCAAATGATCACCAGAAAGATATTAGAAAAACATAAAGTTATTTGTGATGTTGCTGATAATGGGACAATTGCCATAGATAAAGTGAAGAGCAATCCGTTCGATCTAATACTAATGGACATTCATATGCCTGGAATTAGTGGGATTGAAGCTACCATTGAAATTAGAAAGTTTGATACTCAAATTCCAATAGTTGCGCTAACAGCCGTAACTCTAGATGAAAATCTAGACGAATTCTATTTAAATGGCTTTACAGATATCATCCCTAAACCTTATAAAACAGAAGAGTTCTTCAGTAAAATAAATTATCATTTATCAAGTAGCAACGTTCAAGTTTAGTTTTGGCACGCTGTTTGAAAACAATGAGCTATCAAAATTATATACCGAAAGCATATTATATAGTTTGAATTAGCCAAAAATAAAAAGGGATGCATCGTGCATCCCTTTTTTTATTCTATAAACTTCTTCACCATTCCGTCGAATTCTGATGTGTTTGATATGAATTTCATTTTTATAGGTAAATAATAGAGGTCTGGATGCACTATCTTATCCTTCAGCCTCATATAATCTTTTTCAGTAGTTATTATAATTGTAGCTTGAGCGATCTGCTCTAATTCGGCCTTGCTAAAATTATGATGATCGGGATAATTTAAATGATCGTATTTAATATCTATTTCATCTAAATAATGAAGTAAAGATTTTGGATTTGCAATTCCTGTAACCAGCGTTATTTTAGTTCCCTCAAAAGATGTTATAGATTTGGAACCACTAGAACTAATTACCATTTGGCTATAGTCTATGTAGCTAAAAAACAACTTCTGATAATTTTTCAGTTTTAGTTTCTCACAGATCTTTTTCGCATCCTGCTCGCTAAGCAGTTTTGGACATTTAGTAACTACAATAATCTGCGCTCTTTCAACACCAGCAATAGGCTCTCTAAGATCTCCGGCCGGCAACATAAGATCATCTATATACAAACTGTCAAATTTTGTGAGAACAATGTTCAATCCTGCTTTCACTTTTCTATGTTGAAATGCATCATCTAGAAGTATCACCTCAGCATTATTTTCATCCTTTAAAACTTGTATTCCGTGTTGTCTATTTTCATCTACAGCAATAAGCACATCTTTAAATTTGGTCTTAAACTGAAGAGGCTCATCCCCTACCTCACTAGCATTTTCCAATCCGTTCAACAAAATAAAACCTTTGGTTGTTCTGCCATAACCTCTGCTTAAAGTAGCTACTTTAGAGTGTGGAACTAATAAATTAAGTAGATACTCTATCATTGGAGATTTACCAGTACCTCCCACACTTAAGTTTCCAACGCAGATCACAGGGATGGTATATGAGCTAGATTTAAGCACATCTTCATCATATAAATAGTTTCTTACGCGAATGATGATTCCGTAAAGTATAGCGAAGGGGAATAGTAATTTTCTAAGGATACTCATTGAGACGAAAGTATAATATTTATATTTGATTTAAAATTATAGCACATGATTATTGCAGAAGTTATTGAACATTTAGAAGATTTTGCTCCCATTGCAACCGCAGAAGATTTTGACAATGTTGGCTTATTAGTTGGTGATACAAAAACAAAGGTTTCAGGGATTCTTATCACCCTAGACACTTTAGAGGAAACTGTTGATGAAGCTATCGCAAAGGGTTGTAATTTAATAGTGAGCTTTCACCCCATTATCTTTTCTGGCTTAAAAAAGCTGAACGGCTCTAATTATGTGGAACGAACTGTAATTAAAGCTATAAAAAATGATATTGCCATTTATGCCATACATACCGCTTTGGACAATCATCATTTAGGAGTTAATAAAATGATGTGTGACCAAATAGGATTGATAAATACCAAGATCTTAATCCCAAAGAAGAATAGCATCAAAAAGCTCACTACTTATATTCCTTCAAAGAAAGCAGAAGAACTTAGGGAAGAATTATTTAAGGCTGGCGCAGGCTCCATTGGGAATTATGATGAATGCAGCTTTAATCTTGAAGGCAAAGGAAGTTTTAAACCAAATTCTCATGCTTCTCCAGTAATTGGAGAACGTGGAAAATTACATATTGAAGAAGAAACACAAATAGGCATCACATTTCCTGCACATTTAGAAGGTAAGATCTTAAAAAGCTTATTTAAAAATCATCCTTATGAGGAAGTTGCTTATGAGGTTATAACTCTAGATAATGCACATCAAAATATGGGTATGGGTATGATCGGGGAATTTGAAAAAAGCAAAACGGAAATAGAGTTTCTGGAACATTTAAAAAATGTCTTTGGAACGGCATGTATAAGACATTCTAACCTTCTAGAAAAACCAGTATTTAAAGTTGCTGTTTTAGGAGGCAGTGGAAGTTTTGCAATAGAGAATGCAAAACGTGCTGGCGCAGACTTCTTTGTAACTGCAGATCTTAAATATCACGATTTCTACAGAGCCGAGGAATCACTGGTTCTAGCAGATATTGGACACTACGAAAGTGAGCAGTACACAAAAAATCTTTTACATTCGTATCTTAGTAAAAAAATTAGTAATTTTGCACTTATTTTAGCGAATACAAAAACCAATCCTATCAAGTATTATTAACTATGGCAAAAAAAACCGATGTTACTGTAGAAGAGAAGTTAAGAGCGTTGTACGATCTTCAACTAATTGATTCTAGAATCGATGAAATTAGAAATGTGCGAGGTGAACTTCCATTGGAGGTAGAAGATTTAGAAGATGAAGTAGCCGGATTAAACACACGTATTCAAAAACTGGATTCTGATTTAGAGGTTATAGATAATGACATTAAGACTAAGAAAAGCCTTATTGAAGAATCTAAGACTGCAATAAAGAAATACAGCGAGCAACAAAAGAATGTTCGTAACAATCGTGAATTTAATGCATTAAGCAAAGAGGTTGAGTTCCAGGAATTGGAGATCGAACTTGCAGAAAAGCATATCAAAGAATATAGAGCTCAAATTGAGCAGAAAAAAGAAGTGATCACTCAAACAAAAGAACGTTTGACGGATAGAGATAAGCATTTAACCCACAAAAAGGGAGAATTGGATGCTATTCTTGCGGAGACTCAAAAAGAAGAAGAAATGCTTGTTAAAAAATCTAACGATTTTCAAGAGCAAATTGAAGAGAGACTAATAAGCGCTTACAAGAGAATTAGAACCAATGTTAAAAATGGTTTAGCTGTTGTTGCTGTAGAACGTGGAGCTTCTGGAGGATCTTACTTTACTATCCCACCACAAGTTATTGTGGAGATTGCTGGAAGAAGAAAAATTATTACAGATGAGCACAGTGGTAGAATTTTGGTAGATGAAGATCTAGCGAAAGAAGAACAAGAAAAAATGGAAGCATTTTTTACTAAGTTCTAATACTTCTCAAAAATTATTTTAAGAGACCTATAAAAAGTTAGTAGCTTTTTATAGGTCTCTTTTTTTTCGGATTTATTGGATTAACATGTATTTCACATTTTTAAACTTTTTAAGCTCTAACTTTATTTAAAATTCTGAACCATATTTATATGAAGAACCTATTGGGTACTGCAAACTTATTATTAACGCTATTAGGCTGTAAGAATGATCAATCTGATCAGGAATACGACAGTTCTGCAAATTCTAATACCTCATATTCTATTTCTGGTAAATCTGAAAGAAATAGACAATCTAAAGATTCTTTAAATTTAAGTAACTCTACTACCAACTCTGAGATAAATGAAGCATCGGAAAAATTAAAGGAATCTTTTCCTCTAGGAAATTATATTAAGGTTGGGGAAGAAACAGATAGTAATTGCAATTGCTACTGCATTAGTATAAATTACTCAGACATTTCTACTTTCTGTTTAGTTCAGAATGAAATGTATATCAATGTAAAATTTGTTCAAAACCAAAGTGGAAGTACAGACGTATATTATATAGATATATCAGATAGAAACAAGCAGGGAAAAGAAATTCCATGGAACGATTTCGATACAGATTCACCTATAGCTAATATAACAAATATTGATGGCAATACATTTGAGCTAGATTGGTTAGGTTTTAAAATAAATGGAGACCTAGCTAAAGATTACGCCATTTATGGCAAAAAAACATTAGAAGGAAAATACAAAATTAAATAACTATGAAATTACCCTTATTAATTTCACTTACTGCATTGTTCTTTTCTTGCGGTAATGGAAATACTCAGAATCGATCAAGCACATCAGAAGCTTTAACTACTGCAGAACCTATAGAAGTACCAAATAAGGACGGAATGGCTCATGCATACTTTGCTAGTGGTTGCTTTTGGTGTGTGGAAGCAGTATATGAAAGTGTAGAAGGTGTGCAGGAAGCTGTATCTGGATATGCAGGAGGAGAAATGCAAAATCCTACTTATGAGAATAGTGGCAAACATGCTGAAACTGTGGAAGTGATCTATGATCCAAATAAAGTAGATTATGAAACCTTGGTAAATGTTTATTTTGGTTCACAAGATCCCACTCAAGTAAATGGACAAGGACCAGATAATGGAGTGCATTACAGATCCATAATATTTTATCAGAACCCGCAGCAAAAACAGATTATTGAAAAGGTAAAAGAGGAAGTAGGTAAAAACTACGATAAACCTATTGCTGCTGAAGTACTTCCATTTTTAAAATTCTGGAAAGCCGAGGACTACCACCAGAACTATGAAAAACTACACCCGGAAAATCCATACATTCAAAATGTTTCTATCCCAAGAATAAATAGATTCCAAAAGAAATTTCCTGAATTATTAAAAAAAGGAAATCACTAGCGGTAAAGAAAAAAAAGGAGATCTATACAAGATCTCCTTTTTTTATTCCTCTAAATTAAATCTATTTAAAACTCAATTCGCTTTTATTAAGTGCTTTAAGTATTTTATTTTCTACTTCTTCACCATCCCAAATCTCTTCAATATCGTCAATTTTCATAATCTTTTCCATGATAGTTCTTTGTTCATCCCCTATAGCAAGCGCTTCTGCATAAGGCCTGTCTGAAAATGTAACTCTGGAATACAAAGGCAACCATTTATCTGGGTGCTTCTCTGAGAATTTTTTTTCAATTTTTTTCTGAAGTAAAAATTTAGGGTTAGCAGTTTTACTGCTCATTTCTACCAAATTTCTATAACTAAGTTCTGCAATTGCATCTGCGTTAGGTTTTCTACTATTTTGATATTCTTTAAATATACGCTCCCAATCATCTCCATATTTTTCAATAAGTGAATCTAGCACAGAGATATCTTCAAAACCAGCGTTCATTCCTTGCCCATAAAATGGAACTATAGCATGTGCAGAGTCTCCTACTAAAGCTACTGTATTTTGATAGGTCCATGGAAAGCATTTCATTGTAACCATAGCACTAGTAGGATTCTTAAAAAAATCGTTAGTTAAATTGGAAATATCATGCTTTATATCTGGAAAGTATTCACTAAAGAAAGATTCTGCAGCCGCCTCGGTCCCTATAGTTTCAAAAGATACCTCTCCCTCAAACGGCATGAAAAGAGTACAGGTAAAACTTCCATCTAAATTAGGCATAGCAATGAGCATAAATTCTCCACGTGGCCATATATGAAAAGAAGCATTATCTAATTTATGACTCCCGTCTGCATTAGCAGGAATGGTTAATTCTTTATAACCTACATCTATAAAATGTTGAGAGTAGTTAAACCTACTCTGTCTCTGCATTTTATGTCTTACTCGAGAAAAAGCGCCATCTGCCCCAAAAACTAGGTCATATTTGTAAGATTTCCATTCGCTTCTTTCACTTTCACCAGTAAAAATTTTAGCTTCTCCAAGGTCTATATCCCAAACTTTCTCTTCAAACTTGAAAACAACACCTGCATTTTCAGCAAGATCTATCATTTTTCTATTTAGAATTCCGCGAGAAATAGAATAGATAGCCTCTCCTTCTTTTCCATATTTCTGGAAGTATAGTGGCTTTTCATTTACGTGCATAGCACGTTTGTCTAATGGTAAAGCAATTTCTCTAATTTCATCTTCTACACCAACCTTGCGTAAAGCTTCCCAGCCTCTATTAGACATTGCTAAATTTATGGATCTACCAGAAAATTCTACAGTGCGCACATCACGTCTTCTGTCAAAAACAGTAACATCATGCCCCCGCTTTTTTAAATAGATTGCAAGAAGTGATCCTACCAATCCAGATCCTATGATCGCAATATTTTTTTTTGTCTGCATTCCGTTCATTTAGATTATAGCGCTGTAATTTTTTACTTTATTTCAATAATATCCAAAATTCTAAGTTGGACTTGAATTGGTATATTTTGTTAACAAACATACAGAATTCCCGGGAATATGCAGAATACCATTTGTATTTAGATGTCTACCGAGGCATTAATAAATTATAGAAAAGCTGCAATTACAAGGAATCTATTTTGAAGATTCTAAAATTAAGTTAAAATAAAGCTCATTTACCATTTGTTTAACAAACGTTGCCCATATCACAATGTAACTTTATTAACAATTATAAAAAAAACAGAAATGACAGAGGACCAACCCCTATTGCAATCATATCAATTAGGCGATCTTACTTTAAAAAACAGAGTAGTGATGGCTCCAATGACCAGAAATAGAGCAGATAATAAAGAAAAAGCACCAACTAGCTTACACGCTAAATATTACCGCCAAAGAAGTGGTGCTGGCTTAATAATAACAGAAGGTTCACAAATTTCTGAACGTGCTGTAGGTTATATCAACACTCCCGGAATTCATACGGATGCACAAATTGAAGGATGGAAGAAGGTGACCTCTGCTGTTCACGAAGAGGACGGTAAGATATTTATACAATTATGGCACTGCGGAAGAATGTCTCATCCAAAATTTCACAAAGGAGAGAAACCATTAGCACCAAGTGCTGTAAATCCAAATGCACAATCGTACACTCAAGATGGTTTTGAAGATACTGTAGAGCCACAAGCTATGAGCCTTGCAGAAATCAAAGAAACGGTACAAGAATTTAAAAGAGCAGCACAAAACGCGAAAGATGCGGGATTTGATGGTATTGAAATACATTCTTCTAACGGATATCTTATTCATCAGTTCTTCAATAAAAAGGCAAATTTAAGAGATGATGATTACGGAGGAAGCATTCAAAATAGAGCTAGATTCTTTTTTGAGATCATAGATGCTTGTATAGAAGTTTGGCAGGAGAACAGAATTGGTGTAAGATTAAATCCATCTCTTAACGATGTTTTTGGAATTACAGCTACAGAAGAGACGATTCCTACTTTTGACTATATTATAAAAAAGTTAAATGCTTATGATCTTTCTTATCTACACCTTTCAGAACCATTTACAGATGTTTCTGATATAGATTATTTAGAATCTAATATTGCAGAGCATTATAGACCTATTTACAAGGGTAACTTAATGATCAATGCTGGATTTACTCAAGAAAAAGGTAATAAGTTCATTGAAGAAGGAAAAGCAGATATGGTTGCATTTGGAAAACTATTTATTTCTAATCCAGATCTTCCAGCTAGATTTGCAAATAATGCACCTATGGCAGAATGGGATGAAGATACCTTCTATACTCCAGGGGAGAAAGGATACACTGATTATCCTAGATATGAAGATGAGAAAAAAAATGTAAAAGCTGAATAGCTATATTATAATATCAATATTTATAATTTCAGTTCTATAAATCTAAATAATAGGTCAGTTTTATACTGACCTTTTTTTAATTATGACATATTACAATCAGCAAGAATTAATAAAGCTGGATAAGTTGTTTAGAGGAAACCTTATTAATAGCTGTACAGGATACAAATCTGCAAATCTTATAGCTACAAAATCTGTAGCAGGAATAGAAAATGTAGCTGTGTTTAACTCTGTTAGTCACATTGGGAGCAACCCTCCCATTCTTTCGATTTTATTTAGACCAACCACGGTTTCCAGAAATACCTATACCAATATAAAAGATACCGGAATTTTTTCAATTAATAGTATTTCAGAAGATTTTATTAAACAAGCTCATCACACCGCAGCCAAATATGATGATACTATCTCTGAATTTGATAAATCAAACTTAACGCAAGAGTATCGAGATGGTTTTGAAGCACCGTTTGTTCAGAATTCAATTATACAATTGGGCTGCAGGTATTTAAATGAATATGTTATTAAGGAAAATGACACCATCCTTGTCTTGGGTAGTATAGAACATCTTTATTTAAAGGAGAATATAATTCTAGAAGACGGTTGGTTAGATCTGGAAAAAGCTAATAGCATTGCCATTACTGGATTAGATGCATATTCCAAACCTAAACTTATAGACCGATTTAATTATGCTCGTCCGGAACAGGAAGTTAAATCAATTAAAAAATAAATATAAGCACATTCTTTCTTCAAATTCAAATCAACAAGTTTTATTGAACAATATATTAATGTATTGATTCACAAAGCATAAGATTAAATAATGCTCTAGAATTTTGTCATTTTATTTAGTATTTAAGTTAAACACTAGTTAAATTGTATAAGGGTAGCTAACAGATTATATAAATTCGTATCAAATTAACTAACCAGGTTTAAGGTTTTCTGTAGTAATTAATAGTATCCTAAAGAGATTGCTGTTATTATTATTAAAAAACTAAGAATCATTAATTAGCAACGCAAGTTGCATTAAAAACCAATAATATGAGAGATTTAGTTTGGCTTATCGTAGTTTTATTAGTAATTGGATGGCTTGTAGGATTTTTTGCTTTTCCAGATCTAGGAAGCATTATCCACATCTTACTTGTAGTAGCTGTAATTTTAATTGTTTATAAACTACTTACTGGAAGAAGACTGTAACAGTCAGAATAAAATTATAAAAAGCCCTTTGAGATATCTTAGGGCTTTTTTATTATAATAAATTTAGATAAAAATTATAGAGATGTGGAATTTAACAGATAAGACCGCTTTAATAACTGGCGGAACTAAAGGAATAGGTAGAGCTACCGTGCTTGAATTCTTAAATTTGGGTGCTAAAGTTTTATTTACCGCAAGAAATGAAGATGACATAATAGAATTTGAAAATGAATTAAAAGCTCAAAATCTAAATGCTACAGGTTTAGTATCTGATGTCTCGATTGCTGAAGATAGAATGCATTTAAAGGATTGGATTGAAGAAAACTGGAATACTTTAGACATATTAGTGAATAATGCGGGAGTAAACATTAGAAAAAAAGCAATGGATTATTCTGAAGAGGAGGTGCAAAAAGTCTTAAACATCAATTTGTATGCTCCCTTTCAACTAAGTAGATTATTGCAACCATTTCTAATAAATTCTAAGAATGCCACCGTTATAAATATAGGTTCTGTTGCAGGATCTCAAGATGTAGGAACAGGAACACCTTATGCAATGGCAAAGGCAGGATTACTTCAGCAAACAAGGAGTTTAGCCGTAGAATGGGCAGAAATGGGTATAAGAGTAAATGCTGTTTCACCATGGTTCACTAAAACTTCACTTACCAAAGGTTTGCTTGGCGAGGAAGAACGTATGAGGCCAATTATTGAAAGAACACCTTTAAAAAGAGTTGCAGAGGCAGAAGAAATGGCGTCTATCATTTCATTTCTTGCAATGGAGAAATCTTCTTACATCACCGGTCAAAATATTATTGCAGATGGTGGAATGAGCATTAATGCCATTTAAACTTCTAGATTTGTTATATTTATTAAAAATTGAACCCTATGAAAAAAACATTATTACTTCTAGCTTTTACAGCAACATTGTTGAGCTGTAAGAATGAAACTAAATCTGAAGACAGCCAAGAAACCTCTGTAATTGAAGACAATTTAACGACAAGTGAAAAAATCGCTAATGCTAATGGATTTGAGAATTTTGATTCTGTAGAAGAGATCAACTTTACTTTTAACGTTAAGGTAGGAGACTCATTAAGATCTTCTAGAGCATGGACGTGGAATCCAAAACAGAATAAAGTAGCTATGACAGAAAATGATTCTACCGCTACTTACATTAAAGTAAGTAATAATCTTTCTGAAGAAGATAAAGCATTAGATTCTAAATTTGTTAATGATTCCTATTGGTTGCTATTTCCATATCAATTAGTATGGTCTGACGCTAATTTTAAAGAAGAAAAAAATGCTATTGCACCTATAAGCAAAGAGAAAATGAATAAACTTATAGTATCCTACAATGCAGATGGTGGTTATACCCCTGGAGATACTTATGATGTTTATTATGACGATGACTTTATGATAAAAGAATGGGTTTACAAAGCCGCCGGAGGTGGTAGAGAAATGGCTACCACCTGGGAAGACTATGAAACTTTTAAAGATCTTAAAATATCAAAAATGCATAAATCTGAAGATGGATCTTTCCAACTTTACTTTACAGACATCAGCGTAAAATAAGGATATTAGGTGGTTTCAATTCCTTTTTTAAGGATTTGTCCAAACTCATACATATCTTCAAAAGAACAGTAAAATGGAGCTGGAGCTAAACGAATAACGTTTGGCTCTCTCCAATCTGTTATCACTCCATTTTCCATCAAATAATTGAACAACTCTTTACCTTCCCCATGAAGAAATACAGATAGTTGCGTGCCTCTTTCTTTCTGATCTGCAGGTGTAATAATTTCAAAATTACCCTCTACTTCTCTATCAATTTCGTGAAGAATAAATTCTAAATAAGCTACGATCTTATCTCGCTTTATAATTAGAGCTTCCATACCAACCTTCTCAAACATTTCTAAAGAAGCTAAATAAGGTGCTAACGCAAGAATTGGGGCATTACTTATCTGCCATGCGTGTGCATTGGGTTCTGGCTGAAATTCTGGTTCCATTAAGAATCTTCTCTCTTTGTTATGTCCCCACCAGCCTTCAAACCTTGGTATATCTTTTAAATTGTGATATTTCTTGTTAATAAAGCATCCAGACGCATTACCAGGACCAGAATTCATATATTTATAACTACACCAGGCTGCAAAATCAACATCCCATTTATGAAGATCTAAATGAATATTCCCTGCAGCATGTGCAAGATCCCAACCTACTTTAGCACCTACCTCATGACCAGCTTTGGTTATCGTCTCCATATCCATAACCTGGCCTGTGTAGTAATTAACACCTCCTATTAACACCAAAGCACACTCCGCTCCAACTTCCTTGATGGTATCTAGAATATCTTCTGTTCTAAAATTTTGTTCTCCCTCTCGCTTTTTAATTTCTACAATAGCATCTTTAGGATTCAAACCATGAAATTTAACCTGAGAAGCAATCATGTATTGATCGCTTGGAAAAGCTTTCTCCTCACATATGATCTTATATCTTTTTTTATCCGGACGGTAAAATGACACCATTAAAAGGTGCAGGTTCACAGTAAGAGTATTCATAACTGTTACCTCTTCTGGTAATGCTCCAACCACCTTTGCAAGCTTTGCAGAAAAACGTTCATGATAATCCCACCATGGCTTATCTGAATAGAAATGTCCTTCTACAGCAAGATTAGCCCAATCTGTCATGATCTCATCTACATATTTTTTTGCAGATCTTGGCTGTAAACCAAGAGAATTCCCGGTAAAGTAAATTACATCTTTTCCATTCACCTTCGGAAATATAAACTCTTCTTTATATGCTGCCAAATGATCTTCACTATCCAAGGACCTTGCGAATTCTCTGGTATTTTCAAATTTCATAGAAACTAGTTTTACGTAAAAATACCACTAAATTTTAGGTTCAAAAAGTACAATGCAAGCTTTTGTATCCTCAAAAATCTATTAGAATTTTAGATATGCTTAAATTTGACAAAAAATTTAGAATACATGCATTTTATCCCAGAAGCATTAGACCAATACGCAGTAGATCATACGCAGGCAGAACCAGAATTATTAGCTGAACTCACCCGAGAAACCTATCAAAAGATCTTACAACCCAGAATGCTTAGTGGTCATTTTCAAGGAAGATTACTTAGCTTGATCTCAAAGATACATAGTCCTCAGAATATTTTGGAATTAGGAACCTATACAGGATATTCTGCATTATGCCTGGCTGAAGGTATTCAGGATAAAGGAGAGTTACATACTATCGATGTAAATGAGGAGCTAGTAGATTTTCAGAGACGTTATTTTGATAGTTCTCCATATTCATCTCAGATCTTTCAGCATCTAGGGAGCGCATTAGATATAATACCTCAACTCCATCAAAAGTTCGATCTTATATTTTTAGATGCAGACAAGCCTAACTACCCAGCTTATTTTGATCTTATAATGGATAAAGTTAATCCTGGAGCGCTTATCCTTACAGACAATGTACTATGGAGCGGAAAGGTTATAGAAAAAGTAAGAGAAGATGATATTTCTACCAAGGCCCTATTAAAGTTTAATAAGATGATTGCCAATGATGAGAGAATAGAGACTATTCTGTTACCTATTAGGGATGGAATAAGCCTAAGTAGAGTTAAGAAATAGATGATCTTATTTTCTGCTGATTTTTTTAAAGATCTTAAAACCTAAGAAACCGAATATAATTCCTATCATAGTGCCCACTATAATATCTGAAGGATAGTGAACTCCAACATATATTCTACTGGTTACAAAGATAAATGGCCATAAATAAAACAGGTAGATCCACTTGTAGCTACTCTTTAAACTAAGCACAAAAAATGTGGTTACAGCGAAAGATACAGATGCGTGTCCGGAGAAAAAACTATAGTTGTCTGGGGTTTGAAGGATCCTAATAATATCCGAAAGATCCGGATTGTTATTTGGCCTTAATCTGGAAGAATAATTCTTAATTAAATTGGTAAAAACAAAAGTTACATAAAAGGTAAGTAGAAGAAACGTGGAACTAAGAAGGGCTTTTTTCCAATGAAAGGTTATAAAATATAGAACGAAGAAAAAAATATATAACGGGATCCAGTGTTTAATGTTGGTAACAAAGATCCAGAAATTATCATACTGCTCAACTCCCAAATTGTTTAAGAATACGAACAATTTTCCGTCCCATTCATTTAAACGCTCCAGCATATCGCCTACAATCTTCTTCTTACAGAACCTGTAATTTCTTCAATATCCTCTTTCACCTTACTGATCTCATTTCTAACATCATTCGAGATATTAGAATCTATACCCTGTTTTTCTGCACTTTTTGTAATCTCACCCTTAATATCATTGGTGGCATTTCGAACAGTTCTCATACCTTTCCCCAATCCGCGGGCTATTTCAGGAATCTTATCGGCGCCAAATACCATGACTAATATAAATATTATAAAGCCAATTTCAGCACCACTAATAAATAATGGAAGTGTTATCATAAGAACAAAGATAATGACAAATTTATTTTAAAAAAGAAGCCGACTCGTTAAAGTCGGCTTAATTTTTAGAAATAAATTTCAATTAGTTGCTAGCTTCTTTCTTGAAATTCTGAAACTTATCTTCTTTGGCATTTTGAGGCCAGCTATTATTGTCTAAATTAACATCTGCAGTCTCTAAATTAGGATCTACTGTAATCTTAGTGATTTCCTTATCTGATGCAATAGCCTTGCTCACTTCTTTATCATTCTTTCTCCAGATCTGAGCAGGATATTTCACATTATTGGTAGTACCATCTGCATAGGTGTACTCCACAATAAGTGGCATTACCAAACCTCCTGGTTTGTTAAAAGTAACCTGATAGAAAAACTTAGGATTTTTGAGCTTCGCTCTTTCCTCAGGCGTAAAATTATCCATTAAGTACTCATTCAATTTTGGAGCGTTCTCTAAAGAAGTCTTTCCTTTTGATTCTGCATTATATTCATCACTTCCTTCTTCAACAACATAAACTGCATCTATACTTGCAGGATCTTCAACATTATATCTCTCAAGTAAGGCTTTACCTTCTTTGGTAACTTTATCTGTGATCTGAAATTTCTTAACTTCTTTAATTCCAATATCAACATTATCTGTTCCATAGAACCAACCTCTCCAAAACCAGTCTAGATCCACACCGGATGCATCTTCCATAGTTCTAAAGAAATCTTCTGGAGTAGGATGTTTAAACATCCATCTATTTGCATAAGTTTTAAAAGAGTAATCAAAAAGATCATGACCCATTACGGTCTCTCTTAAAATATTTAAAGCAGTGGCAGGCTTACCGTAAGCGTTATTACCTAATTGAAAAACATTCTCTGGATTAGACATGATTGGAGCAATATAAGATTGATCTCCTTTCATATAAGGAACTATTTTGGAAGGAATTCCTCTTCTAGAAGGATAAACTTCTTCCGGACTAATAGCTTGGGGATATTCTTTCGCAAATTCCTGTTCTGCTAAATACTGCATAAAGGTATTTATACCTTCATCCATCCAACCCCATTGGCGCTCATCACTATTCACGATCATTGGGAAAAAGTTATGCCCTACTTCGTGAATGATAACACTCATCATTCCAAATTTTACTCGGTCTGTATAAGTTCCATCCTTTTCAGGACGACCATAATTCCAACAGATCATAGGATATTCCATCCCCTGGTTTTTTGCATGTACAGATATCGCTTTACTATATGGATATTGAAAAGTATGATCTGAATAAGATTTCACAGTACTAGCTACCACTTTCGTAGAATAATCTCCCCATAGCGGATTCCCTTCTTTAGGATATAAAGATTCTGCCATTACATCTTTACCCATCACTTTTACATTCATCATATCTACAATGAATTTACGTGAAGTAGCAAAAGCAAAATCTCTAACCATTTCAGCTTTTAACTTCCAAGTTTTCTTTTTATCTGAAAAACCTTTTTCTGCAGCTTCTGCTTCTTCCTGAGTTACAATAACTACTGGCTCATCATAAGATTTTTTCGCCTGCTCATAACGTTTCATCATTTCTCTGGAATAAACGTCTTTTCTATTCTGAAGCTCTCCCGTTCCATCTAAAATATGATCTGCAGGAACCGTAATATTCACTTCATAGCTTCCAAATGGAAGAGCAAACTCTCCACTACCCCAGAATTGCATATTTTGCCATCCTTCTACATCATTATAAACCCCCATTCTTGGGAAGAATTGAGCAATTACATATACATTGTTCCCATCTTCAGGAAAATGCTCGTATCCAGATCTAGCTCTATCTGTTACATGATTATTAATGTTGTACCACCATTTTATGTTGAAAGAATAACTCTCGCCAGCTTTTAAAGGCTGTGGTAGATCTACTCTCATCATTGTAAAATTGATAGTATATGGCAATGACTTCCCGTCTTTAGAAGATACTTCTTCTATATGAAATCCACCATCAAAAGGTTCTTCCATAAAATCATTTACAAAAGTACTGCTTTGAGTTACCGGAGAAATCCCATTCCCATCTTTAAGCTTAGCCTCAGAATCTTTCGTTCTAATATTTTGATCTAATTGCACCCATAAATACTCTAAAGCATCTGGAGAATTGTTATGATATGTAATTGTCTCGTACCCTGACAGTTTTTGATTTTTATCATCTAACTCAATATCCATCTTGTAATCTGCCTGATTTTGATAATAGGCTTCTCCCGGAGCACCTGCCCCTGTACGATATTGATTTGGAGTTGAGAACTCCTGATACAGTTGTCTAAATTTGTTTTGATTAGTGTGTCCGGCTTGAACTGTTTCCTCCTTAGTTGCCTGCTCATCCTGAGCAAATACACCAGCAGACAAAAACAAAAAACAAACCAAAAGGGTCGATTTAATTTTTCTCATTATTTAAATATTAATTTTAAGATTGCTAAAAATAGGTAATTATAAAAATTTTACACTTTAATCGTTGAAATTTAACACCTCTTCCAATTTTCCATCAGCCAGAACCATACTCTTCATTTGTCCTTTATACGCTACATGGACTAGGTTCTTCTGTTCTGGAAAAAGATCCGCTAAAACAGCATTTTGAATTTTGATACTCGAAAATTCCGGAACATTTAAAACTTCTAGATAAGCAATTGCCGTATCATCATCATATTCCTTCCCAAGGTAATTCACCTTATATTTCTTCCCGTCTACTTCAACTTCTATCTTTTGCTCTAAGTATTTCTTTATATACCCAAATACTTTAGCGTCATCTGTTTTCTTAGAAAGCAAAATAGATGTATCATACCTTTTCTGAAGAAGATCTTCCAGATCATCTACAAAAATTCGAGATATAATCTGAAGGCTCTTTTCCTTTTCATTGTACTTTACATCTGTAACACTTACATAGAATTTATGATTGGCCTTAAACGAAGAAAGACCAATTAAGAAAAGTAATAACATTTTATATTTCATAATGAAGTGCTGTAAAGGTTAGACTTAATAAATCAAAAATAGTTTAATTCGTATTTATATTAACTCAAATAGTATTCCAGCAATATTTCAATATCGTAGATCATAGTAGTAAATAATTTAAAATAGCTGCAATAATTATTTTTGAAGTTGTAAAAAATCTTCAGCAATCTTTTCGAAATACTGAATAAGATCCAGTTCATTACCGGTTTCTACAACATATTTTAGGTTCCGCTCTTCTGCAGCATAATACATAAATTTATATATGAGATCTTCTGAAATTTTTAGATGCTCCGCAAAGAATTCTATTGGAAAAGTTTCTATGGTTTTATTCACTAAAATAGAAAGGTCTTGATTTTCTTTTATCTTTTTTAGTTCTTTCAATCTGCCAGAAATTAGATTAATTAAATAATCTACAGGCAATCCACTACTAGAATGAGTAGCTGAATAAATTCTCCTCTCGGCTTGAGTTAAGGGCGGTTTCTTAGAAACTGGAAGACCTACACTAAAGGCTGTAATTGTCTTGATATCTTTAGTGTCCTGACTTAAATTTCCAGACAAGCGATAATTATTAATATTAACGGCATCCAGCTCATTTACATTATCTTGTAAAGTAACTTCAAGATATCCGGAATCAAATATTTCTTTATCGATCTTTATCTCTAATCTCTTATAAGGAATAGAAGAAAAAAGTAAGGTGTCATTCTCTATTACCGAAATCTCAAATCTCCCATTTGCAGTATTTATTGTACCTGTCTTCTGAGTAATATTAATAATATTTACAGAGATCTCTCCTAAAGTCTGGTTGTTGATCTTACCTTTTAAAAGCACATCATTTTGCGCGTAACTAACACCTATAAATAAAAAAAATGATAAGATCAGAAAAAATAGTTTGTACATAAAGTTAGTTAAGAGTAATGGGAAAAATCTTTATCTAATTTTGCTCTTTTAGCTTTCGGTAATTTTTACTTTGAAGCATAAAAAACTCTATTAACTCCAGATCATTCTTATTCTCTTGGACTAAAGCACCAAGGCCATTATCATAGGCGTAGAAAATAAAATCATTTATATAATCGTAATCAATTTGAAGGGTTTCAGTAAAAAAAACATCCCCGTATAACTTCCGCATCTCACTCGGGTTACTTCTAGGCATTGGCGCAACAGTTTCTACTGACTTACCTGCAATTCCTGTAAGATCTATAGCAGCAGCCAACAAATTAAAAATATTGATAGAACCATCTACTTGGGTAGACTCTCCCAATGCAATGTTGGTAGGTTTAGATTGAGTATCATTAATATCAGAATCAAATCTAGCATTCTTAACATCTTCAAATTTCCAACTTAATACAGGAAAACTATAAGTTTCCATCGCTTCACTATCTACAGCAAGATTTCCTGTAAGATGATAGTTATTTAAATTTACTGTAGCTAGTTCATTTACATCTTCTTTTAGCGAAACACTTAAAAACTCATTATTATAGATCTTAGAAGTGATCTCCATTTTCAGGTTTTCATAAATAATTGAAGAGAATAATAAGGTATCACCTTCTCTAACCCGAATTTCAAAATCCCCATTTCTAGAACTCGTAGTACCAGTTCTTAGATTGGTGTTAATAATATTTATAGAAGTTCCCTCCAGATCCTGAGCCTCAATAGACCCCTTAAGAAGAATAGATTCTTGTGCAGTTGCGGTAATTGCAAAGAATAGAATACATGCTAAAAAAGAATATTTCATATTACTGATCTTAAAACCAGTAATTATCTTAATTTCTGGCTTGTTGTTTCTTGTATTTTTTACTTTGCTCTACAAGGAAATCTATAAGATCTAGCTCATTTCCTTTCTTCAACATTTGTTCACTTAAGCCATTATCGTCAGCAAAATATATAAAATCATTAATGTTCTCCATTTGAATATCTAAATTCTCTTGGAAGAAATTATCATTATAAAGTTTCCTGATCTCGTTATCTACTTCGGCATTTGGAATAGTACTGTAGGGATTACGAATTTCCTTCTCTTTGTTATTGATCAATAACTCTTTAAAAATGTTAACAAAATTAATGCCATTAACTAGTCTCGTATTACCCATTAGCATTGCTGTATTTCTTGGGGCTCTATTTTGAGGTGCGCTATAAGCAACATCTGCATTAGAATTCATAACATCAACAGATCTTAGATCTTTGGCGTAATCTATTGATTCTAATCTTTGTACGTCTACATTTATATTTCCAGAAAGATCATAAGGAGATACCACTACTTCTGGTAATGCGTTAATAACTTCATTTAAATAAATATCTAAATTTTTTGATGCTACTACGGTTTCCCCTATTAAAACAGTAAAAGCCTCAAATTGAACGGAGGTAACTCTAATAGTATCTTTAGCGCTCACCTCTAATTTAAAATCTCCTTTGAGATCTGAGATAGTTCCTTTATTAGAACTTACATTATAAATGCTTACCCCTTCAGGGTCATCTTGCTTAGGTACGTGAATGGTACCGTTAACTTCAGTTCTATCATCAACTTGTGCAAAGGCAGAAATTCCAAAAAAAATCACCATTACAGTGAGTACTATTCTTTTCATAAATTTAATTTGAATAAAGAAACAAATCCATTTCTAATAAAAATAATAAGCATCGCCTAAACTTTTGTTAAACCACCACAATACTTAAATTTACAAAAAAATAATATGAGAAATGCTATTTTAGCAAGTACCTCTACCTTACATGGCGAGAAATATCTTACATATCTATTACCGGAGCTATCCAAGTTATTTAAGAATGCTCAAGAATTACTTTTTATTCCATACGCCAGGCCTGGTGGTATATCGCATGATGAATATACATCTTTAGTTAAAGAAGCTACCAAAGAACTTCATTTTAGCGTGAAAGGCATTCAAGAATTTGAAGATCCAATTGAAGCTATAAAAAATGCTCGAGCAATATTTACCGGAGGCGGTAATACTTTTATGCTTGTAGATAAGCTCTATCGTAATAAGGTTATGCAAACTTTAAAAGAGGCAATCTTGAACGGCACTCCGTATCTAGGAACAAGTGCAGGAACAAATATTACAGGCCTTACTATGCAAACCAGCAATGATATGCCTATTATCTATCCTCCAAGTTTTAAAACTCTTGGTATTGTACCTTTTAATTTGAATCCACATTATTTAGATCCAGATCCAAATTCTACCCATAAAGGAGAGACCAGAGAGACGCGTATCAAAGAGTTCCATAAAATTAATACTCAGCCAGTGATTGGTTTAAGAGAAGGAAGCTGGTTAGAAGTAAATAATAATGACATTACCCTACGAGGAAACCTAACAGCAAGAATATTTAAGGCAGGAAAAAATCCTATAGAATTAGAAACTAACAGTACTTTAAATAATATCAATTAAATGGACTTTCAGAAAATACTTAATACCATTCAAGAGGATCTATCTCATTACGATGCTTTTGGAAATGTAGCCTCTTACATTCCAGAATTGGCAAAAATAGATCCCAAGAAATTTGGTATGCATCTCTATGGAACAGATTCTCAACATTACAGTGTTGGAGATAGTGACGAGAAATTCTCCATTCAGAGTATTTCGAAGGTATTTACCTTAACTATGGCCATGAATATTCTAGGAGAAGATCTTTGGGACAGAGTAGATGTTGAGCCATCTGGAGATCCATTTAACTCCTTAACACAACTGGAATACGAAAGCGGGATACCTAGAAATCCTTTTATTAATTCTGGCGCCCTAGTAATTGCAGATATTCTGATCTCTAATTTGGATAATCCAAAAGAAGATCTTTTGCAATTTGTAAGAAAGATTACTGGCAAAGAGAGTATAGATTATGATTACACGGTGGCTGCTTCAGAAAAATCTACAGGTTACAGAAATTATGCACTAGTAAATTATATGAAAGCTCTAGGAAATATCAAAAATGATGTAGACACCATTGTAGACTTCTATTTTCATCAATGCTCCTTAGCAATGTCATGCGCAGAACTGGCTACAGCTTTTATGATCTTTGCAAATAAAGGTAGAATATTAGATACCGATGAAAAGATCTTATCAAAAACTAAGAATAAAAGAATTAACGCTTTGATGCAAACCTGTGGTTTTTATGATGAAGCAGGAGAATTTAGCTTTGAAGTTGGCTTACCTGGTAAAAGTGGTGTTGGAGGCGGAATTATAGCAATACATCCTTCAAGATATTCTGTAGCTGTTTGGAGCCCTATTTTAAATGAAAAAGGAAATTCTGAATTAGGGATGGCTGCATTAGAAAAGCTAACCACACTAACGGGACTTTCTATTTTTTAGATACTTATAAAATTAGTCAGCCAATAGATTGTAGCATTTATATGCTATAAGACTTCACCTCTTCCATCATCAATCTTACATCTTATTAGTAAGTAATGAAAAAAGCCTTCCTGATACAGGAAGGCTTTTGAGCGAAAGACCGGGTTCGAACCGGCGACATTCAGCTTGGAAGGCTGACGCTCTACCAACTGAGCTACTTTCGCAAGACTCTGCAAATATAATCTGAAATCTTTAAAAATTCCAAAAAAATCTACAGCTTTTTTAAAAAATGATATCCTTTAATCACATAATCTAGATTCATATAAAATTTATGAGACCTAAAGTTCTGAACGTAAGAGTTTAACTCTGAAGTTTCACAACCTCGCTCTTTGGCATAATGGAAAATAAAATTGAAAAGTTTCTTTCCAATACCTGTATTTTGCAACTCAGAATTAATATAAACGTGATCTACTTCACAAGATTTTCCGCAATAATGTCTAGTCATAAACCAAAGTCCGAACACACCCACTAACTTTTCATCTAAATAGATACCAAAACATTCATAATTCTGATCGAACATTTCTTCAAATCTAGCACGTAGAATTTCTTCATCCACCTGATATTCACCTAGTTTTTGAATTAATGGGAGCACCAAATCTAATTGGTTCTTTAAAATCTTGTTAAATGCCAATTCCATCCTACCGTTTTCTGCGAAAATAGTCATAATTTTAGCTATTGATAATAATTTGATTTTACATACTTATGAAAAATAAACCAGGAAAAATTCAAGACCTTATAGATGCAAATTTTTTAGAGCAACGAAAAGTTTTTCTTTGGGGACAGGTAGATGGGAAAACGGCTAAACACGTTATAGACCATCTTTTATATCTTGATTCAGTATCTAATGAAGAAATTCAGCTGTTCATAAATAGTCCGGGAGGTTTCGTTACTGATGGCTTTGCAATGTATGACACCATGAAATCTTTAAGAAGCCCTATTTCAACAATTTGTTCAGGACTGGCTGCTTCTATGGGATCCATTCTCCTTTCTGGAGGAACCAAAGGAAGAAGATTTATTCAACCTTTAGCTAAAGTAATGATACACCAACCAAGTGGAGGTGCCAGAGGTCAGGCTTCTAATATCGAAATTCAGGCTGCAGAGATCTTGAAAATTAGAGATATTAGCGCACAAATTCTTTCTGAGAATTGCGGTCAGAAAATTGAAAAAGTTTTAAAAGATTTTAATAGAGATTACTGGATGGATGCTCAGGAATCTGTAGACTACGGAATTGTTGATGGAATTTTTAAGCAATAATAATTATGAGTAACAAGATCAATCATAAAGAAACAGACGGTCAAGGAATGTTTTTTATTGAAGATGATAATGGTATAATCTCTCAGCTTACCTATTCTCTTCAAAATAACGGGATAATGGCTTTAGACCATACGGAAACTGTAGAACAAAGAAAAGGCGAAGGATTGGCTACTAAACTCGTAAAAGAGAGTGTTTCTTATGCTAAGAAAAATGATCTGATGATAGATCCTGTTTGCCCATTTGCAGAAGAAGAATTCGATAAGAATAAAGAATACCAGGAAGTAAGAGTCAATTAAAAAAATGACCATTTCTTTGAATAAAAACGTTGAGATTCACGAAATCTCTTCCGAAGAAACTTATGTTATAAGACAAAAAGTTCTAAGACCCGGAAAGCCTGTAATACAATGTTGTTTTGAAGGTGATCAAGCCTTAGATACATTCCATTTAGGAGCGTTTTTTCAAGATAAACTAATAGGGGTTGCAAGTTTTATGAAAAACAGCAACCCCTTATTTTCTCCTCACAATCAATACCAACTAAGAGGAATGGCTATTTTAGAGTCATTCAAAAAACAAGGTATAGGAGCACAGCTCCTAAAAACTGGTGAATCTAAGATCTGTTCAATCTTAGAGGAACCCACATTATGGTTTAACGCACGCACAACAGCCGTAGGTTTCTATGCGAAATACGATTATCAAATAAAGGGAGAAGAATTTGAGATTCCTGAAGTTTGTAAACATATAGTAATGTTTAAAAAACTATAGCGCTACCTTAAATTGACATTTATGCTACTCTATCATCACATTATGAATTTTGAAAGGTCTTTTAAAAAAGGTGTATTTATAGTATTCTTATTATTTATAATTTCATGTAATAACCAGGCCAATAATAATGTTAATGGCGATAGCTACAACCCACAATCTCCAGTAGAAGAGATAGCTGAAGGAACACCTGAAGCTATTTTAAGAGTATTGCAAGAAAAAGATAGCACTAGCCTATTTGAGAGAGATTCTATAAAAACCTTTTATAAGGCTCGAGCAAATAAGCCGGTATGGAGCGATACTCAATTTAGAAATGCGTTTTTAGACACCTTAAAAAATGCTAAATATCAAGGCTTTTTGTTTGAGGATTTTCATGGAAATGAAATTGAAAATCTCACCAAAAATTTACAAGATAGATCTTCAGAAGAAATAAGTGCTCTAGATATTTATTTAACAGACGCTTTCTTCAAATATGGCAAACAGCTCTGGTATGGAAAGACCAATCCTAAGAAATTACACGAAATATGGGATCTTACTCGCAAAAAAATCTCGATCTCCAAACTCCTAAATGAATCAATTGATAAGAATGATCTATCCTTTGCTATAAAGAAATTAGGTCCTATCAATCCAATTTACAACAAACTGATTTTAGCTGCTAAAGAACAATCTATTTTAATGGAGAAGGATTCTTCAAAATTCATGAAGATTGAAATAGGAAAAACCATAAAACCAGAAAATTCAGATCCAAGAATGCCAATAATAAAAGCAAGACTACAACAACTTGGCTATTTAAAAGATGCGGACACGTCTAGCGTAAATTCTAAAACATCAGAAAAGGCTATTAAAGCTTTTCAACAAGATCATGGCCTTATGATAGATGGAATTATAGGGAACGCAACGCTATACAATTTAAACAAATCAGCTAAAGATTGGTATAATATTCTTCAAGTAAATCTAGAACGATGGAGATGGTACCCAAGAGAACTAGGATCAGATTATATATTAGTGAATGTAGCAGACTTTAAGCTAGAGTTCATAAAAAACGGTAAATTTAAAGACGAGCATAAAATTGTAGTTGGATTACCATCTAGGGAAACCCCCGTATTTTCTGATGAGATAGAAAACATAGTTTTAAATCCATCCTGGTATATTCCCCCTACCATTAAAATTAAAGATGTAATTCCAGGCGCAAGAAAAGACCCTAACTATATAAATAAGAAACATTTAAATGTTATTTCTCAAAGCGGCGAACGCTTAGACCCTCTTAATGTAAACTGGAATTCTAAGGAGGTTTATAGCTATAGGTTTAAACAAGATCCTGGAAGCGCAAATCCATTAGGACAGGTAAAGATCAATTTCCCAAACAAACATTTGATCTATTTACATGACACCAATTCAAAATCGTTATTCAGTAATAACGCTAGATCCAACAGTTCTGGCTGCGTAAGAGTAGAAGGAGTTATAGATCTGGCTAAAGAATTATTAAGCGATCAGAAACAATACAATTCAGATAAAGTAGATGAATTGTTAGCTTCTGGCAAGACAAGATATATCAAACTAACTACTCCCGTAAAGATCTATATTTTCTATTGGACCGCATGGAGAGAAAATGGTAAAACCCATTTTACCCATGATATATATAATGATGATGAAAAGATACTTAAAGCTCTGAATACCATTCACTAAGCTTTGATCATTGCAGAATTGCTGTTATAATTGTTATCCGCAGAATATATGAACATTACAGATCTATCTTTAATGGTTTCAATAATATCTTTGGTAAGAGCTGCAGGAACTGCAGGACAACCATAACTTCTTCCTAATCTACCTGCACGATCAATAAAATCTTTAGTAGCATAATCTGCTCCATGAACAACTACATATCTATCTCTCGCATTAGAGTTAAATTTTTCCTCCTGTCCATCTATGAACATTGATAGTCCATTTTTACCATAATAGGTCTCTCCGGTTACATAGAACCCAAGTGATGACTGTAATGAGTTTACTTTGTTTGAAAATTTACTAGCAAATTCTCCCCCTGTATTCTTACCATGAGCAACAAGGGTATTGAAAAGAACGGTATGATTTTTCATATCCAACACCCACATTCTTTTTTGAGTAGAGGAAAGTGTAAAATCTATAATAGTTAGGATCTCCTTTTTTACTAATGCTTTATCTTCTAATTTAGAATATCCCATCACTCCATATTTAAAGCTTTCCAAATTAGGGACGCTAGTGTTATTTTCTACAAACTCATTATACATCACATTTACTTTTTCATCAAAAGTTAAAGTAGCAGATTTTGCAGTTGGAGATGTTTCTAAAGTTGTTGTAGGAATAGTAACGTTTGTGTTATTATGGCCATCTAAGGTTGTAAATGCGAAAGAAGTAGCTAAAGCGGCAAATACAGTCAAGATTTTGTAGGTCATATAATTTGGGTTTTATGGTTATATGTTAATTAAATGCAAAGAGAATACCAACTTACAAAAAATTATATTTAAATTCTTTATTTGATGATTAATATAGCTTATTTAACATTTCTAGCCGTCACAATACTGTAAATAAGCCTTTTGCGTCTTAATTTATAATGAACACTTTTTCTAAAACGTAATATATGCTGTATTATTATATAGAGGGCAAAATAAAATTTTTAAGAATTATTTAATGAATGCTAATTATTAATTTTAACATACCTGCTCTGAAGAAAATAATGATGAATATGTCTTTAATTTTGGAGTAACTACCATTATATCTGTTGTTAGGACAACAGATATTTATAATTTAATAAAATATTAATAAAGTAAGATTATAGCACCAATATTTAGTGCTTATCTTTACCCCTTATATATATTTCTAGCATGAACAAAAAAGTAATCCTTATGATATTGGATGGCTGGGGTGTTACCCAAGACCCAAAAATATCTGCAGTTGCTCAAGCAAAAACTCCTTTCTTCAATTCTTTATTAGAAAAATATCCTAATGGTGAATTATTAACTCACGGTATGAATGTAGGTCTTCCTGAAGGCCAAATGGGAAATAGTGAAGTTGGACATATGAATTTAGGAGCGGGTAGAATTGTATATCAAGATCTCGCAAAAATAAATCTAGCTGTAAAGAATAATAGTTTAATAGAAGAGCCTGTTCTAGAACAAGCTTTTAATTATGCTAAAACCAACAACAAACCTATTCATTTTATGGGATTGGTGAGCGATGGAGGAGTTCATTCTCACATCAATCATTTGAAAGGATTACTATCTGCGGCAGAGAAATTTGGAGTTAAAGAAAAATACGTTCATGCTTTTACAGATGGTAGAGATGTAGACCCAAGATCTGGAAAAGGATTTATTGCAGATTTAGATGATCATCTAAATAAGACCAACAGCAAACTAGCCTCTATAATAGGAAGATATTTTGCTATGGATAGAGACAATAGATGGGAACGTGTTGAGAAAGCCTATGATCTTATTGTAAAAGGAGAAGGAGAAAAAACTCAAGATGCTCTACAGGCTATTCAAAATAGTTATGATAAGGACGTAACAGACGAGTTTATCGAACCAATAGTTCTTACAGATTCTAATGGGAATCCTGTTGCGACTTTGAAAGATGATGAGGTTGTAATTTTCTTTAACTTTAGAACAGATCGAGGAAGACAACTTACAGAAGCTTTAACTCAAGAAGATTATTCTGAATATGAGATGAAGACAATGCCATTATACTTTGTAACATTAACCAAGTATGATGATACCTTCAATAATATAAATGTGGTTTTTAGCAAAGACAATATAAAAACTACATTAGGAGAAGTGCTTGAATATACAGGAAAATCACAAATTAGAATTGCTGAAACAGAGAAATATCCTCACGTAACGTTTTTCTTTAATGGTGGTCGTGAAAAACCTTTCAAAGGGGAAAAAAGAATTATGGTAAATTCTCCAAAAGTAGCAACATACGACCTTCAGCCCGAAATGAGCGCTTATGAAATTCGAGATAAGATCATTCCGGAAATAAATTCTGGAGATCCGGATTTTATTTGTCTTAATTTTGCCAATCCAGATATGGTAGGTCACACCGGTGTCATGGAAGCAGCGATAAAGGCTTGTGAAGTGGTAGATGAATGCGCTAAAGATGTTGTAGAAGCAGCAATAGAAAATGATTACACAGTTATTGTAATTGCAGATCATGGTAATAGTGAAGTTATGATTAACCCTGATGGAAGTCCAAATACTTCGCACACTACCAATCCGGTACCTTTTATAATGGTAGATAAAGATATAAAATCTATTAAAGATGGTAAGCTAGGAGATATAGCACCGACTATCTTAGAATTGATGGGGATCACTAAACCCGAACTAATGACTCAAAAATCCTTAATTTAAATTCTATGAAAATGAGCTTTCTAATTATGATCTTATCCCTTGCAACAGCTTGTGGTAATACCAATGAAACAACTAAACCTCAAAATGAGCAGACTGAAGTTACAGCAGATGCATCTAATACTGCAGTAGTTCAACAAGGTATGTTATTGGGAGAATTCACTAAAGAAGATCTTCAAAAAGAACCTTTTGCTACTTGGTTTAATAATGGTTATAACAACTATTCTCCAAATGCAGAAGCACTTAAAACCATTAAAGAAAACATTTCAGATTATGAGATCGTAGCATATATGGGAACTTGGTGCCCAGATAGTAAAAGAGAAACTCCCAAATTATTCAAAATTTTAGATGAGTCTGGATATGACCTTTCTAAACTGACTATTTACGGAGTAGATCGTAGCAAGACAACAGAAGGAAAAACTGAAGAAAAGTGGAATGTAAAGAGAGTTCCTACTTTTATTTTTATAAAAGACGGTAAAGAAGTTAATAGATTTGTTGAATATCCTAAAGAATCTATTGAAGCTGATATCGCCAAAATAGTTAGCGGTAAAGAGTATAACGATTCTTACGCTCAATAAGAAAAGAATTTGCTTTATACCTATACGTTAGTAGTAACAACATTCTTAGTAATTTTGGAGCTATGATAGATGGACTAACCATTGCCGTAGATTTTGACGGCACTATAGTAGAGAATAAATATCCTCAAATAGGCAAACCAATTATATTTGCTTTAGAAACTCTAAAAAAGCTTCAAGAAGAAGGTCATTTATTAATTCTATGGACGTATAGATCTGGAAAAGAGCTAGATGAAGCCGTAATATTCTGTAAAAAAAATGGATTACAATTTTACGCAGTAAATAAAAGTTATCCTGAAGAAGTTTTCGAGGAGACTCAAAGCAGAAAAATTCAGGCAGATATTTTTATCGATGATAGAAATATTGGAGGTTTAGTAGGTTGGGGTGAGATCTATCAAACCTTAGGAAAAGAAAACATTTACGCTACCAAGAAAATTAAAAATAAAAAGAAGAAAGCCAGAAACGGGATTCTTAACTTTTTAAAACCTAAATTATGATTATTATAAAATCAAGAGAAGAAATAGAATTAATGCGTGAAAGTGCATTAGTAGTTTCTAGAACTTTAGGGATGTTAGCTGCAGAAATAAAACCTGGAGTTACCACTCTTCAACTTGATAAAATGGCAGAAGAGTATATTAGAGAACAAAATGCAATTCCTGGTTTTTTAGGAATGTATGATTTTCCTAATACACTGTGCATGAGTCCAAATGCTCAGGTGGTTCACGGTATTCCGAATAACACGCCTTTACAAGAAGGAGATATAATTTCTATAGACTGCGGAGCTGTAAAGAATGATTATTACGGAGATCATGCATACACTTTTGCTGTAGGAGAAATTGCAGAAGACACCAAAGATTTATTAAAAGTCACCAAAGAATCTCTATACGCTGGTATAAGCGAACTTAAGGTTGGGAATAGAGTTGGCGATGTTGGCTACGCTATTCAGAAATACTGTGAAGATCGTGGGTACGGAGTAGTTAGAGAATTAGTTGGGCATGGTCTTGGTAAAAAAATGCACGAAGATCCAGAGATGCCTAATTATGGACAAAGAGGCCGCGGAAAGAAGTTGGTAGAAGGAATGGTAGTTGCCATAGAGCCAATGATAAATTTGGGTACAAAAAGAATTAACCAGCTAAAAGATGGTTGGACTATATTAACAGCAGATAATAAACCTAGTGCACATTTTGAACATGATGTAGCAATTGTAGATGGTAAGCCAGAATTACTTTCAACATTTAAATACATCTACGAAGCTTTAGGTATTGTTAGTGCAGAAGAAGAACCTTTTAGGTCCAAAGTTTATGATTAAGAATTTCAGACAAGAGCAATGGAAAACCTTGCATAAAGATATCTGGCAGGATAGATTTGTGTACAAAATTTCCAATTACGGACGTGTTATTAGTTTTGTGAAAAATCCAGAGGGAGAGCTTCTAAATGGCGGGAGAACTGCCGGTTATCTATCTTTTGTTGTGAATCTAAAAGATGGTAAAAAGAAGAACTATTATTTTCACAGAATTGTTGCAGAACTGTTTATAGAGAGAAAAGAGAATCAGGAATTTGTAATCCATAAGAACTACAAAAAACATGATAACGAAGTTTCTAATCTGGATTGGGCTACAAAAGATGAATGGGTTCAACATCAATATGGAAACCCCAATGTTAAGGAAACTAAAGTTAAGCGAAAGCTAAGAAAGATCACATCGTACTCTAAACTTTCTTATGCACAAGCCGTTATCTTAAAGAAAAAGTTATTAGATCCTAACAGAAAAACTAGAATTAGAGTTCTAGCGAAACAATTTGGAGTTTCTGAGATGCAATTATATAGAATAAAATCTGGAGAAAACTGGGGTGATATTGAAGTATGATACGCAGCATATTCAAATTTACCCTTAATACAATTCCAAGGCCTCTACTAATAAGACTTAGTTATTTAGCCAAACCTATTCTAGAGATCGTTTTAAAGGGTCATCGTTATCAAGACCCAATAGATGGAAAAGAATTTAAAAAATTTCTTCCCTACGGATATGAAAATCAGAGAGAGAATGTATTATCTCCTTCTACGCTATCTTTAGAACGCCATAGGCTTCTGTGGCTCTATTTAAAGGAAGAAACTAGCTTTTTCAAGAGTACTATAAAAGTGTTACATTTTGCTCCAGAACAAGCTTTTTACAAAAGATTTAGAAAGTTAAAAAATCTGGACTATACCACTACAGATCTCAATTCTCCTTTAGCTGATGTAAAAGCTGATATATGCAACTTACCTTTTAAAGATAATGAATACGATTTTATACTTTGCAATCATGTTTTAGAACATATTCCAAATGACACTAAAGCTATGGAGGAACTATTTAGAGTTTTGAAACCCGGTGGTACTGCAATACTTCAAATTCCGCAAGAATTAAGTAGAGCAGAAACATTTCAAGACGATAGCATTACAGATCCTAAAGAAAGAGCCAAGATTTTTGGCCAATATGATCACGTTAGAATATATGGAAGAGATTATTTCGCTAAATTGAGAAGCGTTGGTTTTAAGGTAAAGGAAGTAGACTATACCTCAAAATTAACACCAGCAGAGGTAGACAAATACCGTATTGCTGTTGGCGAAATTATACCTGTTTGCTGTAAATAAGTACGCCTAATTTTTTATGAGAGCGCTATCGAATCCCGGTGTTTTAAAAACCTTAATACTTCCATCACTTTCAGTATAAATTAAATAAACATCTATATTATCCAACATATTAAGCATCTGCTTAGATCTTTCTAAACCCAATGCCATAAAAGCGGTAGCATACCCATCTGCCAACGTACAGTTTTTTGCCAAAACAGAAGCACTTAAGAGATTGCTCTTTTCAGATCTACCCGTAAGCGGATCTATAGTATGAACAAAAACCTGCCCAGTCTTTGGATCTTTTCTAAATTTCCTATAATTTCCTGAGGTTGCCATGGCCTTATTTTGTAGTTCTAAGGTAGCTTCAAAAGTTCTTACACCTTCCTCTTGCATAGGATCATCTATTGCCACAACCCAGTTAGAATTCTTAACTGTATTAGAGCCACTTGCCACAAGTTCCCCTCCTAATTCTATAAGATAATCTTTTATGTTCTTAGAAGTGAAATAACGTCCAATTGCATCTATAGTATACCCCTTGGCAATAGCATTAAAATCTATATAAATTTCAGGATGCTGCTTTTCTATCTTATTTTGAGAGGTAAGTTTTACTTTATTAAATCCTACATATTGTAACATAGAATCTATCTCTATCTGTTGGACACTGTCTAATGTATGATCTGGACCAAATCCATAAGCATTTACCAAACTACCTACTGTAGGATCAAAATACCCATTGCTTTCCTTATATATCTTATCTGAAGTATTAAAAACTTCTTGAAAATTATCATCTACAATTATATCTGTATCTCCAGAATTGATCTTAGAGATATCTGAGTCTGATTGATAGGTACTCATAGATTTATTAATCACTTTAAAAATAGAATCCAATCCCTTTTCTGCTTGTTCTTCAGAAAGATCACCAAAGTATTTAATATGATAGGAAGTTCCTAATGCTGCTCCTTCCAAGCTATGTTCTCCATTCTTGGCATTATTACAACTATTCAATGATATGAATACTATTAAAAGCCCAAGCCAAGTTTTATATTTCTTGTATCCCGTCATAATTAACTATATAATCTTCTTCTCTTGAAATAGGTTTTTCGTAATTCGTGGAGTTGGCTAAACCAACGCCTGCATAGAAAGTTGACGCATTAAATTTTAATGCATGCTCCTTCATACTTTTCATAAATATATGGTCATATTCCTTGGGATCTTCAGGATATGTGATGGCTCTAACTATTACAAAATGTAGCTTCTTATTCTTTAAAGCAACAAATTGCGGATTAGATTTAAGTTCACTTTTGATACCTAAAAATTCAAAGCCTTGTTTTTCCAAATCCTCACCTACAATATTCATTGCTAAATTGTGAAGTTCCTGCTTATCGAGTTCATTTTTCATAACAACATCAAAAATACAACTTAAGGTATTTCAATAAAGAAAATCGATGCTAAAATATTATTCAACTTAAAAAAAAAGCCACCCTTAAAAGGATGGCTTTTTATATATATTGGAAGAGAATTACCCTCCAAAATCATCAAATCTTACATTTTCTGGTGGTACACCAAAATCATCTGTCATTTTCTCAACAGCCTTGTTCATTAATGGTGGTCCACAGAAATAGAATTCAATATCTTCTGGCTCTTCATGATACTGTAAGTAATTATCTATTACTACTTGGTGAATGAAACCTACAAACCCATCTCCTTCATCGTCTATACTTTTCTTAACTTTCCAATTATCTTCTTCCATAGGTTCAGATAATGCTAAGTAAAATTTAAAGTTAGGGAAATCACGTTCTAAGGCTCTAAAGTGTTCTGTGTAGAACAATTCTCTTTTAGAACGACCTCCATACCAATAGGTAACTTTTCTTCCAGTTTTAATAGTACGGAATAAGTGATATAAATGAGATCTCATTGGTGCCATACCGGCTCCACCACCTACATAAAGCATTTCTGATTCACTCTCATTAATAAAGAATTCACCGTAAGGCCCTGAAATGACAACTTTATCACCTTTCTTTCTCGAAAAGATATAGGAAGAAGCAATACCTGGATTAACGTCCATCCATCCGTTCTTAGCTCTGTCAAAAGGTGGAGTAGCAACACGTACGTTCAACATGATCTCTCTTCCTTCTGCAGGATAAGAAGCCATTGAATATGCACGCTCTACAGTTTCATTATTCTTCATTTGAAGTGGCCATAGTTTAAACTTGTCCCACTCATCTTTAAATTTCTCTGGTTCTCCCGGGTGCTCATCTGGGTGAGCAGTAATATCTATATCTGAAAATTTTACTTCACATTTAGGAATCTCAATTTGGATATATCCACCAGCTTTGTAATCCATATCTTCAGGAAGTTGAACTACAAATTCTTTAATAAAAGATGCAACGTTGTAATTTCTAACAACCGTAGCTTCCCATTTCTTAATTCCAAAAACCTCTTCAGGAATTTGGATCTTCATGTCTTGCTTAACTTTTACCTGACATCCAAGACGCCATCCATTAGCGATCTCTTTTCTAGTAAAATGAGGCTCTTCTGTTGGAAGAATTGTTCCTCCTCCATCTTGAACGATACATTTACACTGTAAACATGTTCCACCACCACCACAAGCTGAAGGTAAGAACAATTTATTTTCTCCTAAAGTAGAAAGCAAAGTTCCTCCAGAACCAACTTCCAAATTCTTCTCTCCATTAACACTTATAGTAACCGGACCAGAAGGAACCAGTTTTGCTTTAGCTCCTAACAGAATAGAAACGAGCAATAAGATCAATGCTAAGAATACAACTACACTTGCTATAATAACTGCCATTGTTTTTGTTTTTCGATTATAATTTAATACCCATAAAACTCATGAAACCTAATGCCATTAAACCGGTGATAATAAAAGTGATCCCTAATCCTTTTAATGGTGCTGGCACATTAGAATATGTTATTTTTTCACGGATTGCTGCAATAGCTAAAATTGCTAAGAACCATCCAACTCCACTACCTAACCCATAAGTGATAGCTTCAGAAACGGCACTAAAATCTTTTTGTTGCATAAATAAAGATCCACCTAAAATTGCACAGTTTACTGCAATAAGAGGAAGAAAGATACCTAATGCACCATAAAGAGCTGGAGCAAATTTCTCTACGATCATCTCCACCAGTTGCACCATAGATGCTATTACTGCAATGAACATGATAAAACTTAAGAAACTAAGATCTACACTTGCATATTCAGGATCTAACCAAGCCAAAGCTCCTGGTCTTAATAAGTACTGATCTAACAAAAAGTTGATAGGCACCGTAATGGTAAGTACGAATACTACCGCTGCACCCAAACCAACAGCTGTTTTAACTGTTTTTGACACTGCTAAATAGGAACACATCCCTAAAAAGTAGGCAAAAATCATATTTTCTATAAAAATACTTCGGACAAATAAATTTACATATTCCATTGTAATACTTTTTCGCTGTTGCGCTATTAATGTTGTTCAATCAGTTTACGGTTTCTAGCACGTTGTACCCATATAATTATCCCAACTACAATAAGAGCCATTGGAGATAATAACATCAAACCGTTATTTTCATACCCTACCGCATATAAACCGGTAGATTCTGCCATTGTAGCTGCTTTGTGACCTAGAACTTCAAACCCTAGTAATTTACCAGAACCTAATAATTCTCTAAAGAAAGCCACAATTACCAAGATCAATCCATATCCGGCTCCGTTTCCAATTCCATCAAGAAATGATTTGTATACACCATTACCTAATGCAAATGCTTCCAAACGACCCATCACGATACAGTTGGTAATAATCAATCCAACAAATACAGATAACTGCTTACTTACATCGTAAGCATATGCTTTAAGTACCTGATCTACTAAAATTACCAAAGAGGCTACAATAACCAATTGAACTATAATCCTAATCCTGTTAGGGATCAGATTTCTCATAAGAGATACAATAACGTTTGAAAAAGCAATTACAACCATAACCGCAACCGCCATAACAATTGCAGGTTCTAATTGAACGGTAATTGCTAAAGCAGAACATATACCTAATACCTGAACGGTAATTGGGTTATTGTCGTTTAAAGGATCACTCAATAATTTTCTATTGTTCTTAGAAAGGAAATGCTCTTTTTCTTCTGAATTAGACAAGAACAAAATCATTTCTTTTTTCTTTGCTTCATTTGCTTCTGAAGCTGATTTGATATCTTTTGCCATAATTAATGTACTGCTACTTTAATATCCTTTTGTTTTTTGAAATAAGGTAGATAATGAATCAATCTTTCTGAAATCATATCAGAAATACCGTTACCAGTAATTGTTGCACCAGAAATAGCATCTACTTTATTATCATCTTTATTAGATGGACCAACGTTTCCTTTAACAACAGAAACACCTATAAGATTACCACTCCCATCAAAGATCTTTTCATCTGCAAATCTTTGTTGAAACCAAACCTGAGTAATTTCTCCACCCAAACCTGGTGTTTCCCCTTTATGATCGAAGACTGCTCCTTTTATAGTATTTACATCGTCTTTTAAAGACACATATCCCCAGATGGCATCCCAAAGACCTTTACCTCTTAATGGAACTATATAGTACTTAGCACCATCTACATTTGCTTCATAAAGCGGGTAGATTTGTTCATTTACTGGCTTCTTAAGTTCTTTTGCAAGATCTACAGTAAAAGCATCTGCAGTTTCATCTACAGATCCATCTTCTTTTAACGCGATAGTTTCAGTAATATACTTATTGTATAATTCTTCTGCACCGTCTCTATCAGTTTCAATACCGATAGTTGCTAAAATATTCTGCATCTTTTCCTTTCTAACATTTTCATTTTGCAAAGGTTGCAAAGATGTTGCTGCAAAGGCTAGTACACTGGCTACCACAACCACCATGATAATGGCGAAAATAAAGGTATACCCGTTACTATTTGTTTTATTAACCGATTTCTCTTCCATAACTATACTGCTGTTTTAATTGAGGCTGCCGTATTTGCTAATCTTTTCTTTCTGCGTTTTACATGAGATTCTATCACATAGTGATCTATAACCGGTGCAAATACGTTCATTAAAAGAATTGCTAACATGATTCCCTCAGGATATGCCGGGTTAAAAACTCTAATCATCACTGCAAATAATCCAATAAGGAATCCATAGATCCACTTTCCTTTCATGGTTTGAGCTGCAGATACAGGATCTGTTGCCATAAAAACAACACCAAATGCTAAACCTCCAATTACTAGATGCTGATACCATGGGAAATTTGTTAGATCATTTCCTTCTAATCCCATAGAAGGTAAAGCATTAAATATAAGTGCCATTACTGCTGCACCCATAAATCCACTTATTATTATTCTCCAACTACCAACTTTAGTTAATATTAAAATTAAAGCTCCAACCAAGATACACAAGGTAGAAGTTTCTGATATAGAACCAGGAATAACTCCAGAGAACATATCTAAGAAACTGTAATTTACCGTATTTCCAGAGGCTAAAGATCCAAGAATAGTTTCTCCAGAAACTCCATCTATATTTGAAGCTTCACTTACCCAAACGGTATTACCAGACATATAAGTAGGATATGCAAAAAATGCAAAAACCCTAGCCGTTAGAGCAGGATTAAGAATATTCATTCCTGTTCCTCCAAAAGCTTCTTTACCAATAACAACTGCAAATACAACAGATATTGCTACCATCCATAGTGGAATATCTATTGGCATGATCATCGGAATCAAAAGTCCGGTAACCAAATACCCTTCATTTACTTCATGACCACGCATTACAGCAAAAGCAAATTCTAAACCAAGACCAACTCCGTAAGAAACTGCTATCATTGGTAAGATCTTCCATGCTCCGTGTCCTAAAGCTTCCCAAAAACCAACCTCAGTTTGAATTTGAGATAAATATTGGTAACCACCATTCCACATTCCAAAGATTAACGCAGGTACTAACGCAAGAACTACAGTAATCATAGTTCTCTTAAGATCTACTGCATCTCTAACATGCGCACCGCTTTGGGTAGTATGATTTGGTGTAAAAAGAAAAGTATCTAAAGCATTATATGCTGGAGCGTACTTCTCTAATTTATTCCCCTTATTAAAAGGTTCTTTAAATTTATCTAATTTTTGTCTTATCCATTCCATATTTAAAACTTTTTAACCTACTTCGGTAAGCATTAAATCCAACCCAAGACGTATAATTTCCTGAGCTTCAATTTTTGAAGTGTTAACATAATCTATTAATGCAAAATCTTCTGGAGCTACTTCGTAGATCCCTAGATTTTCCATTTTTTCAATATCTCCAGCCATACAAGCTTTCAGAAGTTGCATAGGATAAATATCCATAGGCATTACTTCTTCCATTTCTCCAGTTACCACTAAAGCTCTTTCCTCACCATTTAAATTGGTTGTAGGTTCAAACTTCTTATTTGGCATTAACCAAGACAAAGAGGTTTTTGAATTAGAATGAATATTGTTATAAGTAAAAGGTAACCATCCAAAGATTCTATAACTATTCCCTTCTGGGATCAAGGTTAAAGAATTAGGATAAAAACCTATATATTGATTACTCGATAATTTTAATCCTGTAAGTACATCTCCAGAGATCAATCTAACATTCTCTGAAACAGCACCTACTAGATCTGCAGAATTGGCTCCAATTTTAGTATTGTAATACTTTCTATCTTTTGCCTCACTACCAGTAACTGCAATAGTTCTGTTAGCACGATATTCTCCAGTTAAGAATACGTTTCCGATAATTGCCACATCTTCTGCACCAACACACCAAACACGCTCTCCTCTATTAATAGGATCTAATTTTTGGATCTGAACACCAACATTTCCTGCAGGGTGCGGACCGTTAACAACATGTATCTCTGCACCTTTAATCCCTTTTAGAATTGAAGCAGAACTTTCATCTACAGATACATGTACTTTTCCTGAAGTTAACTTTTGCAATGCATAAATTCCTTCTTGAAAAGCAGCAACTTTATCTTTAAGAACAAAGCCTAGATCTGCCGCCAAAGGAGCGGTAGACACTACAGATACAAATATTGATTTTGGAGAATCTTTAGGGTCTGCTACAATATCATAAGGTCTTTGCTTTATAAAAGCACCACAACCACTTTTTAAGATCCTGTTCTTTACAGATTCAGCATCTGCCGTAGCAGCGTTTAATTGACCAAAGTTTTTATAGGAGTCGGTAGGATCTGCCTCAATAATGATCTCAAGAATACGACGCTTATCACCTCGTTTTATCTCAGCCACAGTACCACTAACAGGAGAAGTAAATCTAATTTCTTCTGTATATTTTGAAAAGAAAAGCTCGTCTCCGGCAAGGATCTTAGCGCCTTCTTTAACAACCATTTTTGGTACTACTGCATGAAAATCTGGAGGTTTGATCGCATAGGTCTTAGACCTTGGGGCATCAACAACTAGTTTTTCCGCCTCCCCTTTTAATCGTAGAGTAAGCCCTCTTTTAATTCGAATGTCTTTTGACATAGGATGGAGTGTATATTAAAATTTATTTTTTATAGTGTGCAAATTTACTAATTTTAACCCTACAACTACCAAACAAATCAGATAATTTTCGGTTCTATTCTTGTTAAAGTAGCTTAGGAAGAATATGATTATAAAATTTGTAATTCCTTGTAATTTAATTTTAAGCACATGAAACACGTTTATTATCTGGTATTATCAATTCTCAGTTTAAGCGCTTTTTCACAAGAGCGTTTGGAGGTTACACCCCCTGCCTTTATTAGAAGTATAGAGTTCACTGGTAATTCAGATTACAGTGGGAACCCAATTATTCAACTGGGTGAAAATTTATCTTTGGCATTTGATGATATTATAGGAGACGAAGCAGACTACTATTATACCATAGAGCATTTTAATTACGATTGGTCTCCTTCCAACTTAGTTAAATCTGAATATTTAGATGGCATAGACAATGTAAGAATATTTAATTACAGCAATTCCTACAATACCCTACAGCCATATACGCACTACGAATTGAACATACCCAATAATGACATAAAACAACTAAAAGTATCTGGAAACTACATTATAAGCATCTTTAACAGCTCCAAAGAAATTGTATTTTCCAGAAAGTTCATGATATATGAAAATCTATCCAAAGTTGCTGTCGCAATAAAAAGATCTAGAGACTTGCAATATATCAACACAAAACAAATAGTAAATATTGAGATCAATTCTCAAGATCTACTTATTAGAAATCCGGAGAGCACCGTAAATATCTTAATACTTCAAAATCAAAACCTAAAACAGGCAATTAGAAACATAAAACCCCAATATACCATTGGAAATAGCCTTATATATAAATATGATAGCCCCACCTCTTTTTGGGCGGGCAACGAATATCTTCAATTTGACAGCAAAGACTTGAGATCTCCAACTTTAAATATTAGCAGAATAGAACTAGATGCACTTTATCATCATTACCTTTTTACCAACTCGTCTAGAGACACACAGCCCTACACATATAATCCAGACATCAATGGACAGTTTGTAGTGAGAACACTTCAAGGCGAAGACTCCAACACCGAAGCTGAATATATCTGGACCCACTTCAGTCTTCAGAATTTTGAACCTTTAAGCGGAGGAGAACTTCACATATACGGTGCTTTCAACAACTTTGAGGTAGATAACTCTACATTGATGAAATACAGTAAAGAAAAAGGACTTTATGAAAATGCCATACTCTTTAAACAAGGCTTTTATAATTACAAATATGTTCTAGTACAAAAAGACGGAAGTTTAAATGAAGGTTTTATAAGTGGGAATTTTGATGAAACCGAGAATTTCTATCAGGTTTTGGTATACTTTAGAGATCTGGGAGCTCGGTATGACAAAATTATTGGTCTTGGAAATGCAAACTCCATAAATATCACAAATTAGCATACTATAAGAATCTACGGCGTATCTCATTCTATGAAAGATTATAATACTATTAAAAAGTACCGAGGAACCACCTGCCTCAATTGCAATCATCCTTTAGATATTAGCGATAACTACTGCGCAAATTGCGGACAAAATAATAGCATTAAAAAATTATCATTTAAAGACTACGTAAACGAATATTTTGCAGGGGTTTTCTCCTATGATTCCAGAGTGAATCTTACACTTTTCACCTTGCTATTTAGACCCGGTAAGATCACCAAAGATTATGTGAACGGAAAGAGAATGCGATATGCAAATCCCTTTAGATTTTATCTTAGTGTATCAATAATATTTTTTATCATTTTCGGATTTTCAAATAATTATGAAGGAATAACAGAAAGCGACCCAGATACGGTAAAAAACGAACTTACGGATAAAGAATTGGAGGACCTGCAGCAAGACCTAAATGAACTTCCCGGCAATGTAAAGGTCAATTTAGATACCTTAATTGCGCTTCAGAATATAAGAGATACCGTTACTACAAAAAGTTATAAGACTAAATATATAACACAAAATAAAGTAGATAGCCTTTCTTTCTTTGAAGCTACTTCAAAACGATTAGAACTTTATAATGCTTTTCAGGAAGAAACAAAAATTACATCTTCCACAATAGCTCTGGATAGCTTACATCATAACAAAACAAACTATAACGAATGGCTTTATAAGAAAACCATAGATTATAATTTTATGACGGAGAACCCGAAGATCTTCCTAAATTATATATTAGGAAAAATGCCTCTAATCATATTCTTCTTCTTACCTGTTGTAGCATTATTCAATTGGTTATTATACTGGAGACGTAATTTTAATTATATGGAGCATCTGGTGTTTATCTTTCATGTTCAAAGCGTGTTCTTTGTACTTCTAGGATTAAGCCTTTTGCTCAAAGAGATCTTTAATATAGACTTTTTTACACCTTTAGCTACCTTACTATTTCTTTTCTATCTCTATAAAGCAATGCGAAATTTTTATGAGCAGAGTAGATTCAAAACTATTGTTAAATTTCTGATTATAAACACTATATTTCTTATTTTAGCTGTTATAGCAACCTTAATTACTCTTTTTGCATCCTTTGCTATCTATTAATTATGATACAACAAGTAACTAGCGGCATAAAAATTTCCGTAGAAACTAATTTTGAAGGCACTTTTTATAAGAATTATAAAATTCACTTTGCGTTTGGCTATCAAATTACGATAGAGAATCAAAGTAAAGATTCCGTTCAATTAACATCCAGGTTTTGGAAGATCAAAGACGCTCTAAATAAAACAGAGATCGTACAAGGGGAAGGAGTAATTGGAAAAAAACCGGTTTTAAAACCCGGCGAATCTCATACATATAGCAGTGGTTGTTTGTTAACATCTCCTTTTGGAGCTATGAGTGGTTATTATAACATGGTAAACTTTACAACTACTAAAAAATTCAAAGTTTCCATTCCATCATTCAAATTAAGCGCTGCTTTTGCGCTCAATTAAAATTTTGTTCTTACCAATTTTGTTGTTTCTAGATCTTCATAGATCATTTCTATAGCATTAGATTGCTTTATAATTTGAGTTATGCTTTTGGTTTTAACAAAACCTCTATCCATTATTACATCAGTATTCATATCACCATTTCCTGCCGCATGATGAAATTTCCATAATGAATTTGCATCTATTTCATTATTAACGCTAAAGTCTTTCAACCAACTAATCCGTTCTGATTTCATCTCCTCTGAATAAAGTGGTGAAGAAGACCATATTATAAGTTCTTCTTTTATTTCCCTCACATGCTTTCTTTCTCCATCCCAAACTAGTTCTATAAATTTTAAATCCATATTCCAATCTCCTGCAATTAAAGTGAATGGTTCGATATTTTCTAGATCATAATTATTTAGCAACTCAACAAGATTCTTAGCCTTTAAAAAATCTTTAACCACCACTCCCCTACTTATTCTATATTTATCCTTTCTAATGTGTGATTTAAATTCTCCATTCAACAAACATATTACTCTACAATTATCGCTAAGCCCTATCCAAGTTCCTCCTGCTTCTGCATCTTTGGGGTAAAGTATGGTTACATTATCTTCAGAGTATTTCATCGGAATAAATGTAGATCTCCCTGCAGCCTCATCCCTATTAGATGTTAAAACAAAATCATTATTTTTCACAAAATTCCGGCTAAGAGTAACGGTGCACATAGATATACTAAAATTTAGATTTTAACTTCATTACAAAAATACGTTAAACCTAAGGAGTCTGTTTACAGGTCTCAGGTTAAACGACTTAATTTTTTTACCTTTAGCCTTATAAATAGAAAACATCAAAAAAAGTATAAATAATTATGGGAAAAGGATTTTTTCAAGTTCCAACAGCTATAAATGAGCCAATCAAATCATATGCTCCTGGAACTCCTGAACGAGAAGAAGTATTAAATACTTATAAAGAAATGTGGAACACCAAAATGGATGTACCACTTTATATAGGATCCGAAGAAATTAAAACTGGAGACACTATGGGAATGCGCCCACCGCATGACCATAAACATGATTTAGGATCATTTCACTTAGCTGAAAAAAAGCATATTGAGAAAGCTATTTCTACTTCCTTAGAAGCAAGACAGCAATGGGCAGACCTAGATTGGGAACAACGTGCCGCGGTATTTTTAAAGGCTGCAGATCTTATTGCTGGTCCGTATAGAGCTAGAATAAATGCTGCCACGATGATTGGACAGTCTAAAACTATTTATCAAGCCGAAATAGATTCTGCATGTGAACTCATAGATTTCTTAAGATTTAATGTGGAATACATGTCTCAAATCTATGAAGAGCAACCAGAATCTTCTGCTGGAGCTTGGAACAGAATTGAATATAGACCTTTAGAAGGCTTTGTATATGCAATTACTCCATTTAACTTTACTGCAATTGCCGGTAACCTTCCTGCAAGCGCTGCTTTAATGGGAAATACTGTTATTTGGAAGCCAAGTGATAGTCAGGTATTTTCTGCACAAGTAATCATGGAAGTGTTTAAAGAAGCTGGAGTGCCAGATGGAGTAATTAATATGGTAATGGGAGATCCTGTAATGATCACCGATGCTGTATTAGCTAGTCCAGATTTTGCTGGTATACACTTTACCGGAAGTACAGATGTGTTTAAAGGTATTTGGGCTAAAATCGGTCAGAATATAGATAAATATAAAACTTACCCTCGAATAGTTGGAGAAACCGGTGGAAAGGATTTCATCTTAGCGCACCCTACAGCAAATGCTAAGCAGGTTGCAACCGCTATCTCTAGAGGGGCTTTTGAATTCCAAGGACAAAAATGTAGCGCTGCTTCTAGAGTTTACATTCCAAAAAGTATGTGGAAGGAAGTTAAGGATTACGTTGTAGAAGATGTAAAATCTTTTAAAATGGGTTCACCTCAAGATATGAGTAACTTCATAACTTCTGTAATTCATGAAGGATCCTTTGATAAGCTGGCTAAATACATAGACAAGGCTAAAGAAGATAAAGATGCAGAAATTGTTGTGGGAGGTAGTTATGATAAATCTAAAGGATATTTTATAGAGCCTACGGTTATTTTAACAACAGATCCAAAATATACTACAATGGAAACAGAACTTTTTGGACCCGTTGTAACCATTTATGTTTATGATGATAACAAATGGGAAGAAACACTTAAGCTAGTAGATGAAACAAGTATTTACGCCCTTACTGGTGCTGTACTTTCTGGAGACAGATATGCTGCTACCCAGGCAACTAAAGCACTTCAAAATGCTGCAGGTAACTTCTACATAAATGATAAACCAACAGGAGCCGTTGTTGGGCAACAACCTTTTGGAGGAGCAAGAGCAAGTGGAACCAATGACAAAGCAGGTTCTAAACTGAATTTATTAAGATGGGTTTCACCTAGATTGATAAAAGAAACTTTTGTAGCTGCTAAAGATTACAGATATCCATTTATGGGAGAATAATTGGCTCTCCATAAATCAACATCAAAAAGCTCGTAGTTATTCTACGAGCTTTTTTTATGAACTATTAGCAAGTCCTTAAATCTTAATTCTTATTAATGCTATTACTTAAATAGATATTCTCCAAGTTACCTTCTGATCTAACACTAAATAATTATAGATCTTTTATAAATGCATCTCTAGATTAGATGTAGAGTTATATTAAAAAAGAGCCTTGTTTAGTTGAAATCACAATTTTACCGGTTGAAAGTTCTATAATGATTTTTAGATGTTCTTAAAGAGAGTTGATTAAAAAGATGTATTTCATCGATAAATGCCGTTTTTTACCAAATTAAAATTCGCTAAGTTCTTAATTTATATAATTTTATGCTAATTTTGAACATTGTCCCAAAATGTTCTGAATGAAGAAAATTACTCAAAAAGTAAGAATCCTACTTCTTATCTTATTTGTTGCAGGTTCTACTTTAAACTTAATTGCTAATAATATTACTACTTCTTTTTCCAGCTACAAAACTGGGGACAAAGCTTCTGTTGCCTTATTTAAAAAAGTAGAGCTAAATTCAACATTCGACACTAGTTTTTCGGAAAGACTACAGAATAAATTGGAATCTTATTCTTTAAAAAAAGATTTTTCAGATAGAATCTTGAAAATTGAATTAGCAGTCGTTGAAAATATAGTAAACAGAACTGCCCGATTAGAAAGCAATTATGCTTTTAATTTGTTTTTAAAACCTTCCATAACACTTGGAGAAATATCTGCAATTTGTAAAGGAACTACTACTGCAATACTTCCATATAGCGCAACTTCTAATTCTCCAAATAAATATTCCATAGTATTTTCTACCAACGATAAAAATTTGGGATTTAAAGACATTTCAGCAAAATCTCATCCATTCACTTCGGGGGCGGGAAGCATAAGTATAGTAGTTCCTTCAAATGTACCTTATGGAACATATACTGCTACATTTTTTGTAAGTAATGCAGCCAAAGGAGATGACAGAACAATAACTATAAGAATAGAAGATAGTCAAAAACCTACCATATCGGCTCCAGCAGCTGCTTCAGGAACAACCAATGTTGCGTGTACTTCCACCAATGTCAATTTAGGTTCACCAGCAGTAGCAGACAATTGTACAGCTAAAGCCAATTTAACTGTAACCAATAATGCACCTTCTGCTTTTCCTATTGGTAACACTACAGTAACTTGGACGGTAAAAGATGAAGCGAACAATACTGCAACCGCCACTCAAATAGTAACTGTTACAGATAATATTAACCCAACTATTACAGCTCCAGCAAATGCTTCAGGAACAACCAATGTTGCGTGCACTTCCACCAATGTCAATTTAGGCTCACCAGTAATAGCAGATAATTGTACTGCTAAAGCTAATTTGACTGTAACTAATAATGCACCTTCTGCATTCCCTATTGGAAACACTACAGTTACTTGGACGGTAAAAGATGCAGCCAACAATATTACAACCGCTACTCAAATAGTAACCGTTACAGATAATATCAATCCAACAATAACAGCTCCAGCAGCTGCTTCGGGAACCACCAATGTTGCATGTACTTCCACCAATGTCAATTTAGGTTCACCAGCAGTAGCAGACAATTGTACTGCTAAAGCTAATTTGACTGTAACCAATAATGCGCCATCTGCTTTCCCTATTGGTAACACTACAGTAATTTGGACAGTGAAAGATGCAGCCAACAATACTGCAACCGCTACTCAATTAGTAACTGTAACAGATAATATTAACCCAACTATTACAGCTCCAGCCGACAAAACTGTAAGTGCAGATAACAATAAATGTACTGCTTCAGGATTAAATTTAGGAATTCCCACTACTGCAGATAACTGTGGAATAAAGAGCGTAACAAATAATGCACCAGCAACTTTTCCTTTGGGAGAGACTACAATCACCTGGACAGTGACTGATAATTCAGATAATACTCAAACCGCTACTCACAAGGTTATAGTTGAAGATAAGCAGGCTCCATCAACACCTACTTTATCCAATATAGAGAACTGGAGTTGTGGAAAGGAGATCACAAATTTCCCTACCACTATAGACAACTGTGCAGGAGAAATAACTGGTACAACTACCGATCCGCTGGTATACGAGGGTTTTGGAGAATATACAATTACATGGACTTTTACAGATAATGCCAACAATAGTACAACTGCTAATCAAACAATCATTATCCCAGAACCTACAGTTGATATTCCTTCAATTAATGGAAATGAGTATTGTAATGAGAGCACTGTTCCCGGTGTAAATTTTACTGGAAATACGCTAAGCAATAAAAGATATGATTGGTCTTATAAAGCTAATAACAGCAGTAGTATAGACATAGGTTTACCTAACAGTGGTACAGGAAATATACCAGAATTTACAGCAAAAAATAATGGTAGCGAGATTATTAATGTTGAATTTACAGTCACACCTTTTGGAAACAGCTGTAAAGGAATTCCAATAACGTTTACTTTTAGTATTAAACCGACTCCTACAATGACAAGACCTGATGATATTGTTGTTTGTTCTGGAGAACAGATTAATCAAATATCATTTCCTGATAGGATATTCTCTGTTTCTAATTCTAGTATTTCATGGACTAACAATAACACTTCAATAGGCCTAGCAGCTGTGGGAAATGGAAATATAAAAGCATTTAAAGCTTCAAATGATAGTAATGAAAATGTAATTGCCACTATCACCACTACTCCTTCTGCAAATAATTGTGAAGGAATCGCTCAAAGTTTTACAATCACTGTAAAACCAAAACCTGCAATTAGTACTACGCTAGAAAATAAGACTTATTGTAATGGAAATTCTACTGATATTATACCCTTACAGTCTGGAGTTACGGGTACCACCTATAACATTACAGGAGGAAGCGCGATTGGATTGGCAAATAGAACAAATATTAAAGAGATTCCTAGTTTTAGTGCAAAAGCTGGAAATGCAACTATAATTATAACTCCTGTTGCAAATGGTTGTCTGGGTATCCCCGCTACTTACACTGTGTTAGTGAATCCTACACCCTCACTTTCTGCTAATCCTGCCACTCAGGCAATATGCTCTGGTGGTGTAACAGCTATTAATTTAAGTGGAAGCGGACAATCTTATAGTTGGACACTTGCAGAAGTTGGTAGTAATATTACAGGAGCTGTAGAAGGAAGTGGAACTTCTATTGCTCAAACTCTCACCAATTCTGGCACACAACCGCAAGTAGTTAAATACAAAATAACTCCTGAAGCAAATGGATGTACAGGTACTCCTATTACGGTTGCAGTAACTGTTAATCCACTACCAGATTTCGTTATTGACATTCCGGAATGTCAATCAACAGTAGATCTTACAGATCCTTCTATTAAAACAACAACCTTATCTGGATTAACGTATACATATTGGCAAAATGCACAAGCTACTACCCAATTGCAAAATCCTTCAGATGTAGGATTGGGAACATACTATATAAAAGGAACTACCTCATCAGGATGTTTTATTATAAATGAAGTAATAGTAGATAATATAAAACCAGTTCTAACAAGTTCTATAACTCCGCCAGATATTTGCTCAAATACTGTATTTAATTATAGCCCAGAAAGTAACATAGATGGGACAACCTACAGCTGGACGAGAGCCGCTGTAAATGGAATTAGTAATCCAGAAGCTTCCTCTACAGAAGAAAACAAAAATAACCCGAACGAAATTTTAAATAATACTACTACTAATAGTATTGAAGTTACATATGTATATACTTTAAAATCCCAGGGAGAATGCATCAATACTCAAACGGTTAAAGTAAATGTGAAACCAACTCCTATGCTTCAAGATCAGGATTATGGATCTGAGCTTTGTAGTGGAGATTTATTCGAATATATTCCACAAAGTACTTTGGGGGGTACTAATTTTACGTGGGAAAGGCGTAGTGCAAATGGAAGTGTCCAATCGTCTGGTAATGGATCAATATCAGAAAGATTAAATAATGATACAGAGAACAATATAGTTTTTACCTATTACTACACGTTGAGTAATAGTTTATGCTCAAATCCTGAAGAATTCAGCGTGTCAGTAACCGTATTACCTACTTTTCAAGTGGAGGCCAGTGCTTCAAGAATAGAAATTTGTCCTGGAGAAAGTATCGATCTATTTTCTTCAACAGAACTTGTTCAAGACATCGAAGAAACTTTATTGTCTGAAGATTTTAATTCTGGCATCAATTGGAGCCCCAATAATGCTGGATCTGCTACTTGGTCAAGACAAAATAATTATAATCCTCCTGAAGGTGGGGGTACTATAAATTCTGGGAGTGGAAGTTTTGCGGTAGCTAATAAGTTAAATTTGAATCCCAATTCCAACATTAGAGAATCGAACCTTATTACACCAGCGTTCTCAACACAAGGCTATACCTCTTTAACACTTGATTTTAGACACTTTTACCGTGATGTTAGTGAGAACTGGGGAGATTTTGCAGTAATTGATTATTCCATAAATAATGGCGCTTCGTGGAATGTTTATACCTTCTTTAATAATACTCAGGGCAGTCCTAACGCTTTTGCAAGTTTTAATAATCCAATTAGTGAGATAATAGGACATGATCAAGTGAGAATTAGGTTTCGCTTTCTAAATCAAGGAAATGATTCGAGAGCTTATAGTTGGGCTATTGATGACGTTACTATTACTGGAGAGATACAAAGTACTCCAGAAGTAGAATGGACATCCAGTACCGATGAAAACTGGACTTCTAACGAGCAAAATCCTACAAATGTAACACCTAGCGGGACCACGGTCTATACTGTAAAATATACAGACCCAGATTTGGAATGTCCTGGAAGGGCTTCTATAGAAGTTGTAGTTCGACAACCACCACAACCAAAAATTATAGCTGATTATTGTGCTTTCCCTGAAGATCCCAATAAGATTAGACTTTACGTGGAAGGTTATTTTGATACCTACGAATGGAATAGTTCAGGCGAGCAAATAAATGGAGGAAGGGAAATTATTGTGACTAAAGCTCAGGGATACACTGTTCGTGTAACTAAAGATGGCTGTGAAGGATCTGCATCTATAGACATTTCTAGAAATTTAATTATAAATGGAGATTTTGAGCAAGGTAATACTGGTTTTATAACTCAATATGGATATAGAACTAATAATCCCTCAGTTAGGAACGAATTGGTTCCAGAAGGTCTATACACCGTAGATAAACGTTCAAATCCATATCATTCTGCATTTAATGATAACGGAGATCATACTACAGGGGATGGTAATTTTATGATCATTAATGGGGATCCTAATCTAGGGCAGACTGTCTGGGAGACTAATGGATTTTTAGATGTTCTGCCAAATAAAAATTATTATTTTGGGGCATGGACTACAAACCTTGTATACAGAAATGAAGCAAATAAATACGCTAGATTAAGACTTCAAATATTAGTACCTGGGAATAATACACCCGTTGCAGAATCTAATTTAGGTGACCTTACATTTCAACCTGTTGGGAAATGGGTAGAATTTTTTAATCCACAATTATGGAATTCAGGAGATAATACTAAAGTAAAAATTAGAATTATCAATGAAAATACCGTTAGAGATGGAAATGATTTTGGTATTGACGACATTTCATTTGCCGAAATTAGCTCAGTAAGTTTTGATTTCGCACCAACTTACGATCCTATTTGTGAGGATTCAAATCTCAATCTATATGCAAATTTAGAAGGCGGAAGAGATCCTATAACTTTTAAATGGACAGGTCCAAACGGTTATACCTCGACTGAAGAAAATCCGGTAATACCCAATGCCACAACTGCCAATAATGGCCTATATAGTTTAGTTATTACCGATTTTTATGGTTGTAATAATGAAAGTAAATCAATTGAAGTTAACATTCAAAAAGTTGATGCAGGAGAAGACCAAGTTGTTTGTTCTAACGGAACGGGTGTTCAATTAACGGGTGCTATATCTGGCTCTAATGCAGGTGGAACCTGGTCTACTAATGGAAGTGGAAGCTTTTCTAGTAATACAGATCTTGAAGCAATCTATACGCCAAGTATGCAAGACCTAACGTTATCCTCTATCACTCTTACATTAACATCTAATGATACTGATGCAACTTGTAGTGACGAGGTATCCATATCTTTTAATATAGCTCCGGTAGCAGAAGTCAGCATAACTCCTGTTACATGTTTTGGTGCCAATGATGGTTCAGCCACTGTTAATATTGAGCAGAATACAGGAACAGCACCTTTTACCTATGAATGGAAAAACGGCGACACTTCTATTAATCAAACTACGCAAACAGCCACAGGACTTGCTCCGAATCCAGATGGTTATAGTGTAATTGTTACAGATTCTAACGGATGTTCTACAACTGTTATTTCTGGAGCTATAGAAGAGCCTTCTGCTCTTCAAATTGATGAAATTACTAATACAAATGTCACCTGTTTTGGTGGCCAAGATGGTTCTGCTACTATAAAGGTATCTGGTGGATTCATTACTACAGATACTTCGCTATATGTATTAAGTCTATTAGATTCAGAAGGAAATGAAATTGTAATTGAAAATTCAAATGAATCTGGATCATTATTAATAGAGAACCTCAAGGCTGGTGTTTACACTTTTACCGCTAATACAATTAATGGTTGTAGTTTACTTACTGAAAATGTTGTTATAGACCAACCCCTAGAAATTATTGTTGATGCCGGGGAAGACATTAATCCTTTAGAATGTGGAATTACAAGAGTTACACTCAGTGCAATTCTAGTAGACCCAACGCTAGGTGAAGGAAGATGGGAAGTATTAGCTCCTTCTGGAGCGACAAATGTTTCATTTGAAAATAACCTTCAGAATAATACAGTCTTTAATGGAGAATCTGGAATAACCTATGAATTAGCGTGGATCGTAAAGCCATCTATTGCAGCTTGTCCTGAAATTATTGATACCATAAATGTCATTTTACCTGAAGCATGTAGTAAATTAAATTTTGATGGAGTAGATGATTATGTAGACGCTGGTAATAATTTTGCAATGGGTCCCGATGATTTCACGATTGAAGCATGGATAAAACCAAATGCCATTTCAGGAGTGAACACCGTAATCTCTAGAAGAACAGATGGTGAATCGAACAAGGGTTATGATCTATTTTTAAATAATGGAGCTCCTACATTTAGAGTTAGAGACAGATCTGTTTCTAGCACTAAAGTAGTAAAAACAGATAGATGGTACCATATTGCTGGAGTTTATACCAGTTCAAAAATTAGTTTGTATGTAGACGGTATTGAAGTTCAGAATAACACAAATAATATTCCGAATGGTTCAGGAAACTTCGACGCACTCTTCTTAATTGGAGCTACTCATGCTCCTTTAGAAACAAAACTAACTAAACAACACTTTAACGGATTCATAGAAGAGGTGAGAGTATGGAGAAAACCTTTATCTATAGAACATATTAGATTTTTCATGAATCAAAGGTTGATAAAAGTTGGAACTAAAGTAGATGGTGAGATCTTAGATCAAGATCTTAATTTACCAAATGCTCCTACACTTACAGATTTTAATGATCTAAAAGGCTATTATCCACTAATTGCTAGAGGAGGTTCAATAGATTCTGGTAAAACTCCTAATAACGGGGCTGATGGAAATATTGCAGATGGTGTTCTAAAGAATATCCAACTTATGCAAGATAATACTGCACCATTACCATATATCTTAAATTCTGAAAACAGTAATTGGTTTACTAAAGCAACTTGGAAGTTGCCATTAGATTTTAATGGAATCTCAAAAGATTTTCAATTAGTTGATGTTTGGGATGCTCCTAACAGTATTGGGATCAATGGAGAAAAGATAAATTGGAATATAGTTCAGCTTAATGGTAAATCTGTTAAGAACCCAGCAGGAAATGATATTCAGTTATTAGCGCTGCTGGATGAAGGTGGAAGTCTTAATATGGAAGGAAGTAATGAAAATAGCGGTAGCGGATTGACAATTACTCACTATCTAGACCTTGATGGTAAAATCGATCTTAACGGGGAATCTCAACTTGTGCAAACTCAAGGAAGTATTTTAGAGAAAACCAGTGCCGGATATATTGAAAGAGATCAACAAGGAACTGCCAATAGTTTTAATTATAATTATTGGAGTTCACCTGTATCACTTCAGAACGCTGGTACTAACTCTGGATATACTATTTCTAGCGTTATGCTAAATGGTACAGATTTAAGTAAACCAATTCCAATGACCTTTGTAGATGGTGCCTATGCAGCAGATGATGCAGCAGTAAATATTACAACATATTGGCTATATAAGTTTAGAGGAACAGCTAGTATTTATAGTGAATGGAAATATGTTGGAAAGAACGGAGCTTTACTTGCCGGCGAAGGATTTACAATGAAAGGCACCTCTGGAAATGCTGCTATAAAAGACAGACAGAATTATACATTCAAAGGAAAGCCTAATAATGGAGATATCTCTTTAAATATTGGTAAAAACCAGAATTATTTACTTGGTAATCCATACCCATCAGCTTTAAATGCAGATCAATTTATAAAAGACAACTTAAAAACCTCTAGCGGAGGTAATAACACATCAGGAAATATCTTTAATGGTGCTTTATATTTCTGGGATCATTTTGCCGGAAAAACGCACAACCTTGCAGAATATATTGGAGGTTATGCCACCTATAATCTTTCTGGTGGAGTACCTGCCGTAGCTACAGATGAACGCATAAATAATACGGGAGAAAGTAGTGAAGTGTACTTTGGTAATAATGCAAAGATCCCCCAAAAATATATTCCTGTAGCTCAAGGTTTCTTTGTGAACACTGTTTTAGATCCTAAGATCTCAGGAAATATCACTGTAGACGGTGGAGACGTTCTATTTAATAATGGGCAACGTGCTTTTGCTAAAGAGACAAAATCCGACTCTCAATTTTTAAGTCAGGAGAAACCAAAAACTAAAGGACAAGAAAAACAAACCGACGTAAGACCTAAGATCAGATTGGTGTATGAATCTCCAAAAGGATTTAACAGACAAATTTTGGTTACAGCAGATGAGAATACTACCAATGGATTTGATCTAGGGTATGATGCTATGTTGAATGACAATAATGCTGAAGACATGTATTGGGTAATTAACCAAAATGCTTTTGTAATTCAAGGAGTACCAAATTTCAATAAAGATCAAGTGCTTCCTTTAGGAGTAAAATTAAAAGAAAAAGGAGAGTTAACAATTAAGATCAATGAATTAGAAAACATCAAAAATGATATAGAAATTTTTATAAGAGATGCAGCAGATAGCACCTATCATGATCTTCGAGCATCACACTTTGTAGCTACTCTAGAAGGTGGTACTTATGATTCTAAATATGCCATCGTCTTCCAGAAACCGGAGCCTATAGATCCTGATACAGGTGAAGAAACAGATCCTGAAGAGGAAGATCCAGATGATGGTGGAGATACCGATGAAGATACAGATGGTGGAACAGACGGAACTCCTATAGAAAAACCTGAAGATCTAGATGCTTTGGCTGAAATTGATGTGGTCTATTCTATGGACGATAAAATGTTGAGAGTTCTTAATCCTTCAGAAATAATGGTCGAAACTGTAGAACTGTATAATATGGTTGGACAACGTTTAATGATGTACACTTCCATGTCTGAAGAAGACTCTATCGATGTACCTCTGAAAGATTACCCTAAAGCTACCTATGTTGTTAAAGTGAGATCTGCTATTGGAACAGCCTCTAAAACAATATTGTTTGAAAGATAATTGGGATAGCAAAAGTTTTTATGGAGCTATTAATTGCAAAATAAGATTGTGAGGAATAAAATTTTTTCCTGTAAGAACTGATAAATTAGTAGAATAAAAAAAGGGATGATAGTTCATCCCTTTTTGCTATAAGACATTCTTAAAATCCTAACCTTTAAATTTCATAGGTAGATGAACAACTTTCTTTGTCTCGAAGAATTCCTCTTCAAAATAATCTGGGAGTGGGTAAATTTTGGCTGAAGTATATTGTTCTAATTCTTCAGATAGGTCTCCTCCTTTTAAATAAAGAATCCCATTCTTTAATTCATGGTTGTTCTTCTTTGCGATCTTACCTTTTACCCAGTGCACAAAAGTTGGCATTGCTGCCACTGCTCTACTTACTATAAAGTCATATTGGCCGTCTATATCTTCTACTCTAGAATTAGTAAATTTCACATTCTGAAGCTCCAATCCTGCAACAACTTCTTCTACCACCTTAATCTTCTTACCAATAGAATCTACCAAGTGAAATTGAGTTTCGGGAAATAATATAGCTAAAGGAATTCCAGGAAACCCTCCACCGGTTCCAACATCTAATATCTTAGCATCTGGCTTAAAACTTTGAACCTTAGCAATTCCCAATGAGTGCAAAACATGACGTAGATAAAGCTCATCTATATCTTTTCTTGATACCACATTGATCTTTAAGTTCCAATCTTTATATAACTCTTGCATGGCAGTAAATTGATCTTGCTGCTCCTGAGTTAAATCTGGGAAGTATTTTTTAATTAATTCCAAAACCTTATTTTTTTTGCTAAAGTAATCAAATTTGACACGTTAATTTTCCCCAATATGTATAGGTTCCTTTTTAAAAGTTTTACCTTTGGGTAATCAGAATAAATTATGCAAGAAAATAAAGATAACGTACGCTTTTCTAGAATAGATTCGGGGAAATTCTTTCGGACTCTAAACAAACGTGTGAATGCCTATTTTAAAGATAATGACATTTCGAAGACTGGGAATTGGAAGCTCCACATCAAAGCCATTGTCATGTTTTCCCTATTTTTGGCTCCTTATTTCTTAATTTTAACTTTGGATATTTCACAGTGGTGGATGCTATTACTTACCGTAGTTATGGGAGCGGGTATGGCAGGAGTTGGAATGAACATTATGCATGATGGTAACCACGGTTCATATTCATCTAAGAAATGGATCAATAAATTTATGGGAGGAACTATATATATCCTTGCCGGAAATGTTTACAATTGGCAGGTTCAGCACAACGTATTGCACCACACCTACACTAATATCCATGGACATGATGAAGATCTTGATGCCGGAAGGATTATTAGATTCTCTAAACACGCAGAGTGGTCTAGATTTCATAAATTCCAGCATTATTATTCTGTTTTCTTATACGGGCTACTTACTTTCAATTGGGCTTTAACTACAGATTTTAAACAGACAAAAAGATATTTGAAACGTAAATTATCTTATGGTAAACTTCCTTCTCCTGCAAAACAATGGAGTATAATTGCAATAACAAAACTTATATATGTAAGCATTTGGATAGTTATTCCTATGCTTATACTTTCAATCTCTTGGTGGAAGATATTAATAGGATTTTTTGTAATGCACTATACCGCCGGATTGATATTAAGTATCGTATTTCAATTAGCGCATGTTGTAAAAGAAACTGAAATGCCTGTTCCAGATGAGACCGGATCTATGAAAAACACATGGGCGATACATCAATTATTCACAACGGTAAATTTTGCCACTAAAAACAGACTTGTAAACTGGTTTACCGGTGGCTTAAATCATCAGGTGGAACATCATATTTTTCCAAACATTAGCCACATACATTACACTAAGATAGCAGAGATCGTTAAGGAGACTGCTAAAGAATGTAATTTGCCTTACAATGAATTTAAAACTACAAGAGGCGCAATAATAGCTCACTTTAAACATTTAAAAGAGATGGGTGCTAAACCAACCATTTCTGCTTAAAATAAAACTCATAAATATTTATGCAACACAAATTATCTGACAGGATTAATAATCTAGCAACTTCGCAAACTTTGGCTATGGCAGCTAAGACTCGCGAGTTAAGAGAGGAAGGAAAAGATATTATAGGTTTAAGCCTTGGAGAACCAGATTTTAACACTCCAGAATTCATTAAAGAGGCTGCGATACAAGCTATTAATGATAATTACAATTCTTATACCCCTGTAGATGGTTACGTAGAGCTTAAAGACGCTGTTATCACAAAATTTAAGAGAGATAATAATCTTACTTATAATAGATCTCAAATTGTGGTTTCTACCGGTGCTAAGCAATCTTTAGCCAATGCAGCATTGGTTATTTTAAACCCTGGAGATGAAGTATTACTTCCATGTCCTTATTGGGTGAGCTACGCAGAAATTGTAAAACTGGCAGAAGGAGTTCCTGTAGAGGTTCCAACTAGCGTAGAAAGTAATTTTAAAATTACACCAGAACAATTAGAGGCAGCAATTACCCCTAAGACAAGAATGCTTTGGTACAGCTCCCCTTGTAACCCAAGTGGGATGGTTTATAGCGAGAAAGAATTAAGAGCTCTTGCAGATGTTTTGGTGAAATATCCAGACATTATTATAGTAAGTGATGAAATATATGAGCATATCAACTTTGTTGGCGAGCATGCCTCTATGGCTCAGTTTGACGATATGTATGACCGCGTAGTTACCGTAAATGGTGTTTCTAAAGCATTTGCCATGACGGGTTGGAGAATTGGTTACATTGGAGCTCCGGAATGGATAGCTAGAGCTTGTAACAAAATGCAAGGTCAGATTACCAGTGGCGCTAACTGTATTGCTCAAAGAGCCGTAATTACAGCGCTAGAAGCACCAGTGAGTAAGATACAATTCATGGTAGATAAGTTTAAAGAACGTCGAAAACTTATTATCTCACTTTTAGATAAGATTGAAGGATTTAAAACTACAGAACCAGAAGGCGCTTTTTATGTATTTCCAGACATCTCCTATTTCTTCGGAAAAACGATCAAAGGTCATTTAATTAAAGATGCTACAGATTTTTCAATGTTCCTATTAGAGGAAGCTTTAGTAGCCACCGTTACTGGTGATGCCTTTGGAAATCCAAACTGTATAAGATTTTCTTATGCTGCGAGTGAATCTCAAATTGAAGAAGCATTGAAAAGAATTAAAGCTGCAGTTTCTGAAGCTTAACACATAAAGATCTTCTATTAATACCCAAATCTTTCAAAAGATTTAATTATTACAAAAAGCAAGGCTCACCTAATAAGTGAGCCTTGTTTATTATATAAAAACTAAAAGTGTCTTTATTAAAGTTCACCTGAAATTTGGTCTAAAATTTCTAAATAATGAGTTCTATTATTTACAAAATCATAATCTGAAATATCGATCACTTTCACCTTGATATTAGTTTGAGATTTTATAAAAGCCAAATAACTTTGATTGATCTCCATTAAATAATCCGGCTGAATGTTTTGCTCATAATCTCTACCTCGCTTCTTGATATTTTCCAATAACCTATCGGTATTTTGATAGAGATACACATAAAGATCCGGCTTCACCAATTCTTTATACATAATTCCGAAGAGCTTATTATATAAAGCATATTCATCTTCAGCTAAAGTGATCTTTGCAAAAATGAGCGATTTAAAAACATCATAATCCGAAACCACAAAATCTGTAAAAAGATCATATTGTGCTAAATCATCTGATAGTTGCTGATATCTATCTGCTAGAAAAGACATTTCTAATGGAAATGCATATCTATGCTGATCTTCATAAAATTTCGGCAAAAAAGGATTATCCTTAAATCTTTCCAAGATCAGCTTTGCATTAAAATCTTCAGATATCATGGTAGATAAACTGGTTTTTCCTGCTCCTATGTTTCCTTCAATAGCAATATAATTACAAGAAGTAAAATTGTATTTCTTGACTGGATTCTTCAACGTATCTTCTGTGACATTAATTTCTGAAGTATCATTTGTTTCAGCTAAAAGCACAGCAATAGATCTTTTTAAAACTGGATGAATCACCTTATTAGCAATATCTGCCAATGGCGCCAACACAAATTTTCGATTTTGCATTTCCGGGTGAGGTATGCTCAAATTTGAAGAGGCCACCATCTCATCCTCCATTAAGATAATATCTAGATCTATATTTCTATTACTATAAGAATTAGACTTACCTCTAACTCTACCCAATTCAGTTTCAATATTCAGCAATTTTTCTAAAACAACATCAGGAGAAAATCTAGAACCAATTTTTATACAAGTATTCAAAAAAGAATGTCCGTCGAATCCCCAAGCTGGCGTCTCATAAATTCGAGCAATTTGATGAATATCACCAACTTCTTTATAGATACTATCTATAGCTAATTGCAATATTTGCAGACGATTACCCTCGTTACTACCCAAGGCTAAATAATATATTTTAGAAGGAATCAACTTAATTTTATGAAATGTTTAGAGGAGAATTATTTAATTTCACAGCAAATTAAGTAAAACAATCTTACATAGACTTAACTTTGTTAGTAAGAGTTAAAAAAAATAATTTGAATTCTTATACCCCTAAAAAGATATTCCTGGCTCACAATATCTACCTCATACTTGCGGCGCTCTTTATAACCTCTTTGGTTGTATCTAATCTAATATTTCAAAAGTTCTTTATATGGGATTTCTTCGGCTTATACACCTTTGAGATCTCTGTAGGTATTCTACCCTATCCAATAACATTTCTTATTACAGATTTAATTAGTGAGATATACGGAAAAAGAAAAGCAAACCAAGTAGTTACCACAGGTATTTTTGCTTCCTTATTTTCGTTACTAATTATCTATGCAGCAGATTATGTTCCCGCCACAAGCTGGTCTCCTATTGGCAATCCACTTTTCTCAAGAGTATTTGGCGCTACGGCAATAGCAGTTGGCGCTTCTATGGCTGCCTATTTATTGGCGCAATATATAGATATCCAAATCTTTCATTTTTGGAAAAAACTCACCAAAGGGAAACACCTATGGCTCAGAAATAATTTTTCCACATTTCTTTCACAATTTGTAGACACCTTTGCGGTGCTATTTTTGTTATGTACCTTTAACAAAATAGACTGGCAGCTCTTTGGAGGACTTTTACTTAGCGGATTTCTGTTTAAAGTTCTTATAGCTGCCTGTGATACTCCATTTTTATATCTAGGAGTTTATTATATGCGCAAAAAATTTGATCTTAAACCTAACGACGAGTTGAATCTCGAAAATGTAACATATGAAGAAAGCATTTAAAATTATAGGAATTATACTCGCTATCTTGATCGTAGCATTGATAGCCGCACCCTTTATCTTTGAAGCTCAGCTAAAAGATCTGGTGAAATCTACTATCAATAAAAATGTAAATGCAGATGTTGAATTTAGCGATCTCAACTTATCTTTATTTAGAAGTTTTCCTGAAGCCACCTTGGTACTAAAAGATGTTTCCGTGATCAACAAAGCACCTTTCAAAGGAGATACTTTAGTAGTAAGCGAACAGATCTTATTAAAAATGTCTGTTAAAGAACTTTTTAAAGGAAGCGATGAGCCTAAAAAAGTTGATGAGCTATTGCTTAATAACACCTACCTCAACATTAAAGTAGACTCTTTAGGAAACAACAATTACGACATTGCTATAAAAGACCCTTCTGCTGCAGATACTTCATCTGCAAGTCCGTTTAAACTAGATTTAAAGCATTACGAGATCAATAATTCTAAACTGAAATATATCGACAAAAGCAATAATATCGCATTGCTAATGGAAAACTTAAATCACAGCGGTACGGGTGATTTTTCTTTGGCTCAATCTGAATTAGACACCAAAACAACATCGTTGGTTTCTTTTGATTTTGATGGTGTAAACTATTTAAATAAAAATAAAGTTGCTCTAGATGCTATCATCCAAATGGATCTAGAGAACATGAAATATACATTTTTGAAAAACCAGATGATGGTAAATCAATTACCATTAACCTTTGACGGTTTTGTAAAGGTAAATGATGATAATAATGAGATAGATCTCTCTTTTAAAACACCTTCCTCTTCTTTCAAAAATTTCTTGGCCGTGATTCCTGAAGTTTATGCTAAGAATATAGAAAATGTAGAAACAAGTGGAGACTTTATAGTTAGCGGAGACATCAAAGGTATTGTAGATAGTACCTATATTCCTCATTTAGATATTAAAATAAGCTCTAATAATGCTTCTTTTAAGTATCCAGATCTTCCAAAGAGCGTTCAAGACATCAATATAGATGCTGCAATTTTAAACACCACCGGAATTGCAGAAGAAACTTACATCACTTTTGATAATGTGACTTTCAGAATAGATCAAGATAAATTTTTTGCCAATGGAGATGTAAAAAACCTATTAGGGAATATGCTAGTGAATCTCAATATGAAAGGAACTATTAACCTTGCAAATCTTGAAAAAGCTTATCCATTAGAATTAGATCAAGATCTAAACGGAATTCTAACCGCAGATGTAAGCACTAGTTTTGATATGAACTCTATTGAAAAAGAACAATATCAAAATGTGAGTAGTAAAGGGATTGCTAGCATTAAGAATTTTAGCTACAAATCTCCAGAGATCCCTAATGAAGTAAAAATTTCCAGCGCCAATCTAATATTCAATCAAGGAAATGTAAAAGTTCCTGTATTGTATATGACCACAGGGAAGACCGATATCAATGCTTCCGGAAGTATTCAAAACTTTATGGGTTATCTATTCACAGATCAGCAGCTAAAAGGAAATTTTCAGTTAAGCTCAAATACATTTTCTGTAAATGATTTTATGGTCGCAGAAACCAAAGAAGTTTCGGAAGCTAAAAATGCAGACGGTACACCGGTAAAAACAAAAACGGTAGCCACAGGAAAAGAGTCTATAAAAGTTCCATCTTTCTTAGATACTGAAATAGATTTTGCCGTAACCACTTTGCTTTATGATGATCTTAATTTGAATAATGCAAAAGGGACCATTATTATTAAAGATGAAACGGCAACCATTAAGAATATGACTACCAATGTTTTTGATGGTTCTATAGCACTAAACGGTAATGTTTCTACTAAAAATGCAACTCCAACGTTCACAATGGATCTTGCTCTAAACGCAATAGATATTGCTAAATCTTTTAAAGGTCTCGATCTTTTACAAGGCTTAGCTCCTATAGCAACAGCCTTACAAGGAAAATTACAAACCAAAGTAAACTTAAAAGGGAACTTGAATGATGATCTTACACCACAGCTAAATACGTTGGCAGGACAAGCATTATCTGAGATCTTAACAGCTAAGGTAAATCCAGAAAATTTTGCACTCCTTTCTAAGTTAGATGAGCGATTAAAATTTATCAATTTGAAAGACATCAATTTAGATGATCTTAAAAGTAAATTAACCTTTAACAATGGTAATGTTGAAGTTGCTCCGTTCGATTTTAATGTAAAAGGAATTAAAGTTACCGTTGCCGGAAGTCATGGGTTCGATATGAATATGAATTACAATCTTAGTTTAGATGTTCCAGCAAAGATGTTAGGAAGCGAAATTGGAAATACTCTATCTAAGCTTAGTGCTACAGATCTCAATACAATGACGGTTGCGGTGCCAATTGGATTGACAGGAACTTTTCAAAGTCCGCAGATCAATTTAAATATGCAACAAGCGCTATCCAGTCTTACTCAAAAGATTGTAGCTGAGCAGAAAAAGGAATTAACTCAAAAAGGGGTGGATGCTTTAGGTAATATCTTGATGGGTAATAATAAGAATAATAAACCAACAACTACTGCAGATTCTACTCAGGTAACGCCCGCACAAACTAAAAAAGATTCATTGAAAACAGAACAGCAAACTCAGGTTAAAGACGCTGCTACCAATATTTTAAAAGGGATTTTTAATACGAAGAAGAAAAAAGACACTACCACAGTGCAATCTAATAAGTAGATAATACTTATTAGATTTACTTGTTAAGCTGAATATATTTCAGCTTCTTTCCTAATTTCAAAAAAGACCGATAACTTTACTACTTATCGGTCTTTTTTTTATGAGTCATTTAATGTCTACATCACATTCAGATCAACTACAAATCCTTCATGACCGCGAACATTAAAAACCGTCCCATCATGAAATAGTAAATATTGACCTTTAATGCCTTTTAAAATTCCTTCATAAAAAGGATTTTTTCCAAGATTCAGCGTTTTTACTTTTTTTGGAAATTCGATTACCGGAAAGTGAATTTCAGTCTCTTTATTATTTTCTATAAAATATTCTTTAGCTTCTTCTGGAATAAGATGCTTTATTTTTTCACGTTCTGCAACCAAGTCTACATCTTCAATATCATTGGTTAACATTTTACGCCAATTTGTTTTATCTGCCACATGGCCTTTTAGAGCAACCTCGGTAATTCCTGCCAAATATCGATTTGGAACTTCTACAATTTCAATAGCTTCATGCGCACCTTGATCTATCCATCTGGTTGGAATTTGAGTTTTCCTTGTCACTCCTACTTTTAAATTGCTAGAATTTGCCAAGTAAACAATGTGCGGCTTTAGCTGAACTTTCTTTTCATATTCTAGGTCTCTATCTTCTTCATCTAAATGCGCTTTGCTTAATTCTGGATTCATGATCCAATCTCCCGCCTGAGGAATAGATGTAAAACAATCATAACAAAAACCTTGTCTGAATATTTTTTTCTCCAAACCACAATTTAAACATTGATATCTTAAAAAATTAATACTGATCTTTTTATCCAGTATCTGATTGACGTTCAAGAAGTCTGACTCAAATATTAAATAATACTGAACGGTTTCTTTAAGTTCGGTGCTCATTTTTGTCAGCACCCCTTCATATCTCATATATTTTCTTTATTTTAACTGAAATGATTTTTTTTGCAAGCTTCAAAGTTTAGTTTAATTTTAGCCAGCCAATCACGCATCTTAACCTTGTTAAGTGCATAAATATAAAAAGAAAAAATGCCAATTCCGCTAGTCAATTCCATTGCTTCCTGGTTTCTAAAGAAGCGTATCCATCAAATGGAATTATTTATGAAATATCCTAACGAAGTTCAATCAGAACTTTTACGGAATCTTATAGCTACAGCAAAGAATACAGAAGTTGGCAAACGCTACGATTTTAGTAGTATTCATAATTATAAAACTTTTGCAGAGCGGATTCCTGTTAAAAAATACGAAGATTACGAAGCAGATATAGAACGAAGCCGAAAAGGTGAAACTAACATTTTCTGGCCTTCGCCAATTAAATGGTTCGCAAAGTCTAGTGGTACCACCAATGCTAAAAGTAAGTTTATTCCTGTAAGCGACGATTCTTTAGAAGATTGTCATTATGCTGCAGGAAAAGACCTTTTATGTATGTATCTCAACAATAATCCGCAGTCTCAACTCTTTACAGGAAAAAGTTTAAGACTTGGAGGAAGTAAGGAGATCTATAGAAATAATGGTACTTCTTATGGAGATCTATCTGCAATTTTGATAGATAATATGCCTTTTTGGGCAGAATTTAGCAGTACTCCCAGAAATGAAGTTTCTTTAATGAACGATTGGGAGATAAAAATGCAAGCTATTGTAAATGAAACCATCAACGAAAAGGTTTCAAGTTTAGCCGGTGTTCCTTCTTGGATGTTGGCCTTGCTGAATAATGTTTTAGAAACAACTAAAGCCACTAATCTATTTGAAGTTTGGCCAAATCTGGAAGTTTACTTTCATGGTGGTGTAAATTTTGAACCTTATACTCAGCAATATCAAAAACTGTTGCCAAGAGATAACTTCAGATATTATGAGATCTACAACGCATCTGAAGGATTTTTTGCTTGTCAGGATCAGAATAGCTCAAAAGAACTGCTGTTAATGTTAGATTACGGCATCTTCTATGAATTCATCCCAATGGATACTTATGGCTCTCAAGATGAGAAGATCATTCCGCTAAGCGAAGTTAGCACAGGAGTTAACTATGCCATTGTAATTACAACCAACGCAGGACTTTGGCGTTATAAGATAGGAGATACCGTTAGGTTTACTTCTACTAGCCCTTATAGAATAAAAGTTTCAGGAAGAACCAAACATCATATTAATGCTTTTGGAGAAGAACTAATCATTGAAAATGCAGAAATCGCACTTAAAAAAGCAGCAAATCTGAACAATTGCGAAATTGTAGACTATACTGCGGCTCCAATATTTATGGAGGGAAAAGAAAAAGGTGCACATGAGTGGATTATCGAATTCAAAACACCTCCCAACAATATGGAGCATTTTAAAATTGAATTGGATAAAGCATTGCAAGAGATCAATAGCGACTATGAGGCAAAGCGATATAACAACATGACCCTTAATCTACCAACTGTGCATCAGGCTCGAGAAAAGCTGTTTTATGATTGGTTAAAGAAACATGATAAAGTGGGTGGGCAGCATAAAATACCAAGACTTTCTAATTCTAGAACTTATGTTGAAGAATTACTAAGTATGTCTGGAAAGCAAACTTCAGAAGATATTTTAGAACTATAAATATTAGAGATCTATCTCCAAGCACTTATCTTAATACATTAAAAAAGAAAAAAAGATCCTATTTAAGGATCTTTTTTTCTTTTAAAATTAAAATGAATTGTTCTACAAAGCAGCATCTACCTCTGTAGGTTCGGTTACTTGTTTTCTATTACTATTATTAAATTTAAAGCTGATGGAAAGCTTTAAAACTTTATCATTATCAAACACTACGTTATCTGAAATAGGACTTTGATAAGCAAAATCGAACATAAACTGATTTAACTTCAACCCTGCTCCAACCGTGATATGATTTCTAAATCCTTTTTCCTTATTCTGAGTTACATACCCTGTTCTAAAAGAAAAATTGTCATTGAAACTCACTTCGGCACCTAAAGAAAGTATTACTTCTTTAAGCTCTTCAGAAAAACCATCTTGGGCATCTGTAAAAGAATTAAATATTCCTCCAATAGCACTATCGGTAGGTAGATTACGGTTATCATCTGTTGCAGGAACTAGAAACTTCATAGCTTCTGCATAGAAAGAAATGTAATCTGTTTTTGAACTTGCTACATGGTAACCACCTCCAATTTTTAAATAAGTAGGAAGCGGATAGTCATATCCAGTCTCGTCAGAATACTTCAATTTAGAACCTACATTTTTAAGGTTAAAACCTAAAGTCCATCTATTTTGGTGAAGATCAAAAGGAACAGAAGTATAATAACCAGCCACATCTACACTTACTGCCTGTCCGGTTTTTAAACTCACCATTGCATTCGCCTGATTGTCCGAAATATCAGATCTAATGTATCTTCCAGTTACAGACATACCAAATTTCTCATTCAATTTTAAGCTATAAGCACCTTCTAAGGCTAATTCGTTCGGAACAAAACTCCCTTTAGAAATGATCTCGCCACCCATTTCTTCTTCCATATCTACACTTCCAAAACTAAAATAAGTTAAGGAGGCACTAATGGCAGATCTATCATTCAACTTATTGAAATATCCTGCATTGGCATAGAAAATATCATCTGCATATCCAATAAATTTTGGGATATACGATAATCCAATTCCTTGTGCTCCTTCTTCCATAAAAAGAAATTTAGCCGGATTATGGAATTGTGAGAAAGCATCTGGCAAACTAGATACCCCAACTTCACCCATTCCTCCTGCACGTGCATCTGGAACAATTTGAAGAAATGGTGCCCCCGTAATTACGGGGCGCACTAGTTCTTGGCTTTCAGCTGAAATTCCAGCTAGTAAAACAGTTAGACTTACTAATATATTTTTAATGTTCATAGTGATTCAATTACAATACGATTATTTTTTTAAGATGTACTTTTCCTGTCTGGTCGGTAATTCTAACCAATAGTGTTCCTCTCATTGGAGCAACATCTATCATCATAGTTTGCTGTTTGTTCCCAGAGATGGTTTTGTATTTATTGGTTTCAGTTTCTAAAATCTGAACGCCATAGATCTGAGAATTTAACGGAGCGATCACTTTAGTCATTGTAGTTCCAGTTAAAATAGATGGCACTACGTGCATCTCTCCTTTAGCATCTGGCACATCTCTCTTCACAGTTACTAAAGCAGTAGCACTGCCAATGTTTCCTGCTGCATCTGTTCCGCTTAAAGTAACCAAATATTCTCCAGGCTCATTAAAAGTATCTTTATCTAGATTAAGAGTAACCTCACTACAATTATCACTGCTTCCAGCATCAATATCTTCCGGAGAAATCACTACCGGCTCATTTTGAAACATACTCACTGTAATATCTTTAGTATTCATTTCTGGCGTAGTAACATCTTTAACAGTAATCCACTGCTCTTGAGTAGACGTATTACCACTTGCATCGGTAAATTCCCATAAGATCATATACTCACCTGCATCAGAATAAGACAAAGCATCGTTTGTAATAGCAGTAATAACTCCACTGCAATTATCAGTAGCCGTTGGAACTTCTATATTCTCAATAGAACACTCTACTACTACATCAGATAATTCAGCTGCATCTGGTACCGGAGCAGTTTCATCTTTAATAGTAACTTTTTGAGTTTGAGTAGTCACATTTCCGCTTGCATCCTCAAAACTCCAAGTAATTGTAGTAAGTCCGCTAGCAGTGATAGGGAAAGTCACATTGTTTGTCACCTTCACTGCACCATTGCAATTATCTTTAGCGGTAGGAACTTGAACATCTGCTTGCTCTACACTACACTCTGCCGTGATATCTTCTAATATTGATATTGAAGGTACAGGCTTGATTTTATCTTCTACTGTTATTGTTGAAGTGGACGTAGCTACATTTCCGTTGTTATCGATAACGGTTAAAGTAGCCGTATTCTCTCCAACTTCATCACAGGTAAAGCTATTTGGCGAAACGCTCATCGAAGCAATTCCACAAGCATCAGAAGATCCGTTATCTACATCTGCTGCAGTAATTGCGACCTTTCCGGTTTCGTCTAATTGAACCGTGATGTTTTTAGCAACTGCAATAGCAGCAAATTTATCTTCTACGATTACTATTGAAGTTGTGGTAGATTCATTTCCGTTTTTGTCAATAACAGTTAAAGTAACTGTATTCCCTCCAACCTCCGCACAAGTGAAGCTGTTTGGCGAAACGCTCATTGAAGCAATTCCACATGCATCAGAAGATCCATTGTCTACATCTGCTGCAGTAATTGCAACTTTTCCAGTCTCATCTAACTGAACAGTGATATCTTTTGCAACAGCAACTGCAGCAACTATATCTTCTACGGTTACTGTTGAGGTAGTTGTAGCTACATTTCCGCTTTTGTCAATAACCGTTAAAGTAACCGTGTTCTCTCCAACCTCAGCACATGTGAAGCTATTTGGCGAAACGCTCATTGAAGCAATTCCACAAGCATCCGAAGAACCATTATCAACATCTGCTGCAGTAATTGCAACTTTTCCAGTCTCATCTAACTGAACAGTGATATCTTTTGCAACAGCAACTGCAGCAACTTTATCTTCAACGGTTACTGTTGACGTTGTTGTAGCTACATTTCCGTTAACATCGATAACAGTTAATGTAACAGTGTTTTCTCCAACCTCAGCACACGTGAAGCTATTTGGCGAAACGCTCATTGAAGCAATTCCACAAGCATCAGAAGAACCATTATCAACATCTGCTGCAGTAATTGCAACTTTTCCAGTCTCATCTAATTGAAGCGTAATGCTTTTTGCAACAGCAACTGCAGCAACTTTATCTTCTACGATTACTGTTGATGTTGTTGTAGTGACATTTCCGTTGTTGTCGATAACAGTTAAAGTAACTGTATTCTCTCCAACTTCAGCACATGTGAAGCTATTTGGTGAGATTCTCATTGAAGCAATTCCACAAGCATCAGAAGATCCATTATCTACATCTGCAGCAGTAATTACAACATTCCCAGTCTCATCTAACTGAACAGTGATATCTTTTGCAACAGCAACTGCAGCAACTATATCTTCTACGGTAACTATTGAGGTGGTTGCAGCTACATTTCCGTTAACATCACTAACAGTTAAAGTAACTGTGTTCTCTCCAACATTAGCACACGTGAAGCTGTTTGGCGAAACGCTCATCGAGGCAATTCCACAAGCATCAGAAGAACCATTATCAACATCTGCTGCAGTAATTGCAACATTTCCTGTTTCATCTAATTGAACCGTGATGTCTTTTGCAGCTGCTATTGCAGCAACGTTGTCTTCTACTGTTACTGTTGACGTTGTGGTAGCTACATTTCCGTTATTATCGATAACAGTTAAAGTAACTGTGTTCTCTCCAACTTCAGCACATGTGAAGCTATTTGGCGAAACGTTCATTGAAGCAATTCCACAAGCATCAGAAGATCCATTTTCTACATCTGCAGCAGTAATTGCAACGTTTCCAGTTTCATCTAATTCAACCGTGATGTCTTTCGCAACTGCTATTGCAGCAACTTTATCTTCTACTGTTACTGTTGACGTTGTGGTAGCTACATTTCCGTTATTATCGATAACAGTTAAAGTAACAGTGTTCTCTCCAACATTAGCACAAGTGAAGCTGTTTGGCGAAACGCTCATTGAAGCAATTCCACAAGCATCCGAAGATCCGTTATCAACATCGGCAGCAGTGATTGCAACATTTCCTGTTTCATCTAATTGAACCGTGATATCTTTTGCAATTGCTAATGCAGCAACTTTATCTTCTACTGTTACTGTTGAAGTAGTGGTAGATTCATTTCCATTTTTGTCAATAACAGTTAAAGTAACTGAGTTCTCTCCAACCTCAGCACAAGTGAAACTGTTTGGTGAAACGCTCATTGAAGCAATTCCACAAGCATCAGAAGATCCGTTATCAACATCTTCAGCAGTAATTGCAACATTTCCAGTATCATTTAATTGAACAGTGATATCTTTTGCAACTGCTATTGCAGCAACTTTATCTTCTACTGTTACTATAGCAGTTTCCGTCGAAACATTACCATTTACATCGGTTACAACCAACGTCACCGTATTATCACCAACTTCGCTGCACGTTAATGTTTGAGTGCTTTCTAAATTTTCATAACCTACTAAAACATATAGCCTTTTGTATGTACCGCTGCAAGGATCTCCAAATACTGCATTGGTAGCAGGAATTGTAAAGCTATTTTTTCCTAAGGCATACCCCTCTAGAATAGATTTTGAATTTGTTGCATTACAAGTTCCAATTTCATAATTCCCAGCAGTACCTGTAGGAGTTCCATAGCTTGCAAATTCTACTGAAGTTACCACCTTATCTTGAGGTAGTGTGATAGATAAATCTTGACCTTCGTTTACTTCTGCATAAAGAGAGTTATCTCCTCCAAAATTAAGTGAAGAAATTGAGCAATTATCGGTTGAATTATCATCAATCTGTGAAGGCTCTATCGTTACACTTCCCGTTTCATCTAATTCTACGGTTATGTTTTTTGTAACAGCTTTAGGGCTCTCATTATCTGTAACTATAACATCAAAACTATAAGTAGTTTTATTACCACTTGCGTCTGTTGCTTGAAAAGTATTTGTTGTAGCTCCTACCGGAAAAACACTTCCAGAAGCAAGACCAGCAGTTTGAGTTGCCATGGATACTTCTAAAATATATTTTCTGCTATTTGTAGCAAGCATATCATTCCACTTACCTCCTAAATACAATTCAGCGTAGTCTTCATTCCCACTATTATTAGGTTCGCCAGCGTACCAATTTGTATAGGTAACAGCTTGCCCATTTTCCCAAACATATTGACCTTCAACCTCTCTATCTGTAAGCCCGATCATCACATTATTCACAAGTACAACCTCAGCTAGAAATTGATTTTCAGAAGCATCATTTATTGCTACAACATAACCTCCATTAGATTTTGCATCTAAGAATGCACTTTCTGGATTGAACATCGAATTTGATAAATAATAGAACTTTCCGTTATATGATCCTAAAGCTGTGAAATTAGGCTTAACAGGCTGAGGAATCTCGCAATTATCTAAAGCAGTAATATCATAATCTACTACAGCACCACATATTGCAGTATCAGTATCAACCTCGATTTCTTCAATACTAGTTATCACAGGTGCTATATTATCTTCCACTTTTACCGTAGCAAAACAGCTAGATTTAGCTCCATCACTATCTGTGATAGTTAATTCTACTTGTTTTTCCCCAAGATCTGAACAAGTAAATGTGTCTTTATCCAGAGATAAGGTAAATCCTTCTTTCTCATCGCTAGAACCACCATCTACATCTTCTGCAGTAATAGTTACCTTTCCAGAATCATCCAATTGAGCTGTAAACGCTTTACAAACTGCTACCGGAGCTTCATTAATATTTTTAACTTTAGTATCTGTAACAGCAATCCCCTCATTTTCAGCTTCGTCGGTAAGTGTTACTGAAAGCGTAATAGTTCCGTCTTCCAATCTGCTAAGGTCTATTCCAGTAATCTGGTCTGTTGCAGTTGAAATTGTTCCTGAGCCAGAAACATCTGCACCTCCATTTTCACTACTAAAAGTATAATTGTAAGTAGTTCCAACTTCAGCAGCTGCAAATGTAAAACTTACCGCTGTTTCGTTAGTGTCATCTATATCAGCCTGATTTATACTTACCGTATAATCTTTAGGTGCTTCTACATCTTTCACAACAACATCAAAACTACACGTAGATTTGTTTCCTGAAGCATCGGTTACTTCAAATGTGTTGGTAGTAGTTCCTATAGGAAATTCACTTCCGCTTGAGAGACCAGCAGTTTGAGTTGCCATGGTTACTTCTAAAATATATTGTCTGATATCTGTTCCAAGCATATCATTCCACTTACCGCCTCCATATAATTCGGTGTAGTCTTCATTTCCACTATTATTAGGTTCGTTAGGATTCCAATTTGTATAGGTTAGAGCTTCTCCATTTTCCCAAACAAACTTACCTTCCACCTCTAAATCTGTAAGCCCAATCAATACATTATTTATACTTACAGCATCGTCTAGGAACTTGTTTTCAGCAGCATTATTAATAGAAACAATATTTCCACTATTTAGATCTGCATGAGTAAACGCATCTCCCGGTAAGAAGCTAGCATTAGATAAATAATAAAATTTACCTTCAAACGATCCTAAAGTCGTAAAATCTGCCTTTTCAGGTTGCGGAATTTCACAATTATCTGATACCAGCACGTTATATGTTGCAACAGCGCCATCTATACCTGGATCATTATCTAATTCCATATTTCCAGGACAGGTAATTGTTGGAGCAGTTTTATCTTCTACATTAACAACTACATCTATACTTGAATTGTTACCCTTTTCATCTGTCGCTATATATTGGATGGTATTAGCTCCAATATTTGAACAATCCAAATCTGTCTGGCTCAAACTATAAGTTACCGAACCACAATTATCTAAAGCAGTTATATTAAAATCTGATGCAGAAATACTTGCACTTCCATTTTCATCTAACTCAATAGTGATTTCAGTTTTAACTTCTGATTCTGCTGGTGAAAGATCACCTCTTACCCATACTCTATGGATAGTGCTATTATTAAAATTATTAGGATATCCATCAACTTCCCAACGTATTCCATCTCCTTTAATACCCCAATGAGCTTGAGCTTGTCTCCAAAAAGGAAAATTAGTCAGAGCTAAATCACCTTGATCACTATATACGTCGGGTGCATTTGCTGGAATAGTCGCAGAATGATTTCCAAGCAGTGTATAATTTACGGCATTATTAATACCTGCAAATGAACCTGTTCCTGTTTTTATATAATTTATTGCTGCAGGGTATTTAGAAGTAAAATTAACTATACCGCTAGTAGTAAGAGATGTTTGTCCATAAAAACGCACCTCTTCAAAATCTAAAGCTGCTGCTAGAGTATTACCAAAGTGACCCCAAGTTGAGCTAGCTGCTTCATTATCGCCAAGAGTAGAACTTCCCAATAAAGGTAGGTTTGAATTTCTAACATTTAGGTTTGGATTGGTTCCACCTTCATGCACATAATTCAAAATCATTAACCAACCTCCTCCGTCAGTTTCATTATCTAAGACTCCTTGAAAAGTACTATTGTTGAATTTAAAATAATAGGTTCCACTAGCAACCTTCCCAACCACTTCTGATTGTAAAGTAATAAAAGGATTATCTATAGAACCATCGCCATATAAATTGAAAGCTGGTGGTTCCAAATCAGAAACATTTACCTTAAAAGTCTGGGTCGTAGTATAATTATTAGGATATCCTGTATTATCTGTTGCTTTAACTGTAACAATTGTACTCCCAATAGGAAAACTGTATGAAGCAGGATCAATAGCAGATCCAGAGACTGAATAAATTACACTTGGATCACTATCACAATTATCTGTAATTGTTACATTACTGAATGATCCAGCTGAATATGTACAGCTTTTCTGATTTACAGAGACATCAAGATCATTTGCATTTACAATAGGTGCAGACTTATCATAAAAAGTTTGTGTAATAGAGTAACCGTATAATCCTGGACATTCTGGAGTCGTTTCTGAAGGTGGTGCTCCTACAAAGCTTATTGTTACGGTTTCATTACATTTACTTGGATAAAAATCATAATATACCCAATCGCCATAACCATTAGCACTTCCACATTGAAATCTATTATTTACAGCGCCTTGAACGTCTAGATTGGAAAAATCTGTATTATTATAATATCCAGAAGCTGCTATATTTTCCTGACCATTACCTTGATCTACTACGATGTAATAACTCATCATAGTATTTGCATTAACATCTCCATGCCAATGTTCTAACCAAAAGCGTATCGTACCATCATCACGGAGTTCCCAAAATGTTTGTACAGCATGCGCATAACTTGCTAAACTCATTAGCAAGAATGCTGTTAATAGTATTATTCTTTTCATATATAAATTAATTGATTGTATTAAGTTTTGTAGAATTAAAAACTATTTTGGAAGAAGATTGTATTTATTTAATAATTAATAGATCCTGATCGATTTTACCATCTACTTTAGCGAATTGAATATAGCTGTATATTACTTCTATAATTGCATGAAGAACTTTTGTTGTTGAAGATGACAAAAGTATTTTGGCAATGGAAGCCATTCCTGTGAGGCATAAGCGGATTAAAGAAATGAATTTTAAAAAGTAGTTTTGTTTCATAAAGATTGGATTATATATTCGGTAGTTTTAAAATATTAGTATTGAGAATGAAAAAAGCCTCTCATGAAAAGAAATCTTTTTCGAGTGGTTCTTTGCTTTATTAGACAAAACAACAGAAAACTTATTATTAATATCCATTGAGAAATAGGGACAAATTTTTAGATAAAATAAAGCCGAGATAGCCAAGTTATATCTTAGCTAATTTTCCTTTACACCAAGTGAACTGTTAAATTATTTAACGTTCTATTAAATAGTTGTTAATGAAATCCCAAAGATATCAGAATTAAACTATTAAGAAGAGGGGGAAAACACCCTTATAAATCGACTAAAAACAAAAATAATAGCTAAAACGCTCATAACTAACATTTTATCTTAAACTAGTTATGATTGAGAAATCGATAAAACGCAGATATAATCGTTAAAACACACGATTAAAAGCAAAAAAACCCGATAATCTTCTGATTATCGGGTTTTTAAATCTATTTTCAAATAGAAATTACAGTCTATTTATTATATCCGAAACGTTTTAACTGTTTAGAATCATTTCTCCAGTTCTTATTAACTTTTACATATAGCTCTAAATGCACTTGCTTCCCAAAGAATTTTTCCAAGTCTTTTCTTGCTTCTACCCCTACTCTTTTTAGTGCAGCTCCTTTATGACCGATGATAATCCCTTTTTGGGTCTCACGCTCAACCATAATTATACTTCGCATTCTGATAATCTCAGGATCTTCAAAAAATTCTTCGGTGTCGATTTCTACAGAATATGGAATTTCTTTTTTATAATGCATTAAGATCTTTTCACGAATGATCTCGTTTACAAAAAATCGTTCTGGCTTGTCTGTTAAGGTATCTTTTGGATAATATGCAGGAGATTCAGGAATAAGTTCTACTACTCTATTAAATACTTCTGAAACATTGAATCCCTGGAGTGCAGAAATAGGATAGATCTCTGCATTAGGTACTTTTTCTGTCCAGTATTGAACTTGTGATTCTAGTTGTTCCTGATTAGAAACATCTATCTTATTCAATAATAAAAGCACCGGAATTTTAGCATAGATGATCTTATTAAAAAACGCTTCATCTTTAAGAGCTTGTTCTCCAATCTCCACCATATAAACAAGCACATCGGCATCTTCAAAAGCAGATTTTACAAAATCCATCATAGATTGTTGCAAATCATACGCAGGTTTAATAATACCCGGAGTATCACTTAATATCACTTGAAAATCCTCCCCATTCACAATTCCTAAGATTCTGTGACGCGTAGTTTGCGCTTTTGAAGTAATAATAGATAGTCTTTCTCCAACAAAAGCATTCATCAAAGTAGATTTTCCTACGTTAGGGTTTCCAATAATATTTACAAATCCTGCCTTATGTGCCATAATAAATCATTTTTGCAAAGATATTTTATTTAGTATGGGCTTCCTAACTTTTTCTGATTTTCTCAAATTGAAAGATGCAGAACTTGATCCAATTGATTTTCATGTATTTGGAGAAGCAATAAGAATGTATCACAATGTTAATCAACAAATTAAACGCTTGCTTAGTGGTTTCAAAATAAAAATTCTATTTTTGCACGCTCTTATGAAACAGGCAAAGCATTTAATATCATCTCCCATTACCCCACCCTAAATGGGAGATGAAAACTTTTCTTTAATGTAGAGGCATTGCCACTACTCATCTTTTATCACTACACCCCCAATATTTTAATCAGAATTTTATGAAGCAGGTTATCAATTTATTTGATTTTTCTCAAAAGGTAAATTATAAGACCGAAGTTTTAGCAGGTTTAACGGTAGCTATGACCATGATCCCTGAGTCCTTATCGTTTGCTATTCTAGCAGGTTTCCCTCCATTAATGGGATTATATGCGTCTTTTATAGCTGGTTTAGTAACTGCCATTTTTGGAGGTAGACCAGGAATGATCTCTGGTGGAGCCGGTGCTACAGTTATAGTATTAATCGCCTTGATGAATTCAGACGGACTGGAGTATGTACTTGCCGCAGTGGCTTTAGCTGGAGTATTTCAATTATTAATAGGAATATTTAAACTAGGTAAATTTATACGGTTAGTTCCGCACCCTGTAATGTTCGGGTTTGTAAATGGACTGGCTATAATCATTTTTATGTCTCAATTAGAGCAATTTAAAACAGTTGTAAATGGAGATGTTACATGGTTGTCTGGAACTGCACTTTACATTATGGCAGGTTTAGTTGCCTTAACAATTGCTATAGTAGTGTTATTACCAAAAATTACCAAAGCGGTTCCATCTTCTTTAGTTGCTATTATAGTAGTGTTTGTTTTGGTTTATTTCTTAGGAATTGATACTAAAACGGTAAAAGATATCGCCTCTGTAAGTGGTGGATTTCCACCTTTTCATATTCCCAACATTCCATTGAACTGGGAAACATTGAAGTTGATAGCTCCGTACTCCATGATAATGGCTGCGGTAGGTTTAACTGAAGGCTTATTAACCTTAAACCTGGTTGATGAAATTACTGAAACTAAAGGAAATGGAAATAGAGAATGCATTGCTCAGGGAGGTTCTAACATTTTAAATGGTTTTTTCTTCGGAATGGGTGGTTGCCCAATGATCGCTCAAACCTTAGTAAACCTATCTGCAGGATCTAGAGCGCGTTTATCTGGAATTATCGCATCCCTAACCATACTGGTAATAATCTTATTTGGAGCACCGGTAATAGAAAAATTACCAATGGCTGCTTTGGTGGGAGTAATGATAATGGTTGCCATAGGTACTTTTGAGTGGGTAAGTTTAAAGATATTTAACAAGGTTCCTAAAAAGGATATTTTTTTGGTAATTATAGTAGCCGCCATAACTGTAATCTTACATAACCTGGCATTAGCTGTACTAGTAGGTGTAATACTTTCAGCATTGTTCTTTGCCTGGGAGAGTGCTAAAAGAATTAGAGCTAGAAAATTTATTGATAAAGATGGTGTGAAACATTACGAAATATACGGACCGTTATTTTTTGCCTCTACTACAAACTTTGCAGAGAAATTTGATGTAGCTGATGATCCAGATGTAATAATTATAGATTTTAAAGACAGTCGTGTTTCTGATATGTCTGCTATAGAAGCGCTAAATGTATTAACACAACGCTATCAAAAAGTGGGTAAAAAAGTTCATTTAAGACACCTTAGTAAAGACTGTAGAAGATTACTGAGCAATGCGAATGATATTATAGATGTAAATATCTTAGAAGATCCTACTTACAAAGTAGTTGTAGATGAAAATTAAATTAGCAAGGCCGTTCAATAAAGAATGGCCTTTTTAATTACTAGCCTTCAAGCCCCTTAGTCTAACTTTCTTTAAATCTTTTTTTAAGATATTTCTCAATATATAAATCTTAAGAACTCGAGTCTTTTCTTGTGGGCTTTCTAAATTCTTCAGCTATTAAATTCTCTTTAATTTTATAGATTTCTTTTCCAAATAATTGAAATTAGCTATTTGCACAAAGAATTATTGTACACTCTAACCATTGTAACTTAATTCGATCGATCGCGAGCATCAAATTAGATTCTTCAAAATTAGTGAATTGTATAGTAGCCCATTTTTTAGACACATCATTATGATAAAGTTGGTACTGATATAATTTTATCTTCTTAAATTTAAACCAACTAAGAATTATAGCTATGCCATATCGTATAAAAGGAGATAAAGAATTTGAACAAACGCTCTCTATTCAGAACAAAGTGATGAGAATCAATATGAATGAGAATATCTACGGAACCTTTGCTGAAATTGGCGCTGGACAAGAAACTGTTCGAAATTTTTTTAGAGTTGGAGATGCTTCAAGCACTATTGCAAAGACAATGAGTGCTTATGACAAGGATTTTAGCGATGCTATTTATGGTATTGAAGAAGATGGTAGGTATGTAACAGAAACTCGTCTTAAAAGCATGATGGCCTATGAAACCGGGCTAATTGAAGAACGAGTTTCTAGAGAGAAGCATCCAGATAAGCTTTTCTTTAGTTATGCTAACACCGTGGCCACCATAGATTTTGCAAAAAAATATAAAGGTCATGGCTGGCTAGGAATTAGATTTCAAACCAAACCCAAAGAAGAATATAGTGAGATAATCATCCATATACAATTTCACGAGACCAATGCTGCCTTACAACAGATTACCTTGGGAACTATGGGAGTCAATCTTATTTATGGTGCTTACTATTTTCATGACAATCCAAAAGAATTGCTGCTTCATCTTTATGATCATATATCCAAAGACAGAATAGAAATAGACACTATTAATTTTACAGGACCTGTTTTTGAAGAAGTAGACAACAGACTTATGAGTTTGGTTCTCGTAAAAAATGGGATGACAGATGCGGTAATGTTCGCTCCAGATGGCACCAATATTCTACCCGCCAATGCCCTTTATAAAAAGAACATCCTTACACTTAGAGGTAGTTTTAGACCTGTGACTAAAGTGAACATGAGCATGTACGAGAAATCATTAAAGATGTTTCTCAATGAAAAGAAGGTGGAAGAAGAAAATACCATCGTTATTTTTGAGATTACCCTCTCAAATCTTAGAGCTGAAGGGGAGATAGATGAAAAAGATTTTATGGATAGAGCCATTTTATTATGCTCTTTGGGTCAAACCGTGATGATCTCTAATTTTCAGGAATATTATAAAGTGGTAGAATACTTTGCACAATATACCAAAGAACGAATGGGATTAACCATGGGGGTGAAAACCTTTCTCGATATTTTTGATGATAGCTACTATAGACAGTTAAGCGGTGGAATTCTAGAGGCGTTTGGTAAATTGTTCTTTAAAAGCTTGAAGATCTACCTGTATCCTCTTAAAGATAAAGAAACAGGAGAGATCACTACGAGTGAAAATTTAAAACTTCACCCTAGAATGAAGGAGCTTTATAAATATTTCAAACAGAACGGAAGGGTGGTAGATATTGTAGATTATGACCCAGAAACTTTAGATATAGACGCTCGCGAAGTGTATCATAAAATTATAAACGGAGAAGCTGGATGGGAAGATAAATTACCTCAAAATACAGCTCAATTAATACAAGATAGACATCTGTTTCAGGAAAAAAGCGATCTGTAAATTATATTTCAGTTAAAAAAAAATTTTAAAGCAAACGCACAAATTATCAATCAATTGGCTAATATTCTGGAATATGATTTTAATCATTATTTCAGAATATTCTTCCTCGTATCTTTATTTTAAAATAAAGATGATGCGAAAAATATTGATCCCTGTAGATTTCTCTAATATCTCTAAGAATGCTGTGAAATATGCAGTTGAGATTGGAAAACGCTTAAATGCAGAACTCGTTCTTATACATCTTATTTCCACTCCAATTTCATGGAAAGAAATTTCTCTAAAGAATGAAGATCTTTACCCTGAAGTAAGATCACAACTAAATTCTGCAAAAGATACATTGAATAGAATGGTAATGGATATTACCAAGAGTGGTATAGATGCCAGCTACTCTCTTATTTATGATTCTGAAATTGGAGAATTGCACAAATATATAAATGCAGATATCTATCAACTAATTGTGATGGGTACTAACGGGGAAGTGGGAATGGAACAAATTTTTGGGTCCAACACTTTCAATACCCTTAAGCATTCTAGCATTCCTGTATTAGCGGTAAGAGAAAATAATGATTGTAGATTGCTGAATGAAATTATTATTGCTTCAGATTTTCAAGAAGATAGTAAACCCACTTTTGACCTATTATTTAAATTTGCACTGTCTATAAAACTTAGAGTAAAACTTCTCTATATAAACGTTCCTTATAACTTTAAAGAAACTCCGGAGATAGAATTATCTATTCAAAAATTTATGGAAGATAAAGTTGTAGATAGGGTAGAAACTTTTATTGTTGATGCTTTAAATGAGAAACGTGGAATTGCAATATATCTAGCTAAGGAAAAGCCAGATCTAATTGCTACAATAACCCATGGAAGATCTGTAATTAATAATCTCTTTAGCCCTAGTATTACGGAAAGCTTGCTAAGTACCTTTAACTATCCGGTTCTTAGTATTAACATGAATCCTAAATCTTAGGTTTCTATAATTAATTTCAATTATTAAAATAGGCGCTACTAAAACTCTGAATTATACCTAAAATATTTTGCTAATGTCTCATTCCTACGCAGGCGCATCTAGTTTTGTGATTTCCACTAATGCAGAACCTTTTACAAGAATGTCTAAATAAAAATGTACCTCATCCATAGTAAGATTTGAAACTCTTAACGTACTTAGTGCCCCTAACAAATATATTCCATCTCGTGCCTCTAACTTGTTTCTTAATTTTTCATTAAGCTCTAAAAGTTGCTTTTCTATTAACGGCTGAATTTTAAAATTCATTTTACTCTTAACTTTAGAGTACAATACGTTATTAGCAACTGTTTGAATAAATTTATCTACTAACCAATTGTCTGTTTCCCCATCAATCTTATAATCCTGAATAAACATTTGTTGCTCTTCTTCAGAAAATCCAAGAGATAAGTAAACTCTAAGATCTAATTCTTTATTTTTAAAAAATGTAGTAAGCGTTCTTAATTTAAGATCTAACGCCAGGTCAAAATTTGGGTCTTCACTCTTACTTAAATGAATATCTAATACCTCTGCATAATGAGTAACCTCCCCATCTTTTTCAGACTTGATATTTTCACCGATCATTTTAGTTTGAATAAGCTTTTCTACAGCTTTGGCTTCTATTCTAATTGGTAATTTAATTTCAATATTATCGTCAAAAGAATTTTCCATGGTTTGGGTTTGAGTTTTAAACAGCTTTTAAAATTACAGTTTTAAAACTGAAATAAAATAACTGCATAATTAGATTGGCTAATTATTAACAGAAATACGCGCACTCATACAGTAATTAGAATCCTTTAAAACCTCCATTTACATCTATAACTTTAATGTAGAGATTTACTACCCCTCTCCTAGTTATAATTCTCATGCAAGAGATAATACCTGCATCTCTATTAATTTTCAAATCTACCCCCATCTATCTAAGAAATTAAGAACTTTTCACTTAGCACACTCGCTGAGTCATCTTTATTACGTCCATTTAGCGTTGTTGATAATACTAAAAGGATCAGACTCAATTTAAATAGATTTTTCATGATTCCGTTATTTTATTAAAGACAAGGGTACCATAAGCAAGACTGAAATTGAAGTATAAAAATCTCATTTTATTCTAATTATATGTTATTTATAAAATCTTTGAAACTATTTCTATTAGTAAATAGGTAGCAAATCACTGCCGCTTAAGCTTATTAAATCATCTCTAAATGTATATAAAACTTTACTTTTTGTAAAAACTACTTGTCTATTTAAAATATTGAACTACATTTGTAAAACAAACTTTACAAAACATATATTATGAAACAAGAAGAAACATCAATTCGAGACTGTTCTAAAAAAGGTATTCCGCAACTGGCCATTTGGACCTTTGCTTGGGTAGCATCTATGGCACTGGCTAGTTTAGGACCGTTATTTTTATGGGAGGATAATTCTATCTTAACACTTCTGGCTATCGGTTTAAATGTAATACTGGGAATAGTAATGATCTTAGTAAACAGAAATTATTTTGAGCATTTAGATGAATTGCAGCGTAAAATTCAGCTAGAAGCAATGGCAATAACATTAGGGTTGGCGGTAGTCTTAGGTTTGGCTTATTCCTTATTAGATCAATCTAACATCATTAACTATGATGCAGACATCTCTCATCTTGTGATCCTTATTGGAATTACATACCTAGTAGCAACCTTTCTTGGAACTAGAAGATATCAATGAAAAATTGCATAAAAATACTTCGAGCAGAATATAACTTTACACAAGCAGATCTCGCTGATAAAGTGCAGGTATCCAGGCAAACCATTAATGCCATAGAAAAAGGGAAATTTGACCCAAGTTTACCGTTGGCCTTTAAGATCTCAAATCTTTTTAAAAAGTCTATAGAAGAGATATTTCAAATGGAATGATAAATAGCATAAAATACAATTATTAGATCTTAGGGATGGTTCTATACTAAAATTAATGAATAGTTAAGAAAGAACAATTCCTATTTAGTTTACTTAAAAACTTAATCTTCCACCAATTCCATTACCGGTAAATGTTAAGGTAAGTGATGTTCTACTAGCGCTATCATTAAATTTTTCGTTGTATTTTCTATCCAAATAGAAATCTATAGCTTCAACCACAAAATAGCTCATAGCCCAACTCAAAATAACATCACTTGCCCAGTGAGCATCTGCATAGATCCTAGAAATTCCGGGAACTAATCCTACAGCATAGATACCGGCTTTTACATATGGATTTTTAAATTGTTTAGCAATAACATGAGCATTGGTAAAAGTTAATACTCCATGTCCCGATGGAAAAGATCTGTAGTCTGCACTTCCTCCAAAAGGTTTAAAATGATTTTTACCGTAACCTGTTTTTGGTCGAGCTCTACCTACGGCAGATTTGGAAACTTGCTGAATAAAACCTGTGGCAGTTGCAGAAGAGATTAACAAAACACCCATTCTTCGCCACTTCTCATTTCTAGTAAACAGCCCGGTAAGATATACCGCACCTGTGAAACCGTAATTATTTTGAGGACTACCTGCATACCAGCCATAATCTAAAAGAACATCTGGTACCTCATCTTTATGATTTTGAGCTTCTCGCTGAATGTTGTCATCAAAAATATACATAAGCCCCGTTCCAGCTGCAACCCCTCCCAACTTTACAAAATCATCCCCATTCCAATGCAAAGGTCTTGTAAAAGCAAAACCAGCACCCTGAAAAACATTCCCCATGTCATACGTGAAATCTTGCCATAAGGTAGCATCAGAACGATCTGGAAGAAAATTGTCATTTTGGGCAATAGCCAAATTACTTAAAAAAAGAAGAGATAAAAATAGAAGCTTTCTCATAATGATGGTGTAGGGATTCTACAATAAATTTAATAGCTAAACTGCTTTTTTAAAACTAAAGTTCAGATTTTTTTAAAGTCAGCAAATATACGCAGATTAGAATTATCATTAATTATAACAACCTGCTTTTAAGGAAATGTGTTCTAATGGCAGTTCGATAATTTGAATTATTGACGTATTAAATTAACCCAGATCTTTTTTGATCTTGTTGATAGATCTTTCCCATTTCCTGTAAAGCTCAATGGGTTTAGGATAATTTGTAATATCATATTCCCAAGGTATTAGCACTTGTAAATTATTAAGATCTGATAACTCCGGAATCCAGGTTCTTATAAATTCCTGTGCCTTGTATTTATTTGATTGGTTAACAGGATTGGTATAGTAGATCTCATATGCCTGCACATGCCAATTCAACCAATTTGCACTTACATCATAATCTATAAGCTTACTTTCAAAATAAGCCGCTCCCCAGGTCCAATCTATTTTAAGATCGTGTACTAAATAACTTGCGCAATTTACACGTCCACGATTGCTCATAAATCCAACTTTATTTAATTGTCTCATATGCGCATCTATAAAAGGAATTCCTGTGTTTCCATTACACCATCTGTTAAAGATGGTCTCATTATTTTCAAAAGCTACGTCCCTATTTTTAAACCCCTCCGTTTTAAAGATCTTATCTCCAAATCGCATTCCTTTAAACGTAAAATAATCTCTCCATACCAGTTCAAAAACCAACCACCAGGTGCTTTGATTTTTCTTTATGCGTTCTTCATATTTTTTAACTACCCAATAAATCTCTCTAGGAGATATACATCCTAAGGCTAAATAAGGCGAAAACTTAGAGCTATAATCTAAGCCTTCAGATCTATTTCTTGTCCACCTGTAGCCTGTCAACAATTCAGATTCAAACGTATAATAGTGCAGCCTTTCTAAACCTGCATCTTCTCCACCTTCTACAAAAGGAATAGCATTATTATACTCCTCTTCAGAAAATCCGAATAATTTATAAGATGGGAAATTGGTATTTTTTACGTTTGCAACTGCATTTAAAGCGGTTGGAGTTTTAAAGACCACTCTAGGGGTACTTTCTTTAGAGGCTGGAATTCTATATGCTTTACTGGTTAAAGGTATATTCTCTATCTCAAAAGGGATATCGTCCTTATGGTATAAAGTTTTACCCCAATAAAATTGAAAATCTATTTTTGGAAGTTGATCTTGTACATCAACAACTATTTTCAACTCTTCCGAAGCATATTCTTCCTCTCCAAAAATAAAATTGATGTTATACTCATTAACTATTTTAGGAATTTGCTCTGCAGCGATACCTGAACAAATGATTAGGGGTGCTCCAAGAAATTCTAAATTCTTTTTCAACGTTAAAACAGATTGTTCTAAAAATTTAAATCTATTGATATCTGCTTTTCTAAAGCCAAGATCTAAATTTTGAAATAGATCTTGCTCCACACAAAAACAGAACACTAGCTCATCGCATTGTGAAATTGCCTGGCACAAAGCTTCATTATCATGCAATCTTAGATCATTTTTAAACCATACCAAACCTCTTTTCATAGACGTTTCAATTTGAGCTTTTAGTAGTAATTACAAGTGTGGAGCAACTAATCATTTCACATCGCATCCTCTTCAAAATCCACCAAGTTTAAAGATGAATCCTTAGAGGTGCTTAAATTGGTTGAGAGATCAAAAAGATGTGCTTCTGTCTCAAAAAAGTGCATCATATACCCTGCAGTATTAACAAATATTACAATATCATCTATTGCAGGTAAATTGGGTAATGTTATTTTCCTTTTTAATAATACATCTCGCTCCAAGCAATAAGCCCCGGTAAAAAATACATCTACTTCTGGCCCTGAAGCCTCCTCTTTAAAGATCACAAAGGGATCTAATAAAAAATCTGCACTAGAACTCATCATCTGGCTCATATTCATATCTAAACCTACCAACCACTGTCCCTTAGCGTCTCTTTTACGATGCACAACTTTTGCTACCGTCATTCCAACCTGATTTAGCAAAGATCTACCCGGTTCCATTCTAAATTGGATGTTTTGAGATTTTAACCTAGAAGCGTTAGAAAGATTAGCTTCATTTTTAAAATGCAACACCTCCTCCAAAAATGTTACTCCATTTACTTTATTAAAAAATGGATATGTATTAAGTTTTCCCTTTAGTACACCATCAATATTTTCAAAACCTAAGCCATTATTATTGAAGGTTTCTGTATTATTATTTTGTAGAACTGCATCTTTCAATTTATGCTGAAAAGAGTTCCACTCGTCTTCATCTTTTAAATAATTCATTGTGATCCCACCACCAATATCTATAAATTTTATATGTATGTCTTGCTGCGATAGATCCTCAGCTAATTCTAAACTATCGCTTAAAGCCTTGCCTCTTTGTGAAGTGGAATAACCGTCTAAGTGAAAATGTAAACCATTAATATCAAAAGCATCTTCAGCTTCTAATTCCTTAAGATCTTTAAATATAAGATCTCTAATACTATCTATATCAAATCCAAATCTGCTATACAATTTTTCTCCGGCTACAGAAAAACCACTAATTCTTAAACCAATATTCGCTTTTTTTCCTAGCTTACGAGCAGTCTTAATAGTGAGCAGTATTTCATCCCAATTATCTAAAATTATAGGAATCTGATGCTCTATGGCCAGCTCAATTTGGTCTGAAGTTTTTATAGCAGAGGTCAGCACTACATTTTCTGAATTTCCACCTAACTTAATACATTGCCGTAACTCTTTAAAGCTCGCAGTATCTACCCCAATTTTATCATGGAATGCACGTTTTACAAGACTCGTACATTTATTTGCCTTTCGGGCATAGTAGATTTGATAGGAAAGATCTAAGTTATCTAAGGCTTCTCTAAAGATTGAAATATTAGTTGAAAAAGATTGCAACTGATGAATATTAATGGGTGAACCATACTTTTCTAGCAAATCTGTTAACAAAGCTCCTTGATTAAATAAATTATCCATCCATGGGGATGTAATAGGAGTTAATCCACTTTCAATATTTCCTTTACTATATTCCATTATATTGTTTCAATTTTTTTCATTTTTAAAATATCCAGAACTACAGATCGCGACCATGAGGAGGCATAATTATTTCGTGTTCTAGACAATGTATCATTATCAAAGGTGTTGCCTTCTGTGGGGGTTCCATAAAATGTAATATCCTTAAGAGTAATCCCATCGATATTTATAGGATTTCCGAAGGTGTTCATTTTTATCTTTGAAGACTTTTCATCATTTTCATTTTCTATGCATTCTGTTATAATCCCTCTTGTAATTAAATTTGTGAAAAGTTGAGATCTATTTTTTTTAGAATCACCTCTAGGGATGGTGGCATTTATAAGCATATCAAATTCTGAAGAAATTGAACCTGTCTTTAAAATATGCTTGCTTAAATTCTCATCAAAATGATATTTTGAATTTTTAATATGATCAAAATTTATAATACCAGCTTCTGCCAGTGCTAAAACCTTTTTCATATTATATAATGGAGGACCATAAGAAAGCCTGTTAAATAGTCCAAAATAATAAGAATCGAACTTATGTTTTGAGTCTGACGCTAATACCCCGGCTACATATAGCTCATTGAACATCGGGCTGATCTTAGACCAGCAATTATAAACTGCACAAATAGGCGTATTCTTTTCTACATCAAAAATATCCTGCCTAATTTTTTCTATGATATCTCCTGAAGTAAGCATTGATTTATCATAAAAGCAATTCTCGATCTTTTTCCAATCAAAAGCAAGTACATCATTATTTACATGAAAATCTAAAACTTGTTTTTCAACTAATTTAAAATCATCATTAAACCTCAGCTCATTATTATATCTAGCAAACAATTGCTCGTAATATGAATAATACATATCCTTTAGTACAACCGGCAGAACTTCTTTTTCAAAGTTTATATTATGCTTAGATAAAAGTTCATTTATAAAAGATTGCGTGAAATATCGAAGCTGGGTAGTATTTTCTTTATTCCCTTTTCTGGGTATCATAGGCAAGCCGGTTCTGGTAATAACAGCAATTTTAGATGGTTCTTGCCCAGAAGGAATATATTCTAGATCTCCATTTTGTTTAGTTTTAAAAATACCCCCTCTCCCCTCAGAAAGTTCTAGTACTGTATCTATAAAAGTTAAACCAAATCCTTTTATACAAACAGCAGTATCTGCATTTATAATTTTTAGATTCTTAGTAACCGGATAAATAAATTCTATTTGATTTCTGTTACTAGCTTTAGAAACAGCAGGTCTAAACCAAAAATGCCCTGTAGTAAGTAAAATTTTGGAAAATCTATCCATTCCCCAATCTTCATTTTCAGTTTTAATAGCATAATTAGTACCTACAACTTTAAGATCTACAATTGTATCTATGTGTGGTATGATAGTGATATTTTTAGAACAAGCTTTGGTTAATTCAAGATAACTATGCTCTAGGTAAGAACCAACCAGAGCGCGTGGGGAATAATAGGGAATGGAATTGGAAGCTAATTGAAAACTGTTTGCAGAAGCCTTCCAGCTGCTAAAACTTGCAATATTAGCAATCATTTTTGGAGCTTCCTCGATATTGATATCAATATTCTTATCTTCATAATTCATCAAAAGAAACTGAGGCTGATCATTCCTATAAACATCACCAGATCCAAAAAACTTAGTTCTATTATAGATGTGAATTTCAATACGCTGCTCAGGTATCTTATCATTGATTTCTGCGAGCAATCTTTCCAAGCCATAAAGCCCTTTAGGTCCAAATCCAATGATAGCAACTTTATAAATTTCTTCTTTTCTATCTATATAACCACTATTCATTATTAAGAAATGAAAGGTTATTATCTTTAGAATTAAAATTATCTAAGATCCAATCGCTACTATATATTGTATCTAGATATCGCTCTCCCCTATCACAAATAATCATACCGCAAGAACTGCCTTTAGGAATTGAGTCTGCATATTTATTTATAGCAGAGATGGCTCCACCTGTAGAACCACCGGCAAGAATACCTTCATTCTTTAGTAAAGACCAACACCCTTTTACACATTCTAGATCACTTACTTTTACAGCATCATGAACAAAATTCTTATCTAAGAAATTAGACTTTACACTAGAACCATGACCAGGAATTAGCCTGTTGGATTTTTCATCACCAAATAAAATACTTCCTAAAGCATCTACTGCAATAAGTTTTGTCTTAAGGCCGTTCTGTGAGATATAATCTGCACACCCCATTAATGTTCCACAAGTACTAACCGTTACAAATAGATAATCTAAAGGATCTTCCAGTGCTCCAAACATCTCTTTCATAGTAACCAAATGGGCCTCTGGATTTTTCTTATTCCCATATTGATTGGTCCAAAAACTATTAGGGATATTTTCTAAAAGCTCATGAACTCTTTGTAGTCTTGCTCCCAGAAATCCCTTTTCCGGATCGGGTTTGGTAACATATTCTATTTTTGCTCCGTAAGCATTAAGTAACTTCTTTGTATGAGAATTGATTTTAGGATCTACTACCACGATCAATTTCAATTTAAAATATAAGCAAGCCTGCGCCAAACCAAGAGCCATATTTCCTGAACTAGACTCGATTATGGTATCTCCAGACTTTATATAACCTAAAAGTAATGCCTCTTTTAAAATATTAACAGAAGTTCTATCTTTTAAACTTCCGCTTGGATTTGCCGCTTCCATCTTTCCATACACCTTAAAGTTAGAAGCTGTAAAAACCCTGTTCAACTCTATTAATGGGGTATTCCCAATGCTGTCAATAACATTTTTTAAAGTTGAATTATGTATAACCTCTGAATGCTGCATTATTATGTGAATTGAATATTGCTACTAATTGGGATTGAAAACAGTTTATAAGTACTCAAAGCATGACATATCTGCATTGAATGAATAAATTTAATAGACAAAAATAATTATCTAAAATAGATGAACTTTATAAGTTATAAAGTGCCATGTTTCCTATCAAACCTTTCCTCCTGCTTTTTCTCTTTTCTTTCCTTATACATTCTATAGCCTTGATAAATTACCTGAGCAACTGTAAATATTCTGAAGAACTTTTTCATATTTATATGTTTAAGATTAATAGATATTAGCAAAATGCCAAACCTGAAATTATCATTTAAAAGACGCGTACATTACTGAACGAGTTTTTATAAGAGCTAAAAAAAACGTTCAGGTTTACAAAATTATCAGAAGTTAAGGTTACATTAAGCTTATTTGGTAAAATTTTCACATAAATTAAAGATTACTAGTTAATTAATGTATAGTGCTCTTAATTGTACGAAAAGTTTTAAAATAAGAGAATTGTTTGTATAAAATAAGTTTAATAAAGAGGGGGCATCTTAAAAAAGCTTTGTTCAAAAGTTAGGCGTTTTAAGATCAAAACTAATCTAATTAAAATACCTTAAAATTAAAACATCCCCAAACATTAGAATTCGTTAAACTTTACTAAAAGATATGGGATAGCTCAAATTTAAAGGGGCTTGGTATATTTATTGTCCAATCGTTACTATGGATTATATACATGACAATAAGACGAACAAAGAAGGATTTGTTGAAATTATAGGTGCTAGACAAAATAATCTCAAAAATGTTTCTTTAGATATACCCAGAGATGCATTAGTCGTTTTCACAGGAGTTTCTGGTTCCGGAAAATCTTCTCTAGCATTTGGTACTTTATATGCCGAAGCTCAGAGAAGATATCTTGAATCTGTCTCACCTTATGCAAGAAGACTATTTCATCAAATGCCTATTCCAGAAGTAGATCAAATTGAAGGCTTACCTCCAGCAGTAGCATTACAGCAACAACGCAGTTCTGGATCTACGCGATCTTCTGTAGGATCTGTAACCACGCTGTCTAATTTGCTTAGAATGTTATATTCTCGGGCAGGAGATTATCCACAGGGACAATCACTATTATATGCAGATTCATTTTCTACAAATACCCCAGAAGGTGCGTGCCCTGTATGTCATGGTCTTGGTAGAGTTTATGAGGTCACCGAGAGCAGTATGGTTCCAGATGATACCTTAACAATAAGAGAACGAGCTATAGATGCATGGCCAACAGCATGGCAGGGTAAAAATCTTCGAGATATTTTAGTTACGCTAGGATATGATGTAGATGTGCCTTGGAAAGATCTTCCTAAAAAAGACCGAGACTGGATCTTATTTACAGATGAACAGCCACAAGTTCCTGTATATAGAGATCTTGGGAAAGAAGAAGTTAAGAAGGCAATAAAAAATAAGATGGAGCCAAGTTATATGGGAACATATATTGGTGCTAAAAAACATATACTCCATACGTTTTCAAATTCGCAAAGTGCATTAATGAAAAAGCGAGTATCAAAATATATGCTTAGTAGTGAATGTCCTAGTTGCCATGGTAAGCGATTACGTAAAGAATCGCTATCTGTAACTTTTGAAGGATATGATATTGCAGATATATCAAGACTACCTTTAAAAAAATTACTTTCAATCTTTACACCTTATAGTAATGGTACTGCTCCTGCATTAATACAATTAATTAAAAAACATCAGGAAAAAGGAATGGTAGCGCAACGCATTGCAGAAGATCTTGTTGCTCGCGTAAAAGTATTAATAGAATTAGGACTTGGGTATTTGTCTTTAGAGCGTAATACGCCTAGCCTTTCTCCTGGGGAACACCAAAGGTTGCGTCTTGCAACTCAAGTACGCAGTAATTTATTTGGAGTAGTATACGTTTTAGATGAGCCATCTGCCGGACTTCACCCCGCAGATACCGAAGCTTTATTAAAAACATTAGATGGCCTTAAAGCCACAGGGAACTCTTTATTTATAGTGGAACATGAATTAGATGTTATACGCCACGCAGATTGGATAGTAGATGTTGGTCCAGAAGCCGGAGAAGGTGGTGGAGAAATATTATATAGTGGCGCTCCTAAGGGATTAAAAGAAGTTGCTAGATCTAAGACCAGAGAACATTTGTTTAATGAGCTTCCATTTAAACAACTTACCGCTCGAGAACCGTCTGGATGGTTAAAACTGAAAGGAGTTACAAGAAATAATTTAGAAAATCTAAATGTCTCTTTCCCAATAGGAGTTTTAACAAGCGTTACTGGAATATCTGGTTCCGGAAAAAGCAGTTTGGTAAGTCAGGTTTTAGTAGAATTGATCGCTAATCATTTAGGGAATTCTCCCGTGATAGAAGATGAGGTAGAGGATGAACTTCAAAACGAAACTATCGAAACTTTGGGCGGTGAAATTTCGGAAGGGTCTGAGCATATTAAAAGAATGGTAGTGGTGAATCAAAAACCAATTGGAAGAACTCCTCGATCTAATTTAGCAACCTATACAGGATTATTTGATGTAGTTAGAAAATTATTCGCCTCTACAAAGTTGGCGAAATCTCGTAAATATAATGCTGGAAGATTTTCATTTAATGTAGGTAAAGGGAGATGCCCAAATTGTGATGGAGAAGGTTTTGTTATGGTAGAACTATTATTCTTACCTAGTGTTTATGCTCCATGCCCGGTTTGTAATGGTACTAGATATAATGAAGAAACTTTGGAAGTAGAATATCAGGGTAAGAATATTGCAGACGTTTTAAGTATGACCGTTAATGAGGCTTTAATATTCTTTGAAAATGAAGATAGAGTTTATCGTACTCTTAAAGTTTTAAAAGATGTAGGACTAGGCTATCTAAGATTGGGGCAACCAGCTACAGAACTCTCCGGTGGAGAAGCGCAGAGAATAAAACTGTCTAAAGAACTTCAGCGGGTAAATAGAGCAAACACACTATATGTGTTAGATGAGCCTACTACAGGACTTCACCCTACAGATGTTGAAAAGCTACAATTGCAATTAGCAAGGTTAGTAGATTCTGGAAATACGGTAATTGTTGTAGAACACGATATGCAAATTATTGCCGGAAGTGATTGGGTAATAGATATTGGTCCAGGTGCAGGAGATGAAGGAGGGAAAATTGTAGCAGAAGGTATCCCTCAAAATGTAGCAAAAAATAAGCAAAGTAAAACTGCTAAATATCTAGATCGAACTCTGAAAGGTACTCAATAGCCTCAACTTTATTTAATTAGAAGATCAGAAATTTAAGACGGAGCCCTCCCCAAGGTTCTGTCTTTTTTTTTATAAATTTAAGTAAAAGCAGCACGTGTAAGATCTTTATATAAGAAGCTTGATAACTATTTAAAAAATAAGATCAATTAAATAAAAACCTTAAGTTTTATTTATAACAGAGCTATAAAATTTTTTGTTTCTTAAGGCTAAATGAAATTATAAACACAATGAAAGCAATACATATAACAAAATCTGGAGGTCCGGAAGTTTTACAAATAAGAGAAACTCCTAAACCTAGTATAGAAAAAGATGAAGTTCTTATAAAGGTAAAGGCAGCGGGAGTTAATCGTAGCGATGTTATTACCAGAAAGAATACCAAAGCTTACGGAAAAGGAGTTACGGAAGCGTTAATTCCAGGGTTGGAAGTATCTGGAGAAATCGCGGAGATTGGTGAAAATGTACATAATAAGAAAATTGGTGATAAAGTTTGCGCATTAATTGCTAGCGGAGGTTATGCAGAATACGTTGCAGTAAAAAGTTCACATTGTCTTCCAATTCCAGAAGGTGTGAGTCTTATAAATGCAGCATCACTACCGGAAACTATCTTTACAGTTTGGTTTAATGTATTTCAATTAGGGAATCTCCAACCAGGAGAGAAATTATTAATTCATGGAGGAACCAGCGGAATAGGTACTATGGGCTTGCAAATGGCAAAAGCTATGGGTTCTAAAACTTTTACTACTGCAGGTAGCGACGAAAAGATCGAATTTCTAAATAATATGAATGTGGGAAAAGCTATCAACTATAAAAAAGAAGCTTTTGAAGAAGTTTTAAAAGACGAAAAGATAGATGTGATCTTAGATATGGTTGGAGGAGATTACACTCAAAAGAATCTTGATATTCTCAATAAAAAAGGGAGACTTATAAATATTAACGGGATGAAGAGTAATGACGTAAATATCAATCTACGAACTATAATGAGTAAAAATCTTACTATGACAGGAAGCTTTCTTAAGCCTCAAGATGCATCAGTAAAAACCAAAATAGCCGAAGAGGTGGAAAAGAATATATGGCCACTTTTTAGTTCAGAAAAGATCAAAACTATTATTTATAAAAAGTTTCCTTTAGAAAAAGCTGCAGAAGCACATAAGCTAATGGAAAGCAGCGAGCATATTGGTAAGATCCTGCTCACCATAGACTAAAGAAAATTGAATCAACGCAAAACTAAAAAATCCTCTCAGTTTCCTGAAAGGTTTTTTTTTAGTTAATTTTATACAGTTAACTAGTGGGTTATGAACTTGTAACCTTGATAAAAAGTTTAGAATCTGTCATAGAAATTTCACACCTTGCAGGTGCTACAGTTGCGTAGGTATTCCCACAGGTCGGACATAAATAGTAAACTGTTGCTAAGGTATTATCTGTTCCTGCTTCCAAAGCCTTCAAGGCTTCAATATAAAAGTCACGATGTTTTTGTTCCACTTTATAGGCATAAGTAAGACTAATTTGAGCCATATAATTACCAACAGCATTGGCGTCTTTTATAAAGTTAGGATACATGGTATTGAATTCATAACTTTCTCCTTCAATGGCTTCTTTTAGATTTTCTGCAGTGGTGTTTACTGAGAATTCAGGAGTGATCTCAGGAATGGATTCTCCCATTCTTAGCAAAACCACTTTATGGTTATTTGCATGAATAAGCTTTGCACCAGATGCTGCTTTAAATAACAATGCTATTTCGGGATGTCCTTCTTCTGCTGCCTTTTTACTATAAGCCGCATACTTAAAATGCGCTGTAGTTTCGCCTTTATATGCATCATGCATGTTTGTAATAGTTAATTGTTGCGGATCTTGACTCTTTTCATCTATTGTTGAGTTTGAACTTGCTTCTGCTTCAGCAATTTCGTTGGAAACCGTTTTCTTTTCGATTTTCTCATTACAAGATTGAAATAATGTTGTAAGAGAGAACGCTGCTACTAAGAGTACTAAAATTGATTTTTTCATGGTATTATTATTATTAAAATTATTTTGAAATTATATTTCAGATAACGATTATTATAGACCTTTTTTATTCCGCTGATGGATCCCCAAAATCTGGAAGTGCCAATTCTATGCCTGCACCATGTTTAAATACTAATTCGCCACCCAAATACCCCGTTCTGGCAACAGAGGCTACCAACACGAGAAACAAAAGAAAAGTTGACCATTTCAACCAAGTTCTTTGATAATTAAAAAAATACATACTAGCTCTAATTAGCGCGGTGATAATTGCCAACCAAAGGGTAATAGTTGCTGCTTCTTCATGTATTTCCAATGGTTCCTGAAGAATACCGTCTGTCATTCCATCTCCAGCATAACTACCACTCACATAGGCTACAATTGCCCCAATTGCTCCTAATAGCAATAAGTAAAATGATGCCTTTTTAACAAAATGACTCTTGCTTAAAAGGCTTAATAATTCAAATAGAAATCCCGTTAATAATAAGGCGATGGGAAAATGAATAACCATAGCATGTATGTGTGGTGCTGTGAACATAATTTGATGTTTTTTAAAATTGTTTTTCGAGTAGCATTTTAAGGCCGGTAACTGAGCTGATAAAAAACTAGATTCTTATATAGATCGCTAGTTGTTACCTCAGCTTGAATATTTTGAAGACTCATTGCAGAATTAACAATATCAAAAAGGCTGCAATGATGTATTATATACGGTTGTAATCCAAGTTTTTTATTATTCTTTGGATTAATATTGGTTCCACGTTTATGGTTATTTTCATTCTGATATTAGGTTAGATAGAATTGGCCATCAGACACAAATTTTTAGATTTTTTTTTTAAAACTCGTACCGCTTTGCCTCTATAGGTTTCATCATGAATTACAATCGTGGGAATCAGAAAAATTTCGCTCATCATTAATACGTTTTATTTGAGTTACAACTTCCCTTTAGACTGACATTTAAAACTTTCAAATGCTTTAACCCGCGTTTACTATTCTCTTATTTCTAATTGATCAGTATAATTTTTAAGGCTTTTTCTACTTCAGCATTACCAAACACTTCATAAGCTTTCATAATTTCTTCTAGCTTAAAGTGGTGGGTAATTAATTTCTGAGGTTGGATTCTATCTGAAATGATCGTTTTGAGAAGCATGGGAGTTGTATTTGTATTTACAAGCCCCATGGTGATGGTAATATTCTGAATCCATAAATCCTGAATTTTTAGCTCAACGCTTTTTCCATGTACGCCAATGTTGGCGATATGCCCTCCTGGTTTAACGATCTGCTGGCAGATATCAAAAGTTGCAGGAGCACCTACGGCTTCTATAGCCACATCTACACCTTCAACAGTTTCAGCCAATATTTTTTTAATGGCATCTTCTGAACCAGAATTAATAGTTTCTGTTGCTCCCCATTTTTTTGCCAATTCCAGACGATTTTCATCCAGATCTATCATAAATATTTTGGAAGGAGAATAGAACTGAGCTGTTAGCAGAGCAGACATTCCAATTGGACCCGCACCTATTATGGCGATCGTATCACCTGGTTTAACACATCCATTTATTACTCCTATTTCATGACCCGTAGGAAGTATGTCACTAAGCATAACCAAAGCTTCATCATCCACCTCATTTGGGGCTTCATAAAGGCTATTATCCGCATGTGGGATCCTAACATATTCTGCTTGCGTACCATTAATTAGATTCCCCAATATCCATCCGCCGTCTTTACAATGAGCATACATTTGTTTTTTGCAATATTCACAGGTACCACAGGCGGTGATACATGAAATGATCACCTTATCCCCTTTCTTGAAATTAACCACACCAGCACCTACTTCCTCTATCACACCTACACCTTCATGCCCTAAGGTGGTGCCAGGTTTTACGCTTGGAGTTTTGCCGTGTAAAATTCCTAAATCTGTTCCACAAATAGTTGTCTTAAGTATCTTTACTATAGCATCTGTTGGTAATTTTATCTCGGGTTTTGAAACCTCTTTGTAAGATATTTTCCCAGGACCACCATATACAAGACCTTTCATAGTTTTTTTAAGAGTAGAAGAATTATTGGAATGGATTTTATCTTTTGATAACATTTTATTAGACATCTCTCAGCTATTCTTTAATAATTGATATTCAGTGATTTACGAACAGCTAAGTTATAGGAAGGCTAAGCGCCAAAACATGATGAATATCAGTTATGCATTTAATCTGAAGAAACAATATTGCTACGCTAATTAAAATTGGAAGCAATTGAACCTCAATTTATTAGAAATGGAAGCAATAAAGTAATCGCATGAAAACAGTGGAGATCTATTTAAAAATGAAAAATCCAGAATTATATAAATTCTATGTAAAAACTAAAAGATCTAGGGCACTTCATAATGCCCATTTTAGAAAATAAGTATGGATTATAAAAGTAGATCAAAAACATATTTCAATTAAAACACCTCAAACTTTAGATCAATAATATAAACCTAATGGGAAAAAGATAATAAGATTTGGATCCAATATTTCAGATAAGATGAAATGTTTATAATATCTTGACAGATAAAGTATTTATTAAATCATGAATCTAAGTTGCTTTTAAAAATAGTATTAGAATTAAAGTAACTTATTTAACTACATCAAAAAACCATAGAAATTTTGATAATCAATAAATTATATATTTTGCTTATTGTTTTTTATTTCAATCATTCTTACTCTGAAGAATATATTGAAATTAACTACAAAGGAATAGAAGGAGTTATTCTTTGTGAGGAATATTTCTCTTTAAGATATCGAGAAACTTATAATATTTACAACTTATCTTTTAAAGAAGTTTATGAATTAGAAAACTATCTTGAGAGAAGTGAAAATCGGTATCCCTCTTATTTTAGAAAGTATCAAGGCTTAATTAAGGATGGAAAAAAATATATCAATATTAAATTAATAAATCCAGTGTATAAACATCAGTATTCTCCAAATTGGAAAGAAGATAAAACCGTATATATTCACGAATGTAATACAAGGACTATTGTATATAGTTTTTCTGAAAAAAAAATTATAATGAATAAACTTAATGAATGTGGAGATTAGCCAAAAAGCTTAGCGTATAAAAGGCTTAAAGAAAAAAATAAAATGCTCTTTTATTGGAATCGACGAAAGAAAGTGAATTTTTACGACAAAAGATAAAATTGTTAAACCCGATAAATACCTGTTATACCGAGTTATTTAAAAAGCTGCATATTCTGTACCTATTAGAAACAAGAAAGGCTTCACATTTTTGTGAAGCCTTGTCTTTCCTAGTAGCGGGAACTGGACTCGAACCAGTGACCTTCGGGTTATGAGATTGAAGTTAGTATATATTAAAATATATCAAAACCCAGCAAATACAATGATTACCAGTGTTTAAAATATTTTATATATTCAATAGAAATGGTTTAAAACCAAATTATTCTGTACCTATTCTGTACCCCTTTTTATTCTTTTGATTATCTTTATACAACTATATATAATATTATGGCTAGTATAAAAATTGTTCGAAGGAAAAATAAAGAAAGAAAGGACGGCACTGCCCCTCTCACTTTGAGAATTAGCGACAATTACAAAACTAGCTATAAATTTATCGGACAATATGTATTGGAAAAGGATTGGGATAAAAACGCAGGAAAAGTAAAAAGAACACATCCTTATTCACAGAAGCTAAACAATTTCCTGTTGAAAAAGTTAACTGAGGCCAATGATATATATTTCGATTCTAAGATAGAACTCACAACTAATCAAGTCAAACAAAAATTAAAAGGTGCAGGAGGTTCTAAATCATTCTTCGCTGTCGCTACAGATAGAATAAAAAACAAATATGAGCGGGGCACATTTTCTGTAGTAAAATCTGAACTATCTATTCTTTACAACTTACAAGAGTTTTTAAACTTTAACATAGCCAAGGGAAAAGAAATCAGCATTCAAGAAATAAAGCTTCGCAGAAAAGAGCGAGTTAGCAATGGACGAAAAGGCAACCATTCATTTATAGATTCCATAGAGCAATTCAAAAAGAATAAATCCCTAAAATTTCAGGATATAAACGAAGCTTTCCTAGATAAATACAAAGACTTCTGTCTGGTTTATTTAGGACAAAAAACTCGTACGATTACAAATCAACTTATCTTCATTCGTACCTTATTTAACAAAGCTATCAAAACTGGGGTTGTTGATGCGAAGTTCTATCCCTTTGGTGGAGAAAAAGAAAAAATACGTATAGGTTCAAGCCATAAAATTGGTCTTACTTCTAAAGAAATTGAAAAAATTGAAATCTTAAAATTAGAACCAAATACTTCTATTTGGCATACCAAAAACGTGTGGCTAATTGCGTTTTATTTTGCAGGTATTAGAATTTCCGATGCTGTTCAACTAAGATGGTCAGATTTTAAAGATGACAGACTTCTTTATGTGATGCACAAAAATGAAAAGCCCGTTAGTTTAAAAATACCTCAAAAAGCAATTAAAATCTTAAATCTATACAAAAAAGGTAAGGATGAAAACAATGGTTATGTTTTTCCATTTCTTAGATCTGTAGAGATATCTAATATTGAGGATATATTTAAGAAAACAAGAAATGCTACTAAACTCTTTAATAAGTATTTGAAGTGCATCGCTACAGAATGCAACATTGACAAAAATTTATCTAATCACATCGCGCGACACAGTTTCGGAAATATTGCTGGTGACCGAATCCATCCATTGATGCTTCAGAAACTATATAGACATAGTGATTTAAAAACTACCTTGAATTATCAGGCAAATTTTGTCCATAGAGATGCAGATGATGCTTTGGATAGTGTTGTGAATTTTTAGTTTTATTTGTACTTGAAATTATTACTAAAAAAGGCTTGGAGAAATTTGGAATTTGTATTATATATTACAAATAAAGAGAACTTACATTTGAGGTCTTCTCGCTACTGCCTTACGGATCATTCAATCCTAATCCTGAATTTTTTAAAAGTCGGTGCACCTTCACGAAAAGAAAAATTCTTTATATGGCAAACGTATACGGAGCAAACTAGGTGGAGGCCATTATTATTTAGGCAACTCTTGCAACCGTCATACCACAGATGGTATTGAGGCGGTTATACAGTACGCCTATATGGATACAATGCCTTGACAAATAGAATTTGAACAAGTTTTCTAAAGGCCTACCTTTAAATATCAGGATATTTATGTATCATACGATTTCTAAAAAAGTCCGAAAATTAAAGGGTAAGATAAATTCTGGTAACACAACTTATAATTTGGGAGAAATAATCTATCATACACCATTCGGATTTATATACGCTTTGGATTCAGAACCAATCCGGGATGACTTTTGTGAAATTACCGATGTTAAAAAGTTTGAATTAAATCAAACTTTGCATGTAAGATTAATGATACTTTACCTCGCACCTAAAATCTATATCTCAGGCTTGTATAGTTGAAGTCAGAAAAGTCGTTACTAAAGTAACATTTATCCAAGAAACCATTTCCAGCGCAACCACCTTTGATAAAGAATATTTATTTATAGGATGAAATGACCTTTTAAATTTAGGGGTTATGTGCAAATCGCATTTTTATTTGCCAAATACGCAATACCCTGTACTTTCTAAATTTTTTAATTAGAATGGGAATATTAGATGCGGAAGATTACAAAAATTAGCAAACTACGTTTTTAGTTTTATTATCAATCCACCAAAAAAAAATTTCCGAAGAATCGTAAAAGAACTTGGTTATTCAAGTAGTGTCGGATTCCCTTTAATCCAATAAGTTTTCAATTAACACTCAAGAAACCTAATTTACACTTTCATCGCTTTCAGATTACGTGGTCAATAGTATGAGCTTCACTATACTTTAAACACTCTCAACATTCTATAAATGAAAGAGCTTTAAAATATTTAATGGGACTGTTAAAATTCTTGATCTTAAGATCAAAATTTCACTAAAAGACACTCTTATAAGTTTATATTACCTAATTTTACATTTATGAAGAACAACTTTCATAGAGTATTGTCTGTTTGTATGGCGCTTGGAGTTCTATTTACTACCACGTCATTCACAGTTGATATGCACTTCTGTGGAAAGGCACTGGTTGATTTTTCTTTAGTGCAAAATGTCCAGACCTGCGGAATGGAAAAACAACAATCCAAAAAAAGTTGCGAAAAGGGTTTTTCTAAAAAGTCCTGTTGTTCGGATAAGCAAATAGCGGTTGATGGTCATGATGATTTGAAGTCATCATTCAATAAATTTACTTTTGAGCAACAAACATTTGTTGCTACTTTCTTCTATACATATATCAATTTATTTGAGGGACTTGATGAAAATGTCATCCCTTTCAAAAATTACTCGCCGCCCTTTCTCATACGGGATGTGCAAAAACTACACGAGACATATTTAATTTGATCTAACACAGCAGTACCCCCTTTCAAAGGTTGGAATATGGGAAATTCTGCCCTATGAAATCTTCGATTTTGGATTCACTTTATAAAATAAAGAGATTATCCATATCAAATTATATAAATATGATCCATAATTATTAAAAGATTTCTTTAGCATTCTCCCTAAATTTCGATTAAAGTTCTTAACTATCCTATTTCGTTAAAATATTTTTTTCAAGAACATAGACCCACATGTTGGGTTTTCGAAAGGTTTTAAAAATTAAATAGTATAATAAACGAAAGGGATTGGTTGATTTTAATTCGGAGTTATAGTACTGGGTGTTTTTTACACCGGGATAGAAAAACCAAAAAAAAGCGCAAGGCTGTCTTGAAAATTCTGTATGAAAGATTTTTCAAAGAAGAAATCAGAATAAAAGAATATTTGGAACAAAGTCCTATAAAATCTCTAATAAGAAACAAATTTTCAATCGAAAGAAAATTTTTAAAATAAACAATAATCAATTTAAAATAGATCAAAAATGAAAAAGACAAGTATAAAAATGGGAATCTTAACAATGAGTTTGTTAGCGCTCACCACAATATCCTGTAAAGATGGGAATAAGGAGGAAGCTCCCATACCAATGTCAAGCGAAATGCAGCTGGAAGATGGAACTAATAATGGTGATTCAGAAAGGTTAATGGCAAACAATTCAGGCAACAGTGCTTCCGAAGCTATTATTGATAATTACCTCAAAATTAAAAATGCCCTGGTTGCAGATAATCAAGAGGAAGCTGCCAAAGCTGGGGGTCTGTTGATATCGGATTTTGAAAAATTTGATAAAACTTCGTATTCTTCTGAGGAGCAAAAAGAATTGACCGATATTATTGAAGATGCAAAGGAACAAGCCGAACATATTTCAGAAAGTCCTATGGATCATCAACGAGAGCATTTTGATATTCTCAGCAAGGATGTTATCGATATGATTGCTATTACTGGAACCGATAAGAAGTTGTACCAGGATTTTTGCCCAATGTATAATAACAAGAAAGGGGCTCAATGGCTTAGCAGTACAGAAGAAATCAAAAACCCGTTCTTTGGAAGCAAAATGATGAATTGTGGAGAAGTTCAAAAAGAGATTAATTAATCATAACCTATAAGGTATTCCTCGCCCTTCAGGGGAGTACTTGTAGGTTTAATTGAATATTTCGATGAAGATTCCAAAAATCATAGCATTTATTCTATTGGTAGCTTTTATAGCCATCCAATTTTTCCCTACCAGTCGCAACCAAAGCAACGTTGTCCCTCACACCGATTTTATGGTTGTTAACAATGTGCCAGCCAACATAGAGAACAAAATTCAGGTCTCCTGTTATGACTGTCATAGCAACAATACCGCTTACCCTTGGTACAATAAAGTACAACCGGTTGCCTGGTTTCTGGAAGATCATATAAAAGAAGGAAAGGCTGAGTTAAATTTTAATGAATGGGATGAATATTCAGACCGAAGAAAAAACAGCAAGCTAAGGTCAATTATCAGTCAAATTGAAGATGATGAAATGCCACTGGACTCTTATACAATTATTCATGCGGATGCAAAATTTTCCGAAGATGAAAAATCTGAAATTATAGCGTATATGGCCCAGTTGAAAAATAGTTTATAACATTAAAAACAAGAAAATGAAAAATCTAAAAATGAGTATAGCAGCAATGTTATTGATGGCAGTTTCTTTTGCAAATGCACAGGAAAAGATGAACCACGAACACGGAGATATGAAAGGAGACATGAAAATGGATCATAGTAAAATGGCGAATATGAAAAGTGATGCAAAGGCAGAGGCGATTTTAAGTGACTATTTCAACTTAAAGAATACTTTGGTGGCAGATGACACCAAAAAAGCAGCCCAAGAAGGATCCAAATTGGTAGCTTCCCTAAAGGCTTTTAATGCCAGCAGCTATTCAAAAGAAAACCAAAAAGAGCTGGCCGATATCATTGAAGATGCTACCGAGCATGCCGAGCATATCATTAAAAGTGCGATAGACCACCAACGTGAGCATTTTAAGATCTTAAGTATGGACATAACAGATATGGTTGCCATTACAGGAACAAAAAACACGCTTTACGAACAGTTTTGCCCAATGTATGATAAAGGAAGTGCTTGGTTGAGCACAAGCAATGAAGTGAAAAATCCATATTACGGAAGCAAAATGCCTACATGTGGGAAAGTTCAAAAGACTATTAATTAGATAAACCCTTCCTTAAAAATCTTTTAACTATCCTGGTTTATTAGTTTATAGAAGGAGGTAATATGATAAGAATATATGAATAGTTCTAAAGCCCTATCATGGGAAGGAAAACAATATTAAAGGTTAGTGTTAATTCCTTCCCGTGCCAGGCACAAATTAAAGTCCTAATAGAGAGAAAGGGAAACTTTTTTCATTGTTTGGTTAGTAAAGACTTTTCTCTTGCTTAGGCACTAAAAAAAAGAAAAAAAAGAATCCGATGAAAGATTGTTGCAAAACAGGTATCGAAAAGGATCAGAAGCAAGGAGGCTTCAAAAAATGGTTTAATTACATTATGTATGCAATTTTAGCCGCCGTAATTATTGGGACTTTAGTGTTTCAAATATTTAGTTAAAAGAATAAGATAAAATGGTTATTGAAAACAATGACGATACCTCTAGAAAAACAGGTTTTTATAAACAACTGTTTAAAAAGGTATTACTTACTGTAAGCACAGTTATTGTGCTATCCTTAAGTTATACACTATGGGTTGATGCGAATTCTGATAACCTTGTTCTATCTCTTTTAATTGTTTGTTTGGCTTTGATTAAAACGTTTTATATCGTTAGACTCACTTTAATACAGTTAAGTAAAATAATCGGGGAAAGTCACCAGCTTACACACGTGCTCACTTTATTCAGTGTATTAATTTTTTTAATTATCCTTTCGTTTTCGGAAGATTATCAAGCTTTATATGTTTTGAATTCTGAAAATTTTAAAACCGCTACATTAATTAGTAGTTCCGTTTTACTGCAATTCTTTGATTTTTCGTATTTCAGCTTGATCACTTTTTCGTCCGTTGGTTATGGCGATATGGTTCCAGTATCCATTGCGGGCAAGCTATTGGTAATGATGGAGATTTTCTTGAGCTTTTTGGTGCTGGTCTTTGGCATTGCCAACATTAATAGAATACACGTTGATAATAAATAACCATTTAAAACTAAAATTATGAAAACAATTAAAACAATTACACTCGTAATAATTCTCATTGCAACTTTCAGCTTATCCAATGCACAGGAAACAAAAGCACAAACAGATACCGAAGCGGTTATCACTGTGATGAAAAACTACAAGGATGCCATTCAAAATTTGAAAACCGAAGGCACGTTCAATCTTTTTACCGAGGATTCCCAAGTCTTCGAATCAGGAGGTGTGGAGGGTTCTTATGCAAACTATATAGAACACCATTTAGGGCCGGAATTGGGACATTTCAAAAAATTTGAATTTTCAGATTATGAAATTGATGTACAGGTAGATGCACCTTATGCATTTACTACCGAGATCTATATTTATACCATCGTCCTCAAAGCAGATGAGAAAGGCGATTCAAGAACGATAAAGAAAAAAGGAGTGGCAACTTCTATCTTAAAAAAGATGGATGGCAAATGGAAAATCATCAAAACACATACGTCTTCAAGAAACACGAAATGACAGCAACAATGAGCAATTTTCCTTAATTAATCCATCAATATAAAATTGACACAGAAAGTGTTTACAATACTTGGGTTGTTGACAATAACCAAAGATTGAAAGCATTTAGGTTCATTCGTAGAAGTGTTTTCAAATTATCGAGGACGTTAAAAGCAAAAACTTTCTAAACTATTTGGGTTTAATAGCCGAATGGTTTTTCGAAAGTAGAATCAAAAAAAATTGGCGTACTGAGGAATATTAAAGTGTTCCCGGAACCAAATAGTTCAATATAATCCAAATAGTAGAAGCTCTTAACTAGGTAGAAAACAATTAGTAGCAACAAGCATTATGAAAACCAAACTATTAATATTCACAGTACTTTTAATAACATTTTATGAGGTTGCGGCCCAAAAGATTTATAAAACTGAAGATGGCCATATTGAGATGATGACTTTGGCTGACAGTAAATCTATCAAAGCAGAAAGCCATAACCTGGTATTATATCTTGATTATGATACTAAAGTGGTAAAGGGGATTCTGGACCTTAAAACCTTATCAACCAATGTTCCTGAAATAAATACGACTCTAAAAGAGCAGAAGGATCCGTTAATCCTTCGGTTTACGGGTACTATTCCATCCGTGGATTTTTTATCAAACCGGCATGAACCTATCAATTTTAATTGGTTGGTAGATGTCACATATCAAGGAAAAACCTATAAGTCACAATTTAAAGCAACCATTACCCATATAGAACAAGGATTAAGTATGTCTTGCCTATTAAGTGCAACAGGACAGGTTTTGGTTTCAAATACGGGTTTGGATTCTTTAATACAAGGTTTGGATAAGAGTATCGATGTGCAGTTTGCCCAATTAGTGCTGAAATTGGAATGAGAATGTATTTTTTATGTTTTAGTAATAAAAAATGATAAAGTACCAATTTTAATAACATATCTAAAGTGTGAAGCAGATGAAAACCGAGTTGTGACACTTACAATTTTACCCCATAAGAAATGTTTAGTATTCGATAGTTTCTTGCAAATAATATTTAACAACATCTGATTTAATATAACTATCTTTGAGATAGAAATAAGATGAAAAACAAAACTTCCATAATTGCCTTATTTATCCTGTTATTGGTGTTTCCCACCAGTACAGTTTTAGTATTAGGAAATTTATCAAAGGCTTCTAAAACTGAAGAACATATTTGTTCAAACCAAGACACGCATTCTGAAAAGAAATCATGCTGTGATAATGATGATAATGGTTGTGTGGGATTGTGTAACATCAATTATTGCCATTTTCCAAGTTCGATCAGTACTCATTTCTATATCAATGATTCTGAACAGGTAAGTACTAAGTTAATGTATGTGTCGAAAGTTGACCAAACCTACATTCAGAACACTCCAAATAAAGTATATCTCTCCATCTGGCAACCGCCAGAAATAAGCTAATCCTTTTCTTTGACAGTAGTACTTAGGCTGTCGTTTTTTGAATACAGTACTTTGCTTGTATTCTTTAGCTTTTTCAATAATCTAAAATTTTTTAAAATGAAATCAATGTTCAATATATTGATAGTACTATCGGTAGTGCTATCAGTTACTTCGGGCCACGCCCAAATTAAAAATCCACAAACCGAAACTGTAAAGATTTTCGGTAACTGCGATATGTGTAAGACTGCAATAGAAAATGCTGGAAACAATAAAAATACGGCTAACGTTAATTGGTACAAAGACACCCAAATGGCGGAAATAACCTACGATTCCCAAAAAACAAATCGGGACGAAATATTAAAACGTATTGCTCTGGCAGGTTATGACAATGACCAATTTCTGGCTCCAGACAATGCCTATGCACAACTTCCGGAATGTTGCAAATATGAAAGGTTGAATAAAGCACCTGCAATGGTTATGGACCACACTAAAATGGACCCGCCTGCCGGACGGGTAGGTATGGAAATGCCCGAAACCAAGATGGAAATGGATATGCCATCTTCTGAAAACCATACAGATATGGCGATGCCCGAAATGATGAAGCCTAACGCACTGGATGCAGTATTCGATAATTATTTTGCAATAAACGATGCCTTAATAAAAAGCAATGCCACTACAGCAACTGCAAAGGCGGCAGAACTCTTGAACGCAATAAAAGCCCTGAAAATAGAATCGCTTAAAACGGAAGAACAAAACGCTGTGATCAAAGTAATGCCGTCAATAATGGATGCTGCAAAAAGTATTTCGGAAACAAAGGACATCGGTAAGCAACGGGAAAAATTTAAGGCTCTGTCAAAAAATATGCATGAAATCATACCATTTTACAGCTCCAAAGAAACCCTTTACTATCAATACTGCCCAATGCAGGATGCCAATTGGTTAAGCAAGGACAAGACCATTAAAAATCCGTATTACGGTTCACAAATGTTAAGCTGTGGCTCCACTGTGGAAACCATTGATAATAAAAATTGAAATAATCCAAAAATATAATTTTTCGATAACGTAATGAAAAAAATAATCTTCGTGCTTTTATTTCTGGGGACTCTCTCCCTACAAGCACAAAATATAGTGCGCTATGATCTTTATGTGCGCGATACCATTGTCAATTTTACGGGCAGGGAAAAACGCGCCATTGCGGTCAATGGGCAAATACCTATGCCAACACTCACGTTTACCGAAGGCGACATCGCCGAAATTTATGTTCACAATGAGTTGGATGAAGAAACTTCCCTGCATTGGCACGGCCTATTTTTGCCCAATAAGGAAGATGGTGTTCCGTATCTCACACAGATGCCCATACCACCACACACTGTCCATAAATACACCTTCCCCATCATACAACACGGTACCCATTGGTACCACAGCCATTTTGGGCTTCAGGAACAGATTGGAATGTATGGTTCTATGATTCTGAATAAAAGACCAGACGACAAAACCTTCAGAAAAGGCATTGACGATTTGCCCACCATTCCCATAGTTTTGAGCGAATGGACAGATTTGAAACCAGAAAATGTACATAGAATGCTTCACAACGCGTCCGACTGGTTTGCAATTAAAAAAGGTACGACCCAAAGCTATGCAGAGGCCATAAAAAAGGGACACCTAAAAACAAAACTTCACAACGAATGGAAACGTATGAACGCTATGGACGTGAGCGACGTTTATTATGATAAATTTTTCATCAATGGCAAAAGTGAAAATGAGGATACGTCCCTGAAAGACTTAAAAGCAGGAGATAAGGTACGGCTTCGAATTTCAAACGGAGGTGCTTCGAGCTATTTTTGGCTTACGTATGCCGGCGGAAAAATAACCGTGATTGCCAATGATGGGAATGATGTGGAGCCCGTGGAGGTTGATAGAATGCTCATTGCAGTGTCTGAAACTTATGATGTCGTTATCACTATTCCTGCTGATAATACAGCATTTGAATTTCTGGCAACCCCTGAAGACCGAACAAAATCAGCCTCTATTTATTTGGGAAGTGGAATTAAACAGCTCACTTCGCCACTACCAAAATTGAAATACTTTGAAGGTATGGAAATGATGAACGGAATGATGAAAATGAATGGCGATTTGGACCAAATGGGGATGAAAATGAGTATGCAGCAAATGGATATGAATGTGGTGATGTATCCTGAAATAACAGGCGAAGCAGCTAAAGGAAAAAATAAGAAAATGGAAATGAAGACCGAAAAACTTCCAGCCCACAATATGGAACAAATGGATGGGATGGAGGGAATGAACCCGCCTGCCGGACGGGCAGGAATGGATGGGGAAATGTACAAAAGCAATGAACTTTCAGACATCACCACGCTCAACTACGCCATGTTGAAGTCACCTACAGTTACTACACTTCCCGAGGACGCACCTGTAAAGGAACTGCATTTTACACTTACGGGAAATATGAACCGTTACGTTTGGAGCATGGACAACAAGGTAATTTCTGAAAGCGATAAAATCCTAATAAAAAAGGGCGAAAAAGTGAGGATTACCATGTACAACAATTCTATGATGCGCCACCCGATGCACTTGCATGGTCACGACTTTAGGTTGCTCAACGGCCCAGGAGAGTACGCGCCCCTTAAAAACGTGGTGGATATTATGCCTATGGAAACCGACGTTATCGAGTTTGAGGCAAATGTAGAAGGCGATTGGTTTTTCCACTGCCACATCCTTTACCATATGATGAGTGGTATGGGCAGGGTTTTTAGCTATGAAAACCAGGAACCCAATCCATTGATTCCAAATCCAGAATTGGCATTAAAGAAATTAAAGGGTGATGACAGAACCTTTCACTGGATGGCAGAAAACGATTTTGCAACCAATGGGAATGATGGCGAGTTAATGGCTCAAAGTACGCGATGGAGTTTAGGAACCGAATGGCGTTTAGGTTATAATGATATGCACGGATACGAAACAGAAACCCATATAGGGAGATATATAGGGAAAATGCAATGGCTGATGCCATTTGTTGGCTTTGATTGGCGTTATAGAAAATTGGCCCATAATGAAATAGAGGAAAATCTTTTCGGTCAAAAAAACACAAAAGACAAACGTTCTCTATTAAGTCTAGGGGTCAATTATACCTTGCCAATGCTTGTAATGGCACAAGCCGAAATATTTTCAGATGGCAACGTCAGACTGCAATTTGAACGTAATGACATTCCTATAACTTCAAGGTTGCGTATGAATCTAATGTGGAATACGGACAAGGAATATATGGGAGGATTACGATATATAGCGACGCGAAATATGGGAATCACCACACATTACGATAGCGATATGGGATTTGGGGTTGGATTGAACCTTAATTATTAAATCCAATCTGGTGATAAAGTATTAATAATGAATATATTTTGGAATTGCCGAAAGTAAAAAATGATTATTTTTAAGCAAATACCTACTTAAATTTTTGGAGACCACCCGAGGAGGACCTTTACATTTGCTATTCTAAAAAATAAATGATGATACCAAAAGACTTAAGTAGAGACATCAAAACAAGGTTACAAAGTATAAATGGGCAAATAGGCGGACTCATAAAAATGCTTGATGAAGAGGTAGATCCCGATAAAATCCTTCTTCAATTTAAAGCAGCTCAAAAAGGATTGGATAAGGCTCATTTTCTTTTACTGGATGAAACTTATAGAAAGGCCCTAGCCATAAAAATCTCTGAAACCGTAGAAGCCTGTCCCGGCGATTGTGGTAATGAAGACCGCATTGAGTTTATACGAAAACAGTTCCCAAATTTGGAACTCGATACACTAACCTCTCAAATGAAAGAGATTGATGCTCTTAGAAAGCGAATTAACACCGACACCACGGAAACTTCATAACGTACCACACATTTTAATATCAATTCCAGAATAATAGGCTTAATGAAAATTAGGCCTTTTTTTATTTGGTGACCACCCGGGGTTGGGTAGTACTTTTGAAGTATTAAAATAAATTTAAAATTTAAACTGAATTATTATGAAAAGACAAATAGAAATATTCACAGCTGGTTGCCCAGTATGTGATCCCGTTGTAAATATGGTCAAAGAACTGGCCTGTGAGAATTGCGAAGTGCAAATTTATGACCTTGTAAAACAATGCGATGATAAATCCTGTCTTAGCAAAATGAAGGAATACAATATCACGAAGATCCCTGCCGTGGCGGTAAATGGAAAATTGCTGGATTGCTGTAAGGATTCGGCCATAACCAAAGAAAAATTGATAGAAGCCGGAATAGGACAGGCATAAAGAAATAGGATACGGCCTTTTTAACTTAAGTCTCTGTTTCCGTATAGACAGGGATTAACTAAAACCAATATTATTATGAAACCATTAAGTTCAGAATTACAAAAATGTATCGATGATTGCAACGCCTGTATTACAGCGGCAAGAATTTGCCTGGATCAGCACTTGGGTGAATCCGATATGAAAGAATGCCACCAGTTTTGCCTGGATTGCATTGCACTATGCACTGCCTGTGTACAACTATTGGCCAGCCAGTCCGATTACTCACAACGTGTTTGCGCCATTTGTGCAGATTTATGTAAAGCCTGTGCCGATGAATGTGCAAAATTTGATAGCGAAGTATGCCAGCAATGTGCAGAAAAATGTAGAGAGTGTGCAGAAAGCTGTAAAAAAATGGCAGCTTAACCTTTGAGAACGTGAAAAGTATGGCTATTCCCAATCCGATTTTCAAAATTATTTTTATTAGCATTATAAATGTATTTGCAATTTCAACCATAAATGCTCAAGGCCACGGGCCCTTGTATGGTGTCCCGACACCAACCCTTGCAAAGGGTGGCGTGAATTTAAATGTCGCCGGGATGAGCCTAAGTACAGAGAACGAAACCTCTTATATGATGCGTTACCTATTTTCTTATGGTATAACCGAAGATTTGCAGATCAACCTTACCACTCCTACAATGATCGAGCGTTTGGATAATCCTTCCAGAACACGTGGAAATAGCAATATGCCAGCCAATGGTGATATTGAAGCTTCTTTATGGTACCGGTTTTTTTCCAATGCCTTTGGGGTGGGGAAACGCTTTGAATCTACAGCCATTTTAGGGGTATCAGCTCCTACCGATGATGTTCGGGGTCAGGTGAATGTGGGGAATTCAATTCACGGAGCTATATCTACCGGTTATGCCTCCCGTACCTGGTATGCGTGGCTGGGTGGTGGATATCAGTATTATTTTGAACGGGACCAGGAGCAGCTTGGTGACCTCCCTTATGCCAGTGCTGTTGTTGGATATCGCCCAGATATTTTTAAGGGAGATTATCCCAAACCCGATTGGAGGGTCTTTGTAGAAAGCCTTGCTGAATTTCCAGGGGACAACCGCTATCTGGGACAGCAGGATTTTACCGATTCAAGAAGCAAAAAAGTTCTAGTGGGGCCTTCCTTTTTAGGATTGTACGGAGCTTGGGGAATTTCCTTTGGAGCTTTGTTTCCGGTGGTACAGGATTTGACCCCAAGTGCGGTAAAGGAAAATTACAGAGTCGCGATTAATTTGAGTTACTGGTTATAATAGAAATAAATTTTAATAATTAAAAAGATGAAAAAAGTAGTATTGATTATGATAATGGCAGTATTAGGAACTTTTAGCTCCAATGCTCAAATCCAAAAAGTAGATCAGGAAGTTTTTGGGATGGATTGTGCGCCTTGTGCGTATGGCCTTGAACGTGGCCTTAAAAAAATGGACGGTCTGCAAAATGTAAGGGTGAGCCTTAATGATGGGAAAGCCTATCTGGAACTTTCTAAAAATAACAGTTTAAGTCTGAGACAAATCCAAGAGGAAGTAAAGAAGAATGGTTTCTCCGCTAAACAAGCGGAAGTGGTCATAGAGGGAAAACTGATAAATAAAAATAGTGGTTATGAACTGGAAACCGGCACGGAAACCTATAGTATCGTTACTGGTGCTTCAGACGATTTAAATTCAAAGTTGAAGGCAGGAACGGTAAAGCTAAAAGGGATCGTTCAAGATGAGGAAGATGGTAATTTATCAGGACATTGGAAAATTAAACTAACCGAGATTCTTTAATATTTGAGAATGCTAAAGAAAAACGCGCTTTTGGGCACGAGCCTTTTAACGGCAGGAGTCCCCTTTTTGTGTTGTTGGACCCCTGCTGTTTTAATTGGCATTGCAGGTTTTACGGGCATGTCCTCCAATTTTGAATGGTTACATCCCATCAGGCCATATTTATATGGAGTATCCTTTCTATCCTTAGGCTTTGCATTTTACAATACTTATGGGACTTCCAAAGCAAAAAGTTCAGGAGAAAATAAAGATGTAAGTGAATGTGGTTGTAAGAAAAGTGCTCTAAATTCAACTAAAAATAAATGGATATTATGGACAACAACTTTTTTGGTATTCATAATGATTGTTATAAATTTTCTCCTCGATTAATGGCTTATCAGCGGATTACGAGTAAGATATTTCTAATCATCCTAATGCTGCTATTGGGTTTGAAAATGAAGGCACAAGGCCCTCCCATTTTCACGGATACCCCAATAATGTTGGGTGTGCAAGGACGTGGAGTGCGCACTTTTGGCAATATTATATCCAAAGAGAATGCGAATGCTTATGCCCAGGTTTTGGTTGTGCCCTATAACATTACCAGCAAATGGCAGGTAGATGCGGTAGTGCCATATTTATCTATTTCTCCAGACGCTGGGGATTCCCAATCTGGTTTTGGAGATTTAAAATTATTTACAAAATACCAGTTATATCAAAAAGATGGCAAAGGTACTACTCTAAGAGGTCTAATTAAAATAACCGAAACATTTCCTACGGGAAATACAAGCAAAATGCCTGCGCTGGGGTCTGGCGCATACCAGACAACTTTAAGCTTAGTTAATGGGTATGTAACCACTAAATATGGTGTTTATGGAGAAGTGGGCTACAATCTTGCTGGAAATGGTTTACCAGATAACCTGATATACAATATCGCTTTTGGCTACCCGCTTTTACCACAAAAGTATCCACCCAACCAATTGAATGTTTTTTTGGAGCTTAATGGGAATTATGTATTCGATGATGTTGGAAACAATTTATTTTTGTCCCCAGGCATTCAATATATAGCGGGAAGAAAATTACTCTTTGAATCGGGTATTCAAATTCCTTTGGCAGATGCTTCTCCAAGGGGTCAACAAACAAATTACATTTTAAGAATAGGAACTAGAATATTAATTTTTTAAAAATAGAAAAAATGAAAAAGTTATTGATATTACTGTTAATAGGACTTGGTTCTATGACAACAAATGCACAAACGGACAAATCCCCATTAGAGGGTAAAATTACAATTGAAGTAGATGGCCTGGCCTGCCCCTATTGTGCTTATGGCCTAGAAAAAAACCTTAAAGAAATAGATGGAGTTGAAGGCATTGAAATAGTTATTAACGAAGGAACTGCACTTCTAACAATTGCAAAGGGAAAACAAATCTCAGAAAACACTGTCCGTGAAAAGATAAAAGAAGCAGGCTTTACCCCAGGCACCATAAAAAAAGAAAGCGATGAATAAATTTTTATTAGTATTCGTTTTCTCCTTGTTGCTTTTCAGCTGTAAAGAAGATAAAGAAGTTAAGGAATGGGCTTTTAAAAGTAAAATAGAACTACCCGAAATAGCCCGTCCCCTTGCCTTAGTGAAAACCGGTGACGATTTCTGGTTTTCGGATCCGGAACAATTTAGGTTGCTTAAAATAGACAGAAGCGGTAAGGTGCTGGATTCCATTGTAGACATCAAGCGCCCGATGAACATCGATTTTAATAAAGGGAAGTTATATGTGCCAGAATTTTTAACAGATTCCATTTGGGTTTTTGAAGACGGAAAAAAATCATCATTATCCCTTAATGCTAAACCTGAAGCACCTGCAGGACTCAACGTAAAAGGCGATACCATTGCGGTTGCCGATTTTTATAATCATCGGGTTATCCTTCAAATAAAAGGACAGGTTACATTTATAGGAAAAGAAGGTCACGACAATGGAGAACTCTATTATCCCATAGATGTGAAAATCAAGGGTGACAAAGTCTATGTTGCCGATGCGTACAACAACAGGATACAGGTCTTCGATTTTGATGGAAAAGCGTTAAACGTAATCGGAAAAGCAGATGGCTTAAATGTAGCTTCGGCCATAGCATTCAATAAAAATGGCTTTGCTGTGACCGACCAAGAAAACAGTAGGGTACTAATTTACGACCTGGACGGAACATTACAGCAAACCCTTACCGCCAATATCAACTATCCTACGGATGTTTTATTCGATGATAATAAATTGTACATCACAAATTTTAAGGAGAATTCAATTACTCTTTATACGCCGAAATAGTTCAAAAACATACCTTAGGATTCCAATAGCATTACCGTTCCCAGTCCACCATCGGCACAAACACTAACTACCGCTTTTTTACCAGGTCCCATTTGTGCCAGTTCCTTGATTGCCTGGTTAATAATTCTTGCACCAGTTGCTCCGAAAGGGTGACCAATGGCAATACTCCCACCGTTAGGATTAAGGTTTTCCCAAGGAAATAACCCGAACTCAAATGAAACCCCCACTTTTTTAAGGTGCATTTTATCTTCAAGCAATTTGATGTTAGCCATCACCTGTGCTCCGAATGCTTCGTGTATTTCCCATAGGTCAATTTCATCATATCGAAGTTTATGTCTTTCCAACAATCTGGGAATAGCAAAAGTAGTAGCCATCAACAGCCCTTCTTTTTCAATATTTACGGCGGCGATTTCCCAGTCTACTAATTGAGTAGCATAAGAGTTGTCAGGAAATTTCTCTTTTGCTTTTGAGCCGCAAACCCATAATCCTGCAGCACCATCGGTCAATAAAGAAGAATTACCCGCAGTTAATGAACCGTTCCCCGACTCCTTATCGAATACAGGATTGAGTTTGGATAACTGCTCCAAACTAGTATTTTCTCTGGGAATCGTATCCTCTTTATCACCATCGAACGGTAAAATCAAATCATCAAAAAATCCATTATTTCTTCCTTTAATATAATTTTGATGGCTGTTAAGGGCTATCTCGTCTTGTCGGCTTCTATCTATTTGAAGGCGTTTTGTGGTAATTTCGGAATGCTCGCCCATACTCAAACCAGTTGTTCTGTTGGTAACACTTGGGATAAACAATTTAATTTCCCCAAAACTCAAATCTTTTAATTTTGAAAATTTATCGGCAAGTGTCTTGCTTTGGAACATCCTACGCAACCAGTCGGAAAAATTCTGGTTCAGACCTAACTGAACCTTACTCATACTTTCTACACCTCCCACTAAAGCAACCTCCTCTTCGGTTATCAATCCAGCAGCTTCAATAGCTGCCATCATACTGGTACTACAGGCCATAATCGTGGTAAAAGCCGGAATACTTTGATCCAATGCTGCATCCATAAGTATCTCGCGCGCTAGGTTACTGTAGCCAAGATTTGGCGCTACCGAACCCCATATAAAAAGATTGGGAGAAATAGCATCCCTTTTCATCATTTCTTGAACAATGGGAATGGATAATTGAAGGGCATCTTTATCCTTAAGCTCCTTATCAACTTTTGCGAAAGGTGTCCTAAACCCTGCAATCAACCATATAGATTCCTTTGCTTTTTTCATACAACCGTTATATTTATTTCAATATAATATAGTTTTATTATATTATTCGTGAATTTGAAAAAGTTTTTTGAAAGGTTTAACAAAGATGCTCGTCTAAATTTTTGATTAAACACCAGTTATATGTATATTTGCATTTAATAATGAAAAAAGGTTTCCAAAAAATATTATCCCTTAGTCTAGCGCTAATTGTCTTTTTTTCCACAATGTCTTTTACTGTGGTAAGCAATTATTGTGCGGATGATTTAGTGGATTTTTCTTTTTTTGATAATGCATCTTGGTGTCATGATTTGCAGGATGATACATTCTCTAAGGTTTGTGATATTTCAGAGATGTCTTGCTGTAGTAGTGATCAAATTGTAGTTGAAGGTATGGATGAACTACAGAAGTCATCTTTTGAACAATTAACTTTCGATCAACAACTATTTGTTGCTACGTTTACCTATTCTTATCTAGGTCTTTTTGAAGATCTTGATAAAGAAACAATTCCTTTTGCCAATTATAATCCACCGCTCCTGGTCAGGGATATTCTTTTGCTTGACCAGACCTTCCTAATTTGATTTTTAAGTAATTATACCGTACGCCCAACAGAATCCTCTGTTCTGGGCTAATTTTTTTGTGCTTATAATTCTAAGCGCTCCTACTGTAATTGCTTAATAATCGATAATATGTTAAATAAAAGTATTAAATTTTTAATTGAGAATAAGTTGGTAGCAGTACTGTTACTTGCATTATTCGTTGGCTGGGGAATAGTTGTTGCCCCGTTTGGATGGGATAACGGAATCTTACCTAGTGACCCTGTGGCGGTTGATGCTATTCCAGATATTGGTGAAAATCAACAAATTGTTTATACAAAATGGGACGGTCGTTCCCCACAGGATATAGAAGATCAAATAACATATCCTTTAACTACATCCCTGCTTGGTATACCGGGTGTTAAAACAATTAGGAGTTCCTCCATGTTCGGTTTCTCTGCTATTTATATCATTTTTGAAGAAGATATAGAATTTTACTGGAGCCGAAGTCGCATACTCGAAAAACTAAACTCATTGCCCTCTGGTTTATTACCAGACGATGTAAACCCCTCATTGGGACCAGATGCCACTGGCCTTGGTCAGATATTTTGGTACACACTTGAAGGAAGGGACCAGAATGGCAATGTAACCGGAGGATGGGATTTAAACGAATTAAGGAGCATTCAGGATTTTTATGTAAAATATGCACTATCAGGTGCTAGTGGAGTGTCCGAAGTTGCTTCCGTCGGCGGGTTCGTTCAAGAGTATCAGATAGATGTGGATCCGGAACTAATGAAACAATATAACATTAGCCTTCAGCAAGTTGTAAAAGCAACCCGACAAAGCAATGAGGATATTGGTGCTCAAACCTTGGAAATCAATAAGGCAGAATATCTAGTTCGCGGATTGGGTTATATAAGGTCTCTTGAGGATATTGAGAATACCGTAGTTACGTCTGAAAATTTTACTTCTATACGTATAAAGGATATTGCGAAAGTGAACCTTGGTCCTAAAACACGTCGAGGAATATTAGATAAGGAAGGAGCAGAAGTTGTAGGTGGAGTTGTGGTTGCCAGGTATGGAGCCAATCCCTTGGAAGTTATTAACAATGTTAAAGAAAAAATACAGGAGATAAGTGCTGGCCTACCCTCAAAAGAATTAAGCGATGGCAGAACGTCACAAGTAACTATTGTTCCTTTTTATGATCGTACAGAATTAATTCAAGAAACTCTTGGCACTCTCAACGAGGCCTTGACGCTTGAGATACTTATCACGGTCTTGGTGATAATTGTTATGGTCTTCAATCTTCGGGCATCCATTCTTATATCTGGTCTCTTGCCCGTGGCTGTATTAATGGTCTTTATCTCGATGAAGCTTTTCGGCGTCCCTGCCAATATAGTAGCCTTATCGGGAATTGCAATCGCTATTGGGACAATGGTAGATGTGGGCGTCATACTTTCCGAAAACATTATCAGGCATCTGGATGAGGACGAAGGTGAATTATCTATAAATGAAATTGTTTACAATGCTACGGCAGAGGTTTCAGGTGCCATACTCACAGCAGTTTTAACGACGATTATTAGTTTTATCCCCGTGTTCACTATGATTGGTGCCGAAGGAAAATTGTTCCGACCACTAGCCTTTACCAAGACTATGGCTCTTACTGCATCCTTGGTAGTCGCCCTCTTTTTAATACCTCCCTTCGCCGCTATCTTTTTTAAGAAAAGAAATATTAAGAGCGTTGCGGGATATACTGTTAGTTCTATAATAGTGGCGCTTGGTATTGCAGCGCTGTTTTTTGGTTATGTTCTAGGCTTGGTACTAATCGCTTTTGGTATCACAGGAATTTTATTATTGAAAAAGAAAATTTCTCCAAAACGTTCCAATTTAATCAATATCATTATTTCTGCGACTACTATAGTTTATCTATTGGCGGAATATTGGAGACCATTAGGGCTTGATAGAAGTGTTTTTTGGAACCTAATTTTTGTAAGTCTCATTGCATTTAGTCTATTGGGAACTTTTGCAATATTTAGAAAATACTACACAAGAATTTTAAGATGGGCGTTGAGGAATAAAATATTATTCCTATCTGTCCCTACCGTTATTGTGATTTTAGGGGTGCTTATTATGCAGAATACTGGTAAGGAATTTATGCCATCCCTTAATGAAGGATCTTTTCTACTTATGCCCACTTCTATGCCCCATGCAGGTGTAGAAGAAAACAAACGCATACTTAGGCAACTGGATATGGCAGTAGCCAGTATTCCAGAAGTCAAAACGGTAGTAGGTAAGGCCGGTAGAACAGAATCTGCCTTGGATTCTGCTCCACTCTCCATGTATGAAAATATTATTCAGTATAAATCAGAGTATATGCTGAATGATGAAAGAGAATGGCAACGGTACAAGGTCAATGATGATGGAATGTTTGTTTTAAAAGACGGCAAATTGGTCATAAACCCTAATTCCGAACTGGATAAAGAACAATCCGATTATTCTGCGGATGACTTCAAGGATCCTTCCTTGGTCAAACGGGAGGATCTTATAACGGACGAAGATGGGGAGTATTATAGAAACTGGCGCCCTGAGATTGAATCTCCTGATGATATTTGGAATGAAATAGTTAGGGTTACCAAAATACCAGGCATCACATCGGCACCTAAATTGCAGCCTATAGAAACCCGACTGGTAATGTTGCAAACAGGAATGCGTGCCCCTATGGGGATTAAAGTAAAAGGGCAAGATTTAAGGGAAATTGAAGCTTTCGGCCTCAAACTCGAAGAAATAATTAAAGAGGCAGATGGTGTAAAAGATGAAGCTGTATTTGCTGATCGTATAGTAGGAAAACCGTATCTTCTTATAGATATCAAAAGGGAGCGTTTAGACCGCTACGGCATATCCATAGAAGATGTGCAACAAACTCTAAAAGTCGCCATTGGTGGTATGCAAATCACCGAAACCGTTGAGGGACGGGAGAGATATGGTGTTCGTATTAGATACCCCCGGGAACTTCGGGAGAACCCTCAGGACATCAAGGACATTTATGTTCCTGTAGAAAAAGGAAATCCTGTACCCTTGGGAGAATTGGTAGAAATACGTTATGAACAGGGACCTCAAATAATAAAAAGTGAAGACACCTTTTTAATTGGATATGTACTGTTCGATAAAATAGACGGTTTTGCAGAGGTAAATGTCGTAGAAAACGCACAATCAGTAATCCAAGGAAAAATAGATTCAGGTGATCTGGTCGTGCCAAAAGGGATTACTTATAAATTCACAGGTACTTATGAGAACCAGCTGCGAGCAGAAAAGACGCTTTCCATCGTAGTGCCATTAGCTTTGATCATCATCTTTTTGATACTGTATTTCCAATTTAAATCTGTTTCTACCTCCTTAATGGTATTTACAGGTATTGCGGTTGCATTTGCCGGAGGTTTTTTGATGATTTGGTTTTATGGGCAGGACTGGTTCCTAAACTTTGGTTTTTTTGGAGAAAATATGCGTGATCTATTCCAGATCCATCCCATCAATTTGAGTGTCGCAGTCTGGGTCGGTTTTATTGCCCTGTTTGGTATTGCTACAGATGACGGGGTAGTTATGGCCACTTATTTAACGCAAACCTTTGACAGGAATGAACCTGATAACAAGGAAGAAATTAGGGATTCTATAGTCGAAGCCGGGGAAAAAAGGATACGCCCTTGTTTAATGACCACGGCAACCACGATATTGGCATTGTTACCAATCCTTACCTCCACGGGTCGCGGTAGTGATATTATGATACCTATGGCTATACCAAGTTTTGGGGGAATGCTTATCGCTTTGATGACACTCTTTGTAGTACCAGTATTGTTTAGTTGGAAAAAAGAATTTGCACTTAAAAGAAGAAACAAATGAGAAATATAATTTTAATAGTCACCGTGTTATTTTTCCTTCAGGCACAGGCACAAGAATTACAGCCGTACATTCAGGAAGCGGAATCGAATAACCCTGAAATACAAGCTTTTGAACTTCGATATGAGATAGCAGAAGAAAAGGTGAATGAAGTTAATACCTTGCCCAACTCTGAGGTTAGTGGTGGATATTTTGTTAGTGAGCCTGAAACCCGAACGGGTGCTCAGACAGCCAAATTATCTGTTAAGCAGATGATTCCTTGGTTTGGAACCATTACGGCACGTGAAAATTACGCGACCTCCTTGGCAGAAGCCGAATATTTAGAAATCACCATCGCAAAAAGAAAATTGGCTCTTTCCGTGTCACAATCCTATTACCGCTTATACTCCATCAAAGCAAGGCAACGTGTACTGGAAGAAAACATAGCACTTTTGGACACTTATGAGAAGCTCGCCCTGACCTCCCTTGAAGTTGGAAAAGCTTCCGCAGTAGATGTTCTACGCCTACAAATACGGCAAAACGAACTTGTGGAGCGTAAGGAAGTGTTAGGGCAGGATTTTTTTGCAGAGCAAAGTGTTTTCAACAACCTTTTAAACCGTGATGAAAGTATGGATGTTGAGATATTTGATTCTTTGGATCTTCCTTCCATAGATCCTATGGTTTCCTTAAACTCTTTGAACATCCACCCAGAATTGTTAAAATATGATGAGCTATACGAATCTGTAGAACAGGCTGAACTGCTCAATCAAAAAGAGTCACTGCCCGATCTTGGTTTGGGTGTGGACTATATTGCGGTGACTGAACGTCCCAATATGGATTTTAATGATAATGGCAAAGATATTTTGATGCCTATGGTATCTATATCTATCCCCATTTTCAACAATAGATATAAATCCATCACAAAGCAAAATAAGTTGAGACAACAGGAACTTGCAGCACAAAAGAATGATCGTAGGAATAAGCTGGAAACAATATTGGTAACAGCTATAAGTACCCGAGAGGCTTCTCGAATAAGTTATAGAACGCAATTAGATAATTTGCAACAAGCGAATGATGCCGAGGAAATTTTGATTAAAAGTTATGAAAGTGGCAGTATCGATTTTAATGATGTGCTGGATGTTCAGGAATTACAATTAAAATTTCAGATCAGTAGTATTGAGTCTGTCAAGAATTATTATGTACAAATGGCCATTATCAATTATTTAAGTAACAATAACTAATCTTTTAGGATTAATAATATAGAACAAAATGAAAAAATACGGTATATACATAGGGATATTGATTGGTGGATTAGTGCTGGGATATGTAATATTCGGCACAGGTTCATCAAATGAAACCATGAATAGTGATGAGATGGCTGAAATAGCTGACGAGCATGGTCATGGAACGGAAAATGGGGAACCGCAAATGTGGACCTGTTCCATGCATCCACAAATTATGCTACCTGAACCTGGGGATTGTCCAATTTGTGGAATGGATCTAATTCCTGCGGAACAAAGTGCTGGGGGGTTGACAGCAGACCAATTTAAAATGACGGAAAATGCATTGGCATTGGCCAACATTCAAACAACTTTGGTAGGTGGTTCAGGCCTAGAAGACAATACCCTCGTACTTTCTGGTAAAGTAATGGAAAATGAAGAATTAAATGCAGTACAAGTATCTTACTTTGCTGGAAGGATAGAAAAACTCTATATTAATTTTACTGGCGAACAGGTAAATAGGGGTCAACTTTTGGCGACAATATATTCGCCAGAATTAGTTTCAGCACAACAAGAACTTTTAACCACGGCTTCTTTAAAAGAATCACAGCCTGGTCTATACAAGGCTGTTAGAAACAAATTAAAGCTTTGGAAACTTTCAGAAAAACAAATAAATAGTATTGAATCTTCTGGTCAAGTAAAAGAAAATTTCCCGGTCTATGCAACCGTATCAGGAACAGTAACGGATAAAATGGCGCAGGAAGGTGATTATATTAAACAAGGACAACCTCTGTATAAAATAACAGATTTAAGTTCTGTGTGGGCAATGTTTGACGCTTATGAAAATCAGATTTCCAGTTTACAGGAAGGTCAAGAAATCCAGATTGCCACAAATGCTTATCCCGCCAAGGAATTTACCGCCAAGATATCCTTTATAGATCCCGTTTTAAATACGGCATCGCGAACAGTGAAAATTCGTGCCGTACTGCCCAATAACGAAGATCTCTTTAAACCCGGGATGTTTCTTCAAGGAAAGGTCAAGGGACTTACCAATGATGGAAATGAGACTATAGTTGTTCCGCAAAGCGCGGTAATGTGGACCGGGGAACGCTCTGTAGTTTATGTAAAGTCTAATGATGATGCACCCGTTTTTGAACTCAGGAAGGTAAAGCTTGGGAAATCCCGTGGCGATCAATATGAAATACTTGAAGGTTTACAGAATGGGGAGCAAATTGTAACCCAAGGTACCTTTACGGTAGATGCTGCTGCACAATTAAAAGGCAAAAAATCAATGATGAGTCCAGAAGGCGGCAGCGCCAATACTATGCCTGGAATGCCCGGTATGAATATGGGAGGTGCATCCAATACCAAAACGGACGATGAACAAATCAAGCAAGGTCAGGTAAGTACGAAGAAATTTTTGGAAGGCAAAGTTTATGATTTTCGTAAAGACACTCCGAAAGCGTTTAGACAACAATTGGATGCAGTGATCCATGCATACCTTTCTTTAAAAGACGGTTTGGTACAGGCCGATGAAAAAGCTACATCCAAATACAGCAGCGAATTGTTGAAAGCACTGCAAAACGTTGACGGCAATGTACTTAAAGGTGATGCCAAGGCATTTTGGGAAGAAAAGAAAAGCTTTTTGATGCAACACGCGAAGCTTTGCAAAGAGGCTTCTACCATTGCTGGAAAACGAGAGAACTTTATTTACTTGTCCCAGCCCTTAATAAAAGTGGTTGAGGCATATGGCCCGGGAGATGAAAAACTTTATGTCGATTTTTGCCCAATGGCCAACAATAACAAAGGTGCTTTCTGGCTAAGTGCAGATCAGGAAATTCAAAATCCGTTTATGGCCGCCGATATGAGAAGCTGTGGAGAGGTGAAGCAGGAAATAACTTCGAATAAATAGTCCATCTAACCACATAATCAACCAAGGATGAAAAAAGAATTTTATATTAAAAATATGGTTTGTCGCAGCTGTATTAAAATAATCAGGGATGCGCTTCAAAAAAAGAACTTGTGCATTACTGAAATTGAATTGGGAAAAGTCGTTATCGACACAGAAAATGTCCTAGAAACCAAAAAACAACTTATTGAAGTTTTAAGGACTAATGATTTTGACCTTATTGAAAGTCCAGAGGATAAACTGGTAGAGCGCGTGAAAATAGCGCTTATCGAACTCATCCCCTTGATTCCTGAATATAGGGACATAAAATTATCAGATTATCTCAAGGACAGGTTGAATCAAGATTATTTCACGCTGAGTAAATTGTTTTCATTTAATCAACAAATTACAATCGAAAAATACTTTATTAAACTCAAAATAGAAAAAGTTAAAGAGTTGATTCCTTCCCAAGAACATAATTTTACGGAACTATCACATTTGTTGGGCTACAGTAATCTTGGGCATCTTAGCGGACAATTTAAAACCGAGACAGGAATGAGTCTATCAGAATATAAGACTATAGGATCAAATATTAGGAATCCATTAAACCGAATTCTATAAACATTTCCCAAAATTATAGAAATGTAATTAATTAATTAACAGTAATTTAGATAATAATTAAAAACGAAAGAATTATGAAAATAGTAAAAATAAGTATAGCTGCTGTGGTGGCATTTGGATTGTTCAGTTTTACAACTTCCTGTAATCAAATGGGAAATAAAAATGATAAACACATGATGGATGAAACAATGGATAATAGTTCGATGGGTACAATGATGGGCGAAAATGAGGAAATGGGGAGTTCAGAACAACAAGATGAATTTTCCATGATAATATCATCCTATCTTGAAATTAAGGATGCCTTGGTTTCCGATGATTCCGAAGCTGCTCAGTCAGCGGCGAAGAAAATGGCTAAAATGGATAGTGACATTGCATCTTTTGCCAATGCAATAGCTGGTTCCAACGATTTAATGGAGCAACGTAAAAATTTCAGTAAAATGTCCACTGCTCTCTATGCAAAAGCCAAGGACAAAAATCTTGAGAACACCCTGTATTGGAACTATTGTCCAATGGCGAATGACGGTAATGGTGCCAATTGGTTAAGCATGAACGAAAAGATCCGCAATCCTTATATGGGTCAAAAAATGCCAGGTTGTGGATCTGTAAAAGAAACTTTAAACAATAAATAAAAAAAGCCCTGCAAAAGAGCTGTGTAAAATTGGTTAGGTTTTATCAAGCTCTTTATGTAGGCACAACTTAAGCTATAAATTAGAAAATAATGGATGCACAGATAGAAAGATTTTACGATGAAGATTTAGCGCATGCATCTTATGCTGTTTTAAGCGATGAAGAAGTAGCGTTAATTGATCCCGGAAGAAACCCTCAACCTTATTATGATTTTGCCAAAAAGAACAATGCCAACATTATTGCAGTTGTCGAAACTCACTTGCATGCCGATTTTGTAAGTAGTCATTTGCAAATTCAGAAAGAAAAGGGAGCAGTTATTTATGCCAGCAAGTTTGCTCAAGCAAAATATCCTCATATTACCTTCGATCAAGATGATGTTCTCGCAGTAGGTAACATTGAATTGAAGGCCCTGAACACACCTGGACATTCTCCGGACAGTATTAGCATTTTGCTCGTGGATGAACGCGATACAAAAAGGGCTGTTTTTACAGGAGATACGCTCTTTGTGGGCGATTTAGGTAGGCCTGACCTTCGGGAAGAGGAAGGAGATACGGACACTCAAGAGAAGGAATTAGCCCGACAAATGTATTCCTCTACCCGTAACGTATTAATGAAATTGGGAAAAGATGTCGAAGTATATCCTGCTCATGGTGCTGGTTCCCTCTGTGGAAAAAATATCAGTAGTGACCTATCCAGTACAATTGGGCGGGAGTTGGAGGAGAACCCTGCATTACAGCCTATGGATGAAGACGTTTTTGTTCAATTTCTATTAGACGACCAGCCCTTTATACCGAAATATTTCAAACACGATGTTTCCTTAAATAGAAATGGTGCTGATTCTTTTGATGAAAGTTTGAAAGCTGTACCGCTGGTTGAAAATGAAACATTTCAGGATGGTATTGCAATTATCGACGCCCGTTCGCAGCAAGAGTTTAAAGCAGGGCATCACGCTGGTGCAATAAATATTGCGGCAGGGGGTAAATTTGAAACTTGGTTGGGCACTATTGTGCCGCCTCAAGAATCTTTTTACCTAGTGACCGAAAACAAAGAAACCCTGAAAAATTTATTGGAAAAGACGGCGAAGATCGGATACGAAAAAAGCATTAAAGCAGCTATAATAAGTCCTAATAGTGCCACAAACGAAGAACCAGAATTGGATATGGGCCATTTCAAATCACACAAACAGGATTATCAGATTTTGGACGTAAGAAATGAACCTGAATTGGAGAGTGGTAAAGTTTTCGAAGAGGCTGTTTCCATTCCTCTTCCCGAATTGGCGGACCGTATTCGGGAGATTGACCCTAAAATACCAGTAGTGGTTCATTGCGCTAGTGGCTATCGGTCTGCCATAGCCGCAAGTTTGATAAAAAACCTGCTTCCGGATATTAAAGTCTATGATCTGGGGGCGGAGGTAAAAGATTTTAAGACAAGCTGATTTAAACGAAAACAAATTTGCTGTAATTAATAATAGTAGAAATTAGATAATTGAATATTAACGATTAATAATTAAAACAAAATGAAAAATTTAATAAAAAACACCATCGCAGTACTTGTTTTGGCGGTAATAATGTCAACAAGCCTGTATGCACAGGAGAATAAAGAAATGTCCAAAATGATGAAGGACAATCAGAAGAAAGAACAAGTCTACACAGCGATAATGGAGAATCCTGAATTAAAAAAGGAGATGATGCAACGAATGATGAAGGATGCCAAAAAAGATTCAACATCTTGTAAAATGATGGGCGATATGATGATGAAGGATGGTCATATGCAGGATATGATGATGGGTAAAATGGTGGATGGCGCAGCCGAAGATGATGGCATGTGCAAGATGATGTGCATGAAGATGATGGACAATGATAAGATGATGAATATGATGGATAAAATGAAGGAAGAAAAGTCGATGTCTCCCAAGAACAAAAATGATAAATCCATCAAGAAAGGGCATAATATGGAAATGCATAAAGACGATAACTAATGAAAATGAACCAAATGATGAAATGGATGATTATAGGTTGCATAATGGTGCTGATCCTTTCCTTTATTTGGCCATTTTTAGGTATTCAGGGCTATGGGAGCTGGCTATTCTTTGGATTAATATTCCTAGTTTGCTTGCTACCTATGCTTTTTATGAGTCGGAGAAACAAAAATAATGACAATCATGAGGGAAGTTAAAGCATTTATACGCGAAAAAAGAGCCAACGAGGTCTTGCGAGCTTTACGTACTGAAGGTTTTAAGAGCTTAACGGTGTCCGAAGCGGAAGGAACGGGAAAATACACAAGAAAAGAGGATTCCCCTTCACTTCGGTTTCCGTTGACCCACAGTAAAATGTCCAAATTGGAAATTGTATGTAAGAAAGAGGATGTTGAAAGAATAGTTCATGTCATTCACGAACATAGCGAGAAAAATAAAAAGGGCGAAGGCCTTATTTATGTTTCTGAAGTGCTTGAAATTTACAAAGTAAGAACGGGCAAATTGAGTAAAGAGGATATATAACAATAAATTATGGAAGAACCGGCTATAAAAATCAAGAAAGATATTATTGTTATAAGTGGCAGTAGTGGACTAATAGGGACCAGGCTCATAAACGAATTGGCGAAAAAATATCTGGTTATAGGACTAGATAACATAGGTTATCCCTTTCCTCCTATTACTGCCGAATGTGTTTGTATCGATATCACTTCAGATAAAAGTATGGAAAACGCCTTTGAGCGTATCCGGTTCGCTTATGGAAATAGAATTGCTTCCGTAGTACACCTTGCGGCGTATTATGATTTTTCCGGGGAACCAAGTCCACTCTATCAAAAAATCACGTTGGAAGGCACAGAACGCCTCTTAAGAGTTTTACAGGGGTTTGAAGTTGAGCAATTTGTATTTTCCAGTAGCCTACTGGTGTATGATTCTACTAAACCCGGCATAAATATTACAGAAGAATCCCCGGTGAACCCAAAATGGGATTACCCTCAATCTAAAGTTGATACCGAGAAAATACTCCGTTCCAAAAGAGGTAAAATTTCGGTCATGAATTTGAGGATAGCCGGAGTTTACAGCAACGAGGGTGATTCGATCCCTATTACCAACCAAATTCAGCGTATATACGAAAACCAGTTGACCAGTCATTTTTACCCCGGTAAATTTGACCGTGGAAACCCCTATGTTCACCTTGATGATCTTATTGCAGGTTTAATTAAAGCTATAGAAAAAAGGAAAGAATTCTCAGGGATGACCACCATTAACCTGGGCGAACCCGAAACAATGAGCTTTATTGAGCTACAGAATGAAATTGCACGTTTGCTTTTTAATAAAGAATGGAAAACTTATAAGATTCCAAAATTCGTAGCAAAAACTGGTGCATGGGTTCAGGGCCTCTTTGGTGATTCCTTTATCAAACCCTGGATGGTCGATTTGACGGATGACCACATGGAACTCGATATTTCGCGTGCCAATAAAATGCTTGATTGGGAGCCAAAACATCGTTTGCGCACTACGCTTCCGAAGATAATAGATAACTTAAAGTCAGATCCTCAAAAATGGTACAAGGAAAATGACCTTAAACCTCCTTCCGATTTAAAAGAAAAGCAGTCCGAAAAATGATATAAAATTAACCCACCAAAAAAAACCATTATGGCAACTGAAAAACAGAACCCAAGTAATCAGAATCCCCAAAAGACAGAAAAGAAACACGGGAAAATGGGAAAACGAGGAGTCACTCGGCCAATGTCTGATATGAAAATGGATGGGGGGAATGGAATGATGATGGATTCTGGGCAACGGAAAGAGATGTTGATCGCACACCATAAACAGACTCTTTGGGTGTATTGGGTGGTTATACTTTTAGGGGTATGGATGATTTTTTCCCCGCTTACTTTTGATTACGGAAATAATGTGGTATCTCCTAGCGGCGGAAGGGATGTCTGGCTTTCCCTTGCAGACCGTATAGCGGCAATGCGCTGGAGCGATATCATAAGTGGTTTGTTATTAATATTTTTTGGCTGGCGCTCCCTAAAACCGAATAGGCCTTATAGCGTCTGGATTGCCTGTTTTGTAGGAATATGGATAAGCATGGCTCCATTAATATTTTGGGCCCCTACGGCCATAGCATATTATAATGGAACCATGGTTGGTGCTTTGGTAATCGCCCTAACCATTCTAATCCCTGGAATGCCGAATATGATTATGTATATGAAAATGGGAGGTGATTTGCCCACAGGTTGGTCTTATAATCCTTCGAGTTGGCCACAACGATGGATTATGATCGTTCTTGCATTTATGGGTTGGATAGCCGCCCGTTATTTGGCGGCATTTCAGTTAGGCTACGTGGATTACGCCTGGGACCCATTCTTCGGTGATGGCACTTTAAATGTTCTAAATTCAGATATGTCACATTCCTGGCCGGTATCGGATGCCGCTTTGGGATCTTTTGCATACACCTTGGAATTTTTAATGGGCTTTATGGGAGCCACTTCTCGATGGCGTACAATGCCGTGGATGGTCACTTTTTTCGGTATTTTGGTTATTCCACTAGGATTTGTCAGTATTTTTTTAGTGGTATCCCAACCCCTAACCGTGGGAGCTTGGTGTGCACTTTGCCTATTCACCGCAGCGGTAATGCTGCCAATGATTCCATTGCAGATCGATGAAGTGATCGCCATGTGGCAGCATATGGTACAAAGAAAACGCAAGGGAGATTCTTTATGGAAGGTCTTCTGGAAAGGAGGGGATGCAATAACAACAAAAATGGATGAACGTTCTCCTGGACTTGTCGAACTCCACGAAAGCCCCTGGAAGGTATTTAAATCCTCTATTTGGGGAATGACTGCTCCTTGGCAATTGACCGTCGCCACACTCCTGGGACTATGGTTGATGTTTTCCCCTACTGTGTTTGGTGTGGGAATAGAAACCCGCGCGGCGGACCTAAATCATTTAGGTGGTGCCTTGGTTGTGGTAATGGCAGTAGTTGCTATGGCAGAGGTCTTGAGGACCTTCCGCTATCTGAATGTGCTGTTGGGCTTAGCACTGATTTTATTGCCTTGGTTTATTGATGACGGAAATATATCGCTCAACGTCAGTAGCAGTATAAGTGGTCTTATTATTATGATGCTTTCTTTTTCCAAAGGCACCATTAGGGAAAAATATGGCTTATGGGATAAGTATATTAAGTAGAAAAATTAAAACAATATGGATATTGAAGAGCTTGATCGTAGAAAATTTATAAAATTGGGCAGCACGGGAGCCGCTGTTCTCCTCTCGTGGCCCTTTCTAAATTCTTGCGAAGGACTTTCATCTAAAAAAAATGAAAGTTCAGATCCTAATTTCGAACCAGATCTGGATATTGATCTTACCGCCAAGGAAAGTCAAGTACCCTTTTTTCAAGGAAGTTCCACAAATGTTTGGATGTTTGAGGCCAAATTGAATACCGGCGACCCCAATCCGGTTCAACACCTAGACGGTAGTTATCTAGGCCCAATACTGCGTGTGCAGAAAGGCCAAAAGTTAAGGATCCGTTTTAAAAACCAGTTGCCTGAAAAAAGTATTGTGCATTGGCACGGTATGCACGTACCGGAAAAATATGACGGCCATCCCAAAGATGTTATAGAAAATGGGGAAACCTATATTTATGAATTTGAGATTATGAACCGTGCGGGCACGTATTGGTTTCACCCACATCCACACGGGCGCACAGGTCCACAGGTCTACAATGGACTGGCAGGAATGCTTATAGTTAGTGACGATGAGGAAGAGAAACTGAACCTGCCCAAAGGTGAATTTGATATTCCAATTGTCATTCAGGACAGGGCATTTGATGAGGATAATCAGCTCCTATATCTGAACAGGGGGCGAATGGATAAAATGATGGGCTTTTTAGGAAACCAAATTTTTATTAATGGAAGGCCAGATAAAACATTATCCTTAAAATCCGGTTCTACATATCGGTTAAGACTACTTAATGCATCAAATTCACGTTTTTATAAACTCGGTTGGTCTGATGGAACACCGCTTACCGTGATCGGGATTGACGGCAGTCTTTTGGAAAAGCCACGATCGATGCCCTATATGATGTTGGGAGTGGCTGAACGTGTGGATATATGGCTGGATTTAAAAGATAAACCTAAAGGAACCGAACTGACTTTGAAAAGCCTGTCCTTTTCGGCAGGGATGATGAGCATGGGCATGATGGGTCAAATGAGAAGTAACCTTCCGCTGGGCAGTGAATATGATGTATTAACGATTTCTTTGGATGAATCGGGAAACAACAGTTTTATACTTCCTGAAAAACTCATTGTTTTTAATAAAATAGATCCTTCCGAAGCCATAAATGTGAAAAATCCAAGAACCTTCAAATTTTTTATGCAACGCATGCAATGGACCATCAATGGTAGGACCTGGGAGGAAACAGAGGTGGCAGGTGAAGAAATCGTAAAATTAAATACCACCGAAATATGGCAGTTGGTAAATAGTGGTGGTGGCATGATGGGTAATGGTGGTATGATGGGCGGAAAAGGAATGATGGGAAACGGCGGCATGATGAATGGCGGTATGATGCAAATGCCCCATCCCATTCATATACATCAGGTTCAATTCAATATTCTGGAAAGGGATACATCGGATATGGATCCTGAGGTGTGGAATTCCGTAAGGGAGGGATTTATAGATGACGGCTGGCAGGATACGGTATTGCTAATGCCCGGAATGAAAATAAAGATCATCATGCGTTTTGAGGACTTTAAGGGCTTGTTTCTTTATCACTGCCATAATTTGGAGCACGAGGATATGGGCATGATGCGGAACTATAAAATAGAGTAGTAACTTAAATTAAAAATTATGGGAGATATGGAAATGGACGGCTTTTGTTGGATGTGCACTGCCATGTGGGCAGGTGGAATACTATTAATAGCCTTGGTCATATATTTAATCTATCGTCTAGCGAAAAAAAACAAGAACCATTAATATGGAGGAATTCAATTTGGCCGTCCTTATTTTACCCGGATTTTCTATAATCGGAGTTCTTTTGATGTATTGGTATTTTAGAAAAAAAATTAAAGATAAATGGGTATATAACTATTATGTAGTTTCCATTGCTCTTATTGCACTCGTTTTCAATACTATCTGGGAATTGTTGCATGGCCCATTATATAAAGGTTACCAATACGACTGGGAGCATATATCGATTTGCCTAATGGCGGCTTTTACAGATATGTTGACTACTCTGATTATGTTGTATGGGTTTGGCCTTTTTTATGAAAATATTTTTTGGATTCGAAAATTAAAATTGAGCAAGATAATTCTCGTAATAATTACGGGCGGAACCGGTACCATTTTATTGGAACGTTGGCATATAGCTGAGGGACATTGGACGTATGCCGAAAATATGCCAATAGTTCCTTGGATCGAGGTTGGACTCACTCCCCTATTACAGTTCACTATTCTCCCCATTGTTATTTTTCTTGTTGGAAGAATAATTTCAAACAGACAATTTAAATAATTTAAAACTTTATAAAGTGTATCAAAAAAGAGCATATAGAAATAAAAATGTAAAAAAGGAGATATCTCAAAAAAATAAAATTACCAAAAGGGATACAATAATTGCACTAATCTCTTTTCTTGGAATTTTTTTAGCAGCCGCTTTTTTTGCCTACAGAATGATGTTTATTAACCCTTCTGAAGTTCATCAAGCAGATAAAAACTTGGCTTATCAAATTGTGCCCAATAATGAAGTGTGTATGTTAAACAACACGTATAGAACAGAAGCAATTCCATTTGTTTTAATAGGAAAGCACGCCTATTTTGGGTGCTGTAATAGCTGCACAGATCGGTTATTAAAAAATCCAGAAGAGCGATATGCAATAGATCCTATAACAAAAGTAGAGGTAGATAAATCTATGGCAATAATCCTACGAAAAGTAGATGATGACTCTTCAATATATTATTTCAATACAACTCACAATGCAAAAACTTTTATGATCAGGGAAAAGAAGAACCAAAAAACAGAACAAATATAGAATTGTCAATACTTATATGGAGATAAAAATATGACTGTGAAATTTCAACTTATTCTTTTAATAATAATGGGTTTGCTTACCTCTTGTGAAGATCAAAATAGACATTTGCCTATTCTTGGAAATAAGGAAGTAGCCAACAATGAGGAAGATACAATTTATCACTCTATCCCCTATTTTAGCTTTATAGATCAGGATAGTCTTACAATTACGTCCAATACATTTACAGATAAAATTTATGTAGCAGATTTCTTCTTTACATCCTGCCCCACCATCTGCCCAATAATGAAAAACCAAATGCAACGGGTATATGAGAAATTTAAGGGAAATAAAAATGTAGCTTTCCTATCTCACAGTATTGACCCATCTCACGATAGCGTACCAGTATTAAAAACATATGCAGAAGATCTTGATATTAATAATGGTCAGTGGCACTTTGTTACTGGTAATAGAGAAGAAATCTTTGCTATAGCCGAAAACCACTATATGGTAAGTGCCCAAGAAGATCCTTCTGCCCCTGGCGGAGCAATTCATAGTGGTGCGTTTATATTAATTGACAAACAAAAAAGGATTCGCGGGTATTATGATGGGACCAACACAGAAGAAGTCGATAAGCTGATTGAGGATATTCCGATACTGCTTAACAATTATTAATTTTAAATGCACTGATCTGGTGAGGAAATACTTTATTTCATTGTGACCTTTGTTGAAATTAACATCCTTGCTTAAAAAGTAATTTTTATTAGGAAAAGCCTGTCTTAGGATGATGACTGAAAAAGTCTGGAATTTAACCCCAGCTTAAACAGGAAAAAGCAAATGCTTTACAGGGGGAGTTGTTTTGATTTAATTAGTTATTTAAGCTACAATTCTTCCCTTGTAAAGCTAATTTAAGAAGAGGATTGAAAGAATTTCTTATGTGAGACCAACATGTAATTTTAAAAGAAAATGGCTAGGTTCACATTCATTCTAGGGAATAACACTAAGCATAATCAAAGATGAAAAGCGACGTATAAAAATAATGTTATGACAAAGATTAAAATGGGGAAATGAAAATTTAATTTGATGGAAAATGGATTCTTTAAGTAAGGCAATTTTTGAAAATAAGCAACTGGATATAGATTCACTACCCAGATATGGAGAAGTGAAGTTTTCTTCACTTAATCCGAAATATCTCGTTAAACTAAATATAATCACAACTGCTGGTGCCTTGATATTTTTGGTAGGGCTTGGTGCAGGATATGTGCTTGTGGAAAACTATAGAGGCTTATTGGCATTTTTGGCGATCCTGTTTTTGCTAATTTTCTTTGGCTCTTACTATCGTAACTTTCAATTGCAGAAAAGAAACGGCTATGCAATCCGGGAAAGGGATATAATCTTCAAACGGGGCTTTATTTACAAAAAAACTACAGTAGTACCTTTTAACCGAGTGCAACATGTTTCTACGGGCAGGGATATATTGGACAAATTTTTAGGAATTTCAACTTTACGGGTTTTTACGGCCGGGGGTTCAGGAAGCGATATCGGAATTCCTGGTTTGCTACCCAAAATTACGAGTGGCTTAAAGGAAGAAATTTCGAAAAGAACATCTTCTCATGATTAGCAGCAACTTTTATGAGCCGAACCGACAATCAAAAACAGGGGTTATACTTGTTTTTGGCAGCAGCCTTTATCATCTTGTTAGAAATTTATGGTTTCTGGGGGTTTACTTTTTCATGGAAGAACTGGATGTTCAAATGATCATGATTTCTATTGTTGGAGCTGCAATCTTTCTTGTTCTTGCTCTAGGCTATAGTATCCTTTACTATTTAAAATTTATTTTTTTCATTGACCGGGAAAGAGAAGAATTTGTACTCCAAAAAGGGGTTTTTAGCTCAGAAACTATAAGTGTCCCTTTTGATAAAATACAGCAAGTTAATTTCAAGAGAAACCTGCTTCAGCGAATAATTGGTGTTTATAGCATTTTGATTGAAACTGCTGGGAGTAAAGAAAAAGAGGTCGAGATTAAAGCTCTTTCTAAGGTAAAAGCGGAGCAACTCTCCGAACTTCTGATGAGCCATATCAAAACAAAAATAGATCGAACAATTCCTGAAGATGAACAAGTGGAAACTACTACAGATTGGCAATATTCTTTAAACGTTCTCCAGCTTTTAAAACTCGGGTTAAGCAGCAACTACCTCCGTGGACTGCTATTATTGCTCACTTTTTATCTCACTCTGAAAGATCAGATTTTTTTGAGACAAGTCTTTCCAGATGAAATAAGTGTGGTGGGTAATAACGGTTTTACCTTTACCCCTTGGACGATTCTACTGATGTTATTAGCGGTATTGATTGTTACTGTAGCTGATACTTTTATAAAATATTTTAATCTTCATTTAAAAAAAACAGATCTGGGGCTGCAGGTGGAAATGGGACTTCGAAAGAATAAAAAGGTGAGCCTGAAAGCGAAAAGAGTACAGTCAATAGAAATTTCCAGCAATCCTATTCAACAACGGCTTGACCTCCATAAGTTAAAAATCTCTCTGGCAACCAGTGCGGATGATTCGGAAAAAAGTGTAATTACAATTCCAGGTATATCACAAAAATTTATTTTAAGGATTAAGGATTACATCCATAACACTCAAATCAAGCAAATTTCTCAAATCGTTCCGAATAGTATGTTGATATTTAGAAAAATTATTCGTGGTCTCTTTCCTTTGTTGCTGCTTCCTTTACTCATAGGATATTATGAACTTAATTTCAGATTAGAATGGATAATTCTTGGGATAGCGGGTTATACTATTCTTTTGGCGGGGTATCAATTTCTCTTTTTTCGTTCTTTAAAGCTGTCTATTTCTAAAGGATTTATCGTAAAGTATTCTGGCGTGTGGAGAAGAAAGCAGCAGCATCTGGAAATGTGGAAACTACAATCTGTTTCAATAATACAGCCACTCTGGTATAAAAAACAAGGTCTGGCAGATTTGGTTTTCCATTCAGCGGCAGGAGATATTTACTTTGAAGTAATAGATGAAAATCAAGCAAAACCACTCATGGATTATTTACTGTACAAAATAGAAAGTACATCAGGGGAATGGATGTAGTGGTTGCAAGGGCAAATTACAATGTTTACAGGCAATACCATGTTAATTAAAGATGTAGGCCGATTTTAAAACTAAAAAAATGATTTTAATATAATTTAGAAAAAAAATGAAACATACCTATCACATACACGGAATGACCTGCGACGGTTGCCGAACGCACGTCGAAAAAACGCTTTCTAATGTAGAAGGTGTAACCAGTACATCGGTCAATTTGGAAAAAGAAGAGGTCTCCATAGAAATGGAATCACATATCCCCATTGAAAAATTTCAAGATGCCCTTAAAAATGATGGCGGTACATATTCCATCCACAAACCGGGCGAGCACAAACATACTTCAGAAAAAAAATCTGAAAAATTAAAAGGTCAAGGCACAGGTACGTTTTATTGCCCAATGCACTGCGAGGGAGATAAGACTTATGATAAACCAGGCGATTGTCCAGTGTGCGGAATGGATTTGATTGAAGAAAAAAAACTCTCTGCAACACCGAGTGGACAATGGACCTGTCCTATGCATCCAGAGATAGTAAAGGATGCGCCGGGAGACTGCCCTATTTGTGGGATGGATCTTGTGCCGATGGAACCTGACCTTTCCGCAGAAGAGAAGAGCTACAAAAAACTTATTAAAAAGTTTTGGATTGCCGTAGGATTTACATTGCCCATTTTGATTATTGCAATGTCAGATTTGCTCAATAACAATCCCTTAGTTTCCATTTTAAAAGTTGAATATTGGAATTGGATTCAATTAGCACTATCTCTGCCGGTTGTATTTTATGCCTCCTGGATGTTCTTTGAACGTGCGTATCGTAGTATTATAACGTGGAATTTAAATATGTTCACGCTCATTGGTATAGGTACAGGGGTTGCTTGGTTATTTAGCGTGTTTGGGATGTTTTTTCCAGATTTTTTTCCAGCCCAGTTTAAGACGGATGCTGGAACCGTTTTTGTTTATTATGAGGCCACGACGGTTATTCTGACATTAGTTATGTTGGGGCAGGTTTTAGAAGCACGTGCACATAGTAAAACCAATTCTGCAGTAAAGGAACTCTTGAAACTGGCGCCAAATAAAGCCATTAAAGTCATCGATGGGGAAGAACAAGAGGTTGCTATTGATGATATTGAAATTGGTGATATACTTCGGGTAAAACCGGGCGATAAAATTCCAGTTGACGGAGTTTTATCAGAAGGGCAAACTTCTATTGATGAATCGATGATTACCGGCGAACCGATTCCGGTAAGCAAGGCCGAAGGAGATAAAGTTAGTAGTGGAACAATAAATGGTAACCAGTCTTTTTTGATGAAGGCCGAAAAAGTGGGAGCAGATACCCTACTCTCCCAAATCATTCAAATGGTTAATGATGCGAGTCGCAGTCGTGCGCCAATTCAAAAACTAGCAGATACATTTTCCAGTTATTTTGTGCCAATTGTGGTTCTTATTTCCGTGATTACATTTGCCGTTTGGGCAATATGGGGTCCAGAACCAGCTTATGTATATGCTTTGGTTAATGCTATTGCTGTTTTGATTATAGCATGCCCCTGTGCATTGGGTCTTGCCACGCCAATGTCTATAATGGTAGGTGTAGGTAAGGGCGCTCAGAATGGGGTGCTTATAAAAAATGCCGAAGCTCTTGAAAAAATGGACAAGGTAGATACACTTATCGTGGATAAAACAGGTACTATTACTGAAGGGAAACCAGCGGTTGAACAAATAGGAGTTTTTGGAGATGGCTTTCGCGAAAACGAAATACTACATTTTATCGCATCGCTTAATAGTTCAAGTGAACATCCACTTGCTGAAGCTACTTTGAAATATGGAAAAGAACAGAATACCGAAATCTCAAAAACTGAGAACTTTAGTGCAGTCACAGGTAAAGGAGTTGAAGGAACAGTTGATGGTAAAAAACTCGATTTAGGAAATGCTAAAATGATGGAGCACGCCAATGCAACTATTTCATCACAAATGGAAACCGAAGCACAATCCTATCAAAAACGAGGTAAAACAGTTTCCTATTTGTCCGTTGACGGCAAAGTCTCGGGCTTTGTAGTAATCGGCGATAAGATAAAAGAGACCAGTGCCAAAGCAATCAAAGAGCTCCAAGCCAAAGGTATTGCAGTGATTATGATGACGGGTGATAACCACGATACCGCTCAGGCTGTTGCGGGTGATCTTGATCTTGCCGACTTCAAAGCAGGAATGCTACCACAAGATAAGTTAGAAGAAGTCAAAAAATTACAGGAAAAAGGAAAGGTGGTAGCAATGGCAGGTGACGGCATAAACGATGCTCCAGCATTGGCAAAAAGCGATGTAGGTATAGCAATGGGAACTGGAACGGACGTTGCAATTGAAAGTGCCGCTATAACCTTGGTCAAAGGGGATTTACACGGTATAGTTAAAGCAAGGAATCTGAGTGAAGCCGTAATGAAAAACATCAAACAGAACCTGTTTTTTGCATTTATATATAACACGGTGGGAATTCCTATAGCTGCAGGAGTATTGTATCCCTTTTTCGGGCTATTGCTTTCCCCAATGATTGCAGCCTTGGCAATGAGTCTTAGTTCGGTCTCTGTAATTATAAATGCATTGCGGTTACGAACAAAGAAAATTAATTAAATCACTATGAACTAAAATACAATAGATTTTTAAATCTGACTAAAGTCAGCAGTTTGTGATTACTCAATATAAAAGGATCCAAATCATTTCCTGATTTTGACAACACTAAATTTAAATTTCAGATAATTATGTATTACGAAATTTTTCAAGGTAAGTAACCGAATATCAATTTATAAAATTTGGTGTTTAGAAAGTTGGACAAATTTAGTTCATCCCTAAAAGTAATATTAGGGAAGGCATCTTGTCGGCTTTTTTAGTTGTTTCTTGGTCTCCAAAACCCTACCCTTCAATGGAATATCCGCTATTTGTGACAGCCGAAAATGCGCAGCATTTATTACTGGCATGCTAAAAGTAAAAGTTGTCATTTCATCTGACGAATCTACCTCAATTTTTCCTCCATGAGCCTTTGCTATTTCAGATGAGATATAAAGTCCCAACCCTAATCCCGATTTATTGTTTTCAGAATTCGTCGTGAAAAATGGTTTGAATAAATCCAGTTGCTTGCTTTCGGATATTTTATCTCCAAAATTTGATACCGATAAATAGAAAATCCCGTTTTCAGTCTTTATTTCTGTCAATATTGGTTTGTCCATAAAACCATGTTTAATAGCATTCCCTAAAATATTTGAATAAAGTTGTCCTATTCTGTTAGTGTCACAAGCAACTTTTTCATCTAAAACTATGATTGAACTGATTTTATGATCAGAATTAATTGTCTTAATTTCATTTTCAACTTGTTTTATAGCTTTTTTCAAATTTCGTTGATTATCTGAAATTTCTAACTTAATCCCATCACCCAAGTGCCCTTTTGCAAAATCTAATAAATTATCTATCAAATTTTGCATTCTGTAAGAAGTAGATTTAATAGTTTTCGCTTGTCTTCTAGCAAATTCCGACAGTTCTGTATTTAATAATATATCAGCGCACATTCTAGTAGTACCAACTGGATTTCTTAAATCATGCCCTAAAATTGCTATAAAAGTTTCCCGAAGTTCACCTATTCTTTTTTCTTCTTTTAAACTTGTATTAAGTTCAATTAGCTCTTCAATTGCATCTAAATGAAAAGAAATTAATTCAGTGTAAAGTTTAAATAATTCCTTTGTTTCCTTATTATCAAGTTTTGCAGGTTCAGTATCAAGAGCACATAAAGTTCCAAAAAACATTCCATTTTTTCTGAAAATCGGAAATGAAATATAGCTTTGAAATCCATATTTCGCAGGAGTATGATGCTCACAATATTCTACACTTTTAGACACATTTTCAATAATTACTGGAGAACTGTGCTGTCGTATTTCGTTACATATTGTGGTTTCTATTTCTAATTCATCTCCCGGTTTTAGTCCGAAGTTTATTTCGTCCTGAGAAGCACAAGTAATCCATTTTTCTTCTGTTACTCTACCAATAGCAGAAAATCTCATTCCTGTCGTTCTACATATTACATTTAAAATAGAAGAAATGCTGCCAATTTGGGCAACATTATCAATATCTTTCTGTAGATCAGCGCTTAAAGTCTTGTTTATCATTTGTAGAATATAAAACAAATAAAGATATTACTAATTTTCTTAACAATTAAAGGTGGGCAAACCGGCTTGGATAAGACAAGTGGCGTGGAGTAGGGACGCATTCCAGTCGGACTTGTTGTTTTTTACTTGGTGTCTAAAATAACATTTTTCCCACGAACGCTCGCTATTTGCGCTTAACCAATGTTACCCACTGGCTTTTTCCGTTCAGCTTGGTTTTCAGCGTAGGCAAAGACATACTCTTTTGCAATTTTTGGTGTAGCCATGGCTGGCGCGAATAGCAAATGTGTATGTCTTTTAGCAAGGGCTTTTTAGCAACAACTTTAGACGGATAAGTAACTCCTCCGTAAGAACGATAAGGACAACGATCTCCCTTGATTGGTGTCAGAACCGATTTACAATTCTCACACTTGTAAAAGAATGGATAAACCTTTACCGGTACTTACTCATCATTCGTATGTCAGCAATTGACACTGCTAATGGCCGATAATAATTATACTTCCGTAATTGATCGATTGATACTTTAATTAGAGCATATGAGGAATATCAGATGCCATTGTTGGATACGTAAATATCATGGCTCTAATCTCATCCAATTTAATTTTAGTCTTTATGGCCATCGCAAAAATATTAATGACTTCCTCTGCATTGGGTCCAATTAAATGAGCGCCCAAAATTGTTTGAGTCTCTTCGTCAATAATAGTTTTAAATGCATATTCCGGAACGTTCAATCGCTTTGCATTAAACCAATCTTCCGCAGATTTATAGTTCACTTTATATTTTATTCCCTCCGCTTTTACCTGCTTTTCAGTTAAGCCAACGGAAGCCATAGTGGGTAAAGCAAAAACAACTGTTGGCATTGGCGGATAACTCACTTCTTTTTTATTTCCTTTAATAAGGTTGGATGCAAGAACATGTCCTTCCAAGACCGCAACGGGAGTTAAAGGAAGTCCTTGTGTATCTGCCGAATCTCCTGCTGCATAAACGTTAGGGTTAGAAGTGCTTTGTAAATACTTGTTTACCTCAATTCCCTTTTTTGAATATGAAATATTTGCCTTTTCCAAATCAAGGTCAAAAATAGCTGGTGGCCTGCCCGCAGAATTAAAAACCGTCTTTGTGGTGAAGGTGATTTCTTTGCCATTTTTATTTCCTTTCACATTATAACCTTTTTCGGTTTTTTCTATACCGGTGACTTCAGTTTCCAGAATTAAATTAACCCCTAAATTTTTTGTTGCTTCTACCAGATGTTTTACAATATCCTGTTCAAAGTTTTCTAAAGGGTTTTTACCACGATGTACTATGGTTACTTCAGCACCAGCACGCGCAGCGATATGTGCAAACTCAAATGCAATATATCCTCCCCCTATAAAAAGCAAAGATTGAGGCAGTTCTTTAAGATTAAGAAAATCGGTACTTGAAAGGGCATGTTCACTACCTTCAAAATCAAGTATCCTTGGTTTTGCCCCAGAAGCGATCACAATTTTATCTGCTTCAATAACCTCATCACCTACTTGCAAGGTATTATTTGATAAAAATTGGGCAGAAGTGTGATAAGTGTCTATATCTTTATTTTTATATCCTTTTTCTATTTTGGGTGGCATAGCATCCACAAAAGACTGTTTAAATGCCATGATATCCTCCCAATTAATTTTGGGTACGGTATCTATTCCATTTCCTTTAAGCCTTTGGGAAAAATCGCGAACCTCTGTTGCTCCTATGATCACTTTTTTAGGATCACAACCTCTTAAAGCACAGGTGCCGCCATATGGTAATTCATCTGTTATCCCAACCTTAAGGCCTTTGGAAGCACATTTGTTGGCCACGGTCATTCCGGACATCCCAGAACCAATTACAAATACATCATATTTTCTCATAATTTAAATTTTAAGTTATGTTAGTTTTTTCTTTTTGTTATATAAACATTGTTTTCTTTTTATTTAAAGAGATAGGTATAAATTACCTTTACGTTATCCTGAAATTTTGAACTCATTAACAGCATTTGGACCCACTAGAATTAGAAAAAAATTGTTCAACAGGATAAATATTTCCTGTTGGATTTTTAATTCGCCATTTATTGGCAGACAGTTCATTTTCAAAAAAATTGGAATATTGGCAGAAACTCGACCTGATATCACAACTGTCAGCTTTTTCAATCCATGAAATAAAGATTGGAACTGGCTTGGTCCATTCAAGGAGGTTATCTGAAATTGATAGCTTTACGGGGTTTCCGGTAATCGGATCTTTTGAAATTATTTCCCATCGATGCATTAAATACCTAGGTAATAAAATAGTATCCATAGCACACCAGGCATACAATGACTTATTATCAAAGTTTAATTGATGCGCGGTCTTGTTCAATGAAAGTCCTACATAACCGGTAATATTCCCATCTCTATTGGTCTCGCCGTACAACTTTATTATCTCATGCGCCTTATAGATAGGAACGTCCATTAACTGAGCAAAAAGAACAGGGTGCAGGGGTTTTCCTTTGAGTAATTCCCAATAAACTTTATCACTATTGGGCAAGTCTAATTCCTCCAATAATTGTTCAAAACCATTAATAGATTTATGATCCCAAAATGTTATTTCCTTACTCTTCATTATAATGTCATTGAAATCAATAGTTTAATCAAATTTTAAATACCGATAATTTATAGTTCTGATTTCCTCAATACCCTGAGATTTATTTTCCAATTCGAAAATTTGCATGGAATTTTGTCCATACTGGGCAAAGAAATTTTCTGTAGCAAGAATATATTCTTTCATTGATAATTCATTCTTCAGTAGTCTGTGGGCCACAATTACTTCTGCTCCATAAAGTTTGCAAAAATCATTGATCATAACAGATCCCATTTCTCCATAGTGAAGAATGAACTTTAAACTAAGCTCCCCTAAAAGAGCACATGCTCCACAAGAACAATCTGTTGCAATTATTTTCTTCAATTGATGATGAAATGCCCTGTGCATTGAAAAACATTGATCGATAATTTCATCCACGGAATGGTCATTTTCGAAACTGTAAAACAATATGGCATCTCCTTCTATTTCTGAAACCTGAAGTCCAAGCTTGTTGTTTTCCAATATAGCCTCCAACAAGAGCGCAATATTCACTTGACTATATTGTAGATCAGCGGCAGCAATGTATTTTGTAAAACCAGTAATATCTGGAATTAACAATAATCCTGGCAACACGCCTTTCTTTAGTTGAATACATCTCGAAACTCCCATTTTATCAGCTTGCACAACAGCTTAATTTAGAAACATCTTTTCCAAAGGTAATTGCTGCTAATTTTATGCCTTCACCCAGTGTTAAGTATGGGTAAAAACTTTCTGCCAAATCTTTTACTGTAATACCAAATTTAATAGCCATACTCAATTGTTGTATCAATTCGCCACCTTCGGGTGCAATTACTCTAGCACCAATTAGCTTATCGGTTTCAGTATTGCGAATCAATTTTATGAAACCCCTTGTATCTTGTGCTGCCAATGCTCTAGGTACATGGATTAGATCCAATTTCGATACTTCAAAAGGAATTCCCGCTATTTCGGCTTCCACTTCATCCAGTCCTGCTCCCGCAATTTGAGGGTCTGTAAATACCACCCAAGGCAATGAGGAATAATCTAATTTATTTTTTGATAAAGAAAATGCATTGTTTATTGCAGCACTACCTTCAGTAGCAGCTGTATAAACAAATGGTGGTGTATTGGTGACATCACCTGCCGCATAAATATTAGAAACATTAGTTTCCAATTTTTCATTAACTATAACATGTCCACTTTTGCTTAAGTTAATGTCAATGTTTTCAAGACCTAATTTAGACGTATTGGGTTTTGTTCCAGTAGCGACAACAATATGTCCCTTTTCAATGATTTGAGTTGTAGTACCGTCGGGACAGTTACAGTGAATAATGGTATCTGTTCCCTGTTTTTCAACTTTAAATGCCCTGAAATTAGGAAAGATTTCGATCCCTTCCTTCTTCATTTGCACTTCCAATACATCTGTAATGTCCTTGGTCTGACTTCTTAAAGGCCTATCGGTAAATTCTATGATACGCACTTTTACACCTAATCGATTGTATGCCATGGCAATTTCCAGCCCGATATAACCAGCACCCATAATGGTTAGGCTTTCAGGTTTTTCTTCTAAATCGAATAGCGAAACATTGGTTAAATAACCAACCTCGTTCAAACCTTCAATGTTTGGGATGTTTGTTGTTGCCCCTGTAGCTATAACAATGTTAGTTGCGGAGTATGTATCTTTTCCATCCACAAGAATGGTTTTATTATCTACAAATTCAGCCCATCCTTTTAACATGGTCAGGTTTTTAAAATCACTGACCACATCCATATATTTCTGTTGTTGAAGAGCAGCAACCAATGCTTTCTTGTCTTTGATAACTTGTGTAAAATCAATCTCAACACCTTGGGGCTTAATACCTTCAAAATTGGAATGTGTAGCGTGATATACTGTTTCGGCAGCTCTAATTAAGTTTTTTGAAGGTACACAACCAACATTTACACAAGTGCCCCCAAAATCTAAACCTCCATTTACCATTAGTATTGTGAGTCCTAAACTTTCCGCCTTGATGGCTGCTGAAAATGCTGCCGAACCACCACCTATAACAATTATATCATAATTGTATTTCCCTTTAGTAATAGATGCTTCTTTATTCGTGGTTTCTATAGTATCAGAAGCACAGCAATCCTCTTTTTCAACACCATTAACAACCAAATAACTACCAACCCCATTTACGGCATTAATCAATGCTTCTTTAGTCATTTTGGTGGTATCGATGGTAAACTCTCCTTCTCCAGTTTCGTGGTTTACTGAACTATTAAAAACGCCAGTAGTTTTATTCAAATCTTTTTCGATATGTGATGAACAACCAGAACAAGTCATTCCGTTAATTTTTAATGTTACGGATTCTTTAGTTGTTGGCATAGCTTGTTTCTTTTTAAATATATTCTTCATATTTATCTAATTCATTTTATTGAAACCTAAAAAAATTAAACCTTTCCTTTAATGTTCTCTTTTAATAATTCAACTTTATATCCTTTCTTTTCAATTACTTTTTTCAAGGCTTCAATATTTGTTTTTGAATCATCAAACTCGATAATGGCTATATCACCGGGATATTCAACTGAATGTTCCAAAACACCATCAACTTCTTTAAGGGCACTGTAAATTGTATTTGAGCAGCCAGCACAAGTAATTCCGGTAATTTTAAACTTAACTGTTTTTGCTGTTTGTAGATTGTTGTTTATTTCTCCTGTTTTGTCGCTTTTTGAAGCAGTACAACATTGTGCTCTAGCCTGAAATGAGGTTAATGATAAAGCTAAAACAACGATTACTAATAGATTTTTCATAATATTCTTTTTGTGTTTATTTATTTACAACTTTATAGCCTGTGGAATTAATTGCTTTTTCTATATCTTCCTTTGAGGTTTTTGTATCGTCAAATTTCACTTCTGCCTTCTCGTTTTCATAGGATACCTCTACATGTACAATACCTTCTAATTCATTTACAGCATGCTTTATGTGTTCTTCACAAGACGTACAGGTCATTCCCTTGACATCAAAGTTTACAGTTTGAATATCTGATTGACTTACAATCACAATATCCTTTTTATTTTCCGGATAAAAGATTTTTGAATAATACGGGAAAGCCAACATTAATACCGAGAATATTGTCACCAAGCCAAGGAATGTTTTGGACTTAAAAAAAGAAGGTTTTTCGTCTTCATCACAAGCGCAGTCTATCTCTTCTTGAGTTTTTGGTTTTAGTTTTTGATACCAAGCGAAAGCCAACACTAAAACCGTGATCCCAATTAAATAAGGCCTAAAAGGTTCCATCCAAGAAAAAGTGGAAGCAAGACCGGTAGTCCCGGAAATTAATGCCAATACGGGCGTTATACAACAAAGAGAGGCGGCTGCAGCCGTAAGTAGCCCAGCTCCCAAAAGCTTGCTGGATTCGTTCTTTTGTGTAGATTTTGAAATTGTTTTCATTATTTTGAACTTATTTTAATTTTTTTATTTGGGAATGATTATCATCCAGTTTAAACCGCAATTTTATTTGTTTTTATACTTCGGAAAATATCGGCGAGAATATGCTCTTCACCATCATTCAAGGAATAATAAAGGGTTTGCCCATCCCGGCGAGAAGAGATAATTCCGGCATCCTTGATTTTACGAATGTGTTGAGAAATAGCCGGCACACTCATTTCTAAGATATCGGCAATATCACAGGGACATAGTTCACCTTCCATTTCAAGTAAAAACAAAATTTTAAGCCTTACCTTATTTCCTGCAATCATCAAAACCTTGCTCATAAAAGAAAAATCATCTTCTCTTTTGGCAATTTCACTTTGACAAGTAAAAATTTGCTCGTGATTGGCCTCACTTCGGGTACATAGAATTTCAAAATTCTTTTTCATGATTTATATATTATATATGCAAATATATCATTAAATGTTTATTTAAGCAAATACTTAAGTATTAAATTTAAAAAGCCGAAAGAATTAGATTCCTTTGCTCTACAGTAAGGTTTGTGGGTTAAAACAATTGTTTCTAATGCAAGTTAGGCTTTTCTGCTTATGGATAATCTTTTACGTTTTTGGTGTAGCATAGGCTTGATTCTAACAGCAAATGTGTATGGCTTTAAGAGTTGGCTTTTCCGTAATATTTTTTTCGCAACCAAAAGGAAACTCGAACTAATAAAATCAATGCAGGAACTTCAACCAATGGACCAATTACTCCTGCAAATGCTTGCCCTGAATTCAGTCCGAAAACAGCAATGGCAACTGCAATCGCCAATTCAAAATTATTCCCGGCTGCTGTAAATGCTACAGCTGTCGTTTTATCATATTCTGCTCCTGATGCTTTAGTAACGAAAAATCCAATGATAAACATTAACGTAAAGTAAATAAGCAAAGGAACTGCAATAATCACAACGTCCATTGGTATTTCCACAATCAATTCTCCTTTTAGCGAGAACATTACCACAATCGTAAATAAAAGCGCAATTAAAGTTATTGGCGAAATTGTCGGAATGAATTTTTTTGTGTACCAATCCTCTCCTTTAAGTTTTACCAATATTAATCTGCTTAAAATTCCCATTACAAACGGAATGCCTAAATAAATAGCGACACTTTCTGCAATTGTGCCAATTGAAATATCCACAATAGCACCTTCAAATCCAAAATATGGAGGAAGCACTGTGATAAAAATCCATGCATAAAAACTGTATGCAAAGACTTGAAAAATGCTGTTCAAAGCAACTAAACCTGCTCCATATTCACTACTTCCTTCTGCGAGATCGTTCCAGACCAAAACCATTGCAATACAGCGTGCCAGACCAATTAAAATTAGTCCGACCATATATTCCGGATAATCTCTTAAAAAAGTGATTGCCAATACAAACATCAAAATGGGTCCAATTATCCAATTGAGAATAAGTGAAATAGAAAGGATTTTAGTGTTTCTAAAAACTTTTGGTAAAAGTGAATAATTGACTTTTGCCAAAGGTGGATACATCATTAATATCAAACCAATTGCAATCGGGATGTTAGTTGTTCCGTTACTAAATGAGTTTATAATATTGGGAAATGTTGGTATAAAATACCCAAGTCCTACTCCAACAGACATTGCTACAAATATCCACAAAGTCAGGTTTTTGTCCAGATAGCTTAATTTTTTTGTAGTCATTTTTAAGATTGGATTTGAGAGAAAACGTAAAATAATTCAGTTGCAATTTGCAGACTTCTTTCATTGTATTTTTCTTTCTGTTGTGGTGTATTATCAAATGCTTTTGGGTCTTCAAAAGTTATTGGAATACGTTTTTCCGCCCCCGCAATAAAAGGACAACCTCCATCAGCTTGTGAGCAAGTCATAATAGCTGCGAATTTTGATTTTGGGTTAAAATCATCATCCAATGTTTTTGAAAACCCAATAATAGGATGTTCATTTTCAGCATATTTAATACTGTAAATAGGATTATTTCCTTCTGAAATTATTTTGACTTCAAAGCCTGAATTTCCCAAAGTTTCTGCAACCATTGGGAAAAGAGCGGTAGATTCAGTTCCTCCTGAATAACAAAAAACATTTTTAATATCAAAATAGTGAGCCATTGTTTGTGCCCAAACTTGGGAGAAATGACTTCTACGTGAATTGTGTGTGCAAATGAAGTTTATTCTAATTTCTTGAGCGTTATTGACTTTTGTTCTGATAAATTCAATTAGGGGTTGCAAGATTTCTTTTCGTTCTACCGATATGTTTTCAACATTCAATGAATTTATAGTGATTTCTATTTTTTTAAATAGTGTAGTTCTATGTGAAGTCATATAGAATATTTGTTTATTGCGATTATACAATTAATTAATGTAAAATATTTTAGCAGCACTCTTCTTTTGTAGAAATATCTTGATTTAGAAATTGCGACATTGTTTCTTTCATTTTAGTCCAATTTTCGGTGTTGATGCAATAGCAAACACTCGTTCCTTCTACATTTCCTTTAATTAATCCCAAATGCCTTAATTCTTTCAAATGTTGGGAAATGGTTGGTTGAGCAAGTCCTATTTCCTTTACCAGATCGCCACAATAACAAGTGTTTATTTTAAAGAGTTGTTCTAGAATAGCAACCCTTGCTGGATGACCAAATACTTTAGCGAATAAGGCAATCTCATTTTGCAGATCGGTAAATATTTCTGTTTTGGCTAATCCCATTTTCTTAATTATTTAATTGCAATATTACAATTAATAATTAAATCCACAAAAGTTTATAATATGATAGCTTGTGTAATGCGAAAAATCATTGAGCCGTTTAGAATTAGAAAGTATATTTTAAAGACGAATAAGTATAGTAATTAACAGAAGTAATCAGGAATATAGAATCGAAATTGCAAACTTATATCAGATCAAGAGCAATAAGATTTGATTTTTAATAAGGTGTTTTTTTGACTTATCGTTTAAAATCAAATAGCAGGTTTGCACTTAACACCTTAAATAAATTCTTCATTGAGGTAGAATATGACGTCAAGAGCAATAGTATAATAAAGTAAGTTTTATTTCAGGGGAGAAATTAGATTTATATAGTAATCTTTTATTATAGAAAGATTGAAAAGATAGTGGCAAGTTTTTAAAAAAAAATATTAAACTTAAGGAAGTTAGTTTCTGACTTTAAAATATTCTTAATGCTTAGTTATTGATTTTTCGAACTCAAGAATTTCATCATTTGTAATTGAATCATAGATTTTTGCAAAATCATATAATTTATAACCCATTGCTTCAACGATTAAAATTAATGTAGTGGATCTAGGGATAGATTTTGAGTTAAATGTATCGGAAACTGTTGCTTTTCTAATATCTGCATCCAAAGCTATTTTATTATAGCTTGTAGCAATTGGATCTAATTTATCATCAATTTTTTTAAATATTTTACTGGCAACCAAAAGTTTATTTAAGCTTATTGCAATTTTGATATCCATTCCATCCATTAATACCTTTTTCATCTATGCAATTAACTATTTAACAAATAAAATATCGGTACGCTTTGCCGTACCGATATTTTATTTTATATTTGGATTGTATCTTAGTAAATAGATACTTTTTAAATATATTTGCGATACTTCTTAAAGTAAAATATTAGAAGCATTCGCTTTGAATCTCGAATCGAAAACTGGTAATTTTTAGTACACGAGATGATAGGTGAAGTGCTCACAACCCGGGGTGTGAGCTCACTTATTGTGTACAAGGTAACCAGTACCGCGGTTCAATAAGTTGAGTTTTGCGCCCTTTTTTGTATTCTGGCTATTTCTCTTCTTATATATTCTAAAGCGATTATTTCTTCCAAATAACTTAAGTCTCGCATTTTAAAAAAAATTACTACCCCTACATTCTAATTTTAGGCCAAAGTGGCTGGCACTTCTCTATGGAGTGGATTTAAAAATTCTTGTTTGCGGGAACAAGAAAATTTTAATAATCCCGTGGGTTGCAGTTGCGAGCCCTATTTATAGTAACGGCTTTGGGTGGGGTCTCTAAAATGGAGGCTTTGGGCTAATATTTATGAAATGATAAGCTTTAATGCATAGGGGTGTTAGCTTAAAAAAAAGAAATTGTTTATGAGAAAAGATTTGAATTAGCCTATTTATAGGTGTTAAGCTAAGAAGCCTTCCCTTAAAGATTGGAGTCCGATGGGGAAGGCCTAAGCTTAAATAAAACAATGTTTCATTTAAAACACATGTAAAATTATGAAAAATAATTACTCGCGCCTCAAATGGGTGGCGCTAATTATTATTGCTGGAATGCTTTTATTTCTAGCACAAGCTGCCATGGCAGGTAATAAACCTTTAGTAACCAATTCGTTTCCTCAACAAGAAATAATAGGTAAAGTAACTAATATGGAGGGGGTACCTCTTATTGGAGTTACAGTTATGGTAAAGGGAACCAATACGGGAACTATTACCAATTTGGAAGGAATTTTTCAACTTAATGTTCCTCAAAATAACACGTTGGTATTTTCATTTATAGGCTATAAAACCTTGGAACTTCCTTTTAATGGAGAGAAAGAAGTCAATGTTAGCTTAGCCGAGGATATCGCCACACTTGGCGAGGTGCAAATAAACGCAGGTTATTACAATACTACCCGCAGGGAAAGTACGGGTAATATCTCTAGAATCACAGCCGAGGAAATAGAATTACAACCTGTAGTAAGCCCTTTGCAAGCTTTGCAAGGTAGAATGGCTGGGGTAGAGGTGTCTTCTGGTGGAGTAAATCCTGGGGGTGCTACTACCATTAGAATAAGAGGAATTAACAGTTTACGCTCAGAAGGCAACTACCCACTATATATTATAGATGGCGTTCCAATTAACTCCACCCCCATAGAAACAAATTCCATTATTGGCAATACAGGTTTAGATCCATTAAACACCTTGAATGTTTCGAACATAGAGAGTATTGAAGTACTAAAGGATGCAGATGCTACGGCTATTTATGGGTCTAGAGGTGCAAATGGGGTAATATTAATTACTACCAAAACCGGAAAGCAAAGGGAGACGGGTTTAGAGGCTAGAATTTATACAGGGGTGAGCACTATGCCCAATCGTTTAAATCTTTTAAATACCGAGCAATATCTTGAAATAAGAAGAACTGCCTTTGAAAATGATGGGGTAGAACCAAATGAGTTTAATGCTTACGATTTGGTTTTGTTTGACCAAAACAGGTATACCGACTGGCAAGATTTTCTTTTTGGTGGCACTGCAGAGACTACCAATGCAAATCTTGCTTTCTCTGGAGGTAATGAAAACACTTCATTTAGAATTGGAGGCTCTTATTTTACTCAGGGAACGGTTTACACTGGGAACTATAACTACCATAAAATTACTGGAGATATAAGTCTAAATCATCGCTCCAAGGATAATAAATTCAATATTAATCTTTCCTTAAACTATGGAGTAGATGTAAACAGGCTAGTGGGTAATGTTAGTTTAAATTCTGCCACTTTTCTTTTACCTCCCAATGCCCCTTCTATTTTTAATAATGATGGTAGTTTAAATTGGGAAGATTGGGGAGAAGCTAATCTTGATAATCCATTAAAAGGATATTTTAACGCTACAAATACTGAATCCAACAATCTAATTTCTAACGTAGGCTTATCCTATGAGTTATTTAAGGGATTAAAGCTTAAAACCACTTTGGGTTATTCGAAGTATGATAGTAATGAATTATGGAAACTTCCAAGTCGTTCTTATAATCCAGCAGATGCATCACCCAATAGTTCGTTTCACTTAAGTTCGAATAGAAATTCTTGGATAGTTGAACCTCAGTTAGTATATGAGAGTCAACTTATGAAGTTAAACGTCGCAGCTTTAATTGGCGCAACCTTGCAAGAAAACAAACAAGATCAACAAAATTTTCAAGCCACGGGATACGCGTCAGAATCTTTAATTGGAAATATTGCAGCTGCTGAAAAAATTATAAATGCCACTAACACACAAACAGATTATAAATATAGTGCATTGTTTTCTCGCTTAGGAATTAACTGGGACAAAAAATATTACATCAACTTAACTGGGAGAAGAGATGGATCCTCTCGATTTGGTCCAAACAATCGCTTTGCAAATTTTGGTGCTGTTGGGGTTGCATGGATTTTTTCTGAGGAACCATGGGTAAAAAAATCACTTCCATTTTTATCCTTCGGAAAATTGCGGGGCAGTTATGGTACCACAGGAAATGATCAAATAGGTGATTATGGTTATTTAGATGCATATGAAGCAACGGTAGGACCGGGAGGTTTATATCCCACAGCCTTGGCTAATCCTGATTATTCTTGGGAGGTAAATAAAAAGTTAGAAGCAGGGATAGAACTAGGTTTACTAGATGATAAAATAAGGCTAGGTTTAAGCAGGTATAGAAATCGCTCTTCCAATCAACTTGTAGGATATACACTCCCCTCCACTACGGGATTTAATTCCGTACAAGCAAATTTAAGAGCCACCGTACAAAATTCTGGTTGGGAGTTGGAAGCGAATAGTGTTAATGTTGAAACTAAAAACTTTCGTTGGCAAACTGCATTAAATATTAGTTTTCCAAAAAATGAATTGTTGAGTTATCCAAATATAGAACAGTCAACCTATGCGAATACCTACCGTGTTGGGCATCCTTTAAACATTTCTTTATTGTATGAATATACTGGGCTGGATCCAGAAACAGGGTTGTATACGATTCGTGATGTTAATGAAGATGGGAGTTTCGATTTCCAGGATAGAATTATAATCCAAGATCAAAGCAGAAAATTTTATGGAGGTATTAATAATAACCTTTCATACAAGGGTTTTACATTACAATTCTTATGGGAATTTGTAAAACAAAACGGAAGGCTTGTATTATTTGATGCGGGTGCCCCATTCAACATTCTTGATTTGGATGACAGCTCTTTAAATGGGCAGAATGAATATCAGACCATTTCACAATCTTTCCAAGCTAATAGAGCATATAGTTATGTATTAGAAACAACATTTCCAAATCAGGATGCATCTTTTCTTAGGTTAAAAACTTTATCCCTAGGATATAATTTACCTAAGGGTTTTATACAATCTGTTGGCCTCAAGCAAGCTAAAATATTTATGCAAGCTCAAAATCTACTAACCCTAACTCCGTTTAAAGGTTTAGATCCTGAATTTCCTACATCCACAATAGGATTTGGAAACTTGAGAACAATAAGTGGTGGACTTCAAATTAATCTTTAATTAAAAAATATGAAACTGAATATATTAAGAAAGTTAGGACTGCTATTACTCCTTGGCACAAGTCTAATCTCTTGCGAGGACTTCGTGGAGTTTGAAACTCCAAATAACAAACTTATACGGGGTGAAGTTTTTAATAACGATGCTACTGCTAATAGTGCGATGATTGGAATTTACAACCAGTTGCGTTTAGCAGCTTTTTCAAATGGATCTAGGAGTAGTGTTACTCTACTGGCAGGTTTATCTGCCGATAATATTAGAAATATTAATACTACTAATTTCCTCAGATTGCAATTTGAGCAAAATGAACTATTGCCAGACAATCCAAGTAACTTGGATATATGGTCTAGTGCTTATAATATGATTTATATGACTAATTCTGTATTGGAAGGTTTGGCTGAATCAGAGAAAATTACTGCTGATCTAAAAACTCAATTGGAAGGAGAAGCCAAATTTATTAGAGCCTTTACTTACTTCTATTTAGTGAATTTGTACGGGGAGGTTCCTTTAGTCTTGACAACCGATTATCGTGAGAACGAACTGGTTTCCCGAAACAGTGAGACTGATATCTATGAGCAAATTTTGGATGATCTTATAGATGCCTCTAATTTGTTAAGTATAGAATATGTAAGCGGAGATCGTTCTAGGGTCAATAAGTATGCTGCAAACGCTTTACTGGCAAGAGTTTATTTATATCTAGAACAGTGGGAGAATGCTGAAGAGCAAAGTAGCATAGTGATACAAGCAACCCCAACCTATGAAATCTTGGAGAACTTGGATGAAGTCTTTTTAGCCAATAGCAATGAGGCGATATGGCAAATTTCTCCAATAGGATCGGGTGGACTCGTGAGTCATACCAACGAAGGAAATCTTTTTATTATAGATCCATTTTTGTCCTTTTTGGCAAGTATACAATTACAAGATGATTTTGTAGCTGTATTTGATGAAATGGACAAAAGATTAACCAATTGGATAGGATATCACACTGGGAAGCAAGCTTTTTTCGCCTACAAATATAAAATTAGAAATAGTACAGAGTTTCCTGCTAAGGAGTATTCCATGGTGCTTCGGTTGGCAGAGCAATATTTAATTAGGGCAGAAGCAAGAGCAAATCAAGGAAAGATAGCAGATGCGATCGGAGATCTTGATGAAATAAGAGCCAGGGCTGGAATAAAGCGTTTAGCTGACATAAACCCTACAATTGTGAAAGAAGAATTATTAGATAAAATTCTTGAAGAGCGCAGAATGGAATTATTTACAGAATGGGGACATCGATGGTTGGATTTAAAAAGAACAGGTAAAGCAACTGAAATTTTAGGAGTGAACAATCCATTTTGGGAAAATACAGATGTGTTATACCCAATTCCAAGTGAAGAACGGATGAAGAATCCAAATCTTAGTCAAAATAATGGTTATTAATTACTTAGTTATGCTGTGGAATTATAAGAATATAGTTTTAATTATCTTGCTTTTCTTCAGTGTGAGCGTTGTGGCAAGTCAAGAAAAGCAAAATAAAAATGAGGACGATTTGCTAGATAGCTCCGTTAGGCATGGTCAATTGCAAAATGGATTCACCTACTACCTTCGAAAAAATGACACTCCTAAAAATAAAATTGAATTGCATTTAATTGTAAAAGTTGGTATAAGTCAATGGGATAACACTCAGTTGGAATATGCACATCTACTGGAACATTTAGGCTATAAGGGTACAAAAAACTTCCCAAATAAAAAGAGTCATTTTGGAAAGCCTGGAATAAGTAATCATGCAAAAACTAGTTTCGATTATACAGAATATTATTTTAGTATACCGTCTGAAGATACTCAGATGTTGAGTGATGTCTTGAAATTATATCGGGATATGACTCATAATATTATTTTAGACCAGAAATCCATCGAAGTGGAGCGCGCAGCAGTCTTAGGGGAAAGGAGAACAAATAACCCCTACAGGGACTGGTTAAATGAAACTATAAAGGATAATTTATTAAGCAATGTTGGTTTTAAGAAATTTGAAGAGAAGAAAGCTATACAAGGTATGGAAGACTTTAACATTGAGGCTTTTTTTAAATTTTATAAGGATTGGTATCGACCTGAACTTCAATCTATAATTATAGTTGGTGATATCAATTTGGATAAAATTGAGCAGAAAATTGAGAATAATTTCTCAAACCTCAAGCCTCATATCGATTCTAAAAAACATGATGAAGGTCATTATAATCCAAAAATTAAGTTGAAAGGTCAGAATAGATTATTAACTATTAATGACAGCACAAATTCCAACATTCGGTTTAAGATCTTTTCGAAAAGTATTAATAAGGGTTTGAACCCAAAAGATGAAAATGACTTTAAGGATTTAGTACTACTGAAATTGTATCAGAATTTGGTTAAAGCGAAAAGTGAGATGTTCGAAGAAAGTTTCCATCCACTTTTTTCTGAATTTTTCAGTAATTATGCACTTGGGGAATTGGCAGGAGGCCAGTTACAAGTTATTACTATGGGAGTTGATTTGGAAACTGGGAATCAAAAACAAATGCTAAAAACGATTAGAGAGGCTTTTTTTGCTTGGAAACAAATACATAATGGAATTTCAGATTTAGAGTTGGAAAAAGCAAAAGTAAAAATATTAAATGAAGTAAATAATAACAGCTTATCGAGTTCTGTATCTTTGGCTAGTAGGTATCGAAAACATTATGTAAATGGCCGTTTTGCAAAAGATTCACAAGAAGAAATAGAAATGATTTCTCAAATCTTAAGAGATATTGATCTTGAGCAAATCCAGTCTTATTTTAAAAAAGCAGGAGACCTCAGTGAAAATGTAGATTTTGTTTTTCTAAAAGGGACTAAAGCAAAGGTGCCGGATAATAACAAAATTAAAAGAATTATAAAAGAGATTGAAAGTATAGAGGTATCTCCAATAGATCCTCCAAAGGAACCGATAAAAACATTGACAAATTTGGTGTCTGTTCCAGTTTCGAAAGCAATAAAATTAGATAAATCATCTAAAAATTTAATAGATGTATCCACAATAACTCTCGATAATGGTATCAAAATAGTTTTAAAGCCTCTTAAACCTACCTCTAAAAAATATAATAGCACTCTACAAATAAGAGGATATAGAAAAAATAACATTCCATTTAAAAATAGAGATGTATACCTGGAAGCAAGCCTTGTTCCAGAGATAGTAAAATACACTGGAGCTGGAAAGTATTCCAAATTTGAGCTAGACAAATTTAAGGCAGCTAAAGGCATTAAATTACGTTTTGATTTTACAAAAGATTTTCAAGCTTTAAATGGAGAATTTAAATTTAGTGAAATCGAGGAGTTTTTTAGTCTTATCAATCTCTACAGAACCCAACCCAGAATGGATACTGAAGGATTTAAAGCTTGGAAGAATAATAAAAGATTAGAGTTCCAGGGTAAGACCATTAGAGGATCATCTGATTTTTATCAGGACAATATTCTTGCCTTGCGTTATCCGGAAATACCAAGGTTAAAAAGTGATGAAATTGAAGATATTAATCTTAAGAAAATACTTAAAGCTCACAACCAATGGTTTTCAGATTTCAAGGGATATACTTTTATTGTAACTGGGGATTTTGAAAGAGAGAAAATTGCAAAACAACTAATAAATATTTTGTCTGCTTATCCAACAAAAAATCTTCCAGAATTGGATTCTGTAAATAGTGCTGAATTTCCTCTAAAAAAGATGGATAAAACTATTTATTTAGAAAATATTAATCAAGCCATGGTTACCCTTTCCTTCCCTATTAAAGTTGAAAGAAACACAAAAAATACAATCTTACTTCAGCTTTTAAGTATGGTATTAAACGACAAGATTTATAAACGTTTAAGGGAAGGTTGTTTTTCCCCTAGGGCTTATGGAAAATGGGAGGATAGTCGCAAAGGTATTTATTCCTTTAATGTAGGTTTTGATAGTGCAATAGGCAATCAAGAAAAAATGATTGAAATGGTATTAGAAACTTTTAATAACCTCAGAGAAGAGGGAGTTTCACAAGATTGGCTAGAAAAGGCTGTTAAGAATGAATCCTACAGCTACAAAAATAGAATAGATGATTTTGGTTTTTTTAACATGTGGCCAGACTATTTGCAAAATAAAATTGAAAATGGAGAAAATATGGTTTCTGAATTAGTAGAATATAATACCGTATTGGAACATTTTATAAGTTTAGAAGAAATGAATTTAGCTATCAAAAAATTTTTAAGAGAGGATTACTTTCAAAAATTTGTGATCCTACCAAATAATGGGATGGCTCAGTAGGATTTATGAATTTTAAAGCTAGATTTATAGATTTATAAAAATGCCCATCGCAATTAGCGATGGGCATCAATAATTAAATTTATGGATTTAGGACAGTAGGTTTTGTGGTATTACTATTTTTGAGTGTACTCAAATTCATTTCATCATACACATCGTAAATAGGACCTCCTTGTCCAAACTGTACTCGACAAGTAGCACTCCCTTGAGCACAATTTTGTTCGGGTATTCCCTCCCAAGATCCATTAATAAAAACATAATCCTGTGTTTCTACTACTGGCTCTGTTTTCATATCAACATTGGCGAAGGCCAATCCTATGGCAAAAATAAATGCCATCATCGGTAATATTAATTTTTTAAATTTCATGATTATAAAGTTTTAAAAGTTAAAAATATGCCTATTCTCTATCAGGTTAGGCTGAACCTGCATTATTGCGCAATAATGTTTTCGTCTTATAGTATAAAGTTCCTCATTTAAGAGCTTGATGATTTGTCTTAAATGATTTGATAATAGCCTTAGAAGCTACTTTTTAAGATTTTCTAACTTGGGAGGGAGTCCTACCGTATTGTTTTTTAAAAGATCTGGAGAAATGAGAAAAGCTTTTAAATCCGCAATCTTCGGCTATCTCAAATATAGGATTGTTAGTCTCAACTAGAAGAATATATGCTTTTTCTAGGCGTTTATGAAAGTGGTATGCATATATTGTGTCACCGTAAGCTCTTTTAAATACAGTTTTAATTTTACTTACACTACCCCCCACTTCACTTGAAATAACAGGTAAACTTTTTAATTTCCTATCAAGCCTTTTCATAACATATTCGTGAAGTTTCCTTACTAATTTTCTTTGATCCTGTAAAAGTAAACTGCGATATTCACTAGGATATTTATTAGTGATTGAATGTTTATTCCTATTCGAAATCTTCTGTCTTTCGTTATTGAACACCCCTTTGAAAACGGAAAGAATATAATTGTTTTCTCCATTAGATTTTATGTGATGCATATAACCATAGCCTGACCAGAAATAACCTCTAGCGTGTATAAACTCTACTTTAAATGCTTTATTTCTTTCCTTTGGATGTTTTAAATTAGTATTAAGCTGATCTGGTAGAATTGTTTCTTCACTCGTAAATAATCTTACAGGTTTATTAATTATTTCATCTTCAGAGTAATTTAAAATTTCAAGTACATTTTCGGAGTAAGAGGTTATATGTAAATTTCGATCAAGATTGAGCACTATATTTTCAATTATCTCTTCACATTTTTGATTATTAATTTGGTGAACCGTGGTATCAATTTCTTCCACCATGGTGTTAAGTGATAAGACTATCTGTTCCAGTTCGTCCTTAACGTTTCTTAAAGGAAGTGTATAAGTATAATTACCTAGCGTGATTTCGGTTATAAAATCTAGGATTTCTTTTACCCTTTGTTTGGAATTAGCTGTATACATACTAACATTATTTCTAAGATTATTTATACCTATATAGAAATGATAATGCTTCTGGCATATCCGTAAACTCCTTGGTAGGGACAGAAGGATTACTGATGATTAAAAAAGCTTTAGTTAGAGTTCCTAAATATTCTTTTTCTATAACAAGAGCAATTGCTAAGGCATTATAACAGCCCTTTTCAGCAAGAAACTCTCTAGCTGCTTTATTGGCTGTTTTTAGGTGCCGGATATCACATAGAATAGGATAGGAAACTCCATCTTGGAAACGTAATCTGTCTTTTACAATTGCTCTGGCAACATTTAAATCAATAACGGTATTTGGTTTGTAAACAAAATGAAGAATACCTTCATCAATCCAAAAGTGCGCATAATCTTCACCTTTAATCATTTGGAGCCCTATTTATATCCTAATTTAAAGAAAAAAAATAATATAATTATTAAAGCTAATCATCCTTACCAAACGTAAATAAGTACCAGAACATAGCATTTGACCGCATTTGCCTTTAAAATATAATATTTGTCTTAGAAGTCATTTTATTTTATAAAACGCTGAATGCTAAATTCTTTGATTAGTTTCATAGTTGTAAAAATATAGGGCGATGGCAAAAATTAAGCACAATAACCTTCTGGATACTGTAATTTCGGTAATGACGAATGCAAAAGAATCGGGAGTCTTGCATTTATATGCTGAAGGTGAAAAATTTGATGGTAGACAGATTCAGATAAAAGGGAAGAAACTTTTTCATTTTGGTACTACAGGCTATTTAGGTTTAGAACAGGATTATCGACTGAAGCAAGGAGCTATAAATGCAATTAATTCCTATGGATCTCAATTTCCCCTTTCCAAATCTTATATATCTCAACCATTGTATGCAGAATTGGAATCTCTTTTATATGATATTTATGGAAGCCCAGTTGTAATAACCAAGAATAGTACGCTTGGTCATTTAGGAGTAATCCCCTCGATTGTGGATGATAGCGATGGAGTGATTTTAGATCATCAGGTACATTGGAGTGTTCAGAGCGCTGTAAATCCGTTAAAGCTGCGTTCGGTTCCTGTAGAAATGATTCGTCACAATAATCTGGAAATGTTGGAAGACAAAATTAGAAAACTACAATCTAAGTGCAAGAAGATTTGGTACATGGCTGACGGTATGTATTCCATGTATGGTGATTATGCTCCTATTAAAGAATTAATGCAACTATCCGAAAAATATCCACAACTTCATATTTATTTTGATGATGTGCATGGAATGAGTTGGAAAGGTAACAACGGTAGCGGATATGTGATGAGTGTTTTAAAAAAGCTACCCGATAGGATGATACTTTTTGGAACGCTTGGCAAAACATTTGGTGCTGGCGGTGCTGTAATGGTGTGTAACGATAAAAAAATACATCAAAGAATCAAAATTTTTGGAGGTCCCCTAACATTTTCTGTGCAATTGGAACCAGCCACCGTTGGGGCAGCTATTGCATCTGCAAAGATCCATTTAAGCGAAGAAATATATGAAATGCAAGACGATCTTTACGATCGAATTTCCTATTTCAATCAATGTTTGCAGAAAACAAACCTTCCTTTAATAATAAACAACAATTCGCCAATATTCTATATAGGGGCGGGTATGCCAGAAACAGGATTTAATTTAGTGAATAGGCTTATTGAGGCTGGGTTTTATGTAAATTTAGGTATGTTTCCAGCTGTTCCCGTAAAAAATACAGGCCTAAGAATTACAATATCTAGACATAATCAAAAACAAGAAATTAAAGCCTTAGTAGAAGCACTTGAATACCATTTTCCAAAAGCTCTTGCAGAAACACATACAAATCTTGATCGTGTGAATTTCGCATTTGGTCGAGGAAATAATAAAATGACCACATCCACACAGTCCAGATCAAACTTAACCTTAGAAACCTATAATTCAATCAAACATATTGATCCTAAATTATGGAATGAAACTGTGGGAGGTAATAGCTTTTATGACTGGAAAGGACTTAAGGACTTGGAAGGGGTTTTTAAGAATAATAGCTCTCCCGAAAACAATTATCAATTCTATTATTATGTAGTAAAAAATGATAAACAAGAGTGCATTTTAGCTACTTTTTTTTCTTATGGATTATGGAAAGAAGATATGCTTGCACCGGAGTCTGTTTCTGTTAAATTAGAAAAGATGAGGGAGGGTGAACCTTATTACCATACAAGCTATTGCCTTAGTATGGGTTCTATGATCACCGAGGGTGAACATTTATATTTATGCCAAGACAAATCTGATTGGAAGGAAGCTTTTAACCTATTACTAGAGCAATTAGAAATATTAGAAAAAAAATTAAAACCTCAGTATGTCATTCTTCGGGATTTTAACACAGCGGATAAAGCCATAAAAGCTTTTCTACATAATAAAGGTTTCGTTCAGGTTGCTATGCCCGAAGCGGCTGTCTATGATCAATTCAATTGGAATGATGAGGCTTCCTACATTGAAACACTAAGCAAAAGCTCCAGAAAACATTTCAGAAAAGATATTGAAGCTTTTAGAGATAAGTTCGAAATTCAGGTCTTGGATGAATTATCAAATATAGAATTAGAAAAGAGTTTTGAACTTTATCAACAAGTAAAGAAGAATAATTTAGGACTCAACACATTTAGTTATCCTTTATCGCTTTTTAAGCACATGAATTTATCTCCACAATGGGAATACATACTTTTATATTTAAAGGAAGAAAAAATGCTTCAAGTCGGAGTAATGTTTTGCTATAAAAATTCCAATAATATTTACACTCCTGCAATTATAGGAATGGATTATGAATTCTCCAGAGAATATAATGTTTATAGACAGCTGTTGTTCCAGACCATATTACGAGCAAATGAGTTAGGCAATAAGAGAATAGATTTTGGTCTAACCGCTGGTTTTGAAAAACACAAAGTAGGTGCCAAGGTTTTGGAAAAGTGTGCCTACATACAAACGAAGGACAACTTTGCTTTGGAAGCCTTAGACTGGTTAAGAAAAGATTAATACTCCCCCTATGAAGTATAGTTTTTAATGTATTCCCTTAAGCAAACCAATTGAAAATAGCGCAACAACGGTATTATTTATTTTCCTTAAATACTAATCTCATGTTCGAGAAAGCAATGTTTATGTTTACGGATCAAATAAACCAGATCATCAATTCGGAAAGCTCATCACTTGAAAAGGCCGAATTGGGAATTCGGCTTTGCAATAGTACCCTATCTGAACTGCAGCATATGGTAGAAAAGGAGGATTTTGAAGATTCAGCTTCTGAAATTAACTTCTTTAGAAATATCAAATCCCTTCCTATGAGCTATTTAATTTACTTTAGCGAAATAAGAAACTGCGAACATAGTATACCCAAGGCAGGAAGTAGCCCAAAAGTTAGGTTTCTGGAAAAGGAAGTGAAAAAAATTAATAAATTCTTTTCCCAAAATAAAGATTTTGTGAACTATATGGAGCAATCCCATAATTATATGGATCCACAATTCTTCACTAGAAATAACCTCGATAATTTCCCATTTGCACCGACCATAAACTATTATCAATATCCTGAATTCTCCACCTCACACGATATGCTTTGGGCAATGGTTCAGGCTATGTATAAATTTATCCATTATATCCGTGATAAACTTCACAAATTACAACCCGATAATAAAGTTCTTTATGCAGAAAAGCAGCCTAAATTACTGTTATGGTCAGGATCTAAAACAGCTCTGGTAGAACTTATTTATTCCTTGTACGCCGATGGAGCATTAAATCATGGGAATGTAGAAATAAGTACTATCATTTCATCTTTTGAGGATTTCTTCAATACTAAATTAGACCAAGGATACAAGACCTATTCTGAAATTAAAGCTAGGAAAGGTGACAGAACAAAATACCTAAATCAATTAATTTTGAAATTGGAAAGTAAAATGAGACGTGATGATGCAAAATAGTTTTCGAATCAAATCGTAATTACGTTTTTAAGTATTCCGCTAATTTTCTGTGCATAATTACTCCTAAAAGCTTTATTTCTATTCTTAAAACTATCAAAGTAAACTATATACCCTCAAATATTATAACTGTTAAATTTTTTCGTAACTCCAATACTCATTGTGATAAAACAACATCAAACTGATTCAAATTTGTAAAACGAAAGTCAAATTAACCTAATCCCGCTGCTTTAAAACGTATAACCTGCAGCGGGGTTTTTAAAAACCGTTTTACTATGCCAACAAGTATTATTACCACAGACGATCTTCGAGATTTCAAAATTGAACTGCTCCAAGACATTAGAAAGCTACTTACCAAACAAACTTCTGGAAATTTAAAGCGCTACTTGAAGTCGTCCGAAGTTATGGAATTACTTCAATTGAGCCCAGGTACTTTACAAAACCTTAGAATTAATGGTACGCTTCCCTATTCAAAGGTTGGTGGAATTATTTATTATGATTCTGAAGAAATCCACAAGCTTATGAATAAAAATCGCATCCAGAACACATTTGATTAAAAGGTTATGAATTATATAAAGCTACTAAATGCGGCTTTTGAAAAGTTCTTTTTTGATGACCGCCTAAATCCGACCCATATAAGCCTTTATATGGCGCTGTTCCAGGAATGGAACAGCAGCCGCTTTGCAGATGAGTTTTACGTGAACCGCAGGGATTTGATGATGGCGTCCAAAATAGGTTCAAAATCCACTTACCACAGATGTATAACTGAATTATATTCCTGGAACTATCTATTCTATTTTCCATCGAACAATCCATACAAAGGCAGCAAAATCAAGATGGCCATTATTGGGACAAGTGATGAACCAGTTACGGGACACTACGATCCCATATTAGAACAGCTTGCGGAACAGTACCGTCCCAGAAATGAACCAGTAGTGAACCAGCACCATCCCATAAATGGACAAGCACTGTACCCGCACCGTCCCATCAGTGGACAAGCATTGGTATCTACTATAAACAATACCAAACAAGTAAACAATATAAAACAACCAAAGGGCTGGCAGGCCGTTATTAATTTTTTTATTGAAAGAAGTTTTAATGCTGATGAAGGAAAAAAATTCTTCGAGCATTATGAAACTCGGAATTGGCAAACGAGCGATGGAAATGAAATTCGAGATTGGCGTGCCTTAGCCACCAATTGGATGGATAGATCAGAGCTATATGTCGAAGAAAACAAACCAAACGAAAAACCGGCATCCCAAATCAAGGACAACTTGCGAACCACTAAAAATAAGGATTATGGACAACCCCTCTAAAATCACCGAAGGTAGCGTGGAATATTCGCTTGGAAAGTTTGATGGAAAATCTGTGCTCTACGATTTTCCAAAAATCCTTGTTTATCTTAAGGCAAAGGGTAAACTTCTCTTTGGAGAAAAATTTAAAATTTATAAGCAGGATAAAGCTATCTTACTTCAGCTATGCTCCTACTTCATTAAGGATAAGGAGAACTGTCATAAATTTGGAATTGATACAGAAAAAGGTCTACTGCTTTCCGGTCCCGTGGGATGTGGTAAAACCAGTTTAATGAAATTACTTCGACACATCGTCCCGATGCAACGACCGTATGAGATGATTCCGTGCAGAAATGTTACTTTTAGCTTTAATCACCTCGGTTATAAAACCATCGAGGAATATGGGAATACTAAATTCTTCTGTTTCGACGATCTGGGCATAGAGCCTCCGGGAAGATTTTATGGCAAGGATCTCAACGTAATGGGCGAAGTGCTCCTGTCTCGTTACGAATTATATCTACAGACCAAACACAAAATTAAGACCCACGCCACGACCAATCTAAATGCCGAGGAACTGGAAGAGCGGTATGGAAATAGAGTTCGTAGCCGAATGCGGGAACTGTTTAATTTGGTGGCTTTTGATAAATATAGTCATGATAAAAGAAAATAAATATGGATTCTAATGGACTACTGAATATTTATGAGCAATATTATCACGCAAATTTAAGATATGGCATTTCTTTGAGAGCAAATACTTGTCACTCAATTGTTCAGTCCCTTATGATCTATGAAAAAAGGGTAAGACTCTAGTAAAGTCAAACCCCATTATTTTTAATTTACATTTATTGGGATTGTGTCAAGAAAATTAAAAACTAAACAAGGAATTTATAGATTCTTTTAAATAAGTATAAAATCCTTTGTTCTTTTTATTCACTAATGAATTTTCATGTTTAATTCTAATATTGTCTGCTGCTAAATGTTTTATTATCAAATTTTTATTTAATTCATCTGCACTACCAAGTAAACCTTGAGAAATTACACAATCTTGTCTGCATTCATTTTCAAAATCAAAATCTATGTTACCTGTATTAAAATCCATTTCTTTTGGACCATAATAAATTCCTCTAGGTTTCAAAATCAAGGATAAGAATTGTTGTATTTCCATTCCTGCCAAACTCAAACTAAAACCAAAAACATTTTCACCTCTATTAATAAAATGATTTTTTGGTAAGCCTTTAATATAATTAGGATTGTCCAATTCTCCAGACATTTCCAATGCAGCATCTTCAGGTTTATATTGCCCTAAACATTGCATACAGATTCTTTCAGGTCCAATTGTGTGAGCCTTCCATCTAGCTTGATCTATATTAGATAAATCTTCCATTGGGTTTGTATCAATTCCACCATCAATTACTGGTATTAAATTCGCAAATGATAAACAATCTAAAGTGTATCTCGGCAAAGGCATATCTACACAAGAAAATAATATATCGCAATCTAGAGCTGCATCCTGTCCTTCTTTTTCAGTAATACTAAATGGGACAGCATTAATACTTAAATCTGAAATAAGCTCGGTACTTAAAAGACGTTCTTTAAGAACATCTACTTTAAATTTGCCTACATCTACCCTATTTACTGCTAATAATCTATCTAAATTTTTCAATTCAACTACATCAAAATCTATAAAGGTTAAGTTTTTTATACCAGTTCTTAGAAGAGCTTCAGCAACAATGGAACCAACACTACCTAATCCAACTATTCCAATTTTTAACCTAGTAATTTCATGCTGCTTTAAATCTCCCCAAGATGAAATAGTACGTTTAAACTCTTCTCCGAAATTAGATTTTGGCAAAACATCGTCACAAAAATATGTTTTTAGAGACTTCCCTACTACCCTTACAGATTCACAACAATAACGTTCATAAGTATTTGGAGCTTCTTTAATCCAAAAGCGAGCACTCCAATAGTTATCTGTTCCAAGTGTCATTCCAATTAATGGTAATCCAGTTACTGCCTTAACTCTTGGTGCTAACATTTTCTCTGCTTCAATGTCATCAAAGCTCATTCCTTGCCAACCCGGATAAGGATGGCTATGGATAAAACAGATTCCTAAATTATTAGCTAACGCATAAGAAGTCACTTTATCAAAATAAACTGAATTAAAACTTACGTTTCCATGTACATTTCTGTCCCCGAATTCTGGCAAAATCATTTCATTAATCACTCCTGTTTTCCTTGATTTTCCAGTAGACAACTTATAAAATGCAAAACATAAATCTTCTTGACCATCCTCTCTAATGAGGTGTTCAAAAAGTATCCTATTGACACTTTCTGTCATTGTTATGCTATATTTCATTCGAAATCTAATAATGTTCTTAAAAATGCTAAATAATCATCTGCAGTCATTCCAGAAGTCCATCCTTTAAATGGACGACTCCAATACTGAAATTCAGGTGTTGGAACTTTTCTGTCATGTATTCCACCAAAAGGATGCACTCCTCCACCTCCAGTAATTGGAAGTATATGTGGTTTAATATGTGGTCCTGAAGGTGGTAATAAAGGAAATTGCTGACCTTGTAAAGCTATTTCAATTTCTTGCCCTTTAAACCTTCCTAATGGTACGATAAACTTGAAGCACACAAAGTTATTTGTGTGCATCCAAGTTTCGAGCCCTTTGTTTTGCAACTGACTCATCAACTCTTGATTTCCCATAACTATGAAACAGTTGTAGGTTCAAGCTTGCAAGAACTAAATTTAAGACCATTTTTAATAGCTATTTTATGTTCTCTGTCATTCTTATAACTAACTTCTTTATGTCCACTAATCTGTTTTAAATAAAACCCATTAGCATCTTTTCCTGCAGCAGTTAATATTTCATTTGGTGTCATGAAACATTCATCGACTTCTAAGGGTTCATCATCAACATAAATTATTAGCATCTTATAAGGTTTAGCAAAAAAGCCTTCAATCCCCGCACCTTTTAAATCAATTTTTTCATCTAATTGAAGGGGCTCGAAACCTCTTTCGTTTACCTTAATTAATAATTCATAATCTTCTACAGGTAATAAATTTGCGTTTTCTAAAATTTCTTTTCCTGTAATAATTGCGTCAACAGTTTCAAATTTTTCTCTGTTAACTTTGTAAATAAAATTTCCCATTGGAATAATTGTATTAAATATTAATGTTCTCATTTTTTCTGACAGCATGAGAACAGACACTGTTTTTGACGTATCTGACAACAAAACTTGTGTAATATTTAAAAAATCATTACCATTGTATACAGTACAAAGGGAGTTATAAGGTGGATAAGCCTTATATTATAGAGTCCGTCAAAACTTTAAATCCCATTTTATAATCCAATTTATTGTTCAAGCAATAGATTGGATTTTTTATTTCTCTTATCGGCTTATTTTTTTAAGATTAAACATATATTATCTTACCCAACCCAGCATTAATAGTTTATTCATATTACTATTGATACCAGATTGTATTAATTTATTACTATCCAATTTATTAATTTCCATTTTTCTAATTTCTTCATCTAATGGCATATAATTAATTGCTACTTCCTCAACTTGATTTTCTAAATATTTAGATAACGTGTCGAAGTCGTTTGCTGTGAATCCTTCAGTTTGATTATCAATATCATATTCGAAAATCAATGTATTATTCTCTAAATCAGGTTGGGCTGTATTCATAAGTATTTCAGCTCTTTTAATTGCTTCAATTTCCCAAAGTTGCAGCTCGTCATCTGCTACTTTTGTACCTATTGAAGAATCAACCTCTATTCGGATTTCTTCCCTTATTTTTATATTAGAGTGCAGAAAGTTCCTATCTGCTAACAACCTAGATACCTCATTGTAAACTTGTTGTTGTCCTTTTGTATCTCGTATTGTCACTATCATAGTAAAATCTTGATTTAAAACTTCACCATCTTCTTTTGATCTTGTTTCTGCAAATTCTCTATATTCCCCCTTTATTATAGTATACCATTTTCTTCCTTTGGCTAAACTGTCTCTTTGTCTAGCAGCTGTCATTTCATCTAGGTTTATTGAGTATTTTTTAACAGGCTGATATTTTTTACCGTAATTTAATAGCATTCGTTCTCTAGCATAATCACTAGATGTATCCTTCTTATAAGAGCTACCGTAGTTCGAATCTAGTATTACATTTTTTGGATCGTCCGGACCTATTGGATTTAGAATATTGGATTTGGTAGTATCTCTATTCTTTATGTCATCATATGTACCAAATTGTAATTTGAGATTTGATTGGCAGTATTCAGCTCCTTGTTTCTCCCTTAAAACAGGTTGTGCTACCAATGTTATTTTAACTTCACCATAAAAGAAACCATTCTCATCGATTAAGCTTTCAGGAAAGGGGAAATCAAGAATTTCTATAAATTCTCCTTTGTTTATGTTCTCCTGTAATATTAAAGTAATTTCGTGTGGGTCATTATAGATAATATCATCAGCAGATGAAGCAACTCCAAAACCCATTTGATTTACTTTGTCGCTTATTGAGAAATTAATTCCTAATGGATATTTAGCTGAATGAATGGCTAGTGCCTTTAATAACGTTGGATTAAAATTTTCTTTTACTTTAAAGTTCAGTTCTGATAACAGTGAAGTTACTCTGGGTGTAGAAAAACTAGTTCCAATTATTTTTACCATGCTGCCATCTGGTGCAATAGCTTTTACACCATTCTCAACTCTTCTTCCTCCTTTCATTCCAGCATTACCTCCATATGAGACTAAATCTGGTTTGATACTATTAGCAGGACCTGGACCAATTCTAGTAAAAGGTGATGGATGATTTACTTCTGCAATATCACTTTCATTTTTTGAATGCGTTAGTGACCCTACCACAATTGAACGCATTGAGTCTCCTGACCTAGCAACCCTGCTCTTAGGAAAACCACTCTCAAAATTTCTGCAATTTCCTATAGACTTGCAAATAATTACTTCATTTGATATTTGAATATCATCTAAAGCCTTACCGAAATCTGAAAAATCACTTAAATCCGATTCAGATCCTGTACCTAAGGAAAGGTTCCAAATTTTAATATCAGAATTATTTTTTATTGCAGTTCTAATATTTAAGATTAGTTCATCTTCATCTATACTCTCCTTTTTGTCATCAGGAAATACTGTTGCATCAAAGAGTTTACACCCTGAATTACCTGTCCAATTTTGACCTTCCAATTCATCACCATAAATAATAATACTTGAAACACAAGAGCCATGAGTTGGATTTATTAAATCCTCTGGGTATGACGAATAATTTCTATCAAGAAGCCAAGGTTTTAGGTATTTATTTTTAGCGATACCAGAATCCAAAACTCCAATAATAGGATACTCTTCATCCGCAATTGGTTCTTTAACCTCAAGCGACTCAGTAGTTTCTAATAAATCCATGCCAACACTATATTTGGGCATAAACGTTATAGATTCTAAGGCTTCAAAATCACTTATACTATCTAATTGTGCTTTGGTAGCATTTTTGAGTTTAAAAATTATTAAGCCCGACGAATAATTGCTTTCTATAATATCTAAATTCTTTTGCTTACAGTATTTTTCAAATGAGGCCTTGACCGCATTATTTATTTCGTAATTTAGAAAATCTATTAGTGAAATTTTAACCGTCTCATTTTCTTTAATATCTGCAATAAACGGTTCAAATACTTTTACAGCCTCAACAGCAGAAATAGCTTTAGGATTTTGGCTATAGTTTTTGATATTTCTCTTTATCGCATTATTATCTTCAATACTGTCTACTTTCACAATAGCACTATTGGAATTTATAAAACCAATTATATTATTCTTTGTAAACTGACCATTAAATAATTTCTGAATGTCTTTTCTGTGTGATTTTGCGATAGCATTATCATCAATATCTACACGCAAAGTTGCCGGAATGAAACTCCTTGCATTATCACGAGTATTAAAAAAACTATCCAATTCACTTAAAGGCTCCAATAGACTATTTGCTCTAGATATAAGTTCTTCACCTTCAAGTTGCCATTTTGGTGGAATATTACTATTCATGCCTTCAACTCTTCTATCGTCTATTTTTTGTCTCTTTTGAAAGAGTTTTATTGGTAAATTTTTCTTAGCCATCTTACTCTACATTTAATGCGTTTCTTACTTGTCTTATTGAAATATCTAGGTAATTAGCTATTTGTTTTTGAGGTATATGACTCTCATTTAAAAAACGTATCATTTCCTCTGGCGTAAACCTGTTGTTATGTTTGTATTTGAAGTATTCAGAAAAAATTTCATCATATTCAAATTCTTTATTTTTAATGATCGAATTATAAAATGCACTATTTATAATCTTAATTATTTCAGAATGCGAGAAATCATTTAAATAAGAAGACAACATATCAAACTTCTTGTCTTCAATATCCAATTTAGAGTCTACTTTATTAAAATAGCTCCCTATAAGGTTCTTAATTTCATCTGAATTTGGTTTGTTTACATTGATTACTTTTTCAAATCTTCTCCAAATGGCACTATCTAACAATTGTTCGTGATTTGTAGCAGCAATTAGAATACCTGTTTCTAAAAAATCGTCAATATTTTGAAGCAAACTATTGATTACCCTTTTTAACTCTCCTGTTTCATGATTATCGTCTCTTGCTTTAGCAATTGCATCAAACTCATCAAGAAATAATATGCATGGTTTACTTTTTGCATAATCAAACAATTTTCTGATATTCTTTGCGGTATTACCTAAAAGTGATGATATTAAAGAATCAAATCTAGCAATTACTATAGGAATATCTAATTCTTTAGCAATATGCTTAGCTAAAGTAGTTTTACCACATCCAGGTGGGCCATAAAGTAATAATGATAAATTCATTTGCAGTCCTTTACTTTCTATTTCATTTTTTGAATTAACCAGAGAAATAAAATTATTCACAGGGTTTTTGATACTATCAGAAAGTAAAATATCTAACTTTATATCTTGAGGTAAAATGATGTCAGCAATATTTAGCCTTGTATCATTATCTACGGGCGCGTCAAATAATTGATCTTTAAATACAGGAATACCTGTTGAACCTTCAATAGTTTTAATAATCTTATCTGCAAGTTTATCCGCCCCATCTTCTCTTAACTTTTTTGCCAAGTGCTTAGAATAGCTGATAACCTTCTTTGGATCGTGATTAAGACCACCTTCAATTATTTTAATGAGCTCTGTATACATATATCTGTAATATTATTTTAAATTTACGTTACAAATATAACTATAAATGTAATAATAAAACATAACTTCGTAATTATTTTTTTAATTTTCGTAATATTTATTTAACAGAGTGTAATAAATTTTAATTATTTTGTTGTATATGAAGACTTTAAAGCACCACTCCACAGAAGTAGAGCTCGTCCCTTCTCAAGACATCCTTTTTTTAAAAAGAGCCTTATAGAATTCCATTAAAATTTTCTTTATCACATTTATTATTTCCGTTCCCAACTCTCTCATCGTTTTTATATTATATGATTAAACTTTTCCATATTACAAAAGCTAAAACTTGATAGGATTCTAACTTTTGATAATACTTACTTTCATCCCTATTACTCAAAAACCCAAATTCGACTAAAATCGAAGGACAATAGGTCGTTGTTCCCCTTAGCACTTGGAAATTCCCAAACTTCACACCCCTACTCTCAAAACCCATTTCTCTTTTAAGCGCAGCTTGCAATTGAAAAGCCAACCAAGTTGAATCATCTAAATAATGCGATTCACTATTAGATACATATACTTCAATTCCTCTAGCATTCGGATTATTCGAATGATTACAATGCAGCGAAATAAACAAATCTGCATCCAAGGATTTGGCCAATTTAGTCCTATCCAATAAAGAAATAAGCGTATCACTATATCTCGTCAAATAAATATCCATTGGTGTTTCTGAATTTTCGTTAAGGCTCAAAATTTCCAGAGCAATATTCAATACTACATCCTTTTCTTGGATGCCATTTATTCCGATTGCACCAGAATCTTTTCCACCGTGTCCAACATCAATTACAATTCGTTTTTGAGCTACTGTTTCCTGTCCAAAAATGATACACATTTTTAGAAGCAAAAGGACAAAACTGACGTTTTTGAAGACTTTTTTCATTTTCAATTTTTGGGTTATTAACAACCTCCTTTCAAAAATTCATAGAATTTGATACCAAATAATAGCAACGGAATTTAAACGAAACTAAATAATATTTTATTCACAATTACTTGATTATCAGTTATTTATAATCAAATATATGTAAATTTCCAATAACGAAAACAAGACATAATTTTAAACTGTTACGTTATGAAAAAATCAATCTATTTAGCGACTATCCTATCCTTCCTCTCAACATCACTTTTTGCTCAAATTGGTGGTATTGAGAATTCAGTTAATGATGTATCAAACACCATTCGAACCATTTTCCCCATCATTCTGGGGGTAATTTTCCTAATTGGTTTCCTGTTTAATGCAGGACACTTCTTTGGAGAAAATACAGACCTCAAAAAAGGAATTACAAGGGTTCTTGTATTTGTTTTAATCGCTGGGGCAGTAGTAGGCATTTTTACCTACCTAATAGGAATCGTAGTCTAAGCCTCTAAGAGGCATTTTAATACAAACAGTACTTATGAAAAAGTTCGAGATTTATAAAAATATCAGAAAACAAGCAATCATTTTTGGGCTGCCCATTTCCCTGTTTGCTTTGATCATGGTTTCCATTCTTGCTTCGCTTTTGGTCATTATTTTCTCTTTCAGTTTCGGGATGATAATAGGTGCTCTGGTTTTTAATGCTGCGCTCTATGTGGCATTGACAAGAATTACCCACAACCCACAGATTTTTCAAACGTCTAAGGCTTTCCCAAAAATTATAAGTAATAAAAGAAATTCAGGCATCTATTATGTACAAGATTAACCTATCGGCATATCAGCCCATTGCAGATATTCAGAAAAATATCGTCTTTGCCAATAATGGCAACGTGGTTTTGTGCTATGAAGGTAACTTACCAGAAATCTATTCTCTGTCGGAAAAGGATTTTGAGGATATGCACGGAGCTTGGTTTCAGGCATTAAAATCTTTGCCTGTTGGTACTGTAGTCCATAAACAGGATATCTATCTTAAAAAATCATATACTTCAGAAGAGCTTCCGAATACGACCTTTCTCGAAAAGGCTACACACGAACATTTTAAAGGACGTGGACATATCGAACACAAATGCTATTTGTTCTTTATACTGACAAAAAATAAGGCACTTAATAATCCTAAATATGTCAATCCTTTCCGAAAAGTTTCAAAGGGAATCGTACAAGAACTGGATGACAATATCAAGAGTTTCTCCAACTCGGTAAGCGATTCTGTTTCCTTCATCAACAATAGTCGAAAGATGGATTTCGTTTCGCTTAAAGCGGAAGAAATTCAGCAGCTGACAAAAAGTTACTTCAACGGGTTTAATGAGGGCTTTGATACCGATATTTTACTGGATAAGAAAAGCGTCAATATTGGAGAAAACCATTTTGATGCCCTGGCCATCAATAGCGAACTGTGCTTTGGCGAAAGTGTACAGAGTAGCATAACCAATGAGAAATTCACTTCAGACGATTTTGTATTTCAACAAGGGTTTATTGATGGTCTAGGGCTTACACTAAATGAAAATCACATTGTCAACCAGATTATTTATCTAGACGACAAACATAAGTGGCGCAAGCTGCTCGATAAGAAAATCGAGGAACTGAAAAAGAGTTCCAATTTCGGTTCACAAAACAAGGTGGTACTTGGAAAGATCCAGCAAATCCTCGACCAGATCAATGCCGATGATAATGCACGGATTATCCGCGGTCATCTCAACATTGTGTATTGGGCGAAGGAAGCCAAAGACTTGGATAAAATTACTTCTAAAATAAAGACCGAGTTTAAAGAATTGGATATCATCCCTTATTATCCAAGAGGGGAAGAACGCAAGAATTATATACTTAACAGTTACTGCGGCTTCTCGTCAAATTTTTCCAATGAAGATTTATATGTAACCGATTTAAAACATGCACTTTGCTTGTTCATTAATAACACAAACTATAAGTCCGATGCTACGGGAATCATCTTCAATGATAGGGAACACAATATTCCTGTGCTTAAGGATGTATGGGACGAACGCAAAAAGCGAATTAAGGCACGGAACTTTGCCATTTTCGCACCTACAGGCGAGGGAAAATCCTTTTTGGCCAATAACATCCTGCGTCAATATTTTGAAAGTGGCGTTCGCCTTGTCATTATCGATTTGGGCGGTTCTTATACAAAATTTGCCAAACTCTATCCTGAACAATACGCCGTACTACGTTATGAAAGTGGAAAAAACTTGGGAATTAATCCATTTTATATCAGCAATCAAAATGACTTGTCTCCTGAGCGTCTTGAAGATTTATCAGTATTCTTATTTGAATTGTTTGCATCCGACTTAAAAGTGACCAAGGCACAATCGGTATCTATCAAAAAGATATTACGTCATTATTACGACAGCACTTCAGAACACCATTCTTTGGAAGGTTTCTATGAATTTATCGAAAAGAATCAGAAGGATCTTCTAAACACCCTTAAAATCCATCCCGACTACTTCAATGTTACAAACTTCTTGCACGTAATGTCCGAGTACGTTGGTGATGGTCTATATAGTTTTCTGTTTGAAGTAAGCGAAGACCAGACCTATAAAATCGAAGACAAACGATTGATTGTTTTTGAACTGGATGAAGTGAAGGACAATAAGGAAATTCTGTCTGTAATGTTGAAGCTGATCAAATCAGCCATCCAAAGAACTATTTGGAAAAACCGGGCTGAAAAAGGCATCATCCTTTTCGATGAATTTGCCAAGCAGTTGAAGTTTGAAAACGTATTGGAAAGTGTTGAATTCTACTATCAAGCCATCCGTAAACAGAATGGTGCGATTGGGATTATCCTACAATCCATAAATCAGCTTCCAAATAATTCAACATCCGCAAGTATTCTCGAAAACACACAGGTCATCTACAGCCTCAATAATGAAAAAGGGTATTCCGAATTGGCTAAAAGGCTCAACCTTTCCAGTCACGACTTGAATCAATTAAAGTCCATCAAAAACAATCTTTCTGGCCATAGGAAGTACACCGAAATGTTTATCAAAATTGGAAAGGAAAGCAACATTTTCAGGCTCGAAGTTCCCAAAGAAGTTTATGCAGCATATCTAACCGAGGGACAAGAAAACGAAGCCATAATGGCGATTTATAAAAGAACCCAAAATATGGAACAGGCCATAATAGAATTCACATATAAAACATAATATTATGAAGACTAAAATTAAAACAATCTTGTTGGGTCTAATCCTTTCGATTGCCCTTTTATTGCATGGCGGTGCTACCGCCCAGGGAATGCCCACTTATGACAATACCAATTTTATCAGCTTGGTAAAACAACTGATAGAATCAGGAAAGCAAACCGCAAACATTATCAAGACCGTTCAGTTCTTAAAAACACAAAAAGAAAATATTGAAAAGGTCAACGATGTGGTTAGACAATTAAAAGCTGTCCGCGAAATTGGAAGGAACAACCAACGACTTATCCAAGTGATGCAAAATGATTTGAGGGATATTCTTGATAGCCCTTATATCAAACCCGATGAAGTGGCCAGGGTATCAGAATCGTTTACTGCTATTGTAGAAAATTCTTTGGACACAATGGATTTTATAGATGAAATCCTTTCTAGTGATTATTTAAAAATGAGCGATGCAGAACGCGCTGAAATACTTAAACAAAAAGAACTGGAATCGAAAGAAATGGTTTCCAGCATTATTGTAAAAACCAAACGATATAGAGCTATCATTTCCTTTAGGAAAATGCAGGATAAAATCAATAACCGCGAAACAGAATATTAGCGATGACCGCAACCATCATTTTAGGAATCGGACTGGAATATATCGACGCGGTTTTCCAGACCATACAGGACAGTAGCTTCTCGCAGTACACTATTGCGGGAATGAAGACACTTGCTGTGTTGTTCTTTCTAGTCAATATCCTTAAAAAATACAATGAAGGCATTTCGGATAAGGACGGTTACACTTGGGGTTTGAGTCCGGGCGAACTGGCTAAAAACTTTTCTGTGGTGCTCTTGGTTATATTCTCTACTCAGATATTGGGCTTCTTTGATAGCATTCTAGTTTCCATAGAAGCACAATATCGCGGAACTGCTCCTGCACTACTCCCCTTACAAATGCAGGACATTCCAATAGAAGCGGATATAAATCTTATAGATGCTGCTAAAAATGCAATGACATTGCTTTATGAAGCTTTGGTCACACCGCTGTATGGTTTTAAAATATTTGCTTTTATTATAAGCATCTTCCTTTGGATTTTGGACTTGTTTATTTACCCCCTCTTTCTTGCTGAACGTTATTTCCTTTTGGGCATCATGCAAGCCTTTTTTCCTTTGGTTATAAGCTTAGCGGTATTTGAGAAATTCCGATCCTTAGCCTATACATTTTTCAAGTTGTACGCTGCGGTTTATATGCTTGTGCCCGCCTTCTTTTTGGTCAACATATTTATCAATGCAATCTACACTGAAATCAATACTAATTTCTGGACGAATCTTTTCGGAACGGATACTGGCCAGGGCTTTTTTGCGCCTGTTATGCAGCTTGGGTCAGTTGGCTTCATTGTCTTCCTGAAATTTAAATTATACATGCGAGCTACATCCTTCACCCTCAGATTATTCACCAACTAATTCAAATCAGAATGAAAGCACCTTATAACAACATTTACAACATCTTAAAATTAAACCGGTTCATCGTGCTAGCGGTTGTGATTTTTGCTTTTTTATTCAGCATATTCTCATTATGGATGGCATTTAGCACGAATAAAAAAGCGCTGAACAGTGCTTTTGCAATCAATACAGATGGAAGTATCATTCCGTTGAAGCTCGTTACACAAAAAGAAAATTTTAAGGTTGAAGCTTTGGCGCATTTAGAATTGTTCCACAATTACTTCTATAATATCGATGCTAGTAACTATGAGCGGAACTTAGAAAAGGCGCTATGGTTGGGCAATAGTTCCGTGGATAACCTCTATCGTCAGAAAAAAGCTGATGGTGTCTATAATCGATTATTACAGTATTCACTGGTTCAAAAAGTGCTGAGTATAGATTCACAGATAAATGAAAATAATAGTTCTTACAGTTTTACAACTACAACCATTTTTGAAATCAATAGAGGTTCCATAATCGACACCTATGAACTGGTTTCCACAGGAAGCCTGATTATGGTCGACCGAAACTTCCCAAACAATCCACACGGATTATTGATTACCGATTACTTCGAAAACACCTTAAAAAAGCTGAACTATGAAAATTGAAAACCGACCCGCCTGACCACATTCGGGCAGGTAATCGGCATTTAAAAACCCACAATTATGAAAATAGAAAAGAATAAAATTGTCTTCGCAGCAGTATTGGCTGTAATTTTTATATTCCTTATTTCCTATACAATTTTGGTTATGGGAGATGACGAAAGTGAAAATGAAAACCTTGAACAGACTCAGATACCAGACTTGGAAGAAAACCAAAAAGAGTACGATTCTAAATTGGATGCTATCAATGATTTAAAGGAAGTCCGTGAGAACAATGCGCCGAGTATTTACGATGAAAAACTGATTGATTCCCTTGGTTATTATGATCCAGATCTGCCAGAGCGTGAAAAAGAGCGCATTGTAGATAGCATCTATTCCGCAGGGAAAATCAAATATTCTGAATCGACCTATCAGAATCTTGGGGCAGGAAAAACAGTTCCCAATAAAATTCAAGAAATAGATTCTGAAGAAATAAAACGGGAACAGAAGATTGAAACCCAGGAATTAGGTTTGGAACATCAACTTTTCTTTGCCGCCTCGCCCAAATCCAATGACATTTCAAGTATCGGGAATACAGATGAAACAATCTATGTAGTTGTCGATGGCGATCAAGTTGTTAAAGTCAATAGCCGATTGAGAATGCGACTTTCAAAAGCTGCAATGATCAACAACAAGCAAATGCCAAAAAACACCCCTGTTTTTGGATTTATTAGCTTTCAGCCCAATCGTGCTTTAATAGAAATCGAGAATATCAATCATCATCCTACAAAACTTAAAGCCTTCGATTTACAGGATGGTAGTGAAGGTATCTATGTGGAAAATAACTTTCGGGCAGAAGCTACCAATGAAGTATTGGATGACATTATTGGCGATATCAATATTCCGAGTGTTCCTCAAGTTGGTGGAATTACCAAAGTTCTAAAGCGCAATAACCGAAGCCTGAAAGTGACCGTTCTGAACAATTACAAACTTATTCTAAAACCAAAACTATAAACACATAATGTGTTTTTAAAATTTACTCTTATGAAAAGATATATAATAACTTCAATTTTTTTAGCTACTTGCAGTTTTGCACCTCTTCTTTGCTCGGCACAAATTACAGAGCAAACACCCAAAGACCTCGATACCATTTATGCCAATGACACCAAAAATGTAGCGCTCTTTTTTCCCGAGCCTATACGACAAGGGATTACTGGTTCAGAGAATTTTGTATTTTCTTACAACCGTGAAGAAGAACAGAATTTCGGACTGCTTCAGGCAAAGCCGGGAAAGGAAAGCAATCTGTTGATTATCAATAAAGATGGCTCAATTTTTTCGTATATTGTAAGATATAAAGAGCATCTTTTAAAGCTCAATTATTTCATTCCCTTATCAAGTAGAATCGGGAATGAAAAGCCATTGGTAACCGATTCAATTGAGGTAATAACTTATGAAGAAAGTATAGATAATAAAACGTATTATTATCAGAAATTCTCTTCTCATCTTCTTGACAGACAACAGCATATTGGTCGGATTAAGAAGCGAAATGAAGGCATTGCGTTGAGCGTTGAGAATATTGTTTTCAATAAAGAGGAACTCTACTTCGTTATCCAGATTGAGAATAAATCTACCTTAGATTACGATTTGAATTTCTTAAACCTCTCGATTGAAACAAGACAAAAAGGGAAAAGGAAATCATTGCAACGACTAAATAAAGAACCTCAGTTTCGATATAATGTGCCTTCCCGAATTAGTGAAAACGAAACGGTGAGATTGGTATATGTGTTGCCCAAGTTTTCATTATCCAATGATCATAGGGCAATTTTAGAGTTGAATGAAAAGAATGGCGAACGTAATATAGAACTGAAAATATCGCATAGATATATTAATAATCCAAATTGATAATATTATGAAACATATAGTTATATGCTCGGTAGTAATTTTATTTATTTCCTGTTCTCAAAATAAAAACCTAAGCCCTACAGAAACCGCCAAAGTTGTTGCCGAAAGTTTTTATCACGGTAATGAAGTAACCTTAAAAAAACATACCACTGAGGAAGGTTATGCAAACCTTTCAAGTATTCAGGAGATGTTTGCTCAAGACAAAAGCTCAGACTCCAATTTCAAAATAGTAGATGAAGCTATGGAAGACAAAGTCGCATGGATAAAATATTCCACAGATTACGACCCGAAGCCTGGGGTTTTTAAGTTGGTTCAGGAAGATGGTCAATGGAAGGTTACTCATAATGGCCCAAGAGAAAGAGGGCCTTTCTAAGAACGGCGATTTTTCTTAAAATTTTCCGCTTGTTCAAAGATTTCATCATAAACTTCATCCCTTTCCACTGGGGGATAGCCGTGTTCATCAAGCAATAGAATCAAACCAACCTTTAAGGCAGCTTTAATGTCATTCCGTTTGCTCCAATCGGGAAATTGCGCTTGTTCGTTCACTAAATACTTTACGGATTTTGAAAGTTTGATAAGCTTATCTTCTGGATACCGAAAATCATATTTTATGCAAAGTTCTTTCAAAATATCATAAAAAGCCTTTTCCTCAAAATCAATCCCTAACTTCTCCCCTGCCGAAAACTCCTGTTGTACCTGCCAAATAAGATCAGTGAGTTGATCAGCCATTTCTTCATAGACTTCCCCACGTAATACATCACCTTTTCGCTCATTGTATCGGGACACTAAACCTTCCATCTTTTTGGAAAAATCTACTCCTTTTACCTTGTTCACCTTTTTGATTTCCCCAATTGCTTTGGCCAATAATTGTTGCAAGAGTTTAATCTTAGTGTTGGGCAATTTAATCTTGTCGATTTTCGCTAGATAGTCTTCATCAAAAATATCCTGTTGGCTATTCGTTTCATCCCCCATTTTAAAAATTTCCTCTACACCTTCACTAGCCAAAGCATTTTTGATCATCTCCCTTACTTTAGTATTCATCCGGGCAGTATCGGGAGCATTCCCTTTGGTGAGTTTAAAAACGATAGAGCGTACAGCCAGATAAAAATGGGTGTAATCCCGTTCTGTTTGAGTTATTTTTTCACTTCCCGCACAAATATCATAAGCTGCTTTTAAGCGTTTGACCAAGCCCATAAACCTCGTTTCCAGTTCTTTGGTTTTTTGTACAAATTCCACCGCCATATTGAGCGTATTCAATTGAGCTAAGGGAGTTCCTTCAAAATAATTCGTACTATCAAACTTATGGAAAACCTTAGCTAATAAATCCAAGTGGTTTCTAACGATGGTCAGGGATTCTTTAATATCTTCAAAATTCTCTCGCTCTCCCTTGTTGTATTTAGCGAGAGCTAAGTTCATTTGCTTTTTAATACCTATATAATCGACTACCAGGCCTTTATTCTTGTTCTTAAACTTTCGATTTACACGAGAAATGGTTTGAATCAGATTGTGTTGTTGAATTGGTTTATCAATATAGATACTATCTAAAAAAGGAACGTCAAAACCAGTAAGCCACATATCGACCACAATTGCAATCTTAAAATTAGATTTCTCATTTTTAAATTGTCGATCCAATTCTTTACGATACTCTTTTGTTCCCAACAAATTATACATTTCTTTAGGATCATCTTTACCACGGGTCATAATCATTTTAATACGCTCCATAGGTTTGAGCTCCCGTTTTTCTTTTTCGGTGAGCTCCGCTCCTCTTTCCGCTTTTCTAATTTCTGCCCATTCTGGTTTTATCTGTATAATGTTTTTATAAAGTTCATAGGCTATTTCACGACTGCTACACACAAACATCGCTTTTCCTTTAACCGTGGCACCTTCTGAAACTCGGTTTTCATAATGCTTAACAAAATCTTCAGCAATAGCCTGCAAGCGATCGGGATCGCCTAAAATAGCGTTCATATTTGCCGATTGCTTTTTACTCTCTTCTACCTGATATTCGTTCGCGCCTTCTTCTTCAGCTACTTGATAGTATTCTTCAATTTTCTTTAACTCACTATTTTCAAGGGCTACTTTTGCTGCCTTGCCTTCATAAACAATACGTACCGTAATTTCATCCTTTACAGATTCGGTCATGGTATATTCATCAACCACTTGTCCAAACACATCTAAGGTAGCATCAATGGGCGTACCGGTAAAGCCTACAAAAGTTGCATTGGGTAACGAATCGTGTAGGTATTTGGCGAAACCAAAAGTTTTCTGAACGCCTTTTTCGGTAATTTTTATTTTCTGGTCAAGATTGGTTTGGCTTCGGTGTGCTTCATCAGAAATACAAATAACATTACTTCTGGTAGTCAGCAATTCGGTGTCTTCGGTGAATTTATGAATGGTGGTAAGGAATACGCCTCCACTTTCCCTTCCTCTAATCCTTTCTCTTAGATCTGAGCGACTTTCAACACTGGCGATGGTATCATCCCCAATAAAGGTTTTGGCATTGGTAAACTCCCCCGCTAGCTGATCGTCTAAATCTGTTCTATCGGTTATTAAGACAATCGTCGGACTTTCAAAATAAACACTTTTCATTAGAATCCGAGCCAAGAAAAGCATCGTAAAACTTTTGCCAGATCCAGTTGCCCCAAAATAAGTACCTCCTTTTCCATCACCCGCTGGTTTTTGCGCCTTTTTAATGCTTTCAAATAAAGCCCTGGCTGCATAATACTGGGGATAACGGCATACAATCTTTTCATCTTTCTTTGAACTATCCGGCAGAAAAATAAAATTCCTTATAATATCACGTAATCGGTCTTGCTGTAGCATTCCCTGAATAAGTGTAAACATACTATCTATGCCATCTACGTCTTTCGATAAACCTGCAATCCTGCGCCAAGCGTAAAAGAATTCGTAAGGAGCAAAAAATGAACCTGCCTTGGTATTTACTCCATCACTAATCACGCAAAAGGCATTATATTTAAAAAGTTCTGGAATATCCCGCTGGTAACGCACGGTTAACTGGATATAGGCATTGTGAATTGTACAATTTTCTTGAATAGCAGTTTTAAACTCGAAGACAACTACAGGAATTCCATTTACATAGAGAATCCCGTCTGGAATGCGTTTGTGAGTACCCATTATTTCAAGCTGGTTCACGAATTTATAGCTGTTCAGATTTTCTGTTGAATAATCTATCAAATAAATCCAGATATCTTTTTGTGAACGGTCTTCCCTTTTTAAAGGAAAACCATCGGAAAGCATTCGCATAAAATCTTTATTGCTTTCGTAAAGATCGGAAGCTGGAAGGGTTTTGAGCTTAAGAAGAATAGATTCTACCTCAATTTTTGTTATGCCTTCTTTACAATAGGTTTTCATTAAAAAATTCCGGAGGTCTTCATCAATAAGCACTTCGTCTTCCTTTCGAGAAATGGTGTTCCCTAATTGATGCGTATAGCCTTCTTGTTCTAATTGCTCGGCAAAAACGGTTTCCAAGTGTGCTTCGGTAAATTTCATCCTTTCCTTGCTTTTTTCCCTTTTTCGGTAAGTCTATACTGCTGCTTACTACTTTTTGGCTTATCGGGGAGTGTGAGTTCTACTAAACCTAATTCTATGGCTTTTTGAATATAGGCTGCTCTAAAATGTTCCCTATGTGTTAATTGCAACTTTTCCATTAATTCTTTCCTACTATACGCTTTATCCATAACCGATAATAGATTTTTGACTTGCTCGGTGACTTGCTCGTTAACATGCTCGGTGTCTTGCGCGGTGACTTGGGGGATACTTGCGGGGTACTTGGAGTGTAATTGCTCGGTTGCATAAACAGATTCTGCCGAAGGCAATACCATTCGTAGAAAATTATCAGAAAAATGAAAGCAATCTTTATCATAATGCTCCAGTATTCTAGGAATCCCAGATCCCAGTTGTTCCACAAGGTCCAAATCTTTATAAACACGCATTAATTCTTTATTCCTAGGGATAGAGTAGCCTTCAAAAAACTCACTTTTACTTAAACCATCTGGTAAATATCCTGCCGACGTAATTTCTATTCGATCCTTAAAAATTTCAAATTTCGGTGCTATCTCACGAGTATAATTATTATGAACAAAAGCATTTACAATCGCTTCTCTTAACGAAATAGCATTCCAAAGACGCTGCTCTTTTCGTTCTTTTGATGTGATTTGAGTGATTGTACGGTTTTCTAAATTTATTTTGTCCAATACACTTTTAGTTGCCTTTATCAGCGAGCAGTACCCGTATTCATTGCTTTCTATTAAATCTACACGCGTTTCGCCTTTATACTTAGCTACTTTTACAGAAACGTTATTTTCATCGGCCAACAAATATGCCGCATAATTTAGATCCCCGTTTGTGGTTGTAAGCTCTAAGTTTTTTCTGAATTGTTTATTGAGTGGCTTTTGTTTTTCCTGATAGTAAATGTGAAGCTGTTCAAAGTTTAGCTCTTGGCGATGCGCTTTTATAATTCCAATAGAATTACGAGTACGAGAAGCAAAAAGTTCATCAATCATTTTTTGAGGCATTGGTTCTGCAGCAGAGCCTAAACGTATAAAACAGCCTTTTTCACTCATCCCATACTTTTTAAGATGATAAGGTTTCTCTGAACCACTGGCCACAATAATTTTTAAAATTTCCTTTCCATCCCGTTCTTCACTTACTATATCAAACAGTCCCAGTGCAGAAGGACGAATGTTGTTTTTTAAACGGTCTTTTATTTTTAATTGATCTTCATCGGCATCTTTAACTCCAACCGTTTTACCCTCCTTATCTATACCTATGTAAATAATGCCACCTTCCCGGTAATTAAGAAAAGCCACAACCTCCTTTTCCAAACCTTCGGAAAGTTCACGTTTATATTCTATGCGATTGGTTTCAGGCATTATTGTATGTTAGAAATTTAAAATATCCTTCTCAATCATCTTGTATTCATCCTTAACCTCGTCCCCCATATAAAAATCCAAAAGGTCTTTTTTGGTTAAAGTGCCAGTTTGTAAAAACTGGGTTAAATACTTTTGATTAAAATCCATCAATAACATTGACTTTTCTAATTGTTTCAATATCTCCCGATTAGTATCAATATTTCGCTCCACCAAGGTTTTGATTGCCTTTATCTCGTTAATGTCTTTTATTATTCGAGTAACGATTACGCTTAAAACATCCTTATCCAATTCAACATTCTTGGCATTAAGCGCAATATCACGCGCCAACATATAAGCGATAGCCAAATTAGTATAATCTCCTTTTTGTGAATCTATGATTGCTATAAAACCTATCTCAGGGATATAACCCACATTCTCGCAAAACTTTAAGATAGAGTTATCTACCAATGAAATATCAAAAACAATAAGGCTTACCTTACTGTTTCTGTTAGCATCTGATTCTATTAACTGACTCCAGGCCGTATCTGTTTTTCTGATAAACAAATCTCTGCTATCTATGGGGCCAAGTTTTATGCTTTTATCAAACTTACACTCAATGGCTATTTTTAATTCCGGATCTCCGTTTACCTCACAAATAATATCCCCTGTTTTATTCCGTGCCAAAGCTCCGGCAGCATTACCCGTAAGCAAGGCTCTATCTGCCATCTTTTTGCTTTTAAAATACTCATTTAAAAACTCGGCAATATCATCCTCCGCGAGAGAACCTTTTATGGTAGATTTATAAAACAGCTCCTTTTTCATTTCAAAGATCATCTTTAGACTTTCTAACTCTGTTCCCAACTCATTGGAGGTTTTGGAAAGAAAAGCAGAAATACGGTCTTCCATCAGGGCCAGTACTCCAATGTATAATGCACGGACTAACTTATCATCACGCTCTGACGCAGGAAGGTTGTCAAAATAATTGAAGACAATAGGATTGTCCATCTCAAATCTTTGGAGTTCTACACGTTTTAATTTTTGATTGAGTTTAATCATTTTTAACCTACTTTTTCATAAGGATATACATTTTTAAAGTTCCTATGCAAATAAGAACCTAAAGATGGAGCGCATTTAAAATTTTCAAACTCATGAATTGGAACGCCTTTGTATTTATACAAAGTATTGTTAATAAACTGTACATAAACTTCTTGATTTTGTTCATCATAACCTATACTAGCTATATTAGATGAACTTACTAGAATCATTTCTGGAGTATTCATAATTTATAATTTTTATTTCTCCAAGATTTCAATAAAGTAGTATATTCATCTTGGACGTTATTAATTTCTTTTAACCATTTTTCCGAAGCTTTTGGATCCGAACCTTTTGGGGCGTTTGCAATTTTGAAAAATTTTACTCGCGAGGGTAATTTTACTGCTTCTCCCGAAATTATTCCCTCACCAACTCTTAAACTTGGTAATAAATCAACCATACTCTGCAATTCATCTTGAACAGCAGCTCTTATATTTCCCCTATCTTTTGAATTGTTCATCCTAAGCGCAATCATTGTTCCACATTGACTCAGGACAGTCTCATCAAGTTCGGATGGTCTTTGAGTAACCAAAAGCAAACCAACACCGTACTTACGCCCTTCTTTTGCAATCATTTGCACTGTTCTAGAAGAAATAGAATTTTCACCGGCTTTCAGATAATTATGCGCCTCTTCTAAAACAATTAATAAGGGTTGATTTTTTCCTCCAACAGCTGTGTTTACTCCCCAAAATAATCCGTCGTATATTATTTTTAAAAGGGTGCCAGAAATAGAAGACATTACTTCACTGGGAATACCAGACAAATCCAAAATGGTAATTGGTAGTTTATCTCCCAACCAATCATAAAATAAACTATCCAGATCTAAATCTATTTTTCCGTTAGACTTTGGTGTATATTTTTCTGGAGAAAATAAAAAGGAATAACTATCGTCATTTAATTTGTTTCTTACAGAATCTAAAAAGCTTAACAAACCTTTCGCTCTTTGATTTAGAAAAGGTGCACTATTACCTATCCCAGCAATAGGATATTGATTCGATTTTAAATCTTGAACGTCACCTTCTTCTACCAATGGTTCTGGAGTTATCCTATCGCCTTGAAATGTCATCCGTTCAAAATCATCGAGTTCGAACCAGAGCTTTTTTATACTAAACGGAATTGGAGAATCAGCGTTAATAGATTGATCGCTAACTTCTATTTTATTTTTTTTAGCACTTTTAATTTTTGCATCTACTACCTTTTCCCTTATATACTCTCTGTTTTGATCAGATAGATTGCCAGAAAATATTTTCATTAATTCATTAAATGGTAATGCCCAAAATGGAATCTTCAATCTGTTTTTCTCATCTGTAGAATTAACCTCTATTACTTTTGAGTATCCTGAAAGTGCATCATTATACTCACCATGCGGATCAATTACCAAAATTCTTGAACTAGGAAATTTTCTCAATGCTATAGATTGCAGCAATACAGAAACTGCATTTGATTTACCGCTTCCAGTTGAGCCCACTATAGCACAATGCCTTGAAATAAGTTTGTCTAAATCTAATTTAGCATCTAAACTCTCAGAAACACTTATGTTACCTACAACTATAGAATTTGAATCTTCATACCCACCATAAATTATATCTAAATCTTGAATTGTAACTAGATGAACTTTATCCCCTGTCGTGGGAAATTGAGTTATACCTCTTTCAAATTTTTTCCCGACTTGTTCCCCAGCTAAAACAATGTTTATCCAACTTGTATTTTTAAATGAACTGTAATCATTTACATATGCATCTTTTAAGTTCTCGGGAATTGCACCTGAGCCTATTTGAGTTACAATGCCATATAAGTTTGCATAACCCAAAGATATTTTCACAAACGAGCCTATCTGACCTACTTTATAAACAACACCTTCAATAACCGGCATTTTTGACTTCATGTTGTCAAGTAACTTAACAGAAATATTATTTCCGCTTATACTATCGATTTGTCCAATTTCTGTAATTTTACTATTTAGCATTTCTACCTATTTGACTTATTACATTTTCATTAATCATTGAGTTTAAAAAAACAACCAATTTGCCAAAATCACCTAATATGAAGCCTCCATACCCAGTCCAATTTTCACCTCCTGTTTTTTCTTCCCCAGTTTTTTCCGTTTCGTAGGTAGGTCCATCCTCATCGAAATATAAATTCAGATTTACAGTATCATCAGTACTTGGTTCAGATTTCAGTTTCCAAGGTCCATACTTACAACCTATTACGCTATGTTTATATCCATAGATTGATATTTTTGGATTATCAAGTGCGAGTTTAACTATGTTCGAATTTTCTTCTAAATCCCCATGAATAAGTCCAATTACGTGAGAGGTGGTATTTGTTTTGAGAGCGGAAAGAATTCTTGAGTTAATATGTTCATCTCCCCAAGAATAGCCACATGTTATTAAAATGGCATCATCGGTTTTTACAAAATGTGTAAGTCTATCCAATAAACTTTCAAAAGGTTGCTTCTTTGAATCCTTATATTTTAATGTAGATGGGTATATTAAAATATCCTCATCATCTGGATTGACTCTTAGAATCCTGTCCGTGTCCTTATCATAATGCCAACCAAGTGAGCCATGGATTTTCCATAGCTTAGTTTGATTAGATAGAAATTCTGTATCTTCTACAGATTCTGGATTAAAAAACGGTCTAAGGCTACCGCAAAACCCATCATAGTATGGTATTTCTTTAGCTTCAAGCCCCAACTCAAAAAGAAAATCATAATTAGTGGTAAATATTTCAACTGGATATTTTCTTTCTGCTTGACCTATCCAATTTGCAAAATCATTATGAGCAAGATGTTCAACAATGTCTTTTGAAACCAATTTATGTATAACTTTTTTAGTATCAATATCACATAATTCTAATAAATGAACACTAACAATTTTCCTGACATTTTGCTTTATTTGAATTATTAATTCTTCAAAATCTTCTTCCTTTAATGAGTTTAAAGTTCCAGTACTTATAAATTTAGCCTTTTGTTCTAAATTGGATAATATTGTTTCAATATTAAAATTTTCTTCACCTAATTCTGTTTTAATTTCATCCAGAGCAATTTTAAATTTTTTTATTTTTCTTATTTCTTGAACAATATTTTTTGTCATCTCACCTATAGCAGGAACAGTTAAGGTTCTTTGATTTTTTCTTGCTAGAGAACTTCCGGCACCGAACAAAAAACCAATTCTTTTTTTATCTGAAATCAATATTTGCTGTATTCCCCTTATATATTCTGAAGGATCATGTGTTATTTCAATCATATAAATTAATTTTTTAAAACTGGTTCATTTTTCTCACTCTCCACAGTTGCCATTTTAGAAAAGATAAGTGTTTGCAATTTATTTAAGGCCTTAATATCTCTTGTAATTACTTCCTTTAAATTCAAAATTTGCACAAAGGGATGACTATCAAATAGTTTTAATTCAGGTCTAAGAATTGGCACGTTTTCTATTATTTCCTTGCTCAAATTAGGTTGAGCTCCACCAATGGCTGCGCTTACAATTTCTTGCTGATTGACTCTTAAATGATAGTACAAAAATGAAGCTTGTACTTCATTTTTGCAAATCATTGCACAACAAGCTTGATTTGTAGAAGCCTCTATTTTCAAATATCCAACTTGACCTTTTGTATTTCCTTGGCCATACATTGCTACTAATACCGTATTTTTCGGTAAAAGCTTTGCCGAACTATTTCTTAAACCCTCTAAAGAAATGTATTCTTCCGCATCAATTAACACGCTATTTCGAAGCTCTCCAGTTTTGAACCAGGGTATTTCTGGTTTATTCCAATAACTATTTTCAGGTCTACTCGGAGTTCCTCCACTTTTCATCTCTGAACAAAAATCTATTATAGAGCATAATTCCCACCCCTTTGGTATTTCCTTATCCAATTCCTCATTAAAAACCATTTTACCTCCGGCAGATTTATAGCCAAGAGGTTGAGATCCTGAAACAAGTTTAGGATGACTTTCTTTGGAGACTGGAAATTCAAAATCGACAAACCAAAGTTTATATAATGCCTGCGCAGTTTCTTCTAAGTTTCGGTTGAGTTGCTCATTTAAAGCAATCCGGTTTTTCACCACATTGTATTCCTTTACAATTTCTTGCTGTTTTTCAATGGAAGGAACAGGAAGTTCCATCGCCAGAAAATCTTCCCATTCTAAAGTTCCCCGAACTCCTCCTACTGCTAAAAATTCCGCATGCCTGTCAAATTCTGCACGAGAAAACCACATCATCAAATATTCAGGCAGTATTTGGTTTTTATCATGTATTTCAAAAATGGGATAAGCCTGTGAAATAATTGCTTCATCAAAATCGGTCAATAAAGCAACTGGCATTTTTCTATCACGCCGTACTTGCATGGTGCTACACGCAAATTGATTTTTACGAATTATTTTATAGTTGCGCATATCTGTCCCAACCGTATTCGCCACTGACCGAATGAATTCTTTAGATATGCTCAACCCTAATAGTCTGGTTACTTTTAAATCTTTATTGCGTTCATCAACAAGATGTATGTAATCACCAATAGGCTTATAGTTTGATCGCATAGCCCAGCTCTTTAAAAACATCCAACAATTCACTTTTAGATTGCTCTTCTTGTTGCAGCAAATCGGTCAGTTCGCTTTGTAAACTCGCCATTTTTGTATCAAAATCGATATTTTCATCTCGGTTCACGAACTCGATATACTTACTGGGCACCAAAGAAAAATCTTTCTTTTCAATATCCGTCTTGGTGGCACTATAACAATATTCCGGAATGTCTTTAAAATCGGTCTTTTTTTGTTGCCAATCGTGGTAGGTTTTGGCGATTTCTTGAATATGTTTTGGACTAAACTGAATGAATTTTTTCTCGAATGGTTCCCCTATCTGTCGTAAATCCATAAACAACACTTCCTCTTCACGATCCCGGTATTGGCGTTCTTCGTCACCAATGGAACGTGTATGCGCTTTTTTGTTTTTATTGAGTATCCAAACGGTTACGCTTATATTGGTAGTATAAAACATGTTTTGTGGCAAAATCACAATGGCTTCCACCAAATTGTTCTCCAACAACTTTCTACGAATTTTATATTCTTCGCCACCACCAGAAAGGGCGCCATTTGCCAGGATAAAACCTGCAACTCCATCGTCTGAAAGTTTGGAAACCATATTCAAGATCCATGCATAGTTTGCATTGCTTTTAGGAGGAACCTCATAACCCATCCAGCGCGGATCATCGATTAACTCCTTTTGCCCACGCCAATCCTTTTGATTAAAAGGAGGATTCGCCATAATATAATCGGCTTTCAAATCTTTATGTTGGTCGTTGCTAAAGGTATCGGCTGCTTTTTCACCTAGATTAGCAGATATCCCCCGAATGGCCAAGTTCATTTTTGCCAATTTATAGGTGGTGTTGGTGTACTCCTGCCCGTAAATAGAAATCTCCTGTTTACTTCCATGGTGGCTTTCTATAAACTTAATAGACTGTACAAACATTCCGCCCGAACCACAAGCCGGATCATAAATAATTCCTTTGTAAGGCTCTATCATTTCGGCAATGAGATTTACAATACTTTTTGGCGTATAAAACTCTCCCTTACCTTTCCCTTCTGCCAATGCGAATTTGGATAAAAAATATTCATACACGCGACCCACAATATCCTGAGATTTATCTTTCTGGGTATCAATTTTATTAATGGTATCTAAAAGTGAGGCTAATTTACTCTTGTCCAGTCCCAAGCGGGAAAAATAATTATCGGGTAAAGCGCCTTTTAAGGAAGGATTGTTCTTTTCAATCTGGTTGAGAGCGGTATCTATTTTTAAGGCGATATCGTCCTGTTTGGCATTTTTTATAATATAATTCCATCGGGAAGTTTCTGAAAGAAAAAAGACGTTCTTCATATTATAGAAGTCTTTCATTTCCAGGTATTTTTCTTTGTTTTCTGTAATGAGTTCCTTTCGGCGTTCCTCAAATTTATCATTGGCAAATTTCAGAAATATAAGCCCAAGGACTACGTGTTTATATTCTGAAGGTTCGATGGAGCCACGTAATTTATTGGCCGCATCCCATAGGCTTTCTTCAATAGATTTTTGTTTAGTAGTGTTTTTCTTGGCCATTTATAATTTTCGGTCTTTATGTTCTAATAGTAATTCTTTTGCTTCCACATTTAGGATCTCGGCTATTCTATATAAATCTTCCAAGCTAGGCTGTCTTCTGTTCTGCGCATAAGAATTGACCATATTGTAGCTTTTTACCATCTTAGTAGCAAGCCATTTTTGCGTTAAGTCTTTTTCTTCCAGTACTGCTTTGATTCGGTTCATTTATAAAAAAATATTTCGAAGTTCTAATTTATAAATTTTTCTTAAATATCTCATTATATGAGTATTTAATTATAAAACAGACTTACTCAACGATAGATTTATAATCGAAGAGACATCTTCATAATTTTATTTCTTAATATCCATTTAAGCTAGGAATCACTGCGCACCCCGTATTCCTAAAAGTTTTGACTATTTTTCATTATTTTGCTCTAATTCTAATTGCAAAGGAACTGATTTAGATTCTGTGGATTGTTTATGTAAGGAAATAGTACATCTCACATCTTCGTTTGTTGTAGGTGGAAGTATTTCAAACCAATATAAAATTGGACCCGTAAGTGTCCCTAGGTTTACAAATAGTTCTTTGTGTTATTTGGAATTACTTATATCGTTAAGATTCTTATCTTGGAAAAGCGAACAATCAAAATCGTGCTGAAAATAAGTTTTAACATCGCGAACTTTTTGTAAATCTTTAATGCGCTTGTCGGTTACCTCCTTTATTCTGTCAATTATAACTTAATTAATATTCCATTTTATCTCTTTAAGCCTTGACCCAATCTTCAACAATGATTGTAGCACATCCTTTTCATTAGGAAGATCTCCAGTTAGTAACTCCTTAAAAGAGCCAGCATAAGTTTTGCTCAAAGTTTTCCAAACTTTTTCGGTTTCGCTAAAAAATAAAGATTCTGATGGATGTTTGGACAACCATTCCTTATCGTTGGGTATGGCTTTGTCATCATCTTTTCCTACTTGTATTAGCATTGTTTCAAAATCATCCGATTTCAAAAAAGATGAGATCCTACTTTGATTTAGTAATTGGTGTAAATCGTAGGTGTGACGAACTTTATTAGTCAAATCCTCTAAAGGGTTTTCGGTATACGAAAATCTGACGAGGCTTATTATTTTTTCACAAAAGGTGCGCTCGATGGAAAGAGCATTCACCTCAAAAGGTTCTAGTTCATAGAATCTAATTAAGTCGGTATTATTAGTTGCCGCAATAAATTCTACAATCATCGTTTGGATTTTCAACTTTTTGGATGGCTGTGAATTTCCCAGACTTGAAACTTCCAATACAATTTGGTCGCGAATTTGACCATAAGAGCCTTTAACTCCAACTTTTTCATATTCATAGACAAGTTTTCTAATTTTCCCCATCTTATTTTCCAAATGATGTCCGGGAACATAGTTAAGCGGTTGTTTAACTGCTTCTGTAACTGTTTTTAATTTTTTCTTAAGTAGATTCCCGGATTCGTCCTCTTCCTGTATGACCACCAAATCTATATCTTCCGAAAATCGATCTATTATTCCATAGCATTTAGAAAGGGATGTTCCACCTTTAAAAACCGCAATATCTTTAGTGTTTTTATCTGTAAATATTTGCTTTAGGGCATAGGTCACCCAATAATCCTTTTCAATATATATTTCTGAAATTCCAAGATGTTCCGAAGTGGCGACAATGGCACCTTCAAAGGCATTTTTATAGTTGTGTAATTTCATTAAGTGATGTTCCAGTTTGTGATGGCAGGCAATGTTTTTTCGGATATTCCAAATTCATAACTGCTCAAATAATTAATTGTTTCTTTAAGTGATTGACTCAATTGATCAAGTGAAAGGGCTTCAAGAAGTGCCCCCAACAAAGCTCTAACTTTTGGAGGGTATGCTTTTGCAAAACTGGTTAACTTGTCTTTATCTGCATCGGAAAGTTTATCAATCTTTTCCTTTAAAAAATCAATACCTAACTTTTTATCCATATCTGGAATGTTCTTAAAATCTTTCATTACGTCCAAGAGTTGTAATAAAGGTACATTCTTTTTCGTAACAGAAATATAACTCTTGGCAGGCTTTATTACAAGGCTTCCAATTTTTGTCTTTATCTCTTTATCCTTACTTGCCAATCTCATAACGTTAGAAACTTGGGTGGTCAATCCAAGATGGTTATATAATCGAACACCGGTTATGTATGCAATTTGTTTATCGTTCTCAAAGAGATAATTTTTAAGCAATTCATCCTCTCTTGGTTTTAGTTCTCCAAAAGCGGTTTGTTTGGGTTTATAGTACATTCCATTTTTATATCTCTTGATTACGCCATTGGAAACCATGCGGCTTAAAGCCTTTGCTGCTGCCGAAAATTCACTTTGAGCAATAGATAAGGTATCGTATGTAAATACTTCTCCAGTATCTATACGAGCGACTTTGTTCTTTATTGATGTTGTTATATTCATAATTATGATAGGACAAAGATACTCATTACAGTAATATTTGTCAAGTTTTTTCCATTTTTTACTTGACAGTTAGAAGTAATAATATTTCAGTTATAGATTTAGTGAATAAATTATTTATTAAAAATAGACCTAGCCTCCTCATAGATCCTTTCAAAATTAGCTTCCAAATCTGCATTAGAAAATTCTTTTGCACCTCGTGGAAGTTCTCTCTCAATCTTCTGCAACTTAAATTGAACTTTTTTATCCTTCCCATCCGCATAGGTAATAAATTCACCTTGCTTTAAACGAAAGAAAACATCAGCTCTTATTTTAGGGATTTCCTTTTCTCCTGTTGTTACGCGCGTATCAAAATCTAGGTTATAACCTCGACTTACACTTTTGGTCGGATCTTTAACTATCTCAAAGAATCGTTCGTAATATTTCGCGGTGTCTGGATCGTTGACCTTTCCGAAAAACTGATAAGATAGATTACTTAGAATCGCCTTGCTAGCTTTATCACCATACATCATATCATTTTGAATCTTGTCCTGCATCACATAGATCGTGGCAATGTCATAACTTCGCAATGTTGCAGGAATACGGTGCATATTCAATAAACGAATGGTAGGAGCCTCTTCCATGAGTAGGAAAGAAGGTTTGCTATTTCGGACACTCATCTGCTTAGTGATCGTATGGATGATCGTAGCGATAACAGGCGAATACGAAGTGTCAAATTTTGGATTGTTCACGATTGAAATTACGCATGGATTTTCAGGATTATTTATATTGAGTGGTACTTCATCAGCTGAAAGTGTCATAAAAATACGCTGTGTACTAATTCGCTTTAGCGCATTGGCCAAAGTGCTCTTTACACCAGCGGTCTGCCGTTCCGAATCTTTTCCACTTATAAACGCATCCGCCATTGCCCTCGATGTCGTATTTGTTTCCAAAAACTGTATAAGGCTGTCCGTATCAAGAAATTGGTAGATCGCTATTAAATGTGGTAAAGTACAGAATTCGGGATAAGAGGTTTTCAGTTTCCAAATTAATCCACCAATTAATCCCTCGGCGGCATCGTTGAAAAATTTTGTCGTTCCAGATGTTCCAGATTCTCTTTGTTCCAATAAGTTTTCAATTAATACCCGTGAAACTTCATTAACGCTCTCCTCGTTCTCCAAATACCGTGGGGCTATGGGATTTACTTTATGGATGATTTTATCAAAGGAAATAACCTTAAATGGAATTTCTCCATCTTTAAAAAGTGGATACGCCATTTCCGTGAGTTCAAAATCTTTGTAATCATGGATAATTCCGCAGAACTTATACTTTTGAAAATGTTTTAGAAAACCGAAAACAACGCTTTCAGTCTTTCCACTTCCAGCAGAGCCAATAACTGAAACACCCCTCCTGATATTTTCAATTTGAAAACTTTTCTTTGAGGTTTTAAAATTAACCTTATATTTTTCTGGAACTGTTTCTATCAACTTTCCATCAAAATAATATGCATATAACACCGTATTCAAAAAGATTAGTGGACATGCTAGATAGACCATTCCTCTTAATACAGAATTTATGGTATAGCTAAAAAGAAATATCATTAGCAAAATAGAAATATTGGTAATCAGGAGATAGTATTTGAAACTATAATAAAGAACACAGAGTATTAAATTTTTTGCTTTCATAACATTTAATTTTAGTTAATTATCTCGTCAAATTCCTATGGAACTTGATTTAATAGCCACTTCGACACCTCGACGTAGCCTGTTAAAAACTTTCATTGCCAATTGTGCTTGCGTGACTGGAATACTTGACATCATCGGAATGCCCGTCTTGCCCAATATTTTGAATGCTAATGCTTTTTCATTGGTTGGCAATTTCATCAGGGACGCGAAATAGACTTTGGGATTCTTAATAAAATCCTTTCTTGCCTTATAGGTTTCTGCAAAATTTCTTTGGTAGCCGAATGTTTTATCAAAACTTTTCTCAGCGCGCTCAAAAAATTTATCACGGTCAAAACCACGTTTTACATTCTTACCGTGCATTTCAACTTCGGATGCTTTATGCTTACTTCCAGGGGAAAGACTCACCGAATTTGAAGCATCCTTTCTACTAACGATGATATGTATATGACTCTGGTTTCCAACCTTTGGCATTCCCTGCACGATCCGTTTTCCATCTTGCTGATGTGGGGCTTCTTTTTCTAGTTTTGCAAGCTTACTTTGCATCTCCTTTATATTTCCTTCTTTTCTACCTTCCTCGACATTTCGGATCTCCGTTTTGAGCTGAAGTATTTTCGTAGCATAGGGTTGATTTTCTCTTATCTGTATGTCAGTTCCTTTAAAGGTTCTTTGATGTTCAATTTTTGCATAGTATTTTATATCATCGATGTTAATTGGACGTCCGTTAATTTCCCGGTTGAAGGAAGCAACATAATCCTTCATCAGCTCACGGGTGTATTTTTTTAGATCTTCGCTGCTGTTTTGTAATCTGTTCAATTCATATTTTGAAGGACTAACAGTAATCGAATAAAATTTCGGTTCGGTCTTTTTGAGTTTGGCACCATTTCCATCAATATCTTTTACCACTTCCTCTGCTGAAATCTCATCGCCATATTGATTGAAAAAGTTTTCCATTTCTTCCTGTTCCAAACCTTGATTTTCTTTCTCCAGATATCCTACAAAATCCGCTGAACTTTGTGAGTAGGTGCCTCCTAATTTTTGAGGTGTAATTGTGATATACATAGCTCAAAAATTTAAAGTTCGTTGTTGTGATTTCGCTTCTCTTGAAAGCGTACTTCCTTCTTTTCCTCGATAAATTTCTTCTCCAAAATCAAAGGTTTTTTTGCTGGTGTTTCTGTCTGAAAAAGGGATTCTATCATCGCAACTGTCGGCTTGGTTTGCGTTTTTTCCATATCCCTCATAATGGCAATTACCGCATTGATCCGCTTTTTAATTGAAGCTTCTATTGTTCTACCAGTCGGGCCCAGTTTTTCCTTTGGTGAGATTTCGTTATAGAAGAAAAAATCAAGCATCGTGGCTATCGCCTCGGTGTGTGATTTAAAGTGAGTTCTTGAAAATTCTTGAAAACGTTTTGCTGTTTCCTTTTTGAATCTAATTCCGATAAATGAGTCCATAATTCGCCGATTTGTCGCAAATCTTTCCCTAAAAATGAAGGCTTACAGGCTATTTGTCGCAAATTGCTGAAGGTCAAGAAATTATATATTTTTCAAGTAACTGATTATCAGCGTTTTGAAAACAAAAAGGAGTGCTTAACATCGCGTAGCGTGTTACCCTCTTGCTACTCCTTTTCGTCCCGCCCAGCGGGACAAAAATTTCGTACAATCTGGCTAAAAGCCAATTGCCATTTCAGGGAAATAAATTTCCGATATGTTATTTTTTTGATGGGTATGGTTATCGGCGAAAGTCAGAAAATGGATAACCGTACATAAAATTAAAAGCTGAATTTCAGCTATTTAAAGATACATATTTTTTTATTTAAATATGAATTCTACATTAATTGCCATAAAATATTTTGAATAATCAAAAGAAAATTTAACTTTATTGTACAGGTCATTCCCTCCGACCTGGAATAGAGGGAAAATTCAGGTAACAGCGGATTTTCCCTTTTTTTACAAAATACGCATAGTGCGTTATTTGTTGTTTACAATTGTATTATTGTTTTTCACGACTTGAATAAATGACAAACACCCCCGAAAGTTCAGAGGTGTTTTATTATTATTTTTAAAAAATTAGACGTTGAATATGAAGGTATACGAATATAGATTTCTCAATGCTTCTTCCTCTATTGTCGTTTCAAAACATGAATAATTTTCCCTTACATATTTACGAATGCTATCGCCAAATTTTCGTTCCACGTCCTTCTTTGAATTTTCCAAAAGTCGGTTCTGAGCTTCCTCGTTCAGGTCTGTAAAATTTAGATATACCATAGCTTCAAATTTTAATATTCACTAGGTAACATCAGTGTATCATTTACAAAAAATAACCGTAATTCATCGAGCGGAAAATCTGTTACTCGATACCCGTGTTTTTCCAAAATAGTATTGTTGCCATCCGTATAAATAATTTCAGCTTCGTAACCTGTAAATTCTTGTTTTTCCTCGGACAATCTTTTAAAATCTATGGTAATAAATTCGCTTCGATCCATTAGACTTTTTGCAATTACGGAAGTGTCTGTAATAAGCCAAAAACATTCGGCAGCTTCCGCCAAATATTTTAGTCCGTTGGTATATCGAGTTCTCAATAATGGGATTTGAAATATCGTTTCCGATCCGTGAAAATGTTGTAATCCTTCTTTTATATCGTTAACTTGTGCTTTCATTTTGTTTTTTGTTAAGGAGTTGATAATAAAAAGAGGGCGCATCTTTCGACGGAACGCCCTCTTTAATTTTAATGATTAGCTATCGCTTTTACTTCCAAGCAAAAGGATTTCTTTGGCTTCTATTTCGGTAACGTATCTTTTTATACCATCGTTATCCTCATAGTTACGAGATTTAAGTTTACCTGTAACTCCTACCTCTTTACCCTTACCTACATATCTTTCGATAATTTCGGCAGTCTTTCCCCAAGCTACAACGGTGTGCCAATCTGTTGTCTGTGTTTTCTCTCCTTTGTCATTTTTATAAAATTCATTCGTGGCGAGTGAAAAACGGGCTACTTTCTTACCGCTTTCAAGGTTTGTAATGGTTGGTTCTTGTCCAACATTTCCGATTAACTGTACGTGATTTTTTAAAGTACTCATAATAAAATATTTAAAGATTAATTAAAATCTATCTGAACTATTCAGACAGTTTGCGTTTATATTTTTTTGAAGTGATTTACTTATTATATCTGGAGCGTTTTCCTTTTTTGTTTTTTTTGGTGCCGCTTCCTTTTTGATGTTTTTGTGAGATTTCATAAGATTCATTTTAGATTTACTTTCCATAGCGCCCTCGCTGTTACCTTTTTTTGTTGCTGATACAGTTGAAATATTTGGAATTGATAAGGACTTATAAAGAGAGAAGCGCAGCGAAACGGTTTATGCAGTCCGTTCAACTTCCAAATGTTGGTATTTTGCTGTCAAAAAAAGGGTATAACAGTGAGGGTGCGGATGTAGGTCTAAAGGTTTATGTGAAGTACAAAAACATAGGAAGCTGTACCAAATCATTAAATGGAATTCAAATAAAGCGGGCGCTATTCACGATTTCGGATTGGGAATGAAGCGTCCCGTTCCAGCATAGCGGATCGGGTTAGTGGAATGGAAAGTAGAAATTGGGGATTGTGTCCAAGACCTGTGTAGAGAAGCTCTTTTCCCGGAATGTAGCTTTTCGCGAAATGCAGGGCAATGTGCTGACCGGGTTTTGAAAACGGATTATTCTTGTTAAGTAGGATTTAAAGCGGACTTGACTTCAAAGATGGAGATGGAATGGAGTTTGTCCGCTTTCTGACTTTTTCGGGAATTAGCGGACAAGTGGAATGGAAATCGGAAGCTTTGAAGTTGTGTCCAAGACCTGGGTAGGGAAGCTCTTTTCCCGGAATGGAGCGTTTTGCGCAATGTAGGGGAATGTGCTGAACGGGTTATGAAAATTAAGTTATTCACAGATTAAAAAAATTACTTGAAATCCGGATGTTAAGGGTGTTAAATACAAAATATAAAGAATCGTAACTATAATATTATTGCTAACGGCCATTGTTCTTTTTATACGCTCTAAAGTAGTAAAATCTCAGACCGGTAATAAATAGAATTATAGGAACAAATCCTGAGATAAAAACCAAAATCCTTCCCAACAAGCCTGAGATCTCTCCAATATGGATTGGATACATTTGTGCTGCGATTTGTTCACTAATGGGGTCGCTGTCAAAGGAGGTCTCATTAATAACTTTATCATTTTGATCTACTTTTAATTCCTTGGTTTTTCTAAGACCGGAAACAATAAACCGATCTTTTATGTACCTAAATTGATATGCATCATTTGGATCTTTAGGCAAATAAATTGCTCGCAGTGAATATTGTTTGTCTGGATTCTTCAATAAGTCCTTTACATCTAAAGCACTTCCTACTTCAATCCTTTTTTTAAGTGTGTTGTTTGCGCTAATAGTATCTACCAACTTAAAACCCTCTTTATAATAGGTGTTATAAGTAAAATACCCACCAGAAAAGGCCATAATAAGTAAAGGCAAGAAAAAGAGGAAGCCAAGTGTTTTATGAACATCGTAGTTAAATCTTTTTCTATTTCGTTTCCATTTAATCTTAATCCCTTTATTAAAATTCAACTTGTATTTTTTCCACCATAAAAACAGTCCAGATGTTAAGAGAAAAAGGAAAAACAAAAGCGCACTTCCACCTACAATGTATTTACCAATTTTAGGAATCCCAAGGGTGCGATGAATATTCAATAAATCCTCGAAAAATGATATGGAAGCTGATTTTTGGCCTAGAACTTTTCCATTTTTTGGATGATAATAAAGAGTTTGGCCATTATTATAAACAATAGAAATAGTCTGCTGTTCTCGATAAGGAAGGAATATTTTAGCTACTGTATCCTTTTGATTTTCATATAGAGCCAATGAAGTTTTTAGAAGTTCTTCTTCCGAAATATTTTCTATAGAATCTACCTTCAGTAAATTTGGATTTAAATCGGCTGTTATCTCTGGCTGCCATACATACATAGAACCAGTGAGACCAGATATGGAAGCTAAAATACCGCAAGACAATCCTAAATAAAGATGAAATTTATTAACTATTTTTGAGAAAAGCATCAAGTAATAATTTTGTTTGTGAAGTTGAATTGCCTTTGTTTATGAATTGAAATTTATAAACAAAGGCATCCAATATTTAAAAATTATAAGTTACACCAAGACGGGCATTAGCTCCTTCTCCTACTACACTAAAAGATCTTAATGGAGCAGCCCACTGCGATCTTGCGGGCAAATAATACTCGTTTAAAAGGTTGTTTATTCCTAAAGAAACATCAATATTGCTCTTTATTTGATAAGTCGCCGATAGATTGACTATCGTATACCCATTAACTGGAAACTCCGTATGTCTAAAAGCAAAATTACCTTCTGCATCCTGAAACGGATCAAACCTTTTTCGATCTCCCAAATTTAAAATCCTCAAAGAAGTACTTATCTTTTCAGTTGGGCTCCAAGTGACATAAGCTGTTAATTTGGGAGCAGAAATAACATCGCCACCAACATAACTTAAGTTGTTTTCATCTCCTTTAGGGTTTTTAAGTCCTTCCACATAAGAATACGAAGCTCCCAAAATTAATTTATTGTTTGGAAAAGCATAGTCTACTGCTAGCTCCCCACCGAATATTTTTTGCGGTTGTTCTGACGGTATAAATGAATTTACCTCATCACTAAATACAACTCCGGTGCCTAAATTTGAGGTACTGTAGTATCCAACAGCCTCTATGCGAAGATTATTAAATTTCGAAATAAATCCGAATTCATAATTATTGGTAACCGCTGGTTCTAGTTGAATATTGTCTATACTTTCAGCTCTTGCAGATCTTAAAATAGAACCTAAATCGGCTATGGAAAAGCCTTGAGAATAACTTATATATGGAATAAATTCATCGTGTTCAATATATCTTAGTCCTAAATTAAACGCAAGATTATCGAATGCAAGCTTCCCTCCTTCAACTGAAACCGAAGGATTAAAATTACCATCTCCCTTAGGCGAATACGGAAGAGTGTTATAATTGGCAATATCCATTTTCAAATCATCGTAACGTATTCCTGCTTTAAACGTCCACTTTTTGTCCAATTTCAAAGTAGTTTGTAGATATGGTGCAACACTCATAAGTTCAATATTTGGCACCCACAATCTTCCATCTATCAAACCCTGATTAGTTTCATCCCTTAATAGATCCAGTCCATAGATAAATGAGATATCAGAACCATTAAATAAATTGATTCGAGTATTGAAATTAGGTCTTAAACCATATTTTTCTGAATTGATAACAGATTGTCCGCCATTTTCAAATTTATCAGAATAAAAGAAAATACTCTTGGCTTTCGAATAATACAGGTCAGTTTCAAAATCTGTGGTCCCAGAAAAAATGGAATTTAAATTATATTTCAATCTCCCATTTAGTAATTGGGAACCTGTAGGTTGCTCTTCTGGAATTGAACCTTCGATACCGAAGCCTGGCTGCAAGGCATAGTCTCCATCTTCATTAAATACCTGAACCTCTGCAAATACTGGGATAAAAGGGGAGTCTTGGAGCGATTTATAAAGATTTCCGTTTATAGTCAATTTTTGATTTTCAGAAAGCAAATACTCAAGCTTAGCATAGGTACTATAAATATTCGTATTATCGAGACCATACGTTGGAAGAAGGGGCGCACCTTCTGCATCATATTTATTTCCTGTATGCTCTACACTTCCACTAACATAATAATTAAATTTATTAAGCTGGCCAGTAAAGGATTGATAAACACCGTATCCCAGCGCATTTTCTGAATTAGAAAGTTGGGAGGTTCCCCAAATTTCGGTCGTTCCGCTTATTTTCTCAATAGTAGTCGGGCTCTTAGTGATATAGTTAATAAAGCCTCCATTACCACCATTTCCGAATATCGAAGTTGCCCCTTTAATGACTTCAACCCTGTTTATATCATTAGGATTTATACTTTTAATTCCTAATAGTCCATTTCGTAATGGGGTAGATTGAGGAATTCCATCTACCATTACCAGTAAGGACCGGCCTCTTAAAGTTTGCCCCCAATTGGAGGAAGTTCCAGTGCTCACAGCAAGTCCTGGCACTGTATACGCTAAAATTTCATTAATATTGGATGTTAATTTGGTGAATTCTTTAAGTTTCGCAGAATTAACAACAGTGATGGAAGCAGGAATTTCAGAAAGATATTCTGGATTTCGGCTTGCAGAGATTACAACTTCGTCCAGATTACCGTAATCTTCCTTTAATGTGGTACTATAAGTTTGGATGTTATCGGTAGTAAATACTACCTTTTCTTTTTTGGTTTGATAACCTAACATTCTCACTGTTACTGTCCAAGTTCCTTTGGGAATATTTTTTAAAGTATAAAATCCGTCGAAATCTGTTGTGGTTCCTTTTTGTAATTCCTGTAGATAAATTGTGGCTCCGGCAAGAGGTTCATTTAATTCATTTTTAATTTCGCCTTTTAATCCAGATCCAGATTGGGAAAATACACATACGCTAAGAAGCATCAAAGCTGATAAAGTAAAATATTTCATTATTCTTATTTAGATTTATTAAAAATAATGACAAATATATATGCCTAATTTTAATTTGGCAAGGAAGTTTTTCCTTTTTTTATAACTTTTTTTAAAAGAATAAAAAGGGATTGCAGCCTCTGTAAATATTTGAATAGAATAAATGAAAAGAAGATCTAAGTATATGAAGTGTGCCCCAGCCCTATGTAGGGAAGCTCTTCTCCCGGAATGTAGCTTTTCGCGAAATACAGCGGCAATGTGCTGACCGGGTTTTGAAAATGAATTAAACGTGTTAAGTAAAAACTAAAGTGGACTAGACTTCAATCATGTAGATTGGAATGGAGTTTGGCCGCTTCCCGCCTTTTCTCGGGAACAAGCGGACAAGTGGAATGCAAATAGGAAGCTTTGGAGTTTTGCCCGAGACTTTTATAATGAAGCGCTTTTCCCGAAATGTAGCTTTTTCTGTGGAATGTAGGGGAATGGGCTGAATGTTGATTTGAACAATCAATATTGTTAAAGTCAAAGCACCATTATGACAACAGATTATCAATTCATAATTTGGAAATTATGGATTGTTAATTCCAAATCCATTAAAGTTTTCTACTGAATATTCGGAATTATGGGATTGTGTTGGATTTTTAAAATATCCTAGCTTCTGCTGTATTTCTTTTGCATTTTTTATAAATTCATCAGTGATTTCAGGAATGTAGTGATAGCAGATATCATACACACTTTCATCTTTACCGTTTGAACCAATACCTATTCCAATAATTGTATCTACGGAGGGATTTAAATATCGTGCAACAATACATCTCAACTCTAACTCTTTCTCTTTTCCCTCCCAATTTTTTTGGGTTAGAGGCATAAATACATACATATGTTTAGCACCTGGCTGTGGAAGAAGCATTCTACCAATTGATTTCTTTTTAATGGCATTATCAAGGGCTAAACCTAGTTCAGTTCTGTGTATTCTGTCCTCTTGGTTTATTATTCGGATTGCATTTTCTAAATCTTGAATTTGCTGGCTATTTGTTGTTTTATTTATATGATATTCGTGTAATTGGGTTATCATATAATCCCAAATAAAACTCGGTATAATACGTTTTCTCCAATCACTATAATCTTCTGACTTAATATAACTTTCCCAAAGTCCACCTGAACCAGCTACTGCATCGACTGGATAATCAAATTCAAGCCCTGTTTGGATATAAAGGGCAAAAAAATCGGTTTCTTCTGGAAGTAACATATGATTCGAAGAAAGAAAACTTTCCTTTACTTCCAGGTATCTTGTAAAATCAGTTATTGTATCAAGTTCACTTATAATAGTTGCTGTTGACTTTTCGTCAAATACGTGTATAAAACCCCTCTTATTTATTCCCATTGGTAACGGAAAATCATATTCACTTCCAAAGGCAATTGCAATTCTATAAATGGTTTGCAATTTTTTATCTGGTAGCTTAACCTTTGTAATACGGTTTTTTAATTTTATTTCTTTAATATTTTTCAAAAACCTTTCTGCTCCATAAAGCTGTTGAATTGAATCGTCCACAGCCTTTTTAACCCACCTTGTATACTGAATACTTTTATCTTTATGATTTGATACTTGGATATCTTTAACAGATATCAAAATGATTGTGTTACCGCATACAACAAGAACATCACATAACTCTTTGTCTTTCTTGCCCAACGGATTTGGAAAACTCCAAAATGGTAAAAAAGACTTCTTACATAAATTCGCTACGTATTTTTCTGAAGGTGTCATTATATCTTAATTAATCCTGTTCCTTAAGTTTTTTGTTTAGTTAGGTGTGGTATGTTTTAGGAAGGCTTACAATACTATGACCTGATTAGCCTCCTTTTTTTATACTTATAATAATTCCACTGCCTTGTACCAATAATAAAAGATGGTTTTATCTGGTTGTCGTTTTAATTTGTTCAAGAATAACCAATCCTCTTTTTCTATAGTAAGTGTAGATATATCCTGTCCTTCATAATATTCAATTTCAGTAATTTCGGGCTGTAATAAAAGTGCATTCAAATAAGCTACTCTCGCCGAAGCTGCCATTGCCTCTTCTATCCTGAAATGTCCTGTCATAAGAAAAGCACTTCCAAAACTTCGTATACCCAAGTTCAAATCAGTAAATTTTTTTTTGGTTTCGGCTGTTGGATTGCGTTCTCTTCTGGCTATGATTGCACAGGTGTTTAAGGAATCCCATAATACATCTTTTTCTTTTAAATTTTTGCTACTAAAATCTTTATCGGAACTTCGATAAGATAGTTCTGCTTTTGAGAAAGCGGAAAAACTTGCTTTAACGATAGACATATCCGTAATATTTTCAAACAACTTCCCTAAATCGAACAATTGCTTACAGATTTCCATTGTAAATAACTGGTCGCCCTTATAATAGGGAATACCGATGGTCTCTGGTGCAAAAGCAGTAAGCTTATCGCCACAGATGGAATTTACCGAAGGTGTGGCAATTGATATTATAGGTTTAGCAATCGATAGCCACGAAATCTCAACTGAAGATTCTATAAGTTCTGGATAATGTGGACTGTCAAAAAGAACATCCAAAAGAATAGTTCCTGGAACGTTCGGGTTGTAATCTGAATCAAATTCAAAAGTATAATGTGCCTTTGGAACGCCTTCTTTGTAGCTTCGACGTTCATTCAAAGTATGGCTTTTAAAATGTGAGTTGGCAACAACCGCATCAAGAATTTTTTCCAATGGGTCACGCTCTACACTCGAAATAATATCGATATCTATTGAAAACCGATTGCCTTCTTCAAGTAAAAGCACGAGTGATGTGCCGCCTTTAAAGACAAAATCAAGCCCTTCTATCTTTAGATGTTCTAATAAAGAAAATGCGTGAACCATTTTTTCTAGAATGGTTACGTTAATGCCTTTATGTTCTTTTTTTGACCGGAAAATATCCAACCATTCCTTTGTGAAGCTTTTGTTTTCAATCATTGATTATATTCTCTAAAATATTCGGTATGTGGTTATTGATAAACTGCTTGATTTCCTGTTCTTTCTTTCGTCTTTTCGCATAGCTAAAAAGCTTTGTGAAATTAATGCTGTATCGTTCAAGTATCTTTTCATAAATGTTTATAAGTTCAGAGCCTTGGTAAAAATGGAACAGGTTTTCATCTGCAAACAAGTCCACCATTATTTTTTCAAGCGTGGCAATGGGAACTACATTTTTTTTATCTTTCAGCTTGCTTATCGGTGCTCTTGTAACGAGACGTTTTATGACCACGGGGACAGCACTCTCGGAAATGTAGAATTCAATTTCCTTGTCATCGGGATTCAAGAAAAAATCCATTTTCAATGAATCATTTAGATAATAGTAGAGCGATTCTGTAAATTCCTTTTCCACTTCCACCACAATCATTTGATTGGATACCTGATGCTGTGTAAATTCATTGAACCATTGGTTTTCCCATATAGCATATTGGATTTCCTTAAACCGTTCATTGGTCTTACTTGCTATTTTTAGAACGCTATCAGACAGTACTGGTCTATACTTGGGTTTATAGGATATGATATACAACCCACGACCAATAGTTTTGATGATGTCCTTTTTCTTCAGGTCATAAATTCGCCAACTAAAGGTGCTTTCCTTCAAATCCGGTTCAAAGTCCAGATAGAACTGAAATAGTTCATCCCTATCAAAAGAACCACGTTCCTTAAATGCTTCTATAAGCTTATTTTCTACAATCTTTGGCATAATCTCTATATCAAAACTTTACCAAAAGTACAAAAAAGTGGCGAATATTTGAAAACTAATTATTGCCACTATATAAATAAAGTGGTAAATATTTGAAATTATTAATACTATCTTTGAAAAAAACAATAACTAAAACCATCGATAGAAATGTTGTTTAAAGCAGACTAAACAATAAAAGTGTTGATTAGGAATGAAGCGTTGCTGCTTTTTTCGCGGCAGGATAAACGCAATGGAAATGGAAGCTTTGGAGTTTTGCCCAAGACTTTTGTAATGAAGCTCTTTCCCCGAAATGTAGCTTTTTCTGAGGAACGTAGGGGAATGGGCTGAGTGGAATCGAATGGGAAAAATATTCATATCAAAAAGGATGAAAAGATTAAGAATATTTAAATTGGTGATCTATTAAGATTTTTATGTCCGAAAAAAAGAAACAACATTATGTTCCAAAATTTTATTTGAAATTTTTCAGTATTAAGCATAATCAAAAGCACATAAAATTATGTTTAAAAAAATCAGGTGAAATTATTCAACAAGCAGATTTAGTGAGCCAAGCACAAGAATCATATTTTTATGGTAAGGATTTAGAAAGAGAAAAATGGTTTGGAACCATTGAGGATACCACCTCTGTTATTCTAAAGGAAGTAGTTAAAACGAAAACTTTACCTAAAAACAACTCCGATGACTACTATTGGATCTGGCTATTTATTTTACTTCAAGCCTATCGCACGCGAGCACATGCAGATGAGTTCAATGATATAATTGATAAAACAATGAAAACTGCAATGAAATTTGAATCTCAATTCAAAGATTTTGAATATGACAATTATTTCTTTGCTTACGATGATGCAATTGAAAAAACAATGGACATTTTACTTAAGAGCCTACCAATGATGAGAGATATGCAAATAAAGCTACTTCTTAATAAAACTACTGAAGAAATTATAACCAGTGATAACCCAGTTTCCAAATACAATCAATTCTTAGAATCCAGGAAATTTCCTTATGGACACAATGGTATGGCAAGCAAAGGTTTACAGATTCTATATCCATTAGCTCCAGATTTGATGCTATTAATGTACGACCCCAAAATATATAAAGTGGGAAATAGAAAACAATTCAGTCAGATAGTAATAAATGAAAAAGATGTTGGAGTTTTAAATCTTTTAACCTGTTTATATGCAAATAAGGTTTTGTATTCCACAAACAATGTAACTGATTTTCATTTTGAACAATTGCTGGAAAATTCCAACAAATTCAAAAATCAAAAGAAACTGGAATTGAAATATTATGATCCCGTTACAAACTATGATGAAACTAAATCGGTCATAGTTCAACATCATAAAACACCTTATATGCTTAACCTTAACTTATCTTTTGTTAAACAAACCCAGCATGCTAAATCTTATAAGTTGTCAGGCTGCTATTCAGAAATTAGGGATGAAAGCTATCGCAATAAAAGATAAATTATTCCCATTTCATTTTCTGCAACCGTACAGCATTTATTATCGCCAATAAAGCTACACCAACATCAGCAAAAACAGCTCCCCACATAGTTGCCATTCCTACTGCACCTAAAATTAACACTAGGGCCTTCACTCCAAAAGCAAGACATATGTTTTGCCAAACGATACGTCTTGTAAAACGCCCTATTTTGATGGCTCTCGCTATTTTGGAAGGTTGGTCTGTCTGGATAATAACATCTGCCGTTTCGATGGCCACATCACTGCCCAAAACACACCATTGCAATATCCACATCGCTAGTTGCCAAACCAGGTGTTATGTTGCCCTATTTAATTTTGATTACTCTATTTCTATAATTGCTCAGGTAATAAAGCAACATTAGAATCCCAAGTAAAACCAGTTGTGATACCAGACTTTCCAATGTAGGATAGATTCCCAACCAATCAATCTTAAGGGTAACCGGAAAGCCGGTTATAGAAAGCCATCCAGCCTCCTGAATGGCGTGGACACCCTTGCCGATAAGGATTACAGCCAAAAGGGTTATTATCCAAGAAGAATACCTAAAAAGTAGCCTGACAGGTATTTTTTTGGAATATTTCAGGAAAATAAAGGCAATTAATCCTATCAAAGCGAAAGCTGCCAAAACACCAAACCCGATAGATGATTGGTCGCCTGCTTGGGTTTCCAATCCAATTGCCTGTAGAAAAAGGATTGATTCAAAAGCTTCGCGAAAAACAACCATAAATGAAAAGAAGGCCAGCCCAATCATTTTTTCGCCCTTCAATTGTGCCACAACCTTTTTTTCAATAAACTCTTTCCACTTTTTGGAATGGGAATGGTTATGTAGCCAAAAACCGACAAAGGCAAGTACAATAACCGCTATCAAAGAGATCATCCCCTCCATTATCTCCCTATTCTGTCCACTTATGCCAATAATCCAATCTGAAAGGAACCATCCTGCCACCCCCATTAGAATGGCAATTATCCATCCCCCGTGAATATAAGGTAAAGCTTTTTTTGCCCCTGGTGTACTGCGTATTAGTGCCAAGATAAGGGCAATGATCAAAAAGGCTTCCAGTCCTTCCCGTAACATAATAGATGCGGATAAAAAGAAAGACAACCAGTAATTAATCTTTTCATCGTCCATCATTTTTTGGGCACTGTCAATTGTTGAGAGTGCACTATTTATTTTGTTTTCGACCTCTTTTGGATTTTCGCCTTGTTCAATCGTCTGCCTTACGTCCATCATTTTTTGCTCCAATTGCGAGGTAAATTCAGGGTCGTTTGCTTTTAGGCGCACTTCTACAGGTTCAATTCCTTCCAAATAGGCAGCAAGAGCTTTTTGGCGTGATTCGTCTTTATTGCCATTTTTATAGCTTGCCAATGCTTGATAAAGATAATCCCTCGCGATGCTTAAACTGGATTGCGATAGTTTTTCCGAAGGGGAAAAAGCCCTTAACGCTTTCAGCTTTTTTTGTCCCTGCATATCTGAACCGAGTTTGTTCGATAATTCATTATCGGATAAGGTGGCAACTTCTTTTAGGGAGATGTTACCATATTCCTGATTGAATATTTTTTTTAGGTTTACGGAATCTATTTTTTGTTTTTGAAACCGTAGTGATTTGACATAAAAGGCCAAATCCCAGGCTTCCTTATCGCTCAGTTCTGTAAATGCGCGCATAGCCGTCCCTTCCACGCCCAGTTTTACCGTATTATAAGCTTCAAACGGGGACAAGTCAGACATTAGGGAATCATTTAAAAAATTTGCCGGTGCCGGTTTTAACCCGATTGCTAAACTTCCATTTCCAGCGCCTTTTAGCCCGTGGCATTGAACACAGTTCAGCAAATACAGGCTTTGGCCATTTGATATACCCGGCCAATTTTGGGGAGCAACTTCATAACCGGTCACTTTAATGATCGCCCATTTTGATTTTTCTGCTAAGTCCTTGACTTTTTTGCTGGGAGCTTTATCCTGGACAAGGTTTTTTAGATCATTTAAGTCAGAAAGAATAGACTGGCCGGACTCGGAAGGCAGGTTTATCGCTTTGGCCAAATTGAATATCTTTGCGCTAAACTCCTGCATTTCGGCATATTCCGCCTTATCGAGTACCCTGCCATCCCTTACCGCCGTTGGATAATCTTTTGAAAGATAGTCCAGAAGGTGGATTACACTTTGAATACTAGTATCCTTATCCTTGGCGGAAATCTGAAGAGCCGAGAAAAATATAAAAACATATAGAAAATATGAAGGGATTGAATGGTTTGATATCATTGGGAAAGTATAAAAAATTAACTATTGTTATTTAGACTAAATATAAACAAAGGTATCATATTTTGTAAATCACTATACATTATGCGCCTTTTTTTTCTGGTTTATAAACTTTTTCCTTTCGTCTATTTCTTCTATTTTGAGATATAATAACATACTATTCCCAATTCATTTTCTGTAATCGAATGGCATTGAGTATTGCCAGAAAGGCCACTCCAACGTCTGCAAAAACAGCCTCCCACATTGTAGCCATCCCCATTGCGCCCAAAATCATAACAATGATTTTTACACCAAAGGCCAAACCAATATTCTGCCAGACGATACGACGTGTAGAACGACCGATTTTTATTGCTCTTGCAATTTTTGAAGGTTGGTCGGTCTGGATGATAACATCTGCCGTTTCAATGGCCACATCGCTGCCCAAGCCACCCATTGCGATGCCAACATCGCTCGCTGCCAATACGGGGGCATCGTTGATACCATCACCAATAAAGGCTACTTTAGTGCCAACCTGTTTTTTTAAGGCCTCTACTTCGTTTAACTTATCTTCAGGAAGCAGTCCGCCTTTTGCCCAATCAACACCCATTTCTTTTGCCACTTGTTGGGTTATGGAATCCTTGTCTCCAGATAGCATTATGATTTTGGAAATACCCGATTCCCGAATCTGCTTTATTGCTTCGTGGGCATCTTCTTTCAGTTCATCCGCAATGGTTATATAGCCGGCAAAAGTGCCATCAATAGCGACCATAACTATTGATTCTACTATTGTATCGGTTTCCGCAGGAACTTCTATTTTATTGGCTGTCATCAAAGCCTTATTTCCTGCCAAGACCATTTTTCCGTTAACGGTACCCTTGAGGCCTTTGCCTGCTATTTCCGTTACTTTCGTGGCGCTGAATTTTTTTATTTGTAATTCGTACTGCATAACGGCACGGGCAATGGGGTGTGTGGATTGCTCTTCCATTGCGAGCAGATAGTTCATAAACTCTTTTTCTGCAAAAGCAGAACTTACAATTTGCTTGATTTTAAAAACCCCGTGGGTTACGGTTCCGGTTTTATCCATAACCACGGTATTCACTTGGGTCATCGTATCCAAAAAGGAGGCACCTTTGAAAAGAATACCATTTCGGGATGCAGCACCCAATCCGCCGAAATAACCCAGAGGAATGGAAATGACCAACGCACAGGGACAGGATATCACAAGGAAAATCAATGCCCTGTACAACCAATCACTAAATACATAATTTTCAACAATAAAATAGGGCAGGACCGTTAAGCAAATAGCCAAAAAAACTACGATAGGGGTGTAAATGCGAGCGAATTTTCTAATGAACAATTCGGTCTTTGATTTACGAGCGGTCGCATTCTGCACCATATCCAGGATCCGGGCTATGGAACTGTCCTTGAATTCTTTTGTTGACTGAATCTCGATAACACCTTCTAGATTTATGCTTCCTGCAAATACCTTGTCACCCTTTGAAATTGCATCGGGCTTGCTTTCTCCCGTAATGGCAGCAGTGTTTACCGATGCCTTTTGAGAAAGTAGCACTCCATCCAAAGGAATTTTTTCCCCTACCCGGATTTGAACTTTTTCCCCAATTTCTACAGTTTCAGGGTCAACCGAAACATAATCGCCGTTCCGATAGACCAAAGCCGTATTGGGTCTTACATCCAATAGTGCCTTTATGTTGCCCTTAGCTCTTTTTACGGCTGCGTTTTGGAACAGTTCGCCTACGGCATAGAATAGCATTACGGCCACACCTTCCGGATATTCCCCAATGGCGAACGCCCCTAAGGTTGCGATGGACATCAGGAAGAATTCGGTAAAGAAATCCCCCTGTTTAATACTTTCCCAACCCTCTTTTATTACAGGAAATCCAACTGGGATATACGCAACCACGTACCAGAGGATGCGGATCCAGCCCGAAAATTGGGGAAATGTTTCAAAATAGTCAAAAAGGATGCCTGCTATCAGCATTACAAAACTGAATATGGAAGGTATATATTCCCTAATGCTCAGCTGTGATGAAACTTTGTTATTCATAGAACCTTCCTTTTTGCCGCTATCATCGACCTTGAGATCCCTTAAGTTTAATTTTTTCTTTTTCATATTTCTGTATTAATATTTGTACGAATCCAATGAAATAGCCTCAAACTGATTTAAATACGTTCATTATTAATCGTTGTTTAAAACTGTTCCGGACCTGCGGTATATTTAGGGTGTTTTTTATTCGAAATGTTCAGGTCTTTACGTCCTTTGTTTTGAAAAATCAGGAGTGAAATCACGCCCATACTAATCCAAACATCCGCAGTATTGAATACCGGGTCAAAAAACGTAAATTTGTTACCTCCCCATTGCGGCAACCAATCCGGAAGCCTTGTATCTATAATTGGAAAGAACCACATATCGACCACATTGCCATTTAAAAATCCAGAATAACCACCTCTTGCAGGGAAAATTTCTGCAATGTTCTGAAGCGCTGGATCACTTTTTTCAAAAATCATCCCGTAGAAGGCTCCATCAATCAAGTTGCCCAATGCACCTGCGTATATAAATGCTGCACAGATTATTAAGACCTTGGTATATCCCTTGCTAATCATCTTTTTGATATAAAAGGTTCCCCAAACAATAGCGGCTAATCGGAATAAGATTAAAACAACCTTGGCTAGATAACCTTCGCCAAACTTCAATCCCCAGGCCATCCCGGGGTTTTCCAAGAAATGTAAGCGAAACCAATCCTGTCCAAATACATAATATTCCTCTCCATAATAGAAATGGGTCTTTACATATATCTTTATTGCCTGGTCTATAGCCAACAACAGTAAAATCAATAAGATTATATTTCTATTCTTCATAATTGTCTTGGTGTCACCCAATGCTTTGCGAAAACGCACATTTAAATTATTTGGACAATTTTAAAATCTTAATCGCTCCCTGCATAACAAACGTGAAAACAATAGCTCCAATAACCAAATCTGGCCATTTACTATCTAAAAAATATACCAAGGTTCCCGCTAATATGACACCTCCGTTTACTATAATATCGTTGGAGGTAAAAATCGCGCTCGCCTGCATATGGGCTTCCTTACTTTTGGCTTTGTTAATCAACCAAAGCGAAATAAGATTACCAAGTAAGGCAAATATGGAAACAATGATCATCCATTGGAATAAAGGTGTTTCGCTTTCAGTAAAAAACCTTCTCAATACTTCCATAAATCCAAGTGTCGCCAGAGCCATCTGAAAGTATCCGCTGAATTTCGCCACTTTCTTTTTTCTAGCAATAGCACCGCCGACCGCAAAAAGACTCAACGCGTACACGATGGAATCTGCCAACATATCCAACGAATCTGCAATTAGACCCATAGAAGAAGAAATCCAACCCGTAGTCATTTCGATGACGAAAAATCCAAAATTGATTCCTAAGACCCACCAAAGAATTTTTTTTTGTTTGGATTGGTCTTCCATTACAGGAGGTTCGGCTTCTTCGGTTCCCTGAAGTGTTTCATTGAACTTTAATTCGGCAATTGATGAACGTATCTCTTCGATCGCTTCTAAATGGTACACTTCCAACTTTCTGTTGGGTATATCAAAATCCAAGTATTTAACCTGGGTGTAAGTCTCTAATTTCATCCGAATCATCTGCTCTTCCGAGGGACAGTCCATTTTACTTATTATGAAAGTGCTTTTGTTCATTATTATGTACTATTGGATTATTTAATTTAAATCTTGATTATTTGCTATTTGAAATATTCAAGTTTGCTCCATTTTTGTTAAGATCTACTATTTTTAATTTTATCTTTAATATATGTCTCGGCTTCGCCTAGGGTAGTTATTTTTTCTGCTTCATCATCTGAAATGACTATATTAAACTCATTTTCAAACTCCAGCATCAATTCCACCATATCCAAAATATCCGCTCCCAGGTCTTCCCTAAAATTTGCTTCTGGTCTCAACAAGTTTGGATGTCTTCCAAATTTATCGGTCAGGAGCTTGTTGAACCTTTTTTTTAAATTTTCCATTAGTGCTTCATTTGTTTATGCGATTCTATATATCTTTCCAAGATTGACTTCAAGCTATCCAAATATTCCACAAACGAGCTGACGGAAATCTTTGGTGTTTCGCAATCAGGGATTGTAATAGGGTTTTCATCAAGATATTGGTATAGTTCGGGGTAGTCCTGTTCAATTCTCAATGTCAGTTCATTAATTTCCTTGGTCAATTGCTGAAGCTTCTTCATTCTTTTTAATTTTATTGTGCCAGTTTTTGTAAAAATTAAATATGCAATGCCCTATCATCGGTAGCGGCCAGACACGCCTCCTTAAAGGTCTCTGAAAAAGTGGGGTGCCCGTGTGACATCCTTGCAATATCTTCGGCAGATGCCCTAAATTCCATTGCTACCACCGCTTCGGTATAACTATCTGCAATGCGAGGCCCTATCATATGTACACCCAATATCTCATCGGTCTGCTTATCTGTAATCACTTTGATGAAACCATCTGTATCCATACTAATTTTTGCCCTTGCATTAGCCTTAAATGGGAAAGACCCTGTTTTTATACTTCTATTGGCCTTCTTTAGTTCTTCTTCGGTCAAGCCTACGCCGGCAACCTCTGGCTGGGTGTAAATAATATTAGGTATCAGCGAATAATTGATATGTGGCTTTTGTCCGACAATTCTTTCGGCTACAAAAACACCCTCTTCACTGGCCTTATGGGCAAGCATTGCTCCTCGAATTACGTCTCCTATGGCATACACCCCTTTGACATTAGTTTCAAGGTTTTCATCTACTGATATCTGTCCCTTTTCATTGGTTTCCACTCCTATATTCTCAAGTCCTAAATTGTCGGTGTACGGGTTACGACCAATGGCCATAAGGCAAAAATCGCCTTCTAAACTCATTTCTTTTTTATTGGAAAGGTTTTCAGCTTTCAATTCCACTTTGTTATCTATCGTTCTTGCTTCCGTGACCTTATGTCCCAAATAAAATTCGACACCCTGTTTTCTTAAGGAACGGTGCAATTGATGTCCCAAAGAGCTATCCATAGTGGCTATGAGACTATCAAAATATTCTACAATAGAAACCTTTGAACCCAAGCGGGCAAATACGGAACCTATCTCTACACCGATAACCCCACCGCCAACGACCATTAAATGTTTGGGGATTTCTTGTAAGGCAAGGGCTTCGGTAGAAGAGATAATCCTCTTTTTGTCTATTTTGATATTAGGTAGCGAAGCGGGTTTGGATCCGGTGGCAATTATGATTTTATCTGTTTCTATGATTTCTGTTTTATCTTTACCCTTAATTTCAATCGTATTTTTGTCCTTAATACTGCCATGGCCTTCATATACGGTAACTTTGTTCTTTTTCATCAAATAGTCAACTCCATTGATGATTTCCTTTACGACGTCCTGAACCCTTTGGTTCATTTTTACGATATCGACATTTGCTTCTTTTACATCAATCCCAAAATTTTCAAATTGATGCTTGAGTTTGTAATAATGTTCAGAGGCTTCCAGCCAGGCTTTTGATGGGATGCAGCCCACATTAAGACAGGTGCCTCCCAACGTGCTGTACCTTTCAACAATGGCCACTTTTAAACCTAACTGGGCGCAACGGATGGCACTTACATATCCGCCCGGGCCAGATCCTATAATTGTTACATCAAATTTTTCCATAGTTACATAATTTTTTTTAAGTTAGAGAAGGTGGAAGAAACCTGAACCTGACCATTGGGCGCAAGGGTTTAAAGTTCTCGTCATCCACCTGTTATTTCTCCCTGCATTTTTTACATATCCCTATTAAGACCAAATTCATATTGTTTACCTCATATTCGTCCGGCAAGCTTTCTTCCGGTATCTTATTTGGTAAACAGATCGTTTTCCTACAATCGGTACAATGAAAGTGCATATGTAAATCTGTACCGTATTTACCCTTGGTGTTTTCGTCAGAAACTGCATATTTCGCAATGGCTGTTCCATCGTCGATTTGGTGCACCATACGCTTTTCCTCAAAAAGTTTTATCGCCCTATAGAATGTGGTTTTATTAGCTGTTTTATTTTTTTCGCTCTTGACAACAAAGACATTTTGCATTTCCTTTAAGGTTAGGGCATATGTTTTCCTTTTGAGGTATTTATAAATCTTCAACCTCATTACAGTAGGGCGTATCCCTTTGGTAAATAATATTTTTTCCGTTGTTGTCATAGCAAAACTCTTCAAAAATCGATTTTATAAAAGGCCGGCCAGTACTATGCCTGTTCACCTTTTATTCAATTTTAAAGTTGCGCATCATTCCCATATCTTCGTGTTCCAGATTATGGCAGTGGTATAAAAAGAGCCCTTTAAAGTCTTCAAAGCGCATAATTAGTTTAACACTCATACCTGGCATTAACAGAACCGTGTCTTGCCAACCCTCATCTATAAATCCATCCTTAACCGAATTCCAAATCCTGCTGTCCACTTTAGAAACGTCCCTTTCAAGAATATTAAATTGTAAATGATGAATATGAAAAGGGTGCGGCATTTGCATTCCCCCTTCCATCATTCCTCTGTCGCTTTCCATTTCTCCACGGTCTCGCATTCGACCTCTTTCTCCCATCATATTGCCATTGCCCATCATTCCACCACCACTATTTATGATTTCCCAAATTTCAGTTGTATCTAATTTAACCGTTTCTTCTTCGGTAACCCCCGTCATTTCCCAAGTTCGTCCGTTGATTGTCCATTGCATTCGCCTCATAAAGAAGCGGAACGTTCTTGGATTGTTTCTATTAACGGCAGTGGCAGGATCAAGTTTATTGAATACTGCCAGTTTTTGTGAGAGCTGGAAGTTGTTGCTTCCTGCTTTATCGATGGAAATTTTCAATATTTCATACTCACTGCCTAGGGGAAGGTTGTTTCGACCCCTGCCCATCATTCCACCCATCATCCCCATCATCCCGGGAGAGAACGACAAACTTTTCATAATCATTTGGGAGCCTTGAGGTTTGTTCCTTAAATCGAGCCATACATCGATTCTTTCCGCAACGCCCAACATTATATAGGGTTTAGATTTAGGACTATCCAGTAAACTCCCATCCTTACCTATAATAACAAGGGGAGTGCCATCTTCCCAGGCTAACTTATAAAAGCGCGAATTGGAACCGTTGAGAAAACGCAGTCGATAGACGCATCCATTTTTAAAAGAAAGTTCCCTATCCGGATTTCCATTGACAAGAATTCGGTTGCCCAAAAAACCGTTCATCCTGTCCATACGTTCACGGTTTAGATATACCAATTGATTATTACCATCAAACTGACGATCTTGCAGTACAACGGGAACATCATATTCGCCAGATGGTAACTTCAACTGTTGTTCCTCATCGTCCGTAACTATAAAAAGTCCTGCTAGGCCATTATAAACCTGTGGTCCAGTACGTCCGTGGGGGTGTGGGTGGAACCAATAGGTGCCGGCACGGTTCATTATTTCAAATTCATACACATAGGTATCACCGTTTCCTATTACATCTTTAGGATGGCCATCATCCTTTTCTGGGACGTGCATTCCGTGCCAATGCACGATACTTTCCTCGGGTAATTGATTTTTGAATCGGATTCTTATTTTCTGCCCTTTCTTTACGCGAATCACAGGTCCTAAATAGCTCTCGCCCAATTTTTGGACTGCGGTTCCATTACCGGCAAGAACCTTTCCTTCAAACATCCAAACCTTGGTGGTATTTCCTTTAAACAATTGAACATTCGCCTCTTTCGCCGTCAGTTCCAAGTCCAAATCTGCTTGAAAATTGGAATTGATCGTATTTTCTTTTTCCGAAGCAAGCCCGTTACAAGAATTCAGAAGAGGCCAGGCAATAACAACAGTTGCCCCCAGGCTACCAAGCCTGATGAAGTTCCTCCTATCTATTTTGTTCTCATCCATTTTCTATTGAATTTTTGTTGTAAAAGTTTCTAAAAAAGAAGTGCAAAAAATTAAATTACTATCCTTTATCTTTATTCTCATCCTCGTCCATTTTACATTGGCACGTTCCATCTTCTTTTTTACACTCACATTCGCACTTCAGCCCTTTTTCTTTTTTCATTGTGGCCATTTTTTCCTTCATCATTTTTGACATCGTAGTGTCCTTTTCCACCATCTTCATCATTTTTTCCATCATTTCCATTCTCATCTCAGGATTGTTGCCAATGGCCGTCATAATTTGTTCCCTTTTTTCAGGATCCTTCAAAATTTTGTCTGTGTTTTGCGCATTGCTTTGAAAGCTTATCATCGAAGCCACCAAAATCATTAGAATACCTGCATTTTTAATTTGTTTCATAATATCTGTTTTTAAATGTTTATTAATTTTCTGTTTAAACCTCAATCCACTCTTTGGCAGTAGCGGAGTCCTTACTATCAAAATACCTGATATGTGCTCTGGAAAAGGGCATTATTAATCTGGTAAATTCTTCCTGATATCTGGGAGTACCTATAATCGCCACCTTCTCAAGGTGTATCTCTTTTTCAAGGTTCAGAAAATAATCTTTCTGAAACACCTCTGGTTTACAGCCCTGGGAATTCATCATTTCAAAATAACAACGGACATCTTTAGCAGTGTTAATTTGCTTATTCAACTCTGAAAAAAAGTTCTCGCAGTCATTGTGGTCAAGCACCCCTTTAGCTATAAAATAGAGGGTTTTATTTTTTTTAGTTATTGTTATCATTTTAAATATCTTTCAATTTTTAATAATCTAAAATCATAGTGAACCTTGACCTTCCTTCCCACACTTAATGCATATCCCCTGTACGATCAAATTGATATTTTCTGCCTTAAAACCTTCGGGTAAATTGATTTGGGGTATTTTATGGTCTGTGAGGCATATTGTTTCATCGCATTTATTACAGTGAAAATGCAAATGAAGATCGATGCCCATTTCACATTGACAATCTATACTACAAAGAGCATATTTGACAAGGCCTGAACCGTCTTCGATGGCGTGTACTAATTTATATTCCTCAAATGTTTTTATAGTACGGAAAAGTGTGCTACGCTCTGAACTTTTAAAATGTTTTTCGAGTTCGCCCAAACTTATTGCCACTTTCATTTTTGATAAATATTTGTAAGTTAGCAGGCGCATAGCGGTAGGTTTAACGCCCTTATCTTCCAGTTTTTTTACTATGTCTTCCATTTGTACATTAGGTTTTATAAATCATACCTCTTGAGAGATTCACCAGTTTTGATTTTAAAGGCATCGTCTATACTGGTTACATAAATTATTCCATCGCCCTTTTCCGGAGTTTTACCATTTTCTGTTATAATATCTATAGCTGATTGTGCCTCTTCGTTCTGGCAGACGAGTTCCAATTTTACCACAGGGCTATCGGTTACGTGAAAATCGAGAGAGGGCCTTGCACCTTTGGCTTTAAACGCCCCGGTCCCTTCAGCCTGTGATAAGGTCATACTTTTAAAACCTTTATCACATAGGGCTTCAATTACTCGCTGTATCCTATTCGGTTTTACAAATGCTTTTATTTCTTTCATATTTTGTTTTTTAAATTATTGATGAATGAAAATTTAGTCGTCATCTCCCAATTCTGATTTAATCATCTCGGAAGAGAGAATGTATGCTCCCTTTGTAACAATGGTTATATCTTTAGATATACCTGAAGGAAGGCTTATTTCCACATAGCCCAAATCACTTATCCCTATATTTACAGGAACCATATTGAACCTTAATTTATTTTCTTCTTTCTTGTCATTATCCTGTACGAAAATGAACGTTTTTTCACCATTTTTGACAATTGCATCCTCTGGTACCGCCAAGACCATTTTTTCACCTTGTACTATTCTACCTTCCACATACATTCCTGGAAGTAGGTCCTTATCTTTATTTTCGATATCTGCCAGAACTTCCAGAGCTTTTGGGTCGGTGTTGAAGGTTTTACCTACAGACCGAACGGTCGCTTTAAGCAGTTCATCTGGACGAGAGGCTGTTGAAAAATGTATCTGTTGCCCTTTCTTGATTTGCTTTATGTCCTTCTCATATACTTTAAAATTGACATAAATCTTTGAATTATCGCTTATTGAGAACATTTTGGATTGTTGTGCCACATAGTCGCCCAGGCTAATCATTACTTCATCCACATAGCCACTTATGGGTGTGGTAATGGGAACAGCGGAATATATCTGGCCTTCAGCTACTTTGTCTGGATTAATGCCCAACAGTCTCAATTGGGACCGCAAACCATTAACACTGGAGGTTGTTGAACGATATTGAGATTGCGCCATTTGGAACTCCTTACCCGAGGAAACCCCTTTATCATAAAGGGTCTGCTTACGTTCAAAATCCTGTTTCAAAAAGACCAGTTCATCATTTTTTTCCTGATATTCCTGTTGCATTGCTATAATATCTGGATGTTCTATATATGCAAGCACCTGTCCTTTTCTAACATTATCCCCAGGAACAACTTTTATGGAGCTTACATTACCACCAACAAACGGACTTATGTTCGCTTGGTCCTGTGGGAACAGTTCCAGCATTCCCGTAACTTTGATGTTATTCCCAAGATTCCTTTCTTCCAAAGTTTTGGTTTCCAAACCGATGGTTTCGGCCTGTTGCATTGTAAGTATAACAACGCCTTCTTCTCCTTCTTCTTCTTCATTATGTTCACCTTCCTCAACGTGAGCATCTCCGTTATTTTTCATTTTTTCAGAGGTTGAACTATTTTCATTATGACCCATTTCCGACTCGGGTTTATCATTGCAGCCTACCATCAAGAATGTTATTATTGCCGCACTTACTATTGCTATATTTCTCATTACTTATTCATTTTTTAGATTATAGGTTACCCAATTGGTATTGCAGCTCAATGGACTGCTGGTTAAACTGATTTATAAATTGTAAATGGTTTTGCTTGATCCTAATGGCACTATTCAGGATCGTGATATAGTTCACATAATCTATTTCACCTTCCTTTGAAGCTAGTTCTGCTGTAGATATTTGCTCTTCTGCCAAAAGCAATGCCCCTTCCTGATAGTAATTCAAGGTTTTTTGAGTTTTTTCCAAGGATTTTAAAAGTTGTGAAACCCTGCTTTCAGTAACCGCTTTTTGCTCTAAGTATTGATTTTCAGCAACCCTCGCATCTGCCTTGGCAGCCTTGACCCTTGATTTTTGTGGTAAGAACCAAAGCGGGATACTAATACCGGCCTGATAGGAGTTAAAACCAGATATATCATCAACGACTTGCCTTCCATAGGAAAGGTTGAACTTGGGCAAAAACTGTGATTTTTCCACACCAATATTTGCCTTGCTTACTTCAGCATTTTGCATTGAATACTGTAATAATGGATTGTCAGCTACGGATGCCGAATCAAGCACTGCCATATAATTCATCGTCTCGTACGGCAATCCTACTGTTTCGATTTCTTGATCAATTCCCAAATACTGCTTTAAGGCTCTTTTGGCAATTTCAATATTGTCATAGGCCTGTTGCCGCAATACTTGTATTTGTTGATATTCTGAGGAGGCTGCAATAAATTCCAGTTTTCCGGTTTCACCAGTGTCATAGCGCAATTGGGATGCAGTCCTAAAATTGGCATAAACGCTGTCCAATTGTTCTGCAAAACGCAATTGTGCCCTATTATAGTTAATTTGGTCATAGGCTTGCATCACATTGCGCACCAACTGTTGCTCATTTAAGGCATAAAACTTTTCTCCCAATTGAACCCTTTCCTTATAAAACTTGGATTTGGAAAAGCCCGAAAGCAAATCGATATTTCCCTGTTGAAACCCAATTGTGGTCTGCACTCCAGGAAGTCCATTGCCAATTTCTTCCTTTCCAGTAAACACTTGGGTGTTTCCCAAGTCGAAGCTAGTGCCCTTCATAGCCTGCTCCCGTTCAATAAATGCCCGACTTTCCTTTAATGAAGGATAATTCTTTTTGGCCATATCAATAGCTTCCTCCATAGTTATGGTTTGGGCTAGAGTCGTTTCTTGTGCATTCGCGGTATTTGAAGATAAAAATCCTCCCAAGCCTAAAAGCACGACAATAAGTGAAGTTCTTTTATTGATATAGCTTACATCGCCATCATTATCTTTTTTCTCTTTTCGTGCTTCAAGCCAATAATAGAGAACAGGAAGAACCACCAAGGTTAATAAGGTTGCCGTTAGTAAGCCCCCAATAACCACCGTTGCCAATGGTCGCTGTACTTCTGCACCACCTGATGTGGAAACCGCCATTGGGATAAAGCCCATTATAGCAGCAGTTGCCGTTAAAAGAATAGGGCGCAACCTCTCGTGTGTCGCTTCATAGATTCGGTCTCTAATGTTTGTCATTCCACTTTCTTTGAGTTCATTGAATTTATTGATGAGGACGAGGCCATTTAATACGGCAACCCCAAAGAGCACTATAAAGCCTACACCTGCCGAGATACTAAAGGGCATCCCGCGTATCCATAATGCGAACACCCCACCAATGGCGGCAAGAGGAACGGCCATATAAATCATAATGGATTGCGAAAATGAACCAAGGGCAAAATATAACAGTATAAATATGAGTGCCAAGGCTATAGGCACTACAATCATTAGACGGTCTGTAGCGCGCTGGAGGTTTTCGAAAGAACCACCGTAGGTAATATAGTAGCCAGGGGGAAGATTTAATTGGGCATCCAGTTTTTGCTGAATTTCCTCAACCATCGATTTTACATCACGTCCCCTTACATTGACCCCCACAGAAATACGCCTATAAGTATTATCTCTCGATATCTGCATAGGTCCAGGTTTATAACTAATATCGGCCACTTCTTTAAGAGGAACTTGTGCACCATTGGGAAGGTCGATATATAAATTCTTTAGACTATTAATGTCTTGACGGAATGACTCCGCAAGACGAATGACAACATCAAATCTTTTTTCTCCTTCAAAAACAACACTTGCTTTTTCTCCGGCAAATGATGCGCTTACATAATCGTTCAACTTGTCAATTGTCACGCCGTACTGAGCCATTTTAGCTCTGTTATATTCCACGGTCATCTGAGGAAGCCCACTGGTTGCCTCCGCTCGAACATCACCGGCTCCGGGGACAGTTTTTATAATTGAAGCCATTTCGTTTGCCTTCTCCGACAGTACGTCCAAATTTTCTCCATAAAGCTTTATTGCCACATCTTCTCGTACACCTGTGAGCAGTTCGTTAAAACGAAGTTCTACGGGTTGTGTGAATACAAAGTTCACACCTGGAATCACAGAAATACTCTCTTGAATTTTTTCGATAAGTTCTTCCTTAGTGTCTGCACTCGTCCATTTGCTTTTGTCTTTTTCAAGTATGATATAACTATCGGCAATATCCATAGGCATTGGATCGGTGGGTATTTCTGCCACACCAATTCTAGAAATCATTGTTTTGACTTCGGGAAACTTTGTAATGATATTCTGTAGCTTTTTTGAAGCTTCAATTGATTCGGTAAGACTACTACCTGGTTTAATAAGAGCTTGCATTGCGATATCGCCCTCATCAAATTTCGGGATGAATTCACCACCCATATTACTAAATATAAAGCCGGCTATCAATAATAAAGCAACAGCACTTATGATTACTCCGGCTTTAAATCTGAGGGCGAATGAAAGTAGGGGTCTATATACCTTATTAAGACCGGCCATAATACGATCACTAAACCTGTCAATCTTATTTTCAAACTTTGCGAACCAGCTATCTGGATTTCTTGCAGGTTTAAGGAATAGTGCGGAAATCATTGGGACGTAGGTAAGGCAAAGGATAATGGCTCCAAGAACCGCGAAACCAAAGGTAAATGCCATTGGACGGAACATTTTGCCTTCAACGCCCGTTAGGAATAAAATTGGGGTAAATACAATAAGGATTATTAATTGGCCAAAGAATGCGGAGTTCATCATTGTACTTGCAGATTCATAGGCGATTTCATCCATTTCTGCCTGATTGACAAGCTTGGTGGACTTTTTCATTCTTTGATGAATGTGGAAAACCATTCCCTCAACGATAATTACGGCACCATCCACGATAATCCCAAAATCAATGGCGCCCAGTGACATTAGGTTTGCCCAAACGCCAAACTGTTTCATTAAAATAAAGGCGAATAAAAGCGATAAAGGAATTACAGATGCAGTAATCAATCCACCGCGTAAGCTTCCCAACAAGAGAACGAGGACAAATATCACGATCAGTGAGCCTTCGACCAAATTCTTTTCTACTGTGCTGGTCGTTCTTCCAATAAGCTCGCTTCTGCTCAAAAAGGGTTCAATATAAACACCTTCAGGAAGGGATTTTTGAATTTCCTTTATTCGACTTTGTACATTGTTTATTACGTTATTGGCACTTTGCCCCTTAAGCATAAGAATTTGTCCGCCAACGGTTTCCTTTCCGTCTTGGGTAAACGCCCCATACCGTATTTGGCTCCCATAACCTACTTTTTCAGCCACGTCCCTTATTAATACTGGGGTGCCATTTTGTGTAATAACCACTGTGTTCTCTAAATCTTCAAGACTACGTGCTAGACCTTCTCCCCTTATAAAATTGGCCTGATGATTTTTTTCGATATAAGCTCCTCCAGTATTGGCGTTGTTCATTTTAAGGGCTTCAAACACTTCGCTCATCGTAATGCCAAAACTTTTGAGTTTATCTGGATTAAGAGCTATCTCATATTGCTTTACATATCCGCCAAAAGCATTGACTTCCACAACACCGGGGACGAGCGCCATTTGCCGTTTTACAATCCAATCCTGTATGGTGCGAAGCTCCATAGCATCATACTGGTCTTCATAGCCCTCCTTAATTTTTAAGGTGTATTGAAATATTTCCCCCAATCCTGTGGTAATGGGAGCCATAAAAGGCGACCCAAAACCTTCTGGTATTTCTTCACTGACCTCCGCTAACTTTTCTTGTACCAGTTGGCGAGGAAGATAGGTCCCTGCCTCATCGTCAAAAACGATGGTAACCACAGAAAGACCAAAGCGTGATACAGAACGTAGTTCTATGACATTAGGCAAGTTGGCCATTGCGAGTTCCACAGGGTAGGTCACAAATTGCTCGATGTCTTCAGTACCCAAGTTTGGGGCAGTGGTTATTACTTGCACTTGATTATTGGTTATATCTGGAACGGAACCCAGATTAATAGTGGCCATTGACCAAACGCCTGTACCTACAAGGGCTACTATTAACAGACCAATAATAAATTTATTATTGATTGAAAATGAAATGATTTTATTAATCATAAAAAAAGAAAGGTTTAATTCAGTGAAACTTATCGACACGAATTTGCCTTGAGCAAAATCATATCAAATTAGAATTGACCTCAAGAAAAAGGTCAAAGAAGGATATAACTATCCTATAAAAACTGAATTAAACACGTGGAGGCTGGAATAGGGAGTGAGAAATATCTTTGCCCGAACCATCAAAATGAAAAAATATTTCAGATGAAATATCAAATGTTGGCACAGAGAATGTCAATATATCGACATTCACAATATTTACGTGACAACCACTGCATAGACAAAAATTGACGCATACGGGCTGTTCGGTATTATCTGAATTATGATCTAACTGCGTCAGTAAGTCATTTTGAAAATCGTATAAACTAACTTCACTATCATCACAGGGCACACCGTTGAGCACCAAAAAGTAAAGGGATAATATGACCGTTAATATTTTCACTCTGCAAAGATAAGAATATTGTGATGCACAGGTTATGCAAAGATTACTATGACTTAAATATATAACCAGTTACCAATTGATATCCTTTTCTCTTTTACCTAAATAATACATCAGCGCTACACTGGCACCTAATAATCCCAAAAGAATATTCTCGAAAATTTGATTCCTATTGATGTTCAAAATTTCAATGAAATTATTTATTAAATATTGCCACCAATCAATTTCGTAATTCTGGCTGCTAAACGTGAAAATTGTTATCCCAAAAGGTTGAAGGATAAAAACACCTATGGCAAACCCAATTAGAATGGTAATAAAACTATATATATTATTCATCGTCTATCTTTTACGGAAATAAGCTTACTGGCTCTCAATCCAACTTTTGGCCTCTTCCTTTTGGTCCATATTGAAGTACTTAATTTCGGCGTTGGTAAAAGGTTTCATAAATTGGGTAATCCAGTCTTGCCATTTTTTTTCACCTACCATTGCTATTTTTTCATAGTCATTGGCGTGAGCAGTATCCATTTTCAGGTCCTCCCAAAGCCCAGGTAAATTCCATCCCGTAAAATTTTCCATCTCAAAATACCATCGTACTTTCATTTTCCTATCCAAAATAGCGTGAATAAGCGGATGGATTTTTTCGATATCCATATCGGTCAGTTTCCCTTCAGCCCTTGTGGCAATAATATTATTCTTTGTTAGTTCTAATATTTGTAACATAATTTTAGTTTTAATTCTTATCCTTCCAAATCGTAAAACCATTCTTCAGCTTGCACAATAGCCTCAGCAATGGCTTTCTTATCTGTGTATTTTTTTTCTATAACCAACTGCTTAGCAATTTCAATTGCTTTTTTCCTTATCATCGGATTAAGGGAATCTAGGTCTATTTTAAAATCTTCGAACATCCAATCCATATATTTTTATTTAATGATTGAACAATTCTTTTTCCTTTTCAGGATCTATGTTTTCTTTTGATTTTTTATCCAAAAAATAATCCAGTACAATACCCACAATTATGGCACCTACGAAAGCGGTGTAAACTTGCCAATTGAATTGGATTATTAAGGAAAGACTTATAAGTATCGCTACAATGGGTAATATTGGTACTCTACCTATATCTACAGGGACTTTAAAAGGTCGTTCTTGCTCAGGTGCTTTAAACCGTAGTACAATAAGTGCAATATTTACGGCTACAAATACAAGCAAAGCACCTAAGGAAGACATACCTGCTACAATTTTAATATCGCCCAAGAGTAAAAACCCAGCAACTGTCGCCATAACCACGAGGGTTGTAACCCAAGGGACCTTTTGGGCATTTATTTTGGTCATAAACTTTGGTAGCTCTCCAACACTTGCCATTCCAAAAAGCAACCTGCTTATTGAAATAATACCGCTAAAAGCAGCATTAGCTGTGGCAAAAAGTGCAGCAATTGCTAACACGATAGGCAACCAACTGTTTAGGTTAGATGCCGCAAGTGATAATGGCGAATCCACTCCTGCCAAAGCAGAAGGATCTGCGATATTTAAAACCGTAAATGCTATAAACAAGTAAATGATTGTGGTAATTACCATAGTCAATAAAAAAGCACGAGGAATTGTCTTCCCAGGATTTTTAACTTCTGAACCTAAAGCTGCCATATGTTCAAATCCTGTATATATAAAGAATAATGTAGCCGTAGCTGCCAAAGTACCGGAAATTGATTCTACTTTAAAAAACTCTGCCTTGGGTGGACCAGTTTCCATAAGTCCAAACACTATCAATAACAACAACCCCAATAGTTGAATGCTGACCATTATAATATTTGCTGTAGATGATTTTTTAATGCCCGTAATACTTACCAATGAGAGCAATATTAAAATGCCATAACTAATCAATAGAGAGGGTACACTAAAAAATGTATTGAAATATCCAGCAAAAGCCAATAGTACTGCTGCAATGGTAGCCGAGCTATGAAAAGCAATTGTCCACCCAGTGAGAAATGAGGGTATATCCACCTTTGGAAAAGCTTTTCTTACAAATATGAATTCTGCTCCTGCATTAGGATAAGTTGAAGATAATTCGGCATAGGACATAGCCGAAACACCTGCAGCAATGGCGGCAAATATGAAACTCAACCAAAGGTCGGTTCCTGCCTGTCCAGCTGCTGCGCCAATTACAGTATATATTCCAGCTCCGACGATTGTACCAACACCATAAAATGTCAACCGAAGTGTTCCTAAAGATTTTTTTAATTCAGCCATAATAATTCCTATTTAATACTCTTATTATTTTTTTCATCTATTTAAGTGTCTTCTTTCTTTTTTGGTTTTCATAATTTCATACAGTGCCATACATTAGCTCAATATCCAACACTACTTTTTAGAGCCAAATAGTAATTTTTTAGTCTACCATTATATATGCAACGCTCTGTCTTCGGTAGCGGCCAGACACGCCTCCTTAAAGGTCTCTGAAAAAGTGGGGTGCCCGTGTGACATTCTTGCAATATCTTCGGCAGATGCCCTAAATTCCATTGCTACCACCGCTTCGGTATAACTATCTGCAATGCGAGGCCCTATCATATGTACACCCAATATCTCATCGGTCTGCTTATCTGCAATCACTTTGATGAAACCATCTGTATCCATACTTATTTTTGCCCTTGCATTAGCCTTAAATGGGAAAGACCCTGTTTTTATACTTCTATTGGCCTTCTTTAGTTCTTCTTCGGTCAAGCCTACGCCGGCAACCTCTGGCTGGGTGTAAATAATATTGGGTATCAGCGAATAATTGATATGTGGTTTTTGTCCGACAATTCTTTCGGCTACAAAAACACCCTCTTCACTGGCCTTATGGGCAAGCATTGCTCCTCGAATTACGTCTCCTATGGCATACACCCCTTTGACATTAGTTTCAAGGTTTTCATCTATTGATATCTGTCCCTTTTCATTGGTTTCCACTCCTATATTCTCAAGTCCTAAATTGTCGGTGTACGGGTTACGACCAATGGCCATAAGGCAAAAATCGCCTTCTAAACTCATTTCTTTTTTATTGGAAAGGTTTTCAGCTTTCAATTCCACTTTGTTATCTATCGTTCTTGCTTCCGTGACCTTATGTCCCAAATAAAATTCGACACCCTGTTTTCTTAAGGAACGGTGCAACTGATGTCCCAAAGAGCTATCCATAGTGGCTATGAGACTATCAAAATATTCTACAATAGAAACCTTTGAACCCAAGCGGGCAAATACGGAACCTATCTCTACACCGATAACCCCACCGCCAACGACCATTAAATGTTTGGGGATTTCTTGTAAGGCAAGGGCTTCGGTAGAAGAGATAATCCTCTTTTTGTCGATTTTGATATTAGGTAACGAAGCGGGTTTGGATCCGGTGGCAATTATGATTTTATCTGTTTCTATGATTTCTGTTTTATCTTTACCCTTAATTTCAATCGTATTTTTGTCCTTAATACTGCCATGGCCTTCATATACGGTAACTTTGTTCTTTTTCATCAAATAGTCAACTCCATTGATGATTTCCTTTACGACGTCCTGAACCCTTTGGTTCATTTTTACGATATCGACATTTGCTTCTTTTACATCAATCCCAAAATTTTCAAATTGATGCTTGAGTTTGTAATAATGTTCAGAGGCTTCCAGCCAGGCTTTTGATGGGATACAGCCCACATTTAGGCAGGTTCCTCCCAGGGTGCTATACCTTTCAACAATGGCCACTTTTAAACCTAATTGAGCACAACGGATGGCACTTACATATCCGCCCGGGCCAGATCCTATAATAGTTACATCAAATTTTTCCATAGTTACATAATTTTTTTTAAGTTAGAGAAGGTGGAAGAAACCTGAACCTGACCATTCGGTGCAAGGATTCAGGGATCTCGAACTCCACCTGTTATTTCTCCCTGCATTTTTTACATATCCCTATTAAGACTAAATTCACATTGTTTACCTCATATTCGTCCGGCAAGCTTTCTTCCGGTATCTTATTTGGTAAACAGATCGTTTTCCTACAATCGGTACAATGAAAGTGCATATGTAAATCTGTACCGTATGTATTCGCGACGTTTTCATCAGAAACTGCATATTTCGCAATGGCAGTTCCATCGTCTATTTGGTGTACCATTCGTTTTTCCTCAAAAAGTTTAATTGCCCTATAAAATGTAGTTTTATCCGCTGTTTTATCTACTTCGCTCTTAAGGACAAAAATTTTTTGCATTTCCCTTAAGGTTACGGCACTTTGTTTCCTTTTCAGAAACTTGTATATCTTCGACCGCATTTGAGTAGGTCGAATACCGTGATTTGATAATATTTTTTCCGTTTTGGTCATTTTAATCTTATCTTAAGGGCAAAACCTTTGCCCAAAGTATCTTGAGTATAATCATTGCTTACAACAAGCTTTTTGGAACGGCCATATTCATATATCCTAACTAAACTTATGCCCGCCAAAACCCGGTTTTACAGACATCAGTGCTTCTGAATAGCTTGTAAAACAGGTGTTCCAAAGGAAATATTGGGAACAAACATGCCGTCCATGATATCCGCATGCAGCCAGTCTGCTTCACTCCTGTCAACAGTTTCAAAAGTTTTGCCGAGGCAAAATCAGTCGAAAGAATGGAGGGAGCAACCATAATATTTTTCATGTAAATTATGTTTTATCGCCTGTGTTCTAATGTTTCTTAAATCTTTAAACCTCCCCGAAGGAAATTATAAAATTGGTTCCACTATTACCTCTGTTAATACAGAGTTGGAGATAAAACATTCAGCATGTGCTTTATGGTGCATTTTTTTTATTTCTTCTTCATCAGGTATATGTTCGCCGGAGAATTCTACTTTAGGTCGTAAAAAAACCCTGGTCACAGCCTGTTTACTTTCCTTATTTTTCTCAACCACAGCAACGGTTTCATCCTTATAACTCTTTATAATATACTTTTTAAAAGAGGCAATAGCTAGAAAAGTCAATAAATGGCAGCTGGAAAGGGAAGCAGCGAAGGCTTCTTCAGGATTGACAAATTCAGCTTTCCCCAAATAATCCGGAGCTGCAGATGCAGTGATTTCAGAGCCTCCTCCAAAAATCCATTGATGGGTACGGTTATAATTCTTATAGGAGAAATCCTCCGAATCGGGTTTCCATTCTAATTTTACCTTGAATTCTGACATAATTTTCTTGTTTTAAATTATAAAATCTACTTTAGACAATCATTCTTAACCATGAACGTTTAATAAAAAAAATCTATTATTTATATTGAGTTTAAATAATTGTGCCTGAAGGAAATCCTTGATTTCAGACAAACAGTTTTTAGAATTTCTTTTACAGGACTTAATATTATATTTTAAATTTGGTTCGCCCTCTATTTCTCTTCTAACACTTAATTTTTTTTTTGTTTTTTCATTAAGGAAAATATGCGATGCCTTAAACACCGCATACTTTTCGTTACATTAGCTTAACTGCACATCGCCATGATGCCTATGGCATGCTTCCGCACATTCATTACATGCTTGAGCACATTTCTTACAATGCTCATGATCGTGTTTTGCACATTCCTCAGCACACATCCTGCAAGCCTTTTCACAGATTAAAAGATATTCATGCGCAAGCGCAGAATTTCTCTGTAGCAACCTAGCTGCTTGTATACAAATGTCAGCACAGTCAATGTCCAACGGAATGCATCTTTCCATCATTCTGGTTTCTCCTTCTGCTAAGCTTTGAGCAGCGCAGTTTTCACAAGCTAAAGCACAGTTTAGCAAGGTTTGAACGAGTTGTTCATGATTTTCATTTTTCATAATTAAATAGATTTAAATTATATGTAGAACTATTTCTACCCAGATTGACAATAAATATCCTTTTCCAGTATTATCTTTCATTCATTTTTGAGACAAAATCAAATGTTCTCCAATTCCCACTTGCTCCGACGATAAGGCGGATAATTCGCAATATTTTTTTTATTAAGCCATCTTTTATTTCTTATACGCCAACAATCTCAAAGCATTGCCCACCACCAATAATGTAGAACCTTCGTGAACTAGTACTGCAATACCAATATTGGCAAAGCCAGAAATAGTGGCTGGAATAAGTAAAGCAACAATACCGAGACTGACCCAAAGGTTTTGCTTGATAATGGACTTTGCCTTCCTGCTTAAGCCTATGGCAAAGGGCAGGGTTTCCAGCTTATCGGCCATTAGGGCAATATCAGCAGTTTCCAACGCCACATCACTGCCCGCCGCGCCCATTGCGATTCCCACAGTACTGTTTGCCATTGCAGGGGCATCGTTTACTCCATCTCCTACCATGGCGACTTTGGATTCCTGTTCTTTTAATTTTTTGATAGCCTCTACCTTTTCTTCGGGTAATAAACTACCCCAGGCATCGGTCAATCCAATTTCTTTGGCAACGGCATCGGCAACCTTTTGATTGTCCCCGGTTAGCATTACCATCCGCTTGATACCGATTTCCTTTAATTTTTTAAGGGTTTCCTTGGCCGCTTCCCGTGGGGTGTCCATTAGGGCGATGATACCGATATATTCTTTGTTTCTTCTTATGAGCATCGTGGTATTTCCGCCACCTTCAAGTTCTTTTACTTTATTCGATATTTCTTCGGATGGTTTTGCCTCATCTAGGTCATCGTACAAGTCAAGGTTCCCAATATAGATTTTATCCTTGCCCAAAGAAGCTTTGATACCTTTTCCGAGAACGGCTTCCAAATCGGACGCATCGGTAATATCAGTACCTTTCAGACGCTCTTTCCCATCCCTTACGACAGCTTTGGCCAAAGGGTGGTCGCTCAGGTTTTCAACGGCAACGGCTATCTTCAACAGTTCATTTTCTTCAATATCCCCCAATGGTACTACTTCCGTAAGTTTGGGCTTGCCTTCTGTAAGCGTGCCTGTTTTATCAAAAGCCAAGGCGGTAATGACCCCTAAATCCTCAAGTGGTCGCCCGCCTTTGATAAGAACACCGCCTCGTGCGGCTCTTGCCACACCACTTAGAACTGCGCTCGGGGTGGAAATTGCCAGTGCACAAGGACTTGCAGCAACCAATACTGCCATAGCCCTGTAGAAGCTTGCACTAAATGGCTCATCGATTACCAAAAAAGCAAAAAGTAAAATACCTACGAGAATAAGTACAGAAGGCACAAAGTACTTTTCAAACTTATCGGTAAGCAACTGAGTCGGGGATTTTTGTGTTTGTGCCTCGTTGACCAATTTGACCAATCGCGACAGGGTAGAATCTTTTGCTTCCTTGATGACTTTTACTTCAAGCGTGTTATTACCGTTGATAGTTCCAGCAAAAACACGGTTTTCATCTTTAATCTCATCATCCTGAGAATATTCCTTGCTTGTGTCTTCTACGGGAACTTTATCCACTGGCACGCTTTCCCCTGTAATTGGGGCTTGGTTGACACTACTTTTTCCATTTACCACAACACCATCGGCAGATATTTTGCTGTTGGGTTTGACCACAATAATATCACTAATACTCAATTTTTCAATCCCCACTTCTTCGGTCTTGCCACCCTTTTTCAACAAGGCCGTTTTTGGTGCAAGGTCTGCAAGCGCGGCAATGCTTTTTCTTGCCTTGTTCATTGCATAATGTTCTAGGGCGTGCCCAAGGCTAAATAGGAACAACAACAGTGCACCTTCTGCCCATTCTCCCAGAATGGCGGCACCAATGGCCGCGACCAGCATCAAAAAATCAATCTCAAAACCACCCTTTGCCACGGTCTGAACGGCTTCCTTAGTGGTAAAAAATCCTCCAAAGAAGTACGCGCCTATATACAGAACAAGGCTAACCCAATCAGGGATGGAATCCACATACGAGAACCCAAAGCCTATCCCGAGGAGTGCCCCACAGATAATCGAGAAAATAAGTTCGGTGTTCTTTCCAAAAATTCCGCCATGGGCGTGCCCTTCTCCTTCCTCGTGGATATCGCCCTCTTTATGCTCGTGCCCCTCTGTGGCAGTTTGCTCTTTAGTCTCTTCCTTATTCGAACGCTCCTGTTTTTTTCTGGATGCTTCGGTGTAATCATTTTCGTTTGAAGCACTCCTTTGAATCTGAAGGTCTTCCTTTTCAATTTGTTTGCTTATTTCATCAAAATTTGTTTGCTTTTTATCAAACTCAAGACGTACCATTCCAGAGCCTGAAACGGAAGCCTCCAAAACCCCATTGATTACCAAAAGGCTTTTCTCTATGGTGCGTGCTTGCCTTGTGTGTCTGATTCCTTTAACCTCTATGAGCAAATGCCCGTATTTTTCGGTAATCTCGGCACCAGTACTTTCGGCGAGGGATTGGACGCGGTCTATAGAAATGATATCGGGGTCATAATGAAAACAGAGCTGTGGCGTGGCATCTTCCATTGTATCTGCAACGTGCACTTTTTCAATACCTTCTTTGGCCTGTAGTTCATTGATAAGCCGTTCAACACAAGTATCTTTTTCGTTAGGAACTTGCGGAAGGATTACTGGGATTTTTAACTGTAGTTTTTTCATTATACTGATATTTTAGAGTATATAGTATTCGTTCGACTTCTCTCTTTTAGGAACCTCTTCGCTATTAATCATTTGTTTGAGATTTATTTCAATGGTTGTTGCCAAATCGGTTACCGGGGTATCCATAGGTTGGTTTTCAAAAGGATCCTGCATCAAAGTGGATGTTTTTTCAATGGCAACAAAAATGATCGGTATAAAAAAGGTAATAGCGATTTCAACAACCACGTTCTTATCATCCAGTCCAAATGGCAACATTGTGGCGAATACATAGATGATCAAATGGATTAATAGGCTATGTGCTTTCGGGAAAACCGTGTTTTTTATTCGTTCGCATTTGCCCATAGAATCGCAGAGCCTTACTATCGTGCTATCTAGTTGAATTTGTTGAAACTCGTTCACTGTTTTTTCGCTTCTTGCATTGGTCAATGCCTGTGAATGTTTCAAAAGAATTGCATTGGGGACATTTTGGTCAGAGATATCTTCAAATTTTATGTAACCGGCAACATTGGGCGAAAACGGGAGGTTTCTTAAAGATTCACCCAGGGCATAGCACCAGATTATTTGACGGTTTACCGTTTCTTTTACATTATGCAAATATTGCTCATCTACCTTGTCATAAAAGGAAATTGTCTGCCTGATTAATGTACGGGAATCATTGACAATGGCGCCCCATATAATACGGGCTTCCCACCAGCGCTCATAGGCTTGATTAGTACGAAAACCCAATAATAATGCTACAGCGGTACCAAAAACCCCAGTTAACGAAATGGGAATCGAGATTTTTGCTAAAAAGCCATATTGGTCCATATAACCCACGAGAATTGCGTAGCTACCTAAAAATAATACATCATATTTTATGGTATTGAGGAAGTGGAAAATTGAAATACGTTTGTTCAGTAGCATTTTTATTGTTTAAAAGGTTATTCGATATATTACCCGCTTTATATGTAGATTGTTTTATAGATTTAAGTTTTATTCTTGAAATTTTTTCTTATTTTAAAATAGGGCAATTTTCGGGCGATCAGCAATAGGATTATAAGTAATGTGCTTGTAATACTAAGTAAGTACATCCCGAACCCCAACGCAATACCTACCCCTGCAGTTGCCCATACGGTAGCTGCCGTGGTCAACCCCACTATAGAGTTGGTTGAATTGTCCTTAAAAATAATACCGGCCCCCAGAAAACCAATGCCGGAAACGATATTGGCAACAATCCGAGTTTGGTCTGCCACATCAATATGCGTATTGATGATTGTTAAAAGTGCGGCTCCCAGACATACAGCTGCATATGTTCTGATACCGGCGTCGTGGCCATCAGTTTCCCTGTCGATGCCAATCAAAATCCCCAATAAAACTGCCAACCCTAATCTTGGCAATAACAGTAGTTCAGTTTGAAGGTCCATTTTTTATTTTTTTAAAAGGTTATTCCAATTTCAATACTAATTGTGCAAACTGTACTTGTATGGTCTTATCCAAACCTTGTATTAAGGAAGCCATACCAGTATCTGCCAATAAGACCTGTCCTGTTGCACTTATCAGGCAAGACATACTTATGCCCTGTTCTATATGGGTAATGGTTGCTTTAAATTGTGATTTAAAGGTCCTTCCTTGAAATTTAATATCTAGCGGCCAATTAAAGTCAATAGGGTCGTGGCGTTTTGATAAAAAATCCTGAGAAGGAATAGTGCCCGTGAACCGGAGTATTAAAGGGTTTTCCTGTTCTTGTAAAATGGAATTGATTTCAGGAATATCTGTTGATAAAGTCTTAAGGTCTAGTACACCGCTAACCACTTTGGATTCATAATCAAGATATAGGGCCAACTTATGGCTTTCTGCTTTGAAAGGTTTATCATCAACCAAAGTCATCATCATTATATGACCTTCTTCCGTTGTATAAATTTTTTGGGCGTTTGTCTGATAATAACTAACCAATATGATTATTAAAATTAAATGTTTAACATTCATAATATCTTCTTTATTTGTATAATTTAAAAAAAGTAGCTTCTACATTTGCTTTTAATGCTATTAATCAACTTTTGACATAAACCCATAGATGCAGCAATCTCTTCTATTTAAACCTTGATGCCACAATTAGGGCAAAACTTGGCATCCATAGGGATATCCTGCCCGCAATTGTCACATTTTCCCTTACCCAATGCTGAACCACATTTTTGACAAAAGGCCGCACCTACTTCTTTTTTCTCATCACATTTTGGGCATCTAATCTTAACCCGTGAATCTGAATAAACATCTCTGTTTTCATAATCGTGTTTGCGGTTATGCCTCCTTGAATGATGGCCTCCTCTGCCTTTTCCTCCTAACAAATGTTTTAAAAACCCCATAATATTTCGTTACTATTATTATTACTGTTATTTGAATTTTAAAGCGATAGATGGTTCCATTTTGACTAAATTTCAATCCATTTTTTGGCTTCCTGTTTTTGGTCTGGAGCGAAATATTTAATTTCGGCATTGCAAAACGGTTTCATAAATTCTGATGCCCACTTTTGCCACTTTTTTTCACCTACCAATGCTATTTTTTCATATTCCTTTTCGTGGTCAACAACTTTAGTGAAATCTTTCCATAGTTCTTCTATGTGCCAACCTTGAAAATCGTTCATCTCAAAATACCATCGTACCTTTAATCTTTTTGTAAGAATATTATGGATTAGCGGATGTATTTTTTCAAAGTCCTGTTGGTTGAGCTCACCTCTGGCAATCGTGGTAATTACGTTTTTACTTTTTATATCTGTAATCTGTAACATCTGATAAATTTAATATTGATCTTCTTCCAATGGAAGGGCAAGTATCAAGTTGACCTACACTTACTTTTCCTTTTTTAATTTTAAAGTGCCTTCTCTTTTTCCTGTATGTAATATTGCTTCTGGCAAATCGAGTTCAAGCATACCATTACCCGTACGGATATAAATAAAGTGACCTTGCATCATGGCTCACATAGACTGGGCATTCTGGCCGAGCCTATTTTTTATCGGCCTCGACTACTTTTTTGCGTTTTTCAATTTCCTCTTCATCGATTTCACCACGTGCAAAAACGATCCCTCAGGATTTCCACTGCACTGTCTTTTTCCGCTTTTGTCCAGGGGTAGGGTAAGGAATTAGGAATATCCAAAAGATGAGGATTATCCATAGTCCCCACCAAATCCAGTGCATTCCTCCAAAATACCAATCGCCCATCATAGCGTTGCTGTTTTTAAATTAATATTTTATCCGTTTTTTATGTTATTCTTTTTCTGTCCATTCTTTAGCCAATTCTTTTTCGTTAGGACTAAAAAATTTTATATGCGCCCTGGTAAACATCATCAAAACTTCCGTAAATTGCTCTTGCCATTCAACACTTCCTACCAAAGCCACTTTTATTAAATGTTCTTCATTGGGAAGTTCAAGTTCAATGCCTTTCCAATACATACTTGCCGTCCAACCTTCAAAATTTTTCATCTCTATGTACCACTTAACCTCTTGATGAGCCATTATTTGTTCTGTTAAGACTGGTATCAGGTTTTCATAATCCTTGGCATCCAGCTTAAACTCTGCCACCATATATACAGTAGCTTCTCTTTTATAAATTGTGACCATTTCTTTCTGCTTATAAATTATATTCGTAAGTCAAAAACTTGATGTTTAGTTTAGTTTAGATTGTGACTGCATTTCTCGCAAATACCCTTAACAACCAGGTTGATATCTTTCGTGATATAGCCTTCGGGCAAATTAATATGCGGGATTTTATGCTCTGTCAAGCAAACTGTTTCCTCACAGTTATTGCAATGAAAATGTAGATGTAGGTCATTGCCGACCTCACATTTTGCTTCACATAGAGCGTACTTTATAACTCCAGTTCCATCTTGGATTTGATGTACAATACCTTTTTCTTCAAATGTTTTCATAGTTCTAAAAAGAGTACTCCTTTCAGAAATTTTAAAATCCTTTTCCAAATCGCCTAGACTAATGGCCACCTCCAATTCTGCAAGTCTCTTGTAGGTCATCAAGCGCATTGCAGTAGGCCTTATTCCCATACTTTCCAATATTTGAACTATTTTTTCCATTTACTATAAAGGGTTTATAGGTCGTATCTTTTTAATGAATCGCCTGTTTTTATTTGAAAGGCATCCTCTATATTAGATAGATAAATAATACCATCTCCAGGCTCTTCGGTTTTTCCATTGGCCATTATTATTTCAATAGCAGCTTGAGCTTCTTCATTTTGGCACACCAACTCTATTTTTACTACGGGACTATCGGTTACATGAAAATCAAGTGAGGGTCTTGCTCCCTTTGCTTTGAATGCTCCTGTACCTTCAGATTGTGACAGGGTCATACTTTTAAAGCCGTTTTCACTTAAGGCTTCAATTACTCTTTGAATCCTATTTGGTTTTACGAATGCTTTAACTTCTTTCATATTATAAATTTTTAATAGATTTTGAACCGAGCCTGTTTTTCATTTTTTAACTAACTAATTAAGACGATAAACAAACCCGGAATCAAAATCCTTGATTATTATTGAATTAATGACCGTGTTCCAGTTCTCCTTTGACCATTTCAGAAGAAAGGGTATAGGCCCCACTTGTTACTATTTTAACATTTTTGGCAATTTCTGCTGGAAGGTTTACTTCTACAAAACCAAGATCGTTCAAGCCAGTACTAACAGGAATTCTCTTAAACTTCATCCTATTTTCTTCTGGCGCTTCATCCTCATCTACAATAAAAATGTAGGATTGTTCTCCTTCTTTTACAATAGCTTCTTCTGGTACTGCATAACCAGATTTTTCTCCCTGAACGATCCTTCCCTCCACGTACATTCCTGGCAATAAATTCTTGTCTTTATTTTCGATATCTGCTAATATCTCTATTGCCTTTGGATCACTCTCGAAGGTCTTACCTATAGAGCGTACAGTAGCTTTTAAAAGTGCATCAGGTCTTGAGGTGGTAGAAAAATAGATCTGCTGGCCTTCCTTTATGTGTTTTATGTCTTTTTCGTACACCTTAAAATTCACATAGATTTTTGAATTATCACTTATCGAAAACATTGTGGACTGAGGAGCCACGTAGTCTCCAAGACTTACCATCACTTCTCCCACATATCCGCTTAAAGGAGTGGTAATGGGTATTGCGGAAAAGATTTCGCCTTGGGCTACCTTGTCTGAATTAATACCCAACAAACGCAACCTTGATCTCAAACCATTTACACTGGAGGTTGTTGAACGATATTGAGATTGCGCCATTTGGAACTCCTTACCCGAGGAAACCCCTTTATCATAAAGGGTCTGCTTACGTTCAAAATCCTGTTTCAAAAAGACCAGTTCATCATTTTTTTCCTGATATTCCTGTTGCATTGCTATGATATCTGGATGTTCTATATATGCAAGCACCTGTCCTTTTCTAACATTATCCCCAGGAACAACTTTTATGGAGCTTACATTACCACCAACAAACGGACTTATGTTCGCTTTGTCCTGTGGGAACAGTTCCAGCATTCCCGTAACTTTGATGTTATTCCCAAGATTCCTTTCTTCCAAAGTTTTGGTTTCCAAACCAATGGTCTCTATTTGTTGTTTGGTAAGTTCTACCGCACCTTCTTCTCCTTCTTCTTCCTCATTGTGCCCACTTTCCTCGTTCTCCATTGTTCCTGAAGTCGCGCTTTCTTCGTTATTGCCCAATTCAGAATCGGATTTGTCGTTACAGCCTATCAACAAGAGCGTTAATAAAACCGTAGTAATTATTGCTATATTTTTCATTTTACTTTCCTTTTTTAGGTTTATAAATTACCCAATTGGTATTGCAGCTCAATGGACTGCTGGTTAAACTGATTTATAAATTGTAAATGGTTTTGCTTGATCCTAATGGCACTATTCAGGATCGTGATATAGTTCACATAATCTATTTCACCTTCCTTTGAAGCTAGTTCTGCTGTAGATATTTGCTCTTCTGCCAAAAGCAATGCCCCTTCCTGATAGTAATTCAAGGTTTTTTGAGTTTTTTCCAAGGATTTTAAAAGTTGTGAAACCCTGCTTTCGGTAACCGCTTTTTGCTCTAAGTATTGATTTTCAGCAACCCTCGCATCTGCCTTAGCGGCCTTGACCCTTGATTTTTGTGGTAAGAACCAAAGCGGGATACTAATACCGGCCTGATAGGAGTTAAAACCAGATATGTCATCAACGACTTGCCTTCCATAGGAAAGGTTGAACTTGGGTAAAAACTGTGATTTTTCCACACCAATATTTGCCTTGCTTACTTCAGCATTTTGCATTGAATACTGTAATAATGGATTGTCAGCTACGGATGCCGAATCAAGCACTGCCATATAATTCATCGTTTCGTACGGCAATCCTACTGTTTCGATTTCTTGATCAATTCCCAAATATTGCTTTAAGGCTCTTTTGGCAATTTCAATATTGTCATAGGCCTGTTGCCGCAATACTTGTATTTGTTGATATTCGGAGGAGGCTGCAATAAATTCCAGTTTTCCAGTTTCACCAGTGTCATACCGCAATTGGGATGCAGTCCTAAAATTGGCATAAACGCTGTCCAATTGTTCTGCAAAACGCAATTGTGCCCTATTATAGTTAATTTGGTCATAGGCTTGCATCACATTGCGCACCAACTGTTGCTCATTTAAGGCATAAAACTTTTCTCCCAATTGAACCCTTTCCTTATAAAACTTGGATTTGGAAAAGCCCGAAAGCAAATCGATATTTCCCTGTTGAAACCCAATTGTGGTCTGCACTCCAGGAAGTCCATTGCCAATTTCTTCCTTTCCAGTAAACACTTGGGTGTTTCCCAAGTCGAAGCTAGTGCCCTTCATAGCCTGCTCCCGTTCAATAAATGCCCGACTTTCCTTTAATGAAGGATAATTCTTTTTGGCCATATCAATAGCTTCCTCCATAGTTATGGTTTGGGCTAGAGTCGTTTCTTGTGCATTCGCGGTATTTGAAGATAAAAATCCTCCCAAGCCTAAAAGCACGACAATAAGTGAAGTTCTTTTATTGATATAGCTTACATCGCCATCATTATCTTTTTTCTCTTTTCGTGCTTCAAGCCAATAATAGAGAACAGGAAGAACCACCAAGGTTAATAAGGTTGCCGTTAGTAAGCCCCCAATAACCACCGTTGCCAATGGTCGCTGTACTTCTGCACCACCTGATGTGGAAACCGCCATTGGGATAAAGCCCATTATAGCAGCAGTTGCCGTTAAAAGAATAGGGCGCAACCTCTCGTGTGTCGCTTCATAGATTCGGTCTCTAATGTTTGTCATTCCACTTTCTTTGAGTTCATTGAATTTATTGATGAGGACGAGGCCATTTAATACGGCAACCCCAAAGAGCACTATAAAGCCTACACCTGCCGAGATACTAAAGGGCATCCCGCGTATCCATAATGCGAACACCCCACCAATGGCGGCAAGAGGAACGGCCATATAAATCATAATGGATTGCGAAAATGAACCAAGGGCAAAATATAACAGTATAAATATGAGTGCCAAGGCTATAGGCACCACGATCATCAACCGGTCGGTCGCGCGTTGTAGATTCTCAAAAGAACCTCCGTAGGTTACGTAATATCCAGGTGGAAGTTTTACTTCAGCATCGAGTTTTTGTTGAATTTCCTCAACCATCGATTTCACGTCACGACCTCTAACATTGACCCCCACAGAAATACGCCTATAAGTATTATCTCTCGATATTTGCATAGGTCCAGGTTTATAGCTAATCTCCGCCACCTCTTTTAAAGGAACTTGGTTACCACTGGGCAAATCGATATAAAGATTTTTTAAGCTATTGATGTCTTGTCGGTATTCTTTTGCTAGGCGGATAACCACATCAAATCGTTTTTCACCTTCAAAAATTACTCCTGCTTTCTCTCCAGAAAAAGCTGCGCTTACGTAATCATTGAGTTTATCAACAGTAAGTCCATATTGTGCCATTTTTGCCCTGTTGTAGTTCACCGTAATCTGCGGTAGACCACTTGTAGCCTCCACATTAAGATCTGCAGCCCCAGGAACTGTTCTGATAACTGCAGCAATTTCTTGGATCTTATCTGACAGTACTCCCATATCTTCACCATATAATTTTATGGCAACATCTTCACGAACTCCTGTCAATAATTCATTGAAGCGGAGCTCTACGGGTTGTGTAAACACAAAGTTAACCCCAGGAATGACTGAAATTTTTTCTCGAATTTTCTCAATTAATCCCTCTTTGGTTTCGGCAGTTGTCCACTTGCTCTTGTCTTTTTCCAGAATTATATAGCTATCGGCTATATCCATAGGCATTGGATCTGTTGGAATTTCTGCTACACCAATACGCGAAATCATTGTTTTAACTTCCGGAAATTCTTTTATGATGTTTTGAAGCTTTTTGGAAGCTTCTATAGATTCTGTAAGACTGCTACCTGGCTTAATAAGAGCTTGCATCGCAATATCACCTTCATCAAATTTTGGAATAAATTCACCACCCATATTGCTGAATATAAAACCAGCAATCAATAATAAAGCAACCGCTCCAATAACAACACCTGCTCTAAATCTAAGCGAGAAAGATAATAAAGGCTTATATGTTTTATTAAGCCCACCCATAATTCGATCACTGAATTTATCTATTTTATTCTCAAATTTTGCAAACCATCCATCTTGGTTTTTGGAAGGTTTTAGAAATAGAGCAGAAATCATCGGCACATAGGTCAAACAAAGTATTATAGCTCCTAAAACTGCAAAACCAAAAGTAAAGGCCATTGGTCGGAACATTTTTCCTTCAACCCCCGTTAAGAATAATATAGGAGTAAACACAATAAGAATAATTAATTGACCAAAGAATGCAGAATTCATCATTGTACTTGCCGACTCGTATGCTATCTCATCCATTTCAGCTTGATTAATAACTGCTTTGGATTTTTTTATCCTTTGATGAATATGGAATACCATTCCTTCCACAATAATTACCGCACCATCTACGATGATTCCAAAATCAATAGCGCCCAAGGACATTAAATTTGCCCATACCCCGAATTGTTTCATTAATATAAATGCAAACAATAGGGAAAGTGGAATTACCGAGGCGGTTATCAAGCCTCCACGAAAACTTCCCAAAAGTAAAATCAAAACAAATATTACGATTAACGAACCTTCTATTAAATTTTTTTCTACCGTACTTGTTGTACGACCTATCAAATCACTTCTATCCAAGAAAGCTTCGATATACACCCCTTCAGGTAAAGACTTCTGAATTTCCTTGATACGGGTTTTTACGTTTTCAATAACTTCGCCTGGGCTTTCACCTTTAAGCATTAGAATTTGCCCCCCAACGCTTTCCTTTCCATCCTGAGTAAATGCACCATAGCGTACTTGATTTCCGAATCCTACTTTTTCAGCGAGATCCCCAACTAAAACAGGTGTGCCATTTTGAGTGGTCACCACGGTATTTTCCAAATCTTCAAGACTTCTGGCTAATCCTTCCCCCCGAATAAAGTTGGCCTGATGGTTTTTCTCTATATAGGCACCTCCAGTATTTGCATTATTATTCTTTAATGCTTCAAAGACCTCACCCATAGTGACACCAAAACTTTTAAGTCTGTCTGGGTTAATAGCGACTTCATATTGTTTTACAAATCCTCCAGCTGCATTTACTTCCACAACGCCTGGAACCAATGCCATTTGTCGTTTTACAATCCAGTCTTGTATGGTTCGGAGTTCCATGGCGTCATATTGCCCTTCATAAGCCTTTTCTACTTTTAGAGAGTATTGGTAAATTTCTCCAAGCCCAGTTGTAATTGGCGCCATAAAAGGCGTACCGAAACCTTCAGGAATTTCTTCGCTTACCGCAGTCAGCTTTTCCTGAACCAGTTGTCTGGGAAGATAGGTTCCCGCATCATCTTCAAAAACGATGGTTACCACAGAAAGTCCAAAACGAGATACGGAACGTAGCTCTATCACATCGGGAAGGTTGGCCATTGCCAGCTCTACAGGATATGTCACAAATTGCTCAATATCTTCAGTCCCAAGGTTGGGAGCTGTGGTAATTACTTGTACTTGATTATTTGTAATGTCTGGAACTGAGCCCAGATTTATAGTGGCCATCGACCAAATACCGGTACCGATAAGTGCTACTATTAAAAGACCCACAACAAATTTATTGTTGATGGAAAATGAAATGATTTTATTAATCATGTAATGAGATTTAATTCAGTTAAAATTGTCGAAATGATTATTAGCAATCGCGAAATCATACGAAACAGGAATTAACCCTATGAGTAGGTTAAAAGAGGATATAGCTATCCTAAAAAAAAACTGAATTAAACTTTAGGTGGTTGGAAAAGAGATTCCAGGTATCTGGAATTTAATTGAAAATTATAGGAATTATACTCATTCTGTGACTCGGAGAATATCGGACTAATAGATGTTGGTTGAAAAGGGGACAAGAATACAAAATGCAAACAACATTGATGATTTGTATGCACAGGCGCATTTTCGTGGTCCGGATCTGGATGGTGGTTATCCAATTTGCCATCATCTTTTAAGTAATCTTGATAAACGTAATCGATGAATGAATATCCATCATCTTGTCTGTGATCTTTAAAATGCTCAACAAAATGGGATATTTCTTCAATTTGTTCACAAATTTCCATATTGGCGGCTATTCCTTGAAAAAAGAATAAAAAAGACATTGATATGGAAATGATTATTTTCATAAAGTTTCACAAAGATAATTTAATTGTAGTGCACAGGTTATGCAAATTAGCTATCAATATCAATTCACGAACTTTTTCTTTATTGATAATATTTTTTTCTGTTGCCAAAATGAAACTCGAACCAATAAAATCAATGCAGGCACTTCAACCAACGGCCCAGTTACTCCTGCAAATGCTTGTCCTGAATTTAGTCCGAAATCAATTGAAATCATAGTTGAGGGCTATTCCGAACCATGTAAGTAAATAAATGGCATATCCAATCTTACTTTGATGTGTTCTGTTTTAGGGTAAACCGCTCAAAGAGCAAACAAAGTATCTTTCACCAAACAATAGAAAGAATGGTTGCCGCTAATCCAATATTTCAAGGAAGCATAAAACAGTCGCTAAACGTATAACTCAATAAATTTATTTCCTCGCTTTGTTTTTCATGCGTTTTGGCCCATACCAGAGCCAGAAACCAGTTACTGAGAACAGAAAGAGGGAAACGCCCATAATGCTGGTATAACTCACTTTTATGATTCCATTAGGCGTTTTAAAATAATCGTCCAGAATAGAGCCGTCGTGAACCTGCTCTACAAAGTCGGCTCGTCGAATTCCTATCTGCAACAAATCTCCGGTGGCACCATCCAGTTGAATACTGTTGAGATGCTCTGCAAAAATGAATTTCACAATGCCTTTTTCTTTTCTTATATCTATGCGGTCCAGTTCTAGGGAAAGTGTTTTTCCTACAGAGTCATGAAGCACTTTAAAGGCTTTCTGCTCTAAATCTGCCAGAGGCAGCCATTCTACCAATTTCGAAGAAGTTCCCTTAGTAGTTGCCGGCAACAACACCCCGCCGCTGTGCTTCTTCCATCCCAATAATACACCAGATACCGATATAAAAATAAAAAATACGAATAGGAAAATACCCATAATGCGATGTATTTTTCGCGTATTGCGTAGCAGTTTGGCTTGTTTCTTTCGCGTATTTTTTACTGCCATTTCAATGTATTTATATTTGTCGCACGGCTGACTTTATTTATATTGCCTTTTTCAGGAACTACCAATTGAGTACACAAGGAATTACAACCAAATTTAAAACTTTAGTGGAAAACAAACCACCTAAAATAACCACAACCATTGAGCTTTGAAATTCAAAATAAAGTTCTTTATGCTTATGTACTTTAAAACCTATTTGTTTCAATTTGGAAACAATACAACCGAAAATAGTGATTTAGATAAATTATTATAAAATCATTACTAATAATATATCTCAATTTCAATGAGGAATCTGTTATGAATCTATATAAACATAATTTGTGCCTGCTAAATGGAAGGCTATTTCAAGTGGGGTCAGAAATTGACCTTCCATTACAGGACTTAAAATTATAATGCATACTGACCTTTCAGTCTTAAATTTACTTCAACATCCTCATCACTGGTATTTCTAAAAAACCATCCATGTTTTCCTTCATAAGGAGCAAAAAAAGTACCCACCATATTGTTGGAGTTGGCAATGGTATAACTTTCAAAGTAGACTTCCTTTACCTCTTTTTCTTGCTTTACTTCACCGTGAAAATCGAAATAGAGTATCTCCCCATTCGTGGTAGTCCACTCGTATTTCATTTTTCCATGCTTAAGCATATTTATTTTAAATTCAATTCCTTTTCCTGCTGGTACAACTACTTTGGTTTCATCTTCCTGTAAACTTAATTGAGTAGTTGGAGGAGGATTATCGGCCTCTTTAGGTCTTTCCACAGTAGGCCCTGAACCTGCTTTTTCTAGCTTGATTATTTGGGTAGAAGGATTTGCGGCAATAACTCCTAAACTATTTGTTTCGGCTTCTTCGGGAACGTAAAGCTTGCTAAATCCCAACAGTTCTCCAGCCCCTGTAGGATCCATTCCAAATTCTGCTGGTAATACTGCTATTATTAATAACAGCGCACCAACAAGAAGTGAAATTAGGGTCGCTTTAATAATTTTACTTTTTTCCAATATTGGATGTTTCATTTCTGACATAGTTATTTTTTTTAAGATGTAAAGTAGCCTGTTAATTGAAAGCCGAGCAGTAAAAATCCAGCGGCCATAAGTGCTGTATTTGTAATTGTTGAAAATTTCATAAAACTAGGTTGTCTTCTCCATACCGTTATAAGAATCAATACTACCGCTAAAGCAATAAATTGTCCTATTTCTACACCAATATTGAAGCCTATGAGGTTGGTAAACAATCCTTCTCTATCAAATTTGAATTCTTGTAATTTACTCGCAAGACCAAAACCGTGAAACAGACCGAATATCAAAACCGCTGCCTTTGTATTGGGTTGCTTACCAAAGAATTGCTTAAATCCGCCTAAATTATCGAATCCTTTGTATACGATAGATAGCGCTATAATTGCATCGATTAAGTATGCATTAATGTTGATATCGGCTAAAACACCTAAAAGTAAAGTGGTACTGTGACCAATTGTAAAAAAACTAACATATAATAGCACTTCTTTTGGTTTATATAGAAAGAATATAACACCAACTAAGAATAGTAAATGATCATAACCTGTAATCATATGTTTTGCTCCTATATACAAAAAGGGTCCGAAGGCAACACCATTGTTTCCTAGCAAAAAGGTTTGTGTGTTTTCATCGACACCGTGCGCAAATGCGGTAGTGCAAAGTGCGCAAACGACAGTCAATACCAGAAAGGATATTATCTTTTTTATTTTCATAATAAATTAGATTTAATCCCATTGCAACTTGAGGCACAATGGGATTTTAATTATTAATGTGCGTGCCCGTGGGATTTAACCTGCTCTAAACTATCCATTTTCATTTTGCGGGCCATTTGGATGCTATCCTGCGTACTCATCATTTCCACATTGTTGTCTCTATTAACATTTTCTTGGACATTTGGAGTAGCTTCCTCCTTTTTTGTTTCCTTGCAAGATGCGAATAGGGTCGTCAATGCAACTGCTGTAATAAAAAATACTCTTTTCATAATTTATTGATTTTTGATATTAGTGTTTAAAATTTGTTAATCTATGTTCCTTAATTTGATTACATAAAAATCTAATTGGATTTTTTATTTAGAATATATCTCTTAAAGATTGTTCCTAAATCTTTTTCCGAAAACCATATATCGCTTGGATGAAGATGAAGTACAGGAGCCTGTTGGCATCTATCGTTGCAATCCATTTTATCAACTTCAATTTTATCTTTCAAGTTATATTTCTTTATATAGTATTCTAAACGCTTTCCTTTTTTCTTTCGGCAGTTTGCACCGTTACACTGATAAATGACGGGTTTATTATTGTTAGAATCTTCCATAATGCTATTGTTTATCGTGAATACTCATTTTTTTGTTGTTACATTTTTTATAGGAATATTAATGTATAATTGCCTTTGATTTTATTTGATCTGAATTTCTAACATTTTCTTTTGGTCTAAGAAACAGAAAAACAATTATAAGTAAGGACAGCGTAATAATTCCACCATATAGAAATTCTTTTTCAGGGAAGTAAGTTCCCAAAAATCCGGCTATGGGATATGCGAATGCCCACCATAGATGTGAAAAGGCAAAATGGGAGCCATATACTTTCCCCTGTTCACTATCTGGAATATTTTCTCCAATAAGTGTTTCTGAAGGTATTTCTGCAAGACTTTGTCCCAAACCAGCAAAGATCCAAAAGACAAAGAGCAGGGAAAAATTCAGGTAATTTGCGGCACTAATTGCTAGAGCCAATACTAATGCTCCCAATACTAAGGAAACCTCCCTCGATTTAGATTTATCTATAGCACCAGAAATGAAAGCAGCGACTGTTGCACCAATACCGAAGGCAGCCATAATTAAGCCATAATCCTTATCGGTAAGATCTAGTCCACTTTTTACAAGAATGATTGTATTCACCAATATAAAAGCTCCGGCCATCGCTGTTACCAGTTCTATGAAAAGCGCAAAACGTATGTATTTGTTTTGAAACAAAAGTCTGATGCCCTTGGTTACATCTTGCCAAGTTGTAAGTTGTTCCTTCGGAATATCTTCCTTAGGTACATTCAAGAAATCTTTTGGAAGGGTTAAAAGCAAAATGCCCGCGACAATAAATGTAGCTGCATCAACCAAAAATATTTCGCGAGCACCCAACCAAACTGCAAGGATACCTGCCAATCCTGGCCCTAAAACTCCCAATAACTGATACGTGGCAGCCGATAGACCAATAGCTTGCCGATATAATTTCTTGTCAACTATCTGTGGAATTATAGACCTATAAGTAGGACTAAAAAAAGCATTAAAAACATTCATAAGGAATACCAAGACATAGATTTGCCATTCGGCGGTAATGAACGGTAGCAAGGCGACAAGTCCCATCCTAATAAAGTGGGCCGTGTACAGAATCTTTTTTCGATCTATCCGGTCTGCAAGTACACCTGCAAAAGGTGAAAAGATGATAAAGGCGGTTACCCGCAATGTGAGTGCCGTAGCCAAAATTATAGCTGCCCTTCCTTCCCCAAATTGATAGGCTAATAATGCCAATCCAACCCAAGTAAAGGCATCACCCAACAGGCTAATGGTCTGTGCGAGATACACTTTCGCAAACAACTTATTTTGCAGCGCCTGAAAGGGTTCTGTTAATCTGGATATTACCTTGTCAATTTTCATCTTGGTATCACAAAATTATTTTTTAAATTAAAACTATTCCTCTTCTTCAGAATTTCGCAAAGCAGACAAGATGGAATAAGCGTTTTTAACCACTGGCTTAAAATTGTTAACATCAAAACTTTCGGCAAAAGTTATAGCTGTATAGCCTTCTTGTTCAATTCCTTTTTTAACCTGTTCCAATATAAATTTATAACCACCTTCAGTTTCTTCGGTTTGAAGGATTACAAAATCTTTTCCTTCGTATTGAACGATAGCTTCAGAGGCAATTGCATTTTGCTTATTGGTACCGCTTTCTATCCAAGCTTTTACGTACATACCGGGCAAAAGGCCTTTCTCGTCCCCTTCATTTATATGGGAATAAACCGGTGTCATACGGTCAATACCAGTGGCTTTTCCAATTAAGAAAACCTCGGCAGTGCGGTCAAAAGTATTGTCATTGGAAAGGGAAAACTTAACGGTTTGGCCAACCTCTATAGTTTCTAAATCCTTTTCAAAAGCATTTAATGCCAAATGAACATCGTTTAAATTAACTAGTTCAAATAGAACATCCTGTGGCGATACATAATCCCCAATATTTACATTGCTTGCCTTCACAAAACCTGTAATTGGAGCATAAAGGTTTGCAGTTCGCGATATATTGCCGTTTTGTACAGAATTCTTACTGATTCCAGCAAGCGCAAGTTGTTGTTCATATGCCTTAACCCGCCCTTGTGTTATTCTATAATCTGAAGAAACCTGTTGAAACGTTTTTGCAGAATTTATGTCTTCTTCCCGCAATTGTTTTTGGCGGTTATATTCTTCTTCAAGAAATTGGAGTTTGCTTAAACTTTCCAAATAATCCTGTTGGATTTGGATAAATTCAGGATTTTCAATTGTGGCCAAGACTTGGCCTTTTTTAATCTCTTCACCAGGTAGTCTCCCTGCAGTTTTTAAATAACCTCCTAAAGGTGCAGATACAGAAGCCATACTTTCAGGCTCTACATCAATGACTCCATTCAGTTTGATAATATTACTAAGATTTCTCATTTCAATCTCCCCGGTTTCAATTCCGGCAAGATTGTATTGGTCTTTGGTAAAAGTGATTTGTTTGGATCCGTTTGCAACTGGTTGTTCTTCTTTTATCGAAGATTTTTCGGAAGATTCCATTTTTTCGGAATCCTTGTTGCCACAAGCCACTATGAATAGGCTAGATAAAATGAGCAGCGATATTTTTGTTCTAAATTGAATTTTCATTTTTATATATTTTAATGTGAAATCACTTTTTTACAAGCCCAATAAGGCTTCGATTACTATGATAGACTGGTTATATTGATAAAGTGTGTTTAAATAATCTGTTTGAATACTATTCGCCAAAGTGAGGTTTTGCAGGTATTGCGTGTAAGAAACATCTCCACTTTTAAAGCTCTTTTCTGAATTGTTAATAATAAGTTCCGCCTGTGGCAACGCTTCATTTTGATAGTAACTCAAAGTTCCCTGAAGTTTGTAATATTCTTGTAACAAATTTTGTAGTTCCCCTTGTAACTGGGTTTGGTTCAACTCAATTTGAGATTGGGCGATCTCCTCTTCAATTTTTGCTGCCTTGATCTTGGAACGATGCCCCCCAGGAAAAATGGGAATTGCAACCCCTACCTGAAAGGATGAAAATAAGTCATCATCACTAAAATTTTGGTTTGCTAACCCGCTACTTTGAGCATTATTAAAGGTTTGGCTGTTATAACCGAACATAATATCAGGTAAAACTTTGTTCCTTTCCACATTTGTCTCCCGTTTTCTTACCTCTAATTGTTGTTTTAGATAGGCGTAAAACGGGCTTTGTTCTACAGATTGACTTTCAATATCGAAATTTATCTCACTAGGGATTAATTCAGTGGATTTAACACTAATATTCTCCTTAGTGTTCAAGACTACTTGTAGTCGGTTTTGTGCGATTCTCAAATCGGCTTCGTTCTGTTGAAGCTTATTTTTTATTTGCATCGATTGAGCTGCTGAGGTTACGCTTTCCAATTTTGTGGATTCTCCTGTTTTATAACGCATCAAACTTGACTTATTCAGATTGCCGTAAAGGCTATCTTGACGTTGTAATAATCGTTTATTTTCCATTAAAAACACAGTTCTTAAATAGGCAGCTTTTACATCGGCAATTAGTCTATTTTCTTCTATAACTTTCAGTTGCTCACTACTATTGACCTTAGCTTTCGCAAGCTTGAACTGACTGGTATAAACTGTAGGAAAATTGATTCGTTGCGTAACACCATAAAGATTATCTTTTACCGCAGGCGTATTAAATTCGCCGCCTGAGTAGGAAAATTCTGTTTTAGGAATGCTTATCGCGCCATACTTTCCTGTTTCTTCAACATCTATTTCATATTGCGCAATCTTAATTCGGTTATTGTTTTTAAGTGCAAGTTCAATAGCCTCAGGTAATGTAAGTTCACGCTCCTGTATTTGGTTAATTTCTTGTGCTTGAAGCTGCATTGCCGGAAAGAATAAGCCTCCAATGACGATTAAAGTAGCTAATTTCTTTCTTCCGAAATTGAATTTAGCTTTTCTATCAGTAAAATAAATGTACAGAACGGGTAGAACGATTAGCGTTAATGCAGTTGCCGTAATCAAGCCACCAATAACCACTGTAGCCAATGGCCTTTGTACTTCTGCACCGGATGAATTTGACAATGCCATAGGTAAAAACCCTAATGCTGCAACGGTAGCAGTCATTAGTACTGGTCTCAATCTCACGCGTGTTCCTTTAAGGACACGTTCATAAATATCAGTTACACCTTCTGCATCTAGCCTGTTGAATTCTGCAACCAATACGATACCGTTTAAAACGGCCACACCAAATAATGCAATAAATCCGATTCCAGCCGAAATACTGAATGGTAAATCTCTTATGATTAGTGCAAAGACACCTCCAATAGCAGATAACGGGATCGCCGAAAAAATAAGCAAACTTTGTTTTATTGAGCCAAAAGCAAAATAGAGCAAAATTAAAATCAGCAACAAGGCTACTGGTAAGGCGATCATCAATCGTTGATTGGCCTCTTGCAGGTTTTGAAATTGACCGCCATAGGTTACATAATAACCTGCTGGCATATCAACATTCGAAGCCATAATTTGTTTGATATCCTCAATGATACTTTGTACATCCCTATCACGTACATTGAAGCCAACAATAATTCGACGTTTTGCATTATCTCGCTGAATTTGTACAGGTCCGGGTTCAAAGGAAACGCTTGCTACTTCACTTAGCGGAATTTGCCTTCCTTCCGGGGTGCTCACATATAAATTCTGTACATCGGTAATATCAGTTCGGTAATCTTTATCCAATCGAACCACTAGATCAAAACGGCGTTCTCCTTCATATACAAGTCCAGCCGAAGTACCCGCAAACGCAGTTTCAATAGCATTGTTTACATCCTCGATATTCATCCCATATTGAGAAATCTTATCACGGTTCATTTGAATATTGATTTGTGGTAATCCAGTCACTTCCTCAACATACAAATCTGCAACTCCATCTACCGATTTTATTTTGCTCCCAACATTGCTGGCTAGATCTGAAAGAATATTAAGATCCTCGCCATAAATTTTGATTACAACATCTTGTTTTGCACCTGTCAAAAGTTCATTGAAACGCATTTGTATGGGCTGTTGAAAGCTAAAAGTAGCATTAGGGATTGTTGACAGGGATTCTTTCATCTCTGCTGCCAGTTCTTCTCTTCCGCCAGCTTTTGTCCATTCCGATTTTGGACTCAAAATAACCATCATATCTCCTGCTTCAATTGGCATAGGATCCGTTGGTATTTCTCCCGAACCGATTTTGTTCACTACTTGCAATACTTCATCTGGATATTCTTTTAATAGTATAGTTTGCGCCTTCTGAGAAACATCAATCATTTGGTCGATGGAACTTCCAACAGGAACTCGTGTCTCTACTGCAAAATCTCCTTCGTCCAACTGCGGAATAAACTCGCCCCCCATATTGGCAAATACTACTAGTGTAATAACAAATAACCCTATTGCCAATCCAATTACCAAAAGTTTTGCATGAAGCGCAGCTTTTATAATAGGATTATAAATTCGCTGAAAGAAATCCATCATTTTATCAGAAAAATTTCTTTTATGTTCCGTCTTTCGACCGAGTACCAGAGCAGACATCATAGGAACATAGGTAAGCGATAAAATTAATGCGCCCAGAATAGCGAACATTACCGTTTGCGCCATGGGGTGAAACATTTTCCCAGCTACCCCAGTCAATGCTAAAATAGGTAGATATACAATTAGAATAATTATTTGCCCGAACGCTGCAGAATTCATCATTTTTCCAGCAGATCGTTTCACTTCGGTATCCATCTGTTCAGAAGATAACTTTTCCACTCCGGCATACTTCTTTTTACCCGTATGGATCCCGAACATTACAGATTCAACAATAATTACCGCTCCATCTACGATAAGACCAAAGTCTATGGCACCCAAACTCATCAGGTTCCCCGAGACTCCAAAAAGTTTCATCATTGATATTGCAAAAAGCATTGAAAGAGGTATAACGGAAGCCACGATCAATCCACCCCTTAAGTTCCCCAGAAAGAGGATTAATACAAAAATTACAATCAACGCCCCTTCCGTAAGGTTGGTGGTTACCGTTCCTATCGCGCGATCCACCAATTTTTTCCTATCGAGATAAGGTTCAATAGTAACTCCTTCTGGTAAAGTTTCCTTAATCTGTTCAATTTTATCCTTAACAGCATTTATAACTGCAGAAGAGTTTGCACCTTTTAACATCATCACAATTCCCGTAACCACTTCGCCTTCTCCGTTTCGAGTAGCAGCTCCATATCGAACTCCGTGACCGAATTGAACTTTAGCAACATCCCTAACAAGTATTGGTGTTCCATTACTCACTTTAACAACTATCTTCTCTAGCTCTTGCAAATTATTCACGAGGCCTTCACTACGTATGAAATATGCATTGGGTCCCTTGTCGATATAAGCCCCACCGGTATTTTGATTGTTTTTTTCTAGCGCAGTAAAAATTTCTTCAATAGTAATATTCATACTTTGAAGTTTATTAGGATCTATAGCTATTTCATATTGCTTAACAAATCCACCAAAACCACTAACTTCCGCAACCCCAGGTGTTCCCAATAGCTGTCTTTTAATAATCCAGTCTTGTATTGAGCGTAACTCGGTAGCATCGTATTGATCCTCATACCCTTCTTCGGGATGTATTACATATTGATATATTTCACCCAAGCCAGTGGTAACAGGTGCCATTTCAGGCTCTCCCACACCTTCAGGTATATCTTTTGCTGCCAAAGACAAGCGTTCTTGAACTTGCTGTCGAGCCCAATAGAGATCAGTATCTTCTTCAAATACTATGGTCACAATGGAAAGCCCAAAACGAGAAAAAGATCGCATATCCTTTATACCAGGTATGCTTACCATTGTTTGTTCAACTGGAAATGTAACAAGTTGCTCCACTTCTTGTGCTGCAAGGGTAGGGGAAACTGTTATAACCATTACCTGATTATCTGTAATATCCGGTACGGCATCTATGGGTAATTGTGTTAAGGAATAGGTTCCCCAACCAATTAAGAATAAGGTTAATATTCCGACAACAAGTTTATTGTTGATCGAAAACTGAATGATTTTATCTAACATTATAGTAGAAGAATTTTAAGATGGAAAACGAAAATGGAAAACATCAAGAGCTGACCTTATAGGCCCTTGAAAAAAAGGCATATAGTTTTAATGCTAAAGATGAATTAGGGAAATAGTTATAACAAAGAATTATGTCATAACTAAATAGGGATATAAATATCATCAAGTTCAGTTGAAGCTTGAATAGTATATATCACCTTAAGAAATTAACAAGACGGAGGTCCCCGAAGGGTATGGGAAGGTAATGCTGAAAAATATGGAATTATAGGATAATCCCGAAAACGTTGCTTTTCAAAATTCGCGAACCAAATTTCTTGATTGTCAATGTGAACATTTAAAGGCGAGTTTTGAAAAATTTTAATTTTTACATCTAGATTTTTAACGGTGCCCGTTACATACTTTAAACTTCTTTCATTCAAGGAATGCTGGAAGTGCTCAAAAATATGGCCAAGCTCTAGATGTTCTTGAGCTATTTGTTGAGAACCTATTTCAGAAGCATTAGAAACGTGCTCAGCATCAATATGAGGTACGATGTCGTGACCTATCATATTGAAGGCTGCTGCAAAGAACAGTATATTTCTAAATAGCTTCAAAGCAATTGTTTGATAAAGCAGCGAATTTATGAAATTTTTTTTTACACTTTAAGTAAATATAAAGTGCAAAAATTTTAACAATTCGCAATCCCCTCTGATTTTATTATACACAGGGGATTACAAATTAGTTGTCTGTTATTAAAGCTCAATGCTCAAATAGCCTTTTTTCTGAAGTTGAAAATTATGCAACAAGCCATTGTCCACTACTACTAGCTCATGTGGAATATCTTCTTTATTGACTTTGAATTTTTTTAAAGATAATCCACAAACTACAATTTTTACGTGGGCTTTTTTTGCTTTTTCTATAAAGCTCTTCATCATTTCTTTATCTGTAAGGTTTTCAACAGTTTTTCCACAAATGATCGCTTGAAAATCGCCAAAACTCTTTCCATCTTCTTCCGCTAGAGCCTCTGCTGTTAAAATAATAGGCTGAAGTTGAGGGATCTTTTTTGTAAGCACTACATAATTATGTGAATGCTGTTCTTGTTTAGTAGTTTGTGCATTTAGAGAACTGGTAAATGTTAGTGCTAGAATAGTTAAACCTAAAATTAGCTTTTTCATAGTTATTTTTTTTGAAATGTTTGTATATCGTTTAATATAAAAAATAGCAATCCCCCTAAAATTGCAATATTCTTAAAAAGAGGGCCTAAAGTATGTATTTGTCCAACCTGCACGGTCAAGGTTATTGGAACTAAAACAGCCGCTAGTGCCATTGCAGCCCATTTGGTTTTATAACCAACTAAAAGCAAAAATCCTGCAATCATCATTATAACTCCAGATATGATTATTAAATATTCGGGATTGCCTAAAAAATAGGCAATTCCTTTAAACCTAGCTTGGTCAATTCGGTTTATAGTCTTTTCGAGGTTTAAAATATGATTAAAACTCGCCACCAAAAATATACCGCTCAATAAAATACGGAACAGCTGAACCGATCTATAGGAAACTGAAATAGTTGTTTTCATAAGATTCAATAGTTATTGTGAATAAATTTGTCTGGAAAATCAAATATTTCCAAACCTTTTATCAAGCATTATACTACTGAATATTTTGGAGGAGGATATAATTTTCCGGGATGTATACTTATAACCAATGGCCTTATATATACGAATTTCGTAAAATCCAGGTCTCGGGTTTCAGGAATTTCAATTTCTTCTGTAAACTGATAATTATTTGAACAGATCCTGGCCAGTTTCAAGATTTGAATTGGAGAGGAGGTTTCTATATTGTCGACCGTTTTATTCAAACTATTATGTTTCTTTTCACAGAAAGGATTAAGCAGAACTACCTCATCGGTTTTCAGTATTAAACCTATTATATCAGAATCTACCGTGATCAGCTTTCCTGAAAAAACCATCACCAGAACTATCGCTATATATTGTTTTCCGAGCATAAAAGTTTTCAAATATATATGATTTTACCTCTAATCCATGTAACTATTGTTACATAAAGATTATTCATGGAGCTTGTGTAACAATGGTTACCGAATGTCTATTCAAATAGCCTTATATTGAAAGGTAATAATCAAAAAGAAAGAAAATTATGGAATATTATTTTGCTAAAACAATAACTGGAGAATTTGAAGAAGTTATTAAAAAAGTTACAAATGAATTGGAAAAGGAGGGCTTTGGGGTATTAACGGAAATAGATATTAAAGCAACCTTGAAGAAGAAATTAGATGTCGATTTTAAGAAGTATCGGATTTTGGGCGCTTGCAACGCTCCTTATGCGTATAAAGCTTTAAAAGCGGAAGATAAGATAGGTGCCATGTTGCCTTGCAATGTGATTGTCCAAGAATTGGAAAATGGAAAAATCGAAGTCGCAGCAGTAAATCCAATGGCCTCCATGCAGGCTGTGGAAAATAAAGATTTAGAGAAAATCGCCAAGGAGATTGGACATAAATTAGAAAAAGTGATAAACCAAGTTTAAACTCTAAAATGAAAAAAAAGAGGATCAAGGGCATATAATGACCCTTCTACAAACAACAATATGTAAAATTTCATCTCCTGAATTTTTTTTCAAGATTTTTTATCCACTCTTTCAAATGTTTTTAACACTTGTATTTTTTTGGTATTCCTTGTCGATATTATAATCTTGGTCGTATACTGAAACTGCAATGTGATATGAAATGTTCGTTGAATTGATGGCAAAATTGAATAATTCATGGAGTTTAAGGTCAAATAAAATGTTTTAAAATTAATTAGAATGATTTCTTTAAAATCGCATTATTCTGTACCTATTCTGTACCCATTAGAAACAAGAAAGGCTCCACATTTCTGTGAAGCCTTGTCTTTCCTAGTAGCGGGAACTGGACTCGAACCAGTGACCTTCGGGTTATGAGCCCGACGAGCTACCTACTGCTCTATCCCGCGATATATCGTGAATTTCAAAATGTCAATTTTTGCGATCTCGTTGTTGATGTTTCCATCGTTATTGCTACGCTATCGGACTGCAAATATACAACACATTTCTACTTATACAAACATTTTTAAAAAAAATTATTCAGAAATCCAGTTCATCGCTTCCATCCTCTCTTGGTTCTCAAATGCTCTCACATCTGCCTTCATTACTAAGTCCTTAAAAATCATCGCGCTAGACATTCTTTTGAGATCAGACACCATTGCGATCTTAGAAAAATGTTTTGCATGATCTAATTTAAATATTAGATCTTTTAAAATATTAATCAATGAAATTGAATGTCCTTCGGTTATTTTTACGAATAAATTAATGGTTGGATGTGAATCTAGTTTATTTAAGATCTCCTCATGAATCTCGTCTAAAGTTTTAGTATCAATATCAGAATCTACCAAAATTCCAACTACTTGTTCTGAGAATTCAAATTTTGATATCATATACACTATTTATAATTCAATTTAAAAATAGTAATTTAAATACAGAATGATTTATAAATGTGTATTCATTAACATTTAGTTACTGTTCCAGGTTATTAACCTCAAAACCAGTAAGTTCATTATCTGAGAAAGAGACTGATATTTCTATAGGATTACAACATATCTCACAGTCTTCAACATAAGTTTGTCTAGTTACAGAGGTATCCAGTAACATAGAAATATCCTCCCAGCAATAGGGGCATTGAAAGAAATGTTCTAACATATTAAAGGTTTTATACTTAATTAGCTATAAAATTAAGCATCTTAACGCAGCAGAGCGAGAAGAATTTTTACAAATAAATCCTAAAATTAATTGAGCCGTCCAAAATCTTAAACCTTATAGCTCCAAGTTTAACAACTGCCCCGTTAATTGCAACACCTGTAATTCTGCAAGTTTGGCATCGTATTTTGCAAGATTCTTATTTGTTCTGGCATTAAGCAAATTGGTTTGAGCCTGACGAAATTCTATGGATGAGATCTGACCTAATTTAAATTGCTCCTGAGATCTATTAAAATTGTCTTCGTTGGTAATCACATTCTTCTCCTGCACTTCATAGATATATCGCTTATTTTGATAATTACCCCATGAGTTCGCAATATCTCGTTTAACCTCTAAAATAATTTGTTCTTTTAGGTATTGCTGATTCTCAAATCTAATTGAAGCGTTCTTAACGTTCGTTATAGTTCTTCCACTATCAAATAGATTCCATGTTAAATTTAAGCCCGCAGAATAGCCTCTAGATGTATTTGTTTGCACAAAAGAGGTAGAAGGAAGATTACTATTATTCCAACCATAAGAACCGGTAAGCCCCAGACTTGGAAGATATCCAGATCTACTAACTTTTATATCGTAATCTGTAATTTGGAGATTACTCTCTGCCTGCAATAGGCTCACATTGTTAAGATTGGAGGTCTTTATAAAATTCTCTATTTCTAACTCAGATAAAAAATTGATTGTGGTATCTATAGCAATAGACCTTAAGTCTTTTTGAGGCTCATTGAGTATTACCAGCAGATCTCGTTTCGTATTTTCTAGTTGCTGTTGTGTGTTTAACAATGTAATACTATCATTATTAACATCTACCTCCGCATTTAAGATGCCTAATCTAGAAGTCTGTCCATAATCAAATTGATACTGGGCTCTGGTAATACGCTGTTTAGAGATCTCTAACGTTTCATTGAGAACGCCTACATTTTCGGTTAGTCTTGCCACTTCAAAATACACGCTCATAAGCTGCAAAATGGTATTCTCTATGGTCTCTCTTGCCTCTAATTTGGTTAGTTTATATTGTTCCTTCAACTGCTTATAGGTATAGAACCTACCTAAGCCATCAAACAAGGTGTAATTTAAATTAAGCGAGGCATTGTAACGCTTAGTTTCTGCTCCATTCAAATTACGAGCTTCTCCCTCCTGAAATTGAGCTTCAATATCTTCATTGTTATAATTTGCACCAGCATTGGCAGTTACACTAGGCAAATAACCAGAATTTAAAATTCCTTGATTGTTATCTGCAATTTCAACCAGATTATTAGAACGTTGAATCCCAAAATTATTTTCTAAGGTTCTTTGTATTGCTTCTTCCTTGGTGAGCACTGTTGATTGTGCAAAAACATTTCCGCAAAAGATGAGCAAGATTAATGATAAGATAGGTTTAACTTGCCTCATGAACTTCTTCTTCTCTTTGTTCTTTAATAGCTCTTTCAACTTCCTCATTTTTCACTTTTTTTCCTGTAGCCAACCAAATACTACCCACTTTTATATTATTACTGATAGATAGAAATAGCGGTAGAAGCAGTAATGTTAAGATGGTTGCTATCCCAATTCCGTAAGCAATAGAAATTGCCATTGGTTTTAAGAACTGGGCCTGTCTACTTTTTTCAAATATTAAAGGAGCTAATCCTGCTATGGTGGTGATAGAAGTTAAAAATATAGCTCTAAATCTGGAGCGCCCGGCCTCATATAGCGCCTTTTCAAACTTCATTCCTTCCACTAAAAAACTATTGAACTTTCCTATAAATACCAATCCATCATTTACCATGATCCCTATTAAAGCAATGATACCCAGTGCTGATAATACGTTTATTGGGAACCCATGAATCCAATGCCCCCACGCTACTCCAATAACACTAAATGGTATCATAATCATAAGAAGTAAAGGCTGACTGTAACTTCTAAAAGTAAATGCGATGGTGGCATAAATAAGGAATAAGACAATAGGTAACACTTTATTTGCAGATGCACTTAATTTATTTGCCTCTCTATTTTGTCCTTCATAAGAAACAGACAATGAAGGATATTGTGCGAGTATATCTGGCATGATATTATCCTCAATATCTTGTAAAATCTCTGTAGCAGATCCATTTGGATCTTCCATATCTGCGCTTACCCGAATTTCTCTTTTCCCCTCTAAATGACTTATAGATTCTGTTCCTCTAACGATCTCATAAGTAGCGATCTCTCTAAACGGAACTCTATTTCCAGACGGAGTTATTAACCTATAATCATCTAATTGTGTGATAGAAGATCGAGCTTCTAGATCATAGCGTACCCATACTCTAATCTCATCCTGTCCGCGTTGAAAGCGTTGTGCTTGCGCTCCAAAAAAGGCATTTCTAACCTGCCTCATTACGTTGTTGAGATCCAAGCCTAGCGCATAGGCATTGTTCTTTAGCTTAATGTCTATTTCTTTAATTCCCTTTGGATCGCTGTCTGTAACATCTTTAAGCAATGAGTTGTTCTCAAAAATTTCTTTAAGCTCTTCTTTAGCAGCTTCTAATTCTGAAATATTATTACCCAGCAATGATACAGAAACCGGACTTCCACCAAAATTTCCTCCAGAACCAAAGGTGAGACTTTCCACGCCAAATACAGGTCCTACTTCTTCTCTTATAGAATTTGTTATCTCTGGAGATCCAAAATCTCTCTCTTCTCCCGGAAGTAGATTTACTTGCAAAGAGGCTTTATTATTACCAGGTCCCACTTGCTTAATAATATTTTCTACTACTTGCTTATCTCCAGATTGCTTGGCAGAATATTCTTCATTCACTCTCCATGCAGCAGCCTCTACCATGCTAATTATAGAGTCTGTTTTGGCAGGATTAGTACCTTCCGCCATCAAAAGGTCTATAGAAACCCTATCACTCGCTATACTTGGGAAAAGTGTGACTCTAATCCATCCTCCTCCAATTGCTCCTATAGTAAGTATAAAGAATACCAAGAGAATGGAAAAGCTCAATATCTGCTGACTTAGTACGAACTTAAGCACTGGGCTATAGATTCTATCTCTTAAGTAAGACATTATTCTATCTCCGGTTCTATTAAAACCTCTTAGCTTATCAAATATTTTAGCGAAGCCTTTTTTCTTCTCGTTTAGTACTTCAGAATCCCTTTTTAAGGCTTTAGAATGTGCTATATGCGCTGGTAATATTACAAGAGCTTCAACCAAAGATACAGTTAAGGTTAAAATAACAACTGTAGAAACTTCTCCAAAGAATTCTCCAATTCTACTATCTAAGAATAAGAAAGTACCAAATGCTAGTATCGTAGTTATTATTGCTGAAATAATTGGTGGCACTACTTCCATAGTACCATCTATAGCAGCATTAATAGGAGTTTTACCCATTTCATAATGCTGATAGATATTTTCTGAAATAACAATCCCATCATCTACCAGAATTCCTATAACGATAATCATCCCAAAAAGCGATAGAACATTTATAGTTACTCCAAATTGTTGTGCAAAAATGAACATCCCTAAAAAAGCAACAGGTAAACCAAATGCCACCCAAAACGCCAATCTTGTATTTAAGAAAAATGAGAGAAAGAATAAAACCAATAATATACCAACAAAACCATTTTCCAGCAATAGCATGGTTCTTTGATTTAAGGTAATAGAAGAATCACTCACAACATCCAACCTTACATTAGTGTTCTTCTCATTAAATGCTGTTATGTATTCACGAACGTTCTCTGCCGTGGAGACAAGATCTTCACTGTTAGTATTACTAATTTGAATATTTACTGAGTTGTTACCATTAAAATAGGAAGCATTGGGAGTCTCAGAAAAACGATCTCTTATCTCTGCAATATCACCTAACCTAACAGTCTGGCCGCTGGCACTAGCTCTTACTACTAGATCATTTAAAGCATCTCCATAGTAAGATCTATTATTAGCACGTATTAAGTAATCTTCTGCATTTGTTTTAATGGTACCACCGGTAGAAAGAATGTTCGCATTAGAAACGGTAGCAGCCACTTCTTCAAATGAAAGATTATAGGCCAAAAGATCTTCTTGACTTACTGCTATCTCTATCTCTTCTTGAGGAAATCCGGAAATACTAATTTGAGAAATACCATCTATTCCTCTAAGGTCGTTCTCAATTTGTTGGCTAATTTGTTTTAAAGTAGCTAGCGGAATATTTTCTCCACTTACCGAAAAACTAATTGTAGATCTAATTTGCTCCTGTTTTGCAACCACCAAAGGTTCCATTCCTGATGGAAAATTAGGAACCCTATCTACAGCGTTCTTAACTTCAGCTAGAAGAGCATCAATATTTTCACCTTTTTCTATTTCTACGGTTATTGATCCTCCACTCTCACGAGCCGTTGAAGTTACCCGATCTATACCTACCAATCCTTTAAGATTATCTTCAATCTTCAGAATAATTCCCTCTTCGATCTCTTCTGGTGAAGATCCCGGATAAGCTACACTAATTGTTATGATCTTAGAATCTACCAATGGAAAGAAGGAAGACTTCATGTTCATAACTCCAATTATTCCGAAGATCACAAAAGCGAAGATCAAAATATTAACTGCAACCTCGTATTTTATAAAATAACTAATTATTTTTCTCACAACTAGTTGATGTTAGATAGGTTGGTATTACTATTTATTTCTACAGGCATACCTACGAATGCTCCAGGTACCGGAGCAGAAATAAGTTCAGTTCCATTTTCTAATCCCGTGATAATTACAGACTCTGATGTAAAATGAACTACATTGATTTCTGCAAGTTGAAGCACATTGTTCTCCACTACATAAACCTTGTTTTGAGAGACCAATAGATTTCTGGGAATAGATGTAGCATTTTCTACATTTCTTGCCGCTACACTAGCTTCTAAATACATCCCCTCTTTAACTTTAGCATCTTCAATCTTAATAAAGACCTGTACCGTTTGAGAATTTGCATCTATCTTACTATTAACTCTACTAACTTCCCCTTTAAACTGTTGAGTTCCCTCTAAATTTTTTAAATCTACTTCTTCTCCTACTTTTAAAAGATCACTAAATGATTTTCTAATTGCAACTTCCAACTCATAAGCTGAAGGATCTATAAATTCTCCTAATCGCTGTCCAGGTCTTACCAAAGAACCCTCTGTTACAACTGCATCTGTTAGCACTCCGTTATATGGAGCAACAATGATGAACTTATTTAATCTGGTTTCTAAATTCTTTATGTTATAATAACCGGAAACTATACCTCTACCAGATATAAAATAATTTTCCTGATCTGATGAAGGTTTTGGTAAGGGAGCCAAGCTTCTATTAACATCAAAATTATTTAAATAAGTCTCCCACTTCTTAAAATCATCTGGATAATCCAGTCTTAGATCTGGCATCACCGATGCAATTTTATTATACAGCTCACTTTTTGAAGCTCTAACATTAGCTGCATATTCTACCGCATCTATTCTTAAAAGCACCTGCCCTTTGCTATATTCCTGTCCGGGTCTAAATGGTTTAGAACTGCTTCTAAATATACCCTCTACTTCAGAGAATAAACTGGTTTTTTGTAGAGCTGTAACGGTTCCATTAGCAGGAATAACGATAGGTACCGTACCATTATCCACTTTTTGAACGTATACCGATTTAATTACTTTTTTAGCAGGAGGTCTTTCCTTGGTATTACTGTCTATAATAGATTTAGCAACAGAGATGGCTGCAATTACCAGTACTACTCCAAGAATTGATAGTATAATTTTACGCATGCTTTACTTTTAATTACCCTTTAGACTCTCAAAAGTAAAAAGCGTTTAATTTATAAAGCTACTAAATTACAGAAATAAGCCAAGTTAATTGAGTTGCTTGTAAAAAACAGACATAAAAAAAGGCAATCAAATTGTTCTAAAACAATTAATTACCCTTTATACAATGAAAAGAATTTTATTGACTACAAGTCGATTTTAAAATGCTACAAAATCGACCTCGTAAATATTAAGAAATTGTTTCAAGTTCAGACTGAAGCTTTTCCCATGAAGCCATTAATGACTCTAATTCTTTTTTGTTCTTTTTATAATTCTCTAAAAAATTAGGTTTAGCAATGGCTTTATTATAATCTGTTGCCATCTCCAAATCTTTAACTTTCAGCTCCTTCTCCAACTTGTTGATCTTAGCCTCGGTATTGCTTAATTTATTCTGAAGAGATTTGAACTTCTTTTGATCATTATAAGCCTGCTTATTATCATTATTCTTGTTGTCTTCTTTCACCACCTTATCTCGCTTTTCTATAGCGCGCATATTCTCAACATTTCGCTGCTCTAGATAAAAATCTATATCACCTAAATATTCTTTTATCTGTCTATCTTTAAATTCATAAACAGTGCTTGTAAGATTCTGTAAGAAATCTCTATCGTGAGAAACGATAATTAGAGTCCCTTCAAAGCTTTTCAATGCTTCCTTAAGCACGTTCTTAGATTTTATATCTAAGTGGTTGGTAGGCTCATCCATAATAAGCACATTGAAGGGCTGAAGCAATAATTTACAAAGCGCCAATCTATTTCGCTCTCCACCAGAAAGTACTTTTACTTTTTTGCTTACTTCATCTCCTCTAAAAAGAAATGATCCAAGCATGTCTCTAACTTTACTTCTGGTAGACTCTGTGGCAGCATCTATCATTGTATCTAGCACCGTTTTTTCACCATCCAGCTCATCTGCCTGATTTTGTGCAAAATACCCCAATTGTACATTGTGCCCGAGTTTTAAATTCCCGGTATGATCTATTTCCCCAACTATTATCTTAGCCAATGTAGTTTTACCTTGCCCGTTTTGACCAACAAAGGCAATTTTACTACTGCGCTCAATAAGCAGGTCTATATCTTCTAGAATCTGTACTTTCCCATAAGCCTTCCCTATTTCTTCTGTCTCCACCACGATTTTACCTGGTTGTACAGAAATAGGAAAACGCAAATTCATCACTGCATTATCATCTTCATCTACCTCTATTCTATCAACTTTATCTAGTTTTTTGATTAGAGATTGGGCCATAGAGGCTTTAGATGCCTTAGCACGGAATTTTTCAATAAGCTTTTCTGTTTGCTCTATCTGCTTTGCCTGATTTTTCTGAGAAGCTAATTGTTGTTCTCTTAATTCTTGGCGCAAGACTAAGTATTCAGAATAAGGTTTCTTATAATCATAGATCTTCCCTAAAGATATCTCTATAGTTCTATTGGTAACATTATCTAAGAACATCTTATCGTGAGAAACAATGATCACACAACCGGTATAATTATTCAAGAATTGTTCTAACCAGATAATAGATTCTATATCGAGGTGGTTGGTAGGCTCATCCAATAGCAAAATATCATTGCTTTGAAGTAATAGTTTTGCCAGTTCAATTCTCATTCTCCATCCTCCCGAAAAGGTATCTGTTAGCTTGTCGAACTTTTCACGGTCAAAACCAAGACCCATTAAAACTTTCTCTGTATCACCCTGATAGTTATACCCACCTATGATCTCATATTGATGCGTAAGTTCAGTTAGATCATGAATAAGATCCATATACTCGTCACTTTCATAATCTGTTCTGATGGCTAGCTGTTCATTAATATGAGCTATCTTTTTCTCTATAACCTTTATTTCCACAAAGGCCTGTTGCGCCTCGTCAATAACAGTTCTACCCTGAATAAAATCAATATCTTGCTTTAAAAATCCAATTTTAAGCTCTTTATCCTTAGCAATTTGACCTGTATCAGGCTCCTGTTCTCCAGATAGTATTTTGAGCATCGTCGATTTTCCGGCTCCGTTCTTACCAATAAGTCCTACGCGGTCTCCCGCTCCTAACCTAAAAGTAATTTCATCAAACAAGTACTCCCCGCCAAATGATATCGATAAATTGTGAATGTTAAGCATGTTATCCTTCTAATATTTTTGCAAAGATGCCTATTTTTAAATTGCTAAAAAAATGGAAATGAAAATCTTACAAGGAACTGAAATAAATGATAATTTCTGCTATCAAAATATATCCAGTTATATTCAGATTGAACCAACTTTCATTTCGCTTTAAATCAAAAGTCCCTTTTAATAGATAAGAATCACTTGAGAATATGTATCAAAGTAGCTGGAAACAATTTAAACAATACTAATACATAACTCTACTATGGTTATAGTAACAGCAATTACATAAATATATCTTAGATGGACAATTCTTAAGCAAACGCAGCAACTCAACTATAAATTAATACATTTCACTGCCTCAAGATTGTTTAAGAAGATAATGAAGGAAAATAGTTATAATATCTACTGATATTCACTTCTTCTGAAATATCGGTATCATTTAGTAAATGACCCACTAGCTCTTTTGCTATGGTTGGCGCTATGAGAACTCCTCTACTTCCAAAACCATTACAGCAATATATAGTAGGGTGGTCTGGATGATTCCCTACCATAGGTTTTCTGTCTGGAGTTGCAGGCCTTATTCCTGCCATTTGGTCTACTATGGTATAATCACACTTTAGAAAAGCATCTAGCTTCTTTAATAAATATTCTTTAGATGCCTCCTTAGGTTCAGAAGTATGATCGTGGTTATCATAAGTTGCTCCCACTTTATAATGATCATTTCCAATTGGAAGAATAAATACAGAAGATTTAACAGCAACTTCCAATTTAAGATCTTCTGCTTTAACAATTATATATTCCCCTTTATTTCCATGCAATGGCAAGCAATTAAAAAATGGATTATCTTTCATTCCATAGCCTTCACAAAAAATTACAGCTTTTGCATGAATTCCTTTATATTCTACACCACCCGTTCTAAAATGTAAAAGATCATGTTCAAACTCTTCAGATTCCAGTGCTCCAAAAGATCTTATATAATTACTGAAATGATTAATTAGCAATTCAGTATTAATAACTCCTGTATGATTTACTTTTCCGAATGAATGATCTGAAGGTATAGATGAATTAATAGAAGATACCAGCTTAGGGTCTAAAAATTTTGATAATGAAGGCTTATCTATTGCCTCAAACCAATTATTCTGCTCTTCTACAGAGTTAAATTTTCTATAGATTGGCATTTCTTTAATAATTGAGACATTTAACTTCTCTTCCAGTTCTTTATAAAATGGAAGTGCCACTTCTAATTGTTTATCGGCATTCCATGCTAGTGTGAACCTTTTCAGAATAACAGGATTAAAGATTCCCCCTGCTACCACAGAAGACTTTTGAGAATGATTCTCATAAACTTTGATCTTCATTCCTGCATTTAGCAATTCTTCTGCTACTGCTATTCCACTTAAACCGGCTCCAACAATTATATAATCTATCATGGTATAAAATTAAAAAACGCTCCGAAATATCGGAGCGTTTTTGGAATTAAATATGGAAATAATTATTAATAATTCCACATATCTTGTTCAAAATTACGTATCTGCTCTTGTATACGTTGAGATTCTAATAACTGCATAAATGCATTATCTGTTATATAATCATCAACAGTTCTATCTCCTTGTACGTTATCTTCTTTATAAATAACCGCATTAAATCTTCTAGCATTCAAGAGATGGTCGAAGGTAATGGAAGAGGCTGTATTGCTTCCATTAAAGGCATCATTATCAAATAACAATGGCCTAGCATCCGGAAACCATACCCAAAACAATTCTACTAGATCTGGTTCTTCATCATCAATAAAGTTAACATCTGGAGCCACAGGAGCAATTCCTAAGATTCTATATTTTAACTCTGCCTGACGCTTATCAAAATACCACATCCCACGAACATGATACTCTGCTATATCTGCAGAAGTAATATCTCTTCTATCAATAAATTGTTCCTCTATTTGTTCTCCGGCATTATACTGTTCTATACCAAGATCTGTAGTATCTACTTTAGAAATAGCTGCACTAATATCATTAAGCGTGCGCTTTTCATTAAAGTAAGAATCTGCATAAATATTTTTGATCTTTCCAGCCTTAATACCACCCATTAAAACATCATAAAGTGATCTTCTATTCCCACCGATGTTATTGGTGTCTATTGGATAATATAAAGGAAAGTTAACTCTTTCATCAAGATCTATAATTTCCCAAACATTTTTAGACCATAGTACATCTCTATCATCAACGTAACCATAATCTAATGGTTTATTCTCCTTCGCTACTTTAAGCTCGGCTGCAGATAATTTCCCTATTTCATCTGGTGTTGTAGCATTCAAAAGATTTGATTGCCCAAAAGATGATGCAGAAAGTAATAATCCAACTGTACCTAGCAAAAATTGATTCCACTTCATGGTATTGTTTTTATTAATTTGTTAACTCTACAAATACTGGAGATACTTTTTTAAGCTTGTATCCAGAATTTGTAGCTAATTGTGCTTGAATTTCAAAAATTTGCACTGTTTCTCCTCTACCTGCTCTTCTTAATGCAGCTTTTGCAGAAGCGTCTAAAGAACTTCCTCTAACCTGAATGGTTGGTTGCCCAGAAACTTTAAAACTAAATCCGGAAACCCTTAAAGCAAGGTCAAAATCGAAGTCTGGAAGTAATGCTCCAATAGTAGAAGCTTCTAAACTGTTTCTTTGCATTTTCACAGAACCATCTTCTCCACGAATTGTACCAACTGGAGTTGGGATATCTTTTATTCTGAAAGACTTACTGTCTGAAACTGTTTCTCCACCAGGAAGTTTACCGCTTACATTAATAGTTACCTCACGTGCCTGAACGGTTGTAACATCCATAACATATTTACCAGCACCTCCAGCAGCTCTTAAACCTGGAGCATTTGCATTTACACTTCCAACGCCAGGAATAGAGATAGTCATTGGGTTTTGAACCCCACGATACACCACATTCATCTTATCTGCAGATATAACGGCAGAATTAGGTTTTGGTATTACAGCATATGAACTTTTAATTGGGATTTTAACAACCGAGTCTCCTTCTTTAAACTGGATCTCCCCATTGATTTGCTGCTCTCCAACATTTCCTGCAGGAAAATTAAGAACAACTTGCCCAGCTTCGTTGCTGCTTACTTTATTTCCATTAACCACTACATTGTCAAATTTTAAAGTTTTATCTACACGCCCTAAAACAACTTTCCCTTTGAAGCTCTCTCCAGAGAAGAATGCTGTTTTCTCAGGAACTACAATAGCTTCATAGTTGGTTAAAGAAACTTCACTTGTTAACTGACCAGATAACATTGCAGAAAGTACTTCACTTTCTGTAGTTTTAATATCTGATTGTATTTGAGTTAACTTGGTAATAGATGCAACCAAAGGAAATCCTTCGTAGTTATATTTTAACCACTCAACTTTAGCACCATCTACATTTTGTTCTTCTGTAGAAAACTTATCTCGGATATTAGATTTAATAGATTCAAAACCTTTTTCGTCTCCAATCACATTTACTACACCTTCGCGATATGCTTTTACCTGATCTAAGAATTCCTGTCCTTTAGGACCAACTCTACCACTTTGGAAGAACATTTCGTCAAGATCATTAGATTTATCCATTTCTTCATATTCTTGCTTGTCATCAACATTAGCAAGAAGTTCAGATTTTAGATTTTCGATATAACTATTAAAGCTTGAAGATAGCTGATCTATCTTTTCAGCTTTCGCTTTTAACGGTGCATATTTTGCAGGTTGCTCCCCTGCCTTTTCATCTAAGCTTGCCATAAATGCAGCATTACGCTGAGAGGTGGTAGCATTAGACTCGGTTAATTTTTCATTCATTAGTCCAAAAGCAGTAAGTACTTCTTTAGACATATTTAAAGCCAGCATTGCGATGAAAACCAGGTACATTAGGTTTATCATCTTCTGTCTTGGTGTTTGTTTTCCAGACGCCATGTATAATTAGTTTAGTTTCTTATTAATATTTTTAATCGTCATCACAACTAATTAACTATTGTCTTCCATTCATAGCAGTAAGCATACCGCCATAAACACCATTTAATGAAGATAGATTATTTGCAAGACTTCCCATTTGTTGGTTCAACTTACCAGCATTTTCTGCTACTTCTTCATTAATTTGAGCTTGCTTAGCAGAACTCTCTACCTGAACTTTATAAAGATTATTCAATGTTTCCATTTGTGCTGCAGCCAATGAAAGCTCTTCACTATATTTTCTTTGAGAAGCCATAGCATCTACTGTAGGTGCAATTCCTTTTGCTGCACCTTCAAAGTTACGAATGCTAGAACCAAGACTTTCCATAAGGTTAGCATCGATCTTTGCTTCTTTCAACATATTGTCTAATTTTTTAGAAAGAGATGCATCCGTTTCTGTAGTTTCTGCTACTAATGCTCTTTCTTTTGCTGAAGCTGGCGCTCCTGCTAATTCCGGGTAAACTAAAGACCAATCTAGTTCGTCATCTACCGGCTCAAATGCAGAAACAACAAATACTAATGCCTCGGTAAGTAAACCAACAATTAACATTTCATTTCCAAAAGGCCAGTGCATGATTTTGAAAAGGGCTCCGATAATTACTACCGCGGCTCCTAGACCATACACCATATTCATTATTTTCATTCTAGTTTTTGACTGTGCCATAATACAATAAGATTAGTTTTTGTTTAGTTGATTGAATAGGTTATATAAAAATGGGTTCTTATTTAGCAGGTTGATTTAAAGTAACATCTGTACCAAGATAATCCTGAACAGTTCTAAAACCTATGTAACTTCTTGCTGTATCTGCATATTCGTAATCTCTGGTACTTACCTGTAAGAAGTAAGCAACATCTTTCCATGATCCACCTCTAACCACCTTTCTAAGGTCGTCTTCATTGTTAACGGTAGGGTTCATAGAAGACATATATTCATAAGCTGCAGGATCATAGGAAGAATTTACCCACTCTGCTACATTACCAGCCATATTATACAAGTTATAATCGTTAGGCTCGTAAGATTTTGCTTCTACAGTATACAAAGCTTGATCTGCTGCGTAATCTCCTCTTAAAGGTTTAAAGTTCGCCATAAAACAACCTCTGTCATTTTTTGCATAAGGACCACCCCAAGGATACGTTGCAGATTGTAAACCACCTCTGGCAGCATATTCCCACTCTGCTTCTGTTGGTAATCTAAATGATGGAACATCTTGATCTCCCTTGCTCTTTCTGTAAGCATTTTTATTAAGAGTTCTCCACTGTGTAAAAGCTTTAGCCTGTTTCCAGGTTACTCCTACTACCGGATACTCATCAAAAGCAGTATGCCAGAAATAATCGTTATGCATAGGCTCATTATACGAGTAATTAAAATCTTTTATCCATACTGCGGTATCAGGGTAGATCTTTACCTCTTCGGTAACTATAAAGTCACTTCTTTTTTGAGTTTTAGAACGTGCAGCTTTTTGGATATCCATCCATCTATACTTAAAAGTAAGTTTTTGAACATCTATAGTACGTTGCCCATTATAAGATTCTTCTAATGGAATGTACATAGAATCCATAACTCTAGCATAAGCTTCATCCGGATAGTCTCTAGTATCCCAGATAACATCTATATCATGATTCAGTTTTCGCCCTTGATAATCTTCAGAAAAAGAAGTGTAATTGTCATACATGTATTTTTCATATACAGACATATCTTCTTCATTGGCATCTACAAATGCATATTCTCCAATACCGTCATCTCCAGGAGTTGCACCCTCTAGATCTGCTTCTATAGCTAATCTCATTCTTACGATAGAATCTCTTACCCAATTTGTAAATTGGCGATATTCCGAGTTAGTGATCTCAGTTTCATCCATATAAAAGGTTCTAACGGTAACTGTTTTAGTAGGGGCATTCTTCATATCGGCTAAATCATCATCAGATTTACCCATAATAAAAGCTCCACCAGGAATTAATGTCATGCCAAAGGGTTTCTCCGGATTCCATTTTTTTCCTTTCGCACCTACAAGTTCGCCTCTATCACCGCTGCTACAGCTAGAAAGTAATGCAAGAACAGCAACAAGCGAAATAAATTTCTTCATAATTCTCTCGGGGTTATGACACAATTGATTTAAGCGGTAAACCTATCTAAATAATTTATAAAAAACAATAGTTTTAATAAAAATAGCTAAAATCAAGCTTATGCCGGTAATATAATTAAATTTCGTTTTTCCTTTTTGTCTTATACCAACGTTCAGGAATAACCTGATTACATGCCTCGAGATAATCTTCTTGGCTGCAAGGTAATAACGTATGCCTTTTTAATTTATTATTAGAATTTGAAACAAATGGAATTTCTATCCACCATCGTCCGCTAATAGGGCTTTTGAAAAATACTAAAATTTCATCTTCAATTGGCACTAAATATTTAATAAAATCCTGTTTTGCAGCTTTAGTGTTCTCATTGGTTCTATAATTCACACCTTCAATGAAATACCATATGATCTGAGCACAAAGCATATTACCAGCTTCCGGATAATTAGAATGATATTCATAAATTCCCATAGATGAAACTTTATCGCTTATCCCAGCATAACGGGCTAGCGCACAAATTTCCTTTCCATCAAAACCGTTTGGAGATCTATAATTACCTCCTATTGCTGCTGCATTTATAGCACCAAGATCTAATCCTACAATATTAGCATCTCGCATAACAGGCTCTATAACTTTCAAATTATTAGAAACCTCTCCCAATCTATAAGCATCAAAAAATAATCTTTCCATCAACTCTATCTCATCTTGTGAATTAAAATAAGTTTGATAGCCCACATTGGAGTAATTAAAAAGATTATATGGTTCATTTACCACTGCCTTTCCAATATAAGACCTGTTGGTTATAGGTTTATCTGCATCTCCAAGATCAAAACGGCTGTCTATATTCACAATATTCACCATTTGCTCATACCTATCATAAGCCCTGTATTGAGCATATATTAGATCCTGACTCCCTCCTAAAATTAATGGAATTATATTCTTTTTAAGTAGGGCTAAAACAAGAGTTTGTAAGGCAAAATAAGAATCTTCTACAGATTCTCCCTTAACAATATCGCCTAAATCTGCAATATTAAGATGCCAATTTCCAGGAAAAAGCCCATAGAAAGAAGATCTTAGTTTATTAAAATTTAGGTATTCATCTTCATGATCTTCTGCAAGTCTGTTTTCTCTTACACCAACTATGGCAATTTTCACTCCTTCAAGATCTGGTAATCCATGTTCTAAAGAGTGGATCTTTACTTTATCTTTAAGGGTATGCACATTATAATTAGAAATCTCTTCGAGCACAGAGGCATCAACAGGACTTAAAAACTCAAAATCCATTAATTATTTCTTTTTAGGGGTCTTTTTCTTTGTAGCTGTAGTTTTCTTGGCAGCAGCTTTTTTAGGTGCTGCTTTTTTCTTTGCAGGCTTCTTTTTAGTATTCTTTTCTATAATTCCTTTTACTTCTTCCAGAGTTAATTTGGTAGCATCTACAGTTTTTGGAAGTTCAATTTTTGTCTTTCCTTTTATAATGTTAGATCTTCCCCAGCGCGCTTTTTCTACTCTAATACCCTCTTCTTCCCAATTATGAAGAACCTTTTCTTTCTCTTTCCTGATCTTATCTTCAATAAGCTCTTCAATATCTCCGTCTGTAAGGTTATCAAAATCATATTTCTTGTTCACGTTAATGAACATGCTATTCCATTTTAAATAAGGTCCAAATCTCCCTACTCCTTTTTGAACAGGCAGCTCCTGAAAATGATATATCGGAGCATCTGCTTTTTCCTTTTCTTCTATAAGCTCTAAAGCTCTATCAAAATCTATACTTAGCGGATCTTCTCCCTTTTCTAAAGAAACATATTTTTTACCGTAACGAACATAAGGACCAAATCTACCGTTATTTACCTCAACTTTTTCTCCTTCCCACTCTCCTATTTCTTTAGGCAGCTGAAAAAGATCCATTGCCTCTTCATAGGTAATAGAATCTAAAGTTTGATCTGGACTTAATCCTGCAAAACGAGGTTTTTCATCATCTTCTACAGATCCTATCTGAACCATCGGTCCAAATTTACCTAACCTTACACTTACAGGTTTCCCGGTTTCTGGATCTTCCCCCAATATCCTTTCCCCAACTTCTCTCTCGGCATTCTTAGCAACATCAAGAACTTGTGGATGAAACTCTGAATAGAAATCCTTCATCATTTTAGTCCACTCTTCATTCCCTTCAGCTATATCATCAAAGCTCTGCTCCACTTTTGCGGTGAAGTTATAATCCAGAATGTTAGCAAAATGCATTACTAAAAAGTCATTTACTACTTGCCCGACTGCGGTTGGCACTAATTTCCCTTTATCGCTTCCTACTGTTTCTGAAAGCGCTTTTTCTGAAAACTTATCATTTTTAAGCACAAGCTGAGCATAATTACGCTCAACCCCATCTACAGTACCTTTTTCTATATAATTTCTATTTTGAATAGTAGAAATAGTTGGTGCATACGTAGATGGTCTACCAATACCCAATTCTTCTAACTTCTTCACCAAAGATGCCTCTGTATATCTATATGGAGGTCTCGTAAATCTTTCGGTTGCAGTTATATATTCATTATCTAAAGGCTCATTTACCTTAAGTGCAGGCAGCATTCCTTCTTGCTCTTCATCTTCATCATCACTTCCTTCAAGATATACCTTTAAGAAACCATCAAAGATCAAAACCTCTCCATTAGCTGTAAAAGTTTTATCATGCTTATCTGCCTCTATCTTAACATTGGTACGTTCCAATTGTGCATCACTCATTTGAGAAGCTATGGCTCTTTTCCAGATAAGATCATACAAACGTTGCTCATCTCTATCTGCATTTACAGAATGATTTTCAAAATGTGTAGGTCTTATTGCCTCGTGAGCTTCTTGAGCTCCTTTACTCTTACCTTTAAACTGGCGAGATTTTGAATATTTATCGCCATATGCTTTAGATATCTCTTTCTTAGCACCTTTTCTAGCATCATCAGATAAATTTACACTATCTGTTCTCATGTAAGTAATATGCCCCGCTTCATATAAACGCTGCGCCATGGTCATGGTCTTACTTACAGAATAGTATAATTTTCTTGCTGCTTCCTGTTGCAACGTAGAAGTTGTAAATGGTGGCGCTGGAGATTTCTTAGCTGGTTTGGTAGAAAGATCTGCAACTTTAAATTTTGCACTAATGTTCTTTTTTAAGAATTTCTCTGCCTCTTCTTTGGTATCGAAATTCTTCGGAAGTTTTGCTTTAAAGCTTTTTCCTTCTTCATTTGTGAATTCTGCATCTATTCTATAAGAAGCTTCCGCAGTGAAATCCTGAATCTCACGCTCTCTTTCTACAATTAATCTTACAGAAACAGATTGTACTCTACCGGCCGATAACCCTCCTTTAACCTTCCTCCATAGAACTGGAGAAAGCTCATACCCTACTAATCTATCTAATACACGTCTTGCCTGCTGTGCATTTACAAGATTGTAATCTATACTTCTTGGATTATCTATTGCCTTTAAAATTGCAGTCTTGGTGATCTCATGAAAAACGATACGTTTAGTCTTATCTTTATCTAAATGTAGCTCTTCTGCCAAGTGCCAGGCAATAGCCTCACCCTCTCGGTCTTCATCACTTGCTAACCAAACCATCTCTGCGGTTTTAGCTAACTTCTTCAGTTTGCTTACTACATCTTTTTTATCTTTCGATACTATATATTTAGGTGTAAAATTTCCCTCGGTATCCACCCCTAATTCTTTGGTAGGAAGATCTGCGATATGCCCAAAACTGGAGGCTACCGTATAATCTTTACCCAAAAATTTTTCAATGGTTTTTGCCTTGGCTGGAGACTCTACAATCACTAAATTCTTTGCCATAAATCTATTTTTTCTAGTTGCAAAAGTAGGGCAAATTTTAAATATGCTAAGTAATTAAGCAAAAATCCATAATCTTAGCATTAAATATAGATAGATATTTTTTAATCTGTCACTTTGTCACATCTTAACTAAAAGCTATCTTTGCACGCTAAACTACTTTAAGGTACCGTTGGAATTATGGAGAAGATAATAGATGAAAAATCACAAGGAAATGCCCTTGTTTTAGAACCTAAAGCTGAAAATAAACGCAAATTATTTATAGAAAGCTACGGCTGTGCTATGAATTTTAGCGATAGTGAGATTGTAGCTTCCATTCTTCAAAAAGAAGGATTTAATACCACTCAAAATCTTGAAGACGCAGATCTAGTTCTAGTAAATACTTGCTCAATTAGAGATAAAGCCGAACAAACAGTAAGAAAACGTCTTGAAAAATATAATGCAGTAAAACGCATTAATCCTAAAATGAAGGTGGGCGTTCTTGGCTGCATGGCCGAACGTCTAAAAAGTAAGTTCTTAGAAGAAGAAAAGATAGTAGATCTAGTTGTAGGCCCAGATGCTTATAAAGATCTTCCTAATCTAATAAGTGAAGTTGAAGAAGGTAGAAATGCGGTGAATGTTATTCTATCTAAAGAAGAAACTTATGGAGATATTTCTCCGGTTAGATTGCAAAGTAACGGTGTTTCTGCTTATGTTTCTATTACCAGAGGTTGCGATAATATGTGCACTTTTTGTGTTGTTCCTTTTACTAGAGGAAGAGAACGCAGTAGAGATCCACAAAGTATCATTGAAGAAGTAAATGATCTGGCTGAAAAAGGGTTTAGAGAGATCACTCTTTTAGGACAGAATGTGGACAGTTATTTATGGTATGGCGGCGGACTTAAAAAAGATTTTAAAGATGCTTCTGAAATTCAAAAAGCCACGGCTACAGGTTTTGCAGATCTTTTAAAAATGGTTGCTGAAGCGCAGCCAAAAATGAGAATTAGATTTTCTACTTCCAATCCGCAGGATATGACCATGGACGTAATTCGAGTAGTAGCAGCTCATAATAACATCTGTAACTATATTCATTTACCGGTACAAAGCGGAAGTGATCGCGTATTGAAAAGGATGAACAGATTACATACCCGAGAAGAATATTTTAACCTGATAGATAATATCAAAAAAATAATTCCAGATTGCAGCTTCTCTCAGGATATGATTGCAGGATTTTGCGGCGAGACCGAAGAAGACCACCAAGACACACTTTCTCTTATGGAGCATGTAAAATATCATTTTGGATACATGTATGCCTATTCCACCAGACCTGGAACTTTAGCAGATAAGAAGTACGAAGATGATGTACCGGAAGAGACCAAGAAAAGAAGACTTGCGGAGATTGTTGCTTTACAGCGCAAACATGGTTTGCTTAGAACTCAAGAGCAAATTGGAAAAACCTTGGAAGTGCTAATTGAAAGAGAATCTAAAAAGTCTGACCAGGAATGGAGCGGAAGAACTCCACAAAATATTGTGGCTGTTTTCCCAAAAGGCCATTATAAGATCGGAGACCTTGTAAACGTAAAAATAAAAGATTGTACCAGCGCTACCTTAAAAGGAGAAGCCGTGGGTTACAGTGAAAATAATTAATAATTTTTAACCTCATTTTATTTAAATAAACTTTTACTCTTTAATTAAAAGTGAAATTAAAAAAATGATCTTTAGTACTGTATATGGAATCAGTTCAGGCAACAAAACAAAGATTTGAAATTATTGGGAATGATCCCAAATTAAATCGCGCAGTAGAAAAAGCAATTCAGGTTGCACCTACAGATATTTCGGTATTAGTTACCGGAGAAAGTGGGGTTGGAAAAGAAAGTATTCCTAAGATCATCCATTCCCTATCTCATAGAAAGCATGGCAAATATATTGCTGTTAACTGTGGAGCTATTCCAGAAGGGACTATAGACAGTGAATTATTTGGCCACGAAAAAGGATCTTTTACTGGAGCCAATCAAACAAGAAATGGATATTTTGAAGTTGCCGACGGAGGTACTATTTTTTTAGATGAAGTAGGAGAACTTCCTTTAACCACTCAGGTAAGATTACTACGGGTTTTGGAAAATGGCGAGTTCATAAAAGTAGGATCATCAAAGGTTCAGAAAACAGACGTAAGAATTGTTGCCGCGACCAACGTGCAAATGTTCGAAGCTATCAAAAAGAATAAATTTAGGGAAGATCTATATTATAGATTAAGTACGGTAGAGATCAACTTACCACCTCTTAGAGATAGAAAAGAAGACATTCACTTATTGTTTAGAAAATTTGCTGCAGATTTTGCGCTTAAATATAAGATGCCTACCATAAGGTTGGAAGATGATGCGGTAGAACTTTTACTGAAATATCAATGGGGTGGTAATATCCGTCAGTTAAGAAATATAGCGGAACAAATTTCAGTCTTAGAACAAGAGAGAAGCATTAATGGCAATAAGCTTAAGGGGTATCTCCCTAATATTGGAAGTAACCTTCCTGCTGTGATCTCAGACAAAAAAAGCGATGCAGATTTCAGCAATGAAAGAGAGATCTTATACAAGGTTCTTTTTGACATGAAAGGCGATCTTAATGATCTAAAAAAGCTAACCTTGAAATTAATGGAAAGTGGAAACTATCAAAAAGTTCAGGAAGAGCACGAAGGACTTATTGAAAAGATCTACGGAGAAGAAGATGATAAAGAGGAGACCGAAGATATTAGCGAAGAAAAAATGGAAGTTCTTCAGCTAGAAGATCATCAAGCCAGAGAGCGAGAAAGTGAAAGAGAACGAGAAGACAAATATTATTTTGCAGAAGAGATCGAAGAAGAAGAAACCCTTTCGCTACAGGATAAAGAATTGGAGCTAATAAAAAAATCTTTAGAAAGACATAACGGTAAACGTAAGAATGCTGCAGAAGAATTAGGCATAAGTGAAAGAACCCTGTATAGAAAGATAAAACAATATGATTTGTAAGTCTTTGACATTAAAATTTAAATAAAATTCTATTACAATGAAAAGATTAAGTATACTGGTTTTATCTATAATTTTTATGATGAGCTTTCAGTCTTGCGGAATTTACTCTTTTACAGGAGCAGATACAGGTGGGGCTTCCACCTTTCAGGTAAATTACTTCCAGAACGCAGCAGATCTTGTAGAACCAGGAATAGATAGAACTTTTACTCTAGAATTACAGGATCTTATTCAAAATCAGACTAATTTGAGCCTTACCAATTCTGGAGGGGATCTGGTATATGAAGGAGAGATCATAGATTATTATATTGCTCCAATGTCTGCAACAGCACAAAATACTGCAGCACAAAACAGATTAACAATTTCGGTAAATGTTAGGTATTTTAATACCATAGACCCTGAGAAAGATTTTGAAAGAAGATTTTCTTTCTATTATGATTATGATGCTAATGCGCAATTACAAGGAGCAGTTCTAGAAACCGCATTGAGTGAGATCTTTACAAGAATTACTCAGGATATATTCAATGCTTCATTAACAAATTGGTAATGAATTCACAAGATCTTGCATATTTACTGGAAAATTCGGCTTCTGTTACTCGCGAGAGCACCACTGAACTGGAAAGTATTTTAAAAAAATACCCATTTTTTCAGGCGGCACGTGCAATTCATTTAAAGGGCCTTTACAGTAAAGAAAGTGATACGTATAATACCAACTTAAAAAAGACGGCAGCCTATACTGTAGACAGAAGCGTGCTTTTTGATTTTATCACTTCGAAAGATTTTAATCAAGACAGAATTGCACTGCAGATCAAGAAACAAGAAGATTTTCTTAACAATATCACAGTTTTTGAGCCTCAAGAAGTTTTTGGTCATAGAAGCATAGCCATAGATGAGGCCATTAAAATGAAGAAAGATGAGTCTGACAAGGTTATGGACCCATTTCTTTTTGAAAGAGCAGAATCTAATGCTACAGAAGTTGGTACAGACACTATAGAAGAACCTAAAGAAGTTGCAGCCCCTGCAGAGCTAGGAACTCCGCTTAATTTTGATGATTCTGAAGCTCATTCCTTTTCAGAATGGTTACGTTTAACTTCAGCAAAACCTATCGAAAGAGAATCAGAAGAAAATGTTAAAAGCAGAGACCGTAAATTTGAGCTTATTGATGATTTTATTGCAAAAAGTCCGAAGATAAAACCTAACAAATCTACTACTTCCACCAACATTGCCCTAGATCGCACCATACCACCTGAAGCCTTAATGACAGAGACTTTAGCTCGAGTTTACTTAGAACAAAAAAATTATAAAAAGGCTATTCAGGCTTATAAAATTTTAATTTTGAAAAATCCCGAAAAAAGTGGTTTCTTTGCAGACCAAATTCGGGCAATTAAGAAATTACAAGAAAATAATACAGGACAAGGATGAGCACATTCACTATTTTTTTAGCATTGATTATTATTGTAGCATTTTTACTAGTTGTAGTAATCATGGTTCAAAATCCTAAAGGTGGCGGACTTTCATCTTCCTTTGGAGGTGGCGGAGGTCAGCAATTAGGAGGAGTAAAGAAAACTACAGACTTTTTAGATAAAAGTACATGGACTTTAGCTACATTATTATTGGTTCTTATTTTACTTTCTAATGTTACTATTTTAGATGGTAATGGAACTGCAGAATCTAGAATTATAGATGGTAATGCACCTGCACAAAATGCAATTCCTGCAACCAACCAAACTGCACCTGCAGCTTCTCCTGTTCAACAACAGACGGAGGCTCAAGACAACCAGTAGATCATTCAAAAGCTTTATATACAGGAATGCCAGCTTATGACAAGCTGGCATTTTTTGTTTATATATGTCAGTAATATGGTAGTGGCATAATTTTAGTCAGTTATAGCAATACGAGATAAAAACTAATTAAATAAAAATAATTACACATGGCATTAAACATTAAACCGCTTTCAGACAGAGTTCTTATTGAGCCTGCTGCAGCCGAAACCAAAACCGCTTCAGGAATTTACATTCCAGAAACTGCAAAAGAAAAACCTCAAAAAGGTAAAGTAGTAGCTGTTGGGAAAGGATCTAAAAAGCATGAAATGACTGTTAAGGTTGGAGATGAAGTACTTTATGGTAAATATGCTGGAACCGAGCTAAAACTAGAAGGTAAAGATTATCTAATTATGCGAGAAGACGATATTCTTGCAATTGTGTAAACTTCACAAAAATTCATACCACTGTTATAAGTTGGATATGAAAAAAACCAAATAAAATACAATTAACTAATTGCTTCCTGTTTCGCAGGAAAACAAAAAATTATTGAAAATGGCAAAAGATATTAAATTTAACCTAGCTGCCCGTGATGGGATTAAGCGTGGTGTAGATGCTTTAGCAGATGCAGTAAAAGTAACATTAGGACCAAAAGGAAGAAACGTAATTATTAGTAAATCTTTTGGAGCTCCAACAGTTACTAAAGATGGAGTAAGTGTAGCTAAAGAAATAGAATTAGAGGACCCGTTAGAGAATATGGGAGCTCAAATGGTAAAAGAAGTTGCTTCTAAAACCAACGATCTTGCAGGAGATGGTACTACTACAGCTACCGTACTTGCACAAGCTATCGTAAAAGAAGGTTTAAAGAATGTTGCTGCAGGTGCAAACCCAATGGATCTTAAAAGAGGGATCGATAAAGCTGTATTAGCTTTAACCGAGAATCTTGCAAAGCAATCTCAAGAAGTTGGAAACTCTTCTGAAAAAATAAAACAAGTAGCGTCTATCTCTGCTAATAACGATGACCATATTGGGGAATTGATTGCACAGGCTTTCCAAAAAGTTGGTAAAGATGGTGTAATTACTGTAGAAGAAGCGAAAGGTACAGAAACTCATGTAGATGTTGTGGAAGGTATGCAGTTTGACCGTGGGTATCTTTCTCCATATTTTGTTACCAATAGTGAGAAAATGACTTCAGATCTTGAAGATCCATATATCTTGTTATATGATAAGAAAATATCTTCTATGAAAGATCTTCTTCCTGTATTAGAGCCAGTTGCTCAATCTGGAAAACCATTATTGATTATTGCTGAAGATGTTGATGGAGAAGCATTAGCTACCTTAGTAGTGAATAAATTAAGAGGTTCACTTAAAATTGCTGCTGTTAAAGCTCCAGGTTTTGGAGACAGAAGAAAAGCAATGTTAGAAGACATCGCAATCTTAACGGGTGGTACTGTAATTTCTGAAGAAAGAGGATTTTCTCTAGAAAATGCAACTATCGATATGTTAGGAACTGCAGAAAAAGTTGCTATAGATAAAGATAACACTACAATTGTAAATGGTGCTGGAGACAATGCTATGATCAAAGAACGTGTTGGACAAATTAAATCTCAAATTGAGTCTACAACGTCAGATTACGACAAAGAAAAACTTCAAGAGCGTTTAGCTAAACTTTCTGGTGGTGTTGCTGTACTTTATGTAGGTGCTGCTTCAGAAGTGGAGATGAAAGAAAAGAAAGACAGAGTAGATGATGCTTTAAATGCAACTCGTGCTGCTATTGAAGAAGGAATTGTTGCCGGAGGTGGTGTTGCTCTTGTAAGAGCTAAAATTGCCTTAGACAGTATTAAAGCGGAAAATGCAGATGAGAACACAGGTATCCAGATCATTAGACGTGCTGTAGAATCTCCACTTAGAACTATTGTAGAAAATGCTGGTGGGGAGGGTTCTGTTGTAATTAACAAGGTTTCTGAAGGAAAAGATAACTTTGGTTATGATGCTAAGACAGATACTTACGTAGACATGATGAAAGCTGGTATTATTGATCCTAAGAAAGTAACAAGAATTGCATTAGAAAATGCTGCTTCTGTTGCTGGAATGATCTTAACTACAGAGTGTGCTTTAATAGATATAAAAGAAGATAGCGCCGGTGGTGGTATGCCAGGCGGAATGGGTGGCGGAATGCCAGGAATGATGTAAGACTATCATCATAAGCCCTAAATATTTTATCAATACCCGCTTTATTTATTTAGAGCGGGTATTTTTTTTTATAATTTGCTAACTTCTGAAGATCAAACATCAGAATTTCAATTTTTATATATGAATAGACAATATTGGATCTTACTTGTTTTAATTGGTATTCTAGCGATTACTTACTTTACAGGACCAACAATACCAACTCCCAAATATTCCACTACGACTCCTGTTTACCCCGAAAATCTACAAGAGTTAGAAGAGAAAATAACAACATCTGAAGCCTCGTTTCAAACCAGAGAGGATAATGAAGCTAGGATAATTTGGCAGGATAGTATTCCAAAAAAAACAGAATATAGTATAGTGTATCTCCATGGATTTGCGGGGAGCTACCAGGATGGCTTTCCTGTTAATGTGAATATCGCAGATACTTTACATGCAAACATCTATTTAGCAAGATGGTCTGGCCATGGATTAAAACCACCGCATTCTTTAAACGATTTTACTCCAGATAATGCCTGGATGTCTGCAAAAGAGGCGCTTGAAATAGGAAAAACAATAGGAAAGAAAGTAATTATTATGAGCACCTCAACCGGAGGAACCTTAGCTTTGAATTTAGCTGCTACCTACCCAGAATCTGTTTATGCCATAATAAACATGGGGCCTAATGTAGAAGATGATATGCCGGGAACTTTTATATTAAATTCGCATTGGGGATATGAAATAGCCAATTTGATCTCTCTTGGCTCCAATAAAAAAATAGAACACGAACAGGAAATTGCTAGAAATTATTGGGATACTATTTATCCATCTAAAGCGCTGGTAGATCTTCAGGTTTTAGTTGAAAGTACTATGACACCAAAAACTTTCAAAAAAATTAATTCTCCTGTACTTACATTATTTTATAAGAAAAATGCTTTTGAAAAAGATGAACATGTTGAAGTAAGCGTCTATCCGGAGATGTATGAACTATTATCTACTCCAAGCTCTAAAAAGAAATTGGTAGCTTTAAAAACGCCGGAAACTCATTTTGTGGGTAGTGAGATAAAATCTAAAGACACAAAGATCGTTGAAAAGGAAATTGTAAAATTTCTAACGGAGAATCTAAAAATAGATTTAAACACTCTGAAATAAATTTAAGTTTACACCATAAAAAAAGCCACCTTTAAAAGTGGCTTTTTTTTTATTTTATAAGAACATCTTAAGATACTGCTTTCAACTTATTAATGGTTGAGTTATTAAGCATATTCTCCGCATACTCTTTTGTAACATTAAGTTTATGTTCTCCACTTTCTGGAAGTTCGAACATAGCATCTGTAAGAATAGCTTCACATAATGAACGTAGCCCTCTAGCACCTAACTTATATTCTATTGCTTTCTCTACGATAAAATCTAAGGCATCATCTGTAATATCAAACTCGATATCATCCATTTCAAACAACTTTTGATATTGTTTGATAATAGCATTTTTAGGCTCCGTAAGAATTGCTCTTAAAGTTCCTTTATCTAAAGGATTCATATATGTTAATGCCGGCAATCTACCAATGATCTCAGGAATCAGTCCAAAATCTTTAAGATCTTTAGGAATGATATACTTTAAAAGGTTGGTACGCTCTATCTCATCATCTCCTTTAGACGCGCTAAAACCTACCGCTTGCATATTTAAACGCTTACTAATATTTCTTTCGATACCATCAAAAGCACCACCAGCAATGAATAAGATATTTTCTGTATCTACTTCAATAAACTTTTGATCTGGATGCTTACGCCCTCCTTTTGGTGGAACATTAACGGTAGTTCCTTCCAAAAGTTTTAAAAGTGCCTGTTGCACTCCTTCTCCAGAAACATCTCTTGTAATAGAAGGATTGTCACTTTTTCGTGCAATCTTATCTATCTCATCTATAAATACAATTCCGTGTTGAGCTTTCTCTAAATTATAATCTGCAGCTTGTAATAGCTTAGTTAAAATTCCTTCTACATCCTCCCCAACATATCCTGCTTCTGTAAGTACAGTTGCATCTACAATTGCTAAAGGAACATTAAGCATCTTAGAAATTGTCTTAGCCATAAGGGTTTTTCCTGTTCCGGTCTCCCCTACCATGATAATATTACTTTTTTGGATCTCTATATCATCATCAGACTTTGGCTGCAGTAAACGCTTGTAGTGATTATAAACCGCTACAGACATTACTTTCTTTGTTGCTTCCTGACCGATGATATATTCATCTAAAAAGGCTTTAATAGCCTTTGGTTTGCTTAACATTAGATCTGCAGACAATTCTTTAGCCTCACCCTGTTTAGACTCTTCTATAACAATACCGTGAGCCTGCTCTATACACTTATCACATATATGAGCATCCAGTCCTGCAATTAATAGATTGGTTTCTGGTTTTTTCCTTCCACAAAAGGAACATTCTAAATCATCTTTCGCCATTGGTTGTCTTTTCAAATTTTAAATACCATCACTACATAACTTATTAGCGATGGTATTTAAGATATGTATTATGATTCTCTCTTTAAAACTTCATCAATCATCCCGTACTCCTTAGCTTTTTCTGCTCTCATCCAGAAATCTCTATCACTATCATCTGCGATCTTTTCATAAGGTTGCCCAGTGTGCTTAGCAATGATATCATACAACTCTTTTTTAAGCGTTAGGATCTCGCGCGCTGTGATCTCAATATCACTTGCCTGTCCTTGTGCTCCACCAAGAGGCTGATGAATCATAACTCTAGAATGTGGAAGTCCACTTCTTTTTCCTTTTGCACCAGCACATAATAATACTGCTCCCATAGATGCAGCCATACCTGTACAAATAGTAGCAACATCTGGCTTTATGAACTGCATGGTATCGTAAATTCCCAAACCTGCATATACACTTCCTCCCGGAGAGTTAATATAAATCTGAATATCTTTGGATGCGTCTGTACTCTCTAAGAACAATAGTTGAGCTTGTATAATATTAGCTACCTGGTCATTGATCCCGGTGCCCATAAATATAATTCTATCCATCATTAACCTTGAAAATACATCCATGGCTACTGCATTCATTTGACGTTCTTCTATAATATTTGGAGTCATACCAACCGGCATCATGCTACTTACTATTTGGTTATAGTAATTGCTATTTATACCGCGATCCTTAATGGCATATTTCTCGAATTCTTTTCCGTAATCCATAGCTTTTAAAGTTCTTTTTTTTAAGTAAATAAGGCGTTACCCTTATTGGTTAACGCCTTAAAGATATGATTAAATATCAAGAAAGACTACTTGTAGATCTCTTTAACAAAGTCTTCATAAGTTACTTCTTTCTCTTTCAATTTGATATTCTCTTTGTAGAAACCAAGAAGTTTTTCATTCATGATCTGCTCAGATAAACGCTTTACTTCATCTTGATTAGATAAAACTCTAGCAGCAATGTCATCCAATTCTTTTTCTGCAGGATCGGTTTGACCGAACTGAGCCATTTGTTCTTTAATTCTTTCTACAGTAAAGGCCTTAAGATCTTCAAATTTAACTTCTAATTTATTCTCCTGAATTAATTTTCCTTCAATAAGTTGAAAGCGTAATCCTTGCTCGCTCTTGGTATATTCTTCTACCGCTTCCTCTTGAGTTAGTGGCTTTTCTCCAACTGTTTGAATCCATTTTTGTAAGAATTCTTTTGGAAGGTCAAATTTGTTGTTTTCAATTAATGCTTCAGTAACATCATTTAACAATTGCTGATCGCTCTGTTGCTTGAATTGTTTTGCAGCATCTTCTTTGATCTTTTCTTTAAGATCTTCTACAGATTTCACTTCTTCGTTCGCAAATAACTTATCGAACAATTCTTTATTCAATTCTGCTAATTCCTGCTTATTGATCTCTTTAATAGTAAATTCTACAGCAACATCAAGATCATGAGCTTTATCGTGTTCTACTTTAAGTAGTTCCACCAATTGGTGATCATCTTCAAAAAGACCTTTAGTTTTAAGGCTTATGACATCTCCAACCTTTGCTCCTAAAAATTTATTAAGGTTTTTCTTTCCTTTTAAATTTTCTAATGGAAGTGAAGTTTCATTATCAATACCTTCTTCTTCATTCTTAAAAGTCCCGGTAAGAATATCATTTTCTTCTGCAACTTCTTTAGAAACAAGTTTTCCATATTGCTTTTGGATTTGGGTTACCTGATTGTCTATCATCTCTTCCCCAGCTACAATATTATAATGCGTAATTGGCTCTTTAGTCTTAAGATCTAAATCAAATTTAGGAGATAATCCTAATTCAAATTCAAAGCTATAATCATCTTTATTCCAATCAAAATTTTTCTGTTCTTTTGGAAGTGGATTTCCTAAAACATCTAATTTTTCTTCGGTTAAATATTTATTAAGTGCATCTTGCAATAACTTATTCACCTCGTCTACCAGAACGGCTTGTCCATATTGTTTTTTCACCATTCCCATTGGAACATGACCTTTTCTAAAACCAGGAATATTTGCATTTTTCCTGTAATCTTTTAGAATCTTATCAACTTTCTCGTTATAGTCTTCCTTTGCGATTTCTACTTTAACTACCGCATTCAATTCATCAATATTCTCTCTGGTAATATTCATCTTAACTTTTTATAAAAATTGGTGTGCAAAAGTACACATTTTTTGATTCTTCTCAAAGTTTCAAATAGCTGAATTACAGCTAGCTTAATCTGATCCTAATAACGAATAAAGTACAGATTGAAATAGCGAAAGCAATAAGCTAAAAATTAATGCAACCCAAAAACCATCTACTGCAAAGCCTGTAATAAATCCATCTGCAAGTAATATGATAACTGCATTAATTACAAGTAGGAATAACCCAAGGGTTATAATAGTTACAGGCAGGGTAAAGAGTACTAAGATTGGCTTTACAATGAGATTTAAAAGCGCCAACACTATCGCTACAATAATTGCAGTGCCATATCCTGCTACACTTACGCCAGGTAAAAATTGTGATAATAAAATTACCGCCACCGCAGTAAGTAATATTCTTAGAATGAACTTCATAATAATTCTATTTGAATTGATTCGAAACAAAATTGCAAAAAAAACGCCGGAAAAGTTCCGGCGTTTTAACAATTTAAGATTTAATTATAATTAAGACATTTTCCCCTTAAATCATAGGTATTATTTACTGTACGTTATTACTTACAGTTATAGTATTATAGTTACCAATATTTACTTTAGGAACCGTAGAACCATACTTAGCATTTACTACATCTAAAATTCTATTTGCAATAAGGGCGTATCCACGAGGTGTTGGATGTACTCCATCTAAAGAAAAAGCACCACCAGTAGCAAACGTAGAAGTAACCATACCAGCATCATAAGCAACACCACCATTAGCAACCTTAGTTAATAATGCTCTTGTATCTAAATATGCTAAACCATTAGCATCGGCAAGACCTTTTATAGTTGCATTATAACTAGCTGTAGCTGTAGAAATATTAAGCAACTCATCTCTATCTAACGCATCTTTATCGTCTATCCCGCTAACTGCATCAATAACCATCTGAGCTTGTTCTGCAGTTGGCTGACCACCAGTTTGAAGAATTCCCAATACTTGCATTACCTCTGGAGATAATACTACAGAACCGTAACCTTGCGCTAATGCACCCTGATTGATAGTAAGAAGTAGTAATTCATCATCTGTCATCTGACGGAAACCTAAAGGATTGGTATCTGATTTAGGCACATCTATTAAAAATCTATTTGGACCTGCATTAAATGTAATTGCATATTGTGCAGCTAGGGCTTGAGCTTGTGGCCCAGGAACTCCTTTTAACATTAAGCTTTGAGTAGTGATTCCTGTTACAGCCTGAAAAAATCCAGTTAAACTAGCAGCTGTACCAGCATCTAATACCAAGGCATTGTTAGGAACCGTAGTAAAGAAAGGAACAGAAGTTACATCAGGAATATTCAACAACACCCCATCTGCACCATTTCCAGTTAAAGCTGAAACTAATTGAGAATACACAGCTCCAAATACACTAGGATCTGTAATATCATTTGCTCCATACCCAGCAAAATTTTGATCTCCAGTTCTATCTTCTCCTATTCCTCCAGAAGTAGCGTATGCCAACACATCATTATTCCCTATAAACAATGAAAAGAAAGTAGGATTTTGTGCTACTGCATCTGCAATAACGGTTGTTCCTGGTGTTGAAGCAAATCTAACAAAATATGGGTTGGCTGTTCCAACTGCAACTCCAGATACATCTCCATATCCTGGAGCTAATAAATGAAAACTTTTTGCACCCGGCACACCCATATTATTAAAAGGACCTGCCAAAACGTTAGTAATATCTGTAGTAGAAGTTCCTGCTAAAACTCTAGGAGCAGGATTTCCATTCGCATCTACAGCTAAAACTCTTCTATTCGAAGTAATTTGATTTCCAGCTAACAATAATCCTCCAAGATTATCAGACATTAGAGGTTGCTTAAATTCTGAAGTTTCCTGAACCAATGAGAATTGTTGCGCTAAAATGTTTGGGTAAGAGGTTTCTTGTCCCGTAATGTAAAGTGCTCCATCTGCGTATCCAGCAGTAAGGGAATTACCAAGAGCAACATAATTTGTAAAATCTGCATCTCCGTTAGAGTAAAAACCAGGTTCATCTATAGGATTGTCTAATTCTGGTTCGCATGAAACTACCCCAAGAGCTAGAAACGGTAAATATTTTAAATAATTTTTCATTTTTATAAACTGGTTTATAATATTATAGTTTGTAAGTAATTCCTAATCCAGGTATAAAAGCGCTAGATTTATAGGTTCCAGAGAAAGGTACTGCCACTCCATTTTCAAAGTAATAATCATAAGAAGCGTCAACTTCTTTGAATCTTGAATAAAGGAAAGCTGCATCTATAGCAAAATGATCACTTATGTTAAGCGAAAGACCTGCTGTAAAGTTGTTTGAATCATTACGAGGAGTTTCCGGAGCAAAATATCCTTCCTGAACAGGAGACTCATCAAAGTAGTAACCAGCTCTTAAAGTAATCCAATCTGTAGCTTCGTACTGAAGTCCGAATCTATAGTTAGAACTATCCTTATAGTTTCTAGGATTTGTAGAATCTGGAGTTGCATTTGCGAAGTCTATATCTAAAGAGTTATAAACGCTCCATAAGGTTTGATTATAATCAAAAGCAAATAACCACTTATCCATAAATTCATAAGATAGACCAACTGTTAATTCTGCAGGCATAGGTAAAGTTGCATCAAATTTAGTATCTGAGAACGGAGTTAAAGGAGAATTAGGAACATTTTCAAATGTTGCATCCCCAGCTTCTGCCTCTAAAAGTATTTCAGAACGATAGTTAAAACCTACTCTTAAATTTTCTGTTGGAGAGAACATAGCACTTGCAGACCATCCCCAGTTTGTAACACCACTAGCATCTACAGTTACATTACTTCTATTTCCGTCAATATCTGTAACAGTTCTGTTCAGGTTTCTATTAAAGTTAACGCTTCCAGTTACAAAAATAGGCCCCCCTCCAACGCTAAAGTATTCTGATAATTTTACAGATACTAAAGGCTGAATATAGATAGCAGCTAAATCTATATTATTTACTAAGTGTGAACCTGCCCAATCCTGTTCCCAATCTACAGCACTTCCGTAAGGCGTATACGCACTTAACCCCACTGCTAACCAGTCATTCACTTTATAAGTTGCATAAAGGTAAAAAGGAGTTCCAACAGGACTATCGGTTTCTGACGTTTGTCCAAATTCATCATTTTGAAATACCACTTTAGAGAATACTCCACTCACCCCAGCAGAAACATTTAATCTGTTTTCTAGATACACAATACCAGATGGATTAAAGAAGCCCAATTCTGCACTGTTAACTACGGCCACACCGGTATGCCCCATTGCCAAGGCACGCTGTCCTTGCAAACTCACACGATATCCTCCAGCGTAGATGGCAGATGTTGCCAAAACAAACACCGTTAGAAATAATAGTTTTTTCATAATTTAATTTGGATTAGTTTTCGTTTTTGAAAAATGTACACCTCAAATTTAGCATAAAATACATATTACGCAATAAATATGGCATTTTTATTATGCGTACATAATATATCCACCCTAAGGCTGTAAAAATCGCATTACATTGGCATAAAAATCCTTCATGTTTTCAGCGTGCACCCAGTGCCCAGCCTTAGCAATTACAACGATTTCGTTATTTGGAAAGTGAAGAGATATTAGAGGCTCATCTTCAGAAGTTATATAATTTGATCGCTCTCCTTTTATAAATAATGTTTGTTTTTTGAACCTAATTCCTGCAGGTAAAGCTTCTCCAATCTCTTCGGAAGCATCTTTGAGCACCTCTAAGTTCATTCTTAAAGCCAGCTTCTCTTTTGTCTTCCAATACAAATTTTTCAGCAAGAACAATCTAGTACCTTTATCTTTAATATAGGTTTCTAAAAAATCTTCAGCGTCACCTCTAGAGGTAAGCACTTGATTGCTTAAGGCATCCAACCCACCAAGAATCTCTTGATGATGTGGTGCATAATATTTTGGTCCGATATCCACAATTATGACTTTCTCTATAAGATCTGGATATTCTCCAGCAGCCCTCATAGCCACTTTTCCTCCCATAGAGTGCCCCAATAGAATTATATTTTTGAGATCATTCTTTTCACAATATTCTTTAAGATCCTGAGCCATCACCCTATAACTCATTTCTTCAGTATGCGGACTTCTACCGTGGTTTCTTTGATCTAAGAGATGAACCTGATATCCTTGCTCTGCAAATTTCCCCCCCAGAGTTTTCCAGTTATCGCTCATTCCCAAAAATCCGTGCAATATGATAAGAGGTTGCCCCTCACCTATTATTGTAGATTTTAAATCTATCATCGTTTAAGAAGGTTTAAATATTTCTGAATGGTGGTTTCTAATCCGAAGTATAAAGATTCTGTAATTAAAGCATGTCCTATAGAGACTTCTAAAAGATCTGGAAGTTGTTGTGCAAAATATTCAATGTTCTTTAGGGACAGATCATGACCAGCATTTACTCCCATGCCCAAACTTGTAGCCAATCTTGAACATTCTGCATATATATTCACCGCTTCTTTATTCCCCTTTTCATATTGTTCTGCAAAGGCTTCTGTATATAACTCTACCCTGTCTGTGCCAGTTGCCACCGCATTTTTTATTTTCTCCACATCTGGATCTATAAAAATGGAAGTTCTAATCCCATTGCTCTTAAATTCTGAGATCACCTCCGTTAAAAAGTCTTTATGTTTTAAAGTATCCCAACCTGCGTTAGAAGTAATAGCATCTTCTGCATCCGGAACAAGTGTCACCTGCTCTGGCTTAACTTTAAGAACTAGATCTATAAATGAGGAAACAGGATTCCCCTCCATATTAAATTCTGTAGTAACAATAGGCTTTAGATCTATACAATCCTGATATTTAATATGTCTTTCATCGGGTCTTGGATGTACAGTAATACCTTGCGCTCCAAATTTTTCTATATCCTTAGTAAATTGCAAAAGATCTGGAACATTCCCACCACGTGCGTTACGCAAAGTGGCTATTTTATTAATGTTTACGCTTAAATGAGTCATTATAATTATCTTTGATTAACAAAAATACAAAGTTGAGCCTGCCCTATTGAATTTTATTTTAATTAATTTGCACAAAAATGAAGAGGAATTATGAGTATTGAGAGTCATATAATTAACGATGTAGGCATCCAAAATCTAGGCACTTCAGTTAAGGAATTACAGAAATTATTCAACAAACTAACGTACTCTCATTTGCCGGTGCAAAATGAAGGCGTTTACCTGGGAAGCATTTCTGAAAATGATATTAGATGTTTCGAGACCGATAGAACTATTAAAGATTATCAATACTCTTTAGAAGGTTTTTTTGTTCGAGATACAGATTATTGGCTAGATACTTTAGAGACATTTGCTCAAAACCAAACCAATATCCTGCCTGTTCTAAATTCTGAAAACAAATATCTTGGCTATTTGGAACTGAGCGATATTATTAACTTCTTTAATGAAACTCCATTTTTAAATGAACCAGGAGGAATTTTAGTAATAGAAAAATTAAATAAAGATATTTCCTTTAGTGAGATTAGTCAAATTGTAGAATCTCATAATGCAGCATTTTTAGGTATGTTTGTATCTTCAAGATCTGCAGATCTCACTCAGGTAACCATTAAGCTAAGCACCTCTGTTTTAAATGATATTCTTCAAACTTTTAGAAGGTATGGATACTCAATTATTTCAGAACATCAGGAAGATAGCTTTCAAAAGAATCTTGATGACAGGTCTGACTATCTTGATAAATATTTAAACATTTAATTATGAAAGTCGGCATCTACGGTCAATTTTACCATAAAGACTCTGGTATTTATATAGAAAAATTATTAGACGTTCTGGAGCAGCAAAACATCAATGTTGTAATTGAAGAAAACTTTTTGGAGATCATTAATGCAAATAAATCATTTCAAAAAGAGTATCTCAATTTTAGCACTTTTACTGAATTGGATGAAAGCTACGATCTTTTCTTTAGTATAGGTGGAGACGGTACCATTCTAAAATCTATCAATTTCATAAAAGATCTAAATATTCCAATTTTAGGTATCAATACAGGAAGATTGGGATTTTTGGCTACTATTCAGAAAGAAGAGATCGAACAAACGATTTCTTTCATACTCGAAAAAAAATTCAGCATTTCAGAAAGAACAGTACTTGCTATAGAAACAGATCCTAAGAGCAGTGAAATTGAAGAAAGTGATTTTGCGCTAAATGAGATAGCGGTTAGCAGAAAGAACACTACTTCTATGATCACTGTAGAAACTTGGTTGAATGACCAATACTTAACCTCCTACTGGGCAGATGGTTTAATTATTTCCACACCCACAGGATCTACCGGCTATTCATTAAGCTGCGGAGGACCGGTAATTGTACCCAATACCGATGCATTGGTTATTACACCAATTGCACCACACAATTTAAATGCAAGACCACTTGTAATTAAAGATAATACCAAGATCACCCTAAAGGTCTCTGGAAGAGAAGATTTCTATCTTGTATCTATGGATTCTCGCATTGCAACCCTAAGCAATGAGACAACCATTATCATTAAAACAGCTCCATTTAAGATAAGCATGGTAGAGCTTCATACAGATAGTTTTCTAAAAACATTGAGAAAAAAGCTTTTATGGGGAGAAGACAAAAGGAATTAAACAATAATTTCCCCCAAACATTGTTTAATAAGATATACTAAACCACACAAATTATTGTAGGGCAAACATTATTGTTATATTTGCAAACTTTTGAAATTCTATGAGGCACCTTATTGTATTAGTTTTTATGTTTGCTTGCTGCTCCACGGCAATCGCTCAAAGATTTGAAATAGGACCATTTGTTGGCGGCGCCAATTATATTGGTGATGTGGGAAGCACTGCTTACATTAACCCGAGCGGTCTTGTTGTTGGAGGTATTGCTAAATGGAATGCTCATCCAAGATATAGCTTTAGAGGCTCTATAATGTATGGATTTGTAAGTGGAGATGATGCAAAATCTAATGAAATTAGAAGGCAACAAAGAGGCTATACTTTTGACAATAAAATAGCTGAGGCTTCTTTAGGTCTGGAATTCAATTTCTGGGAGTTTGACCTTACAGATGCTGTTCAACAAGGTACTCCATACTTATATTCTGGAATAACTTATTTCCATTCTAACCATCAAATTCTAACCACTAGCCTACCAACTGTAGGAAATCTAAGAGAATCTAGCGGAAACTGGGAGTTTTCTGTACCTATTATTTTTGGGTATAAACAAACAATCACATCAAAGATCATTGGAGCTATAGAGGTGGGTGCTAGATATACCTTTACAGACAATTTAGATGGAAGTAATCCTCAAGAACTTTTAGGAAGAAGAGAGCCTGCAAAAGAATTTGGGAATAAAAACACGAATGACTGGTACATTTTTTCCGGTATCAGCCTTACCTTTACGTTCGGGCAAAAACCCTGTTACTGCAATTAAGAAAATAATGTTCAAAGAGAAATTAAACCCTGACAGCCTTCCTAAACATATCTCCATAATCATGGATGGTAATGGTAGGTGGGCTAAGCAAAAAGGTTTTTTAAGAGCGCTTGGCCATGAAGAAGGAACCATTGCCGTAAGAGATGTGGTAGAAGGATGTGCAGAAATTGGGGTAGAGAATCTAACACTTTATGCTTTCTCCACAGAAAACTGGAATAGACCTAAGCTTGAAGTAGACACCTTAATGAGACTGTTAGTATCTTCTTTAAAGAAGGAGATCAAAACTCTGGTTAAGAATAATATTAAACTACAAGCTATTGGTAACCTTGGGAATCTCCCTAAAAAAGCTCAAAAAGAATTAACCGAAGTAATAGAGAAAACTAAGGAAAACGAGCGTATGACGCTTACTTTAGCGCTTAGTTATGGTTCTAGAGAAGAGCTAATTCAAGTTGTGAAACAAATTAGCGAGAAAGTAAAAAACAATGAATTAATGCCCGATGCTATTGATGAATCAATTATAAATCAGCATCTTTACACCCAAAATTTACCAGACGTAGATTTACTTATCCGAACTAGTGGCGAGCAACGGATAAGCAATTTTTTATTGTGGCAAATAGCTTACGCCGAACTATATTTTACAAATATACTGTGGCCCGATTTTCGTAAAGAAAATTTATACGAGGCCATTTATAATTATCAAACCAGAGAAAGAAGATTTGGAAAAACCAGTGAGCAGATCAGTTAGTGCAGAAATGACCAGAAAATGGTTAATCCTTTTGTCATTTTGTTTATTTACCCTGTCATTTCAAGCCCAGGATTTACCCCTGGCAGACGGAAAGAAATACACCATAGGAAATATAAATGTTACCGGTACCGTAACTTATAACGAGCAAACCGTTATAGCTTACACGGGCCTTAAGAAAGGTGATGAACTTTATATTCCCGGAGATAGACTTAGTAAAGTGCTTAAGAAACTTTGGGATCTTGGCCTATTTAGCGATATCAATTTTTATGTTACGAACATAGACGGTGATGTGGCAGATCTGGAACTGGAGATCCAAGAAGTTCCTGAACTTGCTGAAGTAAGAGTACAAGGAATCAAAAGAAAGTCTGATAAAGAAGACCTTATAAAAGAGAGCAATCTTACTCCCGGAACTAAGGTTACAGAGAATCTAACCACTACCACCAAGAATTATATAGAGAACAAGTATAAAAAAGAGGGTTATTTTAACTCTAAAGTTGCCATTAATACAAGCGAAGTTAAAGATACCACCGGCGGAAATAAAGTTAACATGGTTGTTAACATAGATAAAGGCCAAAAGGTAAAGATCACCGATATTGAATTTATTGGTAATGAAAAATTTAGCGATTCAAAATTAAAAGGAGCTTTAGGAAAAACTAAAGAGAAAAATTTCTTTAGATTTTGGAAGCGCTCTAAATTTATTGAAGCAGATTATGAAGCAGATAAGATCAGCTTAATAAATAAGTATAAGGAGAATGGATTTAGAGATGCTAGAATAGTTTCTGATACCCTTATCAAAAAAGACGCAGATAATGTAGCTCTTAATATCAGCCTAGAAGAAGGAAACAAATATTATATTGGTAATATAGATTTTATTGGAAATACGGTATATACAGATGATTTTCTTGGAAGAGTAGTTGGTCTTAGAAAAGGAGATGTTTATAACGGAGTATTGCTTAAGAAAAGAATTGCAGATGATTCTAAACCAGACGCACAAGATCTTTCTAATCTTTACAAAAATAACGGATATCTTTTCGCCAATATCAATACTGTAGAGACTAATGTTTATAATGATACTATAGACTTTGAAATTAGAATAGTTGAAGGGAAAGAAGCTTATTTTAATAATATTAGTGTTATTGGAAACGATAAAACAAAAGATCATGTAATCTACAGAGAGCTTTACACAAAACCAGGACAGAAATATAGCCAGGAGAACGTAATTAGAACTATAAGAGAACTTGGACAATTAGGTTTCTTTGACGCAGAATCTATCATTCCTAACTTTCAGAACGTAGATCCAGATAATGGTACTTTAGACATGGAGTATTCTGTGGTTGAAGCCGGAGGTAGTCAAATTGAACTACAAGGTGGTTATGGTGGAGGAGGTTTTATTGGTACCTTAGGTTTATCATTTAACAACTTTTCTCTTGCAGGAATTTTTGATAAAGAATCTTATAAGCCTCTTCCTATGGGAGATGGTCAATCTTTGTCTTTAAGAGCTCAGGCCAGTATTTTCTACCAGACCTATAGTCTTTCTTTCGTAGAACCATGGTTAGGTGGTGTAAAGCCAGTGAGCTTGTCTACTTCCTTTTCTTACACAAGACAATTCTTCTATGATTATCAAAGAAGAAAAGCAGATAGAGATAGAAGTTTTGATATTTTAGGTGTAAATGTTGGACTTGCAAAACGTTTAAACTGGCCAGATGATTACTTTACATTATCTCAAGCTGTAGGTTACCAACGTTATGACCTTAACAATTATAACACCGGTCTATTCTCATTTGGAGATGGATTCTCAAACAGTTTAACCTATACAATTGGGTTAAGCAGAGATAGCAGAAGAATTAACCCAATTTTCCCTACCGGAGGTTCATTATTTAGCTTTACTGCAAAACTTACCCCTCCATACTCACTAATAAACGGAACAGATTATGCAGACCTTGCTAATCAAAGAGAATTCCAATTAGAAGACGAAAATGGAAATCTAATCCTAACAGACGGAACAAGATTGAAACCAGGAGAAGAACCTGTTGGAGATCAAACTAAAATAGATCAAGAGAAATTCAAATGGCTAGAATATTACAAAGTGAAATTCTCTGCAGAATGGTTCAACACTCTTTTCAACTTTGGTGGTAACAGTAACCTAGTATTAAGAACTAAAGCTGAATACGGTTTCTTAGGAGCCTATAATAATGATCGAGGAATTCCTCCTTTTGAAAGATTTTACTTAGGTGGATCTGGACTTGGTGCATTTAGTATGGATGGGAGAGAAACAATTGGTTTAAGAGGATATCCAGATAATCAAATCGTACCAATAGATAGAAATGGTTTAAGCGCTGCTACAGATAATGATGGAGCGGTTATCTACAATAAATATTCCTTAGAGTTAAGATTCCCTATAACATTAAAACCTATGGCATCTATCTACGCTCTTACCTTCCTAGAAGCAGGAGCTAACTATGATAACTTTAGAGATTTTAATCCATTTATCTTAAATAGATCTGCTGGAGCTGGTTTAAGAATCTACATGCCTCAATTTGGACTATTAGGAATTGACTTCGGATATGGATTTGATCCACTTCCGGGAGAAACATCTGCACATGGATGGGAAACTCACTTTATTATAGGGCAACAGTTTTAATATTTTGGCACGATTATTTCTAACATTATTAATATGAATCACCTTAGGCTAATTCTTATTTCTTGCGCGCTAGGATTGGGATTGCAAATGCAAGCTCAAAAGCCAAACAGGATTGCTTATATAGATATGGAATACATTTTACAAAATGTTCCGGAATATCAACAAGCCTCTGTGCAATTAGAAACAAGAGTTCAGCAATGGAAAAATGAGTTAGATACAGATCTTAAAAAAGTTGAAGGCATGAAAATTGCTTTAGAACAAGAAAGACCTTTATTAACAAAAGAACTTATTGAAGAGAGAGAAGCAACCATAAGTTTTGAAGAATCTAAAATAGCAGAATACCAGCAAAAAAGATTTGGACCTAATGGAGATCTTATCCTTCAAAAAAAGCAATTGATCAAACCAATCCAGGATCAGGTTTTTAATGCTATTCAGGAAATGGGAGAGCTTAGAAAATATGATTTCATTTTTGATAGAACCTCAAATATGGGTATGGTTTTTTCTGCGGAGAAGCATAACATAAGTGATCAAGTACTTAGAATTATTACGAGATCTGCCAATAGAGAGCAATTAAGCACTAGAAAGGAAATTGCTAAAATGGAAGAGGAAGAAGGTCGTACTGTTGAAGAAGATCTGGAAATAACAGAAAAGAAACAGGCTGCAGAATCTGCTCAAAATGAAAGAGAAGCTTATATAGAGCAGCGTAAAAAAGAAAGAGATTCTATAAGATCTGAAAAGCAGAGAGCTTTTGAAGAACGAAGAGCTAAGGTTCTGGAAGAAAGACAAAGAAAGAAAGATTCTATAGATAACGTTAGAAAGCAAAAAATAGAAGCCGTACAAAAATCAGAAAACAATAATTAAAATGAGTAAAATTAACACCTTAACACTTAATAATTCAAAAATGAAACAATTTAGAACATTTTTTATAGCCTTGGCTTTAACAATTGGAGCAACTGCTTTTACAAACGCTCAAACTAAGATTTCTCACATAGCTTCTCAAGAATTAGTAGAATCTATGCCAGCTTTTAAGGAAGCTCAAGCACAACTTGAAAAACTTCAGAAAACTTATGATGCTGAGATTAGAGATATGATGACTGAAGCTCAAAAAACGATGAAACGTTACGAGTCTGAAGCTGCTACAAAAACAGAAGAAGAAAACTCTAAAAGAGCACAAGAACTACAAACTACACAAAGAAGAATTCAAGAGCACGGACAAAATGCTCAACAGGATCTTCAGAAAAAAGAAGTAGATCTTCTAAAGCCTATCTACGAGAAAGCTAGAGTAGCTATTCAAAAAGTTGCTAGAGCTAAAGGATATAACTACGTATTAGATTCTTCAAATGGATCTGGAGTAATTATGGCAGATGGTTATAATTTAATGCCAGATGTAAAGAAGGAATTAGGAATGTAATATTTCTTTAAATAATCTTATAAAACTGCGCTCCATTGGGGCGCAGTTTTTATTTTTGTAGCAATGAGCAATTCACAACCTATTGGATTTTTTGATTCGGGAGTTGGAGGAACTTCCATCTGGAAAGAAGTGATTCAATTACTTCCAATGGAAAATTCTATTTATTTAGCAGATAGCAAGAATGCTCCTTATGGAGAAAAATCTAAGAAAGAGATCATAGACTTAAGTGTTAAGAATACAGACAAACTCTTAGACATGGGCTGCAAAATTATTGTGGTTGCCTGTAATACCGCTACCACCAATGCTATTAAATGGCTCAGGGCAAATTACGACGTTCCTTTTATAGGTATTGAACCCGCTATTAAGCCTGCCGCTTTACAATCAAAAACAAAATCTATTGGTATTTTAGCCACTAAAGGAACACTCTCTAGCGATCTTTTCGCTAAAACTTCAGAACTTTATTCTAAAGATATAGAGATCACCGAAGTGGTTGGACATGGATTGGTAAAACTTATTGAAGAAGGCAATCTAGAAAGTATAGAAATGAATGCCCTTTTAATAGATCTAGTTCAACCATTCCTAAAGAAAGAAATAGACTGCCTTGTTTTAGGCTGTAGTCACTACCCCTACTTACTACCTCAACTCAAAAGTATTCTACCAAAGGAAGTGGCTATTATAGATTCTGGAGAAGCGGTTGCAAAGCAAACTAGAAATGTACTTAAAGAGCTCGATCTGTTAAACCTATCAATAGAAACTCCTAATCATCTACTATATACCAACTCAGACAAGGAAGTTTTGGCAAATTTAGCACACACGTCTAATATTAATGCACAAATATTTGAGGCAGAATTTTAATTGATAGCAGGACATTCACATTCCCATCTTTCCCTATTCTTTCCAAAATTATATCCCAAGGTAATTTGATGAAACCCGGAATTACTAAGTACCAAAGAATTCATTTGGTAACTATAGGTATAGGCAAATACAAATCGCTTATAGTCATAACCTAAAAACGGAGTTAAATATTGTAGTTTTTGATTCTCAACCTTTTCACCATCCAACGTATATTCTGCACCTTCAAAACTACGTCTAAAAGAAGCTCCACCCCATAGACTTCCATTTTCCAGTTCTTTATATACTTTAAAGTTTACATCTACAGATGCCTCTTTAGTTGCATCTCTTAATTGTAGCATTACAGAAGGCTCATACCCCCAGTCACTATTATTCTTAGTAAATAGGTATCCGGCAGAAAATAGATACTTACGCTGATTGCTAGGTACCGCATCAGAAAAGAATAGATCTCTTCTTACATTCAATATATTCTTTACGGTAGCATGAGCGTAGAATTCATGATAATAGTAAGACATCCCTACATCCATATTGGCATAATAATCAGATTGATTATTACCGCTTACCAAAGGGTCAAATTCCCTAAAATTACTTTGATCTAAAGAATGCTGAATTAACCCCCCACTTATTCCAAAAGATAACTGATTTAAGTCGAATTCACTTCTAGACATTAATAAATGGTAGGCAAAGGTTCCATAGAATCCTCGTGTAGAAAAGTTTCCGTTTTCATCATTAAAGGCGATTACGCCCAACCCTATTTTATCCCAAACTCTTCCATGCACATTTAAGGTTTGTAAGCTTGGAGCATCTTCCACGTCAAACCACTGTTGTCTTGCGGTAAGCCTAATTTTATTATAATTGGAAGCTCCAGCCATAGATGGATGTAGCAAGTAAAGGTTATCTGTAAGATAGTCTGAATAGGTTGGAATAACTTCCTGAGCCGTTGTTTGAAGACAGCCGCCAAAAAAAAACAACGCGCAAAGAAACAAACCTTTAAAAAGGTTTAATAATAGTTTGAAATTCATGTATACTTTTAATCGGTCCCCAATAAGTTAGAAATATAAGGAAATTTTAGAGGTCTCCACCAATATCAATTATGAATATGTAGCTAAGCCTACTTTCTTTTAGTAATTTTGCAAAAAATAATAACTATGAATCCATATACCATCCATATACAACCCACCACTAATCCTGCTATCGTAAAATTTGAGACCAATCAATTCTTAACGAGGCACGATAGTTTTGAGTTTAAGAATATTGAAGAGGCTGCAAAGTCTCCATTGGCACAACAACTTTTTTACCTTCCTTTTGTAAAGACGGTTTTTATTACTCAAAACTTTATTGCAATAGAAAAATATAATATTGTTGAATGGAGCGATGTTCAAGAAGAAGTAGCAGATCAGCTTAAAGAATATTTAAATAGCGGAAGTGAGATCATAAAAACGGAAGAGGTGTCTACTTCTAAGAAAGTACCTGTAACAGTTTATGCAGAAAGCACTCCAAATCCTTCTGTGATGAAATTTGTTGCCAATAAAAAGCTGGTAATAGCTCCCATAGAATTTAAGAATATAGACGACACTAAAAATGCTCCAATGGCGAGAAAATTATTCAATTTTCCATTCGTTAAAGAGATCTTTATGGATGAGAACTATATCTCTGTAAACAAATATGATGTAGCAGATTGGAATGAGATCACCATGGAGATCCGAGAGTTTATCAGAATCTATATTGAAGAGGGAAATGAGGTAATGACCAAGCAGGAATTAGAAACAGAGACCTCCGAAGAAAATGTTTCTCAAAGTAATAAACCTTCTGCCAAAGTACAAGCAGTAGAACCTAGAGATCTAGATGAGATCTCCCAACAAGTAGTAGATATTCTAGATGAGTATATTAAACCTGCTGTTGCTAGTGATGGAGGTAATATTATGTTCGATTCATACAATCCAGAGACCAAGACCGTAAAAGTTATTTTACAGGGTGCTTGCAGCGGTTGTCCGTCTTCTACTGCCACTTTAAAGAGCGGAATAGAAACAATGATGAGAGACATGCTTCACGGCCATGTGAGCTATGTAGAAGCGGTTAACGGATAATCTCTAAAAGGTTCTTTTAGCTTCTTTATGAAACTCCTGAAATAAGATTAATAGACTCATTGTAGAAGAAATCAGATCTTTGATCTCTAATAATAAGCCAAAATATAATTTAGAGTTCTTTGGGCTGGTTTCTGATGTTCTAATTCTATTGATCTGTTTTTGGATAAGATCTGACACATGATCCATTAAAAATTGTTTTTCTGAGATCACCTTATCAATATTATGGAAGCTGTGCGTATCAAAGATAAGTTTGATATCATCAAACAATCCTTGTGTTTTCTCATCAATACCCTTAAGATCTCTAATTTGATTAAATTTTAGATTCTTATGATTGTTATGTACATGATTATAACTATTTCTGGTTATAAACCCAATAGACTGCACCATGTCCTGCAAATGATCTAAAATTAGGATATAGAATTTACTGGCTTCCACAGAATCGTCATCTAAAGATTTAATAAAGTAGAAAATATTGCCTTTAAGTTCATCGATATCAGATTCTAATTTATCTATTTGTTTACTTGTCTTTTTAAGCTTTCCAAGATCATGATATCCTAGATTATCTACTGTTTTAGTGAACATCTTATTAATACCTCCTATAACGCTAGATATATTTTCTGAAGTTTCTACTGTAATTTCATTTATGGTGATGATATCTCTTCTATTATATCTTTTCTGCTTTTTCTCTTCTTTCATTTTACGAGAATGAACTATAGCGCTTCTTACAATTAAGATCACTGCAATAAGAATTAGTCCCGCTATGGCGATAATACCTCCAAAGTAAATGATTGCCGCAAATAATGCTGCTCCAAAAAAGGCTATTAGTGCGGTTACAAACCAACCTCCAATAACATTAAGAACTCCAGCAACCCTATAAACGGCGCTATCTCTATCCCAGGCTCTATCTGAAAGCGATGTACCCATAGCAACCATAAAAGTTACATAAGTTGTGGATAGTGGTAGCTTTAGATTTGTTGCCATAGAAATAAGAATACTTGCTACTACCAAATTTACAGAGGCTCGCACAAGATCAAAAGATGGAGCATCCAATCGTTTAGCACGTTCATGATTGTCTGTCTTTTGAAATTTAGCATCTATCTTTTTAGATAATGTAACAGGAATAAGGCCTTCCACAAAATTGCTAATCCCAATGAAATATCTAACTATACCTCTAGAAATAATATTAGGCTCAAAACGTTCATCTCCTCCAGTTTGTCTTCCCAGGTTGATCTCTGTATCTGTAACCTTCATAGCTTTACTAGAAAACCATAAAGTGATTACCATTATAAGACCCGCAAAAACCAATAGAAATACAGGAGTTTGCACTTCCCCGGTTAAACCATCCATTAATAATTGGGAAGGTAGCACCCCGGTAGCCTGATAAGCTGTCTGCCAAATTTCGAATGATTGCCATGCAGCAATAGGAACTCCAATAAAATTTACAAGATCATTCCCTGCAAACGCTAGTGCCAATGCAAAAGTTCCCACAACAATAATCACTTTAAGAATATTGATGTTTAACAGCTTTATAGCCATTTGCGAGAGGGCGGTAAAGATCACAAAACTGGCTCCAACGATAATAAGGGTATTATCATTTACATAATCTAAAAATCCATCTGGCAATCCTGAAATACTTTTAAGGCCTTTTAATAAGATAAAATAAAGAATTGCAGAAAGTGAAACTCCTCCGAATACAGCACCTACGTATTTTAATTTCTTTTCATATTGAAAAGAAAAAACCATTCTAGAAAAATACTGAACCACAGCACCAACGGTGAATGCTATAACTACAGAAAGCAAGATCCCTGTAACAATCTCTGTTGCCTTAGTGGTATTAATATAACTAAAAAGCGTTCCATAATCTCCCGTGGTATGATAGATCTTTAGTAAAGAAATGCAAACAGCCGCCCCTAACAGTTCAAAAACAATGGAGACGGTTGTTGAGGTTGGCAGGCCTATAGAATTAAAGAAATCTAAGAGCAGGATGTCTGCTATCATCACAGCCATGAAGATGATCATGATCTCTTCAAAATAGAACTTACCGGGAACAAAAATTCCTTCACGAGCAACTTCCATTAAACCGCTAGAGAAAATGGCTCCTACTCCAACTCCCAAGCTAGCAACAATAAGTATGGTTCTTAAAGGCACCGCTTTAGACCCTATAGCAGAATTCAGGAAATTTACAGCATCATTGCTCACTCCTACCACAAGATCTGTGATAGCTAATGCAAACAAACCAACAAGCATTACAATATAAACGTCTTCCATATAGGACAATTTCTAACTAGCAAATGTGCTAAATTTTTAATCAACAAAACCATTTACAAGGTTATCAAAACTTTAAGAAGATTTCATTTAACAAAGCTTTGTAAAAATTATGTTTTAATAATTGTAATTTCAATTAAAATTAATAGTTATTAACCAATTAAACCAAAAAACATGTCAGTTATCAAAGTTATTGAAGTAATGGCCAGTTCTACTAAAGGATGGGAAGATGCAGCTCAAAACGCTGTTAAACATGCCTCCAAAACAGTAAAGAACATTAAATCTGTATATGTAAGAGATCAGACTGCAACTGTTTCTGGAGAAAATATCACCGAGTATAGAGTTAACCTGAAGATCTCTTTTGAGATAAGCTAGTTCCATTTATAAAAGTTTATACGCTCCCAATTGGGGGCGTTTTTTATTTATTTAAACCTTCAACTTATGTCTACCCATCCATATACCAATTCCCTAATTAATGAAACTAGCCCTTATCTCTTACAGCATGCGCACAATCCTGTTAATTGGTTTCCGTGGAAAGATGAGATCTTAGACAAGGCTAAGTCTGAGGAAAAATTGATAATTATTAGCGTTGGTTATGCGGCATGCCACTGGTGCCATGTAATGGAACATGAAAGCTTTGAAGATGAAGCGGTTGGTGATGTTATGAACGAAAATTACATCAGTATAAAGGTAGATAGAGAAGAAAGACCTGATGTAGACCAGGCGTATATGAATGCAGTGCAACTTATGACGGGTAGTGGAGGCTGGCCTATGAATATTATTGCACTCCCAGATGGCAGACCAGTTTGGGGAGGTACCTATTTCAAAAAAGAACAATGGATGAGTGTCCTCAAACAGATCTCAGACCTCTATAAAAAAGAGGCTGAGCAATTATTTGAATATGCAGATAAATTAGAAAAAGGCTTACATCAACTGCAAATTATTCCCCCACCTCAAGAAGAACAAAATTTAAAAAAAGAAGATTTCACTGCTGTTCTAAATACCTTCAAACGCAATTTCGATCATAGAGACGGTGGGATGAGCCAGGTTCCAAAATTTGTAATTCCTTCAAACTTCCAATTTCTTTTGAGGTATGCTTTTCAGAATGAAGACCAAGGTTTAAAAGATTTTGTATTTAAAAGTCTGGATAAAATATCCTACGGAGGGATTTTCGATCATATTGAAGGAGGATTTTCGAGATATTCTGTAGATGAACGCTGGCACATTCCTCATTTTGAAAAGATGCTTTATGATAATGCACAAATGGTAAGTTTGTACAGTGAGGCGTATAAAGTAACTAAAAATAAGTGGTACAAAGAAGTTGTGTTGCAAACTTTAGGATTTATAAAAAATGAACTTACTTCTCCTGAAGGTGGCTTTTATTCTTCTCTGGATGCCGATAGTTTGAACGCTGAAGGAAAGTTGATTGAAGGCGCTTATTATAGCTGGACCAAAACAGAATTAAAGCAAGTATTACAAGATGATTTTGAACTCTTTTCTATGTATTACAACATAAATCCCACAGGTAAATGGGAAAAAGATCTATATGTTCCAATAAGAACACTTTCTAACAAACAGCTATTCAAAGAGCAAAATCTAACTTTAGAAGAACTGGAAATTAAGAAAAAGGGCTGGATCGATATCTTAAGAGAACGGCGCACCTTCAGAAGCAAACCCAGATTAGATAATAAACAACTTACTTCATGGAATGCTCTTATGATTTCAGGTTATGTCTCAGCATATAAAGCTTTCAGCATAGCAGAGCATCTTGAAATTGCTAAAACCAATGCGTCATTTATTCTTGAAAATCTACAAAAGAAAGATGGTGGCCTTTATCATTCTTATAAAGATGGGGCTAGTAATATAAATGGGTTCTTAGAAGATTATGCATTTACAATAGAAGCATTTATACATATTTATGAAGTTACTCTAGAAGAAACATGGCTAGACAAGGCATCTCAATTATCAGAATATTGTATAGCTAAATTTTATTCTGAAGAACGATCGGCATTCTATTTTACATCTATAGATGATAGAGCTCTTATTACTAGAAATGTAGATCTTAATGATAATGTAATGCCCGCTGCTAATTCTGTAATGGCAAAAAATCTACATCAACTTTCGAAGTATTTTGATAATTCTAGCTATTTCAACATAGCAAAAAAAATGCTTTTGAATATGAATCATCAACTTGAAGAATACCCCCAAGGCTATTCCAATTGGCTAGATCTAAAAATGGATCTCACTTATAATTTTTATGAGGTTGTAATTACCGGGAAAAAGGCGCTTAGCAATTTAAAAGAATTGAACACTCACTATTTAGCAAACATTTTAATTGATGGAACATTAAAAGACAATTCAGATAGGCCACTCTTAAAGGACCGTTACAAATCTAATGAGGATCTATTTTATGTTTGTGAGAATAGTGCTTGCAAGCTACCTGTAAGGTCTATGAAGGCATGCCTGGAACATTTTAACAAAAATTAAACATCAAAAATTCTAATTTCTTTCCTAAAAAAGCTCAATTTGCAAAAAAGATACTATGGATAAATTAAATGACTGGGAAGCATACGCAAAAGATTATACTGAAAAGTTTATAGATTATTTACCGACACTCATTGGTGCATTAGCCATTTTGTTAATTGGGTGGTGGGTTATTAAATTAGTAGTAAGTTATACGAGAAAACTCTTTAATAAGACCGATTACGACCAAAATCTTGAAAATTTTGTTCTAAACTTATTGAGCTGGACTTTAAAGATTCTTTTATTCATAGTAGTAGTTACTCAATTAGGTATCGAGACAACTTCTCTAGTTGCTGTAGTTGGTGCGGCGGGATTAGCAGTGGGTCTGGCATTGCAGGGATCATTGTCTAATTTTGCAGGTGGTGTTCTAATAATAGTTTTAAAACCTTTTAGAATTGGAGACTGGATAGAAGCTCAGGGAGTTTCTGGTACGGTTAAAGAAACCACTTTGTTCTACACTAAGCTAAATACTTTTGGTAATCAACTAGCAGTTATACCAAACGGCCAATTAACTAATGATAATATCATTAATTATACTGTAGAAGGTAAAAGAAAAGATGCCATTACTATTGGGATTTCTTATGATAGTGATATAAAACAGGCCAAAGATATTCTTCTGAATTTAATGCAAGAGCAAAAAGAGATCTTCACAGATCCTGCTCCACAAGTTGTAGTTACAGAGCTTGCAGATAGCGCTGTAAATCTTTCTGCTAGATTTTGGGCAAATAACGAAGACTTCTGGAATTGCCACTGGTATACAATAGAAGAAGCAAAAACAAGACTAGAAGGTGCAGGTATTGGAATTCCATTCCCACAAAGAGATATTCATTTCTTTGATCATTCTAAAGAAAATAAATCTGAATAAGATTAACCTGCCATAAAATCTTTAAGATAATAAGGTTCAAAATAAGCGACATCTTCATGGTCGCTTATTTTGTTTTTAGCCGAAGCTATAGCAACCATTTCTTTTGCTGAAGGCATTTTATTATCGATAAATAGTGCATTTTCATGCTGGCAGATCGCTTTGAACTTATCTACTCCACTACCAATAAAATAAACTTTCCCTTTTTCTAAATATTCAGAATAGGAAGTGTCATCTAAGATCTTAGCAGAGGTGTCTTCCAGTTGTTTTCCCGAAGCGTCGAAAACGGCAGTGTAAACTTCCATTCTACGAGCATCTAACATGGGAATCACAAATTCTCCTTTTGTTTCTAAGGTATTTACCTGATAAGCTAAAGCAGTTAAGGTAGGTACAGAAATAAGCGGAATGCTCAAAGAAAAGCACAGTCCTTTAGCGGCAGAAACACCAATTCTCAATCCTGTATAAGAACCCGGACCTTTACTAATGGCAATTGCATCCAAATTGGAAAGTTCCAGGTTATTATCTTTTAAAATATCATTTATAAAGAGATGCAATCTTTCGGCATGAGAATAGCCTTGATCGTAATCTTCTTTTACAGCTACAACTTTTCCATTTACTCCAAGAGCAACAGAGCAGTTGGTAGATGCGGTTTCAATACAAAGTATATTAGACAAAATTTGTGCTTTTATTCGGCAGGTTTCGCATCGTTAGCTACTGATACCTCATCACCATTATCCAAACCTTTGGTAACAGTGTTATAAGGTCCTGTAATAATAGTTTCTCCGTCTTTTAAACCAGAGATAATTTCAATATTTCGATCGTCCTGTATGCCTGTTTTTACAACACGCAATTTAGCTCGATTTCCATCCTTAACAAAGACAGTTTCAAATTTTTCATCAGTAGATACTGTAGGCTTATTTACTGTTCTTTTAGAAGAAGTATCACTCTTAATAACAATTGCACTAATAGGGATTCCTATAACCTTATCTTTTCTTCGTGTAATAATATCTACAGTTGCCGTCATTCCAGGTCTAAAAGGAGAATAGTTCTCAGATTTTCCTTCTAAAAGATCCTGATACGAAGATTCTAAAATTCTTACTTTAACCTTAAAATTAGTAACCTGATCTGCTGTTAAACCTTCAATTGCAGAGTTTGATATTTCAGTAACTATTCCTTTAAATTCTCTTTTTAAATAGGCATCTACCTCTACCACGGTAGAATCTCCTACAGAAACTTTAACAATATCGTTTTCATTTACATCAACCTCAACCTCCATATTAGCCAGATTCGCCACTCTCATGATCTCTGTTCCTGCCATTTGTTGAGTACCTACTACTCTTTCTCCTAGTTCTACATCTAATTTAGATATTGTTCCTCGCATTGGAGCATAAATTGTAGTTCTTGCCAAGTTATCTGTAGCCTCAGTAACACTTGCAGAAGCACTTTGCATGCTGTAGTAAGCTGCATTTTTAGAAGCCTGAGCTACTTCATAAGATGCTACGATCTTATCCCACTCTGCTTTAGAGATCACCCCTTTTTCAAATAATTTCATATTTCTTTCAAAATTAGATGTGGCTTCTTTTAAACTAGCTTCAGATTGGGCATATCCAGCTTTTACGTTGGATAATCCTGCGCGAGATCTTTGCAAACTAGATTGATAGATGTCAGGGTTTATTCTAACTAATAAATCTCCCTTTTCTACCATCTGTCCTTCCATAATTGGTAGATCTATGATCTCTCCAGATACTTCTGAAGAAAGTTTAACTTCTACTTCCGGCTGAATCTTTCCGGTAGCAGAAACCGTTTCAATAATACTTAGAGGTTCAATCTTGGTGATCTCAACCTCTTTTAAATTAGCGTTAGAACCAAACCAACCTGCTTTCTTTCCAACAATTAATAAAGCAATAAGTACAACGGCTATTACACCAATGATAAGAAGTGTTTTTTTCTTCATGTTTTTAAAATTTTAGATCGGTTACCGGAATTCCGAAGTATAACTCGATCACTTTCAATTTAAATATATAATCGTATTTAGTTCTAATTACTTGTGTCTGCGCATTCTCTAATCTAGATTTAGATTGACTGTAATCAAATGCATTTGTTAATCCAACTTCATACCTTTCTGTAGCATAATCGTTAGCTTGTTGTTGAGCCTCTAAAGCTATCTTAGCAGCTTCCAGAGCCTTAGCAGCACCTTTTGCATCTACATAAGCCTGATAAACATTTGCCTCTAGATCTAATTCTGCCTGATCTAACTGAAATTCTGCACGTTTTACATTAATTTCGCTTCTCTTAACCTGATTTCTGGTAGCAAAACCATTAAAAATAGGAACACTTAATTGTAAACCATAGGAAGTTCCATCATTTTGATACAACTGCGTAGTGAAGTTTCTATTAAATGGAGAGTCATTATCAGAATATCTGGTATTGTAGTTGTAGAAAGCATTTAGCGTAGGATAGTAAGCTCCTCTTGCAATTTGAACATTTTTTACTGCTATCGCTTTATTCTCTTCTGCGATCTTGATCTCAAAACGTTCCTTCTTAGCCTGAGCAATTAATTCTTCAGCAGAATTAGAAAGAATATCTTCTGTAATAACATCATAACCCTCATCTGCTATATCAAAATTCTCATAATCTTTAATAAGTAAAATCTGAGCTAAGCTTATAAGTGAGATCCTAATATTATTTTCTGCAACTATAATACGTTGTTGCTCATCTGCATTGGTAGCTTTAATCTCCATAAGATCTCCCTTTGGAAGAGATCCAGCTTCTACCAATTGTCCGGTTCTGTCTAATTGATCTGAAGTAACCTGATTTTGTGATCTTAGCACCTCCAGATTTTGCTTATTGAACAATACGTCTAAATAGGCATTAGCAACAAAAAGCGCGATGTTGTCTTTCATTAATTCCAACGAATACTCATTAGAAAGTTGAGTTAACTTTGAACGCTGATATTGTCTTAGATTTCTAAGTCCGTCAAAAAGCGTAACCGCAGCTGTTGCTCCTCCAGAGAAAGAGGTAAACCTTGTATTTTCAAACCTGTTATTGGTTGGATTAATACTCAAACCTCCGTTACTAGATAAACTTGCCTGACCGTTTAAAGAAGGTAGAAAGTTTCCAATAGCATCACTTCTATTGATTTTTGCTTCTTCTACATCTAAAGCAGATTGTTTAATAGAGATATTATTTTCTAATGCGTATGCAACACATTCCTGTAAAGTCCATTTTTTCTCCTGTGCCTGAATCGAAAAACCGAAACCCAGAATAAAAAGTAATAAGCTTAATTTCTTCATAGTTATGATTGTGAATGATAAGTCTAACAAAATTATGAGATGTTACAAATTCTAGTTACTAGTTTGCAGAAAAGTCTTGAGCGGGTTTGAGTTGATTCCAAACCTTGATCTTATCATCTTTAGTAAGACCTTCCAGAACCTGCACATAAATACCATCACTTACTCCCAGCTTAATATCTTTTCTTACAAAGTCCTGATCCCCCTTTTCCAACTCTACAAAAGCCTGTTGTGTCTTAGGATCAAATTGAACTAAAGCTTCTTTTATTGCAAGAGCATCTACCGCTTTATCTAAGATAATAGATGCGTTTGCACTAAGCCCAGCTCTTATAAATGTTGTATCTGCTTTATTTAAGGTCCCTTTTATATTGAACTGGATTGCACCATTCTCACTCACTCCTTTTGGAGCAATATAATCTAGTACTGCATCAAAGGTTTTATTTTCTATAGCTCCAACGGTAATTTCTAAAGGAAGATCTTCTTTTATTTTTCCTACTTCACTCTCATCAACCTTCCCATCAAAGATCATAAGATTTACATCTGCAAGGGTTGCCAGAGTAGTACCATCATTAAAGTTATTACTCTCAATTACTTGATTCCCTGTTTTTACAGGAACATCGAGCACCATACCGTCTATGGTAGATCTTATAAGTGTATTTGCAGCACTTCCAAGACCGCTGGTGGTACCGGTTCTAACTATTTCAAAGTTCTGTTGTGCAGATTTGTAGTTTTGTTGTGCTCTTTTATAAGTTACATCTGCACTTTCAAAATCGTTGGCAGATATTACGCCTTTATCAAACAAAGATTTTTGACGATCATAAGATTTCTTCTCGTTATCTACATTAATCCTGGCAGTAGCAACTGCATCCTTAGCAGATTGCAAAGAAGAGACATTAGGGATTACTCTAATTTTAGCAATTAGATCTCCAGATTTAATTCTATCTCCGGCTTCAATATAGATCTCATCTATAATTCCAGAAATATTCGGTTTTATTAAGATCTCTTCTCTAGGAACGATACTTCCAGTAGCAACCGTTTTCTTAACGATTGTTTGCATAGAAGGGCTCTCTGTTTCATAAACTATTGGATCTTCCTGATTCTTTTGGTACAGATAATACAAAGCTCCCACAAAAGTGACTGCTATAAGTAATAGGATGATGATGGTGACTATCTTTTTCATTTCTTGATTGGTTAGTTTTTGAATTTATTCTGTTCTTAAAGCATCTACTGGATGGATCTTTATGGCATTTTGAGCAGGTATTAAACCTGCCAGTAAACCTGATATTATTAATATAGTAAGCGCTGTAAATACCACTCTTAGATCTACACTAGGATTTAGAAACATCATTTCTGAAGTATCCATGCCAGATAACTGTGCATTTACCAAAGCTATTACTCCGGTAGCTAAAGCAATTCCCGCCATTCCAGAAATAATAGTAAGGAATATAGACTCCATTAAAATCTGCCCTCTAATTGCCCATGGAGTTGCCCCCAACGCTCTACGTATTCCAATTTCATTGGTACGTTCTTTAACTACTATGAGCATTATGTTGCTTATTCCAATAATTCCTGATAATAACACAAGTATACCTACAAAATACGCCACTGCTTTTAGCGCTATAAAAAGACCATTTACTTTGCTGAATTCCTGAAAAAGATCAAAATTCCCCACCGCTCTATCATCATCCGGGTGAATGTTATGTCTTTCTTTAATTACATCTATAATTTGAGATTTTACACTGGTAATGGAGGTTCCATCTAATGCTGTTATAGCCATCCAACCTACTCGATCTCCCATATTAAAAGCCTGAGAAAATGCGGTGAATGGAACATAGATCTGTTTTTGTCCTTCTTCTGCGTTTCCATTATTGTTACCTTTTTTCTTATAAGTACCAATTACCATAAAATTCACTCCTTGAATCTTGATATAACTTCCTATAACTTCCTCATTAGCTTCATACATCTCCCTTTTAACTCCTTCGCCTATAACCGCTACTTTTCTATTATCTTTAATATCTGACTGATTTACAAAACGCCCTGAGGTAATATCCATAGGTTCTTGCTGAATAACTTCCGGATAATCTCCATACACGTTGTAAGCCCCCGTTTTTAAGCCTCTAACAACATTGTTATTTCCTCCAAAACCTCCTAATTGATTTCTAGGTGATACAAATCTAAGATCTGGAACATTTTGCCATATGGCTTCCACATCTCCTGTCTTAAAATTATAATTTCTTCCCTTTGGTAATCCTTTATACGGTTTGGATGGTGTTTGCGTCCACATGAACATTGTATTGGTAGCTATTCCACCAAAACCCTGTTTCACCCCATTTTCTAACCCCTTCCCTGCCGCTAAAAGAATAACAAGGATAAATATTCCCCAAAGCACACCAAAGGCTGTTAGCAAGGTTCTAAACCAATTTGCTGTTAGCGCTTCTAAAATTTCGTTCCAGTTATCTCTACTAAACATATTATTCGTCTCTTAAGGCAACTATAGGTTTAATCTTGGCAGCACGCCATGCCGGAAAGAATCCTGCTATGGCTCCTGCTATTATCAAAATGAATACCGTGGTAATAGCCACCTGAAAATCTACAGATGGATTGGTAATATATTGCGTCTCTATCATTGGCCCGGCTAGCTCTAGAAGACCTAAACTAAAAATGAGACCTGTAAATCCGGCAATTGTTGTAACAAAAATAGATTCATGAAGCACCATAACAATTATAGACAAGGGTTCTGCTCCCAATGCTTTTCTTACCCCAATTTCTCGGGTTCGTTCTTTTACAATAATAAGCATGATATTGCTTACCCCAACAATACCGGCAACAATAGTACAAATACCTACTCCCCAGAAGAAGTATTTTATCATATCCATAAGGTCATAGAACCTTTTAGCATTCTCTAAAGAATTTTGGATGGTAATTGCACTATCATCATCTGGAGCTACAGTATGCTTTTCTTTTAAATGAGATTCTAATTCTTCTGAAAATTTTTGAGAAGAAGCTAAAGCAGCTTCAAAATTCTCTTCCGGCTTAAGCGTAAAGGAGAGAAAATTTAACTCGTTCTTACCTCCAAAAACTCTGTTGGCTGTAGATAAAGGCAAAAATACTCTAGCTTCTTCTCTTTCGCCTCCCGGATCTGTATATACTCCAACTACCTTAAAGTTAATACCGGAAACCTCAATGAATTTTCCAATTGGATCTTCCCCATCTTTAAATAGATCTGTTTTAACCTTATTCCCAACAACTACCACTTTTTCATAGCCTTCCTGATCAGTATAGTTCAAAAATCTTCCACTTACCATAGAAGCATTTTCCAGAAATTGATAATCTGGCCATACTCCTTCAACTCTATAAGTACCAGCTTCTTTTTTATAATTTACAATCCCGCCCCAAATTCTATAGATGGAAGATTTATACTCTAGCTCATCCTGATATTTGTTAACCGCATAATCATAATCATCATTTTTCATTCTAATCATCCTTCCTGGGTTAAGACCCTTGTACTCTTTAGAAGTAACACCAGTAAAAACAAATAAAATATTAGTAGCATCATTCTGAAACTCTCGTGAGATCCCGTTGCTCATTCCTTGACCAATACCTAAAAGAATCACCAATATAAATATCCCCGAAGCTACCGAAAGCCCGGTTAGAAACGTTCGCAATTTATTTTTGCTTATCGTTTCAAAGATCTCCTGCCATCTTTCAAGATCAAACATTACTTAAAGCTCTTACCTGATTAACCTTTGTATCATCTATAATTAAACCATCTTTCAGGTTTACTATTCGCTTGGTCATTTGAGCAATATCATGCTCATGCGTAACTATAAGTATCGTACGCCCTTCATCATTTATTCCCTGAATAAGATCCATTACCTCATAAGAAGTTTTGGTATCTAATGCACCTGTAGGCTCATCGGCTAATAATACTTTAGGATTGGAAGCTAAAGCTCTGGCTATAGCCACTCTTTGTTTTTGCCCTCCAGAAAGTTCATTAGGCAAGTGCCCGGACCATTTTGCGAGACCAACTTTTTCCAGATACCCCATTGCAATATCTATGCGCTCTCCTCTACCCACACCTTGATAGTATAAGGGAAGAGCCACATTATCTAGTGCACTTTTGTAATTTATAAGGTTGAAAGATTGAAAAATAAATCCGAGGAACTTATTTCGGTATCTGGCTGCTATCTTCTCATTCAAATTTTTGATCAATAAACCATCTAGCGTATAGGTGCCAGAATCTGCTTCATCCAGCATTCCTAATATATTAAGTAGTGTAGATTTTCCTGAACCTGAAGAACCCATGATAGAAACAAGCTCACCTTCTGCTACATTAAAGTTTATCCCCTTCAAAACATGAAGAGAATTAGAACCCATCTTATAAGATTTGTGCAAGTCTTTAATTTCAATCATAACAGCCTAATATTAAATATATTCTGAATACTTAAGTATACAAAACTCTATTCATAAGACCACTAAGATTTGGTTATGTTACAAACCTAGATGTTAGGAAAATGTTAATTTTAACTGAATATTAAGATTCTTCAGTTGATTTACCCTTTTTGTATAGGCGATAAATAAAGAATCCGATACCACCAATAAGGATATAAGGAAAGACCATTAAGTATAATATACCATCGTTAATACCTTCCGCAGTAGATTGCGATCCTTCACTTTCTAATACCGCTCTACACATAGCACACTGAGCTTCTGCCATTATAGGGAAGAGGCACAAAACGACTAAAAGAAAAATGATCTTAAATTTCATATGCTATCAAAAATAATTAAACTTCAAGTTACGCATTTAGGCTCAAATCTAATAATAAGGAAACATAAATACATAGACCAAAACCCCCGTAACCGCCACATATAACCATATTGGGAACGTCCATCTGGCTATTTTTACATGTTTGTCATATTGCCCGGTTAATCCTCTATACATCGTAAATAATACTAATGGAACAATTATAGCTGAAAGTACAATATGGGTAATTAAGATAAAAAAGTACAAGTACTTAACAAAACCTTCTCCACCATAAGGAACAGGAGCATTACTTATCTTAGAGATAACATAACTAATTAGAAAAACACTGGACAATGCAAAAGCAGTGATCATAAAATTGCGATGCCATTTGTATTCTTTAATAGACATACAATAATAACCAGCTATTAGTAACAATGCGGTACTACCATTTAAAACTGCGTGGAACAGCGGAAAAGTTCCTGCTTGAACTCCAAGAAAATTATACCTTTCTGGTAAATAAATTAAGATAAGCACCAGTACCGGCACCACTATAGAAAGGGTAATAATTGTAGGAACTGCAATTTTATCTATTTTAGTTGAAGCCATTCTTTATTTCAATAATGTTTTAATGTCTGCTATTAGCTCCTCTATCTCTGCCTTTTCTTCACCTTCAGTTATAGAATTTTCAGGATCTATAGAGCCTCTGTAATAGATGATAGGATTTCCATACTGATCGTTTCTAGATCTAATAAAACCTTCCTGATCTATTAGGGCAAATAATCCTGAATGAGCAAAACCTCCCGGAACAGTTTGATCTTTATCTGCAAATATTCCAAAACCAGAATTTGCAACTTTGTAGATCTCTTCTCTATCTCCAGTTAAAAAATTCCAGTTTTTATTAGAAATACCGTGACCTTCTTTGTACTCTTTTAATACCTCTGGAGTATCGTGCTCAGGATCTATAGTAAAGGAGGCAATTCCAAAATCATCATTCCCTTTAAATTCCTTTTGAACATTAATTAAATTAGCATTCATTATAGGACAAATTGACGGGCAGGTACTAAAGAAAAATTCTACAACATACACCTTTCCAAGGTAGTCCTCATTAGAAATAGTATCTCCATCCTGATTTATGAATTGAAAGTCTGGCACACGTTTATTCTTACCATACTGCTCTATATAGCCTACTTCAGAATTATCACCATTGGCGCGCTTTACATTTAACCTATCGGTTTCCACAATATCATCACTACCAATTCTATCAACGATCTTTGGAATAAAGATAATTCCAAAAATCAAAATGATTAATGATATTCCTATATAAGATGAGTTCTTCTTATTCACTTTCGAGTTTTTTATATTTTTTAAGTGCTAACCTATATTCTGCCAAAAGAACTTTTACATCATCATTCATTTTGTTATTTAATTCTGAAACCGATCTAGAATCATAACCATATAAAAGATCACTATCCTCATCTTCATCTCTACCTCTTAGGTTTCTATCTTTATCTATTAAAAACACATAAGGTGTTTGAAGATTTTCATCTAATTGCAGATTGGTCTTAAAACTGTTAAAGACACTCATTACTAAAGCCGGAGGAGCATATACAAACTTCCAGTGTTGTGAATTTGTAATTCCTTCAAATTCTTGCACAAAAGAGTTTACATCTCCTTTAGCACTCTCTGGAAGAACTACTACAAATTGAAAATCTTGAAAACCGTAAAATTTTTGAAGTATCTTCTGGTCTAGATTGAAAGTATTACCTTTTAAAGATTCAGGATCATTACCAAAGAAGGCAACTACACTAATCTTATCCTGAAAGCTAACTAAGGAATCTGATCTAAACTCCAGGTTTGAAATGTCTTCTACCTGTTCTGTTAAGATAGGAAGTTTCGCAAAGTGATTAATGCCAGAAGCAAAGAAAAGATAAGCTACTATAGGCAGTAAGAATAAAACACCAAGTATGAGAAACTTCTTCATTTAAAAGCCTTTATTAGGGGGTACAAAAATAAAAAGACGATTATAAATAATCGTCTTTTCTTGTGTTTTTAACTTTTAGAAGTCCCAGGCAACATAACCATGCTTATAGACCTCGTAAATATAGTCTCCTTCTGTTAGTAAGATAAACATTAGGTAACTTATTAAGAATACTGCGGTCCAAACTACAGATCTTCTAAGACCTTTAGACTCGCCTTCCAAGTGCATAAATGCCCAGGCAATATAATATGCTTTATAAATTGTAAGAAGAATAAAGATCCAGTTAAGCAATTTCATTGCTAGAAAGTGAGTTTCAATAAGAAACGCTGGTCTTATAATTCCTAAGATTACTTCAACAATAGTTACTACAGAAAGAATAGCGAAAACCATCCATATTCTTTTTGCATTAGATTCGTGATGTGTATGTGTAGTATCGTGTGCCATTTTCTAAAATATCTAAATTATACCAGGTAAAAGAAAGTAAATACAAATACCCAAACTAAATCTACAAAGTGCCAGTAAAGCCCAACTTTTTCTACCATTTCGTAACTTCCTCTGCGCTCATAAGTACCTAAGATCACATTAAAGAATATAATAATATTCAAAATAACCCCAGAGAATACGTGGAAACCGTGAAATCCTGTAATAAAGAAAAAGAAGTCTGCAAATAATGGCGGACCATATTCATTGTGTGTTAGGTTTGCACCTTCTACAACTCCAATAGCTTCATTATTAAATTTAGCCAAAGATTCCTCTCTGTTTAATATGATCTTGTGACCATCTTCACCAGTTATCTGCGTCTTAATCAATAGATCCGGATTAGCAACAAATCCTGCTTTCACCTGTTCTAAAGAATAATCTGTTACTGTTTCATTTGAATTGAACCATACCTCTGAACTTCTACCAATAGCAGTTCTTTCAGATGGTATAGATGCAGCGATATCTTCTAAAGCTACTCTTTCTCCTTCCGCATTAACAAATTGTAGAACATTCCCACCTTTGGTAGTAACTGCTCCATATTCACCCTGTATGAAATTTGCCCATTCCCAAGCTTGAGAACCAACAAATATAAGCCCACCAATAATGGTAAGGAACATATAAAGTGTTACTTTACTTTTGTCTAATCTATGACCTGCATCTACCCCTAGCACCATCGTTACCGATGAAAATATCAGGATAAAAGTCATAAACGCCACATAATACATTGGTGCATCTACACCGTGTAAAAATGGAAAGTGATTAAATACCTGGTCGGCAATTGGCCAGGATTCGATAAATTTGAATCGGGAAAATCCGTAAGCCGCTAAGAATCCAGAAAATGTAAGTGCATCGGAAACGATGAAGAACCACATCATCATTTTACCGTAACTGGCTTTTAAAGGCTCATTCCCACCACCCCAGGTTTTACCTTCGGTGCCTGTTCTAATAACAGTAGCTTCCATATGGAGAAATTGATTTTAAATGATGCGCAAAAATACGCAAATTAATTATCTAAAGAAATATAAAAATACAAACAGGTAAACCCAAAGGATATCTAAAAAGTGCCAAAACGTGGCACCTAGCTCTATTCCAAGCATTTGCCCCGGATAGTAACGTTGTTTAAAATGGTTATAAATTACAACCAAAAGCACTATGATACCTGCCGCTAAATGCGCAAGGTGAGCTAAAACCACTACATAAATAAACGAAGTAGTAATAGTGCTTTCACTACCGGTAAAATAATACCCTGCAGCTATGATCTCCGAAAAACTTTGAAATTGAAGAATTATAAAAATAACAGCCAGCACCAAAGTTGCGGTTAAGAACATAGTTCCTCCGCTTCTATTGCCTTCTCCAATCTTCTTTTTAGCCATTATAAAAGTTAAACTACTTATCATTATAGTTAACGTACTCCAGTAAAGACTTGCAGGCAATACAAAATCTCCAACCCAATCTGGTCTATTCTTACTAACTACATAAGCACTGGTAAGCCCGGCAAACATCATTACCATGCTAATAATCCCAAACCAAAGCATCATTTTCTTTGCTCTGCCTATTTTATGATCTACGGTTCCCTGTGTTAAATCCATTGTCTTATAAATTTATCTAAAACGTATACAATTTGCAGTAGTGTGATGTAAGACACACTAGCAAACATTAATTTCTTTGCCGAGGCAACATCTCTTTTCTTATAAAGATTGAACGCATAGTAAAGCATTCCTAATCCTAATACTAATATAATAGCTCCAGAGACCGGAGTTAAATATAACCTTCCAGTAACTCCAAATACAGGAATTAAAGAAACAGCTATGGTCCATATAGTATAAAGAATTACCTGAATTGCAGTTCCTTTATCCCGCTTACCGGTTGGCAGCATAAAGAATCCTCCTTTTTTATAATCATCAAATAACCACCAACCAATAGCCCAAAAGTGAGGGAACTGCCAGAAGAATTGAATCATAAAAAGCGTACCCGGCTCTATACTAAATTCGTTAGTGGCAGCCACCCATCCCAACATGAATGGAATTGCTCCAGGAAATGCTCCCACAAATACAGAAAGTGGTGTTCTTGTTTTCAACGGCGTATAAACACTTACATAAAGAAAGATACTTATAGCACCAAACATTGCAGTCTTCGGGTTAATAATATAAAGCACTACCAAACCTAGAACAGTAAATGTGCTGGCAATAATAAAAGCTGTTGTGGTTGTCATTCTCCCAGAGGGAATAGGACGATTTTTAGTTCTATCCATCAAAGCATCAAGATCTCTCTCGATGATCTGGTTGTAAGCATTAGACGCTCCAACCATAAAATACCCTCCAATAGCTAGTAGTAGAACGGTAACAAAATCGATAACTTCAGCTCCTAGAAAATATCCTGCCACAGAAGAAAAAACCACACTTATTGCCAAACGCATTTTAGTGATTTCTTTAAAATCTGAAAGGATTGATACTGAAGGAGTATGTACGCTGGTATTACTCAAAAAAGCGATTTAAATATTGGCGCAAAGATACTCCTTCTTTATGTTTTTTCAAGGAGGTACAAACGTTAAATTTGAAAACTAGTTCTTAGTAGTCAAAATACCAATTAAAAATATCTGTTCTCACCCCAAAATTAAGCCATACGGTATTGTTATTAAAGGTGGTTGAAGTATTCTGAGAAGGATCAAAATCTCTATAGATAACATTTCCAAATATCTTTAAATTTGTTACCGGATTAATTATATAACCTCCTTCCAATTCAGAGTAGAGAGAAGTAGTAGTATTTCCCTGACCAATTTTTACCCCATATTCATAAGGACGTTGCTTTTCACTGGTGTAAATATCTCCTCCATATGCAACCGGCTCGAAAGTATTATTGAAGTCGAACCCGCGCTTACCTATAATAACTTTCGCACTTCCATAGATTCTATCTTTTCTATACCTAGCAATGGCTATAAATTCTCTAAAATTTGATCCCCATTGATGAGCCAAAGATTGATTATTATGTCCATAATTCAAAACTATAGAATTATGAGAATAGGTATAAGGCCTTACCTGATTGTATTCTGCCTGCAAATAAAGGTTCGGCACATTAAATGCATCAAAATATTTAATACCTAATTGATATCCTAACTTATTCTTCCAGCTTTGCTGTCCGCCAAAGATCTCTGAAGTAGAAAATTCATCTATAACCCACTGCCCATAAGCATTTATATTATTTGAAAATTTAAATTTTCCCGTAAGTCCGATAATAGCATTCCCTCCATTTTGACCTGTAGAGAACTCTATAGACCTATAAAAAATGACAGGATTTAGGTAAGCCACATCAAAACCTCTTCCATTATCATTTTGCCATATAACAGATTCAAACAAACCAATATTCAATCTTTTGGTAAGATTTAAACTCAGGTAATGGTTGGCCATATATTTTACTCTATAAGAACCTTCTCCGGAAACCTCTTCCCGAACATCCCTCAATGCCATCCATGTATTTGAATATTTAAGCTTCCAAAACGATGTATTTAATTTTAGATACGGATACGGACTAGCTCCATCGCTCATTAGTAAAGATCTATACCCATCTCCTATAAAATTATCTCCCTGCCCAAACTGAATTGAGAAGAATTCTGATGGCTTATAAGAGATATAACCTTCTGCTACGGGATAATCATATCCATCATCCATAAATTCTTTTGCTACTCCTCTCCCGGGAATTGTTGCAGGACCGCCACTATAAGGAGCTATACTCTCTGCATACCTGTTAAAATAATCTGCGAACCTACCTTGACTTTCATACACTACCGTGTAAAAATTAAAGTTCTTCCCTAGCCCACCTTGAAAAATTGCACCACGGGTATTGTTATAAGTATAATCTAGATCACTTTGAAAATCTTTTCCTACTTGAAGATCCAAAACTACATCTCCTGTAAACCAATAATTATCCCCTTGAAAAGTTACTAGGTGCTCATTCCATAATTTCCTACCAAACCAAGATTTTTTGTCTTTTAACATTACTTCTGTTTCAGCATCAATATCATAATTTACTGCTACTTCACTATATAAAAAAGGTTTAGAAGCTGTATGAGCATTATTCCCAACTGCATTCATGGCAGCATCAAATCTATTGTAGCGCTCATGAGAAAGTGGAACAAAGAGATTGCTGCTGGGAACCTCACTTTTAAAAGGCTTAGATTTAATTTTTGAGTAAGTGTCTAGAGACTTTTCCTCCTTACTATTTTCTAGAGATGTAGCAACCACGCTGCTAGACACCGAAGAAGTCCTTAGATTTTGATCTAACGGTATTCTTAATGGCATTCTAAACTGCACATACGTAGGTTCACTATTATAAGTAGCTGGCTTTATTGTAGGTAATTCAGCAAAAACTCTTTTTATCTCCTCTTTTAATTCTGAATATACCGCTTCAGTATACAACACTTTAAACTCCCCCTCTTGAGTTACTTCAAATAACACCATGATCTCCCCAGCGTAATTCTCTTCAGAAACTATTTCAGGAAGCACAAATTCTGAAAGGATCTTAGCTCGTAAAGAATTTTTAAAACATGATTCTTGAAGTTCAAAACTAGAATTTTCACATGATGTGAATTCTGGATAGGTTTCAAAATTAGAAAGGTCTTCCTGTGAGTAAGCAGAGATACAAATTAGGAGAAGGAGTAGACTTCCAATATATTTCATAATTAAAACGGCAGTTAATGGGGTAGTAACAGGCGAAAGATAACAAAATTTTTAATGAAGCATTAATTGGTATAAAACGAAAAATTCCCGAATCTAACAGATCCGGGAATTTATATATTTAAAAGTAATTTTTACTTAGTCTTGTACTTGGAATACAATAGGTAAAGAGTACATTACTCCTACCGGCTTACCACGTTGCTTACCTGGTTTCATCTTAGGCAATGCATTTATTACTCTAGCTGCTTCTTGTTCTAATCTTGGGTGTGGAGCTCTAGAACGAACTTCTGTAATATTACCGTTCTTATCTATTTTGAACTGAACGATAATTCTATTAACTCCGCTAAGACCTAACTGACTACCAAGATCTATATTAAATTTCTTATTAACGAAATCCTGAACTTTTTCACTCATACATTTCTTACGCTGATCGTTGTTGCTCAAATTTTCACAACCTGGGAAAATCGGCACATCTTCAATAACAGCAAAAGGAACATCTGCAATTTCTTCTTCTACAGGAGCTTCTACTACATCTACTACCTCAACAATTTCTTCCTGACTGGTTTCTGTAGATTGAATTTCAGTTTCTTCAACTTCTTTTTCATCTTCTACAACCTCAATGATTTCCGGCGCCGGTGGTGGTGGCGGTGGAGGTGGTGGAGTATTCAACAATTCTGTAATTGGTATTACTTCATCATCTAGATCTCCTAAATCGAGCTGTCCTGCATCTATATCACTTTTATCATATGTTTTCCATTCAATAGAAACATAAGTTATTGCTAGCACCAGGATAAGACCCAATTGTAGAAAGAGGACACTTCGTTTGGTTAAATCGGCTTTTGGATTTTTCTTGGGTTCCATAATTCGTTAATAATTAATAAGGGTTGCTAAAGTAAAATTTTTTTTCATAAAAATAAATTAATCTTCTGTTTTAAGTGATTAAAAGATTTTTTAAAAAATATAAAGATCAAAAATGCTATTAGAACTCCCAAGCTATTTGCTAGCATATCATACCAATCTGGTGTTCTATAACTAGTTAGAGTTCCTTGTAAAACCTCAATTAACATACCAAAGAGGATTACTAGCACCGCAATTTTTAAAAGATCGGCTTTATAGTTACGTTGTTGTGAATTTTTCATTACGTAATAAAAGAACCAAACGCAACCTAAGACTAGATAGGCAGAGGTATGCATCATTTTATCTGTAGGATTAAAGTCTCCCACAGAGATCTTTCCGAGTTTAATAAGTGAGAGGGTAGTTACCACACCGGTATACACCATCGCAATTATTAAAAATATTTTATCCGCCAATTAATTCTTTATAATCTGCTGCACTCAACAAAGAATCTACTTCGCTTTTATCAGTAAAGTTCATTTTAACCATCCATCCGTCTCCGTAAGGATCTGTATTCACCTTTTCTGGAGCATCTTCAAGGCTTTCGTTGAATTCTATGATCTCACCTGTAAGTGGTAAAAAAAGGTCTGATACGGTCTTAACTGCTTCCACAGTTCCAAAAACCTCTTCTTTCTCTAAACTATCACCAACTGTTTCAACTTCTACGTATACTATATCACCCAATTCTCCTTGAGCAAAATCTGTAACTCCAATAGTTGCAACATTACCTTCAATTTTCACCCATTCGTGATCTTTGGTATACTTTAATTCTTGCGGAATATTCATAAAATTTGTTTTATAAGATGACAAAGTTAATTTTTTATTATGTCTGTTCAAAGAGCATTTAATTAATTTCCGAAATTATATCTAAGGGTGATCCCAGACCTAATAGTGGTTTGAGGAAAAGCTGTAGATACTGCGTATTCAGAAAAGGTATGTTCGTAATAAAATAGCGCTGTTAGGTTCTTGGAAAGTGCATAATCTGTCTTAAAGTTCACTGCCCAAATGTCTTGTCCTGCAACAACTTGATTATTATCCAGATCTAAATATCTAATTATATTAATGTTCTTTCTGTAAGATACATCTGCTTTAAAATTAAGGTCACTGCTCAATAACCTATTCTTACCTCCTATTTTAGTAGAGATCTTTAGATCTTTTATTCTATACCCTAAACCTAAAATATATTCATTTCCCTTAATCTCTGTGAGCAGGTTATTATCAAAACTTAAGGATAATGCTCTGTCTTTCCTAACCTCTGCCAAAATTCGAATAGCATTGGTAGTTTCCATATCTAATTTAACTAGGGGACTAAACATTTCTGTAAGGTTTACATTGGCGAATAGGGTTTTATTCTTATAATCTCCAGCTTGATTTAGTTCTAAAGGGTTGGAATTGTTATAATCTAAATTAGTTTGAAATTGATTGATAGTATAACCCGCCTTATAGCCATGATTTAATGAGAATCTTCTGAAATTCTTTTTAAACCAATCTACTCGCATTAGTCCGGTATATTTTATATCCCAGTTTGGTAATGGAAAACTTCTAAAAGCACCCAATTTAACACTCGATGCATTTTGACCGGAATATGCAGCAATAAATGCAGGTAGTAGTACTGCCTGATTGGTCTTACCATAACCTATAGGATACCCCTCTTCATCTACATCATTAGGATTTGCTCCATTCTGCGCTGCAAGTCTTTTTGCTACTGATATTCTGTTGTCTCTAAAGGTTTGAAAGGTTTCAGAAAAATCTTCAGTATTACTATCAAAAGCAGAACCTATAAGGATAGTTGAAATATTAAAATTCCCATAGGTGTAAGGATTCAAAGATCTATACTGAAAACTTACAGGGTCTACCTGATAATTTTCAGAATAACTTTCTGAATAAATTCTATTAGCACTAAGATCTATTGTAAGATCTGGTATAAAGCTGATGGAACTTTGAAGGTCTAATTGAGTATTCTTAACAGCAGTATATTGTTGATTGAACTCCTGGTACATAGTAAGCCAACCTTTTCGTGCTGCCAAGTATCTAACATCTGCCTGAGAACCCAGCGTAAAACCAGTAGTTGGCATAAGCGTTCCCATAAAACCAACACTTGGCGTATATCCTGGTATATAAATACCTTCATTCTTTCTATAATTAACCTGCAATCTTTTAATGGCCGTAACCAATCCTATAAAAGTATTATAAGATCTATCACTCTTTCTTGTCTCCGGCTCTTTCTTAACATTAGATTTTTTACCATCTAAGGTTGGAACTCCAGAGTTTCTATCTTTTATACTAGCAGTTTTAGAGGTTCTAGGCGTAAGATCAAAATATTTATAAAGATCTGGCATATTCAAACTAGCATTAATTTGATGTACGTTAGAATTCTGAACAGAATTTCCAAGATCTGGAATGCCTTCTAGATCATCAAAGATCTGAGATCCACGTTGCCATTGAAAATCTGCTGTATAAGAATAGGTAGCTTTTACAAATCTTAGCACAGGGATCTTAGCAAATGGCAGCTCGTAATTAACCTGTAAAGTCTGGAAATGCTGGTTAGGGGTTCCTATATTAAAAAAGCCATCCCAAACGTCTACACTGTTATCTACATTGTTATCTTCATCTATATAATTTCTAATGATCCTGTTATTGGTAGCATTAAAACTGAATTGTAAAGATCTTGTTAGGTTGTAATTTACACGATATTGCCAATCGAACATATAATTTCTTTGATATAAAGTTGGGATACCTATATCATTGTTATCTAAACTGAGTTCTCTAAACTTCTGCTCGTTATATTGTCTTATGATATTAGAACCAAAGGAAATATTACTTGGCAGCGGATTGATATTGAAATCTCTAAAAACTGCATAATAATCGCTGCTATCTAGTGCTTTCACATTTTTTAAAGGTTCTAATTGCCATGGAGCAAAGCTGTAATCGTAAGTTGCACCCGCTCTCACATTCTGACTCAAAGATTCTTCTACTTCAAAATCTCTATGATCTACCTGATTATAAGAAGTTGAAACTGTAAAATTCTCAATATCATAAGGCATAGGCTTTTTTTCACCTACACGATCTTTTCGAAGACCAATCACATTTACACTTTCTCGTTTTGTGTAATATTGAGATTGTTCTTTTACCTTTTTTCTTTCATCTGCATCTGTAATACCATCCAGTCTTGCATCTAGTTCCAGATCAAGAAATTCCTGATCGTACTTTGGAGTAATCAATTCTTCTCCTCGACTATAGTTAAAAGGAATTCTTACTCCCCACTGTTGAGGCAATACCTGCCCAACGTTAATATTGGTAACAACATCATATTGCTGGAGATCTTCTCTACTACGCTGATTTGGACCTTGATCCAAAGTCCCAAAACCTATAGTACTTCTTTTTCCGGTAGCAGAAATAGTTGCAAAATCTGCAATATTAGCATCCATATTAATGATACCTGCCCATCCACCTTTGTTATCTAACTCAGAAAGTCTAAGCTCATTGAACCACACTTCACCACAAAGGTCTGTTGCACTTGTATTTGGAGAACCATTTTTAACTCCTAACATTAATAGTCTTACATTTCCAAAGCTTGGGTTTCCCTTTATACCAATTCTAAGTTCTCCCATTTGATAAGGATCATTTGCTTCTACAGAACTTAGGTCTTCATTAAAGTAATTTACTTCTGTAGGTCTATAAATAGGATTTCCTAAAACGGTGGTTTTTACTTGTTGTAATAATTCTAAAGAAAGTTCTAATCTATTGTCTTCCGGCCAGATCTCAGAATCTTGATTAGCTCCAAATCGAGTTGCCGCTAAAGGAATTTCAATTTGATAATAGTTATCGGTAAAATCTGTTCCCATTCTAATAAATGCAACTAATTGCCCGTCTTTTAAAGCAATTTCATTCACCAAAGATTCTGCATGCAGAAACATTTCCAAATTTTTGTATTGACGCATGTCTATTTGAAAATTCTTATACACCGCTCTAGCATCCTGGGCCTCAAGCCCACATGTTCTTAGCGATAGCGATTGCTCGTTCTGTCTTATATTGGTATTGTTACTAAAAAGCTCTTCTCTTTGCACTCCCGGAGGCAATACATAAGGAACAGGCTCTCTATTTTCATTTTCTTCGATATTTACAGAGGAAACTTCAAAAAGAGTACCCTCATCATTTACAGGTTGATTAAGATTTTCTTCATCTAAGCTCTGATTATATCTTCTATAATCTCCTCGCACTAAATCCATAGTACCAAAACGCAAGATGGTCTTTTGATTGAAATCTGAAAGTAACAATCTCATAAATCTGATAGATCTAAAATCTGCAATTCCTCCTACAGCATCTGTAGGTTTAAAGATTGGCACCTTAAACTGAACCCATCTCACCGGAAGATCCTGCCCATTTGGTAAAGGTGCAGTCACTTCTTTAACATCTGTAATATAAGGGCTGTTGTCTATATTCATTCCAGGAAATACGCGAACATCATATTTAAAATAACTGTTGATGGTATTCATCGTGTTATCTCTATTCAAATCTTCTGTAGTAGGCAGTGTAGTATTCCCGCGATCTGTGTCTCCTAAATTTGGTGGTGAATCCCCATCTGTTCCGTTGTAATTTCTATATCTATCTATAATACTTCCCGTACTATTTAAAAAATACTGATAATTATCTGCAGCTGGATCTGGTAAACTGGCGAAATTTGGAAATCTCAAGGCCTCTCCTGTATCATCCAAACCATCAAAACCTACATCTTGATTAGTTCTTTCTTGCCCTTGCGTATCAAAAGCATATATTAAAGATTGGTCTGCAGGAACTCTACCAAAATCTGTAGTAACCACATCCTGATCTCCACCATTTGCTGGTAATCCATTTTCATATTGCTTTCTTCCGTCTTTTAAAACATCTTCAGAAATATTACCTAAGTTAAAAGTGATAGTACCTCCAGAATTGGTAGCATTTTCAGAATATATAAATGGATCCATCATCCAGAATTCTATAAACTCAACGTTAGATTGTTCAAAATTGGTAGAATTCAAGGCTTTAGAAATACCTCCAAAGTTCCCTTTTGGGTTATCTAGGGTATTGCTATTTGCTGCTGCTGGTCTAAAGTTATAAGGCCCACGCTCCGTTGGGAAATAGGCAAGATCCATCGTATAGATAACTTGCGGTTGCCCCTGAATAACATCGGTATTTGGAAAGATCTCATTTAAGAAAACTCTTCTAGAAGCATAGCTTGAAAGGTCTACATCTGTTATTCCATCTGGTCTTCGACTGCTGTAAAAAACAGGATCTATGGTGTACCAAGACATTTTCGCTCTCTTATATCCCGAAGCCAGATCTCCATTAGCAAGATTACCTCCAAATTCTAATGGCACACTAGAAAGCTCCCAACTTAATGGGTTGTTGATAGAAATTGAGGTTTGAGATGCCTCAAAATCGTCTATGTAAGTAGTAGCTTTTTGATCAAAATCATTAACATTTGGTGCTCCCGGTTGCAAGTATGCAAACTCTCCACGAATAGAGAAATTAGAAGGAACATCGGTATCTATATTAGGTAACTTATTTACCAATCTTGTTAAGAATGGTACCTCTGTACTATATGCAGCATTTAGTCCATAAATACTATTATTAACTGGCTCATAACTGTAATTGGCTTTTTGTGTTAGAGGCCGTTCTCTTAAATTTAAGAACGTTCCTCCTACCAATAAATTTTCATTGAATTGATGCTCTACATTAATTCCTGTAAATCTTTTGGATTGCTGACCGAATAATGCGTTATTCTCTGTAGAAACCTGAATAGGAATATTAGAAGCTAACAACGCATCATCTAGGATCTGAACTCTACCCAACTGATAATTCACTACATAATCTACACCTTCTTGTAATATCCTACCTCCAGCCGTTACCGTTACAGAACCTTGTGGCAAATTAAAACCAATAGGAATTCCTTCAACCTCAGAAGACTTATAACGTCCTTTTAACTGAAACTTATTCTTGTCTGCTCCTTCTTGCTCTGCCTGGATCTTAGTTGTTCTATATAATGATCTAAACACATACTCTGCCTGGTTGGGATTGTATGTCTCCGGAAGGTTATAATCTTCTCCACCACTGTTAGGCGTATTGTCTAATTTATTAAAAAGGTACTCTCCAAAAGGTTCTACCGTGGTAAATATTGCCAATCCATTTCTAGGATTAATTGTAATCCCTGGCACATAATCAAAGAAACCATCTCCTCCATTTACAGGATCATTATTAGTATTTAAATTATCTAAATTGAATACTCTTAATAAGGTTGTTTGATCTACATCTTCTGGCAACGGTGCTCCATTTACCGGAGAAATATAGTTTTGCGGTTGTGGATCTGTGTAAAGAATATTTAATCTGAAATCGTCATTCTCAAGATTAAAAGCCCCAAGACTATAGATGTTCTTCATCATCAAATCCCATATTGGTTCCTTTACATTGGTAACCGTACTCTTTAAAAGCTTTACTACCAGGTTTTGATTTATCCTTGCACCATTGGCATCTGCCTGCGTATTAGCATCTACTCCATCATTTGCAAATTCTCCAACCTGATAGACCTGGCCATTTACAGTGTATTGATAAGCAACTGCTAAAACCTCATCATTGCTTAATTTTTGATTAAGCGAGATATACCCCAGACGTTTATCAATAGTATATTCATTTGGTTGAAGTTGTCTGGCATTTTCCAATTTGGCATAATCTGTACCTTCTGAAACTATTAAGCTACCAAAACCACTTTGCACAGTTGAGATCTCTCTAATCGCCGAATTTAAAATAGATTCTGCAGCCCCATTAATTCCAAAAGGGTTAAGATCGTTGTTAGAGTTATTTGGAAATGCTCCAGCAGGTTTATTAAAGAACCCTCCCGGAAGATTTTCCAATCCAATATTCCCAGGAATGTTTGTTTCCCCAAGATCCTGAATACCTACAATATTTCTGGTGTCATTTAAATTCTGAACATTATTGGTTCGGTTTGTTACCCATACCTGTATTCTCTGAATTTGAATATTGTTGTTTATAAATGGATAATTCTCCAAAGATCTATCATAGTTATCTCTAAAATAATGAGCTAAAAAAAAGTGCCTGTCCTGATCGTAATCTATTGCAAATTTCTCGAACTCTTCAATAGTAGCTCCACCTTCAACATTCACTGTTCTTCTTTCTGATTTTTGTTCAGAAAAAACTCCGGTAATCCTAGTCTTTCCAAATTGCAATTCAGTTTTGAAACCAAACAGACTTTGAGCACCTTGAATTAACGCGCTGTTTAAAGGCATATTTACGTTTCCTACTTCTATCTTTTGAATGATATCATCTTCATTTGGAGTGTATTCCAATTTCAGCTGATTTTGAAAATCGAAGGTAGACTCAGTATCATAATTTGCAAGAACCTGTAGCCTGGTTCCAACCTTACCCAATAAACTCAACTGAATTCTTTGATCAAAATCGAAGGTAAGATTGCTTCTGTTTCTTGGTGAGAAAGCAGGATTATCTTGCTTGGTGTACAGTAAACCAAGATCCATGGCTACACTACCCTGAGGCACTACTTCTATCTCTCTTCCTCCAAAAATACTTTCAAAAAAACCTGAGTTTACATAATAACTTGGTAACGCATCTCGTTGCGCATCTGGATCTGCATCTCTATTTTGGGCAATAGCATTGTTCTTCTGCTTAAAATAGTCTCGTATCTCTTCCTGAATTACTAATTGCTGATACTCATCTGGAGTTAGCACTAATGGAATGGAAAGATTATAAGCCCCTAATTTTTCTGTATAGATATATCTATCCAGCACAGGATCATATTCATACCCGGAAGAAATATTGGCAGGATTAGGCAGATTTAAAGTACCACGAACATAACCGGTTCTGGTAGAATCTTGTGCAACTTCTGGCTCCTGAGCATATAAATGAAGAGGAAACGCAAGAAACAAGAAGGCGCCAAGCAGATAAAAATGATGCAAGTTCAGGTAATTATTCCTCAATTTTAATCAAAATGAAATTATAAATTCTTTAAGGCTAATTTGATGATCGTCTCCACCGTAGGGTCTGTGGTTTCTTTCATTATTTTGTCTACAACTTTCTCGGCTGGTTTTCGAGCAAAACCTAAAGTTTCTAAAGCAGATAACGCTTCTTCTTTGTTGGTATTGCTCTGAGAAATGAAAACTTCTCCTTCTCCAAACACTTTTAACACCTTGTCTTTTAGATCTAAAATAACTCGTTGAGCAGTTTTTGCACCTATTCCTTTTATACTTTGTATGGTTGCTGCATCCCCAGATGCAATAGCGTCCATAATATTTTTAGGCTCCAAAGAAGATAACATAGTTCTTGCTATACTAGCACCAATCCCAGATACAGAGATCAATAATCTAAACAATTCTCGTTCAGATTTTTCCATAAACCCAAATAGAGTCTGTGAATCTTCTTTTACTTGTAAATGAGTATATATGCTAATAGCTTCTGAAGCGCTATTTAGAAGTGAAAATGTATGTAAGGATATATGTACAAAATATCCCACCCCGTTGCAGTCTATTACAACATGGGTGGGATTTTTCTCTATCAATTGCCCCTTTAAATGATGAATCATGTATGGATAAAATGTTAGTATCCAAATGTACTAAAATAATACGGAGCTCCAAGAAAATATCAAAATTCAGAAAAAAGCTTAAATAGCTTATTTACTGCGCTTTTGCTTTTCCTGAGCATCAATAACTGCAATGGCAGCCATATTTACAATTTCTTCAACACTAGCACCTAATTGAAGGATGTGAACCGGCTTGTTCATCCCCATCATAATAGGTCCTATAGAGTCTGTTTTATTCAACTCTTTAATAAGCTTGTAAGTTCCATTTGCAGATTCTAAGTTTGGAAAGATCAAAGTATTTACTTTTTTACCCACCAATTTAGAGAATGGAAACTTACTTTCTAGCATTTCTCTATTAAGTGCAAAGTCTACCTGTATCTCACCATCTACTTTTAGATCTGGAAAAGCTCTATGTAAATACTTTACAGCGGTCTTAACTTTTTGAGCTCTCTCATGTTTGGAAGACCCAAAATTGGCATAAGAGATCATTCCTATAACCGGCTCCATACCAAATAATTTTACCGTTTTAGCGGTCATCTGAGCGATCTTAGCTAGATCTTTGGCAGAAGGATCTATGTTTATAGAAGTATCGCTTATAAATAAAGGCCCCCTAGAAGTATTCATAAGGTTGGTTGCTGCAACTCTATCTATACCTTTAGCCATCCCAATAAGCTCTAACATAGGTTTTACCACTGTTGGATAAGCTCTAGAATACCCAGAAAGGAGCGCATCTGCATCTCCAACATTCACCATCATTGCTGCGAAATAATCCCGTTGGCGCATTAACTTCTGAGCATCATATTTGGTAACGCCATTTCTATATCGTGCTTTCCAGTATACATCTGCATAAGAATTTCGTCTCTCTTTTTCTTCATCTGATTTTGGATCTACAATTAAAATATTGTCATGATCAAAATCTATTTCATTCATCAATTCTATAATAACCTCTTTGCTACCTAAAAGTATAGGTACCGCAATTCCCTCCTCATGAACAATTTGGGCTGCTTTAAGTACATCCAAGTGATCTGCTTCTGCAAAAACCACCATTTTAGGTTGAGATTTTGCTCGGTTCATCAACAACCTGGAAACCTTATTATCATTCCCCATTCTTTCCAGTAGCTCGTCTTCATAACGCTCCCAATCTAGAATAGGACTTTTCGCCACTCCACTTTCCATTGCTGCTCTTGCTACTGCAGGAGGAACTTTAGCTATCAATCGAGGATCAAAAGGTTTCGGAATGATATATTCCGGACCAAAATTAAGTTTGGTTTCGTTATAAGCAATGTTCACTTGCTCCGGCACAGGCTCTTTTGCCATAGCTGCCAATGCTTTTACTGCCGCCATTTTCATAGCTTCATTGATCTTTGTGGCTCTAACATCTAAAGCTCCCCTAAAGATATATGGAAATCCAAGAACATTATTTACCTGATTAGGATGATCACTTCTTCCTGTTGCCATTATAAGATCTTTACGTGTAGCAACAGCAAGATTATATTCAATCTCTGGATCTGGATTTGCCATTGCAAAAACAATGGGCCTTTTAGCCATGGTCTTTAGCATAGCTGGAGTTACAATATCTTTAACCGAAAGTCCTACAAAAACATCGGCATCTTTCATAGCCTCTGTTAGCGTATCTATTTTTCTTTTAGTTGCAAATTCTAATTTTTCAACAGAAAGATTAGTTCTATCTGCACGAATCACACCTTTACTATCTAACATTACGATATTCTCAGACTTCGCACCAAAGGCTTTGTACAGTTTAGTACAGGAAACAGCAGCTGCTCCGGCTCCACTAATTACTATTTTAACCTTTTCTATTTTTTTCTTAGCAAGTTCTAAGGCATTTATAAGAGCTGCGGCAGAAATGATAGCAGTACCGTGCTGATCATCATGCATCACCGGAATATCCAATTCTTCTTTTAATCTTCTTTCTATCTCAAAAGCTTCCGGAGCTTTAATATCTTCTAAATTGATGCCTCCAAAGGTTGGAGCAATATTCTTAACAGTTGCTATAAAAGATTCTACATCTTTAGTATCTACCTCAATATCAAAAACATCTATATCTGCAAAGATCTTGAACAAAAGTCCCTTTCCTTCCATTACAGGTTTAGATGCTAATGGACCAATATCTCCTAATCCAAGAACTGCTGTTCCGTTTGAAATAACAGCTACTAAATTTCCTTTAGCGGTATATTTATAAGCATTTTCTTTATCTTTTTCTATCTCCAAACATGGTACTGCAACACCTGGAGAATAAGCCAAAGAAAGATCTCGTTGGGTTGCATATTTTTTGGTGGGAACTACTTCAATTTTTCCCGGTTTTGGTTTGGCGTGATAAACCAGTGCCTCTCGTCTTTTACTATCCTTACTCATAATCTAATTTTGTGGCTGAGAAACAAAGGTAACAAGCTTTACTTTTTTCAGGTATATAAATATCAAATACTTTACACCTAATATTTATCAAGAAATTAGGTCAACTCTTAAATATCCAATTTCTCTAGCTCCTCCATATCATGAATAATTGCCTCAATTCGTTTAATTAATTTACCATAGACTACATGAGTACTTAATTTATAACTGAGCACTCCTAAACCAGACAATAGAAGCGCAATAGCTACTACTATAAGAATTTGAAAAGACATATCTGCGCCCATAAAACCAGATATTAAAGGTGTACCTTGAAAATACAACCAATAAGCCGGAATAATAAGTATAGGCAGCCCTATTGCTAATAATTTGGTATAAAACCTCTGAATAGCTTTTAACTGTGTATCATAATTTATTAAATACAAATAGGTGTTCGCGCTTGAATTAAATCCGTCCACTTTCTTCAACATTTTTTTATTCAGAAAGAATAATAAAATCAGTAAAGCTCCTAAATAAAACCCTAGTAGCATCTTACCTAAAAAAACAAATAATCCAAATAGAACTAGAGCCATTGGAATAAGACTAAGGTTATCCCATTTAGATGCGGACTTGATCTTATCAATTATCAGCTTGGATTTTTTCGTATAGAGATCCTTAACTAAAGGTGATTTTAAACTTTTATCAGATTCAAAACCTTCTTTCCATATATTTTCAATAGATCTTTCCATCAAGTAGTGTTTTTAATTTTTTCTTAATTCTAGTGATTTTAACTCCGATGTTATTGGGCGATAAACCTATTATTTCTGCTATTTCTTGGTATGAATTTTCTTCTAAGTAAAGCAGTATGATCGCTCTGTCTAGTTCTGAAAGCTTTTTTATAGCTATGTAAAGAAGTTTAAGAGATTCGTCATTGAAGGGATTCAGATCATTAGGTGTAACAGTAGCAAGATCTTTTAGTTCCACACTTTTCTTATTTACTTTCTTATCCTTCTTAAGCAGGGAAAGTGAAACATTTAAAGAAATTCGGTAAACCCAAGTAGACCATTTGGAATCACCCTTAAAATTCTCCCGACTTTTCCATAGCTGAAGACAAACTTCTTGGTAGTAATCCTGAAAATCTTCTTCGGTATCCGTATATGCACGACATATCTTAATGATTATTCCGGCATAAGGCAAAATGAACTGTGTATAGAAATCTTTACTCAAACCTTCTTTTAATAGATTAGTTATAAAAAGTTGAGTTTATTACAGTTGTGTACATAAAAATTAAAATCTTACTTTTTCAAGAAATCAATATTCCTTCTAAGACCTTCAAACTTGGTTCTTTTTACTGCAGATTTTTTAAAAATTTCATTGAAAGTTTCTTTGGTAAGTTCTTCCCAGTCTTTCTTAGAATTATCTAATAACCGTAGATTCGGATTGAATAATGGTTCGTTATGAGGTTGTGAAAATTTATTCCATGGACAAACATCTTGGCAAACATCACATCCAAACATCCAATCGTTAAATTGATCTTTATAGGAATTTGGTAATTCATTTTTCAATTCTATGGTAAAGTAGGAAATACATTTACTGCCATCTACTTTATAGGGTTCTACTATGGCCTGCGTTGGGCATGCATCTATACAAGCAGTACAACTTCCACAGTGGTCTGTAACCGGAGTGTCATATTCCAGCTCGAGATCTACAATAAGTTCAGCTATAAAATAAAAAGAACCTACTTGCTTTGTTAAGAGATTAGCATTCTTTCCTATCCAGCCTAACCCGCTTCTTGCTGCCCATGCTTTATCTAATACCGGAGCTGAATCAACAAAAGCTCTTCCATCTACCTCTCCAATTTCATCCTGAATGTACTTGAGTAGATTTTTGAGCTTATCTTTTATTACAAAATGATAATCTGTACCAAAGGCATATTTACTGATCTTATAAGTATCCTCTCGCTGAAATTCTGAAGGATAATAATTAAGCAATAAAGAGATCACACTTTTTGATCCTTCTACCAGTTTTGTTGGATCTAACCGCTTATCAAAATGATTTTCCATGTAACTCATTTCACCATGCATATTCTTTTGAAGCCAAGTTTCCAATCTTGGAGCCTCTTCTTCTAAAAATTCTGCTTTGGAAATACCACAAGACATAAAACCGAGGCGTTTCGCTTCGGTTTTTATCAATTCTGAATATTTAGATTTTTGCAACATTTAGCTATCGCTTTTGAAACTTCAAAATAGCATTTTTAGGCTTTAAAGTTATGAGAGGTAAAATTTCTATAGGTGTTGTTTTTGGTTCTATTTTGTAATTGCTTACCATCTCTGAGACTGCAAGTATCATTTCAAACATAGCAAAGTTGTTTCCAATACATTTCCTTGGACCTGCTCCAAAAGGTGCGTAATACGGTGTGTGCAAATATGGATCTGAATCTGAAAATCTTTCAGGATCAAATTTCTCCGGATTTTCCCAATGCTCTTTGTGCTTATGGATCTCGTGAAAAGAGAATAGCAAATTGGAACCTTTAGGTATTTCCAAGCCTTCAAAAGAATCATCTTCTAAATTTATCCTATCTATAAAATAAGCCGGAGGATATAATCGCATAGTCTCCTCGATAACCTTCTTGGTATAACTACAAGCCTGAATAAATTCCATTAATGTATGAGTTTCTTGCTTAGCCTTCAAACTCTCCTCATAGATCTTCTGTTGAGATTCTGGATTTCTAGCTAACAACTCTGCAGCAAAAGTGAGCGCATTAGAAGTAGTTTCATGACCAGCAGTAAACAATATCAAGATCTCATCTATTAATTGTTCTTCATCCATTTCATTACCATCCTCATAGCGTGCATCTAACAGCATATCTAAAAGATCGTTCTCTCTTATACCGCTTTCTTTTCTGGCTTTTACCAGCTTTTTAAGGATCACTCTTGCTTCATCTGTAAGATCTGTGTGCTTTTTAATTTCACCTCCATACTTAAACCATAAACTCAAGAAAGGTTGACGCAGTTCTCTCACTAACATTTTCTGGGCTGCTTCTGTGATAAATTGTAGCCTAGCAATGTCTTTATCTCCAACTGCACTGCTAAACAAAGATTTGACAACTGTCTGAAAAGCAAGATCATTAAAAACTGGAAATATATCAACATCCTTATCGATTTGGATCTTATCCAGTTCTGTAAGTATCGCTTTGTGAATACTCTCCAATAGTAAAGTGAGCTGCTTTTTATGAAAGGCAGGCTGTATCAATTTTCGTTGCTTTTTCCAATGATCTCCCTCTGCAGTAAGCAATCCTCTCCCTACATATTTTACCAGATCTTTGGTTTGAATAGGAGACTTTGTATAATTTTTTTGATTTTTTTGAAGTACATATTCCGCCAGATAGGCATCTCTAGAAAAAATTACAGATTTTCCGGGACCTATAATCAATCTAAATGTATCTCCATGCTTCTCAAAATTACTGTGATGAAAAGGCAACGGATTCTTAAGAATATTGGAAGCATGTTTTAAGAACTCTAAAAATGAAACCTTGGGGATGTTCCTTTTATTCATTACAATACTATATTTAACAGTTAATTTAAAGCTATGAGCTGGTTCAACTAATTGATATTTCGAGTAAGAATCTGCTAAATATTAATTTTCTTCCACTTCTTCTATAGCACTCTCCCAATTTGAAGCAATAATTTCTTCTTTCTTTATCAGATTCCCTGAAGTAGTAAGTTGATATTGATCTTTTCCTGAGTTCTTGAGTTCCCAAATGATATCTTCTGCTTCCGGAAACGCAACCTTCCCTTCCATTTGATCTGCAAACAATCTCTTAACGATATTTCTATCAGACAAACCATCATTAAACAATCTTAAGATCTCCTCCTTAGTAAGGCTCGAATCTTTAGTATCTGCTGATGTTATGGAGCAGTTTATAATTGTAGCACTAGAACTTGGAAACTTACCGTTATATGCTTTAAATAATAATTGTGTAATATGAAACAATGGAGCCTGTAGGTCCATATCTGGATACTCTTCACAAACCGTATCCATTAACATGTCGTTTGAAATCTGCTCGATCTGACCATCAGATAACTGATCACCCAATTTATACTCTAAAACTACCTTTGCAGCTTCAGATGGTTCAAAATCTGTAATTGCCATGAAGAGCAATTCTCTCAAATTTTCAGGTTTCGAATCTTGGGCGTCTGGATAATTAAATTTATCTAGTAAAGAAATATAATCTTCATTACTCCAATATTCTCGAATCTCATCTACAGTCTGAACGTTCGCTATATTTATTATGTATTTCGTCTTCATCATTAATTTCTTGTTGATAGATTTACAATCTTTTCCTAAGAATAACCATTTAAAATCAACTAACTATTAATATAATGCCAAATTTCAATTGAAGTTAAACATAGAAGGTTTATCATTTATATAATAAAGATGTACAGGTTCTATACAACCATTAAAACAAGCCACCTTGAGTAGCTCCTTTTATCCTGCCTAAATGTCTATAAGCAGCTTCTGTTACTTCCCTACCGCGTGGTGTTCTAAAGATAAATCCTTGCTGAATGAGAAAAGGCTCATAAACTTCCTCAATAGTTTCAGCATTCTCACTAACCGCAGTTGCAAGAGTAGTAATACCCACCGGCCCTCCTTTAAATTTATCTATAATGGTGGTTAATATTTTATTATCCATTTCATCTAATCCATGAGCATCTACATTCAATGCTTTTAAGCTGAATTTAGAGATCTCCATATCAATCTTTCCATTGCCTTTAATCTGAGCGAAATCACGAACTCTCCTTAGTAGTGCGTTCGCAATTCTTGGTGTGCCCCTACTTCTACCCGCAATCTCTATGGCTGCGTCCATAGTTATTGGCACTCTTAAGATCTCTGCGCTACGTTCTAAAATGGTAGAAAGCAATTCTGTAGTGTAATACTGAAGTCTACTAGAAATACCAAATCTTGCTCTCATAGGAGCAGTAAGCAAGCCAGATCTTGTGGTAGCTCCAATTAAGGTAAATGGATTCAGGTTTATCTGAACTGTCCTTGCGTTAGGCCCACTTTCGATCATGATGTCTATCTTATAATCTTCCATCGCAGAGTATAGATATTCTTCTACTATAGGACTTAATCTATGGATCTCGTCTATAAATAGAACATCTCTTTCTTCAAGATTGGTAAGTAACCCTGCAAGATCTCCTGGTTTGTCTATAACAGGACCTGAGGTAACTTTTATCCCAACTTGCAATTCATTGGCTAAAATATGGGCTAGAGTTGTCTTACCAAGTCCCGGAGGACCATGAAATAAGGTATGATCTAAAGCTTCACCACGCTGATTTGCAGCTTCAACAAAGATCTTAAGATTCTCCAATACTTGATCCTGACCAGCAAAATCATCAAAACTTAAAGGCCTTAAAGCTCTTTCAATATCAAACTCTTCTGAAGAAAAATTATCTCCTGATGCGTCCAGATTCTCGTTCATACAATGTGGTATATTTTAATATCTAAAATGAGATGCTAACAAAGATAAAAGAAAAAAGCCTCTTCAAAATGAAAAGGCTTTTATATTATAAGTAGAGAATTTTCTAATGATTCATCTCTTCTTCATTCTCTTGAAGTGGTACGTCCTGCGGGACGAAATCCTGACCAGCAATTACATATTCTCCATCTTCGTTGACCTTAGAATAATCGTAAGGCCATCTGTATACTGATGGTATAGCTCCAGGCCAGTTACCGTGAATATGCTCTACCGGAGTAGTCCATTCTAATGTGGTTGCATTCCAAGGATTCTGAGTAGCCTTCTTTCCGAAGAACATAGAACTAAAGAAATTATATAAGAATACTAATTGAACGATTGCAGTTATAATAGCAAAAACAGTTATAATAACATTTACATCTGCCAAATCATCAAAGTATGGAAATGCTGTATTCGTATAATATCTTCTTGGAAGACCTGCCATTCCAATAAAGTGCATTGGGAAGAATACCCCATACGCTCCAACAGCAGTTACCCAGAAATGAATATATCCTAAGTTCTTATTCATCATTCTACCAAACATTTTTGGAAACCAGTGGTATACACCAGCTAACAAACCGTAAAGTGCAGATATCCCCATTACAAGGTGGAAGTGAGCAATTACGAAATAAGTATCATGAACGTTGATATCTAAAGTACTATCTCCCAAAATAATTCCTGTTAGACCTCCAGTAATGAAGGTAGAAACGAAACCTATAGAAAATAACATGGCAGGGTTCATTTGCAGATTTCCCTTCCATAAAGTTGTGATCCAGTTAAAAGCTTTTACAGCAGATGGAATTGCAATTAACAAAGTTGTAAAGGTAAAAACAGATCCTAAGAAAGGATTCATACCAGACACGAACATGTGGTGTCCCCATACAATTGTAGATAGAAATGCAATTGCCAATATAGATGCTACCATGGCTCTATAACCAAATATTGGTTTACGTGCGTTGGTTGCCATAATTTCTGATACAAGCCCCATTGCCGGAAGTATAACGATATAAACTTCAGGGTGCCCTAAGAACCAAAATAAGTGCTCAAATAATACTGGAGAACCACCTTGATGACTCAACACTTCTCCTTGAATAAAAATATCACTTAAGAAGAACGAGGTACCAAAACTTCTATCCATTATAAGTAACAATGCTGCAGATAATAATACAGGGAAAGAAACAACCCCAATAATAGCTGTTACAAAGAATGCCCAAATTGTAAGAGGAAGTCTAGTCATAGACATTCCAATAGTTCTCATATTGATAACGGTAACTATATAGTTTAAAGATCCTAATAAAGAGGAAGCAATAAATACAGCCATAGCACTTAACCAAAGAGTCATACCAAGACCAGAACCTCCAATAGCCTGTGGCAATGCACTAAGCGGCGGATAAATGGTCCAACCTGCTGAAGCGGGTCCTGCCTCCACGAAAAGAGAACTAAGCATAATTACACAAGAAACAAAGAATAACCAGTAAGATACCATGTTCAGAAATCCTGACGCCATATCTCTTGCACCAATTTGAAGTGGTATTAAAAGGTTACTAAATGTTCCACTTAAACCTGCGGTTAATACAAAAAATACCATGATAGTACCATGTATAGTAACAAGCGCTAAGTAGATCTCCGGAGACATAACACCATCTGGTGCCCATTTTCCTAAAAGTGCCTTAAAGATCCAGAAAGATTGCTCTGGCCATGCCAGTTGCATTCTAAAAAGAATCGACATTAATATACCGATAACACCCATTAACAAACCTGTTATAAGGTATTGCTTAGAGATCATCTTATGGTCTGTACTAAAAATGTACTTTGTAATAAAGGTTTGCTTATGATGATGCCCATGATCATCATGTGCGTGATCTAGCGTTGCGTGTCCTGCTGCTGACATAACTTTAAATCTTTAACTTTTAGTTTTCTTCTTTTTCTTCTACTGCTGATGCCACTTCTACGTTCTCTTTTGGAGCATCTCCAACAGAATCTTCAGTATCTTGTGGTGCCATAGCATCCTTAAATGTTTGCTGTTCTTTTATCCAAGCATCATAATCTTCTTGAGACTCAACAACAATCTTCATTTGCATATTATAGTGACCTTGTCCACAAATCTTATTACATAAAAGATAGTAATCAAATTCGTAAGAATCTAAAGGAGCTTCACCTTCAGCCATTAACTTTTTAGAATTGTCTTTTCTAATTTCGTTAATGTTATCAACCTTTTCTACCATATATTCAGATGCTCTCATCTCTTCCGTAGTGATAGAAGGAGTAAAACCAAACTGAGTGATCATTCCAGGAACTACGTTCATTTGAGCTCTAAAGTGAGGAAAATAAGCAGAGTGTAAAACATCTTGAGATCTAAGTTTAAAAACTACTGGCTTCCCAACTGGTAAGTGTAATTCTGTTGTAACCTTGTCATCCATAGCATAAGGATCGCTTTCATCTACCCCTAATTGATTTACACCCTCAATAAACCTAACATTAGCTTTACCTAAAGTATTATCATCACCAGAATATCTAGCTCTCCATGCAAATTGATATGCATAAAGCTCTACAACCATTGGATCTTCGTCTTCATTAATGTTCATAATATCAGACCAGGTGAACAACCCGTAGATTATAAGTCCGGCTAATACAATTACAGGTATAATGGTCCAGATGAATTCTAACTTATCATTATCTGCAAAGAACAAAGCCTTCTGCCCTTTCTTACCTGTATACTTTATAGCGAAGAAATGCAATAAAGCTTGAGTAAGAACCTGTACGAACATAATGATACCTATTGAAAGGAACATTAAGTTATCTACTGCTCCACCATGTTCTGAAGCAGCTTCCGGAAGATAGAATTTACTGTAATGCCAGAAACACCAGATCATCAAGGCATAAAAGAACACAACAAAACCAACCATGATATAAGCCTGGCTTTTGTTATCCTTATCATTGGCAACCTGTGATGAATCTACATCACTGCTTTTGGATAACTGGAATATCTTGGATATTTGCCACATGGTTACGGCAAAAAGTGCTAATACTATGATTACTAAAAATACAGTCATTTTTATAATATCTACTTTTAATACTAATTGTTAATAATGGTAATTTTCACTTTCTACAATGAATGGGTTACCTTTTGGTCTTAACGCTACTTTCCCAAGACCAGCACCTACAACCAAGATGAACAGACCAAGGAAGAACAATAATCCTCCAATTTCAGTAATTCCAAAGAACCAGTATGGACCAACCGTAGAAGGCATAACTAGTAAGAAAACATCAATATAGTGACCAGCTAATAACAAAACTCCTGCCATAATTACGAACCATGGAATACGTTTGTAATCACTATTTATTAATATTAAAATTGGGAATACAAAATTAAGCACTAGCATTCCAAAAAACAATAGATTATACTCTTGAATTCTAATAATAAAATAAGTTACTTCTTCAGGAATATTCGCATACCATATTAGCATAAATTGACTAAACCATAAGTAAGTCCAGAATACACTAAAAGCAAACATGAATTTTGCAAGATCATGTAAATGACTATCGTTAATGAAAGGAACTAAGTTCAATTTCTTCAACATTATAGTTACCAATGCTATAACTGTTATAGCAGATACGAACATAGTAGCAAAAATGTACCATGCAAACAAAGTACTATACCAGTGAGGCGTCATAGACATGAACCAGTCCCAAGCCATAGTAGATTCTGTTACAATAAAGAACATCAAAAAGAAAACAGCTAATTTAAAGTTCCTTTTATAAGGAGCTAGATCTAACGCAGTTTCTTGAGCTAATGAATTTTTTCTAGAGAAGTGACGATATAAGTTCCAACCTATAATATAGATAATTCCTCTAATTAGAAAGAATGGAAAATTTAAATATCCCGATTTTGCTTGAAGTATAGGATCATGCGCAACCAATTCTTCATTCTGCCATGGGTAGAAGTGTGTTCCAGCAAATACAACTATTAAAAATACGATAATAGATCCCGGAAGCAAGTATGCGGTAATTCCTTCTATAACTCTGAATAGAACCGGAGACCACCCTGCAGAAGCAGCATATTGAATAGCATAAAAAACCAATGCTCCTAATGCTATCATAAAGAAAAAGAATGCATTCACAAAAGTTGCAGACCAAGGCTTGGTTTGATATTGATGTAATACATGCTCATAATGTGCATCATCATGAGATGCAGATTCGTGTGCATTAGCTTCATGTGAAACTGCCGCAGCACCATGTTCTTCATTCACAACTTCATGCTCACTAATTGCTTCATGATGATCTTCTTCAGAATTCATTGCATGAGTTTCAGAATCTCCATGATGCTCTTCTGAAGCCATCATTTCTTTTAATTCCTCAACGTTAGAAGGTGTGGTTAAAAACCCGTATACCAGGCCTAATGCACCCACGATCATAAAAATGATAGCGGTTATTTTTAATTTACTGGATATCGTGTACATATGAATATATCTAAATACAGTTACTTTTAGTTCGTACTTTCTTTGGCTTGATCGGCAGTAGATGCTTGCTCCATAGAAGTTGATGGCTCTGCATTAACTGCAGGTATCAATTCTGTTTTGGCAGCATTTTCTGGTGTATCAAAACTTCTTTCAGGCTTACCTTCAAGTGCACCTTTTAATTTCATTACATAGTGATCTATTTGCCAACGCTCGTTGATAGTAGTTTGAGATGCATAAGATCCCATAGCATTCAATCCATAATACATAGCGTGATATACACTACCTTCTGTAATTGCTCTACCCTGATCATCATAAGAAGGTACCCCAAGGATCTTCTCACGTTCTACCAAAATTCCTTTGCCATTACCTTTATCACCGTGGCATACTGCACAGTAAACAGTGTATAATTGCTGCCCAGCAGCAAGATTCTCCTCTGTATAAGGGATTGGATTTGTTAGTTCTGCTTTTGCCTTTGCACTACCTTCATTTGAGTTTTCATACTCATAAGGAGTCCATCCACGAGGTATAGTTCCTTCTACAGGAGATTTAGCCTCTTGTTGGTCTTCAAAAACATCATACTCTCCATAAGCTTCATATCCAACTGGCTCGTACATGTCTGGGAAGTACTGATAGTTTGGACGTTCTTTGTTAAAGCAGGACGTTGCCGTTACCGCAACAAGCAGTAGTACTATAGATCTATGAAATAAACTTTTCATTCTGTTTATTTATTATTCAATTAATTTAATTTCTGAAGCGCCTGTATCGTATAAGAACTTAGTAAGGCTATCCACATCGTGATTTGCCGCATCAATTTCCACAAGAAAATGATCATCTGTTGTTCTAACGTCTGGATTTTCTGCAACTTTAAATGGCCAGATCTTACTTCTCATATAAAAAGTAATTACCATTAAGTGAGCCGCAAAGAAAACGGTTAATTCAAACATGATAGGCACAAATGCCGGCATGTTTTGAATATAACTGAAACTTGGCTTTCCACCAATGTCTTGAGGCCAGTCTTCAATCATGATAAAGTTCATCATTAAAGTAGCTACCGTTAAACCGGTAATACCATATAAGAATGCACATATCGCTAACCTTGTTGGCGCTAAACCTAGAGCTTTATCCAATCCGTGAACGGGAAATGGAGTAAAAACATCATTTATATGATAATTAGCTTTTCTAGTCTGCTTAACGGCTTGCATAAGCAAGTCATCGTCTGTATATAAAGCATGTATGACTTTCCCTGACATATTAGTTATTTTTTAAATTAGCTGCCTGAGTTGCCCAATCATCACGTTTAGCTCTATCGCCAAATGAATCGACAATTGTATTTAGCACTTCGTAATCCTGAAGAGACATATTACTAATTTGGTTAAAAGTATAGATACCTAATTGATGTAAATTCTGCTCCATCAAAGGTCCAACGTCTGTAAGCTTTTGAAGATCATCCTGACTTTGTACCGCAGGATCAAAAGTTCCAATTCTAGCTAACATAGCATCAACCCTATCTCGCTTAATATCTGTATCTACCAGAGCATTAAGGCTACTTTGATCTACACCATCTCTTGACTCCCCACTAAGAAGATCTCTATTTGGCTCATTAGCCGCTGGTTCACCTGCACTAGGATCATTATCTACGTGAATATGACCATGTGCATGATTAAAATCATCACCATGTTCTGCACGCAATCTCTTATACATTTCACCTGAAGATTTCAAGATTGTTTTAACTTCTGCTTGTGCGATCACTGGGAACGTACGTGCATAAAGCAGGAACAATACAAAGAAGAATCCAATGGTTCCAATAAATACTCCTATATCAACAAAGGTTGGGGAGAACATTGCCCAAGAAGATGGAGTTCTACCTTTACTTAAATCTATAACGATAATATCAAAACGTTCAAACCACATTCCAATGTTAATGATCAAGGCTACAAAGAAGGTCCAAACAATATTTCTTCTTAAGCTCTTAACCCATAAAGTAAGTGGCACAATAAAGTTACAAGTAATAAGTGCCCAGAATGCCCACCAGTATGGCCCTGTTGCAGCACCAAAAGATAGATATGTATAATTTTCATAACTACTACCAGAATACCATCCAATGAAATACTCGGTGATATAAGCTACAGACACAATACCTCCTGTTAAAAGTATCACCTTGTTCATATATTCAATATGAAGAACGGTAATGTAATCTTCAAGATTAGATACTTTTCTCATAATGATCAACAAGGTTTGCACCATGGCGAATCCAGAGAAAATAGCTCCTGCCACGAAGTATGGAGGAAAAATTGTTGAGTGCCACCCAGGAACTACTGAGGTAGCAAAGTCAAAAGATACAATTGTGTGTACAGAAAGTACAAGTGGTGTAGCTAAACCTGCTAATACCAAAGATACTTCTTCAAAACGTTGCCAGTCTTTTACACGTCCACTCCATCCAAAACTAAGAATACCATACATTTTCTTTTGAAAAGGACTAGTAGTCTTGTCACGTATCATTGCAAAATCTGGTAACAAACCTGTCCACCAGAAAACTAGTGATACAGATAAGTAAGTAGATATTGCAAATACATCCCAAAGTAATGGCGAATTGAAGTTAACCCATAATGACCCAAATTGGTTAGGTATAGGTAATACCCAATAAGCTAACCATGGACGTCCCATGTGTATAATTGGGAACAAACCTGCCTGGAATACCGCAAAGATTGTCATTGCTTCTGCAGATCTGTTAACTGCCATTCTCCATTTTTGACGGAACAATAACAATACTGCCGATATTAAGGTCCCGGCGTGACCAATACCAACCCACCAAACAAAGTTGGTAATATCCCAAGCCCATCCAATGGTCTTGTTCAATCCCCAAACCCCGATTCCGGTAGAAACGGTATAAACAATACAACCTATCCCCCATAAAAATGCCACTAAGGCAATCGAGAATACTATCCACCAAGATTTATTGGCCTTACCTAATACAGGAGCAGCTATCTCAACACTAATGTCATGATAGGTTTTATCTCCAATAACTAAAGGCTCTCTTATAGGTGCTTCGTAATGTGACGACATACTCTTAAAAATTGATTCTTAATAATTGATTCTTACACAAATTTTCTAAACCTCGTTTGTATTTTTAACTTTCACTTGATACATCACATTAGGTTGAGTTCCTAAGCTTTCTAAAAGATGATACATTCTCTCATCTTTTTTCATCTTCATGATCTCTGACTCTTTGTTATTGATGTCTCCAAAAACCATAGCTCCTTTATCACAAGCTGCAGAACAAGCTGTATGGAATTCACCATCTTCAACTTCTCTACCATCTCTCTTAGCATCTAGTATAGTTTTTTGTGTTTTCTGAATACACATAGAACATTTTTCCATAACCCCTCTAGAACGAACCACCACATCTGGGTTAAGTACCATTCTACCAAGATCATTATTCATATGGTAATCAAACTCATCGTTCTTAGCATAGTTAAACCAGTTAAAACGACGCACTTTATAAGGACAGTTGTTAGCACAATATCTTGTACCTACACAACGGTTATAAATCATTTGGTTCTGACCTTGACGACCGTGAGATGTTGCGGCAACCGGACATACTGTTTCACATGGAGCGTGATTACAGTGCTGACACATTACAGGTTGGAATGCAACTTCCGGATTTTCATCTGAAGCTGTCTCTACTGCAGAATAAGTATCAAATGCTGCAAGGTTTTCTAAAGCTTCTTGTTCTTCTTTAAAGGTATCTTCAGCAGAGTAATATCTATCGATACGCAACCAGTGCATATCTCTAAACTTTCTTACTTCTTCTTTACCTACTACAGGAACGTTATTTTCAGAATGACAAGCAATAACACAAGCACCACAACCGGTACAAGCATTTAAATCTATAGAAAGATTAAAGTGATGTCCTAAAGTTCTGTCAAAAGATGTCCAGATATCAGCTTTATCAGAATCGGTAGGAACCTCTTCGTGATTATAGCTCACCTCTGGCATTTTATTCCAATGCTCTTTTTCTTCCGTATTAAATTCGTGAAGTGTAGTTTCTTTAATAATATCATCACGACCTGCTAATGTGTTCTGCAATTGCACACATGCAAATTCGTGCATTCCTCCAGCTTTCTCTATAGTTACATTCTGGAAAGATTTGAAATCTTGATAAAGAGGGAAGGCATTTACACCAACCTTCATTTCATCTTGCATTCCTTCTTTCTTACCATAACCTAAAGCAAGTCCAACAGCTCCACGAGCCTGACCAGGCTGAATGATAACAGGTACATTTTTAACAACCTTGTTACCAACTTTAAGATTTACATAGCTACCATTTAAGGCACCGTCTGAAACCGTAGTATTTTCAAGACCTAACTCTTCTGCATCTACTCTAGAAACTGTTAAGTAGTTATCCCAAGTAGTTCTTGTAATAGGGTCTGGCATTTCTTGCAACCATGGGTTGTTAGCTTGCTGACCATCCCCTAAAGAAACTTTAGTATATAGAACAAGCTCCATAGTCCCCTTAGAATGTTCTCCATTAGCTAATCTACCGGCAGAGGCGTTAGCATCTACAGAAGATGAAGTAGCAGCTGATCCTGCAACTGCAGCATCTGCTCCAATTGTTACAGGGCTTGTTGCCTTAAACACACCATCATGCAAAGCGTCATTCCAAGATATAGAAGACCAGGTTTCTTTTAAATAATTATAATAAGAAGTATCATTTCCTGACCATTTCAATAAAGAATCCTGAACTTGTCTTGTATCAAAAAGAGGGCGAATTGTTGGCTGTACCAACGCGAATTCTTCTTTTGTAAACTGAACATCTCCCCAAGCCTCAAGGTAATGTGGAGTTGCAGCTAAATATTTACATAGTTTTGCAGTTTCATCTTCTTTCATTGAGAAAGCCAAGGTGAAATCTACTTTTTTCATTCCTTCTACAAACTCAACTGCATTTGGCAAGCTATAAGCAGGGTTTACACCAGCTACCAATAAAGCACCAATTTTGCCAGAGTTCATATCTGCTACCAATTGCTGAACCGCTTTGTTATTACCCTGACGGATCATTCTTGGGTTAGCACTATCCATTACTTTACTTCCAAGAGCTTCATTAATACTAAGTACTAATGTTTGAGCATCTACATCTGGAATTCCAGATACAACTACAGCTCCACTTCCAGATTTACGCAATTGACTAGCAGCCTTCACAACTGCATCATCCACTTTAGAAGATAACTTACTGCTTGAAGAACCACCTACAATATAACTATACAAAGCAGAAAGAACCGCTTTTTGTTCAGAAGGCTTTACAGGTAATCTCTTATCTGCTTTAGCTCCAGAGTTAGTTAAGTTAGATTCGAATTGAATATGTCTTGACATCTTCCCGTTCTTAGGAACACGACTTTTAGCATATCCAACATCATAACCTCCACCTTGCCAATCTCCAAGAATATCTGCACCAATAGATACGATCATTTCAGCTTTAGAAAAATCGTAATTAGGCAACGCTCTTTGTCCGTATTTAGCTTCGAATGCATCTAAAACTGCATCTTCTGATATAGTATCATAAACTACGTGTCTTGAATTTCCGAATTTCCCAGAAAACTCTTCAATGACCTTTGAGGTAGATGGACTAGCAAATGTTTGCGTCAACAGAACTACTTCTCCGGTAACATTTTCTAAACCTTTAGAAACCTTACTATCAAAGTCTTCCCATGAAACATTCTGACCATCTATCATAGGCCTTTTCACACGCTTACTATCATATAAAGAAAGCACAGAAGCATTAACTCTTGCTCCAGCTCCAGCTTTAACTGTTGACAGCGTATTATTCTCAATCTTAATTGGTCTACCTTCTCTGGTCTTAACCAATACACTTGCAAAATCAAATCCATCAGCAATTGTTGATGCATAATAATTTGCAATTCCAGGCACAATTCGCTCCGGTTGTACTACATAAGGGATAGATTTAATAACCGGCCCTTCGCAAGCAGCTAAAGAAGCTGCAGCTGTACTAAACCCAACATATTTCAAGAAATCACGTCTTGTAGTAGAAGAATTACTTAAGGATTCTTTATCCCCTAAAAATTCATCTGTTGGAATTTCTTCTGCAAATTCTTTTTGTTGGAGCGTCTCAACAATAGAGCTATTTTCTTTTAGCTCCTCAACACTTTTCCAGTATTTCTTGTTTGATGACATATATATCTAAATATTAACTTCGTAATTATAACCCTGAAATATCAGGAAACTTTTTCTTATTAGTAGTGACACTTACCACATTCCAATCCACCCATTTGAGCGATCGTAAGTTCTTCTACACCATATTTCTTAGAAAGCTCTTCATGAACTTTTTCATAATATTCATTTCCTTCCATTCTAACCTTAGTTTCTCTGTGGCAATTGATACACCACCCCATTGTTAATGGAGCATATTGAGAAACCACTTCCATCTCCTGAATAGGCCCGTGACATTTCTGACACTCTATCCCTGCAACAGTTACGTGTTGAGAGTGGTTAAAGTAAACAAAATCTGGAAGGTTATGAATTCTAACCCACTTTACAGGCTTTGTTTCTCCAGAATATGATTGTGTGGCCGGATCCCAACCAACAGCATCGTAAAGCTTAGAGATTTCCTTATCATAAAACTCTTTTGAATAATCTTCTGTAGCTGTTTCTGGAGCAACTTCAGCAATAGACTTATGACAGTTCATACAAACATTCAATGAAGGAATACCAGAATGCTTAGAAGTTCTAGCAGATGAATGACAATACTTACACTCAATCTGGTTGTCTCCAGCATGAATTCTGTGAGAATAGTGTATAGGCTGAATTGGTTCGTATCCTTGATCTATTCCAACTTGCATTAAGAAACCGTAAACAAAATATCCACTAGCCAATAATACTACGATAGCAGAAACCAGTACCAAGAATTGATTTTCAGCAAAAGCCTTCCAAATTGGAGTTCTTTTTTCAGCAACTGGCAATTGCACACCAGAAGCTACTGCAAATTTTCTCAGGGTCTTATTTACAAGAAACAAGATCACTAACAACATTAGCAAGACAAATGCAAGCACTGCCAGAATAATATTATTAGAAACACCTCCAACATTTGCAGATTGATCACCTTCCGCAGAAGCTCCAGCAGCTGCTGTAGGAGCCGTTGGCTTTGGTTGTTCTACGTAAGCCAATATATTTCCAATATCATCTGAAGACAATTGCGGAAATGCAGGCATGTTGGTTTTGTTATACTCTTCATAGATTGCAACTGCATCTGCATCACCTGAAGCGATCATAGCAGCTGAATTACGCACCCAAGTCTCGATCCACTCGCGACTTTGTCTGTCTGTAATTCCATTTAGCGCTGGCCCAATAGCCTTCGAATATGGTTTGTGACAAGCAGCACATAATGTGTTGAACAATGATTTACCTGCGGCAGGATCACCTAAATCAGATCCAGAATCTGCAGCTCCTTCAGCAGCTTGCTCAGTTGCGGGATCAGCAGGCTGATCTTGTGCAAATGAGTACGAGCTAAATGATAGCAACAATACTAGCGATAATAGAAGCAGCCACGAGGTTGAATGGCGGAATTTCACCTTTTTCATACTGTAAGTTGAATTAACGTCTTATGTTTGGCACGATAATTTGTAACTATTTTAAACACAAATATATACAAATAGCACCCTAAAAATTCAGGCACAAAAGTAACACTTAAAGTCCATTTTATAAATGTTACAGGATTGTTAATCGATAATTTATATTAGTTCTAAATAATAAAACCGACCAACAATTAGTTATTAAATTTTACTTTTACATCAAATAGCAACTATATGAAGAAATTAACATTAAAACACTGCATTTTATTTAGCATTTTTGCTTTAGGATTGCAAATAAATACTTTTGCACAGTCTGGACAGACTAACATTGAGCAGAGTGATCTTTTACCAAAATTATTAGATCTTAAAACCGAAATGACTAAAGATGGTAAATTAGGTGAGCGCTATAAGATCCAGTTATATTATGGAGATAATAACACCGCCAGTGAAACGCTTAAAGACTTTCGTGCAAAATACGATACATGGCCTTCACAAGTGATCTATGAGACCCCTAATTATAAAGTGTGGATTGGGAACTTTAGAAATAGATTAGAGGCAGACAGAGCTCTAATGAAGATAAAGGCAGATTACCCAGCTGCATTCATACCAAAACCTAGAAGAGGTTAATACTTCGCATTAATTCATAAAAAAAGGCTGTACAAATTGTACAGCCTTTTTTATTATTTAAAATTCAGAATTACTTCTTCATTTTTTTCTTGATAGCTACCTCTTGGTACCCTTCAATTACATCACCTTCTTTAATATCATTGTAGTTTTTGATCTGCATACCACAGTCATAACCTTTAGATACTTCCTTAACATCATCCTTAAATCTACGTAGGGCAATTAACTCACCTGTGTGAACTACTACTCCATCACGTATCAATCTAATTCCTTCATTTCTGAAAATCTTACCAGATGTTACCATACAACCTGCAATGGTACCAATTTTAGATATTTTGAACAACTCTCTAATCTCTGCAGTACCTGTGATCTCTTCTTTCATTTCAGGAGATAACATTCCTTCCATAGCATCTCTAAGATCATTAATAGCATCATAGATAATAGAGTAAGTTCTGATATCTATTTCTTCCTTATCTGCTACTTGTCTAGCATTACCTGCCGGACGAACATTAAATCCGATGATTACCGCATCAGAAGCTGATGCTAACAATACATCACTTTCTGTAATTGGCCCTACACCTTTATGAATTATATTAACCTGAATCTCTTCTGTAGATAGTTTTTGGAAACTGTCTGTTAATGCTTCAACAGATCCATCCACATCCCCTTTAAGAATAATATTGATCTCTTTAAAGTCTCCTAAAGCAATACGTCTTCCAATTTCATCAAGCGTAATGTGACGTTGCGTTCTTACAGATTGCTCTCTTTGAAGCTGAGTACGTTTTACAGCTATATCTTTAGCTTCACGCTCATCTAGCATCACTCTAATCTTATCACCTGCTTGCGGCGCACCATCTAGTCCCAAAATAGATACAGGAGTTGATGGACCTGCAATTCTAACATCGTTACCACGCTCATCCTGCATAGCTTTAATCTTACCACTATGTCTTCCAGCTAATACGTAATCTCCAATTTTAAGAGTCCCCTCTTGAACAAGTATAGTAGAAACATATCCTCTACCTTTATCTAAGAAAGCTTCTACAACCGTTCCTTTTGCCGGCTTATCTGGATTAGCTTTTAACTCTAAGATCTCTGCTTCAAGCAACACTTTTTCAAGTAATTCTTTAACTCCTAGACCCGTTTTCGCTGAGATATCGTGGGATTGAATTTTACCACCCCAATCTTCAACAAGAAGGTTCATTTGAGCTAATTTCTCTTTAATTTTTTCTGGATTTGCTGTAGGCAAATCAGATTTATTTATAGCAAATACCATTGGTACTCCCGCTGCTTGTGCGTGAGAAATAGCTTCTTTAGTTTGCGGCATCACATCATCATCTGCTGCAATTACAATAATTGCAATATCTGTAACCTGTGCACCACGAGCACGCATCGCCGTAAAGGCTTCGTGACCCGGTGTATCCAAGAAAGCTATTTTTTGACCATTTTCTAGCTCTACCCCATATGCACCAATGTGCTGAGTTATTCCACCACTCTCTCCAGCAATTACATTCTCTTCACGAATATAATCCAGTAAAGATGTTTTACCGTGATCTACGTGCCCCATTACTGTTACAATAGGAGCTCTTTCTACAAGATCTTCTGGGTTTTCTTCTTCTACTTCTGTATTTTCTTCAAGATCTGCAGAAACAAATTCAACTTCATAATCAAACTCATCTGCAACAATAGAAAGTGTTTCTGCATCCAGACGCTGGTTCATAGTAACCATCATACCTAAAGACATACATGCCGATATAATCTTGGTTACCGGAACATCCATCATGGTTGCGATCTCACTTACCGTTACAAATTCTGTAACTTTTAAGATCTTGTTATCAATTTCTTGTTGAGCTGCATCGTCTTCTGTACGTTGACGGTGTTGATCTCTTTTACCTCTACGATATTTAGCTCCTTTACCTTTACTAGATTTACCTTGAAGTTTTTCTAGAGTTTCACGTACTTGTTTTTGTACTTCTTCCTCACTAGGCTCTTCTTTAGTAATAGCAGGTCTGTTAGGCTTCTTACCGCCTTTATTACCTTTATAGTTAGGATTTCCTCCAGTAGCTGGAGTAGCACCTTTAACATCTTTACTAATTCTTCTACGACGCTTTTTATTCTTATTCTTATCGTCTGCAGCAGATTTCTTATCGTCTTTCTTTTTAACAGGCTTTTTAAATTGAGATAGATCTATCTTCTCCCCTGTAAAATTTGGACCGTTAAGCTTAGTATAGTTGGTTTTGATCGTATCAGACTCCGGATCTTTCTCCTTCACCTCTTCAGTATTCTCTGAAGCAGTTTCTGATTTAGATTCCTCCTTTTTATCAGAAGCTTTAGGAGCTTCTTCTTTTTTAGCAACAGGAGTCTCAGACGGTGCCTCTTTTGGAGTAACTTCCTTCGAAGCTTCAACCTTCTTAACATCATCCTTAGCTTCTACCGGCTTCTCTTTAGCAACCTCCGGCTTAACCTCACTGGCTTTTTCAGCCTTTGGAGCTTCAGCTTTTGGAGTTTCCTCTTTAGCTTTTGGAGTCTCTTCTTTAGGAGCTTCCTCTTTAGGAGCTTCCGGTTTTACTTCCTCTTTAGAGGCAGCAGCAGGTTTTTTATCTAGATCTATCTTTCCAACCTGTTTAGGGCCTTCAAGTTTAGTTCTGGCACTTACAACTTCTTGCTGTCTTTGTTCGGCTTTCTTCTTATCGTCGCTCTCCTTCTCTCTAGCCAAACGCAACTCCTCCTTTTCTTTGCGTTTTTCCTCGCCAACTTCCTTAGACTGCACCTTCTTACTCTTATCTGTCTGGAATTGATCTGATAAGACTTGGTAGATGCCTTCGGAAATTTTTGTGGTAGGACGCGCCTCTATCTCGTGACCCTTGGAATTCAAAAATTCCACAGCACGATCTAGCGATATATTGAATTCGCGTAGTACCTTGTTTAATCGCATTGTTTTTGCTTCAGCCATAAATTGCCCTCTAAATTAACCTCTTATATTATTATTATCTATTTCAAAAAAAATAGATGTTTTATTCTTCAAATTCTTCTCTTAACACCTTAATAACCTCACGCACTGTTTCTTCTTCAAGATCTGTTCTTCTTACTAAGTCTTCCACATCTTGTTCCAAAATACTCTTGGCGGTGTCTAAACCAATTTTTGCGAATTCCGCAATCACCCAATCTTCAATCTCATCAGCAAATTCACGTAATTCTACATCTTCTTCTCCACCATCTCTAAATACGTCTATTTCATAACCTGTTAATTGTCCTGCAAGTCTAATGTTGTGACCTCCACGTCCAATTGCTTTAGAAACCTCTTCAGGCTTTAACATAACTTCTGCACGCTTATTCTCTTCATCTAATTTTATAGAAGTGATCTTAGCAGGACTTAAAGCACGAGTAATAAATAGTTGATCATTAGTTGTGTAATTGATCACATCAATGTTCTCATTACCCAATTCTCTCACAATACTGTGGATTCTTGACCCTTTCATACCCACACAAGCTCCAACAGGATCTATTCTATCATCATAAGAATCTACCGCTACTTTAGCTTTTTCTCCAGGAATTCTAACTACTTTTTTAACTGTAATTAATCCATCAAAAACCTCTGGGATCTCTTGTTCAAAAAGCTTCTCTAGAAATATTGGAGAAGTTCTAGACATTAAAATCTGTGGCTTGCTTCCTTTTAATTCTACACTCTCAATAATTCCTCTTACGTTTTCTCCTTTTCTAAAGAAATCTGAAGGAATTTGTCTGTCTTTAGGAAGAACGATCTCATTACCTTCATCATCTAACAAAATGATTGCTCTATGTCTAATATGATGAACTTCTGCAGTGTAAATCTCCCCTTCAAGCTCTTTAAAGTGCTTGTAAATATTTGTATTATCATGCTCATGGATCTTAGCGATCAAATTTTGGCGAAGTGCCAAAATAGATCTTCTACCCAAATGCATTAATTTCACTTCTTCTGAAACATCTTCTCCAACTTCAAAATCTGGTTCTATCTTGTGAGCCTCAGAAAGCGAGATCTCTTGATTAGGGTCTTCAACTTCACCATCTGCAACAACTACCCTATTTCTCCAAATCTCTAAATCTCCTTTATCTGGATTTACAATGATATCAAAATTATCATCTTCTCCATACTTCTTCTTTAAAGCACTCCTAAACACATCCTCTAAGATCGCCATTAAGGTTACACGATCTATTAATTTATCATCTTTAAACTCTGAAAAAGATTCTATCAAGGCGATATTCTCCATATCTATTTGCTATTAAAATGTTATAACTACTTTAGCTTTGACAATTTCATCAAAAGCTATATTCGCTTCTTTATCTACTGTTACTTTACCTTTACCAACCGGCTTAGGCTCTCGCGCTTTCCAGGCCAATAGAATACCTGCTTCATCTACCTCTTTCAATTCTCCCTCAAATTTATTAGAATTTGTCTGGACTTCCAGCGTTCTTCCAATATTTTTCTTGTATTGTCTAGAAAATTTTAATGGTTCTGATACTCCAGCCGAAGTGACCTCTAAAGAAAAGTCCAACTCATCTTCGTCCAAATCATGCTCTATCTTACGGCTTACCGCAATACAGTCATTAACCGACACCCCGTTATCACCGTCTATCACAATAAGAATGTGATTTTGATCACTGATATTCAAGGAGATTAAAAATAAGGAATTATTCTCTTCAAACGCTTCCTCCAATAATTTTTGTACTCGCTCCTGCAACATATATGTTATAAAAAGAGGGGACTTCTCGTCCCCTCGCTGTATTTTTTTCGTTTCAACGCTGCAAAGATAACAAAATATTCGAAAAAATAAAACTTGAGATCAAATGAAATATTCTTTGTAAATTTAATAAGACAATCATTTTTAAGCAATTATCATGAAAAGAATTCTAGTACCTACCGATTTTTCACCCTTAGCCGAGAGAGCTTTGAAAGTTGCCGCTCAACTGGCAAAAAAATTTAATGGAGAAATCTATCTGTTACACATGCTAGAATTACCGTTGCAATTAGTACAATCTACAGCGTCTGGTAGTGCTGTGGCGTCGGGATCGCAAAATTTACCTGAGGCTTTATTTTTTATGAAACTGGCTAAAAAAAGATTTAGTGAGATCTTAGAAGAACCTTTTTTGCAAGGAATAAAAGTTCATGAAACTGTAGAATTTCATCAAGCTTTTGATGGAATTATGGAAGTAAGCGAAGAACATAATTGTGATTTGATCATTATGGGTTCTCACGGCGCAACTGGTTTTAAAGAAATGTTTATTGGATCTAATACAGAAAAAGTTGTAAGAAATTCTACAATTCCAGTTTTAGTCATCAAAAATGAACATGATGATTTTAACATAAATAATTTTGTATTTGCCACAGATTGCAACATTAAAAATAAACATACGTTAAGTAAGGCTAAACGTTTCGCAGAGCGAATTGATGCTAAATTGCATATTGTATACATTAACACTGCAAATAATTTTATGACTAGTGATGAAGCACACAATTGCTTACATGATTTTATTGAAGGTGCAGAATTAAATGACTATTCGCTTAATATTTATAACGATGTAACTGTAGAAAAAGGCATTCTAAATTTCACCCTCAGCATCAATGCCGGTTTAATTGGAATTAGTACCCATGGAAGAAAAGGATTAGCACATTTTTTTAATGGCAGCATTAGCGAAGATCTTGTAAACCACGCTAACCTGCCGGTAATTACCTTTAAGATCTAAATAAAACTTTTTAAAGCTCCAGCTCTTATACACAGCCAAAAGTAATTCCAAAAAGATTTAGTCTTCACCCTTTGAATCTTAAGATCTGATTGTGTTAAATTTTTATTTTTAGCATTATTATTCACTACCAGATTTACTAAGCCAGATAAGATCTTATTCTTCTTTTGTCCGTCTTTTCTTAGAACTTCTATTTTGAAATCTTCATATTTTAATTGCGTTGCTCCTTCTGCAGCGTTGTCATTACCATAAAAATTATAATACACAGACTGAATTTGTCCCTCAGCTAAAATATTCATTTCTGGTTTTAATATCCCATTCATATCTGAACCTGAAAGATTATAAAGATTTCCAGAAACATGAAAATTATCATTCAAATCTGAGACTTTAAACACAAGATCCATACTAATATTTGCCTCCTCCATAAATTTGGCCTTCGCACTCAATTTGGTTTCGGGAAAATCTTTTCTATCCATTCCCACATTAGTCAAATTTGAAATAGTTGCGTTTATTTGTCCAAATTTAAATATTGCACTAGCCCTGTCCTCTTTAACTCGCTCTTCATAGGTTATATGAGAATTATTGATAACTACACTATCAAATTTAAGTTTTACTCCCATTTCCCTTAGTAACTTACTATATAATGGTTTTATTGTTGTAGGATCTGGTATAAGCTTATTCCTATAAATCTCCCAAATAGCAGCATCTATTTTTATCTTAGGACTTGCTAATTCTAAAGTATCTTTTTCAAAATTCCATCCAAAATTTTGAATATTCACTTTCTTGATCTCCAAGTTCATTCTATCTTTTTCAACCTTTTGTCTTTTATCAAAATCAGATTTAGAGAATTTAGGAAAGATCTTAATGTCGCTCATGATAACATCGCTATTGGCAATTCCAAGCTTACCTACGCTAAGATCATGATCTGCATCTAAACCATAAAAAATAGAATCGCTCTTTAAGGAATAACTATCATATTTAAATGGCAACACGCCTTCCAGAGTTTTAGAGTTTACCATTATTCCATTAAGATCTAAATTCTTAATACCTATATAAAGACTACCCTGCACGCTACTACTATCTTTTATTTTCATAATTCCGTTAGAAACACGAAACTTCTTTATGGTAATATTCTCTTTAAATTTTTGATCTGCTTTCTTTCTGTTTTTGGGTAGAGAATCTGAAGGTTCTAAAATAATAGTTGGAGCATTCAATACAATTTCGCCGATGGTAATTTTATTATTTAAAAAATAATCGGAATAATTAAAGGCAGCTAATTCTATTTCTTTTGCCGTAACGTTGAATTTCCCTCTTTTAAATTTTAGATCTGAAACTGAAGCATTTCTATTGATAACATCTACATCAATTTCAGAATATTGAATATAGGAGCTATCTAGGTCTTTTTGAATGGTAGATTTTATCTTTTTTTCAAGATAATTATTTAGAATAATTAAGAGCGTAAACAACACTGCAATACTTCCAAAAATCCACAATAATATTTTTAATGTTTTATTCAATTTACCAAGAATTTAAACGAATTTACAATTATGGCTATCACCTATATAAAGCTTTAGATTTTTTTAACTTAAAAACTTTAAGTCTTTGAAACTAGCTAAGTTAAATTTAAGTCAAATTGTAATTAAATTAAAAAAGAAACGTCCTATCATATTATATTTACTGAAAATTACACGTAGAGAAAAAATGATATTTAAACTTGGATTAAAAATTGGAATTATAGCTATAGAAATTGCGTTGGCATTTTATAGTTTTATCTTGACAGATAGCCTAATGGTTAAATTCTTGTTTTTTACTTTTTCTGCGATAATAGTTGCATTTGCGGTCACAAAGATCACTAATGTGCTTTTACCCGCAGATAAAGATTATGTATCTGAGGAAATAGATTACGAAGACATTTCCATTAAATAAATAGAATAGAAAGATAGTCTGCTATGAAGTTTGACTTATGCTGATGATGGACTACTATTGAGAAATCCGATGAAATTTTCATCGGATTTCTTTTAAATATATATTATGAAAATTATTTGCATTTCCGACACTCATAATTTACATCATGAAATGGATATCCCTGCCGGAGATGTTATAATTCACGCTGGAGACTTTACAGATTCTGGATCCAAAAAAGAAACTCTGGATTTTTTAAAATGGTATTCTAATTTAGAACACGAGCACAAAATATTAGTTGCCGGCAATCACGATTTCTACTTTGAAAAACATCAGGATAAACTAGATAATATTATTCCAGATAATATTACATATCTACACGACTCCGGAATTAGCATAAATAATGTGAATTTTTGGGGATCGCCTTACACTCCTGGAAATGGGAACTGGGCCTTCAATAGAAATCGAGGTAGTGACATTTTAAAACACTGGAACAAAATTCCGAAGAATATAGATTTTTTGATCACTCATAGTCCGCCGTATACCGTGTTAGATGAGTTAGACAATAAAAGACATATTGGATGTGAAAGACTCTTTAGAAGAATAAACGAATTGAAAATCCCACATCACATCTTTGGTCACGTACACGATGATTATGGTATAGTAAGAACAAAGCATTCTGTGTTTATTAATGCTTCTTCTGTAGATGGTAAATATCGCCAGATAAATGCCCCTTTAGTAGTTCATCAGCTAAATTCATAACCTTGTCTTAAATTGCATGTTACTACGTTAATAAAATATTAATCTCCTGTTTGTTAGCATTTTATTAACAACATCTATAGTATCTTAGCAGTCTTAATAAGTACAACACCTATGAAAACCAATACCTTAAACCAGAATTCTCTTATCGAAGATGTAAAAAATTTGATCAATTTTAGTGTTAATAATATGGATGCTTCTGAATCAAAATTTAAACATTTTCATCAAGAGATAGTGGAAAAATATTTTGTAGCTAAAAATGTACAAATTAATTATTTAGATCAGACAATAGATTTACAGCTATTTATGTCTAATGAAAAGTATACTAACCTTACGTTTGAATGCCTAGATCTAATTGGATTTTTACAATCATGTATTAAATGTGACAGTGATAGTTTAGTTTATTATGAAACACTAATGACCGAATATGATACTGTAGTAGCAGCTTAATATATTATATATATAAAATGAAGAGGACCTTGATTTATCATGGTCCTCTTTTTTTGTATCTACTTTTGTTAAGTTGATTTACTTATTGTTCTTTAAGGGATCTCTTTTTTTTTACAAGTTAAACTGAAACAAATCATTTAAACCTAATGAAACTATAAGATCTTAGCCGCAATCATGTTCCTTAACCGTTAGTCTAATGCCGATTTTTTATTCAATCTTTCTCGTAAATTTTTGGACTTCGATGAACAATATAAAGAGAAAACATATAAATTATATTTAGTAATTTTAAGAGAGATTAATCGACCTATTAAGCATAATAGATCATTCTTATAATTTAGATAAGTTTGAATTAAAACCATTGATATGAAAAGTAATTTCCACGATATAATTCAGGATGATAAACCGGTACTAATAGACTTTTATGCAGACTGGTGCGGGCCCTGCAAAATGTTAGGCCCAATTTTAAAAGATGCGAAAGCAACTCTAGGAGATGATATAAAGATTGTTAAGATTGATGTAGATAAGAATCAAGAACTTGCCAGCAAGTACCAGGTAAGAGGTGTACCAACGATGATCTTATTTAAAAATGGGAAACAACTTTGGCGACAATCTGGAGTTTTGCAAAAAGATGAAATTATAAAGATCATTAAATCGCACAGCTAAATAGATTTACATATATAATTTAAAGATCAGCTAGACAATAATACAAATTATGATTTAGCTGATCTTTGTCATATTATAAAATGGCTTCAAGAGATAATTTTACAGAGTAATTCAAAACAAAATTATCATGAAGGTCTACCAAAAATTATTAGCAGATTTCGATGAATTATTCTTAGGATATGCCTCTTTAGGAATAATTGCTTCCAGCTGTATAGGTTCTGTAGCTGCTATGCTTATTTTAATGCAAGGGCACACTTTTATAAACATGTTTCAACTCTTTCTAGTTGTTACAGTTTGTATGGGCTTTAACGCAACTGTGCTTGCTCAATTATCTCATAAATTCGTTTTTAACTCACTAATAGTAAGCGTACTTACCAGTTTATTCTTTATTATAATCAATCTTATTTAAAAGTTATGAAATCAGACCTTAGCTCTAGAGAAGATATTCACCTCCTAGTTACCGAATTCTATAATCACGTTAAGGCAGATGATGAAATAGGTTACTTTTTCAACAAAAGCATAACTAACTGGGATGAGCACATTAATAAGATCACAGATTTTTGGGAGAGTAACTTATTTTTTAAATCTGTCTATCATGGGAACCCAAAAAGAGCCCATATAGATCTAGATACTGCACACAATTATAGCATAGAAAATAAACATTTTGGGATTTGGCTTATGCTCTGGTTTCAAACTATAGATAAGCTTTTTGAAGGTGACTTAGCAGAACGAGCTAAACATAATGCCAGAAAAATGTCGACTCATTTTTATATGGGAATCTTTAAAAATAGAGTTTCCAATTCTTAAAATTTTAGTGTAATACTAATACCGGTAAATTATTATTTTTCGCACTCCATTTTCCATCGTAAGACTCCACTAGCTTTTTACATATACTCAAATTCTTCCCTAGAATTATAACCATATTATAGTTTTCTTGAATCTCCTTAAGCAGACCATCACTAAGATTGATAGCTTGTTTAAATTCTAAAAAATTACATTGGGATGAGCTCTCAGAAAAACCAAATTTCTTTTTTATGCTCAAACTTTTCCTAATCCTGTCTAAAGGCATTCCTATTTCTACAATAGTAATATTTGTTTGAGCATTAAAAATCTTACTTCTCAAAAAATCTGGAATACTGTTTTCTGTATTTATGGTAGTATCAACAGGAAGCACGAACTTCTTAGGCATTTTGAATTTACTTCTTTCTGAAACCATCAAAACACTACACTTTATCTTCTGGATGATCTCTCTAGTATGCTTCCCTAAGATAGATGTATTAGAAAAATCGGCACTAGAAGTTCCCATAACAATTAGATCTATTTTCTTTTCAAGCATATATTTCCTAGTAGCATTTACTAAATTTTCATTAGAAAGAATAGTATAGAAACTATGCCCTGGTTGCTTAGCATACTGTTTTAACTCACCGTATTGTTTTTGTATTTGGTCTTTGGGATTCTGATTTAGCCCCAGTATTGGACTTGGCACTAAGGCTTCGGTACTATTTAAATTTTGAATATTTAGCAAATAAAAATTTACAGTAGCATCCTGAAATAGATCAATAGCATACTTCCCCGCATGCGTAGCGGTATCAGAAAAATCGGTTAAAATAAGAGTATTCATTAACTGCAACTAGTTGTATGAGCAACGAAGTTACAGCCACAACAAAATTCTAAAAATGACTAAAATCAGTAAACAAAGATTTTTACTTTTATGAGATATTCTTTAAGCCGGTTGCATCTATAATTTTAATATTTCTGCCTTCAATTTCTATCAAATTCTCTTTTTTAAAATCTGAAAGAGTTCTAATTAGACTTTCCGGAGCCATTCCCGCAACACCCGCGAGATCTGCTCTAGAGATGCGAATACTTTTTAAAGGATGTTTCTTGATCTTTTCAGCAAACAGTAGAATGGTATTGGCCGTTTTCTTTCTTACAGAACCATAAGCCATTTCCATAAGTTGTTGCTTAATTCCAATAAGATTATTACTTAATATCTCTACCAGCTCTAATGTCATTTTCCCATTATTTGCTAAGATCTTATGAAGCTCATCTTTGGTAATTATTGCCAAGGTGGTATCTTCCATAGCAGTGGCATATTCTTCATACAGAGATTGGTTGACGCTCGCATTACCAAAAAAATCATCTTCCTTATAAAGTTCAGTTATTAGCTCTTTACCATGGCTATCCATTCCATGAGCTTTAACCACTCCATTTTTTACATAATAAAAGAAATGAGATTTAGTTCCTGGCTCATAAATAGAAGCCCCACTACTAAATTGTAACACATCTTGTGAACTCATATAGGCTCTCAACTCCTCAAGATTATTAATACTCTTCTGCTCTAGAATAGTATCATTTTCATTTTTAAAAGAGTTTAAGATAGCTACTTTTGCCATTCTGCTTTCTATAGCACTTAGCAGATCTTCTTCCTCAAAGGGCTTTGTAAGGTAATCATCTGCCCCAAGATCCATCCCTTTTCTAATATCCTTATGTTCTGTTTTTGCTGAAAGAAAAATAAATGGAATATGTGAAGTTCTGTTATTTTCAGAAAGAGAACTTAAAACCCCATATCCATCCAACTCAGGCATCATAATATCACAAACAATAATATCTGGCATGTGCTCTTTAGCTTTTTCTACACCTTGTAATCCATTACTTGCAGTAATTACTTGATAGTGCGAAAGCTCTAAAAGCTCTGCCGTGTTTTCTCTAACAGTGACATCGTCTTCTATTAATAATATTTTCTTCATGGATTTAAAATTGGTATTTCAACAAAAAATTCAGTTCCTGCATCCTCCTTACTAGTAAAGTAAATATGCCCTCCCAAATTCTCCAAATGGGTTTTAGCTATATTTAAACCAATACCGGTACCTTGATTTAAAACAGCATTTTCTGCTCTAAAATATCGTTCAAAAATATGTTTTTTATCTTGCTCTGGAATTCCAATACCTTCATCTCTAACCTTAAAATAAACGGTTTCTTTTGATGTTTTTACTTCTAAGGTTATATTGGTATCTTCTGGAGAATATTTAATAGAGTTACTTAATAAATTGGTAAGAATAAGCTCTAGTATCTTTTCATCTTGATAAAGTAAAACATCACTAATCTCCTGTGGATAAATGATTTCCTGACCGTTCTTCAAAGTGATATTTGCATTGTAAACAACTTCGTTGATCAATCTCTTTAAGCTGAAAGAGGTATATTTATATTGACCTGCGCCAGATTCTAAACGTTCTATAGACAAAAAATCATTTAGAATATTATTTAAGTAGTGTACTTTGCTTTTAATAGTACCAAGATGCTTTTCTCTTTTATCTTGCTGCGTAGCTTCTTTGTATTTCTCCGCCAAAGTTGCAGAAGTTAGAATTCCGCTAAGTGGTGTTTTAAATTCATGAGACACCAAAGAAAGAAATTTGGTTTTAAGATCATTGAGTTCTTTCTGTTTCTGCAAAGCAGATTTTATTTTCTTCTCTGCTCTTTTCCTCTTACTGATCTCGGATTCTAAATTAAGGTTAGACTTTTCTAATTGAAGGATGGTCTCTTGCAATTCTGCTGTTCTAAGAGCAATTTTATCTTCTAAATGAGCATTAAGATCTGTTATTTGTCTTTGCGTCTCTTTTCTAACCGTAATGTCTATAATTAAAGACATCACAAAATCTTTTCCATCTATTTTAAACGGGTTTAAACCTGCTTCTACAGGAAATGTTGACCCATCTTTTCTTTGACCGTATAAATCTCTTCCATGACCCATCTGCCTTTTCTCACTATGCTCTAAAAAATTGCTAAAATGGTGTGAATGCTTAGAATGATAATTAGTGGGAATTAAGATATTTAGAGATTCACCTATTAACTCCTGAGCTTCATAACCAAACATTACACCTGCCGCAGTATTCGCTGCCGTAATGGTTTGAGAAGAATCTACCACTATAATTCCTTCGGAAGCAGCCTCAAACAGAATATTAAAAACATTCTTATTTTGAAAGAATTGACTCTTTATCACAAATCTTCTGTTTTAATTATAGCAACTATTGAATTGGCTTAGACGATATTACCGAAGATAGAAATTAATACATTTATATATCTTTTTTGATATCAATTCCATAAACTAGATCAACAATCCTATTATAAATGAAATCTAAAGGTAGGGTAAACTTAGATAATTCCCATCCTGTGTAGCATTGTCTTCACATCAACTTTGAAATTTAAAGGATGATTAACGCCTAACAATGTGTAGATTACCATCAATTTTAAAGTGAAAATAAAGCATAAAAAAAGACCCAAACATTTCTGCTTGGGTCTTGACATTTTGTTGGCCCACTAGGGCTCGAACCTAGACTCTTCTGTACCAAAAACAGACGTGTTGCCAGTTACACCATGGGCCAGCGTTTTATTGCCGATGCAAATTTAGAACAAATCTTATTTTACACAAACATTTTTTAAACTTTTTTGAATTTTTTTTTCGACTATTTTTTTAACCCCTAATTATCAGGCTCTAAAAAATTTATTGATTTCAACTTCGTTATAAAATCATTCGTGTAATTATTCTTAAATTCGCCACTTAAGATACAATTAGAATAACAAATGACAGAATTCAACTTTAGTAAGTGGAACAAGATACTAGGATGGTTAGTATTTGTAATTGCACTTATTACCTACTGGTCTACGGTAGAACCTACCGCAAGTTTTTGGGATGCAGGAGAGTACATTGCAACATCCGCACATTTAGAAGTTGGCCACCCACCGGGAGCACCTCTATATCAAATGATGGGTGCTGTAGCTTCCGTTTTCGCTTCAGATAGTAAAAATGTAGCCTTAATGGTTAACTGTATGTCTGGTCTGGCCAGTGCTTTTGCCATCATGTTCATGTTCTGGTCTATAGTACTAATCCTTTTCAAAGTTGCTGGACCTCTTAAAATTCAGACTTCAGGCAGTAAAATAGCCATTCTAGGAAGTGCGCTTGTAGGTTCATTAGCCTTCACCTTTACCGATAGTTTTTGGTTTAATGCGGTAGAAGCAGAAGTTTATGCCATGGCAGCAGGAATTATGGCTTTGCTATTCTATCTAGGGCTTCTTTGGGAACGAGATATGTTTAAACCTCGTGGATATAGATGGCTAATATTAATCTCCTTTGTTGTTGGACTTTCATTTGGAGTTCACTTCTTAGGACTACTTACAATTCCGGCAATTGGATTTTTATATTTCTTTAAAAATTATTCTAAGGTAACTATCAAAAATTTTATTATCGCAAACATCGCAGTTGTTGCTGTTTTGATGTTCATCTTTAAACTGCTTTTACCTTATACGCTAACGTTCTTTGCTTCTTCAGAAATCTTTTTTACCAATAGTATAGGTTTACCATTTAATACTGGTACAGTGATCGCTTTTCTGATAATTGTTGCAGCATTCTATTTCGGAATTAATTATACTCGAAAAAAACAATATTTTCAGTTAAACACCCTTTTCCTTTGCATTCTTTTCATATTAATAGGTTTTTCAAGTTGGACCATGTTACCTATTAGATCTAATTCTAATACTGTCATTAACGAGAACAGCCCAAATAATGCTCGTGAATTACTTGCTTATTATAACAGAGAACAATACGGAGAAACTCATCTTTTCTACGGACCTCAATTTACAGAAATGTATAGCGGGCTGGATCCGGAAAATCCATATTCAGATGAAAAGCCAAATTACGAACGCGATGAAAAGGCTGGAAAATACATAATAGTAAATGATTATAAGAATGCTAAGCAAAATCTAGACGATAACCATAAGACCGTATTACCCAGAATGTGGAGCTCTGAACATGCTGTTAATTATATGCAGTTTACAGGACCTATAGATTTTACTATTAAGCCTGAATATCAAGATCAGCAACAACTACAAACGGCTGTTGCAGAGTTCAAGCAGAGTTATGCTATTGGAAAACTAGATAACGATGATTATAATAGTTTTTTATCGCAATTCGGACAATATCTAAATGTAGAAAAACCATCTTTTGGATCTAATATGAGTTACCTCTTTGAATTTCAGATGGGGTATATGTACTGGAGATACTTTATGTGGAATTTTGTTGGCAGACAAAATGATATTCAAGGCCAGTATACAGATCTAAATGGAAATTGGTTAAGCGGAATCGATTTTATAGATGAGTGGCATTTAGGCTCACAAGACAATCTTCCTTCAGATGTGAAGAATAATAAAGCTAGAAATACGTACTACTTTTTACCACTAATATTAGGATTAATAGGTTTATTCTTTCACTTCAAAAAGGATAAAAAAGGATTTTGGGTTTTAATGGTGTTCTTTTTATTTACAGGAATAGCCTTAAAGATCTACTTAAATGAAAGACCTTTTGAACCTCGTGAAAGAGATTACGCTCTGGTAGGTTCATTTTACGTTTTCGCTATGTGGATAGGAATTGGAGTTTACGCGCTGTTCGATCTCCTTAAAGATTATTTAAAGCCGAAGCTTGCTGCTCCCATAGTTATAGCGGCAACATTATTAGCCGTTCCTACTATTATGGCTTCTCAAAACTGGAATGATCATGACAGGTCAGACAGGTATACCGCTTTAGCAATGGCTAAAATGTATCTAGACTCGTTAGACGAGAATGCCATTCTATTTACCATTGGAGATAATGATACGTTTGCACTTTGGTATGTACAACAAATTGAAGGGTACAGAACAGATGTTCGTATTGTAAATACCAGTCTATTTGCTACAGACTGGTACATAGACCAAATGAAGAGAAAGGCTTGGGAGAGTGAACCTATTCCATCTCAGCTAGAACATAGTCAGTACCGTGCCGGAACAAATGATTTTGTGATCTTCCAGCCGGTAACTCAAGATACTATGGACATAAAGAACTGGATGAACTGGATTGCTAGCGATAACCCAGGAACCAAAGGAGAGTTACAAAGTGGGCAAACTGTAAATACATTCCCTACTAAATCTATTCGAATTGGAGTAGACAAAGCCTCTGTTCTAAAAAATAAGATCGTAGAGGCTAAGAGCGCAGATGAGATTGTAGACAATATCTTTATAAAGTTAGATGGAAATGTGGTTTATAAGAATCGCTTACTAATGTTAGATATCATAGCCAATAACAACTGGGAGCGCCCTATTTATTTTACCGGTGGTAGCTTTGGAGATGATGATTATCTATGGATGAAAGATTTTCTACAATTAGACGGTGTAGCTTATAAACTAGTACCAATTCAAACCCCATTAGATCCAAGAAATCCATATAATATGGGTAGAATTAATACAGATAAGATGTACGATCTTGTTAAGAATTGGGATTGGGGTAATATGGGAGATCCAAACATTTATCAAGATCCTGAAACTAGAAAGAACTCTATTACTTATAGAAGTAACCTTGCAAGATTGGTAGAAGCGCTATTAAGAGAAGGAGATAAAGAACGTGCCAAGAATATTTTAGACCTGGCCATGGAAAATATGCCGGTAGATTACTATGGATATTATACTTTATTAGAACCTTATATAAGAGGTTATTTTGAAGTTGGAGAGACCGAGAAAGCAAAGCAACTTTTTGAAAAAGTATCGAGTAAATATCAAGAAGACTTAAAGTATTATAGCGGATGGGATCAGGAGAGACAATATCGCTATGCAGATGATATTATCACTTCTATGGAACGATTTAGATCTTTGGTAGATGTGATAGTGCTAAGCGGAGAAAGAGAATTTGCACGAGAGAAAGCAGAGGAGTTCAATAATTACTTAAAATTATTTCCACAATTTTATGATAATTCTCCGGAGCCAGAACAAACACAAGATTCTCCTACAGAGCAAGATCTTATAAATGAATTCAAAAGAACCCAACAGTTAGACTCTTTAGATAGCGTACCGCAATAGTCTAAGAATATGGCTTATTTAAAAAAAATATCCACATTAGGGAAGTTGATTTATCCTTCTCTAATGTGGAATTTTTCTAGAAAAGAAAAAGATCTCTATCTCACCTTTGATGATGGCCCACATCCCACCATCACTCCTTGGGTTTTGGAACTTCTAGCTCAATATAAAGCTAAAGCAACCTTCTTTTGCGTTGGAGATAACATCTATAAATTCCCAGAGATCTTTAAGCAGATCATTTCTGAAGGCCATAGTATTGGTAACCACACTTACCATCATCTAAATGGCTGGAAAACCTCAACAGCATCCTATCTAGCAGATGTAGCCTTAGCAAATGAGGCTGTTACTAAACAAACAGTACTCCAGTCAGACAAAAAACTATTTAGACCTCCTTATGGCAAAGCCAGCATATCTCAGCTTAAAAAGCTTAAAAAGCTTAATTATAAGATCGTAATGTGGGAGACTATAAGTGGAGATTTTGACCAGTCTATCTCGTCAAAACAATGCTTTAAAAATGTTGTTGAGAATTGCACGTCCGGGAGTATTGTGGTATTTCACGATAGTGAAAAAGCAAAAAAACACCTAAAGTATACGTTACCAAAGGTGTTAGAATATTATAATTATAAAGGCTATACTTTTAAAAAGATCTAAAGGTGTTCTTTTAAAATACTTATAAGCGTATTGGCATCTTGCTCTCCACTTTGGCGCCATTTCATCTCACCATTCTTATAGATCATGAGTGTTGGTAAACCTTGAACGCGAAGTGCTTCTGCTAATTGACTATTTTTATCTACATCAATTTTAATGATTTTGGCCTTATCACCCAAAGCCGCAGCTACATCTCTAAGCACAGGGTGCATAAGATTGGAAGCTTCATTCCATTCGGTATAAAAATCTAAAAGCACCGGAATGTTTAAATCTATTAATTCACCAAATTTTGACATACACTAAAAACTGAGTTTGTTGATTTTTGATATCACTATTCAAAATAATATCAAATATACTAATTTCTTTGAATTATGCGAGTTTTGAGCCTTTGCGAAGTTCAATAACACTTACTTCCGGCCAAATTCCTACACGCCCTGGATAAGCCAGGTAACCAAACCCTCTGTTCACGTTAATATATCTACCAAACTCCTCGTAAATACCGGCCCAATTCTCATATCTGTAAGATACAGGACTCCATTTAAACCATCCCGGTATTTCTATACCAAATTGCATCCCATGAGTATGGCCACTAAGAGTTAGATGATAATGATTAGGGTCTGATTTTATTTTCTCTTGCCAATAAGATGGATCATGGCTCATTAATACTTTAAAATCTTCTTTTGCCACACCTTTACCAGCAAGATCGAGATCTCCTTTTTTCTTAAATCCTCCTGCGCCCCAATTTTCTACACCTACTAAAGCTATTCGCTCTCCATTTCTCTCTAAAAATCTATGCTCGTTAAGTAAAAGGTCCCATCCCATGTCTGCATGGACCGCCTTAAGATCCTCAATATTAGCTATTCTGGCAGCATCAGACTCCCATTGAACATAATCTCCATAATCATGGTTCCCTAAAACAGAGAATACACCATCTTTAGCAGAGATCTGAGCAAAGGTAGATTTCCACGTATCCATTTCCTCTGCCTTATTATTCACTAGGTCTCCTGTAAAAAGAACGATATCACTTTCTTGCTCATTTATAAGATCTACTCCATATTTGATCTTCTCATGATTATCAAAACTACCACTGTGAACATCGCTAATTTGTGTTATTCGATAACCATCAAAAGCACTAGGCAGATCATCAAAGTAAAGCACATATTTAAGTACTTTATAATTGTACTTACCCCAGTACATTCCGTAGAGCAAAGACAAGAAGGGTATTGCAGCTATACCAAGGGCTATCTGACCTAAGAACTTGCGTCTTTCCGGCAATTCAAAAGAGGAAGAAGATGATCCTGAAAGTTTACTGTATGATGCCATAAAGATCCTCACTAGATCTTCCCCAAACATAAAGATGGTAAGAATAAGTTTTCCTGCCATAAACGCAAGAACTACCCCCAAGGCGTAACCCCTACCCCCGGTAAAACCACCACTAGGATTTGGCTGTACAAACTGATAGATAAAATTCCCTAGAACCAACAGAGAAATTATAATATAAGCCAGACTAACGATGTTATTTTTAGTAATGGCTCTTATTGCCTGATAAGCATAAAGATCTACAAGAATGTAAAAAATAATAAATATAATCCAACGCATGAATTCTCAAATTTTTCACGAATATACTGGTAATCAAAACTTAAATCTTTAATTTTTAGTTTCTTTAACTAATGTTCTAATTAGCCATAATTCTATATAGTTGTCTCCAAATAAAAAGCAGGCTTACAAAAGCCTGCTTCTTTCTAATAAACACTTAACAAATTATTATTGTGCAGACCATCCTCCATCTAGTGTAAAGGCAGATCCTGTTATTGCTGAAGAATTATCCATAGCTAGATAAAGGGCTAATTCAGAAATCTTTTCTATTGGTATAAATTCTTTAACTGCCTGCTTCTTTAACATGATCTGGGTTACTACCTCATCTTCAGAAAGTTTATGGGCTTTAGCCTGATCTTTAATCTGTCCTTCTATCAAAGGTGTTTTCACATAGCCTGGGCAAATAGCATTACAGGTAATATTATGTCCTGCCCCTTCTAAACCTAATACTTTGGTAAGTCCTATAACCCCATGTTTTGCTGAAACATAAGCAGCTTTATATTCTGAAGCCCTTAAACCATGAACCGATGAGATATTTATAATTCTTCCAAAATCTTGCTTTTTCATGATCTTCCAAACCGCCTTAGAGGCAATAAAAGCTGAAGTAAGATTTATAGCTATAATAGCATTCCATTTATCTAATGGAAATTGTTCTACAGGTGCCACATATTGAATCCCTGCATTGTTAATTAAAACATCTATACTTTTAAAAAGCTCCTCCGCTTTATTTACGAGTGCTTCAATTTCTTCAGGCTTGGTAAGATTGGCATTAGAAAAGGCTGTATTAACACCAAACTTCTCTCCTACCTCAGCAGCTATTTTAGCTCCATCTTTTTCTAAACCATGAAACATAATATTATAGCCCGCCTCTGCAAATCCTAGAGCTATTGCATGGCCTATACCACTGGTACTTCCTGTAATTAATGCTGTTCTATTCACTTTTAAGAAATTTTAATATCACTCTATTAAATTCATCTGGTTGATCCATGGTAACTCCATGTCTGGATGCTTTTATTATATGCAACTTAGAATTCTGCATTTTAGCCACGTAATTTTCTTTGGAGGCAATTGGGGTATAATCAAATTCTGATGCAATTACCAAACAAGGTATTGCTATTTGTTCTATTTTAGCTCCCAATCCCCAATTCATTAAACTTGTAAAAGAATTAAAATAGGGTTCTAATTGATTCTTACTGGCTCTATCAAAAAATGCCTGCTGAAGTTGTTCTTGCCCCTTATCGGGAAACATTCCTTCAGAAACCTTTTTAGCCATAGCTTCCATGCCTTTGGTTCTTAAAAGTTGAGTTCTTTCCTGAATCATTTGATCTCCAAACGCTCCAAGATTATTAAAATCTGGTGCCGTGTTTACAATTACCATCTTCTTAAATAGAGATGGATATCTAACAGCCATTTCAAATGCTACGGCGCCTCCCATGGAAAATCCAATTACAGAGCAACGAGTAACACTTATCTCTTCTAACAATAACTTCATATCTTCTGCACAAAGCTTCACTCCATACTCCTCTTTTAATAAGGGTTTTGATGAATTACCATGACCTCTAAAATCTGGCGCTATAACTCTAAAGTTATTAGTAAGCGTCTCGATCTGAAGATCCCAGTCTGCTTTGGTAGAACCTAAGCCATGGAGAAGAAGCACAACTTCTCCTTCTCCCTGATCTAGATATTCTATATTAACATTATTGTTTAATTTTCTTTGATGGATCATCTACTATCCTTTTTGCTTTATTTTCTTAAAGCTTCAATAGGTAAATGATACTTTAATTCTACCTGAAATAATCTACCTATTTCTGGAGATGCTACAAATTCTCTAACTTCAGAATTAAGTACGTTGGTAATGCTTGCTCCTATAGCTAAGTTTTCTGTAATGTTATATCCAACATTTAGGTCAAAATTTACAAATCCACCTAAAGGACCATAGTTCCAGGTTCTACCATTTCTAGCATTTTCAATTACATCATTAGTTCCATCTCCATTAAGATCTTGTGTTTTAGCGGCGATGTTTATTCCAGAGAAAAAGTCATATTCCTGTACATATCTAGCATATAAAGAACCATAGAACTTTGGAGAAGTATAATAGTATCCTAGACCAAATTTATTCTTAGGTGTATTTATTGGTAGATCTGTGGTAGTTACTACTCCATCTTTATTAGCATCATTGGCAAGATCATCTGTATCTAAACTAAAATCGAAGAATGAATAATTGAAAGAAAATCTATTCTTATCATTTAGGTAATAGTTCAATCCAAAGTCTGCCCCGTAAGTATCAACAGATCCAAAATTTAAATAGGTAAGAACTACAGCTCCTGTAGAACCAGGAATTACTTCTCCTATTGGCGTATTCCCTCTTTGCGTTACTGGTGATGTTGCTGTAATATTTATTAATGGACTCAAGAAATCTTCAGACATATTATAATAAGCATTTACATCTAAGAACAACTTATCTCCAGCTATTTTCCCTTTATACCCAATTTCATAAGATTTGATGGTCTCTACCTTTAATGGATCTATTACAGTTCCATCTTGAAGCGTAAATCCTTCTCCATTTCCAAGTACCAATCCACCAAAAAGATTACCGCTTAAGTTAAGAATTGAAGGGGCAGCGATCCCTTTTCCATAAGTCAATCTAAAACTACCAAAATCAAAATTCTTTACAATTGCGGCTTTCGGAATAAAGTTTCCTCCGTATAACTCATGATCGTCATATCTTCCTACAAATAATAAATCTACAGCTGCTTCTTCAAAGGTATATTCAACCTGCCCATAAACTCCGGTCTGGTCTATAACTATTGGTCCATCTGAATCTAATAGATAAGTATTCTTAGAATCTGCACGATCTTCTTGAAATTGTGCACCTAAAACATATTTAAAGTCACCAATTTCATTGTTATATTGAGCTTCCGCATTAAATCTTCTAGAGTTGTCTTTAAAAACACTTCCTCTAGGCAAACTAATTCCACCATCTGGAAGACCTTCTACCGGAAACCATTGTTCTGTGTAAGAGCGAGCTAAAGCTTCTTGCTCTGTAAAACCATTATTTATAAAAGACACATAGTTTTGAGTGCGCTGGTTGATAGCATATGTATCTTCGGTCTTACTCCATGTATGATAAATGTTAGCGTAGAAATGTGGAGAGATAAGTTTTGCCTGAGCATAATCTATAGCCCAGTCTGTGATCTGATTTCTTCCTGCATTAGTTACACCTAAGTTACTGTTGTTACTATGCCCGTAAGATGCTATGATATCTGTTTTAGGCGAAAGAGAATAATATGCAGCTCCTCCATATTTTGTGGTAGAGAATTTTCTATCTAATTCTAATTCTGGATAAGCTGTAGTTCCTACATATACAGAATCTACATAGTCAAACTCTTTACCCTGAGTGTGTTCTCCCCAAACTTTGAAAGCAAATTTATCAGACAATTTCATGGCATGACGCAATCTTGCACTAAAAACCTCTTGATTTCCTGCAGCTACGGCAATATCTGTACCTTCTGAAGTTCGAGGATCTTTAGTAATTGTAGCAACCAACCCATTATGAGCATTAGGCCCATATAAGGCAGCATTTGGTCCTAATATAATTTCAACTCTTTCAATATCATCTTTGGTGATCGTAGTAAAAGTACCTAATGGTAACCCTGTTGCTACCAGAGTTGAAATTCTTCCATCTTCAACTTGTAAATTCTTAGAGTTAAAAGCAGAGTTAAAACCACGAATATTGATCCCGGTTCCCTGAACTCCACTTCTTACAAAGTCTACTCCTTTTTGTCTTGCAGCCAATTCCCCCGGATTACCGGCATAGCTTGCAATTTCTTTAGAACCAATAATTGCAATGGTAGCAGGAGCTCTCGTTACTTTTTGAGGTCTACGAGAAGCAGAAAGTACTACCTCATCCATTACAGAAGAAGATAGATTTAAACTAATATCTAGCTTTACATCTTGCCCTGCAGTAACGCTTACTTCTTTGGTTATACTTTCATAGCCCATAAAAAATACATCTATAGTGTATGTTTTTGGGTCTAGGTTATCTAATTTAAAATTTCCGTTCTCATCTGCAGAAACTCCGGTGTTAGTTCCTCTAACAACGATATTGGTTCCCATTAGTGGTTCTTGTGATGTAGCGTCCACCACAGTTCCGCTTATACTCCCCTTTTGGGCGAATGAAGCAATGCTGAAAAAGATGCTTACAAGCATCAAGATTTTGATCTTCATAAATTAATTGTTTAGTTATTTAAGACCAATTTAACAAGTTGATATGCCTTTAACAGGAAGTTGAGATATTATAAAAGTGTGACCTAAAGCAAATAAGATTCAAATAATTACCTAAAATCACTATTAGCGTGCTTTACCTACAGTAGCATTAAGTTGTGACTTAACCTGTAGAAATAATTCTGGAAGTGTAAATGAAAGTCTTTCAATAAATAAATTTAGATCTGCCATTCCCTTTTTATTGAAACCATTTGAACTACCCGCAGAATTTATTAATTCTAATTTCAGTTTATCTTCAGAAATAAAACCATTCATATACATAGCTAGATGGAAATACCAGTGAATCTTAGGTATAAAATCTTCCCTCATCATCGCTTCCTCTTCGCGTTCCAACAGATTGTATTTCTTTACCGATTTAAGCACCTCTTCATGTTTTTCTAAAGTAGTAAGCAGCATTAAATAATTAGAAAAGAAATGTCTCCACCTATGTTCAAAGACAAATTGCTTATTATTAAAAAGAAAATTTTCAGCAAAAGATTGAGCGATCTTTACCCGTTTATTTCTAATTAAAGTTCGCACATAATGCGTTGCAAAACCTAATTTTTGATGGTGATTGTTAGATCTTTTAAACAGCTCGTAATTGGAAGTCATTACATCTAATGCCTGTTTATTCTTTTCCTTTTTAAGAAGGATAGCAATAAGATTATTTAAATAGAATAGCTTGTCAGAATTTTCTTGTTTTAAAGAAAGGTGTGCATAATATTCTGCTTTGTCCAGATCGTCTAAATTAGAGTGAAGGATCACTCGGTTGGCATAATAATTAAAGAGCACTCGTTTGGCGTACATTTTCCCTTCTGCAAAGCAACTGTCCATATAATCGAATATCTTGGTTGCCTTTTCATATTCTTTATAGTTAAAATACAGAAACACCAACCTTATAAAAGCATTATACTTATTCTTACCATCTAGAACATCGCTATATAAATAACTTAGTAGCTTCTCTTCCCAATGTTTGGTAATTAAGGTTCCGCTGGTATATTCATGAGTAAGATCTTTGGTTGCGTAGAAAAGTTGCTCCTTTACAGCCACCGCATTTAAATAGTATTCTTTATTCTCTTTCAAAAATAGATCTGTCTGCTCACAATCCTGATATCTGAATCTAATAAGCAGATAATCCTGAAACTCTTTTACAAGCTCATAGAATTTCTGAAAATAAAAGGAAGTGTTATTATAAGTAGAGATCAAACTCAATAATTCCTGCTCTTGCTGAGGAGAAATGGTATCTGTAAAGATCTGCTTTTCTGTTTGAGAAAGGTATTCCAAATGCGCATCTACATCTGCTTGTTCCAGCTTATTACAGATCCATTTTTTTATGTAGGCGTATTTTCTTTTGTCTATAGCTTCATCAAATTCTTCCGAAGTATAAAATTTCTCGGCATTAATGCAAACCTTCTTTAAGATCGACTCCTTTTCTAGGTCTCTAATTTTATTTTCTTTCAATAAAAATGAAGCTTCATGAGGAAGAATTCCTTCAGAAAAATCATTGAATATTTTAAGTTTAGATTTCATTAATGTTTTAAAAATGATTCTATTTCATTATTCACCAACTTCGATTTTTCAAAATTTACAAAATGACCTGCTTTATCTATGATCTTAACTTGTAACTGAGGCATTTTTTCCTTGGCTTGTGTAGCCAGAAATTCTAAATCTTGAGTTGGATGAAAATACTTATTAGGAATTAAAGCATCGTTGGCACCGTAGATCATAAGCACCGGAATTTTAATTTCAGGCAATTTATCAATCACCGGCTCCTCTAACATGGCATGAATATTATTTACGATCATCTTCGAATAATCTGGAAAATCTGAAGCGTTTTTCATTGCAATTCTGTCTTCTACCATAAATTCTGCATCTTCCGGAAATTCGTAAAAATTAAGTTTGAAATTGTTTCTTATTTGCTCTTCAGAAGCATTCTCTACCATTGATGCTGTATAAGACATCTTCATGATCTTGCCTTCTTCTTCAGCAAAAGTTTCTATCCCCGCCGGAGCTATTAAAATTAATTTCTGAAAATTTTCAGGAGCTTTTAAAACACTCGTCATAGCAATTTGGCCACCCATAGAATGACCTACCAAGACCACATTCTTCAATTCTTTTTCCTTTATAAATTGATTGATAAAATCTGCATATTCAGCAAGCGTATAATCCAACCTGTTCTTTGAAGATTTTCCATAGCCTGGAAGATCTATAGCAATACATCTATAATATTCTTTTAAAGAAGAAATATTCTTATTCCAAGCCTCCATATAACTGGAAAGTCCATGAATAAAAAGTAAAGTTGTAGCTCCAGAACCCGTGTCCTGAAAAGCGATCTTCTCGTTATTTATTAAAACTGAATCCACTGGGTTGGTATAGGTTAGGGTCTCACTAATTGTGTTTTGGGCAACTGCATTTATAAAAAATAGAAGCATTAAGCTAAACAACGTTCCTTTTCTCATGATTTATAATTTTATATAAGTTTTTTAATTTTACTCTATCAATTTTACCGATTCCGGATTTCGGCAGAGAATCTAAGCAAATAATGTCTTTCGGGATTTTATAACTCGCCAAATACTTTTTTAGGTGGTTCAAAATATCGTCTGCTTTTAGATCATCATCGTCGTTTAAAACAATAAAAGCAACGCCAATTTCTCCCCAATTTTCATCTTCTATTCCAATTACAGCAGCTTCTTTTACCAGATTGTATTTATAAAGCACTTGTTCAATTTCTGAAGGATGAATATTTTCCCCTCCGGAAATGAATAGCTGATTTTTTCTCCCAACTATGTAGATAAACCCATCTTCATCAATCTTTGCCATATCACCAGTGTACAACCATTCTTCTTTGATCTTATTAAAAGAATAAGAGGAGTTGTTCCAATACCCGGGAGTAACTATATTTCCTTTTAAACAGATCTCGCCATATTCATAATTTGCCACTTCTTCCCCGCTAGTATTAACGATTTTCATATCAACATAAAAATTAGGTTTTCCAATAGAACCCTTTTTCCATAAGGCATCGTGATGATGCAAAGAAGTAATGCACGGTCCGGCTTCTGTTAATCCATAACCCTGACTTAAAAAAATTCCCTTTTCTGCCCAAGCATCAATCAGTTTAATAGAAAGTGGCTCCCCGCCTACCACTATATATTTTAATACATCTGCCTTAAAGGTTGAAAATGCCTTATTCTTAACCATCATCCGCAACATGGTAGGCACGGCTAAAAACAGAGAGATAGGTTCTTCTTCAATATAATTGAGTACTTTTTTAGGCTTGAATCTTTTTAAAAAATCTACTCGAGCACCGCGGTGTAACATGGGTAATAAAAGCACATTCCATCCCGAAGTATGAAAAGGCGGCAATACATTTAAGGTGTGATCTGCAGAAGTAATCTCCAATTGTACCGAAGTGTTCAAACTATTCCAGAACATCATTCTGTTGGTATAGATCACTCCTTTAGGTTTTCCAGTGGTTCCCGAAGTATAAAAAATAAATATTGGCTGATCTACTTCAATAGTAATTTTGTTTAAAACTTCTGGCAGTTCTAATCTTTCTGCTTCAGTAAAAAATGAGGAAAATAAAGATAAGCTAGCATTGCTAAAGGTTTTTAATTCTTCTTCTAATAATTCAAAACTTGAACCTTCAGCCAATACCAAAGTTGGGATCACATCAGTAATACAATGTTTTAACTCGTAACTTGTAGCTCTAAAATTTAAAGGCACTAAGATAATTCCCAACCTTTGAGCGGCTATAAATAACATTAAATATTCAGGAGAATGTTTTGCAACAACCGCTATTCTATCTCCTTTTTTTAGCTGAAATCTATTCAGCAATAAAATTCCAATTTTTCTGGAAGTATCATCTAACTGCTTATAAGTATAAATGCGACCGGTATCTAAAGATCTTACCGCCTTTTTATCGGGAGTATAAGATGACCATTTTGATATCCAATCCAGATAGTTCATACTTTCTTTTTACTGAATAAATATAGCAAATTACCAATGATAAAAGATGCAACTATAGCTATAGCTGCAGAAACTCCAGGGTTGTTTACCGGTTCCTGCATATATGGAGTGATCCTTCCGTAGTAAATTATAAAGTGAAGCGCTACGGCAGAAAAACTTGCAATAAACACAGCATTCTTGCTTACCTTTTTAAAATAAATTCCGAATAACACAGGCACAAAGGCAGCAGCGAAATAGGCATAAACCCCATTTTGGGCAAAAATAGCCACACTTACGTTTGGGTTTATGATCTGATCATGACTCAACCAAAAACTCACAATTGCTAATAAGATGATCACGATCTTATTAAGCGCTACAGAACTTATCTTTTTTACAGAAGGAAATAACGGTGTAATTAAGTCGGTACTTATAGTAGTAGAAAGCGACTGAATTAAACCTTCCAAAGTAGAAAGTCCTGCAGAGATCAACCCGGCAACAATTAGAACACCCACCCCGGCGGTAAAAGTCTTGACCACATATGCCGAAACCAACTCATCCATCTTAAGCGGAACTCCATCTATTGCCAGATCTGGAAAAGTGATACGAGCATAAAGCCCGACAAATACTACCAGAAAGAAAACCGTCATACAGCTAATTGCTACAAAAAGATATTTATTTACAGACTTTGCATCTTTTAAAAACAGTGATTTTGTAATAATATGAGGCTGACAAACAATCGCAATTCCAATCACTATCTGGCAAGAGATAATTTCAAAGTAATCTCTAAAAAGAAAACTCTTTTCATTGGTAGTTTTTACCAATTGAGGATCAATATCTTTTAAGGTATTTATAAAGCCTTCAATTCCATGATTAAAATATTCTGCTCCAGATAAAATAAGAATAAGCGCCACAATAAACATTAATACAGCCTGAATGGTATTAGTATATACCATAGAATTTGCGCCACCAAACATCATATATCCAAACACGAAAATCACTAATCCCAGCAAGACATAGAAGGGTTCCAAATTCAAAGATTTTGAAATGATCTGCGTAAGCCCCACACAAATTAGCACTATAAAAGTGATCAGCAAAAGAGAAAGAAACGCAAAGAAAATGGTGAGTCCTTTACTATCATATCGCTTCCCGATCCATTGCGCCATAGTAAGCGCTTTTACTGTAGACCCATGTTTTTGGAATGCCTTGGTAAAAAATATAAGCGATGCAAAAATGGCAATTGGCATAACTACTCCAAAAGAGATAATTCCTGCAAAACCATAAAGTGCTATAAACCCCGGATTGATTATAAACGTCGCCGCACTCGTCATAGAAGCGGCTAAAGATAGTCCTACTGCCCAAGCTGGGAAACCGTTACTCCCAATGGCAAAATCATCTATATTCTTAGTCTTTCGCATTCCGCGAACTACAAAAAATATGATAACCAATGAATAAACTACGAGTAAAAGTGTTACATATAAAGACCAGGTTTCACTTGCGAACATATATTAATTGAGTTTGAAAAGTGAAGTTAAAACTTATACTTATTTTAGTTGAATTAATTGTTTAATTATAGAGTGCGACTTAAAAACAATTTCATCTAAAAGCTTTAAAGATCTAAATATAGATTGAATAACTACAACTAAGACTTAAATATGACTTAATTAAATTTCATATCTTATCCAAGATGAAAAGAAGAAAGTTTATTGAAAGATCTTCACTTACCGGAATAGGAATTGTATTTTCATCAACCGTTATTAATGCTTCTCCATTGCAAAATTTTAATCAAAAACAAATGAACAAATTTCCAATCACCATTGCCACATGGAATTTCCCTAACGCCAGTAAAAGAGCCGGTGAATTATTGAGTCAAGGCGCAAATGCGCTAGATGCTGTGGAGCAAGGAGTCATGGTTGAAGAAGCAGATATTAGAAACACCACCGTTGGGAAAGGTGGAGCGCCAGACAGAGATGGAAATGTAACTTTAGATGCATGCATTATGTCTGCTTCGGGAAATGCCGGTGCTGTTGTATATTTAAAACATACCTCTAAAGCTGCCTCTGTAGCACGAAAAGTAATGGAGGAAACTCCGCATGTAATGCTAGCAGGAGAAGGTGCAGATCTTTTTGCCATACAGCAAGGTTTTGAAAAAGAAGAATTATTTACAGAGAGTTCTAAAGCCGATTATCAGGAATGGTTAAAAAAGAAAGAATACAAACCGATAATCAATATTGAAAATCACGACACCATTGGAATGTTATGCATCGATAAAAATGGGGATCTAGCAGGAGCCTGCACCAGTAGCGGACTTTCTTATAAAATAAATGGACGCGTTGGAGATTCACCTATTATTGGTTCCGGATTATTTTTAGATAATGAAATTGGTGGAGCAGTAGCTACCGGGATGGGTGAAGCTATTATGAAAAGTGTTGGAAGCTTTTTGATAGTGGAATTGATGCGACAAGGAAAATCGCCTCAAGAAGCCTGTGAGGAAGCAATTAATAGGATCATAAAAGCAAACCCGAATACTTATAAAGAATTTCAGGCAGCTTTTATAGCCATCAATAAAAAAGGTGAAATTGGCTCTCACTGCATTCAGAAAGGCTTTAGTTACGTAAAATATCAAGCTGATAAGAATGAGAACATTCTTAGCAGCTATAATTTTTAAGATATTAAAAGAATAGGATAGGTTATAAATCTAAAGTTCCATTTGCCTCTTGTTCTTGCATTGTCTGAATAAGTGCTAAAACTTCTGTTATCACATCGCTACAAATTATAATGAGCGAACCTTTTCTGGCATGTTTAATAGCATACGTAACGGCTTCCTTTTCATTAGGAATGACGGTAGTTTTTTTATCTGGGTTTGTTTGATTGATCCCTGCAGTAAGCATATCAATTAATTCCTTCTCACTTCTTCCTCTTAGATTTTTATCCTGACGAATAATAATTTCATCAAACATTTCTGCAGCAATACTTCCCAATAGTTTGGTATCTTCTTCTTTTCTATCTCCCACTCCCGCTATAATTCCAACTTTAACCGTACAATCAATTTTTCCTATAAAATTCTGTAAAGCTTTCATTCCTGCTGGATTGTGTGCATAATCTAACAAAACTTGGAAATTTTTAAATTGAAATAAGTTCAGTCTACCCGGTGTCTGTGCAGGTGAAGGATTGAAGGTTTGAAGTCCAATTTTAATATCTTCTATAGTAACGCCTCTTAAGTAGGCCGCTAAAACTGCAGGAAGTATATTCTGGATCATAAATTCTGCCTTACCACCAAAAGTTAATGGAATATTAACCGCTTTCATAATTCGCAATTTCCATTCTCCTTTACAAATGGTAATGTATCCATTTTCATAAATGGCAGAAAGGCCATTTTTCTTTTGCATAGCTTTTATCCTAGTGCTATTCTCATCCATAGAGAAGAGAGCAATGTTAGAGATCGCTTTTTTACGCATTTTATATACTAAATCATCATCTGCATTAAGAATTGCATATCCATTTGGAACAACACTTTCAGGAATAATTCCTTTTACTTCTGCTAATTGCTGAATAGTGTGAATTCCTTTAAGGCCTAAATGATCTTCAGAAACATTAGTAACTATACCAATATCGCAATTATGAAATCCTAACCCGGAACGTAAAATTCCTCCTCTAGCACATTCCAAAACAGCAAAATCGATGGTAGGATCTTTCAATACAAATTCTGCACTGTTAGGCCCTGTACAATCACCCTTCATTAATAATCTATTCTGAATATAAACTCCATCACTAGTAGTATATCCAACTTTATACCCATTTTGTTTAGCCAAATGTGCTATCAACCTAGTAGTGGTTGTTTTACCGTTGGTACCGGTAATTGCAATTATAGGCACTTTACCAGTGGCTCCATGAGGGAAAAGTTCATCTATCACTGGAGCTGCCACGTTGCGAGGCAAACCTTTGGTAGGCGCCAAGTGCATTCGAAAACCAGGAGCAGCATTTACTTCAATTACAGCTCCTCCGGTTTCAGATAGTGGTTTACTAATATCTGTAGTAATAACATCAATTCCGCAAATATCAAGATCGATAATTTTTGAAATGCGTTCTGCCATAAAGAGATTGGCCGGATGTACCACATCGGTAACATCTTCTGCAGTACCACCGGTACTCAAATTGGCAGTATCTTTCAGAATTAATTTTTCGCCTTTTTTCAAAACAGATTTCAGCGTGTAACCCTCTGTAGCAATAATTCCTTTGGTTACATTATCTATAGTGATCAAGGTCAACATTTTTTCGTGACCATAACCCCGCCTTGGGTCTTTATTTACTTCTTTGATTAACTCCCTAATCGTACTTTTTCCATTTCCAACCACATGTGCAGGAGTACGCCTGGAAGCTGCTACCAATTTATGATTAATAACCAATAGACGATAATCATCACCTATGATCTGCTTTTCTATTAAAACCGAAGATGATATTTTTTTGGCAATATTAAATCCTAACAACGCCTCTTTAAAAGTGTTGATGTTTATGGTCACCCCGCGACCGTGATTCCCATTTACTGGCTTCGTAACCAAAGGAAATTCAAGTTCACTTACCACTTCTTGCAGATTAATTTCGTCTCTCAAAATTTTACCTTTTGAAACAGGAATCTCTGCTTGTTCTAATAAATATTTGGTTTCAACTTTATCACAAGCAATCTCCACACCTATATTACTGGTATGGCAAGTTACTGTAGCTTGTATTCTTTTTTGATTCGAGCCGTATCCAAGTTGGACTAAGGAGTGCTTATTTAATCGAATCCAAGGAATTCCTCTACTCTCTGCTTCTGCAACAATAGCACCAGTGCTTGGGCCTAGTCTTACACTCTCCCTAATTTCCTTCATTTCTTGGATATCAACAGCAAGATCGTAAGTTTCGCTGTTTACCAAAGCCATACAAATCTTTACAGAAGCATTAGCTGCATATATACCCACCTCTTCTTCCATATAATCGAACACCACATTATATACTCCATCTTCCCCGTAACCTCTGGTTCTACCAAACCCAACATCCATTCCGGCCAAAGTTTGAATTTCTAAAGCAATATGTTCGATAATATGCCCCATCCAAGTTCCTGCTTTCACCCTTGAGAAAAATCCGCCAGCTACACCTTCAGAACATCTATGCTCATACATGCCCGGAAACATGTTTTCTATTCTTTCAGAAAAACCATCAATTTTGTCAGATGGTCGCTTTTCCATCTCTTCCAAATCCAAAACCATGACTATTAATTTATGCCTTTTTATAGACCAATAATTAGGGCCTCTAAGGGCATGTATTTCTCTGATTTTCATAATTTTCTATTTATAAATTTTTCCTTGTATAAGAAAAGCTGGAATTATGATGTTAATTTATGTCTTGGTAAAATATTAAACTATTTTTACTCCATAATTTAATTTTTAATTATGATAAAAGGAACTTTAATTCCTATTGGCGGAAATGAAGATAAAGGGTTTCATAAAGCAGACAGATTTCGATTAGATTACATAAGCCAAGGAATTTTGTTCAGAGTTGTTGAAGAAAGCGGAGGTAAAAATTCAAGAATATTAGTAATTACAACAGCTTCAGGAATTCCTGAGGTTGTTGGAAAAAACTATGTTGATGCATTTAGTCTATTAGAATGTAAACATGTAGTTACTTTATTTATAGCATCTAAAGAAGAAGCAGATCTTCCTGAAAATTTAGACCTATTAAAAAATGCAGATTGCATCTTATTTTCTGGTGGAAATCAATCTAAAATTACTTCGAGAATTAAAAATACCCAGTTCCATAAGATCTTGATGGAGCGTTATAAAAATGAAAATATAGTTGTTGCCGGAACCAGCGCTGGTGCCATGTGTATGTCTATGGAAATGATCACAGGCGGAAGCAGTAAAGAATCTTTTATAAAAGCAGCCACCAAATTTAAAGAAGGAATGGCCTTGATTCCTGAGCTTATTATAGATACCCATTTTATTCAACGAGGTCGTTTTGGACGTTTATCTGAAGCTGTTGCAAGATATTATGACCGAATTGGCTTCGGATTAGCCGAAGACACCGGACTCGTAATAAAGAATGGAAATGATTGTGAGATTATTGGTTCAGGAATGGTTATTATTTTTGATCCCGGAAAACTTACTCATAATAATTATGACATTTTAAAGAAAGGCACTCCTTTAACTATGACGCATCTAATTACCCACGTTCTTTCTGCGGGTGATAGGTTTGACATAGACAAAAGAACCATTAAGGTTTTAACCAATCCAGATCATATGTTATAGGATTCTTTGGGTTTAAACATCATATATCAGAATTTCATCCAAACCTTCAGAATTTTTACAACCTCTATACATTCCTTCTGTATTAAAAGGCATGGCGATATTGCCTTTGGCATCAACGGCAATCAATCCGCCATCGCCTCCAATTTTTAAGATGCGGTTTAAAATAACTTCATCTGCAGCATCTTTAAGAGACAAGCCTTTGTATTCCATTAAGCACGAAACATCGTAAGCAACAACTCCTTTTATAAAAAACTCACCGCTTCCGGTACATGAAACCGCACAAGTGCTATTATTGGCATAATTTCCTGCTCCTATTATAGGACTATCTCCTATTCGCCCAAACTTTTTATTCGTCATTCCTCCAGTTGAAGTTCCTGCAGCTATGTTTCCGTTTTTATCGCAAGCAACTGCTCCAACAGTTCCAAATTTGGAATCTTTTTTAGTAGAATGATCTAATTGAAAAGAATCTGAATCTTTGATCTCCAACCATTGCTCATGTCTAAATTCATCGTAGAAATAGGAAGGCTCTTCCAATGTATAATTCAAAGATTTTGCGAATTCCATTGCTCCTTCCCCTGCCATAAAAACATGTTCGCTAGTATCCATTACATCTCTAGCCAGTGAAATTGGGTTTTTAATACCAGTAATTAAAGTTACAGCGCCTGCATTTAATGTTTTCCCATTCATAATAGCAGCATCCATTTCATGGGTTTCACTTGCAGTAAAAACGCTGCCTTTCCCCGCATTAAATAAATGAGAATTTTCTAAAACCATAATAGTTTTTTCTACCGCTTCCACTGCATCTTTACCTTCTTCCAGAATTTGATAGCCGGTTTCCATAGCCTCTCGCAATACTTTTTTATATTCCTTCTCCTTTTCAGGAGTCATTTTTCCTTTTATCAAGGTTCCTGCACCACCATGTATGGCTATGGCTATTTTCTGCATCAATAGTAGTTGTTTAGTTATTTTCAAATCACTCGGGTTATTTTAAGCTTCCGAATTCATTTATTTAAAATTACAACATGTGTTTTACATGTAGCTATAACTTTTGTAGTTTTATAGACTTATAATTTTCCTATATGTCACAACAAAAACGTTTATTTCTTTTAGATGCTTATGCATTAATATTTAGAGGATATTATGCCTTTATCAAAAATCCCAGAATCAATTCCAAAGGGCTAGATACTTCCGCAATAATGGGTTTTACAAATTCTTTATTCGATGTAATTAGAAGAGAAAAACCAGATCATTTAGCGGTATGTTTTGATAAAGATGGAAGCGCAGAGAGAACAGAATTATATGCCGACTATAAGGCGAATAGAGATGCCACCCCAGAACCTATAAAAATTGCAATACCTTATATTCAAGATATTTTACGCGCCATGCATATTCCCGTGGTAGTTTTACCGGGATGCGAAGCAGATGATGTTATTGGTACTTTGGCAAAACAAGCTGAAAAAGAAGGTTACCAAACTTTTATGGTAACTCCAGATAAGGATTTTGCTCAATTAGTTTCAGAAAATATCTTTATGTACCGCCCTGCAAGAATGGGTAATGGAATCGAGATTCTTGGTATTCCGGAAGTTCAGGAAAAATTTGGAGTTGAGAGACCGGAGCAGGTTATAGACTTCTTGGGGATGATGGGAGATGCATCCGACAATATTCCGGGACTTCCGGGAGTTGGAGAAAAAACTGCCAAAAAATTCCTGAAAGAATTTGGAAGCATGGAAGAGCTTTTAGCAAATACCCATAAGCTGAAAGGAAAGATGAAGGAGAAGATCGAGGAAAATGCTGAACTTGGAATTCTTTCCAAGAGACTAGCAACGATCATGACCGATATCGATGTGAAATTTGATGCAAAAGATTACGAACTTTCTCATCCAGATTCAGATAAAGTTCAGCAGTTATTTGAAGAATTAGAATTTAGAAGATTAAAAGATCAGTTCATAAAATTATTTTCAGGAGAAGATCAATCAAACCCTACTCCTATTTCAGGATCAAAATCTAATACAGCTCCAAACCAAACCGCTGGTGCAGGGCAGTTCTCTTTATTTGGTGGAGATACCGAAAAAATTGAAGCGACCTCTAGCAGGCAAAATCTAAAAGATACATCTCATGTGTATCAAAGTCTTTCTTCAGAAATGGCTATAAATTTATTCCTAAAGAATCTTAGCAAGCAGAAGAGCGTTTGTTTTGATACCGAAACTACCAGTTTGAATCCGTTGGAAGCTAAATTGGTAGGAATCGCTTTTTCTTGGGAAGCTGGAAAAGGTTTTTATTTGCCTTTCCCGGAAGAAGATGCCGAAGCTCAAGAATTAATTGAGATTTTACGTCCATTCTTTGAAGATGAAGCTATCGAAAAAATAGGTCAGAATTTAAAGTATGACATTAAAGTTCTTGCTAAATATAACATCGATATAAAAGGTGCACTTTTCGACACTATGATAGCTCATTATTTGATTAACCCAGATATGAGGCATAATATGGATGTCTTAGCTGAGACCTATCTTAATTATACTCCCCAACCAATAACAGATCTTATTGGTAAAAAAGGCAAGAATCAGGGAAATATGAGAGATGTTTCGCTAGAGAAACAAACCGAATATGCTGTAGAAGATGCAGATATTACCCTTCAGCTAAAACAACAATTTGATCATGAACTAAAAGAAGCAAAGACAGATAAACTTTTTAATGATATTGAAATTCCGTTAGTGCGCGTATTGGCAGATATGGAATTGGAGGGGATTAGACTGGATGAAGATTTTTTAAAATCTTTATCTGAAGAACTTGAAAATGATATTTCAAAATTAGAAGCTCATATTTATACTGAAGCTGGAGAAGAGTTTAATATCGCATCTCCAAAACAGTTGGGTATTATATTATTTGAAAAATTAGAACTAGTTAAAAAACCGAAGAAGACCAAAACCGGACAATACTCTACAAGTGAGGATGTTTTATCTTATCTGGCAAGTGAACATAAAATAATTCAAAGTGTGTTGGATTATAGAGGTTTGGTAAAGTTAAAGAACACCTATATAGATGCACTACCAAATCAGATAGAAAAAACTACAGGGAGAGTGCATACAGATTATATGCAAACTGTGGCTGCCACGGGAAGATTGAGTTCTAACAATCCAAACCTTCAAAATATTCCAATTAGAACAGAACGTGGAAGACAAGTTAGAAAAGCATTTATTGCTAGAGATGAAAATTACACCCTGCTTGCTGCGGATTATTCTCAGATTGAATTGAGAATAATTGCAGCCTTAAGCGAAGAGGAAAATATGATGGAAGCTTTTAAAAATGGTGAAGATATTCATGCCTCCACCGCAGCAAAAGTTTTCAATGTGCCTTTGGAAGAGGTTACTAGAGAACAACGTAGCAATGCAAAAACGGTGAATTTTGGAATTGTATATGGAGTTTCTGCTTTTGGACTTAGCAATCAAACAGATCTTTCCAGAGCAGAATCTAAAGAATTAATAGACACCTATTATGCAACGTATCCTAAACTTAGAGATTATATACAATCTCAAGTGGAATTTGCTAGAGAACATGGGTACGTGCAAACCGTACTTGGCAGAAGACGTTACTTAAAAGATATCAATTCTCAGAACGCTGTTGTAAGAGGAGCGGCAGAGAGAAATGCCGTTAATGCTCCAATTCAAGGAAGTGCTGCAGATATTATAAAAATTGCAATGATCAATATTCACAAAAAACTAAAAGCAGGTAAATACAAGACTAAAATGTTACTTCAGGTACATGATGAATTGGTCTTTGATGTATTTAATGAAGAGCTTGAAGAAATGAAAATATTGATTAAGGATGAAATGGAACAAGCCTTTAAAATAAGTGTTCCTCTAGATGTAGAAATTGGAGTTGGAGAGAACTGGCTGCAAGCACACTAAAAAGGCAAAAGAGGCTATTATATTAAATAATAGCCTCTTTCAAATTAACACTTGCTGTAAATAATTTGCTAGTTCTTAGCATATTCTAAAGACAGGATTCTGATTGGGGAAGCAGAACTGTCTCCAGGGTCACTCACATACTTGTCTGATTCAAACTTAGTAACTGCGAATGCGAAAGTTGTTGGGGTAATAGTAAGCTGTTTTCTTTCAGTATATATAATTCCACCTACATTAATGTCAAGAACAAGAACATCTCCGTCTACATCCCAAGTTCCGGAATCTGCTCTTCCACTTTCACAAGTAATTTCATCATTATCTATACCTCCACTAAAACCTAGTTTTGCATTGGTAGCAGTAAAGGTCATATCTTCTCTAAACACCACCCCCATTTGATCAAAACAATTGGTCTCATTTAAAATGTTATTATTACTTGTACCGTCACTGTTAAGATCTACTGGAGTATCTGCCTGCATAACAGATAAATTCCAAGTTCCAACAAGATCTGATGGTGCTAAGGTAGTTGAAAGGTCTGTTCCATTAAAAGCAGCAGATTGTACATCATCTCTATCTTCTGCAGCGCAGGAAAACAATGAAACTATAACTACTAATAATAGGGATCTAGTAAAAAATTTGTTCATAGCTAAAATTTTATAACATTATAACACTGCAAACATAAGCACATTAAAGTTTAATTTATGACTTTATTAACACATAAAGTGCCGTTAAACGGTTTTTTAACACACTTCAGCTTTTTAAACCCTATCTAACGTAAGAAATTTACTTATAAAATTAAGAATTAGTGTCTTATGGTAGCTTATGAAGTAGCAATGTTAAAAATTGAAGCTCATAGTCGCTCCTGAGAACTGATTAAACTTTAAACTATTCACAGCAAATAAATTAATGAACCTCCTATTTGCAATATGAATTTATAATTGTACATTTGCACCCCTGTTTTCACGATAGAAATATCGGGAACGGGGAATGGAATGTTTAATAACAAGTAAAATTAATTAGTGTGGACACATTAAGCTACAAAACAGTATCGGCCAACAAGGCTACCGTGACCAAAGATTGGGTACACGTAGATGCTGATGGTCAGACTTTAGGTCGTCTTTCTTCAATAGTTGCAAAACTACTTAGAGGAAAATACAAACCTAACTTTACCCCACACGTTGATTGCGGTGACAATGTAATTATTACAAATGCCGAGAAGATCAACTTAACAGGAAAGAAATGGGATTCTAAGGAATACATTCGCCACACAGGCTACCCTGGGGGACAACGCAGTTTAACTGCAACAGAATTATTCAATAAAGCTCCGGAAAGACTTATTGAAAATGCGGTAAAAGGAATGTTACCTAAGAACAAATTAGGTGCAGCTATCTTCCGTAATTTAAAGGTTTACGTTGGGTCAGAACATGATCAATCAGCTCAAAAACCTAAAACTATTAACTTAAACGAAATTAAGTAATGGAGGTTATTCACAAAATTGGTCGTAGAAAAACGGCTGTTGCAAGAGTATATGTTGGGCAAGGAAGCGGTAACATTACTGTTAACAAAAAGGATCTTAAAGATTACTTTACTACCGGACCATTACTTTTTAAAGTAATGCAACCTCTAAACATGACTGGAAACGAAGAGAACTTTGATGTAAAAGTGAACGTTTACGGTGGTGGAATTACAGGACAAGCGGAAGCAATTCGTCTTGCACTTTCTAGAGCTATGGTAGAATTGGATGCAGAGAACCGTGCGGTATTAAAGCCAGAAGGTTTAATGACCAGAGATCCAAGAATGGTAGAACGTAAGAAATTCGGTCAGAAGAAAGCCCGTAAGAAATTTCAGTTCTCGAAACGTTAATATATTGGGCATTGCCCAGAAAGTTCATTTAATATTTAATAAGATTTTTGTTGTTACTCCGATACGCCTTCGGAGGTTAGTTTAGCATCTAAACGGTCGAGGCCAGATTAAAAATATCGCCACTCGATTGTTGCTATCTCAACAGAACGTAAACTATTACAAAAATGGCAAACAAAGTAGAAGTAAAAGAATTACTTGATGCAGGTGTCCACTTTGGTCACCTAACAAGAAGATGGAACCCAAACATGGCCCCATATATTTATATGGAGCGCAACGGGATTCACATCATCAACCTATATAAAAGTGCTGCAAAAATGCAAGAAGCCGCAGAGGCTCTTAAAAAGATTGCAGCTAGTGGTAGAAAAATACTTTTTGTAGCTACCAAGAAACAAGCTAAAGAGATCGTTTCAGAACAAGCGTTAAGAGCCAACATGCCATATATCACAGAAAGATGGCCTGGTGGAATGCTAACTAACTTTATCACCATTCGTAAAGCCGTTAAAAAAATGGCTTCTATTGATAGAATGAAAAAAGACGGTACTTTCAACACTCTTTCTAAGAAAGAACGTTTACAAGTAGACCGTTTAAGAGCTAAGTTAGAAAAGAACTTAGGTTCTATTTCAGATATGAGCCGTCTTCCGGCTGCATTATTTGTAGTAGATACAACTCGTGAACACATTGCTATTAAAGAAGCTCAGAAATTAAACATTCCAATTTTTGCAATGGTTGATACTAACTCTGATCCTCGTGAAGTAGAATACGTGATCCCATCTAACGATGATGCATCTAAATCTATAGACAAAGTGATCTCTTATATGTCTGACGCTATAGTAGAAGGTCTTTCTGAAAGAAAGTCTACTAAAGATGATAAGGACGATAGCAAAGAATCTAAAGCTCCTAAGGCCCCAAAAGCTAAAAAATCAGATGCAGATGTAGAAGTTCCTTCTAAAGATGCAGAAGACAAAAAAGCAATGAAAGAGGCTAAAAAAGATGTTAAACTAGAGTCTAAACATGAGACTTTAGAAAAAGCTAAGTCTAACGACGAAGAAGAATAACATAATTTTTTGATAAGTTTTATGAGTCGTTTAGTTCTTTCTTTTGAAAATAGCTAAACGACTTGTTCATTAAAAACCAAAAATTCTAAACATCATGGCAAAGATAACCGCCGCAGAAGTAAATAAATTAAGACAATCTACCGGTGCCGGTATGATGGATTGTAAAAAAGCATTAGTAGAAGCTGATGGAAATTTTGACTCAGCTGTTGAGATCCTTCGTAAGAAAGGTCAAAAAGTTGCTGCAAATAGAGCCGACAGAGATTCTTCTGAAGGAGCTGTAATTGCAAAAGTTAATGAAGATTCTACAAGAGGAGTTATTGTTTCTCTTAACTGTGAAACAGATTTCGTTGCTAAGAATGATTCTTTCGTTCAATTAGCTACAGATCTTGCTGAAATTGCTATCAACACTTCCTCTAAAGAAGAGTTATTAGCTGCAGATTACAAAGGTATCTCAGTTCAGGATAAATTAACTGAGCAAACTGGTGTAATTGGAGAGAAAATTGAAATTGGAGATTACCGTACTATGGAAGCTCCTTTTGTTGGTTCTTACATCCATGCTGGTAATAAAATTGCTGTTCTTACAGGACTTTCTAAAAATGTAGATGGGGCTGAAGAAGCTGCAAAGAACGTTTCTATGCAAGCTGCTGCTATGAACCCTGTTGCTTTAAATGAAGATGGTGTAGATCAAACTGTAATTGATAAAGAAATTGAAATTGCAAAAGATCAACTTAGAGAAGAAGGAAAACCTGAAGAGATGTTAGATAATATCGCAAAAGGTAAAATTAAACGTTTCTTTAAGGACAACACTCTTGTAAATCAAGACTACATTAAAGACAACAAGTTAAGCGTTTCTGCATACGTAAAGTCTGTAGATAGCGATCTTACTATTGTTGCTTTTGAAAGAGTTGCTTTAGGATAATTTTCGCTTCTAAAGTGATCTTTAATCATATTGAAAAGCCGTTTCTTAATTGAAACGGCTTTTTTATTTTTATAATTCGGCTACCTAGTATATTTAAAGCCAATTTCAATTCTTACCCACGTCTGGCCGAGCTTAATTAAGCATTTCAAGATATTTAGCGTAACCTAAACAGAGCAATAGCATAACACTTTTCAGCTTTAGTTTACTCCAACCTATACAAAATAGGCTTACTGGGAGCTGCATCATTTTCAAAAGAAGCAATTTGTAAATTCAATAAATAATTACCGTCTTCAATTTTATTAGAAACGTATATCAACTCCGTAATACTTGCATCAAATCGCGTGTTTTTGGGATAGTCCCAAAAAGCTTTATGCGCTAATAATTTACCCTCATCCTTTTCCTTATCTACAGAAGGGAGGTCTATGAGCAAATGCTTCACTCCGCAGTCTCTAATATACTTTGCAGCATTCTCTGAGAGATATGGCCAATTAGTATGAGAGTATTTCCTGGTTCGCTTTTCTATATAATTGGGCAGTGTTCTAATGATTAAGGCTTCTGCATCTCCCCTCTCTAAATACTTTTCTATCTGCTCTAGAATAATTACCTGATCTCCCTCTATTTTAAGAGGTTCTATAGAAACTAATTTTGCTGTAAAGAAAAAAGTCTTCAGGCTATCATTAATACTATAAAACTCTTTGGTGATATGGCCAACGCACTCTGTATGGGTACCATGCCCGTGCGGATTGAAATAGATGTTATTAAAATTTGTGGAAGCCCCTTCTGCAACCTTCCCAACAAAATCTCCATCTACTACTGGTTTTATTCTTGGATGTTCCAAGTACCACGCTATAGGATTCTTATCATCTCCACGAACACTTAGAGAGATATCTAAAGGCTGAGACAGATCTACCAGAAAACTTTTGTTCTTATGCTGTATGCTTGTTTTCATTACTTTTACCTACGGTTATTATGATATATAATTAGAACTTTAAACCAGTTCAAGATGAAGGATTGGTTAATTAATTCTCATCTAAATAAAACAATTCACTAGATATACCATCACTTAAAAACTTTCCCTTATCAGAAACTTTTAAAGATTCATTTTCTAAGATCAACAAGCCCTCTTTTATTAGATTAACAGATTGCTCTAAGAGATACTTCTTGTAATTGGTTCCAAAATCTTTTTTTACCTCCTCCAAAGAAATACCCCACATAGTTCTTAAGCGAGTCATTACATATTCATTATACCTATCTGTAAGAGAAAGCTCTTCTTTCTGCGCTGGGATCTTATCATTTTCTATGGCATTAATATATAATGAATTATTATTTATATTCCATTTGCGCTGATTTCCATTAAAGGAATGGGCAGAAGGTCCAACTCCCATATAAGTTTTACCCATCCAATACGCAGTATTGTTTTGAGAGAAGTAACCTGGCTTACCATAGTTGGAAAATTCATACTGCACAAAGCCTGCTGATTTTAATTTATTGGTAAGAAGATCAAAATGAATACTTGCAACCTCATCATCTACAGGTTCTATTTTCCCCTTATCAATAAATTTCTTTAGAGCAGTATTTGGTTCCACCGTTAACGCGTAACAAGAAAAATGAGGTAGATCTAATGATAAGGCAATATCTATATTTTCCTCCCATCTTTCTACACTCATCTCTGGCATTCCATATATTAGATCTATAGAAATATTATCAAAATATTGCTTTGCAAGCTTAATAGATGTCAAGGCTTCGTTAGCATTGTGCGCACGATTCATAAGTTGAAGATCTTCCTCAAAAAAAGATTGTACTCCTATACTCAATCTATTTACACCCGCTAATTTCAATTCCTTAACCTTATCTGCTGTAAGATCATCAGGATTGGCTTCTAAGGTAATCTCTACAGTGCTAGAAACCTCAAAATTATCTTCTATGGTAGTTAATAATTGTTTTAATTCTAGTTCTGATAGTAATGAAGGTGTACCCCCACCAAAATAGATAGTTTGAACTAATTCTTGCGTAATCTCATCTTTTCTCAGCAAGATCTCTTTACAGATCATTTGTATTAGTTCTTCCTTCTTTTTTACTGAAGTAGAAAAATGAAAATCGCAATAATGACATGCCTGTTTACAAAAAGGAATGTGAATATATATACCAAATTCTTTAACCTTATCTCCAGCTGGATTGGTTATCAAGGTTTCATTAAAGCTTTTGATATCTAACATAGATCTAGATTATTATTGACAATGGCTATTTAACTTTTTTAGGATTTTGCTTTACATACGCATCCCAACCTGTGTAGCTTTTTCCTATTTCTACCCTATCTGAATTATAGAAATGACAGACTGCAGCAGCCAATCCATCTGTAGAATCTAGATTTTTAGGCAGTTCTTTCAATCCTAATAGACTTTGAAGCATTCTAGCCACTTGTTCTTTACTTGCATTCCCATTTCCGGTAATAGCCATTTTAATCTTTTTTGGAAGATATTCGGTGATAGGAATTTCTCTAGAAAGTCCAGCAGCCATGGCAACCCCTTGTGCTCTTCCTAATTTCAACATAGATTGTACGTTCTTACCAAAGAACGGCGCTTCAATAGCGATCTCGTCTGGATGATACGTATCTATAAGTTCTATGGTACGCTCAAATATCAACTTTAACTTCACATAGGGATCGTTGTATTTTTGAAGTAACAATTCATTCAACTGCAAGAATGTCATCTTTTTATTTTCCACTTTTATCAGTCCAAAGCCCATGATAGTGGTTCCTGGATCTATCCCCAAAATAATTCTTTCAGATTTCAATAGCCTTAATTATAAGATTTTATACCCCAAAAACGTATTTTTCATTAAATTCGCGGTGCCTTACAAAGCTACATAATTCAGTTCAGGTAACAGAGTCCTAATTGCGGCTTTAAACATCCCTAAATGACGACGATCCTAATGCTCATATCAATAGTTTATCTGATATTGATTGGGTACTTTATTTACGGTTGGAACAGGCTTCCAATTTTCAAATTACAATACCTTCCTCCACAAATTCAGTTTTCTGTGATCATCCCGTTCAGGAATGAAGAGAAATATATAAATGAGCTTTTATATTCTCTTTCAAAATTGAATTATCCTAACTCATTATTTGAAATATTGCTTATAGATGATGCTTCAGAAGATCGCTCAAAAGACATTTGCTTGGAATTTCAACGTAAAAATCCGGAACTTCAAATAGATATATTAACCAATAAAAGAAGATCCAATTCTCCTAAAAAAGATGCGATACTCACAGCCATCAACCTCTCTAGTTATGATCATATTATTACCACAGATGCAGATTGTGAAGTGCCAATAAACTGGCTACAGGCTTTTAATGAAAAATTAATTACCACCAAGGCGAGTTTGATTGCAGGACCGGTAGGATTTCCGGGAACAATCCCAACATCTATAGTAGCAATTTTTGAGGAGATCGATTTTATGAGTTTGCAAGCTGCCGGAGCTGCTGCATTTGGTAATAAAAAGGCATTTATGTGCAACGCTGCAAATCTTTGTTACAAGAAAACAGCATTTATAGAGGTAGAAGGTTTTACTGGGAATGACCATATTTCTAGCGGAGATGATGTTTTTTTACTGCAAAAATTACAGGAGGGAAATTTTGCGGTAGCGTATCTTAGATCTCCTGAAGCTGAAATTCTCACCAATTACCAGCAAAATTTTTCATTTTTAATATCACAGAGAATTCGATGGGCCGCTAAATCTTCTGCCTACACAAGCAATTTTTCCAAATTAACAGGGCTTATAGTCCTTTTAATGAATTTATTTCTATGCATTACAGCAGCATTATGCTTTCTAAGCAACATCTCTTATAAGCTAGTAATTATAAGTTTTCTGATGAAGTTTTATATAGACCTTATTCTATTGATTAAATGGAACTTCTATTTTGGAAAATTAAATATTCTAAAGCACTACCTGTGGTGCAGTCTCCTATATCCATTTTTTACCAGTTATATTGCCATCTTATCTCTATTTTCAGGTTATGAATGGAAAGGAAGGAAATCTAGAAAATAAATTTTGCATGGTTTTAAGCCTGGGAACTAAAACGAGCTAAATTGAATACGATCCAAAAACATAATTAATAATAATCTATGCTGAATTTCAGAACTACTCTGCTTTTATTAAGATAGGCATTTTAAAGATGCTAGAAACAGGTATACCTCGCTTACTTGCTGGATAGATCTTAGGAAGTGAATCTACACTTTGAGTTAACCATAGTTTAATATTTGGAAGCTGATTGGTTACGGTAGTATCTACAGAGACAGAATCTATGGTAGGTTTCCCATTTTTAGATATTTCTAAATAAAGAACTAGCGTATCATCTATGGCTTCTGTAACTATAGGTTGTTGCTTCTCTAAATATGCATAAATGGAATTGGCTACGGTAGTTTCAAAACATCTCTTTGCAGCGGCTAATTCTGTAATTTCCTTACAATTCTCAAAAGCCGGATACTCATCTACCTCTTTCCAGTTCAAACTTTTGGTTTCCTGATCGAGCACTTGTTTAGATGAGATCTTTTTAGTCTCAAAATTATTACAGCTAGCCAGTACTACTAAAAAGATTAGGAGTAATGTTTTTTTCATTCGGTAGATTTTCTTTCTTAGAATATTCAAAAATAAGGAAATCCCAACAATCTATAAGCTATTTGCGTTATGGCTTTTAAAGCCTGAATTATATCTATTTAAATAGATTATCTAATTATTAATTTTGGTTTTCTACTTGCAGATGTTGTTCTTTCTTTAGATCTGAAATTCTACTTTGAGCCAGTTCTATTAAACTAGGATTACCATTTTGGCTATAGCTATTAACGTAGTTTTGATAATATTGGATCTTTGATGTGATATCCTTAAAATAATTATCTGCGGCTATTGCTTTTTCATATAGAGCACGCTCATTGTCGGGATTTTCCTCTAAAGCAGCTTCGGTATATTTCAACATATTCTTATAATCTTCCAAACCTTTATAGGCCAATGCTAAGCTTAAAAACTCTGCATCTACAGGTTGTTTTTTAATGAGAATAGCCATTAGAAGTTCTATTTCAGATTTCTGAAAATCGCCAATAATTGCATATAGTTTTCCAAGATTGTAATGAGTTTCAGAGTTTCGATCTTCAAATTTCAAACATTCCTTAAAATTTTCTATCGCCTCTTCGTATTGAAAAGATCTATAAAAGCACATCCCAAGTTTGTTATAGACAAATTCATTTCCCTTACCTAGAGCAACGATCTTTTCAAATTGTTCCATCGCAGCTCTGTAGTATTGTTGATTGTAATAGGTTTGTGCTAGGATAGATAATAAAGAAACGTTCTTTGGATTTTTTTCTAGACCCATTTTTGCAAATTTCTTTGCAAGTGGATAATTGGAATGTGCCAGCTCATATTTAGCAACTTTAAATAAGGCTTGCTGATGTGTAGTATCCAAAGCAATAGCTTTTCTGAAAAATTCTATGGAAATGGAATCACCTTTAGACTCTTTGATCTCTCCTAGTCTATATTGAAAACTTGCATTTTTTGGATATGCAATAGATAAATTTGTAAATAATGAGTCTGCAGCCTTTATATCTCCAACCTTCTGCAAAAGTTCGCCATAATTTATAGCAGTAAGTACTCGATTAGGATTTTGAACAAGTATTTTATGATAATATTCCAGCGCAGTATCCCAATCTCCAGATGCTTCGTTTGCTTTAGCTAATCTCACGAATACAGCCTCTGTTTTTGGTTCGAAGGATTTTAATTCTAAGATGGCCTCCTCGTAATTTCCAAGAGCATATAAACTATCGCTAATAGCTAAAGCCGAAGTTTGAGCTTCGGCTTTACCAACTAACACTATTAAAATGATAAAAATTATTCTCATTTAGCTTGAAATACTATAGGCAATGAATACATAACGCCAACTGCTTTTCCGCTTTGTTCTCCTGGAATCATTTGAGGTATAGAGTTAATAACACGAATACCTTCTTCCTCTAATTCGGGAGATGCAGCTCTTGCTTTAACATTTTCAATTCTTCCTTCTTTATTTATTTTGAACTGAACAATAACTCTGTTTACTCCGGTTAGACCTTTACCAACTTCCGCATTAAAGTTTTTCATCACATGATCTTGAATTTTTTGTGACATACATTTCTTTTGTTCTTCATTAGAAGATAAGTCTTCACAACCCGGGAATAAAGGAACCTGATCTATAATAGCAAAAGGAACATCTGAGCCATCCGATGCTGATTTATTCAATATATTTCCTTCCAAGGTAATCGCTAATAATTCTTTAAATCTTACCATTTCTTCTTCTGAAAGTTCTCCTTTTGCTTTAACCGACTGGGTTAAATTCTCCAATTGTGTTGAAATTGAAACATCCTTAATTTCTGAAGAATTTTCGTCTTTTGTAGAACACGAAACATAGGTAAGCATAACAAACATTAATGGCACAACCATTAAATACTTAAATTTTGCGATGGCTTTAGATTTTGATTTTTGTAACATAACTATTCGTTTTTTGATTAATGAATGATTGAAAAATTGATTGATGAATGAAATATTTTGAGTGTTAAAAGCGCTATTCAATAACTGTTCGTAATAATTGCCTTTATTAGTTGTCTTTACCACATTTGCATCTGCTATAAATTCATGCAAAGTGGCAATTCTATTCTGATAGATATAGATAAGTGGATTAAACCAGAATACGATCTTAAAGATTTCAAAGAAAACAAGATCTAAACTGTGCTTGCCCTGCACGTGAACTATCTCATGAGCTAAGATTTGGGTTTTTTCAGCTTCAGATAATTGATCGCCTAAAAATATAGTTTTGTAGAAAGTACATGCCAAGTTGGATGATGGAACTTCAATAATTCTATAAGTATCAGCTTTAAAGATCAAGTTGAAATTGAACAACTTTCTAAGATTCAAAAATTTTTTAAAAACAATTCCTAAACTAAGCATAGCTCCAAAGACATAAGCCAACATCCACCAATTTATAGACGTAGATTGTGATGACAGATTTACTTCAGGCAATGTTTCTATTGCTTGTGGACTTCCACCTATAATTATCTCCGGAAGCCAAAAACTATTTATTACTGCTGCCGATTCTTGCGGTATCAATTCATTCAACGAAGTTATATTCAAAAATGGTAGCGTTAAAGCTATAATTGGAGTAAGTAGAAGATACCATCTATTGTAATTAAAGAAGGTTTCTTTTTTCAATAAGAGCTCATACACTAGTAAGAACAGTAATTGAAAGAATATGATTTTTAAAATAATAGCTAACATCTTAAGAATCTTTTTTATTGATCTCCTTTAAAATAGCTTCCAGCTCTTTAGTATCCAGATCATTCTTTTTCATAAAAAATGACACCATACTTTTAAAAGAACCATTAAAATAATTATCCATCAACTTATTCATGCTCTGATTGGAATAGGTCTCTCTATCTACCAGCGCAAAATAATTATAGCCCTTCCCTACTTTTTTATGATCTACAAATTTCTTGCTTTCCAAGATGCGTACTATGGTAGAAACAGTATTATAGGCAGGTTTTGGCTCGGGCATGCTTTCTATAATGTTGGCAACATTAGCTTCTTTCAATTGCCATAAGATCTGCATGATCTCTTCTTCGGCTTTCGTTAACTGCTTCATAAGTACTTTATAAATTGGGATTTTATATCTAAACTAAGAAGCTAATATAAACTAAATAATTAGTTATAACTAACTATTTAGTTAAAAGATTGTTTTTAAATTGATATTTTAGCTGAAAAAAAGAAAAATTTATATGGATATATTTTTAGTATTACTAGCCGGAGTTTTATTGATAGTGGGAATTTTAGGTAGTTTTTTACCAGTATTACCGGGAGTTCCTGTGAGTTGGCTTGGGTTATTAGTTTTCTTTTTAGCTCCTTCTATTGAGATGAACTATTGGTTTTTAGGAATCACATTAATTATTGCCATTGTAATATTTATACTCAATTTGGCTGTTCCAGCCATGGGAACTAAGAAATATGGAGGCAGCAGATCTGGAATGATCGGCGCCACAATTGGTTTGGTCGTTGGACTTATAGCTCCAATTCCATTTGGAATACTTATTGGACCTTTTATAGGGGCATTTGTGGGAGAGATTGTGAATAAGAGTAATTCAAAATCTGCATTAAGAGCTGCGTATGGATCTTTTCTTGGATTAGTCGCATCTAGTGTTATGGAGTTTCTAGTTAGCCTTGCTTTTCTAATCCTGTACGTTTATAAGGTATGGGAATTCAAGGAAGTAATCTTTTAACAACATATAATTCTTATAAAATTTTACAAGATCTGGGGTAATTCTACCACAAATTCACTTCCCCTACCTGGAACGGAGTAAATCTTTAAATTTCCATGACGCTCATCTACCAGATGCCGCACCACTTTTAATCCTAATCCATACCCAATCTCACCATTGGAACCTGCAGATGGTATAGCTTTACCATCTATTATATTTTGAATCTTTTCTATAGAAAAACCGTTACCAGAATCAATTACCTTTAAAATTAAGATATTAGAATCTTCATTAAATTTTAGTTCTAGAATAACACGCTCACTCCTAGGTGAGAATTTAATTGCATTAGAAATTAAATTTCCAGCTATTTGTAATAAATTGTCTCTTACCACCATTGTAGTTGAATCTTCAAGGCTAAAATTTACGTCTAAACTTATATCCTTGATTACTGCTTGTGGTAAGTAAAGATCTTTTAACCTATCTCCCAGCTCTTCAAAACTGATTAATGAAATTTCATCATCATTATTTCTATTACCAGATTTTAAGATCTCTGAGGCAAGTCCTAAAAGTGCTGTACTACTTTGGCCAATCATATTTAAATAAGTCTTGGCCTCATCTACCGTAAGTTCTTCTTCGTAAGATGCGAGATTGGTAATACCTAATATCCCATTTACAGGTCCTCTGAAATCGTGAGCTAATTTTTTCTGTGTATGAAGAGCATCCGTAACCAAATTTCTAGCACTTTCTAGATCACGTTTTAAAGCTAGTTTTTCAACTATTTCATGAGCGACTAATTTTAATTGCTCGATCTTTGTAGCTGGTAGTTTTTTTTCAGATTTACCAACTATACAAAGAGCTCCTATTTTTTCCCCCGGTAGGAGTAATCAATGGAAAACCTATATAATAGTTATTATCACCAACAGCTTTCGTATTAGTTCTAGAATCTTTTTTAATAGCCGATATTTCTAGATACTCATCTTCTTTAAGAGTGTATTGACATATAGATTCTTCTCTAGGCATTTGAGAATTATAAATACCGTAACAAGAAATTGTCCATAGCGTAAAGTTATCTACCAGATTGATCATAGCCATATCTGTTTCTGCTATTGTTGCCGCTAATTTGGTTAAGTTTTCAAACTCATCTTGCAGCTTGTCATATTCAAGCTTGAATTGATTTAAACTCTTAACTCTGTTGAACTCTAGAGCAACTTCTTCTGGTAATTGGGGCATAAGTTCTAATTAAGCTTTAAGTTAAAAATAGGGCGGTACAAAAGTAAATGATTAAAGGCAAATAGCACGATAAAATATAATTTTTAACCTTACCTCATCATATATCTAACTGTTTATTAACAAATTATGAATGAACACCACAAACTTATCATAATTACCATGTCTTTAATATTTCCAAAAAGATCGGTGCCAAGATAGCCGTAAAAACGCCATTAACACACATGGCCAAGCCGCTATATATTCCAGCCAACTTATCAATTTCCATAGCTTTAGCTGTACCAATACCATGTGCCGCAGTTCCTAAAGCGGTACCTAAAGCTCTAGTGCTTGTTATGCCCAAAAATTTCAAAAACACAGGTCCTATAGCATTACCAAAAACCCCTACAGCTATCACTACCCCGGCTGTAATTTCTGGTACACCGCCCAATGTTTTTGTTATTTCTATAGCAATTGGGGTGGTAACAGATTTTGCTGCCAAAGAATTTATAATTACCGGTGGTACATTAAATAGTAATAAGATAAAAATCACACATAAGATTCCGGTTACTCCTCCAACTAAAATTGCAGTAAAGAAAGGTAATAGGTTTTGTTTGATCTCTTCATATTTTTCAAAAAAGTAAACTCCTAATGCAACTATGGAAGGCCCTAGAAAAAAACTAAGTAAACTTCCTCCCCTATTGTAATCCTGAAAATCGATTTCGGCGATACTTAATATCAGCATTATAGCAATAATAGTAAGCAAAACGGGATTCAATAAAGCGAAATTCCATTTCTTTCGTACCCATAAAAAGATATTATAAATACCTATAGTAATTAATACTCCAAAAAATGAAAGTAGAATGATCCTAATTGTCATTTTTCCATTTTTTGAAGCACGAGTGCAGTTATATATAACGTAAGTAAACTGCTTAAAACAGCAGCAAAGGTGATAGATATCCAATAATCTTCTATAAGATGAAAATAAGACATTAAACCAACCCCATACGGAATAAAGAAAAGCACCAGATATTTCATCAACTTATCTGAAGCAGGTTTTACATCTTGTAAATTTATAATTCTGAATTTTAATGCAAAGAAGATGAGGAACATTCCAACAATATTTCCGGGAATATATGGAAACAGGAAATAAACTATAATTTCTCCCAAGGCTAGAAACATAAAAATATATAAAAGAGACCTCAATAATGTTAGCCACTCCTTACTTCGCCTTAAGATCATACCCACAGAATTATTTTTTTAATGTTCTAAAATTAAGAATTGAAATAACACAAACGAAATTGGCAACAACTTCCTTCTTTAAAAAGATAAAATAAGCATATAATCTACTGATATTTAATCATTTAAATAATATTAATTACCGCCTTTATAGAGATTTAATGAATTAAATGTGTTAAATTGTAATCTATAATTCTCCTCCCATTTAATTAAGCCCTATACCTTCTACTCAGAACTTCAGATTTAATATTAACCACCTAAATATATAATCATGAAGAAAGTATTTTTTTTGATCTTATTGATCCCGTTTTTAGCAATGTCTCAAAATAATGCAGAATATGCAATAATGGAGAATACCTTGCTCACTCCAAATTCTGCCGATGTTAAAAAATTTGAAACCAATATAGCCTCTCATAATAAACAGTTTCATGCTGAAGGACCTTTTGGTGCAAGGGTTTATTACATAGCTAGTGGAGAAAATGCGGGAAGTTATATGTGGGTCATGGGACCATTACCTTGGAGCGCCATGGATTCTCGAGATGAATCTGAAGCACACACCAATGATTGGAATAGTAATGTGCAGCCTTACATAAGTAATAAAACGGCAACCACCTATTGGAAATTTGAAAATGGACTATCTAGCTTTCCTATAGATTTTACACTAGACAAACTACTTTTAGACTTCTATGATATAAAGCGTTTTCAAGGAGATAAAGTAAATAGCGCCATGGAAAAAGTAAAAAAAGTAATGGGCGACGCTTATAAAGATATGGCCTATGGAATTTATATGAATGAAATGCCTTCTACCAAAGATGGCAAAGATATGGTAGCTGTATATTTCTTTGACAAATATTCTTTTATGAGCGAAGATCCAAAATTTGTAGATTCTTATAACAAACTTTACGGTGATGGAAGCTTTAAAAATTTCCTAAAAGAGTGGGGAGAAATAACCCAAGGCGGCAGTACAGAACTATGGATATTTCAACCCAAGCTAAGCGGACTTTCTGGAGAAATTCAAGCAGCAGATAGAAATTAACCATCTTTTTTATAACAGGCATCCTTATAAAATAAGAGTGCTTGTTTTTATCTTTTTCTCACACCAATCAGATTCCATTATAGCGCATAAAAAAAGCTTCAATTTCTTGAAGCTTCTTTTGTTGCAAACTTGCGGTCTGGACGAGACTCGAACTCGCGACCCCCTGCGTGACAGGCAGGTATTCTAACCAACTGAACTACCAGACCGTTGCTTTGTTGCGGGGGCAAATATACAGTAGTTACTCCAACTTAGAAAGCAGTAAGCCACTTTTTTTCATAATATTTTCTAAGCGCTGAGAAGACCTTTCTATGACTAATGCGAATTATTAATACTTACTTCTTTATTATCTTATTATACACTATATATGAGCTATTAAAAGGATAAATAATCATGAAATTGGGAGTATTAATAATTGATCTCACAAAGTTTTATTTGTGCGCTAGTTAAATGTTTTATATCATCGCTAATTCTAAATACATCTTTTCTGCAATTACGATTTATAAAATCAATTCTAATCGCTTATCGATTGTTTCACATCAATTATCCAAAACAATACCACTTCAAAAAAGGTTCGAATTTTAAAAATCGTATTTTAGAAGCTACATCCATAAGTAGGTTCTTTAAATTCTGTTATTATATGCTCATCGTAATCAGTCTTTATCAATATCCTGATGTAGAATAGTTGCATCATCATCTTACTAAATAGCTGCAGCAGGAAGCTCAAGTTTTAAAGTAATTCAGAAAATCTCAAAAATGAAATCTAAGAATATCAGAAAGTTTGCAAAGGTCATAGTAATCATATTAAGTTGCCTGGTTATCATGTTTAGCCTTGCATCATTAGTATATGATATACCCAGATGGTATTTAAAAATTCTAGATTTTCCACGCCTTCAGCTTTTAACAGTTGGCATTTTTCTATTTCTTTCCTTTCTCCTGATAACTAAAGAATGGAAATTCTCCAGCATAGCATTAGTTTCAGGACTTTTAGCTTCTATATTTATTCAATTTGAAATTATTTCTCCTTATCTTCTAAAAGATACCGTAGTTAAGACCGTAAAAGCTTCCGAAGTAACAAATAAAAACAGTGTTGATATTCTAATTGCGAATGTTCTAATAAAAAATAGGAAGACTCAAACACTAAAAGAGATAATTACCACCAAAGAACCAGATATTATTCTTCTAATGGAGGTAGATTCTTGGTGGGTGGAGCATCTTTCTTATTTAAAAAAGACACACCCCTATACTATAGAATATCCTTTAGACAACGCCTATGGAATGGCATTATATTCTAAACTACCAATATCAAATCATCAGATCAAATTTTTAAGTCATAGCAAAGTGCCATCATTCTTTACGAATGTGACTCTGGCTTCCGGAAAAGAATTCAAATTTGTTGGAGTGCATCCGGTAGCCCCTTTTCCTAGTGATAAGTATCCAGAAAATATTGGAGAACAAGGAAAGGATCAACAAAAAGAAGTAGAATTATTAAGAGTTGGAGATATAGCGTCTAAATACACATTACCTACAATTATTGCTGGAGATTTTAACGATGTTGCGTGGTCTAATACCTCTAGATTATTTGGCAAAGATGGCAATCTAAAAGATGTGAGAATTGGAAGAGGACTCTATAATACGTTTAATGCAGAGTCTTTAATAATGCGCTGGCCTCTAGATCACTTTTTTGTAACTGAAGACATAACTGTTCAAGACTTTAATACACTATCAAAAATTGGCTCAGATCATTTCCCTTTATACGCCAAATTTGTTATTGAGTAAATTTTATTCACCCTAATAGAATCGATCTAAAAAGAAAAAAGCCCTTTCCCAACCTAATGGAAAAAAGCTTCTCATTGGTAAATACTTGATAAATCAAGCATTTTAACCACATACCTCATAGAATTTGACTTCTCATGAGATAAACAACACAACTTCATTATACTTGCTAAAAAAAGCTTCAATTTCTTGAAGCTTCTTTTGTTGCAAACTTGCGGTCTGGACGAGACTCGAACTCGCGACCCCCTGCGTGACAGGCAGGTATTCTAACCAACTGAACTACCAGACCGTTGCTTGATTGCGAGGGCAAATATACAGCAGTTTTTAGATTCCACAAATATTTTTTTGATTTAATTTTACAGCAACCTTTCCTCTACCCCTTAAATTTTTGTCGCTCAACTAGATAGGTAGTTAAAATTTTTTCAAAATTTTCTTTCACATCCACCAATACGTACTTAATCTTGTATTTTGCACATTGCAATTGTAAAAATTTGAAGTAATTCTTAGTTATTTCATGATAGGAATCTTTAAAATTTTGCGAATATAGATCTATATGATCTCCACTTTCTACATCTACAAACCTTTTTGGTGCTTCATCAAAATTAAAATCCAATTCATGCTGCTTATCTATTACATGAAATAGAACAATTTCGTGTTTATTATAAGTAAGATGTTTTAACGCTTCAAATAATTCTGCTGCGTTTTTATCTTCTTGAAACATATCTGTAAATATAAAAACCAGAGACCGCCTCTTTAATTTCTCTGCTATTTGATGTAAATACGTGTAGCTTTTGGTTTGCCTATTTTTAATTGGAGTATTTACAACACCTTCCAACGTATTTAAAAGCATATGCCTATGTCGCTCCCCTCCTTTTTCTGGGGCGTAGAATTCAAAAGTATCACTATATATACTCAAACCAACCGCATCTCTCTGTCGCTTTAAAATCTGCATCACAGCCGCAGCAGCCAATATAGAGAAGTTGATCTTATTAAGATTATCTCTTTTAAAACCATTGACTTTTGGATAATGCATGGAAGAAGAGTTGTCTATAACTAAATGACATCTTAAGTTGGTCTCTTCTTCAAATCTTTTGGTGTATAATTTATCTGTTTTAGCATACAACTTCCAGTCTATATGTTTTGTACTTTCCCCATTATTGTACAATTTATGCTCGGCAAACTCTGCAGAAAAACCATGAAACGGGCTTTTATGCATTCCAGATACAAAACCTTCTACAATTTGCTTTGCCAGAAGTTCTAAATTGAATGCGTCATTTAATTCATTTACGTTTTGCTCTAAACCTTTTTTCATGGAAAATGATGGACTTCTTAATTAAGAATGATAATGAAAGGTAAAGAATATTTATAAATGAAAAAGACCTAACATAATTGCCAGGTCTTTTCAAAATATATCTATCTTCCTTTAGAAGATCTCTTTATATACTACAATAAAGCGTCTAATGCTTCTGCGTAAGTGTTCTTAGGAGCAACACCTACTTGACGCCCTACTACTTCCCCATTTTGAAAGATCAATACCGTTGGTATATTTCTTACTCCGTATTTTGCAGCAAATTCCTGGTTGGCATCTACATCCAATTTCCCTACAACTGCTTTTCCGTCGTAATCTTTACTTATATCATCAATAATTGGTCCTACCATTCTACAAGGTCCACACCATGCAGCCCAAAAATCGACCATTACTGGTTGCTCGCTTTTAAGCACCATTTCTTCAAAATTAGCATCTGTTATTTCTAAAGCCATAATTTTTATTTTTTCCGATTAATATGTAAAAATAGTCAAATATTTTGCCAAAACTTACACGTGTCATATTAGATTTAATTATGCTCGCATTGTAAGCCCCTATCTTATAAAGACCATTCAAATTAAGACGCACTGTATTTTCTACAAACAGCTTGAATGTACAATTTCTTTAAAATTAAGACGATTTTATTTTTCTAATTCAATTTATACATTACTTGCTCTCCTTCCAAAGCGTCAAGCAATTCTTGAGAAATCTTTACTTTTTGCTTTCTACTAGTCATATCAACCTTCACCATTTCCTTCATTTCATACACTATAAAATTAAGGCTATGATCTCCCCTATGAGCTCTAATAATCTCTTTTAGGTTTTCAATTTGTTCTTCTTTGATATGATTAATGTCTAGCTGAATAGTTAGTTTTCTAGCATAGATATCCATTACATCATGCAGCAATTGAAAGTTATTAAACTGAAGTCTAGGTTCACTTTTAGCGCCGGTATCTTTATTGGTCCAACCTTCCTTCACAAAAGCCTTTACATAGACAAAACCATTTGGGACTAAGAAATGCTGAAATCTCAAATATTCTTCTCCAAATATTCTGAATTCATAAGAGTCTAAATAGTCTTCTATTGTAAAAGCTGCCCATCCTTTCCCCATTTTTGAGGTTCTATGTTGCACATCTGAAACCACTCCTCCAAATGCCAATTCTCTGTTTACATAGGTAGAAAGATCTTTAAAGTCTGAAACCTGCGCATTGCAGAAATAATGGATCTCTGCTTTAAAATCGTCTAGAGGATGTCCGGAAATATAAATTCCGACCACATCTTTTTCTCGCTTCAATTTTCCCATGGTACCCCATTCTTCACATGGCGGAACCACTGGCTCTGGTATTTGAACATCACTGGCCTCACCAAATAAGCTTACCTGAGAAGAATTTTCACTTTCCTGAAATTTTGCAGCATACTTTATTACCTTCTCCAAAAAGGTAATTCCATCTCCCTCATCATGGAAATACTGAGCACGATGATTCCCAAAACCATCAAATCCCCCAGCCAATGCTAAACTTTCAAAAGCTTTTTTATTTGCTGAACGCAGATCTATTCTCTTGGCCATATCAAAAATAGACTTGTAGGGTCCGGACTCTGTTTTTCTATTCTCTACAATGGTAGCCACTGCTCCAGAACCAACCCCTTTAATTGCGCCCATCCCAAATCTCACCGCATACTCCTTATTTACCGAGAATTTGTAGTAAGATTCATTCACATCTGGCCCAAGAACTTTCAATTTCATCCGCTTACATTCTTCCATAAAGAAGGTAACCTGCTTAATATCATTCATATTATTAGAAAGTACTGCTGCCATGTATTCTGCAGGATAATGCGCTTTTAAATAAGCTGTTTGGTATGCTATCCAAGCATAACATGTAGAGTGAGATTTGTTAAAAGCGTAAGATGCAAAAGCTTCCCAATCTTTCCATATCTTCTCTAGAATCTCTCTTGGATGCCCTTTTGCCTCTCCTCCATCTAAGAACTTAGGCTTAAGAGTAGCCAACAAATCAACTAATTTCTTACCCATCGCCTTTCTCAACATATCTGCCTCACCTTTTGTAAAGCCTGCTAACTTTTGAGAAAGCAACATCACTTGCTCCTGATATACTGTAATACCATAAGTTTCCTTAAGATATCCCTCCATATCTTCAAGATCATACGCTATCTCTTCATCTCCATGTTTTCTAGCAATAAAGCTTGGAATATATTCCATTGGCCCCGGTCTGTACAACGCATTCATGGCAATAAGGTCATCAAAAACCGTTGGTTTTAATGCCTGCATGTGCTTTTGCATTCCAGGAGATTCATATTGAAAGATCCCTACCGTTTCTCCACGTTGGAAAAGCTCATAGGTTTTCTCATCATCTAGCGGAAAGTTATCGGGATCTAGATCTATATTATGTCTTCCTTTTACAATTTTGACAGTGTCTTTGATAAGGGTTAATGTTTTCAACCCCAAGAAGTCCATTTTTAATAGCCCTGCACTTTCTACTACAGAGTTATCAAATTGCGTAACATAAAGATCTGAATCTTTAGCTACAGATACAGGAACGAAATTGGTAATATCACTAGGAGTAATAATAACTCCACATGCGTGTATTCCCGTATTTCTTACAGAACCTTCTAAAATTCTGGCCTGATTTAAGGTTTGTGCCTCAAGATCATCACCATCGGCTATATTTAAAAGCTCTCGTACTTTATCCAGATCTTCACTTCTAAATTTCTTTTTTAATTCTTTTTCATCTACTCCAAAGATCTTTCCAAGCTTAGACATGTTTGGGATAAGCTTAGAAATTCGATCTGCCTCGTTCAATGGAAGATCTAATACCCGAGCAGTATCTCTAATAGAAGATTTAGCTGCCATGGTACCATACGTAATAATCTGTGCCACCTGATTTGCACCATATTTCTTAATCACATAATCCATTACCCGACTACGACCTTCATCATCAAAGTCAATATCTATATCGGGCATACTTACACGATCCGGATTTAAGAATCTCTCAAAAAGCAGATCGTATTTAATTGGATCTATATTGGTAATTGCTAAACAGTAAGCAACAGCACTACCCGCTGCAGAACCCCTACCGGGACCAACAGAAACATCCATTTGTCGAGCCGCTCTAATAAAATCTTCAACAATCAAGAAGTATCCAGGATATCCGGTTTTTTCAATTACAGACAATTCAAAATCCAATCTGGTCTTAATATCTTCAGTAATTTCACCATATCTCCCTTTTGCACCTTCATAAGTGAGGTGTTTTAAATAGGCATTTTCCCCTCTTTTTCCATCATCTACTGCATCTTCCGCAACAATAAATCGCTCTGGAATATCAAAGGCAGGTAAAAGTACATCTCTCGCTAACTCAAAAGGCTCAATTTTGTCTACCACCTCTTGAATGTTAGAGATCGCTTGTGGTAGATCTTTAAATAATGATTTCATTTCCAGATCAGATTTGAAATAGAACTCATTATTAGGAAGACCATACCTATAGCCTCTACCTCTACCTATAGGAGTAGCTTGCTTTTCTCCGTCTTTTACACACAACAAAATATCATGAGCATTAGCATCTGCCTGTGCTCTATAATAAGTATTATTGGTAGCTACTATTTTAACATTATGCTTCTTGGAAAATTGAAGCAAGACTTGATTTACACGATTCTCTTCTTCTAGATCATGACGCATCAATTCTATATAAAGGTCTTCACCAAAAGTTTCCTTCCACCATATCAAAGCTTCTTCTGCCTGATTTTCTCCAACATTTAAAATCTTTCCTGGAACTTCTCCATTAAGATTTCCAGTAAGTACAATGAGATCTTCTTTATATCTTTTTATTACTTCTTTATCTATTCTAGGCACATAGTAAAACCCATCTATATAAGCAGCAGACGCCATTTTTGCAAGGTTGTGATAACCTTTCTTATTTTTGGCAAGAATTACAATTTGATACCCGTTGTCTTTTCTGGTTTTATCTTTATGATCTTCACAAACAAAGAATTCACAGCCAAGAACTGCTTTTAACTCCTTTGCGTCTGCAGGTTCATTATTTGCTAATGCAGCTTCATTTTCTGCTCTTACAGCTTTATTGTAATTCCCTACTTCTTTTACGAAGTGGAAAGCACCCATCATATTCCCATGATCTGTCATTGCAACAGCAGGCATATTTTCTTCTCCTGCAGCTTTTACAAGATTAGGAATGCTTATCGTAGATTGTAAGATCGAGAACTGAGAATGGTTATGGAGGTGAGAAAATCGTACTTCATCTAGCTTTTCTAAATTTTCCTGTATCTCTTCTGTAGAAATTTCATCAACCCCATTTACCTTTTGGAGTCGTTCTCTAATTTTAGCAGAAGCCTTTTTAAGGTTGATGTGTTTTAAACCGATAAGCTGTATAGGCTGAGGATTGCTTTCAGAAAAATTCTGAAAATAATCTACAGGTACATCCAGCTCTTCTTTGGTATAAATTTCTTTTCTGATCAATTCCAAAAAACAACGCGTAGTTGCTTCTACATCTGCCGTTGCGTTGTGAGCTTCTGCAAAAGGTTCAGAAAATAACTCTTCGTGTAGTTCTGTAAGGGTAGGTAATTTAAATCTACCATATCTACCTCCCGGTAACTTACATAGCTCTGCAGTTTTTTCTGTACACGTATCCAACACCGGAAAATCTTGAAGAGAATTTTCCATTCCCTCTCGTAGAAATTCGGCTCCCATAATATTAAGGTCGAAACCTACATTCTGTCCAACTACAAATTTGGTTTTTTGCAGTGCAATGTTGAATTTTTCTAATACCTCTTGTAAAGAAATCCCTTCCTCCTGCGCTAATTCTGTAGAAATTCCATGAATTTTTTCCGCATCAAAGGGAATATTAAAACCTTCAGGTTTTACAAGATAATCCTGACTTTCTATAAGATTTCCCATTTCGTCATGCAGCTGCCATGCAATTTGAATACATCGAGGCCAATTGTCAAAATCGGTTAATGGAGCATCCCAGCGTTTAGGTAATCCGGTGGTTTCGGTATCAAAAATAAGGTACATTCTATAAGGGATATTTGGAGGTTATGCATTGATTATCAGAAATCAACAAAAAACCATGAAGTAAAACTAATCAGATTTAAAAATAAGAAAAAATTCATCTTCCTCTAGTCGTCCAACTTTCAATTTATTAACCAAATTTCCCAAAAATAAAAAACTCTTAGAAAAACACAGTGTTACTGCACTTTTCTAAGAGTTTTCTGGCTAACTCTAACTAACAATTTTATTTAACGGAAATTAATCTTTCCACTGCTCTAAAGACTTTACTTTATTTAATGCATCTGTAATAGAATTACGTTGTTTCATTAAAACATTCCCTGTTGATGATGGAATTTCTTCACTTTTCAACACTTCATTATATTCTTCTACCGCAGCTTTCTCTCCTCTAATAGCTTCTTCTAAAACTGCTTCTTCGTTATCTGATGATAATGATGTTTTAATATCCATCCATCCTCTGTGAATATCTCCTTTCAAACTAGTTCCTTTGTCCGGCTCTTGTCCAAAACTTTTGATCTCAGATTTTAATTCATGTCCAAAATCATATCTTTCTTTAGCACGTTGGTTAAAAAATTCTTTTAACTGAGGATTTTTTACGTTCTCTGCTGCCATTTGATATCCTTTTTCAGAATCATAATTTTTTTCTAGCAGACTATTTAATTTATTAGCAACATCTTCAGAATACTTCATAACTTTATTTTTTATTAAACATTTTTTCTTCTTCAAAATTACACTCTAAGCTTCGTATATCCAGGTTTTTAACAAGGTTTAGCACTGTTTAACTGGAATTAACAATCTGAAATAAAATATTTTAATTTCTCTTAAATTGCTGCCAAGAACCCTCTTTTAAAAAGCACAGCAGCCTATTTAAATAGACACAGGTATCTTTAGTTCAGAAAATTATGTTCTGAATAAATAAATATAGTATCTTTGCAGACTCATTAATAATGGAGGTCGAGAACCTCACAAATTAATTTTTATGCCTGTAAAAATAAGATTACAAAGACACGGTAAAAAAGGAAAACCTTTTTACTGGATTATCGCTGCTGATGCTAGAGCGAAAAGAGATGGTAAATACCTTGAAAAATTAGGGATCTACAATCCAAATACCAACCCTGCGACTATCGAATTAGATGTTAATGAAGCGGTAAAATGGTTACAGAACGGTGCACAACCAACAGATACTGCCCGTGCTATCCTTTCTTATAAAGGAGCTCTTCTTAAGAACCACCTTGCTGGTGGAGTTAGAAAAGGAGCAATTACTGAAGAGCAAGCAGATGAAAAATTCCAAGCTTGGTTAGATGAAAAAGAAGGAAAAGTTTCTAATAAAAAAGAATCTTTATCTAAAGAGCAAGAAGCTGCAAAGCAAAAAGCTCTAGAAGCTGAAAAAGAAGTAAATGCTAAGCGCGAAGCTGCTGCTAAAGAAGCTGCAGATGCCGCAACTGCTGAAGAAGCTGCTGCTAATGATGCTGAAGCAACTACAGAAGATGCTTCTACTGAAGAAAACAAAGAAGCTTAATTTAATTAACTAGCGATGCTTAAAGAAGAATGTTTCTATTTAGGAAAGATCGTTAGTAAATTTAGTTTCAAAGGGGAGGTATTAATTAAACTTGATACCGATGAACCCGAAGCTTACACAGAAATGGAATCAGTATTCGTTGATTACAACGATAATCTGGTTCCATTTTTTATTGAAAGAAGCTCTCTCCACAAAAGCGATTTGCTTCGCGCTAAATTTGAAGATGTAAATACCGAAGAAGATGCTGAAGATCTAATGAAATGTGATCTCTACCTTCCTCTCACCCTTCTTCCAGAACTAGACGGCGATAAATTCTACTTTCATGAAATTATTGGATTTACCGTTGAGGATATAGAATATGGTACCGTTGGAAAAATTGTTTCTATAAACGATAGCACTGCCCAATCTTTATTTGAGATCGAAAAAGACGGTAAAGAAGTTCTTATCCCTATGAACGAGGAATTCATAGAAAAGTTAGATAAAAAGAATAAGATCATATTCTTAAAAACTCCTGAAGGTCTAATAGATCTTTACTTAGATTAATTAGCTTGGAAGCTCCTTTTAAATTTAAAGAATTTAGTATTTCTCAAGACAGATGCGCCATGAAAATTGGTACAGATGGTGTTCTTTTAGGTGCTTGGACTCCTGTAGATAAAAATGTATTTTCTATACTTGATATTGGAACAGGAACTGGATTAATTTCATTGATGCTTGCGCAAAGAAGTTATGCAGATTTAATAGATGCTCTTGAAATAGATGAAAATGCTTATGAACAGGCGGTAGAAAATTTTGAAAATAGCCCCTGGGGAGATAGATTATATTGTTATCATGCAGGCTTTGATGAATTTGTAGAGGAGATGCAGGATGAAAAATATGACCTAATTGTAAGTAACCCCCCTTTTTATAATTCTAATCTTTCTGATAAAAAGACCTCTTCTAGAGAAATTGCAAGATTTCAAGATGCTTTGCCTTTTGAAGAATTAATTTCTGGAGCGTCAAAGTTACTTTCTGAAGAAGGAAAATTAAGCCTGATAGTGCCTGCAGATGAAGAAAGCAAGATCTTAGAGTTTGCTAAAGTTTGCAATTTATACCCCTCAAAGATCACCCGAGTGAAAGGCACTCCTACTTCTGAAATTAAAAGAAGTTTGATCTTATTGAGCTTTCAGCAGAAAGAAACTATACAAGATATATTGATTTTAGAGGAAAGCAGACATCATTATACTAAAGAATATCATAAAATGGTAGAACCTTTCTACTTAAAATTATAAGCTTTTAAATTGTTTGCTATTCTTGGGTTGGCTATTTTTGTGTACAAACCCACGATAAATGAAAGCCGACTTATTTCAAGCTCCTGATTACTACAATATTGACGATCTACTTACAGACGAACATAAAATGGTTCGTGATGCTGCTCGTGAATGGGTAAAAAGAGATGTTTCTCCTATTATTGAACAAGCTGCTCAAGAAGCAAAATTTCCAAAATCTATTATAAAAGGTCTTGCCAATATTGGCGCATTTGGACCTTACATCCCAGAAGAATACGGCGGAGCTGGTTTAGACCAGATCTCTTACGGACTTATAATGCAAGAAATTGAACGTGGAGATAGTGGCGTGAGATCTACGGCTTCTGTACAATCTTCTTTGGTGATGTATCCAATCTATGCCTATGGAAGTGAAGAGCAAAAGAAGAAATTTCTTCCTAAGCTGGCATCTGGAGAATTTATGGGAAGTTTTGGTCTTACGGAACCAGATCATGGATCTAATCCAGGAGGACTAGTTACTAATTTTAAAGACAAAGGAGACCACTATTTATTAAATGGTGCAAAATTATGGATCTCAAATTCGCCTTTTGCAGACATCGCTGTGGTATGGGCTAAGAATGAAGATGGTAGAATTCACGGATTAATTGTAGAACGCGGAATGGAAGGTTTTTCTACACCAGAAACCCACAATAAATGGTCGCTTCGAGCAAGTGCAACCGGAGAACTTATTTTTGATAACGTAAAAGTTCCAAAAGAAAACCTTTTGCCAAATAAAAGTGGATTGGGAGCTCCGCTAGGATGTTTAGATTCCGCTAGATATGGAATCTCTTGGGGAGCAATTGGAGCTGCAATGGATTGTTATGATACAGCGCTGAGATATTCTAAAGAAAGAATGCAGTTTGGAAAACCAATTGCCGGATTTCAATTACAACAGAAGAAATTGGCTGAAATGATCACAGAGATCACAAAAGCTCAACTCTTAGCATGGAGATTAGGTGTTCTTAAAAATGAAGGTAAAGCTACCTCAGCTCAGATCTCTATGGCTAAAAGGAATAATGTAGCTATGGCATTAAATGTTGCAAGAGAAGCCAGACAGGTACTTGGAGCAATGGGTATTACTGGAGAATACAGCATAATGAGACATATGATGAATTTAGAAAGTGTAATAACCTATGAAGGTACACATGATATTCATTTACTTATTACAGGAATGGATATTACCGGGATATCTGCTTTCAATTAAGAAATATTAAAACTTAAATACTAAAGGGTAAGTCTATACATAATGACTTACCCTTTTTTCATATCTCAATATTAAATCGCATTACGCTCTTGTTTCTATACTATTTAAAAGAGAGCTACAACAAGCGTTAAAAACGAATAAAAACACAGTTAATCATTTTAAAAGTAATAAGCTGCTAATTACTTTTGCATACTCTAAAGAAAGAAAATGATTCAGGATATAAATACGGCTTTAAAGCCACATACAGCACAATTATTAAATCATCCATTATATAATAAGATCACCAGACCGGAGCATTTACGATGTTTCATGGAACACCATGTGTTTGCAGTCTGGGATTTCATGTCTCTTTTAAAATCGTTGCAGGAAAAACTAACTAAAACATCTACTCCCTGGGTACCGGTTGGTAATCCTGAAATAAGATACCTCATAAACGAAATAGTTCTTGCAGAAGAGACTGATGTGAATATAGATGGCAATCATCAAAGTCATTTTGAGATGTATTTGGAAGCGATGGAAAGAAGTGGCGCCAGCAGAAAAAAGATTGAAGATCTTTTATTTCAGGTAACTCATGGTACAGATATTTTCCTGATTATCGCGGTAAGCGATCTTCCTCTTAGTATTAAACAATTTTTGAAATTTACTTTTGAAACTATTGCGGAAGGAAAACCACATAAAATTGCTGCAGCTTTCACCTTTGGAAGAGAAGGACTAATTCCAGATATGTTCACTTCCATTATTAAAAGTGTACAACAGAATTTTCCGGAAGAAGATCTTAAGCTCTTTAAGTATTATTTTGATAGACATATAGAACTAGACGCCGATGAACATGGGCCAATGGCTTTTAAAATGATAGAGGAACTTTGCAATAACGATCCTGAAAAATGGCAAGAAGTGATGGATATTTCTAAAAAAAGTCTGGAACACAGAATCGAACTTTGGGACGGAATAGAAAGTGAAATTTCAGAAACTATAGCAACTCATTAGAGAATAATCATAATCATAAGAAAGGGCAGGAAAATAGATTTTCTGCCCTTTTATTATTAAAACAAATTAATTTATTACTTCACTAATTCAAAAGATGTTCTTAAAGAATCGTCTGCAGAATTAGTTCCAACAAAAACTTCAAAATCTCCTAGTTCATAAACATGTTCTAAACTGGAATTATAAAATTTTAAATCTTCAACACTAAGCTCAAATGTTACAGTTTTCATTTCTCCTTTTTTGAGAAATATCTTCTGAAAACCTTTTAATTCTTTAACCGGTCTAGTAACAGAGCCAACAAGATCTCTTACATATAACTGCACAACCTCTTTTCCATCATAATTACCAGAATTGGTAATATCTACGCTAATCTTTAAGGTCTCATTCTCCGCAAGTTGCTCCGTACTCAGACTCAAATTCTTATAGCTAAAGGTGGTATAACTTAAACCATACCCAAATGGGTATAAAGGTTCATTTCGAACATCTAGATAGTTAGATCGAAATTTTACGAATTCCCCTTCTTTATTTTCTAGAGGTCTCCCGGTATTTTTATGATTATAATAAATAGGGATCTGACCTACATTTCTTGGAAAAGTTGCTGTGATCTTTGCCGATGGATTAACGTCACCAAACAAAACATCTGCCAGTGCATCTCCTGTTTCGCTCCCTGCAAACCATACATCTAAAATTGCAGGTACTGTTTTATCTTCTTCTGTTAGCACCAACGGACGTCCGTTAAAAAGCACCAACACTACAGGTTTTCCTGTTTTCACCAAGGCTTGTAACAGATCTCTTTGTGCCTTAGGAATAGAAATATCGGTACGACTACTGCTTTCTCCGCTCATTTCTGCGGCTTCACCAATTGCAGCGACAATAACATCAGATTTTGAAGCAATGGATACCGCTTCTTTTAACATCTCTTCATCAGACCTACCATCTCTTGGAATGTCTTTTCCAAAAGCAGTTCCTCGTGCTTCAAATTCTTTATCGTAAGACAAATTACTCCCCTTAGCATAAAGTACTTTAGCAGAATTTCCAACCGCAGATTTAATTCCATCCAATACAGAAACAGATTTATCTTGAGGAGTAGCTACGCTCCAAGTTCCGGCCATATTATTGCTGGCATTAGCCAACGGACCAACAACCGCAATAGTTCCTGATCTTTTAATTGGAAGAACATTATTTTCATTTTTAAGTAATACCATAGATTGAGAGGCTACTTCTCTGGCAAATATTCTATTTACGCTAGTGAAGATTTCAGAATCTGCTCGTTCTTTATCTGTATATCTATAAGGATCTTCAAAAAGTCCTAATTGGAACTTCGCTTCTAAAATTCTTCGAACCGCCGTATCTATGCTTTCTTCTGAAACTTTATCTTCTGAAAGCGATTTTTCTAATGTTGAAACAAATCCTTCTCCCACCATATCCATATCTACTCCTGCATTTAATGCTAAAGCAGCAACTGTTTGAAGATCACCCATTCCATGCGCTATCATTTCATTAATACCGGTGTAATCTGTCACCACAAATCCGTCAAAATCCCATTGATCTCTTAGCAAGTCTGTTAACAACCATTTATTACCTGTGGCAGGAATTCCATCTACTTCATTAAAAGAAGCCATCACAGTACCTACCCCAGCTTCTATCGCCGCTTTATAAGGAGGCAGATAATCGTTATACATACGAATTCTGCTCATATCTACTGTATTATAATCTCTCCCTGCCTCTGATGCGCCATACAAAGCAAAGTGTTTAACACAAGCAAGAATGGTATTGCTTTTACTAAGATCATCTTGCTGATACCCACGTACCATTGCTTTTGCAATTTCTCCACCTAAATAAGCATCTTCCCCATTCCCTTCTGAAACTCTCCCCCAGCGTGGATCTCTTGAAACATCTACCATTGGAGAAAATGTCCAGTTAATCCCATCTGCACTCGCTTCCATGGCAGCCATTTGTGCAGTTTTCTCTATCAATGCCATATCCCAAGAGGTAGACAAGCCTAAAGGAATTGGAAAGGTGGTTTCATACCCGTGAATCACGTCCATCCCAAAGATCAAAGGAATCTTTAATCGACTTTTTTCTACAGCTATCTTTTGAACTTCTCTTATCTTTTCAACTGTTTTAATATTGAATAAACCACCAATCTTTCCCTCTTCAATCTTCTTGGCGACATCTGTACTTTTAGCCTGCCCTGTAGTAAAATCGCCAGAAGAAGGTAGATTTAACTGTCCAAGTTTCTCTGTTAAAGTCATTACAGAGATCAGGGAATCTATCTTTCTGTTCATTTCAACTTTATCAGCTTTATACGCCGAGTAGTCTATGGTTGGCTTTTTGCTATTTAGTTTTTTTTCTTGAGCATTCATGGCAAAAGAACATCCACAAATTGCCAAAACAATTAATTTCTTTGCAAGTGTAGTGGGTTTATATAGGGTATTAATCATTTCCATCTTCTTCTATTTTTTTTCGATCTAGCCTATAGATCTTGACATTTATTCTATTTTTTCTGAGCTAATAACCACTCGTATAATGCAGGATTGTTATAAGTTTCTGTCCAACTATTGTGATTGGCTAATGGATATACTGTGTACTTTACATCATTACCAGCCTCTTTTAACGTCTTAACCATTTCATTACTATTGGTTGGAGAAACCACATCATCTAAGGCACCATGAAACACCCAAATCGGCATTTTTTGGATATGAGAGATGTTTCTGTATATAGGTCTATAAATGGCACCACAAACCGGAGCCATCGCAGCAAAAAGCTCAGGATATTCTCCTCCTGTAGCCCAAACTCCATATCCACCCATACTTAAACCTGTTAAATACACGCGGCTCTCATCAATTCTATTCTCCTTGATCACTTTTTTAACCAAAGCGGCAACTTCATGCGCTCTCCAATACACTTCTTCCGGACATTGTGGAGCCAAGATTACAGCATCAATCTTATGTCCTTCTTTTATATAATTTAAAGGTCCATGAACCGAAACTTTCGAAAGATCTTCGCCACGCTCTCCGGCTCCATGAAGAAATACAATTAACGGATACTCTTTTTTGGAATCTTTATATCCATCTGGCGTATATAATACATAATCTAACTTTACAGGAACTTCAACTTTTTCATCAAAAGAGTGTTCAGAAATTTGTGAGAACACCTGAAAGTGAAACATTGTTATTAAGAATAGTATTAAAAACTTTTTCATGCTATATCAATTAATATTTAAAACCCAATTTATCTAATCCTTGCTTTACCTCATCGGCGCCCATAAATAGATCCCAGATTAAACCCGATCTATAATTTTCTATCATTACCACCATTGGCCCTTGATCTATCGCTAAATATTGTGGGGCTACCCAATCTTCTCCTACCAAGCTAAAAGCATCATAAAATCCGGCAGGTCCCCAAGTAAGATCATTCAGTTCATTATAGAAATAGCTCATGGCAGCTAGAGATTGTTTAGGAGTATATGGAATAGAACTTATAGCTGCAGTTGGAGAAATTACTCCTCTATCATTATTAGGAGAATGAGCGGTATATCCAATACTCCCATCTTTCTCTTTTGTATAACTGGCGGTAAGTCCCCAAACATTTTCACCATAACCTTCAAATTGATTAGGGTTTTTTACACAGTACAAATAATCTATCATTACATGATTTTTATTTAACTCCCAGTAATCTGCATATTCATCTGAAAGTCCTTTTGGATTCAAACCTAAGTAAGAATAATGCGCCCAAAATAAGGGACCCCCAAATTCTTCAGCATAATTATGTTTTAGAATTAATGGCAATCCATATTTAGAATTATGTGAAACTATAGCTCCATTTCTTGCCCAGCCTTTATGATAAGCATCTGCAGAAATACTATGAGTTGGAGATGCTGCGGCCATGATGTAAGTTATCAAAGTTTCATTATAACCTTCTAACGGAAAGTTCATTTCCCATTTATAATCTGGAGACCAGTGCCAGTATAATACATCTTTATTATTAGTATACCAGTTCCAATCTATCCCTTTCCAAAGTTCATCATATTTTGCAGCTACCGCTTTTTCTTGATCTGTTCCATTTTTTAAATATTCTCTGATCACGATAAAACCTTGTGCTAAAAAGGAAGTTTCTACAAGATCTCCTCCATTATCTTTTTGTCCGAAAGGTTGAGTTTTTCCTGTTTCACCATCAATCCAATGAGACCATGCCCCATGATATCTATCTGCTTTTGCCAGAAAATCTGCAATTTTATCTAATCTTTTTATTCCTTCTTCTCTGGGAATGAATTTTCTGTCTATTCCAGCAATTAAGGCCATCAATCCAAACCCAGAACCACCGGTAGTGATAATATTTTGATCATTTAAAGGATAATTACCGTCTGGATGAAACCTTTCTCTAGCTAATCCTGAATTTGGCTCTGCATAGTCCCAAAAATATTTTAAGGTCTGACTTTCTACAGTATCCAATAATGCTTCTCCTTCTAATTTTTGAATTGTTTTATCGTTGGAATCTATCTCTGATTTTTGCTGATCTTCAGCAGTATTTTTACAAGAAGTGTTTAAAAAGATGGATGCAATTAATAGGTAGGTATAAATTTTCATATAACTGATTTGTTTGCGTTAGCTAAAAACATGTTGCCCTCCCAAATTGGAAGTGCAACACATTTTACTAATTCAAAAAAGATTATTTTTTTTAGACTGAGATTAAAATGCCCATTTAGAGCCTTCACCTTATTCCCACTTGATATCATCTATATAAAAGATATCTTCTGCGGTACCATCAGATTGACCTCCATTGAAGAAGAGTACTAATTTTTTATGATTAGCTCCAGCTTCACTGCTAAAGTCTACAGTATATTCTGTCCATTTGTCTACAACGGTAATATCTGCAAAAATCTCTTTGGCAGGAGAAGTTCCACCTTCAAGCTTGGTTAATAAAGGCACGGCTCTGGTAGAAAGAATTTTTATCTTCAACGTATTCTTAGTAGAAAGATCTATTACTCCTCCTCTATCAAAAACCAAAGCATCATAAGCTTCGGTACCATTATCTAGCACTTTAAGCACTTTACTACTAGTGTTAGCTCCACTCGATTTTGGATTGTCTACAATTTCTGTAGTTACACAACAGGTAATCTCATAGTTCTGTTGACATTCAAAATCATTTACGATGTTCATATTTGTTGCAACTCCATCGCATGGATCGAATGCTGCAAATCTTAGATCGTCTATATAATATTTATCTGTTGGGGTTCCATCACTTTGCCCACCATTAAAGAACAGCACTAATTTTGTGTGATCTGAAGCTGCCTGATCTGTAAAATCTACTGTGTATTCTGCCCATTCTCCTACTACATCTATAGCTGCAAAAACTTCTTTTGCCGGGGTAGTTCCTCCTTCTAGTTTAACCAATAATGGCACTGCTCTTTCAGCAAGAACTTTTATCTTGAAGTAATTTTTTGTGGATAGATCAAATGCTTGTGAAGATTCAAATATCAATGCATCATAAGCTTGCGTACCATCATCTGTAACTTCCAGAACCATATCGCTAGGGTTACCTTCACCCACCTTCGGGTTTTCTACTATAGAAGTTGAAAGGAATCCGGGAATTGTAGTGTTTTGCTGACAATTAAAATCATTAATAATACTTCTATCTGGAGTTACTCCATTACAAACATCAGAAAGTTCAGCAAATTTAAGATCATCTATATAATACACTTGTTTACCATCTGTTTCTACTCCTGCATTAAAGAATAAAACAATTTTGGTATGATCTTCCATAGCTTGATCGCTGAAATCATAAGAATATTCTACCCACTGTTCTGTTTTGGTAACAGTAGCATCTTTTTCGATTCCTGCAGAAGTTCCTCCTTCTAATTTAGCTTTTAACGTTCCTTCTACCGGAGCCCAAACTTTTATTTTGAAAACATTGTTAGTAGAAAGATCTATAGAAGTACCATACTCTATAATTACGGCATCCCAAGCTCCAACTTCATCTACATATTTACCAACAAATTTACTATTATTAAGATCAGATTTTGCTGGGTTGGCCGTAAGTTCTACTTCTGGAACATCTTGATTTCTCTGACAATCAAAATCGTTTACAATACTAAGATCTGGTGCAACACCTGCACAAGGATCTGCTGTAGCAACCCATTTAAGATCATCTATATAATAAACATCTGATCCATCTGTATCTACTCCTGCATTAAAGAACAATACTAACTTGGTATGGTCTTTATTGAATTGATCGCTAAAATCAAATGAATATTCTACCCACCCTGAAATATTAGTGATGTTTACATTTAATTCTTTAGCGGGAGAATTCCCACCTTCTAATTTAGCTATTAAAGTCCCTGCTACCGGGGCTTTCACCTTTATTTTGAAGGTATTATAAGTAGAAAGGTCTATTGCAGAACCATAGTCTACAATTAAAGCATCCCAGGGCGCTGCAGGATCTTTATATTCACCTACAAATCTGCTAGTATTAACGCCAGACTCATCCGGATTAAGAACAGCTGTAACTCCATCCAAAGTTATATTTGCCTGACATTGAAAGTCTGAAATAACATTTGGATCTTCTACAACATTTGTTTGCTCACAAGGAATAGACTCTATAGATGGGTAAAATTGATCTTCTTCTGTACAGGAGAAAAACATCATTAATAATCCCAGTGATATATAACTTAGGAATAGTTTAATTGTTTTCATTATTCAACGCGATTTAAGTTAGTTCTACTTTTTAATGCTTAAAGATTGTTCTGCTAAAAGTGGAGTTCCCCACCTCTTATATTTCTAAATGTTTGGACTACTGAAACCTAATTTTGTTAAGCCTTGCTTTACTTCTGGACAAGACATAAAAAGATCCCATAATAATCCTGTTCTATAATTTTCTACCATGACTATTATTGGCCCTTGATCTATAGCTAAATATTGATTGGAATACCAATTTTCAGATTGATTAAAAGCATCATAAAATCCATATTGGCCCCACAGTTTACCATCAAAATCATAATAAAAATGACGAAGCGTTTTTAAAGATTCTTCCGGAGTATATGGCATAGAAGATAATGCTGCAGTTGGAGTTATAGTACCGTTATCATTAGTAGGACTATGCGCAGAATACCCAGTATTATCATCACTAGCGGTTAAGCCCCAGTTTACCGCACTATAACCTTCAAAGCTTTTTGGGTTTTTTATAACATACTCTCTATTAATAAGAGTATGATTCACGTTCTGATCCCAATAGTTGGCATAAGTATCTTGCAATCCTTCAGGATTTAATCCTAAGAAAGAATAATGAGCAAAGAATAACGGACCTCCCAAATCTGGTCCTAATGGCAGTTGCCATTTTTGATAATAGAATCTTCCATTTACAAAATTAGCACCAGAAGCCCATCCGTTATGATAAACATCTGACTCGATGGCATGAGTTCGTGAAGATGCTGCCAACACGTAAGTGATCAAGCCTTCGTTATAACCCTGAATTTGATGATTTATTTGAAACTGATATTCCGGAGACCAATGCCAGGTTAATGACTTTTTATTATTGGTGTAAAAATCCCATTCTACACCATCCCAGATAGCATTAATATTTTCTCGCAAAGCCTGTTCTTCTGAAACATCCAGATCAAAATACTGCCTGGCAGCTAAAAGCCCTTGAATCATAAAAGAAGTTTCTACGAGATCTCCACCGTTATCTTCCGTAAAGAATGGCCGTACTTTTCCAGTATTTCCATTATACCAATGTGGTAAAGCACCATGAAATCTATCCCCATTTAATATAAAATTGGTGATCTTATTCAATCTTTCTACAGCTTGTTCTCTAGAAATATAATTTCTTTCTACTCCTACAATTATTGCCATTACACCAAAACCACTCCCTCCTGTTGTAACAATATTAGGAGCTTCACCGCCGTAAGAATTAGCATCTGACCGTTCTCTGGCCAACCCACTTACAGGATGTGCAAAATCCCAAAAATACTTAAACGTTTGTTCCTGTAATTTATCCATTAACTCTACATCTGATAATTGTTGAGGTAAACCTGGATCTGGAGGATTTGGAGTTGGATTACTGCCGTTATTATCTTCACTTTTGGAACACGAGATCATTACAGAACTTATTATTCCGATATAGATAAGCGCAATTATGAAACGTGTTTTCTTCATGTAAATAGTTTTTTTCGATATATTAAAATAACACTGGATCTTAGTAGGGTCAATCCAATGTTATTAAATTCAATTTAGTAACCTGGGTTTTGAGTTAACTTACCCTTACTTAGATCTATTTGTGCTTGCGGAATAGGGAACAATTCATTTTTACCATCCACAAAATTCTTCCCATGAGCTCTTAAAACTTGTCCTGCTCTACCTTGACGTACAAGGTCAAAAAATCTATCGTGCTCAAAAGCAAGTTCCCATCTGCGTTCTTTCCAAACATCTTGCTGAGTAACTGTATTAAGACTTTCAAGTCCTGCACGATTTCTAACCAGGTTTAATGGAGTAAGAGCATCGCCACCAACTTTTAAAGCTGCCTCTGCATTCATTAAAAGAACTTCTGCATATCTAAGAATTCTAACATTTTTATTAGACTCCCAATCTCCACCATTAAAGCTTTCCATGGTTTTACTAACATATGCTTTTTGATTATACATAGGATTAGATACCGTTTCTGCCACTAAAAATCCATCCCAAAGAGTTTCTCCTCTAAAAATGATAGTTGCATCTCTTCTAGTATCTCCTTCTTCATAAGAACTTGCGAGATCTTCAGAAGGAGTATTAAATCCCCAGCCCCATCCACCGGCACCTCTAGCACCTTGGACCACAAAATAGCCTTCTACTCCTTTATTTGGAGTTTCACCTCTACCCTGAATTTCAAATATAGACTCTGAATTATTTTCGCCTATTTCTTTCCAAACATCTTCATAATCTGGAGTTAAACTATATCCTAGACCCATCACTTCATTAGTAAGATCATACACTTCTTGCCAATTTTCCTGATACATATTCACTTTAGCCAACAAAGACAATGCTGCTCCTTTTGTTGCTCTTCCAAGATCTGTATTTGGATAAGAGGTAGGTAGATTCTCTACTGCATTTTGTAGATCTGCAGTTATAAATGCGTAAATATCTTCTTTTGATACTCTATTATTTGCCGCATTTATATCATCCTGATTTTGAATATCTGGAACTCCCTGTATTAATGGAACTCCACCAAACATTCTTACCAATCTAAAATAAAACATAGACCTTAAGAACCTAGTTTCACCAATTAGTCTGGCTTTTAAAGTTTCATCTATATCGAGATCTGGTAAATATTGCAACGCCTGATTTGCTCTGGCTATACCTTGATAATTGGCTTCCCAAACTTCATTTATAGAAATGGTATTAGAAGTAAAAGTTAAAGCATCCATAAGGTCTTTATCTGTACCGGTATCTCCCGGATCACTTCCTTTATCTGCATCATCACTTGTTATACTCGTAACACCAATCCACGAAAAAGAACTCTCGTTAAAAGATAGAAATTTATTATATACAGCATTCACCAATTCTGTAGCTGCTGTAGGACTTGAGAGGGCTTGTTCTGTAGTTTCTTTGGAAGGTTGTACGGCAAGAAACTCATCATCGTTACAAGAAGCTAATGATACTAGCATTAGTCCTGTTATAATTGTAATTATAGGTTTTTTCATAACTAGATCGTTTTAAAAATTTAAATTCACCCCTACTATATAGGACTGTACAGATGGATAGGCACTTAACTCAATTCCCGCAGAATCTCCTAATGGATCTCCGTTACCTGGTAGTTCTGGAGTAAATCCTGTATATTTCTTAAATATGAACGGATTTTGCGCAAGACCATAGATCCTGATCTTGGTTGCCCCCGGCAAAATATCTGGTAAGGTGTACCCTAAAGTGATATTATTTATTCTGAAGAAATCTCCATCTTCTAAGAAATAGGTGGAAGACAATGGCACTTCATTAGAAGGTGCCGGGTTCATGTTAGAACCATTATCAAAATTGAAAATATTTTGAGCTAAGCTTGCTTCGATATTCTCTCCACCAAAACGCTGTGCTTTCTTACCGTTATAGACCATGCTTCCAGTATTTCCATATCCTTGAATATTGAAATCCCAATTCTTATAGTCTAAACCTGCGTTTATTCCAAAGTAAAGGTCTGGCTGAATAGATCCAAAGAATTTGCGATCTCCATCATCTATAGCTCCGTCATTATTTACATCTCTATATACAAAATCTCCTCTTTCATCAAATCCATCAACTTCCAGTAGGTAAAAGCTTCCTAATGGCTCCCCTTCTCTTAAACGTTTTGTTACCTGTCCGTTTCCGATACTTCCACCTTGCTGTTCGAAAGCGAACGGATTGGTGATCTCTTCAAGTTTATTATCATTTTTAGTGATATTACCTCCTATATGATAATTGAAATCTTTACCAATCTTATCTTCCCAATTCAATGAAAATTCTAGTCCCTTATTTCTAATTTTTCCAGCATGAGTTAAAGTTATTCCTGAAGCTCCAAATGCATCTGGCAAGCTTATTGGCAGAATTGCATTTTTATTTAATTTATCGTAGTAATCAAATTCTCCGGAAAGTCTATTGTTCAAAAAGGCGAACTCAATCCCAAAATCATATTCTTCGGTAACTTCCCATCCAACGTTATTATCTATAATTGCGGTTATGGTAGATCCAGGAGTGATAACCTGATCTGGACCAAGTACATATCCAAGATCAGAATTAAAAGTAAGTACATTTAGTGGAATGTTCTGATTTCCTAACTGTCCCCAACTCGCTCTAAATTTTAAATTATTTACAATATTGGAATTACTAAGAAAATCTTCATTAGAAATTACCCAACCTAGACCAACAGATGGAAAATTACCCCACTTATCATCATTATTTGCAAAAACACTAGATCCATCTCGTCTTATAGTTGCAGTAAGCAAGTATTTATTATCAAAATCATAATTTAAACGTGCAAAATAAGAACGCAATCTTCTTTTATCTGATAGCGCACTATTAACCACATCTGTTCCCTGCTCTCCGTTATTAAGTGAAAACAGATTAGAGTCATCCGGAACATTATTTCTAGTTCCTTCTATAAAATCATTCTGTTCTTCTTCCGCAGTAGTACCCAATGTTAATTTCACACCATGTTGTTCTGCAAATCTTTTATCGAATGTTAAAAATGCATCGAATACCCAGTGGTAGAAATCGCTTTTTCTAACTCTTAAAGTATTTCTATTGGTAGAATTAAAGTCTATAATTTCTCTAGTAGGGTCTGCAGCAAGAAACTGCTGTAAATTTGGAGTGAACGTATAAGATTTGCCGTATCCGCTCTCAATTCCAAATCTTGAAGTTGCAGATAAATACTCTGTAACATCATAGGTAGCAGAAACATTACCCTGTAATATTAAATTCTTTTGTCTTTCATCATTAAGCTCCAGAGCTGCAACAGGATTCCCTACATTATTAAAACTTGCACCAGAATCATCAAAAGGCACTCCATATCTACCATCAAAACTTCCACTCACGTATCTTACAGGTACAATTGGAGATTGTTTGTATGCAGATGTAAAAGCAGAGAAAGGTTTTGGAACAGATCTATTAAGAGATAAAGATATATTATGATCTACCTTTAATTTATCTGTTAGCTTATAAGAAGCTTTTGCTCTAAGATTCAATCTTCTATAATCGTTTCCAATTAAGATCCCTTCTTCTTCAAAGTAATTAGCACTAAAGAAAGACGTAACTTTTTCATTCCCTCCACTTATAGAGATATTGTGATTCATTACCGTCCCAGTGCGTGAAATTTCATCAAACCAATCTGTATCATATTGTTGATTAGGGCTGAATCTTTCATAGCCGTAAGCCCTGTTAGAAAAGTCAACATATTCGCTAGCACTAGCCATGTCTACTTTACTCAACACCTCCTTAATTCCATAATAGGAAGAAAGATCTATTTGCATTTTACCTGCTTTACCAGACTTAGTAGTTACAATAATAACCCCGTTTGCCCCTCTGGTTCCGTAAATTGCCAGAGAAGATGCATCTTTAAGGATATCTATAGAAGTTATGTCTTCACTGCTAATATTGTCTATTCTATCTGTAATTATTCCATCTACTACATAAATAGGATCTCTTCCCGCTTGTACGGTACCCGTTCCACGAATTCTTACAATTGGCGAACTTCCCGGTGCACCAGAAGCAATAATTTGTACTCCAGAAGCCTTTCCTTGTAAAGACTGAGTAGGCGTAAGAGCGGGTTGTTTTACCAATTCTTCAGCTTTAATTCTAGTAATAGCACCGGTAACATCTTGTTTTTTAGTGCTACCATACCCCACTAAAACTACTTCTCCTAACGTAGATGCGCTTTCGCCAAGTACTATATCTATAGAATTTTGAGAGCCAACAACTATTTCCTTGCTCTCAAATCCTAAGAAACTAAATAGTAGCGTATCTGTACTATTTGCTCCTATACTATATTTACCATCAAAATCTGTTATGGTTCCTGTAGAAGTTCCTTTAACAATTACATTCACTCCCGGCAATGGCAAACCATCTGATTCTGACATTACAGTTCCTGTGAGGATACGTTCTTGAGCTTGAGCCTGAAAATAAAATAGATGAAGCAACAAGCATATTAGAGTTAGTTTTGTTTTCATGTGGACACCCGAATTTTAAAAATTATTTATAATGATGGACAATATTTCTTGTTCAATTCTTAAAAAATTTAAGAATAGAGATCGATTACTTTCAAAACTACGTTAAGAGTTGTAGTTGTTGCTAATATGAGGATATAACTAAACACATCAAGTTATGAACAATACTCAACACATTGAATATTAACTTGTTAAATAAATTAAATAAAGTAATAATTCTAACAATATTATATTTTGATGTGGTAATGATGTGGTATGAAATACAAAATTATAACGTTTTCGTAAGTGTAATTTTACAATTCCATTAAGAATTTAACTAGGTTTTGCTTTTTGCTAAGATTAAATTTCTTTCTTAACCTATATCGATGTAGTTCTACACTTCTAAATGTAATGCCTATAAGTGGGGCAATTTCTTTAGAACTTAAATTCATTTTCAGATAGGCGCAAAGCTTAAGATCTTTAGGAGTTAGAGTGGTATAATTTTGTTGCAGATTCTTAAAAAAGTCTTCATGAACTTCATTAAAGTTCCTTTCAAAAAGCTTCCATTCATTTTGTGTATGTACCTGCTTATCTTTTATATCGATTAGCTTACTATAGAGTTTATTATTCTCAGTTTTAATATTAGACTTATCTATTTCACGCTCCATCTCAATAAGAATGTCTTCCTTTCTTGCCATAAGCGCTGCATATGTTGCTAACTCTTTACTCTTAGACTTCAATTTACCTCGTAATTTCTCCTGTTCTAATTCAGTAATCTTTTTACTATTTTCAAAATTCTGACGCTGAATAACGAGCTTTTGCTCATATTCCAGATTCTTTTCGTACTCTTTCTTACGCTTTAGAAACTTCAATTTATTGTATAAATGAATGCAATATAAAAGGATGGTCAATATTAGTGCATAAGCTACCCACGCCCATCCTCTTAAATACCATGGTTGTAAAATCTTAAAACCAAAACTAGCATAAGATTGCTCTTCACTATTAGAATCATTTTTAACCTTAAATATAAAATCTCCTGGAGGTAAATTGTTATAAGCTACGGTATGGACTTTTGAATAATTAGACCAGGCTGTATCATAACCTTCCAACTTATAAGCATATCCTGGTAATGAAAGTGGACCCGGATCTTTACTGGAGAACCAAAAGCTTATGGCATTTTTATTATATGGAATTTCATCTTTGTCATAAAGATCTGAAAGCTTCCCATTTATATATACTTTTTCTATAAATGTCCTTGCAGATTCTGTGGTCTGTCCTACAGCCTTATTAGAGATTTTGAGAAAACCATCATCCATGAAAACATATATAAACTCTCCTATAACTATAGCGCTACGGTAATTCTTTACGATCCTGCTAAAATTTAAATCATCATTCAGATTAAAATGCATTCCTGAAGCTACATCAACAATTTTAAAAGCATCTGTGTTTTTGGAGACTACTAAATGATCATTTAAGGTGGCTATTTCTTTAAATGGTTTCAATTTGTCTGCAAGTACGGTATCTATTAATAAGGTATCGTTAACTGCATCATATTTTAGAATTTTGTCTTTTGAAGATAGATACATATTAGCTCCTATAGCAAAAAGCTGAGATCGGGAATCCGTAAACTTTCGTATCAATCTTAACTTTTGAAAGTCTTTAGTTAATTGGTATTGAAAAATTCCTCGGTGGGCCGTCTCCACCCATAATTTACCTTTTTCATCAAAGTACGCTTTATTAACAGGAAAATCTATTTCAGTATATCTCTTATAAAGCCATTTACCATCTACCTTCTCATATCTAGCCAACCCTGTGTAATTGGGTTGTAAATAATAATTAGAGTTAGGGATAGGTATAAAATCCATACCCCCATTCACTTCATTTAAATAATCAAATCTTCCCTTATTAATAATATAAGTACCGTTATTATGACCGCAAATAATTTCATCTCCTACTGCCGTCAGACTCCAGACCTGACCATTAGATGACCTTAAGAATTCTAAATTTCCGTCTTTCAGACTAAATACTCCATGATTAGAACCTAAAAGAAGCCCTTCATTTGTTGCCAGCACAGAGTAGACAGTTCCTAGAACTCCAGATTTGTCATTAAAGGCAAACATCTGTTTGGAAAGATGAATCTTACTTAGACCATTGTCTAAGGCAAGCCACAAATTTTCATCACTATCTACAAATTGTCTTATTACGGTATTATTCTCGAAACCATTCTTTTTATTGAAGACATACTTATAACTACCATTTGTGTCTAATACTAACAACCCATTATTAATGGTCCCCACACAAACCAGATCATTAACAATCTTAAGATTATTAATCTCTAGATTTTCGAATTGCGAATCTAAGGCAGATCGCCATTTGGTGAGTTTATTATCTTTATAAAGAAATAAACCGTTAAGTTGAGTAGCAATAAGTAATCCCTCTTTAAAAGGCGCAATACTCTGAATGGTATAATCCTTTAACGGTGTACTCCAATTTATAAATTGCACGTTGTTATCCTGCAGCTTATATAGCCCATTATTCTTCGTAGTAATGTAGAGTATGTTGTTTATATAGAAACTATAGACAGCTGAGATATTCCCAAAGGGAACTATTTCAATTTTTGCATCCTTTTTATGATATATATAAAGCTTGCCGAAGGATTGAAAAAGAATATCATCTTTGAGAGCTATGATCTTCCATATCTCATCATTATCAAAATTAGCCGCATCTATAGACGTACTTAACGAAGTATAATTCAGTCTATTCTTTTCATCTTTTAACCAATATCCAAATTCATGATAAGATCCGGTATAAATAGTATCATTTATAACCTCTACAGATCTTATTGTATAAGAATTAGGCAGATTGTATTTCTGCCAGAAATCGCCATTAAACGTAAGTAGGTTAGCCCCATTGGCTATAAAGATAGAGCCTTCAGAATTTTGAGAGATATCCCAATTGGTATTTTCTCCTTTGTAATCTTGCTTGCTATAGTTCTTGAAATAAGGACTAATCTCCTGGGCAGAGACCGTAAAATTGAATAAAAAGAGAACAAAGAATATTCTTATCATTACCAAGATTTGCTGTAGATAAGATGCAAGGTAAAGAAAAAAAGGATTTTGATCTTATTAGAATATTTCTAAACGTAAAGGCTGACGTTAGTTAGACGCGGGTGCTAATTTTACTTCTAGACCTTCTAATTCTGGGGTCATATGGATTTGACAGCCCAATCTGCTATTATCCTCTACAAAAAAAGCCTGATCTAGCATATCTTCTTCTTCATAGCTTTTCTCCGGAAGTATATGATCATGATTGCTAAGCACATAGCATTGGCAAGATGCGCACATAGCCATTCCTCCGCAAATCCCAATAGTTCCTTCTGGCGCTAATTCATAAGATCTAACAATTTCCATCAGGTTCATGTTCATATCTGTGGGAGCATCTACTACATGTGCTTCTCCTTCTCTATCTATGATCGTAATTTTAATGTCTGACATATACTTATAAAAAAGAACCTCATTGAGCTCTTTCGATCTAATGAGGTTATTGTTATTAATTGATGCTTTTTACAACTTCTCTTTTGGCTTCTTTTTTGGAACCATCAAATCCGCTTACACCACTAACAGTAGTGTATTTCATAACATATTTCTTATCTGGATTGATCTTTTGGTAAGCACTCTGACACATAATAGCTGCTTCATGGAAACCACAAAGTATCAATTTAAGCTTACCGGGATAGGTATTCACATCTCCAATTGCATAAACTCCGGGAATGTTGGTTTGATAATCATACGTATTATCAACCTTAATGGCGTTCTTTTCTATTTCTAATCCCCAGTCTCCAATAGGACCTAATTTTGGTGAAAGACCAAATAAAGGAATAAAATGATCTGTAGGTTTTACCTCTTCATCTGAAGCTTGACCTTTATGTCTTATAACAACAGCATCTAAATGATCTTCCCCTTTTAGGTCTACAACTTCTGCTTCTGTAATTAAATTGATCTTGCCAATTTTTGAAAGTTCTTCTACTTTTTCTACAGAATCTAGCGCTCCTCTAAAATCTGTTCTTCTATGCACTAAAGAAACTTCTTTTGCAATTCCTGCAAGGTAAATAGACCAGTCTAAAGCAGAATCTCCACCCCCAGCAATTACCACACTCTTATCTCTATAAACTTCTGGATCTTTAATGATATAAGAAACTCCTTTATCTTCATAATTTCCTATAGAAGCGATAGGTGGTTTTCTTGGCTCAAAACTACCAAGACCTCCAGCAATTACCACCACAGGAGCATGATGTTTTGTGCCTCTAGAAGTAGTAACTATAAAACTTCCATCTTCCTGCTTGTCTAAGGTTTCTGCTCTTTCTCCTAAGGTAAAACCTGGGCTAAAAGGTTTTATTTGCTCCATTAAATTGGTTACAAGATCTCCTGCCAACACTTCCGGAAATCCGGGAATATCATAAATAGGCTTTTTTGGATAGATCTCTGAACATTGTCCTCCAGGTTGAGGCAACGCATCTATCAAATGGCATTTCAACTTTAATAATCCGGCTTCAAAAACGGTGAAAAGCCCTGTTGGACCAGCACCAATAATCAAAATATCTGTTTTAATCATCTTATTTCTATTTGCATGGATCGATAGTAATAGTACTACTAACTCTCAATGTTTATAACTCGCTCTATCTGAGGTACATATTTCTTAATGGTCATTTCTACACCAGACTTTAAAGTCATTTGGTTAACATGACAACCTACGCAAGCACCTTCTAATTGAACCTTTACCAATTTGTCGTCTTCAATAGAGACTAAGGAAATATCTCCCCCATCGCTCTGTAAAAAAGGACGAATTTCGGCTAAAGCTTTTTCTACATTAAGTTTTATTTCTTCGCTAGTCATTTATTTCTTTTTAACCGCACTACATCCCGCCATGGTAGTGATTTTTATAGCTTCGGTTGGAGGAATACTTTTATTTCTACTAATAGTTTCTTGTACCACATTTCTAGTGATCTCTTCAAAAGCACTTTCTAATGGTGTAGCCGTTTGCAAGGCTGCAGGTCTACCAATATCTCCTGCTTCTCTAATACTTTGTACTAGTGGAAGTTCACCTAAAAACGGCACTTTAAGATCTTCAGCTAGATGTCTAGCTCCACCATGTCCAAAAATAAAATATTTATTTTCCGGCAATTCTTCTGGGGTGAAATAAGCCATATTTTCTATAATTCCAAGAACAGGTACATTAATACTTTCTTGCTGAAACATTGCCACTCCTTTTTTAGCATCTGCTAAAGCAACATTTTGAGGAGTACTTACAATTACAGCACCTGTAATTGGCAATGATTGCATGATGGATAGATGAATATCTCCTGTTCCAGGAGGAAGATCTATCAGCATAAAATCTAATTCTCCCCATGCAGCATCAAAGATCATTTGATTTAAAGCCTTTGCTGCCATTGGCCCTCTCCAAACTACTGCCTGATTTGGCTTTGTAAAAAATCCTATAGATAGCATTTTAACACCATAATTCTCTACAGGTTTCATCTTAGATTTCCCGTCAACGTTAACAGAAAGTGGTCTTTCTGCTTCTACATCAAACATTAAAGGCATAGAAGGCCCATATATATCTGCATCTAAGACTCCAACTTTAAAACCCATTTTACTTAGAGACACTGCTAAATTTGCAGTTACAGTAGATTTTCCAACACCACCTTTTCCGGAGGCTACAGCTATTATATTGGTAATTCCGGGAATAGATTTCCCTTTGATCTCTGTCTTTTCCGGAGCCTCTACTTTAATATTCACCTTTACTTTAGCTTTTTCATAGACTTTATCATGAATTGCTTTCATGATATCTACTTCGGCTCTTTTTTTAATATGAAGTGCAGGCGTTGTAAGAACTACATCTACTACCACCTCATCTCCAAAGGTCATTATATTTTGAACGGCTCCGCTCTCTACCATATTCTTACCTTCCCCAGAAACAGTAATAGTTTCTAAGGCGGCTAGTATATCTTTACGATCTAATTTCATGCTGATTTGTTTCAATTTCAGCCTCTTATATAGACTGATTCTAAAATGCAAATATAACAGTAAAAGCTAAGAATTCGAAGTATTTAAAGATAATTGATTGATGCTATTATAAGCGGAAATTATAAAGAGGATCAATCTTCATATTCCGTTAATTCCTGCATTGGATCCCAAAAAAGTTCTTTAAAATTCTGAATTTGATTTTCTTTGATTTGAACTCCTTCTGCCTCTAATAATTGTTGCATTGCAGAAGTTCCTCCAAAATGATGCTTCCCGGTAAGTAGTCCTAACCTATTCACTACTCTTTGAGCAGGAATATCTTCCATATTATGAGAATTATTCATCGCATACCCAACCACTCGAGCACTTTTGGCTGATCCCAAATATTTTGCTATAGCTCCATAAGAGGTTACTCGACCTTCAGGAATTAATCTCACAACCTCATATACCTTTTCAAAAAAACTTTTTTCAGTAGCCATATTAAGATAGAAAGATTCTAACAAAAGTTATTATGACCAAAACAAGCATAAGAGCAGCCATAAAATAGTTAGAATATTTGCTGAACATCTCTGTTTTCTCCTCTATCTTAAGAAAGGAGACCACATAAAAGTAAAGAGTAGTAAATGTTCCTAAGGATGCAGCAATTATAAAAAGTAGGATGAAGGTAATATGATAATCTACATCTCCCCCAATATTTAATCCTGCAGCCAATGCACAGAAAAAGGGAATGGGAAATACATTAAGTACGGCAACCAAAACCCCTTTAAAAATACTGTTTGTATTAGCTTTTTTGGAATGCGTTTCCATATGGGTTCCTCTTCTAGCCTGCACGTAAAAATAAATAGTGAGTAACAAGAAGATGACTAAACCAGCGCGTAGCAAAATATTCTTAACAAAAGGATTATCGAAAATATACTTTACCAGTAAAATTGCAATTAGAGCCTGAAATATTACCACAAATGAAGCTCCTGCCGCTACATACAATCCATTTTTCTTTCCTTGTTCTAAACAAGTCTTAGCTACGGTCATATTAACAAGTCCGGGAGGTACTACTCCCAGAAGTGCTGCAAAATAAGTTATCAGGAAAATTTTTGTTTCCTCCAAAGTGTTATTTTATCTTAAATTGAATATAGGTAATAGGTTTACCTTGCTCAAGATACTGCTTTTCATAGAAAGTCTGTATACCAACTACTTCCTTTGGAGAATATTCATTTTTATAGACATCATGATTAGCTTGAATAATTTCATGACCTTCACCATGTAAAAGACCTAACGTATACCCATGCATAAATTCTGAATCGGTCTTTAAATTCACCATTCCATCAGCTTTTAAAATCAATTTATATTTCTGAAGAAATTCGGAATTGGTTAATCTATGCTTAGTACGCTTGTACTTTATTTGAGGATCTGGGAAAGTTATCCATATTTCATCAACTTCACCTTCAGCAAATAACTTATCTATAAGTTCTATCTGGGTACGCATAAACCCTACATTCTTTAGATCTTCCTCTACTGCAGTCTTAGCACCTCGCCAAAACCTTGCTCCTTTAATATCTATTCCAATAAAGTTCTTTTCTGGATAAGCTTGCGCTAAGGCAACGCTGTATTCCCCTTTTCCGCAACCTAATTCTAAAACTATAGGATTCTCATTCTTAAAGAAATTTTCATTCCACTTACCCTTTAAAGGATAGGTACTATCTGTAATTTCTTCTCTAGAAGGCTGAATAACATTAGAGAATTGCTCATTCTCTCTAAATCTTTTGAGTTTATTTTTACTCCCCACTGGTACTTAATATTTTGGTAAAATTAGCTAAAATCGAGCAGACCATCCTAAAAAACCTTTTAACGAGTACTATTTTTGAACGCTAATGTGCACTGAGATTGCAGTAAAGTGTTTCTATATTTGTGTATGAGAAATAAGAAGATCTTAGTAGCGGTGCTTAATTGGGGACTGGGACATGCCACCCGATGCATTCCTATAATCTGCGAACTTGAGTCTCAAAATTTTGAAGTAATCTTAGCTTCAGATGGGGACGCTTTATTATTGCTTAAAAAAGAATTTCCGCACCTAAGAACATACTCGCTACCTTCTTACAACATAAGATATTCTAAAACCAGCTTATTCTTTACGTGGAAAATATTACGCCAAACCCCGCATATTTTAAGAACGATCAAAGAAGAAAATAAAGTAATTGAAACACTTATAGAGAAAGAAAATATAGCTGGAGTTATATCAGATAATCGATGGGGAGCATATTCCAAGAAAATTAATTCTGTAATTATTACACATCAGCTAAATGTAATTTCTGGAGCAACAACTTTTATAAGCAGTAAGATTCAGCAAAAACAACTTGGAAATTTTGAAGAATGCTGGGTTCCAGATGTTGAAGGAGAAAATAATCTTAGTGGAAGATTAGGCCATTTAAGAACCAAAAAATTGAAGATCAATTATTTAGGTATTATAAGTAGGTTTAAGAAACAGGAAGAATTATTATCCATAGATATTCTAATTATTCTATCCGGACCACAACCTCAGCGAGAAATTCTAGAGAACAAGCTCCTTAAAGAATTTAAATCTTTTAAAGGAAATGTAATTATGGTTAGAGGAATTGTAGAGTCTCAGCAAATAATAGAGAGAAAAGAGCATATTACTTGCTATAACTATATGAAATCTGAAGAACTGGAAACTTTTCTAAACATTTCTAAATTAGTGATCTCCAGATCTGGTTATACAACACTTTTAGATCTAACGAAATTACAGAAAAAAGCATTTTTTATACCAACTCCGGGTCAACCGGAACAGGAATATTTAGCTGCCAGACTTAAAAAACTTAATATTGCTAATAGCTGTAAACAGAAAGATTTTAATTTGAAGATGTTGGAAACGACTGATAATTATAGTGGGTTAGTCGGATTTAACGGGAGCTGTGATCTTGGTAGTTTCTTTACTCTTTTCCAAAGTGAATGAAAACTCACTTCCAACACCAAAGACACTTTCAACATATATTTTTTCTAGGTGTGCTTCAATAATATGCTTAACTATAGAAAGACCTAATCCAGAACCACCTTCTTTTCTGGACCCACTTTTATCTACTCGGTAAAATCTTTCAAACAACCGTGGAATATTACCTTTCTCAATTCCTTCGCCATTGTCTGTAACTCTTACAATCACCTTATTTTTAATAAGATTTTCCACACTAATTTCTGTAGTACCACCCTTTTTACCATATTTTATAGAGTTCACCACAAGATTTGTAATTACTTGTTGAATGCGCTCTTTATCTGCATACACCCAGATTGGTTTATCATAAGCAATATCGAAAGTAAGAGTGATATTTCTTTTGGCTGCTTTCATTTCTAAAAGATCAAAAGAATTTTGTACAAGCTCAACTATATTGAAATTCTCGATATGAAGGTGTAGATCTCCGGTCTCTAGTTTGGTAATCATATCTAGATCTTTAACAATATAGATTAACCGCTCTACTCCTTTACTAGCACGCTCTAAGTATTTTTTGCGTATTACTTTGTCTTTATGTGCTCCATCTAAAAGTGTAAGAATATATCCTTGTACTGTAAATAGAGGTGTTTTTAATTCATGAGAAACATTCCCCATAAATTCTTTCCTATACGTCTCTCTAATTTTTAAGGTTTCTATTTCTAACTTTTTATCTTCTGCAAATTTCTCTACCTCTTTGGTAAGAGTAGCCATATCTGTAGTTATCTGATTTGGTCTTAAAGTTGAAGCCTCCAAGAGGGTTACATTATCATAGATCTTCTTTACCCTTTTATATATAAAATTTTCAACTCTATACTGAATGATGAAAAACGAAAATAGATAACATGCTGCCGCGAAGAATAATACTGGCACTACTTCAAAAGTATGCATGATATATAAGAAGACGCTCATTAAGAGCATCAGAAAAATTGTAATGTATAGCGATGTTTTTATCGCAAACTTATATGATCTTTTAAAGTTTTTAGACATTAAATTACAAACTTATACCCTACTCCCTTTACAGTCTTAAAACTCTCGTCTCCAATTTTCTCTCTCAATTTTCTAATGTGAACATCTATAGTTCTTCCACCTACAACTACTTCATTTCCCCAAACCTTATCCAGAATTTCTTCCCTCTTAAATACCTTCCCTGGTTTGGAAGCTAATAAAGATAGTAGTTCAAACTCTTTTCTTGGTAAGATAAGCTCCTCATCATCTTTCATGATCTTATACTCATCTCTATTAATTACAAGATTCCCTATTTTTACGATATTGGTTGTAGACTCTGTCTCCTTAAATCTTCTAAGAAGCGCCTTTACTTTACTCACCAAAACTTTTGGTTTGATAGGCTTGGTAATATAATCGTCTGCACCGGCATCAAAACCTGCCATTTGTGAATAGTCTTCTCCTCGAGCGGTAAGAAAGGTAATAATTGTTTCACCAAGATCTGGAATCTTTCTAATTTGTTCACAAGCTTCTATACCATCCATCTCTGGCATCATTACATCTAAGATAATTAGATGAGGCTTTTTCTTTTTAGCAAGCTTTACGGCCTGAGCTCCATTTTCAGCAGTTATAACCGTATACCCTTCAGAAGAAAGATTGTATCCAACAATTTCCAATATATCCGGTTCGTCATCAACCAACAGAATAGTAATATCTTTTTTCTTCATAAAGGCATTTTAATAAGAGTTCCATACAAAAGTAAACATATTATTGATTTAGCGTATCCTCCCCACGGTTTCATCTGGTAACAATCACTTAACAATCAAATAAGTGAAATTTTGAGCTAAGCCACTGTATAATTAACACTTGTACAAAATCACCTTTTTCATCCTCGTTCAAAATTCTCAAAATGTGAGTTTTTATAAACTTTAAGATAACATTCCAACACCTTGCATTAACCCAATCTTAAACTTAAGGTAAGTTTCGGGTGGGATTAAGCACGTTAATTTGCAGCATAGAAACAAAAAGAATTAAATGAAGAATTTTTTATTAGTTATCGCCCTTTTTTTAATAGGAATCGTGCAAGCTCAAGAACCAGCTACTACAGGTTCTATTGCAGGAAAACTTTCTGATAAGGAAATGAGTGGAGAACCGCTTCCTTTTGCTAATGTTATAATAAAAGGTACTTCTACAGGTACCACTTCAGATTTTGACGGATTATATACGTTGCAAAATTTAGCACCCGGAACTTATACTGTAAGTTTCAGCTTTATTGGATATGAAACGCTAGACGTACCTAATGTTATTGTGGTTGCAGGAAAAGTGACAGAAGTAAACACAGAGTTAGGAGCCAGCGCAGCTTCTTTAGATGAAGTGGTAATTAAAACAGTTTCTAGAAGAGATTCTGAAGTTGCTTTATTACTAGAACAAAAAGGTGCTGTAGAAATTAAAGAAAGTATTGGAGCTCAGGAATTAGCGAAAATGGGAGTTTCTGATGCCGCAGCTGCTACTACAAAGATCTCTGGTGTAACTTCTAGTGAAGCTTCAGGAGATATATTTGTTCGCGGACTTGGAGATCGTTATCTATATACTACTATGAATGGGTTACCTATACCTTCAGACGATGTAGAAAATAAGAATATAGACCTAGGTCTATTTCCAACCAAGGTGATTCAAAATGTTAGTATTAGCAAAACATACGCTGCTTCCAGCTCTGCAGATCAAGCTTCTGGAAATATAGATATCACTTCTAGAGAATTAAGATGGACTCAAGAATTAACTCTTGGAATAGATGGAGGAATTAACACCAATGCAGTTAAAAGCGGTGTTGGTAACAACTTTAAAGTTTCTCCAAATTCAGATGATATAACATTAGGCTTCTACTCTAAAAAACTTTCTCCTAGAGAGTCTATCATAAACCAAAGCTGGAGTCCGGAAACAGCAAACCTTCCAGTAAATACAGGATATTCTATTAGTGGTGGGAAAAAAATAGGAGATAAATTATCTGTTTTCCTTTCTGGATCTCAAAGCACTAATTTTGAACATAGAGAAGGCGTGTTTAGAGAGTTTAGAGCAAACTTTATAAACGATTCTATCTTAGATGCAGAAATTTTTTCAAAATCTGTAAATACTACCGGTTTGGCAACGCTTACTTATAGAGTAAATGATGCTAATAAAGTGACAGCCACCAGCCTTTTTATAAATAAACTTTCGGATGAAGTTTATGAAGGAGGTAGAAATGGAGAAGGAGTAATATTTGAAGAAACTGCACCAAGCGAAGGTCTTGCTCAATTTATTAGAGATCAAAATATCAAACAAACACGTCTTTGGATCAATCAATTAATAGGAGATCATAATCTTACTGAAAATAATGAACTTAACTGGGCCATTGGATATAACAGAGTAGATGCAGATGAGCCAAACAGAATTAGAAACGAGGTAAACTTTAATGATGATTTTGTTCAACTAGGTAGAAATGGTGGTTTTCAACAAAGAAAATCCGGACAGGCTATTAATGATGAAGAATATAATGGTTTACTTTCTGATAAAATGACCTTGATCAATGAAGAAACTCAAAAGTTAAGTCTAACTCTTGGAGGAAATTACAGGAACAAGCAAAGAGATTTTGTTTCTCAATTTTTAGGAGTAGAGGAGCGTATTACCAATTTGCTTAATCCAAGTTCTATAGACAATATCTCAGAGATATTTACTCCAACAAATTTCAATAATGGTTCTTTAATCATTAACAGATTGCAACCAGATCGCTACGCCGCTACTTTGGAATCTGCAGCTGGATTTGTAAGTGCTAATTATGAGATCAATAAATTTAATATTAACCTAGGCGTACGTTACCAAAATGACAATCTATATACGGTTTATAACGTTGGTAACATCCCAGGACGTGTAGGTAGATCTGAAATTGCAAAAGATAATTTCTATCCTAGTTTAAACGTACGTTATGCCTTAAATGATAAGACCAACCTTAGATTGGCAACAAGTAAGACTTTAACGTTACCTGAATTTAAAGAGTTTGCTCCTTTTGAATATGTTTCTCAAACAGGACAGGTAATTAGAGGGAACCCAGATCTACAAGCTTCTACCAACTATAATTTAGATATTAAATACGAATTTTTTCCAACTGCAAAAGAACTTATTTCATTAACCGGTTTCTATAAAAGAATAGAAGATCCAATTAATAAAGTTCAAGATAGAGGTTCTGCAGGGATCTTCTCCTTCTTTAACTCTGGAGATAAAGCAGAGATCTACGGATTGGAACTAGAAACTAGAATGGGCTTAATACAGTCTGATGTAGATCTAGACCTAACATTTAATGCCTCAAAAATGTGGCATACTCAAGATCTTAAAGAAACCGTAGATGCAAATGGGAACTTTATTAGAACCTTTAGATATAAAGGTCTAACTGAAACAGGCTTGCAAGGAGCTTCAGATTGGATCTTAAACTCTTCTCTAAACTTCTCAGATAATAAAGAAGATGAGTTCAATGCAAGCATAACAGCTAACTATGCTTCAGATAAAATATACGCATTGGGAGCACCAGAAATTCAAACACAAAGTGCAACTTTTTATAATGATGCGATCATAGAAAAAGGATTTGTAAGCTTAGATGCAAACATTTCTAAAGACCTAGGAGAACATTTCAATATTTCTTTAAGCGGAAAGAACTTGTTGAATCCTAACATTGAAAGGACCCAAAAAGTAAGACCTAGTACTACAGGAGTAGAGACCACTCAAACTGTGAGATCTTACACAACAGGATCCGTATTAAAATTAGGAGTTAAATATAACTTCTAGCACATTTAACCACATGTCTATTATTAACCACTAAATATTTTACTAACTAAATTAAAAACCATGAAAAAAACATTAAGAACTTTTTCAGTACTTTTCGCTTTGGCTTGCGGGCTTACATTCTCGAGTTGTAGCACAGATGATAGCAATATCATCGACCCAGATGGAGGTGTAAATCCAGGACCGGTAAACAATGAATTAAAAGGGAACATTGAGTCTGATCTAACTTTAGACCCTTCTGTTTCTTACAAATTAACAGGACAATTAAATGTACTATCTGGAGTAACACTTACTATTCCTGCAGGAACTAAGATCACTGCGAACGCTGGTACAGAAGTTTATATAGCTATTCAAAAAGGGGCAGAAATTGCCGTAAATGGAACTCGTAATAATCCGGTAATCATGACTTCCGTAAATGCGCAAGCAGGAGATTGGGGTGGATTGCTACTTTTAGGAAATGCAGTTACTACAGAAGGTGTAGATGCTAAGGCTGAAGTAGGAGGTTTTATCTATGGAGGAACAGACAATACAGACAATTCTGGATCTATAGATTACCTAGTAATAGAGGGAGCTGGTGCACAAATAAATGCAGAATCTCAATATAATGGTCTAACATTATATGCTGTTGGTTCTGGAACTTCTATCAACAACGTTGCTTTAATTAACGGAGCAGATGATGGAGTTGAATTTTTTGGAGGAACTGTTTCTGTTACAAATCTTTATCTTGAAAACAATGAAGATGATGCTATAGACTGGACAGAAGGTTGGAATGGAACCGTTACTAACGCCTATTCTCTTCACACTATTGAAGGTTTCTCAACAGTTGTTGAAGCAGATGGATTTAATAACAATCCTAAAATTGTAAACTTAACTTCTGTTTCTACCACTGGAGGAACAGCTTTACAATTTAAAAAAGAATCTGGAGCAACTATTACCGGTCTTTCTCTTACAGGATATGATACTTCTGTAGATATGAAAGATTTTGGACCTCTGAGCAACATAAAACTTAATGGGGAGACTGCAAATCCAGAATTATCTTACACCGCAACTGCAACAGTAGATGAAAGCTCTTTTAATTGGATCAATAACAGATCTAGTGTAGATGCCACTATTTTGCAAGGTACCCTTACCGGAGATCTAACTTTAGATGCTTCTGTAGAATACCAACTTACCTCTTCCTACATAGTGCAGGATGGCGGAAAACTTACCATTCCAGCAGGAACAAAGATCACGGCTAGAGACGGAGGAACAGATGTTTATATAGCTGTGCTTAAAGGAGGAAAAATTGATATTCAGGGTACAGAAAGTAATCCTGTAGTTATGTCTTCTATAAATGCAAAAGCCGGAGACTGGGGAGGTTTAACCATTGTTGGGAAAGCTGTAACCACAGAAGGTATAGATGCTACTGCAGAAGTTGGTGGTTTTATTTACGGCGGAAGTGACAATGCAGATAGTTCTGGAAGTATCAAAAATCTAGTAATTATTGGAACTGGAGCTCAAATTAATTCGGAATCTCAATATAACGGAGTTTCGTTTTATTCTGTAGGTTCTGGAACGGTTTTAGAGAACATTGCCGTAATAAATGGATCTGATGATGGAGTTGAATTTTTTGGAGGGACTGTCTCTGCAAAGAATCTTTATTTTGAAAATAATGAAGATGACGCTGTAGATTGGACTGAAGGATGGAATGGAACTGTTACCAATGTATATGTTTTACACAACATTGAAGGTTTTTCTACTGCAGTTGAAGGAGATGGAGTAAACAACAATCCTAAACTTATTAACTTTACTGCTATTTCTTCTACAGGAGGTATTGCTCTTCAATTCAAAAAAGAATCTGGAGCCACAATTAACAACCTATATTTAGAAGGTTATGACACTAATATAGATATGAAAGATTTTGGAGCATTATCTAATATAAAGATCGATGGAGTTAATGCTGTAAAAGATGCAGATTACTCTTTAGGAACTAAAGTAGACATCTCTGACTGGAACTGGATTGATGCGAGACTATAACCTTAATAATCATATTTCAATTTTTAAAGCGAGCTTTTTAGCTCGCTTTTTCTGTTTTAAAACTTTAGCACTTTTAACTATTTTTTTTAACACAATCAACACAATAAGTTGGTATCATTTTTGGGTTAAAAATTGTAAGTTTGTATTAACCACATCCAAAAAGTATGAAACAGCATTACATTTTAAGCTTTTTATTGGTTTGTTTTTTGCTGTTAAGTAACCTTACCTCAGCACAAAGCACTAATATTCCTGCGTACGCCCAGGAAAAACCTATTTCTGGCCTTTCTATTTATCCAAATCCTGTTACGGGAAGTAAAGTGTATATCACTTCAGACGCTAATAGTACAAAAGAGATAGAAGTCTACAATGTATTGGGGAAAAAAGTACTCATTGCCCGTTTAACGGGAAGAGAACTTGATGTTTCAGAATTAACTCCGGGTATTTATATTGTGAAGATTAAAGAAGGTGATGAGCAAGCGACTAGAAAATTAGTAGTCCGGTAAGATATTAGCCATACAACTTATTAAGCTTCCATTTAGGAAGCTTTTTTATTTTTAACTTTGTCCGTTTTTGAACATATAGATATGAATAAGAATAAGATTTTCTCTATCTCTTCCGAAGAGCAATTTAAAGCTACTACTTTAGAGATCTTCAAATTTCAGTTTGATAATAATCCTGTATATCAAAAATTCTGTAATCTTCTGAATACAGATCCTAAGCTTGTTAGAGAGATCGATCAAATTCCTTTTTTACCCATAAATTTCTTCAAATCTGAAACCATACTTTCTTCAGCAGATAAAATTCAGAAGACTTTTACCAGTAGTGGTACTACCGGAAGCAATACGAGCAAACACCATGTTACAGATCTTAATATTTACGAAGAAAGTTTTAATAAAGCATTTCAAGAATTTTATGGAAATATAGAAGATTATGCTGTTTTAGCGCTGTTACCCTCTTATTTAGAAAGAGATGGTTCTTCCCTTATTTATATGGCAGACCATCTAATAAAAGCGAGCAAACACCCTAAAAGCGGATTCTATTTAAACAATTTGGAAGAATTAAAAGATAATCTGATCCAATTAGATAGATCTGGCCAAAAAATAATATTGATAGGTGTTTCTTTTGCGCTATTAGATCTTATAGAGAATTATAAGTTCAATCTAAAAAATGTGGTAGTTATGGAAACCGGAGGTATGAAAGGTAGAAGAAAAGAGATGATTAGAGAAGAATTACATAAAATACTTGCTGCTGGTTTCGGAGTTAAGTCTATTCATAGCGAATATGGAATGACAGAATTATTATCTCAAGCCTATTCTAATGGAAACGGCATCTTTAATTGTCCTCCCTGGATGAAGATCCTTATAAGAGATCCTGAAGATGCCCTGAGCTATTTATCTCAAGGCAAAACTGGAGGTATCAATGTGATAGATTTGGCAAATATTAACTCTTGCTCTTTTATCGCTACTCAAGATCTTGGTAAGATCCATAAGAAAGATTCTGTAGAGATTCTGGGCAGGTTTGATAATAGCGATATTAGAGGTTGTAATCTTATGGTCTTATAACTTTAAGATTTAAGCATCAAACTGCCTGACCCTAAAACTGTTATTATTCTGTTAAGGCTGTAATGAAAGAAAAAAACTTCGAACTAATAAGTGTAAACATAATTTTTGGTTAGGTTTTTGTTTACAGCTAATTGAAGTTTTTTCATATTAGATTGGTTAGTTAGTTGCAAACCCCTTTATATCTTTAGAATAAAGGGGTTTTGTAATTTATATCACTCTTAGAATATAAGTATTCTTCTTTCCTTTATTAATAATTACGTATTTATCATTAATAAGATCTTCTGAAGAGATCATATAATCTTCTCCAACTTTTTCTTTATTCACAGAGATAGAATTCTCCTTTAACGCTCTACGAGCTTCTCCATTAGATTTTAGAAAATCTGTTTTAGCGGCAAGAGCAGCTATCATATCCAAACCTGCATCTATATCTGCACGAGAGATCTCTGCTTGTGGCACACCTTCAAAAACATCTAAGAACGTAGCTTCATTTAACTTCTTAAGATCGTCTGCAGTACTTTTACCAAAAAGAACTTCAGAAGCTTTAATTGCATTATCTAACTCTTCCTGACTATGTACAGTAACTGTAACTTCTTCTGCCAACCTCTTTTGAAGCAATCTTAAATGTGGGGTTTCTTTATGTTCTTTTACTAAATTTTCTATGATTTCCTTATCTAAAAATGTGAAGATCTTGATGTATTTTTCCGCATCTTCATCGCTGGTATTCAACCAGTATTGGTAGAATTTATAAGGCGATGTTCTATTGGCATCCAGCCAGATATTACCTCCTTCACTTTTTCCAAACTTACTACCATCACTTTTTGTAATTAGTGGGCATGTAAGCGCAAATCCTTTACCTCCAGCCACTCTTCTAATAAGTTCTGTACCGGTAGTAATATTGCCCCACTGGTCACTCCCTCCCATTTGAAGGGTGCAATTTTCATTTTTATATAAATGCAAGAAGTCATACCCTTGCACTAATTGATAGGTGAATTCTGTAAAGGACATTCCTTCTGTAGCTTCTCCGGTAAGTCTGTTTTTCACAGAATCTTTCGCCATCATGTAGTTTACAGTAATATGCTTTCCTACATCCCTAATAAAGTCAAGGAATGAAATTTTCTTCATCCAATCATAATTATTCACTAAAGTTGCTTCGTTTTTAACTCCTGAAGAAAAATCCAAAAATTGCGATAATTGTTTTCTAACACATTCCTGATTATGTCTTAGGGTTTTTTCATCTAAGAGATTACGCTCATTAGATTTTCCTGAAGGATCCCCAATCATTCCAGTAGCTCCTCCTACCAATGCAAAAGGTTTATGACCGCATCTTTGGAAATGTGCCAAAAGCATGATGGGCACCAGATTACCTATATGCAAAGAATCTGCTGTAGGATCAAAACCTATATAGGCAGATCTCATAGTTTGATTTAAATGTTCTTCTGCTCCGGGCATGGTATCGTGAAGCATTCCCCTCCAAGTAAGTTCTTCAACAAAATTTTTGATCATCATATATTTTTGTACTGAAACAGCCGTAAAGATACCACAAACTAGGTTTTTTCCTAAACTGAATTAGCTATATTTACCTTATGATTTTAGTCACCGGAGGAACAGGTTTGGTTGGAGCACACTTACTTTTGAAATTGCTAGAATCTGGCAACAAAGTAAGAGCTACACACAGAGAAAAAAGCAATCTAGAAATTGTAAAGAAAGTTTTTTTATACTACCATCCTTCTGAAAAGGCAACAGATCTTTATACAAGAATTGAATGGATACAAGCAGATCTGGATGACATCCCACAGCTAACAACTGCTTTTGCGCAGATATCTGAAGTTTATCATTGCGCCGCTATGATCTCTTTTGATTCTTCAAATTCTAAGGAACTTAGAAAAACGAACATTACCGGAACTGCTAATATGGTAAATCTGGCAATCGCTCAAAAAATTGAAAAATTTTGTTACATCAGTTCTATAGCTACTTTAGATTTAGAACTTGGAGAAAGAATGATCTCAGAAAATTTTGCATGGCATCCAGAAAAATATCATTCAGAGTATGCTATTTCCAAACACGGAGCAGAAATTGAAGTATGGCGTGCTTCACAAGAAGGTCTCCCGGTAATTATTATAAATCCAGGGATAATTATTGGTCCCGGCTTTTGGAATGCAGCTAGTGGCTTATTGTTTAAAAAAGTAGATAATGGTCTAAAATTTCATTTTCCAAAGATCACCGGTTTTGTAGGAATACAAGATGTGGTTCTTCTTAGTATTAAGGCAATGCGATCTAATTTGATCAATGAACAATTTATTGCAGTTTCTGAAAATAAGAGTTTTAAAGAAGTTCTTGAAAAAGTAGCTTCCACACTTCAAAAACCTGCCCCCACAAAAACTCTTAAGCCCTGGATGGTAAGGTTAGGATGGATATTTCAAAGCTTGGGAAGCATGCTGTTCAATACAAAAAAGCAACTATCTAGCAGAGATCATAAAGCTTTGTTTGAAACTTCACTTTACTCGAATGCTAAAAGTAAAAAAGATCTAGATTTTGATTACACCAATATACAGCGAGTTATAGAAGAAACGGGGAATTTCTATATCTTGGATAAGGAAAATAGATCAACTTAATTTTGAGAGGAAGATCTAACTGGGCTGGAAACTTGGGGATCCTGGTTTTTAATTTTCAATAAAGAATCTGCTTTCTTATCTTGCTTTTTTAAGGAATCTTGTAAATCTTTTACAGAAGCTTCTCTAATAGAATCTTGTACTCTCACCTCTTCTTCTTCTATTTTTTCCAGTACACTTTTTCTAACCTCTAAAGAATCTTTTATAGATTTATAGATCTTATCTAATTTAGAAGTATTCTCTGCGTAATATTGGGTGCTTTGAGCTAATTGAAGACTATCTATGCCATGCTTCTCATAGATATAAGGATTAATATGAATTCCAGTCTCCTCGAGTATACGACGGTTATAATTCTTAGCCGAGTTAAGAAGTACCAGGTCTGTTAGAACTTCTACCATTTTGCCTTCTGGGATCAAATTATCTGGTTTCTTCGTTTTATCCACACTCTGGCAGGAAACCAAAAGTAAGGCAACTAACAAAACCAGATATTTCATCAGATTATCTATCAAAAGTTAACTTTTCTGCAACATTAGCAAATGGCAATACTTGAAAATTCTTGTATACCAATTTTCCATTTACAAAAGTATGTGTAATTCGAGATTTAAATGTTACCCCTTCAAAAGGAGACCAACCACATTTATAAAGTATGTTGTTAGGCTGCACCGCCCATGGAGCATTTAGATCTACTAATACCAAATCTGCTTTGTAACCTTCTCTTATAAACCCACGTTTTTCAATTTGAAATAAAATAGCTGGATTATGACACATTTTCTCTACAATCTTCTCAAGACTTATCTTTTCTTGGTGATACATCTGTAGCATTGCAGGAAGAGCATGTTGCACAAGAGGACCACCACTTGGCGCCTTGGTATAAACATTTTTCTTTTCTTCTTTAGTATGAGGAGCATGATCTGTAGCAATCACATCTATATGATTATCTATAACCGCTTGCAAAAGTGCCTCCTGATCTTCTCTGGTCTTAACCGCAGGATTCCATTTTATAAATGTTCCTTTTTTCTGATAATCTGAATCATTAAACCATAAATGATGAATACAAACCTCTGCAGTAATCTTCTTATCTTTTAGTGGCTTCTTATTATCAAATAACGAAAGCTCTTTAGCTGTAGATAGATGAAAAACATGCAATCTAGCACCAGTTTTCTTTGCCAAAGCAACCGCCCTAGAGGAAGATAAATAGCAAGCTTCTTCGCTTCTTATTTTTGGATGCAATTCCATAGGAATATCATCTCCGTAACGTTCTACACATTCTGCTAAGTTCTGTTTGATGGTCTCTTCATCTTCACAGTGCACTGCGATCATTAAAGGCGATTTAGTAAAGATCTCCTCTAAGACTGTAGGGTTATCTACCAACATATTACCTGTAGAGGAACCTAAGAACAACTTTAAAGCTGCTGTAGTTTTAGGATCTACCTTTAATATCTCTTCTAAATTATCATTGGTTCCACCAAACATAAAAGAATAATTGGCATATGAGCTTTTACTTGCAAGCTCAAATTTAGCATCTAACTCCTCTATAGTTGTAGTTTGCGGGTTTGTATTAGGCATCTCTATAAAAGAAGTAATTCCCCCGGCTACTGCTGCTCTAGAGCCAGACTCAATAGTTTCTTTATGAGTTAGGCCAGGCTCTCTAAAATGAACCTGATCATCTATAATCCCTGGAAAAAGATGATTCCCTTCTGCATCTACAATATTTACATCTGGAGATTTAGCACTAATACTGTCGGCTATTTCTGTAATTATCCCATCTACAATATATACATCGCCTTCCTTAATTTCCCCTTCGTTAACGATACGTGCATTCTTAATTAAAACCTTCTTCATTATTTTTCTGCCCTATTGAAAAGACTTTTAAATTTCATATTAATTACCCCAAACACAGCCTCAGATATAATTCCGCTGCTCATTTTAGAAGTTCCGTTGGTTCTATCGGTAAAGATAACAGGAACTTCCCTTATGTCAAATTTTAATAGATAGGCTTTGAATTTCATTTCTATTTGAAATGCATATCCAACAAATTGTATTTTATTAAGATTAATGCTTTCCAGCACCTTTCTTTTATAACAAACAAATCCAGCAGTGGTATCATGTATCTCCATCCCTGTAACCCATCGCACATATTTAGAAGCTACCCAAGACAATAATACCCTAGCCATTGGCCAGTTTATCACATTCACCCCAGTTACATATCTAGATCCTATGGCCAGATCTGCTCCATTTTTTGCACATGTATTATATAACCTTATAAGATCATTTGGGTTATGCGAGAAATCTGCATCCATCTCAAAGATGTATTCATAATCTCTTTGCAAGGCCCACTTAAAACCATGTATATAGGCCGTACCCAATCCCATCTTACCTTTTCTTTCTTCTAGATATAAGGCTCCAAAATATTCTGCCTGAAGTGCTTTTACCTTTTCACCGGTCTTATCTGGAGAATTATCATCTACCACTAGAATATGAAATTTACGCTGTAGAGAAAATATATTCCTAATCAGCCGTTCTATATTCTCAATTTCATTGTAAGTGGGTATAATGATTATCCCATTAGACATGCTCAAAAATTTTGCCCAAATGTAACTATTTTTGTGCACAGCTACTTCAATTTACATTGAAGTTTTAACCCTATTAGTCATACCTTTGTAAAAACTTTTTGTTTGGAAGCCATAGAAAGATATAGTACCTCAAACGATTTACTCACGCTTATTATTTTGTTGGTGCTAATTTTATTAGTACTCGCCAGGAAACTGTTCTCACACAGGTTTGAAGATTTCATATCTTTAGTTACCTCCGGAAAATTCCTGGTAATAAAATCTAAAGAACATAAAGCTCTTTTTGGATTTAATGTGATCATGCTTATTACTCACATTTTGAGCATTTCAATATTTCTATATGTCCTCTACAGACAATTTTTTGGAATTGAAAATAATGCAGGAATACTCTTATTGAGAATAACCACCGCTTACAGCTTTTTTGTACTCCTAAAAATTACCGTAGAAAAAATTATTGCTAACGTTTTTGATATAGATGAAATTATAGATACCTACCTCTATCAAAAGCATACTTATAGAAATTTCATTTCTTTAATTCTATTTCCAGCTTCCATTATTCTTGTTTACGCGCAGAATCCCCAACCTTGGATATTCTATACCATTGGGGGTCTTTACCTTATAATTATAATGTTCAGTTATTCCAGAGTTATTCAAAAAAATATGAACATTGCAACACGTAATTGGTTCTATTTTATTTTGTACCTTTGCACTCTCGAAATAACCCCTTACATTATTTTGTATAAGCTTATTACATTGACCTAAGGTTTCTAAAAATCAGTAACATATGAAAGTGAAAACAATTTTAATTTCTCAGCCAGAGCCTAAGATAGAAAATTCACCCTATTTTGAGCTGGAAGAAAAGCAACGAGTAAAAATTGATTTCATACCGTTTATACACGTAGAAGGAGTTCCGTCTAAAGATGTGCGTCAGCAAAAAATAGATTTAACTAAATATTCTGCAGTGATATTAACTAGCCGTAACGCGGTAGATCACTTTTTTAGAATTGCAGAGGAGATGAGATATAAAGTGCCAGATACTCTTAAATATTTTTGTTTAAGTGAAGCTGTTGCTTATTATCTTCAGAAGTATGTTGTTTACCGTAAACGTAAGATCTACGTAGGTAAACGTACCTTTTCTGAATTAGCTCCCTATATCAAGAAGTATAAGAATGAGAAGTTCATACTTCCGGCATCAGATATGCTAAAACCAGATATCCCTAAAACTTTAAATAAGCTTGGTGTGGAATGGAAACAAGCAGTTTTCTATAAAACTGTAGTTAGTGACCTTACTCATTTAAGAGATGTTTATTACGATATTTTGGTCTTCTTTAGCCCTAGTGGTATAGTTTCTCTTTTTGAGAACTTCCCAGACTTTGAGCAAAAAGATACTAAGATCGCGGTTTTTGGAAATACTACTGTAAAAGCCGCAAAAGAGCATGGTTTGGTTGTTAACATTCAGGCTCCAACGCCAGAAACTCCGTCTATGACCATGGCACTTATGAAATATATTAAAGAAGCGAATAAGAAATAAAGATTACCTTCTGTTTTTAATTAGAAAAGCCTATAATTTTAATAAATTATAGGCTTTTCATATTTATAAGCTTTAATGTTAATTACACCATCGGTCCTCCAGAAAGAATTTCCTGGTTTGCGTTCTCTTCAAATTTTGTAAAGTTCTTCTTAAAAGAATTTGCAAGCTCTAATGCTTTTGCATCATACGCATCTTTATCTGCCCAGGTCTGTCTTGGGTTCAAGATTTCAGATGGAACATTATCACATTCTACCGGCATCTCTAAACCAAATATTGGATGGGTTGTATAATCAACCTTTTCCAACTTCCCCTCAAGAGCAGCATCAATCATCGCTCTTGTATATTTCAACTTCATTCTACTTCCTGTACCGTATGCTCCACCAGACCAACCAGTGTTTACTAGCCATACATTTACATTGGCATCTTTCATTTTCTTACTCAACATCTCCCCATACGCGGTTGGATGTAAAGGCATGAAAGGTGCACCAAAACAAGCTGAGAAATTTGGTTGAGGCTCATTAACCCCAGCCTCAGTTCCTGCAACTTTTGCTGTATAACCACTAATAAAATGATAAGCCGCTTGTGCAGGGTTCAATTTACTGATTGGAGGCAATACTCCAAAAGCATCTGCAGTAAGAAAGAAGATATTCTTCGGATTTTTACCTACTGATGGTTGTGCTATATTCTTTATATGATTTATTGGATAACTAACTCTCGTATTAGGAGTTATAGAAGTATCATCAAAATCCACATCGCCATTTTTATCTAAAACCACATTTTCCAAGATTGCACCCGGCTTAATAGCATGAAAGATATCTGGCTCGTTCTCTTCTGAAAGATGAATTACTTTGGCATAACAACCACCTTCAAAATTGAAGATAGTATTCTCTTTAGTCCATCCATGCTCATCATCTCCTATCAATCTACGTTTTGGATCTGCAGAAAGTGTGGTTTTTCCGGTTCCGGATAGTCCAAAGAAAATAGCAGTATCATCATCCTTACCTATATTTGCAGAACAGTGCATAGGTAATGTGTTATGATGTACAGGAAGTACAAAGTTTAAAGCAGAGAATATACCTTTTTTAATTTCTCCTGTATATCCGCTTCCACCAATAAGTGCTATCTTTTTGGTGAAATTTAAAATCGAAAAATTTGCTTGACGCGTTCCGTCTACCTCTGGATCTGCTTTAAATCCTGGAGCATTAACAATAATCCAATCTTCATTAAAACCTTGCAATTCATTATCGTCTGGTCTTAAGAACATGTTATATGCAAATAGATTAGACCAAGGATACTCATTGATCACTCTAATGTTCAGTTTATATTTATCATCTGCACATGCATAAGAATCACGTACGAACAATTCTTTTTCAGAAAGATAGTCTACAACTTTCTTATATAAAGAGTCAAATTTTTCTGGGTCAAAAGGAATATTTATGTCTCCCCACCAAACTCTGTCTTTAGTTTCATCATCCTTTACCAAATAACGGTCTTTAGGAGAACGTCCTGTAAACTCACCTGTGTTAACAGCTAAAGCTCCAGAACTAGCTTCTACCCCTTGTTTCTTCTCTATAGTAATATCATGAAGTTCTTCCGGGGAGAGTTGATAGTGCACGGTTGCACCTTTAATCCCATAATTATCCAACGAAATCGATTTCGTAATTTGTTTATTTGCCAACATAAAAATTTAAGTTGTGTGTTTGTTTAGGCATACAAAAGTATATAATCTTAAGTTCATACTAGAGCAAAAGCCTCTAATTTATTTCTTTTTTAACGTTATAAAAGACCATAATAGTATAAGCCAAGACAATATTAATAAACTACCTCCCAGCGGTGTTAGCAATGCTATTGCCTTAAAATTAAAGGAAGTTAAGCTGTTAGTGGCAAGCAGATAGATAGATCCGGAGAAGAATAGTACTCCTATTATTATTAGAAAGAATACCCATTTACCCACTTTTGGTTTCAAACCAGAAATACCACCTAATATTATTAATAACAAAGCGTGATAGATCTGATATTTTGTTCCAGTCTCAAAAGTAGCCATAGCATCTGGAGAAATAAGAGGCTTTAATCCATGCGTAGCAAATGCACCTAAAATTACTCCCACTACTCCAATCAAAAATCCTGCTATATAAAATCTTCTTTCCATAGATTGTTTTTTAAGTCTACACAATTATATACATTCGTGAAACATAGCCACAAAATTAACCAAGAAAATTCTAAAATGCGAAAACTATTAGTGATTGGTGCTGGAAAATCTACTTCCGTACTTATAGCTTACCTCCTAGATAAATCTGAAGAAGAAAATTTATTTTTAACTATAGGCGATTTGGATCTTGCCCAAGCTAATAAACTCTGTAATGATCATCCCAGATGTAAAGCTATCTTTTTAGATGTATTTAATAGAGAAAGTAGAGAAGCAGCAATTAAGGAAGCAGATATTGTTATTTCTATGCTACCTGCAAGATTTCATATAGAGGCAGCGAAAGACTGCATCAAATTTAAAAAATCACTTGTTACGGCTTCTTATATAAGTAATGAAATGAAAGCTCTAGACGAGGAAGTGAAAGAAAACGGACTAGTTTTTATGAATGAGATCGGAGTAGATCCGGGAATTGATCATATGAGTGCCATGCAGGTTATAGATAGAATTAGAGATAAAGGTGGCAAGATCTTACTTTTTGAATCTTTTACCGGTGGATTAGTAGCCCCGGAGAGTGACACCAATCTTTGGAACTATAAATTTACTTGGAATCCGCGAAATGTTGTGCTGGCAGGGCAAGGTGGAGCTGCGGAATTTATTCAAGAAGGAAAGTTCAAGTACATTCCTTATCATAGATTATTTAGACGAACAGAATTTTTGGAAGTGGATAATTATGGAAGATTTGAGGTTTATGCCAACAGAAATTCCTTAGACTATCAGGATATCTACGGACTTCATGATATTCTAACCCTATATAGAGGCACCATAAGAAGAGTTGGTTTTAGTAGAGCCTGGAATATGTTCGTACAATTGGGTATGACAGATGATACCTATACGTTAAAAGACTCGGAAAACCTATCATACCGCGACTTTGTAAATTCATTCCTACCCTACTCCCCTACCAACACGGTAGAACTTAAAATGCGTCATAATCTTAAAATAGATCAGGATGATATTATGTGGGATAAACTTTTAGAGCTAGATCTTTTTAATGATAAAAAGAAGATCGGTATTAAAGATGCTACTCCCGCACAAGCGCTTCAGAAAATATTAACAGACAAATGGAGCTTAGATAAAGAGGATAAAGATATGATAGTAATGTATCATAAATTTGGATATGAACTTAATGGACAGCGAAAACAGATAGATGCTACCATGGTTCTTATTGGTGAAGATCAAACCAGAACAGCTATGGCAAAAACTGTAGGTTTGCCTGTAGCGATAGCCGCCTTAGCAATTCTGAATAAAAAAATCACTACCCCAGGAGTTCAAATTCCTATTAAGAAAGAGGTTTACAAACCAATTTTAGAAGAATTAGAAGCTTATGGTGTTAAATTTAGAGAAACTGAAACTGAGTATCTAGGATACAATCCTCTTGGCGAAGTAGGTAATTAAATAAAAACAACTCCCTTTTAATTCCAAAATCTTATAATTGCTCCACAATGAAAATAGTAGACGAAAAAGTAAGTATTGACGGTATAGATAAGACCATCCTTAATTATTTAATGGAGGATGCCAGAAAACCAATTCTTGAAATTGCAAGAAAAATAGGAATTAGCGGCGCTGCTATTCATCAACGTTTGCGAAAATTAGAAAATGCAGGGCTTATTGAAGGCTCCAAATTAATGATCAACCCAAGAATTCTAGGCTATACCACATTAGCTTTTGTGGGTGTTTATCTAGACAAAGCCGTTAGTAACCCCCAAGCGGTAAAAAGGCTTAGCGAAATTCCGGAGGTAATAGAATGCCACTATACCACTGGTAACTGGTCTATTTTTTTAAAGATCTTATGTAAAGATAATGAACACTTAATGAATGTTCTTAATAAGAATATCCAAGCTATAGATGGGGTTTCCAGAACTGAGACTTTTATCTCATTAAATCAGCAAATACAAAGACAAATTAAAGTTTAAGAACTTCATAAAAAAGGCCGGTCTTTCAACCAGCCTTTTTTTATGAAGTTCGAATAATATTCTATCTTCTTCCCAAGTAAATATTTACAAAATATAATAAGGTTGCTAAAGATCCTATTGCCGCTACTACATAAGTTCTTGCTGCCCATTTTAAAGAATCTTCTGCAGCTTCGTGCTCTTGTGAAGTTAACATGTTTTCTGTTTCCAACCAAACTAAAGCTCTTTTACTTGCGTCATATTCTACAGGTAACGTTATAAAACTAAATAAGGTTCCTAGACCAAAAAGTACGATTCCTACTAAAAGTACAGTACTCCCCAAAGCAGTGGTCGCCATCAATACCAGCCCCCCCATGATTACCCATTGAGACATTTTTGTAGCCACACTCACCATAGGTACCAATTTACTTCTCATCTGTAACCAGCTATAAGCCTGCGCATGTTGCACCGCATGCCCACATTCATGAGCAGCAACTGCAGCAGCGGCGGCATTTCTTTGAGAATAAACACCCTCACTCAGATTTACTGTTTTCTTCTGAGGATTATAATGGTCTGATAGCATTCCAGGAGTAGAAATTACTTTCACATCATTAATATTATTATCTCTCAACATCTTTTCCGCAATCTCCTTACCGCTCATTCCATTTTGAAGATGAACCTTAGAATATTTTTTAAATTTGCTTTTAAGCTTATTGCTTACATACATGCTCACTAAAAATAAGAGCCCTGCAATTATATAATATCCAATCATTTTATTTTCAATTTTAAATAGACTTCTGCAATAATATCAAAAATCTCGCCATTAAAAAGATGTCATGTCAACTAATTAAATATTGATAATTAGTTGAAGCAGGAATAGCTACTCTCTTAAAATATTACTAAATATGAGCAACTTAAAATAATCCTTAAGTGCTAATTATTCTCAAATTAAGATATTGTCTATATTTGCACAACTTATCTACAAAACAGTTATGCAATACAATAGAATTCTTCTAAAATTATCAGGCGAAGCTTTAATGGGAAACAGACAGTACGGGATAGATCCGGAACGTCTGGCAGAATATGCTCAAGAGATTAAAGCCGTAGTAGATAGAGGTATAGAAGTAGCCATAGTTATTGGTGGAGGAAATATCTTTAGAGGTGTTGCCGGAGCTAGTAAAGGGATGGATAGAGTACAGGCAGACCATATGGGAATGCTAGCCACTGTAATTAACGGGTTGGCATTACAAAGTGCTTTGGAAGATGCAGAAATACAAACCAGATTACAATCTGCTGTAAAGATCAATGAGGTTGCAGAGCCTTTCATCAGAAGAAAAGCAATGCGCCATCTTGAAAAAGGTAGAGTTGTAATTTTTGGAGGAGGAACAGGGAATCCATATTTCACTACAGATTCTGCAGCGGTTCTTAGAGCTATTGAAATACATGCTGATGTTATTTTAAAAGGAACCCGTGTTGATGGAATATACACGGCAGACCCTGAAAAAGATAAGGCTGCAACAAAATTTGATTTTATTACTTTTGACGATGTTCTTAAAAAAGGATTAAAAGTAATGGATACTACTGCTTTTACCTTAAGCCAAGAAAATGAATTACCTATAATTGTATTTGATATGAATACACCAGGAAACCTTTTAAAGGTTGTTACTGGAGAAAGAATAGGAACCAAAGTAAATTTATAAGAAACTAACTATAGCCTTTTTTCAACTTTAAGTTTAAAAAAATGAACGAAGAATTAGATTTTATATTTGACAGTACCCAAGAAAATATGCATAATGCTATTAAACACTTGGAAAAACAACTCTTAAATATTAGAGCAGGAAAAGCAAGTCCTGCGATGCTTGGAAGTGTAATGGTAGAATATTATGGAAGTATGACCCCGCTACAACAAGTGGCTAATGTGAACACTCCAGATGCCAGAACAATTACAGTTCAGCCTTTTGAAAGAAAAGCTATTCCAGACATAGAAAAAGCCATCATGGTAGCAAACCTTGGCTTTAACCCTATGAACAATGGAGAAAGTGTTATTATTAGTGTTCCCCCATTAACGGAAGAACGCAGACGCGAACTTGTAAAACAAGCAAAAGCAGAGACTGAAGATGCGAAAATTGGAATTAGAAATGATCGTAAGGTTGCTAATAATGACATTAAAAAATTAGATGTTTCTGATGATGCTAAAAAAATTGCTGAAGACAACATTCAGGAATTAACAGATAAGCATATAAAAAAGACAGAATCTATCTTTGAAAATAAAGAAAAAGAAATAATGACCATTTAATACTGCACATTTCTTAAAAAAGATATATTTGTGTCAGTTTCAAATGAATTAATTCGGTGTTCTACCGGATCTAATTTTATTTGAAACTGACATTTTTAGTTTAACACCTATTCCAAATCAAATTAATGTGAAATAGTAAACCTATGCGAATATTTATAATTCTAGTCTTGTTTATTATTTCATCTCCATCACTTTTTGCACAGCAACTCATATCCGGAATCGTAACTGATGCTAAGACCAAAGACCCTTTAGCTTTTGCTAATGTAAGCTCATCAGAAAGTAACGGCACACTCACCAATATAAATGGAAGTTTTACACTAACCTTAGGTGTTACAGACTCTATTCTAAAAGTATCCTATATTGGTTATCAAACCAGATCTATAGATCTTTCAAAAGATAAAAAGGAATTTCAAATTGAACTAGCTCCAAAAGCTCAAATACTAGAAACGGTACTGATCTCTTCTAAGGAAAACCCTGCCAATAAGATCATTCAAAAGGCAATTCAGAATAAAAAACTTAATGACCCCACAAAAGTTCTAGATTCCTATAAGTACAAGAGTTACAATAAATTTTTAATAGACAATTTAGATCAATCGGTAAAGGTAGAAACAGATAGCAGCAATATTGCAATAAATGAAGTGGTGAACGTTGGCCGTGCATATCTATCAGAAAAAGTTTCTTCTCATGTATTTAGTAAGTCTTTAGATCCACGAGAAATTGTAGAAGGTATTAAAACCGCTGGCTTTCGTGATCCGGTATATGATGTTCTTGCTCTTAAAGTGGAGCCCCTTTCTCTCTATGGAGAAAATTATACCATCTATAAAACAGATTATGCTGCTCCTTTAGATAATCACGAAGCTTTCGAAAACTATAATTATAAGATATTAGACACCCTCACAAATCAAGAGAGGCCTGCTTATCTTATATATTTCAAGCCAAAAAGAGAACGGGTAGTTGCAGGTTTGGAAGGTGTATTATATATAGATACTACAAGTTACGCTATTCAAAAAGCAACAGCACAACTTGCAGGTTCTGTAAAATTAAAGATCGTTCATGAGTACAACTATTATGAAAATAAAGATCTATGGTTTCCTAGCAGCCAACTTGTAACTATACAACCCGGAAGTGGAGAAAAAGATATTTCTGTTTTTGGAGGAAGCATTTCTTTAGGATCTGTGCAACAAAAAAAATCTATTCTTAACTCTGTATTGGGCTCTGGCACACCACAAGAAGGCCTTTACTTAGAGTCCAAAACAATTAATTACGATTTAGAATTTAATGTTCCTGTAAATGTTAAAAATTCTGATGCCTCCATTCTAGTTTTGGAAAATGCCGGAGAGCATTCTGTGAATTATTGGGCTGCCAATAGAAAACTGCCCTTTACTTTTAAAGATGAGCTTACTGCAATGAAAGTAGATAGCATTATTCAATTTAATAATATAGAGCGAAAGATAGAAGTTAAGAAAGGTATTTCTAATGGATACTATCCGGTAGGGCTTTGGGATTTCTCTTTAAAAAGATTCATAAAATATAATAATCTCCAAGGGTTTAGACTAGGCGTAGGAGGTAAAACAAATAACAAATTTTCTGAAAGATTCAGTTTGAACGGATTTTTCATCTACGGAACCAAAGATGGGAATGTAAAATTTAATGCAGGAGCTGGATTGGTATTAGATAAAAATAGTGGCACAGAATTAAGCTTTAATTATACAGATGACCTTAATGAAGTAGCTAGTTTTAGTTACCTACGTGGCACAGAAGCATTCTATTTGCTTCAGCCCAGATACGGTAATATTAATGAATTCTATAGGTACAAGAAGTTTCAAATTAACTTACAACATCCATTTTCGCCTAGATTTAGGTCTGAAGTAGAATTATCTACAGCGCGTATTAACCCTATCATTGATTATACTTATTCTTCTGGAGGAGATTATTTTGAAGATTATCAAATTGCCGAAGCCAAATTAGGCTTTTCATGGAAACCTTTCAGCAATTACGTAAGCACCCCAGAGAAAGTTCAAGAAGTTCGCACAGGATATCCACAATTTACTGCACAAATTGACAAAGGATTTTCAAAATTCTTAGAAGGTGATTTTGATTATATTAAATTCGGTTTTAAGATGGATTATAAGATCTTCCGTTTAGACCAGAGTATTTCTGAGATCATTTTAGAAGGAAATTATATAAATGGAAATTTTCCAATTACCCATGCCTTTAATGCCTACCCTAATAATCCAAATAAAGAAGAAATAATTAGTAGAGTTTCTATCGCTGGTAAAATGGCTTTTGAAACTATGTATTTTACAGAATTTTATAGCGACAGGCAGATCAGTCTTCACTTGAGACATCAATTAAGACCCATTAATATTACAGATAAAATACAACCAGAACTTGTTTTTGTTTCTAGCCATGCCTTAGGAGATTTTAAGGATCAATCTGCACATAAGAACATACAATTCAACACCTTAAACAAAGGCTATTCAGAAAGCGGAATAGAGATCAACCAAATCTTTGCAGGTTTTGGTCTTAGTTTTGCCTATAGATATGGAGCATACCATTTGCCGACCTTTAAAGAGAACTTTTCTTTTAAAGCTACCTTCATTTTAAAAATCTGATACTGAAGATTAATTAGGTTACAATCAATTAATACTTAGCCTTTTTGTAACTTTGCGCTCGCTTAAAAAACAGCCATGTCAAAAATTTTTAGTTTTGGATTTTGGAATTCCATTGCTCGAGTAATTCTTCGAAACAGGGTTACAATTATTATAATTACGCTTTGTCTTACCGCTTTTTTGGCTACTCAATGGAAGAACATGCGCTTTTCCTATACGGAAGCCAATCTTTTACCAGATGATGATGAGATCAATCTAGAATATAACAATTTCCTAGACACCTTTGGGGAAGAGGGAAATTTGATTGTGATTGCCGTAAAAGATTCTACGCTTTTCACTCCAGAAAAATTTAAGGCATGGAATAACCTAACCGAAACCTTAAGTTCCTATTCTGAAATAGACCATGTGATCTCTTTAGGGACTTTGCAAAAGTTGGAGAAATTTGATAATCCCAAGCGCTTTGAAATGGTTCCATTCATTGAGCAAAAAGATTGGGACAGTACAGATGTAGCCGGTTATAAAGATGAATTACTTAATAAACTTCCCTTCTATAAAAATCTAGTCTACAGTGGTAATAAGAAAACAGTGCAAACTGCCCTTTATCTAAATGAAGATATTGTAAATTCTAAACAGCGAAAGATCTTTGTAATAGAAGATCTAAAACCTTTAATAGACAAGTTTCAGGAGGATGCAGACATGAAAGTATATGTCTCAGGAATGCCCTATATCCGCACTCTAAACTCTCAAAATATTATAGATGAGATTGGATTGTTTATTGGAGCTGCACTTTTGGTAACCTCTTTAATCTTCTTCTTTTTCTTTAGATCTATAAGAGCTACTGTTATTTCTATGATCACGGTTTTAATTGGCGTAATGTGGGCATTCGGGATCATAGGCCTTTTACATTATGAAATTACTGTACTTACGGCGCTTATACCTCCATTAATCATTGTTATTGGAATACCAAATTGTATTTTCCTAATCAACAAATATCAGCAGGAAGTAAAAAATCATGGAAATCAGGCTAAGTCCTTACAACGGGTAATTTCAAAAGTGGGGAATGCTACCTTACTAACTAACTTAACAACCGCCTCCGGATTTGCAACTTTCATCTTAACAGATAGTACGCTACTAAAAGAATTTGGAATAGTTGCATCTATAAACATCGTAGCCCTTTTTATTCTTAGCTTAGTGATAATACCTATTATCTATAGTTACATGCCTCTGCCTAAAGACAAACATCTTAAACATTTAAACAAGCAGTGGATTGGTGGGTTTGTAGACTGGATAGAAAGAATGGTAAGGCATCATCGTATTGCCATCTACATTTCTTCTGTATGTTTATTGGTAATAAGCATAATAGGTATATACACCATCAAGATCTCCGGTAGTTTACTAGAAGACATGCCTCAAAAAGCAGATTTCTTTACTGACATTAGATTCTTTGAAGAAGAATTTGATGGAATTATGCCTTTGGAAATATTAATAGACACTAAAAGACCAAAAGGAGCTTTAAAACTTTCTACTTTAAAGAAAATGGAAACTTTGGAAACTGCTATAGAAGAGGTTCCACAATTATCGCAACCATTGTCTGTAGTAAGATTAGCCAAATATTCTAAACAAGCTTATTATAATGGTAATCCAAAATATTACCAATTACCTACCTCCCAGGAAAGAAATTTTATCGCTCCTTATTTAAAAGGATTTTCTACGGAAGGTAATCTCATGTCATCTTATGTAGATACTACCGGAAGATACGCAAGGATCACTACGTTTATGAAAGATATTGGTACAGATGAAATGGACAGAATTGAAGCAGAACTCTGGCCAAAAATCAATAAGATATTTCCTGAAGAACAATATAAGGTGAGCATGACTGGGAAGGCATTGATCTTTCAAAAAGGTACTACCTATCTGGTTAAAAATCTTGTGATCTCACTTACATTAGCAATTATTTTAATAGCTTTATTAATGGCTTGGATGTTCAGATCTTTTAGAATGATCTTGATCTCTGTAATACCCAATTTACTTCCATTAATAGTAACTGCCGGGATGATGGGATTTTTAGGAGTACCTATTAAACCTTCCACAATTTTAGTATTTAGCATTGCCTTCGGAATTTCTGTAGATGATACAATTCACTTCTTAGCAAAATACAGACAGGAGTTAAAAGCTAATAATTGGAAGATTAAAAGATCTGTGTATGCAGCTTTAAAAGAAACAGGAGTAAGTATGTTCTATACCTCCATTGTTCTTTTCTTCGGATTTTCAGTTTTTATGATCAGTAGCTTTGGTGGAACGGTAGCTTTAGGAGGATTAGTTTCTGCCACACTTCTATTTGCTATGCTCTCAAACCTATTACTTTTACCTTCTTTATTACTATCACTAGAAAAAAGTATTGCTAATAAAGAGACCTTAAAGGAGCCGGCTATTCAAATTATAACTGAAGAAGACGATATTTTAGACGACACTAATTCATAATAAAAATCAAATCCAGGGTCTTGGTAGGAATACTAGGAAAAATTATCTTTGGTTTACTAAAATCTATATAAAATGATAAAAGCAAAAATTGCAGAATTATTACAGAGCAATCAATTTCTACAGGAAGTTGAAGTAAAAGGATGGGTTCGATCTTTTAGAAGTAACCGTTTTATTGCTGTAAATGATGGATCTACTATCAATAATTTGCAATGTGTGATAGATTTTGAGAATACCAAAGAAGATGTTCTTAAACGTATAAATATAGGAGCAGCCATAAAAGTAGTTGGTACTTTAAAAGAAAGCTTAGGTAGCGGTCAAAGTATGGAAGTAGAAGTTACGTCTATAGAAATTCTTGGTGATGCGAATCCAGAAGAAGTTAAGCTTACTATTCTTTCTCCTAAACGCCATAGTTTAGAAAAGTTAAGAGAGCAAGCTCATTTAAGAGTGCGTACCAATACATTTGGAGCTATCATGAGAGTTAGAAGTAAACTTTCTTTTGCTGTACATAGCTATTTCCAGCAGAACAATTTTTTCTATGTGAACACTCCTATCGTAACAGGTAGTGATGCAGAAGGAGCTGGAGAGATGTTTAAAGTCACAGCTTTAGATCTTAAAGATCCACCTAAAAATGAAGATGGCTCTATTAACTATAAAAAAGATTTCTTCGGAAAAGAAACCAATCTTACCGTTTCTGGCCAGTTAGAAGCAGAAACTTTCGCTCTTGGTCTAGGACAGGTATATACTTTTGGGCCTACATTTAGAGCTGAAAATTCTAATACATCAAGACATCTGGCAGAATTTTGGATGATAGAGCCAGAAGTTGCCTTTTGTGACCTTGATGGAAATATGGATCTAGCAGAAGACTTCATTAAATATGTTGTGAAATATGTCTTGGAGAATTGCAAAGATGATCTTGAATTCCTAGACAAACGCCAGGAAGAAGAAGATAAAGCAAAACCACAAGCAGAACGCAGTGAAATGAGTTTGCTTAAAAAATTAGAGTTCGTTACAGAGAACAACTTTAAGAGAGTAAGCTATACAGAAGCCATAGATATTCTTAGAAATTCTAAGCCTAATAAAAAGAAAAAATTCCAATACCCAATAGATGAATGGGGAGCAGATCTCCAAAGTGAGCATGAGCGCTTTCTTGTAGAGAAGCACTTTAAATGCCCTGTAATTCTTTTTGATTATCCAGCAAATATCAAAGCATTTTATATGCGTTTGAATGAGGACGGTAAAACCGTTAGAGCTATGGATATCCTTTTCCCTGGTATTGGTGAGATCGTTGGTGGTTCTCAAAGAGAGGAACGTTTAGACGTTCTTCAAGAAAAGATGAAGGCGCTAGACATAGATGAAGAGGAATTATGGTGGTACCTAGATACCAGAAGATTTGGAACTTGTGTGCATAGTGGATTTGGACTTGGCTTTGAACGTTTAGTTCTTTTTGTAACAGGAATGACTAACATTAGAGACGTAATTCCTTTCCCAAGAACACCACTTAACGCAGAATTTTAATCTACTATTGAAAATACTTGAAACGCATATTGTCCCTGCAATTGATGAGAATATTCGATTGCAGGAATATGCTTCAACGATCTTTAGATCTATTACTACCAGAAATGGTATTAAGAAAGCAATAAAACGCAAGGAAATACTTTTGGATGGGGAGATAGCTCAAACTTCAGACTGGATTAAAGAACATCAAAAAATCGATCTTTTGCAATCTGAAACAAAAGCTAAAAAGATATTTCAGCTAAAATTAGCGATCATATATGAAGATGAATATCTAGCCGTAATTAATAAGCCTGCAGGCTATCCTACCAGTGGCAACTATTTTAAAACCATCGAAAACGCGCTTCCTTTCAATTTAAAGGTTTCTACGAAATTTGATACACTACCATACCCTGTTCCTGTGCATAGATTAGACAATCCCACCAGCGGACTTCTACTTATTGCAAAAACTAGAACCATGCAAACTGCATTGCACTTGGCATTTGAGGATAGAAAAATTTGGAAAAAATATATTGCATTAGTTCATGGTAGCACCTCTCAAAACTTCAAAATCACAGATGCTTTAGATGGAAAATCTTCTTCCACTCAGTTTATTAAGTTGAAAAATTTGGAAATTGAGAATTTAGCATACTCGCTCTTAGAAGCGCATCCAGATACCGGAAGAACTCATCAAATCAGAATTCACTTATCTAACAATGACTTTCCAATTGTAGGTGATAAAGAATATGGGATGGAAGAAACCAGTAAAAGATTTCGCGGACTTTACTTAGCATCTATAGGATTAAAACTCCAGCACCCAAAGACTCGCGCTATTTTAGATCTTAATTTAGATTTACCCAAAAAGTTTAGGGTCCCATAATATATCCTCATGAAGAAGGAGCTATTAACAAAAATTTACCAAAAGCATATGTAAGGCTAGGTAGCAATAGGATTGTTTTTGCTTATTTTTGTAGTAATAGTGAACACTTACTTTATGCTAAAACAGCAATTAAATTTTAAATTATCTCAAAAGCTTTCTCCTCAGCAAATCCAGTTGATGAAGCTTATTCAATTACCTACGCAGGCATTTGAACAACGCATAAAACAGGAATTAGAAGAGAACCCTGCACTAGAAGACGGAAAGGAAGATCTTGAAAAAGATTTTGATGATGAGTTTTCTAACGATGAATATGATGAGGGAACTGAAAGTATAGAATCTGATATTGATGTTGACGACTATTTGAGTGATGATGAAATTCCAAGTTATAGACTACAAGCAAATAATTATAGCGCAGATGATGAAGACAGAAATGTTCCTTATGCATCTGGAACTTCATTTGCCCAGCATTTAAAATCTCAATTAAGTACATTTAGACTTACCGAGATAGAAAAGGAAATTGCAGAATTCTTGGTAGGTAGTGTAGATGAAAGTGGCTATATAAGAAGAACTATTCAAGATATTGTAGATGATCTCGCATTCACCCAAAATGTTTATACAGATGAACCTACGGTAGAAAAAGTTCTTAAGAAAGTTCAGGAATTAGACCCTGCAGGAGTTGGAGCTCGATCTTTACAAGAATGTTTATTAATACAATTGCACAGAAAGGAAGTGACCAAAGAAGTTACTTTAGCTACAGACCTGTTGGAGAAATCTTTTGATCACTTCAGTAAAAAACATTATTCCAAACTATTATCTAAGCATGATATTTCTGAAGATGAACTTAGAGATGCTATTGATGTAATAGAACATTTAAATCCGAAGCCGGGTGGGACCTTTGCAGGTAATATTAGAATGGTGGAGCATGTAATTCCAGATTTTACAATTAAAATTGAAGATGGTGAGTTACAATTAAGTCTAAATGGAAGAAATGCACCCGAAATGCATATTTCTAATGATTACAACAATATGCTTAAGGGTTACAAAGAGTCTAAAGAGAAAACCAAGGCTCAAAAAGATGCTGTTATGTTCATTAAGCAGAAATTAGACTCTGCAAAATGGTTCATAGAAGCTATTAAACAGCGCCAACAAACCCTAATGGTTACAATGAGTTCTATTATGCATTACCAGCAAGAATATTTCTTAACAGGAGATGAGCGTAACTTACGCCCTATGATCTTAAAGGATATTGCAGATGAGATAGGCATGGATGTATCTACAGTTTCTAGAGTAGCTAACAGTAAATATGTAGACACTCCTTACGGAACTAAACTTATCAAAGAATTCTTTTCTGAATCTATGACCAATGATCAAGGAGAAGAAGTTTCTACCAGAGAGATAAAAAAGATCTTGGAGATCTCTATTGAAGAGGAAGATAAAAGAAAGCCTCTAACAGATGAGAAACTGGCGAAACTTTTAAAAGATAAAGGATATCCAATAGCTAGAAGAACTGTAGCAAAATACAGAGAGCAGCTAGACATTCCGGTAGCAAGGATGAGAAAAGAAATTTAATGCGTAAACTTCTAAAAAGCGCTTCCTATATCTTTCACCCTATTTGGATGCCATTTATAGGAAGCTTGTTCTATTTTTTAATTACTCCCAGGTTTTTTCCTTTGCCTCTAATACAGGCTAAGATGCTAGCTATAGCTATTACCACTTTATTTATACCTATAGTATTCTTTTTTCTACTGAAGAACCTCGGGAAAGCTAAGAATGTATTTTTAAGCGATGTAAAAGAACGCAAATGGCCATTATTCTTTTATATTCTTTTGATAGGTCTTAATCTATATCAGATTTTAGACATCTACAATTACCCGGCGCTCTATTATTACTTTGTAGGAATTATGATCTCTGTGGCAACAGGCTTTATACTTGCGTGGCTAAATATTAAAGCGAGTCTGCATATGGTAGGTATAAGTGGAATTTTTACTTTTATACTAGCGCTTAGTATCTTTTACAGAATCAATCTTCTATTCACTTTGGCGTTTCTAATTTTAGCTATAGGCTGGACAGCAAGTAGTAGACTTACCTACAAAGCACATACTGGACTAGAATTGATTATAGGAATCTTTATAGGATTTGTTCCGCAACTAATTGTATTAAAATATTGGTTATAGGATATAAAACATTAACCCCACTTTAAAAACACTCATATCTACAGATACATCTTCCAAATTGGCATTTTTAAACATTGGAGTTAGATTGTAATAAACGTGAAAATTAAACGTATTATATCCAAAGGTTAACGTAGTACCAAGTCTAAACTTATCTAGCTCGGGTATGTTATTAACGGTAATTTTTGCATCTGCATCTTTATAGGTAGACTTAGAATAATATATATACCCAGGTCTTAATCCGGCATAAATCCTCCAGAACTTGTAGGACGTAGCGTTAGAGCTACGCCATCTAAACTCTAAAGGAGCTTCAATCATTTGAGTAGAAAATCTATTGGTGTCAAAATCTAATTCGTTAAGACTGCTAAAAACACTATTTCCGTTCTCTCCCTCTTCTATTAATAGATCTTGACCATATGTATTTATAGACCAACCAGCACCAATTCCAATCGCAATGTTTCTTCTTTTATTTAGAGGAATGTCTCTTATGAATCCAAAATGTAAACCGCCGGAAAATCCAGATTGAGAAACATCTGCAGGAAGATCGGTAAGCAAGTGAAAGGTTAGACCCAGATAAAATTGATCTTCTCTATATAGGCTATCTACTTCTTGCAGTTGCTGCTCTATGATATTCTCCTGAGCAAATAAGCAATCAATACTTAGAAATGTGATAGTCAACAGAACCAGAATAGATCTTTTCATAGAAGAATTTTAACAGCGCTAATTTAATATAAAAAAGAATCCCTTCACAGTTTTACCTGAGAAGGGATTCTTATAACAGTAAAGAAATAAATTTCTTAGTTTTGGCTTACATCACCAGTTTTGGTGGTATAATTAATCTTAAGAGCTTCAGCTTTTCTTAATTCCTGTTTAATATCAGAAACAAGACCCATATTAGTTTCAACATCTACTTTTAAAGAAGTTGTTAAATACGGAACTAACTCTTCCCTTTTGGTTTCTCTTTCAGCATAGATAAATTTTTGAACATCGCGAACGGTGGCAAACTTATCATTTAACTGTATGCGAGCTTCTGTACCATATTTGCCTTGATATCTTTCGCTTGGCTTTCCTGCATATATGTACATTACTAAATCTTTCTTATCTAGCTTTTCTACCTGGTCTGCATAAGGCAAATTGTTTTGTACCATTAAGGTAGTATCACGCATTGTAGTAGCAACCATAAAAAAGAAAAGCAACATAAAAACGATATCTGGTAAGGAAGCCGTACTTATAGCAGGCAATTCCCCACTCTTTTTCTTTTTAAATTTAGACATAATATTATTTAAATTTTGTTATATGAGCTGCTATCCCTTAGGCTCTGCCTCAGATAATTTTTGAGGATACATATCCTTAACTTTATCCAATCTTTCTTTTAGAGTTTCTTTATTTCCTCTAAAGCTAGGATCGTTATAGTTATTCTCCATTTGAATATAGTCTTTACCATAAAGTCTTTGAGTAGCTTGATTTCTCAATTCATTATAGGCAGCAACCAATTCATTCTGTACAGATATATAGGTTCCATATTCTGTCTTACGGTCATTAACCAATGAGATAATTGCTTTCGTAGGGTTGTCTGAAGACGAAGGATCCTTCGCACCCTGACAATAGCTACATGCATCATCTCCCATACCTGCACCGTTATCTAAAAACTTAACTGCAGCAGCACGAAGATCTTTAACTTTCATTGGTTGATCCTCTACTAGCAATTGATTGTCTCTGTTTACAATTACGGTAAAGATGTTCTTTTGCTTAATAATAGGAGGCTCTACATTTTCATCCTGAATAGGAGGCAGCTTACGGCTAATCCCCTTATCAGAAACAATGGTAGTGGTTACCAAGAAGAAAATCAATAGCAAGAATGCTATATCGGCCATAGAGCCTGCGTTTACTTCTGGTGCTGTTCTTTTAGCCATAGTTTATTTTATTAATTTTCTGATCCCAGAAAGTACCATTGCGCCAACAGCGATTACGGCAAGTATGTAAAATACTACCAAACCTGCACCTACCCAGTGATCTCCACTAGCAGATAATGTTGTACCGTCCTTAAGTTCTAATTGATTTCCATCAGTTACTACGTAAGCAATGATAACAATTAGTGCAAAAGCACCTACAGAGATAAGAGTGTTTTTAATGTTTCCAGTAAAAAGACCTTTGATAACGAATATCAATACAATAATTAAAGTAATTGCAAACACGATATAAGTTACCCACATCATTGGGTCTAGCATACTACCCTGCAAATCAGCCGAAGCTTTGATTGCCTCGTCGCCGGCCATAAGGATCCTACCCAAAAGGATAAGTCCAATGACACCAATAACGAGTGCTAGATATTTTAATATTTTATGTAAATTCATAGTGTTTCTACTTCTTAGATTCTTTTTCTGTTTTTGTAGTCAACAAGCATATCGATTAATGTGATAGAAGCATCTTCCATGTCATTAACGATACTATCGATCTTAGCGATGATATAATTATAAAAAATCTGAAGAATAATTGCTACGATCAAACCGAATACTGTTGTAAGAAGTGCTACTTTAATACCACCTGCTACCAATGAAGGTTGCATATCTCCAGCTGCTTCAATTCTATCAAAAGCCTGAATCATACCGATTACTGTACCCATGAAACCAAGCATAGGAGCTAAAGCGATAAATAAAGAAACCCAAGATACGTTCTTCTCTAATTGTCCCATTTGAACACCACCGTAAGCAACAACAGCTTTCTCTGCAGCCTCAATACTTTCATCTGCACGGTCTAATCCTTGGTAATAAATAGAGGCAACTGGGCCTTTTGTGTTTCTACAAACTTCTTTAGCAGCTTCAATTCCACCACTATTTAAAGCATCTTCTACATCTTGAGCTAATTTCTTAGTGTTTGTTGTAGAAAGGTTCAAAAAGATAATTCTTTCAATGGCAATGGCCAAACCAAGAATTAAACATAAAAGAACGATACCCATAAATCCGGCACCACCCTCAATAAAACGTTTCTTAAGTTCTTGGTGAAAACCTAAATCTTCCTCACTGTCCATGTCAGGAGTTGCTGCTTCGTCTTGATTATCCTGAATAAAATTCACGATATTATCTGGAGCTGTTTGGAAATAAGTTGTCGCATTTACATTAGCGGCTCCAAATAACATAATCGAAGCGATTACCAAAGTTGAAAATAATCTTTTCATTACTGTTTGTCTTAAATTAATTAGTTAAAGGGTTAAAGATATAAAAATATTTTTTTAATAAAAATACTTTGCAGAGAGGAAGGGATTCGAACCCTCGATACGCTTTTGGCGTATACACGCTTTCCAGGCGTGCGCCTTCGACCACTCGGCCACCTCTCTATTACGTTATTCTAATTTGGTGCGCTAAATAATAAAAAAAATTGTTTACCATCAAATAAGAAGCGTTAATTTTATAACATTTCCCCGCGAAGAGAAGTCTCAAAGATAGTTTTAAAAACCTTAGGTGATAATTCTTTCCCTAAAAGATACATTAATTTAGCCACAGCTGCTTCTGTAGTAATATCCTTTCCAGAAACCACACCTATTTTCTTTAACTGCGTACTAGTTTCATATTGCCCCATATTCACACTACCAGCGATACATTGGGTAACATTAACGATCATAATTCCTTTAGAAATATACTTCTTAAGCAGTTCTATAAACCAAGAATCTGTTGGGGCATTCCCACTCCCAAAAGTTTCTAAAACTACTCCTTTAAGGCCTTTTTTAGATAAAATATGATCTATAGTACTCTCTGTAATTCCGGGAAACATCTTCAAAATAACTACATCATCGTTAAAATTTGTGTGCAGCTGGGTACGTTTTCTTCTGTTGGTCTTCCAAAGTACATTATGATTAACAGATAAATAAACACCCGACTCTGCTAAAGCAGGATAATTTAAAGAAGAAAAAGCCTGAAAATGCTCTGCATTCATCTTCGTTGTTCTATTTCCTCTATATAATTTATATTCAAAATAAAGACCAACTTCAGATATTACTGGCCTCCCTTGTTTCTGCAAACCGGCTATCTGAATACTGGTAATAAGATTCTCTTTTGCATCTGTTCGTAAATCTCCAATTGGTAATTGAGAGCCGGTAAAAATAATAGGCTTAGTAAGATTCTCGAACATAAAGCTTAATGCAGCCGCTGTGTAGGACATGGTATCACTTCCATGTAACACCACAAAACCATCATATTCTTCATAGCGCTCTTCAATAATTTCTGCGATCTGAATCCAATACGTTGGATTCATATTGGATGAATCTATTGGTTTTTTAAAACTTATTGTATTAATAGTATGCTCTAAAAGTTTTAATTCCGGAATGCTTTGAAGAAGCTCACTAAAGTTGAACGCCTTAAGAGCACCCGTTTCAAAATCTTTAATCATACCAATGGTTCCACCGGTATATATTAATAAAATGTTTGATTTAGACTTCATTAAGGGCTTCATGATTAAGCACCGGGTTGGCATACATTAATAAGTAACTATTTACTTCTAAAGAATTTTTAAAATCTATCCTGCGTGTTAAACGCCTTTCAAATTGCCTCTTTTGCTTAGACGTATATTTATCTTTATGTAATTCGTTATTCTTTAACAGATCGCAAGCTATATAATTAGCTGGCCATAGTTTATAATTCTCGTGAATTCTATTATCTATATATGTAGCCAGACTCTTTAATTGATCATTTATTGAAGACTCTTCCTGTTCCATCTTTTTAAATACATCTGCAGAAATTACATTTCCAGCAGTGATATGTATTCTTCCTTTATTTCCTAAAGCACCTTGCATAATAGAATTAAAATCCTCGTTAGCAGATTTTACGTAAGTTTCTTCATTATGCTTTGCCATGATCTCTGGCATTTTTAAAATATCTGTAGGATCAAATTCGTAAGACATGGAAATTGGAACGATCTTGATCTTAGAAAAATATTCTGACAAACTAAGATCTCCCTTAGCCATAGCCAGCATTTTTAAAACTCCTTGTTGAGTATGATCATTCCCATCTTTTGTTCTACCCTCTCGCTGTGCCATCCATACAGATCTATTCTGTTCTACCAAAAGATCTTTAATATATGCTGAAAGCTCCATGGAACTCCTTAGCATTTCTCTTGGCCCCAAGCCTCTCTGCACTAAAAAATTTCTGTTTAGTTTAGACAATAAAAGTAGAAATGGTTTTTGAACCAGATTATCTCCAATTGCTGAAGCCGTCATGATAAGATCTTGCTCGTACAAGGCACAATTAAGCAAACTGGTATCTAATAAAATATCACGATGATTAGAGATAAACATATAAGACTCATCCTTACTTAAAGAGTCAAAGCCGCTATAGGTTAATCCTTCAGAGCTTTTCTCTAAGACTTTTCTTATAGAGTGATAGATCACCTTGGTTTGAAAATCTCTAATAGAATGGCAATCCATCACAATCTCCTCAATCTCAGAAAATGATTTTTCAGGAAAAGAGAATTGCAACAAGGCTTTCACCATTGGATGCTTAATATATTGCTGAAGCGCAGGATGCACCTCAGAATCTCGGTAAAATCTTATTTTATCAAAGTCTGTCACGTATATCTTCTTAAGTTCACAAATGAACAAAATTAATAATTAAAAATTAACATTATACCCCAAAGATATCGATTGAATTTTGAGTGGTAACATCTGCTATCGTCTCAATATCTACCTCATAGATATCTGAAAGTTTATCTGCTATCAGCTTTAAATAACTACTTTCATTTCTCTTCCCTCTATAAGGTGCAGGTGCCAAGTAAGGCGAATCTGTTTCTAATACAATATTAGCTAATGGAATTTCAACTAAAAATTTATCGAGACCACCGTTCTTAAAGGTAGCAACCCCTCCAATTCCCAACTTCATATTATAAGAAAGTGCCTTTTGAGCCTGCTCTAAATTTCCGGTAAAACAATGAAATATCCCAAAAAGATCATCATCCTTTTCAGATTCTAATACCTCAAAAACTTCATTAAAGGCATCTCTACAATGAATTACGATTGGTAATTTGTATTTCTTAGCCAATTGGATCTGTCGTTTGAACGCAATTTGCTGTTGCTGCAATAAAGTTTTATCCCAGTATAGATCTATACCAATTTCCCCTACCGCTATAAAATCTCTTTTCTGAAACTCCTCTTCCACATGCCGCAATTCTTCTTCGTAATTTTCTTTTACAGATGTTGGGTGCAGTCCCATCATTAAATGTAAATTATCTGGAAATTGCTCCTTAAGCTCGTACATAGCCTTTGTATGAGTAGAATCTATTGCAGGTATAAAGAATCTTCTAACATTATTCTCTAAAGCTCGCTGTAGAACCTCTGCCCTATCTTCATCAAAATCTTTGCTATATAAGTGTGTATGCGTGTCTGTTAATATCATATTTACAAAATTAATTTATTTTGAAGACCTATCTTTACCAAAACATAAAGAATGTCTACGCTAAGGAAACTATTAGAAGATAAAGGATATTATCGCATCAAAATGAAGTTCACAGCAACCAATCATTTTGAAGTAAAAGCAAAAATAAATAAAATTGAAGGGAATTTTATCTTAGATACCGGTGCATCGAGTACCTGTGTAGGATTTGATGCCGCTACACATTTTAAACTACTAGCAGAAGAAAGCAAGGTAAGAGCCGCCGGGGCGGGAGCAAATAATATGCTTACTAAAATGGCACAGGAGAACATTCTAGAACTTAAAGGCTGGAAGAAGAAAAAAATAGACCTCGTATTATTTGATCTAACACACGTTAATGAAGCTCTGGAAGACCATAAAGCTGAAAAGGTTCATGGAATTATAGGTGCTGATGTTCTAAAGAAAGGGAAAGCCGTCATTGATTATAAAAACAAAGCACTTTATTTGAAATAACAAAAACTGGGGAAAAACCCCCATTATAACGTGCTACAAAAAGAGGTAAATTTGGTATAAATATATAAGTTATGGAGTCTATTCAAGATAAAAATACGATACCGCCCTTTATAATGGCAGTGCTAGCAGTAATAGTTGCAGCCGTACTTCTTATTAATATCCTGACGTTGATTTCCTTACTTTAATTAGTTGAAACCAATCAAAAAGATAAAAGGCAATAATTCAAGTAGAATTATTGCCTTTTATTTTATTCAAAAATCTAGATTAAAGCTCTAGAGTTCTCTTCACGTCATTATCCATTAATAGCTCTTCCGGATTTTCTAAAGCCTCTTTTATTGCAACTAAAAACCCAACAGATTCCTTACCATCAATAATTCTATGATCATAAGAAAGCGCTACATACATAATAGGTCTAATTTCCACATGGCCATCTATAGCTACAGGACGCTCTACAATATTGTGCATTCCTAGAATAGCACTTTGAGGTGGATTGATAATTGGAGTAGAAAGCATAGAACCAAATACACCACCATTGGTAATTGTAAAGGTACCACCTGTCATTTCATCTACTGTAATATTTCCATCTCTAGCTCTTAAAGCAAGGCGTTTTACATCTTCCTCAACAGCTCTAAAGCCCATATTTTCAACATTTCGCATTACCGGAACCATCAAACCTTTTGGTCCAGACACAGCAATACTTATATCTTTATAATCATATTTTATTTGATAATCTCCATCTATCATAGAGTTTACATCTGGATAAAGTTCTAAAGCTCTAACCACTGCAAGAGTAAAGAATGACATAAATCCTAACCCTACTCCGTGCTTATCTTTAAATTCATCTTTATACTGCTTACGCAAAGAAAAGATCGCAGACATATCTACCTCATTAAAGGTAGTAAGCATAGCTGTTTCATTCTTTGCACTTACCAAACGCTCTGCAACTTTACGTCTTAACATAGACATTTTCTTGCGCTCTTCACCTCTTTTACCAGCTCCAGGAGTCCCCATAGAATGTTTTGCCTGAACAGCATCATCTTTGGTAATTCTACCATCTCTTCCAGTTCCCTTTACAGATTTGGAGTCCATTCCTTTTTCATCCAGAATTTTCTTAGCAGCAGGAGATGGAGTTCCAGTAGCGTACGTTTTATCTTGTTTTTGCGAAGGCGTAGATGGTTTAGAAGGCGTTTGCTTTAAAGCATCTGCATTATCACTATCTTCTTTAGTAGACGTTTCTTCCTTCTGCTCTTTTAATTCAGATTCTGGAGATTCTTTTTTATCACCACCACCTGGTTTTGGAGCATCTGTATCTATTAAACACACCACAGCACCAACGGCAACAGCATCACCTTCTTCAGCTTTTAAAGTGATTATTCCACTTGCTTCAGCAGGAAGTTCAAGAGTTGCTTTATCGCTATCTACTTCTGCAATAGCCTGATCTTTTTCTACATAATCTCCATCTTCTACCAGCCATTGAGCAATTTCAACTTCTGTGATAGATTCTCCGGGAGAAGGAACTTTCATTTCTAAAGCCATGATCTTATATTTTTATTTTTTGAATCCTTCTGCTTGCGCAATAAGGGTTAAATTTTTAGTTTATTATTCAGCTAATTAATTCATTGTTTTATCAAAAACGCTTTCGATTACTTTCTCATGGCGCTTTTTATATCTTACAGAACTACCTGCTGCAGGAGATCCATAAAATCTTCTACTACATACTCTAAAATTCTTAGCCTCATCAAAATGTAATAACATATGGCTGTAAGCGCCCATATTTCTTGGTTCTTCCTGAGCCCAAACAAGATCATCTGCGTTTTTATACTTAGCCATGATCTCTTTCATCTTAGTGGAAGGAAGCGGAAATAATTGCTCTACACGAACTAAAGCTACATCATTTCTTTCATTTTTCTCTCTCTCATCTAAAAGATCATAGTAGAATTTTCCTGTACAGAATACCAAAGTTTTGATATTATCTACATTCGCTTCTGAATCATCAATAACTGTTTGAAAAGATCCATTTGCAAATTCTTCTTTTGTAGAGATCACTTTAGGATGTCTCAACAAACTTTTTGGAGTAAAAATAATTAGAGGTTTTCTATAGTTCACCTTCATTTGCTTACGCAATAAGTGAAACATATTTGCAGGCGTTGTACAATCTGCTACAAACATATTATCTGTTGCGCAAAGTTGAAGAAAACGCTCCATTCTACCTGAAGAGTGTTCTGCCCCTTGCCCCTCGTATCCGTGAGGCAACAGCATTACCAATCCATTTTGCAATTTCCACTTATCTTCTGCTGCAGAAATATATTGATCTATCATGATCTGCGCACCATTTACGAAATCTCCAAATTGAGCTTCCCAAATAGTAAGCGTTTGCGGACTTGCCATTGCGTAACCATAATCGAACCCCACTACCCCATATTCTGATAGTAATGAATTGTAGATATGGAAATCTCCTTTTTTATCTGGTATACTATTATGTAGAATGATCTCTTCTTCACTCTCTTCCACCTTAACTACAGCATGACGATGAGAAAAAGTTCCTCTTTCTACATCTTGCCCACTCATTCTAACGCTATATCCCTCCTGCATTAAAGTTCCATAAGCCAACAATTCTGCCATCGCCCAATCTAACTTATTAGTATCAAAGAACATCGTATGACGTGCTTCTATAAGTTTAGCGATCTTGCGTAGAAATTTCTTATCTTTTGGAAGTTTGGTAATAACTTCTGCAACTTCAGTTAATTTATCTAATGACACAGTAGTATCTACCGCCTCCATCATTACATCTTCCTGAACATTTTCAAAACCTTCCCATTCATCTTGCATGAAAGGAGTGATCTTGGTGGTATCTTCCTTACGAGAATCTTCTAATTCTTCTTCTAATTTTGCCTTATACTCTTCTTCCAGTTTCTTAACGTAACCTTCCTCTATTACACCACTCTTAAGTAACTCTTCAGCATAAATATCTCTAGAGTTCTCATGCTTAGCTATAGCTTTGTATAATTTTGGCTGGGTAAACCTAGGCTCATCACCCTCATTATGCCCGTATTTTCTATATCCTAATAGATCAATAAAAACGTCTCTACCAAAATGCATTCTAAAATCTAAAGCAAATAGTACCGCGTGTACCACAGCTTCTGCATCGTCTGCATTTACATGTAGTACAGGAGAAAGTGTAACCTTAGCAACATCGGTACAATAGGTAGAAGATCTACCGTCTAAATAATTAGTAGTGAAACCTATTTGGTTATTAACTACTATATGAATGGTACCTCCGGTCTTGTATCCTTCTAATTGCGCCATTTGCACAATTTCATATACTAAACCTTGCCCTGCTATTGCTGCATCACCATGTACTATTATTGGAAGTACTTTTGAAATATCGTCTTTATATCTTCGATCTTGTTTAGCTCTAGAAATTCCTTCCACAACAGCTCCTACCGTCTCTAAATGAGAAGGGTTTGGCGCAATGTTTATGTTGATTTCTTTACCGCTGTTGGTCGTTCTGCAAGAGGTCCAGCCCAAATGATATTTTACATCTCCATCAAAAATATCCTGTTCGTAATCTTTCCCATCAAATTCACTAAAGATCTGCTTAGCGCTTTTCCCAAAAATATTGGTAAGCGTATTAAGTCTCCCGCGGTGAGCCATACCCATCACGAAATCTTTAACTCCAAGATCTGCTGCTTTCTCGATAATTGCGTCTAAAGCTGGGATCAAACTTTCGTTACCCTCTAGAGAGAAACGCTTTTGCCCAACATATTTGGTATGTAAAAAGCTCTCAAAAGATATAGCCTGATTTAATTTAGAGAGAATTTGTTTTTTCTCTTCATTACTAAATTTAGGCTGATTGTCATTTATGTTAAGTTTTTTCTGGATCCACTCTATTTCTTCTGGCTTGCGGATGTACATATACTCAACCCCAATAGAATGACAATAGATGGTTTCTAAATGATCTACGATCTCCCTGAGTGTAGCCGCTCCTATTCCTAATATTTCTCCAGCGCTAAATTTAACATCCAAATCTTGTTCAGAAAGTCCGAAATTCTGTAACTCTAAAGTAGGAGTATATTTTCTTCTATCTCTAACAGGATTTGTTTTAGTAAACAAATGCCCACGAGTTCTATAGCCATCAATTAGCCTTACTACTTCAAACTCTTTAAGAACAGACTGAGGAATTTCCCCATTCTGATTTTCAAGAGGATTGGCTTGAAATTGTACTTCATTGTTATTTGCAGTTACGCCACTTTCTTCCATTCGAAAGTCAAAACCTTGAAAGAAAGCACGCCAACTTGGCTCTATACTATCTGGATTTCGTAAATATTGATCGTAGAGGTCAGCGAAATATGCTGTATTTGCGGCGTTAAGAAATGAAAATCTATCCATAGGTGGAAACTAATGTTTCTTTTGTTATAAAACATCGCAAAAATACAATTTTTAGATTTTATAGCTTATAGAAAACATTATATTTATCTATTATATTATAAGAATTTTAACATGTTTAAGTATCAAATTATGCCTAAAAAAGCTGTATTTCTTATTGCATTAATTATTGTAAGCGGTTTACAAACCATGAATTCGCAGACTACAGAAAACTCAATATCAGACAACAACAGTCTGTTTTGGAGTCAGGTTAGGTTTGGAGGAAGTTTAGGTTTAAGTGTTGGTAGCGACTATATTTCAGTAGAAATAGCGCCTTCTGCTTTATATGATTTTAACAAAACTTTTTCTGCTGGAGTTGGTATAAATGCTGCCTATGGAAAAGTGGATAATTTTAAAGCTACTAGTGTGGGTGGAAGTTTAATTGGAATTGTAAGACCCATATCTTCCATACAGATTTCTACAGAATTACAAGAATCCTATATCAATAGAAAGATTGAATATATAGATGCTAATGATGTAACTACTAAAGATTGGGTTCCCGCACTATTTTTAGGGCTGGGGTATACTACAGGACCCTTTACAGCAGGATTAAAATATGATGTTTTATATGATGATGACAAAAGCATTAATAATAGTGCCTTGTTACCTTTTGTAAGCATCTACTTTTAAACCTGCCTATCCATTAAAGATTCTCCGAATTTTCTGAGCAATAATTTCTTATCTGCCGGCACCTGAATTTTATCAAGAACATCAAAAGCTTCTTTTGTATATTTTTTGATCTCTTCTCGAGCCAGATTAGAAGCTCCACTTTGCTCAAAAATTCCTTTTACCGCTTCAATTTTACCAGACGCATCCATAGGCGAGATAGAATATAAATGTTCTAGTTGTTTAGCTTCTGCTTCACTTGCTTTTTGAAGTGCCGTTAGATATAAAAAGGTCTTTTTATTTTCAATGATATCTCCACCAAGTTGTTTCCCAAAAGATTCAGGATCTCCAAAGGCATCTAAATAATCATCCTGTAATTGAAAAGCAATTCCTAGCAATCTACCAAATTCATACATTGCGCGTTTACATTCTTCAGGTGCTTCAGCTACAATAGCTCCCATTTGTAACGATGCTCCAACTAAAACCGCAGTTTTAAATTCTATCATTTTAAGATAGTCTGAGATCTTTACATCTTCCCTACTCTCAAAATCTATATCGTACTGCTGCCCTTCACAAACCTCTATGGCCGTTTTTGTAAATAACTGTGCAAGTTCCTTAAAAATAACGCCATCATAATTTTCAAATAATTGGTATGCATTAATAAGCATAGCATCTCCAGAAAGAATTCCCGTATTAAGATCCCATTTTTCATGAACGGTTTCCTTACCTCTTCTTAAAGGTGCAGCATCCATAATATCATCATGAACCAAAGAAAAATTATGAAACACTTCAATAGCCAATGCAGCATCTAGTGCATTTTTGTAAGAAGAATCAAAGATCTCTGCTGTCATCAATACCAATACCGGTCTTAATCGCTTTCCACCCAAATTTAAAATGTAGGTAATTGGCTCGTACAAATTCACGGGTTCTCTTGTAACTACTTTCTCTTCAAGATACTCTACAAAAGCTTCGCGATATTCAGATATTGATAGCATTTTTAATTTTTTGGCTAAAATACCATAAATGATATTATTTCAAATTTCAGTATCGAATTAAATTACAAAATTTTCGGAAACTTTTAAGGTTTTTAAAGTTTCCTGATGTACTTTTGCGCTTCAAATTAAATAAAATTGAAAGATCACATTATTCAAACCGCTGCAGATCTGTTCTTAAACCTTGGCTTTAAGAGCGTTACTATGGATGATATTGCGAATAAACTGGGAATTTCTAAAAAGACCATCTACTCTCATTTCTCTACGAAAACCAAATTAGTAGAAGCAAGCACTTTTTATATTATCTCCACTATTTCTTGTGGTATTGAAAGTATAAACAAACAAAAGATGAATCCTATTGTAGAACTCTTTGAGATCAAAAAGTTCGCAATGAATAATTTAAAGGATGAAAAATCTTCCCCTCAATATCAACTTAAAAAATATTATCCTGAGGTGTTTGCGAGTGTTCAAAAAACCCATTTACAAATAATGGAAGGTTCTGTAACCACAAATCTAGAGCGCGGCATAAAAGACGGGTTGTATAGAGCTAATTTACCTATAGACTTTATTAGTAAGATCTATTTTGTAGGAATGATGGGACTTAAAGATGATTACCATTTTCCGGTAGATAAATATAGCAGCTTTGAGCTTTTAGAAAGTTTTTTAGAATATCATCTGCGCGCTATAGTTACAGACAAAGGCCTAGAAACCCTCAATCAATTTATTAAAACTGAAGTTGTTTAAATATGAAAAATATTAGTTCATTGCTTTTAGCAGTTCTATTTTGCGCCAATCTCTGGGCTCAAGAATCTGAGACCTCAAGAGTATATACCTTCTCTTTAGAGGAAGCTATTGCCTTTGGGATAGACAATAATTATGCTGCCAGGATCTCTTCTAAAGATATAGACAAAGCCCTAAAACAAAAATGGGAGATCATTGCACAAGGGCTGCCGCAAATTACAGGGAATTTAGATTACCAAAACTTCTTGAAGCAACCTGTAACATTAATTCCTGCAGAGATAACCGGTGGAGAACCAGGTACGTTTACTCCAGTAAGATTTGGGACTCAGCAAAACCTCAACGGAACAGCTACTTGGAATCAACTTATTTTTGATGGTTCTTATATTGTTGGAGTTCAGTCTGCAAAAACCCTGCTTCAAATTTCTAAGAATGCGAAGACCAAAACAGACCAGCAGGTAAAATCTAGTGTTATTAATGCCTACGGAAACGTTTTACTTGCAGAAGAAAGCGTAAAAATACTTCAATATAATATAGAGACCTTAGAGAAGAACTATTCTGATACTAAAAAGATCTTTGAAAATGGGTTAACCGAAGAAGAAAATGTAGAACAATTAGAGATCACTCTAATTGGGCTTAAGAATAACCTGAACAGGAATAAGCGCAACAGAGATATCTCTTATGAAATGCTTAATCTAACTTTAGGTTTACCCGTGCAAACCCTATTAAAACTTACCGAAGATCTTAACATTTTAGCATTAAGATATTTTGATTTGGAACTTCTTGCCAAAGATATTTCTGTAGAAGAAAACATAGACTATAGAATTGCAGAAAATCAGGCAGAGGCAGCTAGAATTTATGTGAGATTAGAACAATCTAAAGCGTTACCAAGATTATCTGCATTTGTAAATTATGGATTTCAAGGAAACAGCGAAAGTTTTTCATTCTTACAAAACGACCAGAAATATTTTACGCAATCTATTCTTGGCGTTAACCTTAGTATCCCAATATTTAGCAGTGGAATGCGCGGAGCTAGAACTCAGCAAAAGAAGATCGAATATGATCAGGCTCTTATTCAGCTAGATCAAACAAAAAATCAGGTAAGGCTCGAAATAGATTCTGCTAAGAATAACTACGAGTACAGCTTAGAAAATTACAAGACTCAACAGCAAAACTTAAGGCTTGCTGAGAGAATTGAGAATAAGAACCAAATTAAGTTTTCTGAAGGATTGGCTACGAGTTTTGATCTTAGAGATGCTCAAACCCAGTTATTCTCTGCTCAACAAGAGCTTTTACAATCTATGCTTAATGTAATAACCAACAAGGTGGAGTTAGAAAACTTATTAGATACTTCAAGATACACCGCTAAAAATTAAATTTATTTCAATAAATAAGGACATGAAAAAGTTACTATCAATACTTACACTTTCAACGCTTCTCATTTCTTGTGGAGGAGATAACAATAAATCTGTAGAAGAGATTGCAGCATCAAATGATGTTAAAACAATTCAGCAGAAAAGAGATGAATTAACTACCACACAGCAGGAAATACACGATCAGCTAAAAGTTCTGGATGCAAAATTAGATGAGCTTAATCCTGAAAAGAATGTGCCTTTAATTACCGCTATTTTAGCCAAAAAAGAAGTTTTTAATCACTATCTGGAACTTCAGGGTAGTGTAGAAACAAAGCAGAACCTAGTAATTAATGCTGAAATTGGCGGGATCCTTAATAAGGTTTATGTTAAGGAAGGTGATAAAGTTACAAAAGGCCAGCTTTTGGCGAGAATAGATGATGGCGGAATGAGCCAGCAATTGGCACAGCTACAAACTCAGGCAGATCTTGCTAAGACCACTTTTGAACGTCAGAAAAGATTATGGGACCAAAAGATTGGAAGTGAGATTCAATTTTTACAGGCTAAATCTAATTACGAAGGACAAGTAAGTGCTGTAAACCAAATGAAGAGTCAGGTTGCAAGATCTACGATTATCGCTCCTTTTTCAGGAATTATAGATGATGTTATTACGGAGGCAGGAAGCGTGGTTTCTCCAGGACAAACTCCAATTCTAAGAATTGTGAACTTATCTGATATGTATATCCAAACCGATGTACCCGAAAATTATATTTCTGATGTTACCAAAGGGAAAGAAGTTAAAGTAACATTTCCGGTACTTGGGAAATCTATAGATACTAAGATAAGACAAACAGGAAACTTTATAAATCCTGACAACAGAACTTTCAAGGTAGAAATTGAAGTTCCAAATAAGGAGAAAGAGATAAAACCTAACTTAACTGCAAGGTTAAAAATTAACGATTATACCAGTGAAGAAGCATTATTGATCCCGCAAAGTATTATTTCAGAAAATGCAGAAGGAGAACAGTACATCTATATTTTAGAGAATGTTGAAGGTGAAAAAGCCGTTGCTAAACAACAGATCATTAAAACCGGAAAAACTCAAGGAGATGTTATTGAGGTTCTAGAAGGAGTAAAAGATGGAGACCAGATCATTAAAGAAGGTGCTAGAAGTGTTAAAGACGGGCAAACCGTGAAAATTATTACAGATTAAGGTTACATTATATGGAAAAGAAGAAAAAAGTTATAGATCAGGAGTTTAAATTATCCTCTTGGGCTATACAAAACAAGACCACTATTTATGTAATGATGATCCTTATCTTATTCTTGGGAGCATCTGCATATTTTAGTATGCCTAGAGAAAGCTTCCCGGAAATTAGAGAAACTAAGATCTATGTAAGCTCATTATTTCCTGGGAATACCGCAGAAGATATTGAAAAACTAATTACTAATCCTTTAGAAGATAAATTAAAGACGGTAAGTAATGTAAAGGAGATCACTTCTACTTCACAAGAAGATTACTCTATGATAGTAGTGGAGTTTGATGAAGGTATTTCTGTTGAACTTGCCAAACAAAAGGTGAAGGATGAAATAGATTCAGAAACCTCTGGAGAAGATTGGCCTACTTTTAACGGCGCCAAAGTAGAACCAAATGTCTTTGAATTAAGTATCTCAGAAGAGGTTCCTATTTTAAATATTAATATCTCTGGAGATTATCCTGTTGCTAAGCTTAAAGAGTTTGGAGAGTATCTTCAGGATGATATTGAAGATCTAACCGAGATCAAAAAAGTGGATATTCGTGGGGCACAGGAAAAGGAAATTGAAGTTGCGGTAGATATTTATAAGATGATGGCATCTTCTGTAAATTTCCAGGATATTACCAGTGCAATTAACGGTGGAAATATGACCATGTCTGCAGGTAATTTTATTGCTAGTGGACAGCGTAGAACTATTAGAATTTTAGGAGAAATAGATTCCCCTTCAGACTTAGAAAACTTTGTAGTAAAATCTGATGGTGGAAATAATGTATACCTTAAAGATATAGCAGATATTAGTTTTAAGGAAAAAGACAGAACTACTTATGCCAGAGAATTTGGGGAGCGTGTAGTAATGTTGGATGTTAAGAAGCGTTCTGGAAAGAACATGGTGGAAGCTGCAGAAAAGGTTGAGAAGATCGTAAAAGAAGCTAAGGAAAATGTTTTTCCATCTAATTTAAAGATCACTATCACTAACGATCAATCTTCAAAAACCATAGGACAGGTAGATGACTTGGTGAATAACATCATATTTGGAATTATTCTGGTGGTAACGGTGCTGATGTTCTTCCTCGGATTTAAAAATGCACTTTTTGTTGGATTTGCTATTCCTATGTCTATGTTCATGTCTCTTATGATCTTGAACTATTTAGGATATACCATGAATACCATGATCTTGTTTGGACTCATCATGGGTCTTGGAATGTTGGTAGACAATGGGATTGTGGTTGTTGAGAATGTATATAGATTGATGGATGAAGAAGGTATGAATCGTGTAGATGCTGCCAAGAAAGGTATTAGTGAAATTGCATTTCCTATTATTATCTCTACAGCAACTACTGTAGCAGCATTTGTTCCTTTGGGATTATGGCCTGGTTTAATGGGGCAATTTATGATCTACTTCCCAATAACATTATCTGTAGTGCTTGGGTCTTCTTTATTTGTAGCTATCTTCTTTAATTCTGTATTAGTCTCTCAGTTCATGACCACAGAAGATAGAAATCTACCTTTAAAAACCATCATTAAAACATCTTCTATAATAGCAGCAATAGGATTGTTGATCTTTATTTTTGGTGGCGACTATCGCGCTTTAGGTTCTGTGATGATCTTTACCGCCATCATGCTTTGGGTTTATAGATTGGTGTTGAGAAAAATGGCAAATCGTTTTCAAAATACATCTTTAGTTAAGCTAGAGAATTGGTATGAAAGACAGTTAACAAAGTCATTTTTAAAGAAGCGTCCCTATTGGTTAATTGGAAGTACGTTTGCTCTATTGATCCTTGCCTTTGTAGCTTTTGGCGCCTCTTTAAATTCTAAAAGAACTAAAGTAGAATTCTTCCCGGAGAACAAACCAAATCAGATCATTGTTTATATAGAATATCCTCAGGGAACAGATATAGAGAAGACCAATAGCATCACCAAAGAGATAGAAAAAAGGGTTTATACCGTAATTAATGACGCTCAATATATGGAGGGTGCTAGAAATTTTATGGTAGAAAGTGCTGTATCTCAAGTGGGAGAAGGTGCAGGAAATCCACAAACCGATGGGGGATCTGCAGCAGAGATGCCTCATAAAGGGAAGATCACAGCTTCTATGCGGGAGTTTAAATTTAGACAAGGAGAAGATTCAGAAATTCTGAGACAAAAAGTTCAGGAAGCTTTAGATGGTATTTATCCGGGAGTCTTGATTTCTGTAGAGAAAGATCAAAATGGACCTCCAACCGGAGCTCCTATTAATATAGAACTAGAAGGTGAAGATTATAATGAACTTATCAATACTGCAGAGAGTATGAGAGAGTTCATTAATAATAAGAACATTGCAGCTATAGATGAGCTAAAAATAGATGTCAACAAAGATAAACCAGCCATGCAGGTTATTGTAGACCGAGAAAAAGCAGGAGAGCTTGGTGTAAGCGCCGGACAGGTTGGGCAACAACTTAGAAATTCTATATTTGGTACTAAAGCTGGGATCTATAAGAATGATGGTGAAGATTATGACATCTATGTTAGATTTGATGAAGAGAGCAGATATAATTCTAGTGCACTTTTCAATCAAGATCTCATCTTTAGAAATAATAAAGGTCAGTTACGTCAAATTCCTGTATCTGCTGTTGCCTCTAAGAAGAATAGCTCTGGCTTTAGCGCCATAAAACATAGGGATACCAGAAGAGTGGTAACTGTATATTCTGCATTATCTCCAGGATTTACAGATGCTGGTGCTGCGGTAGAGCAAATTCAAAATGAAATGAGAACGTATGAAGGTCTTTCTGATGATATTAAAGTAGATTATACAGGGCAGATAGAAGAGCAAAATAAGCAACAAGCTTTCCTAATGGGAGCTTTCTTTAGCGGCTTAGGATTAATATTCTTTATTCTGATCTTTCAATTTAATTCGATCTCTAAACCATTTATTATTATGATCGCCATATTCCTAAGTTTTATTGGGGTGTTTGGTGGAATTGTAATTAGCGGAGCTCCTTTTGTTATTATGATGACAATGATGGGTATTATCTCCCTTGCCGGAATTGTGGTAAATAACGGGGTAGTACTCTTAGATTATGCACAGCTGTTAATAGACAGGAAGAAAAATGAACTAGATCTGGAAGAACATGAATATCTTAATAAAGAACAATTATTAGATAGCATCATTCTAGCCGGGAAAGCACGTTTAAGACCAGTACTTTTAACTGCTATTACCACTATATTAGGTTTAATTCCATTAGCAATAGGACTTAACATAAATTTCTTTACATTATTTAGTGAGTTTGATGCCAATATCTATTTTGGAGGAGATAACGTTATATTTTGGGGACCACTAGCATGGACCGTGATCTACGGATTACTTATAGCTACTTTCTTAACATTAAATGTAGTTCCTATCTTATTCTATATTTCAATGAGAATAAAGATGTGGATAGCAACTAAGAAGAATGCAGATGCCATACCTAAAAATCAGGATGCTCCAATATCTGCGGATCTCTAAGAATTTTTATTTTTGAATTTTCTATGCCGATTAAAGTATTGAGTAATACTTTAATCGGCATAGTTTTTTTTATAAAAACTCTATCAAAAAAATTTAAATGATATCTTAGATACCTGTTACATAATAGAGTTTTTCTTACTAATACTGTATGAATTATTACTGCTTATTTTTTCTGCTTTTATATGTAAACATATCTCATGGACAAGATCGGTTGGAATATGACGACTACACGTTCGAGGTTTTGATGGATTCTATCAAATCAAATTACGGTAAGCCGGAGCAGCAAAGAATATTTACAACTGCATATATCTCCAAAGCCAAAAAACTAAACAATAAAAAAGAAGAATTTAATGGGCTCTACTATCAAATTTATGCTCTTCTTCTTCATAGAGAATTAGCGGAAGCTGAAAAGAAGTACAGTGCTTTATTAGATTTCGTAAACAAAAATGATCTAAAAGAGCAAACAATTTTCACTTATGATCTGGGAGGGGAAATTCAAAAGCAAGTACCAGATTTCAGTCTAGCTATAGAGCGTTTTAATGCTGCTTTACACCTGGCAGAAGCTCTAAATAATACACAGTATAGAGATATAGCGCTTATCAACATATCTAATTTATTAAACGAAACTGGCGATTATGCTGGAGCCCTAAAAATTAGGAAAAAGATCATCGCTCTATATGAAAAAAAGCCTCTCGATTCTAATTACACAAAAGCTCAGAAAAGTGGAACATTAGCCTATGGATACTTCTTACTCTTCAACTCGTACCTTAAAAATAACAAGTTAGATTCTGCTAAATATTACAATCAAAAGATTAAAGAAATTGTTCGCACTGCAGATAGCTGCTACGTAATGTACTTGTATAATACCAATGCAGAAATCGCATTACAGAATAACAATTTTAAAGCTGCAAGAAATTTCTATAAACGTTATTACAATACATGCCCAATAGGTCTTCCAATTGCAGATCTTAGAAAAGCACATTTCTTTGGACGGGTAGAGATGAGGGCTAAAAATTACAATGAAGCTATAACAATTTTTGAAAAAGGCTTGGTAGATTATGAGGTCTCTCCCCAAGAAGAAGGGTTTATGGGAGATTATTATAGGCTTATGGCCAATGCCTATAAAGAAACCGGAGACTTTGAAAAAGCCGGCTATTATTTTGAAAAGCACCTTGTAACTGCAGATGATGCTAATAAGATGAAAAATGATGTAGTTAGGGCATCAAAACAACAAGAATTAAAAGCTTTCAAGGAAGAATTAGTTCTATTAAAAAAAGAAAAAGATTATCGTACAAAATTTCTTATCTATAATCTCCTAGGAGCTTCTATAGTTATTCTTTTTCTACTCTTCTTTCTTCTGAAATTTCACAGAACTAAAAGAGCAAATGAAATTAAATTTGAAGCTCTTTTAGAAAAAATGAAAACGCTACCTCAAGATAACCATGTTATTATAGATACAAAAGATGAGATCTTAGAGGCGAAAAACAGTACCGATGTTCCAGAAGAAATTAAGCAACAAATATTAATGGGATTAAAGAAACTAGAGACTCAGGAATATTATTTAAAACAAGAATGTAATTCTTATAATGTTGCCAAAAAAATTAATACGAATACTTCCTATCTTTCCAAAGTAATTAATAATCATTACCAAAAGAACTTCAACACTTATATTAATGATCTAAGAATTAACTATACCATTGTTCGTCTTAAGAACGATACAGTTTTTAGATCTTATTCTATTCAAGCCATAGCAGAAGAAGTTGGTTATAAATCTGCAGATTCCTTTTCAAAATATTTTAAAAAAGACACTGGCTTAAATCCATCTTTTTATATAAAAGAACTCAAGAATATAACGTGAAAAGATTAAAATCTACCCCAAATTTATAAATATCGGGCTTTCACATTACGAGATACCTAAATCACAAAAATAGCTGTACATCCTTTATAAACAGCAACTTACTAAGTAGCTTCTATACCCTATTTTCTTAAATCTGGGGAAGCTTCACTTTTATTACAGCGTTTTGTATTGCAGCTTTGTTCTAGTTAATCACCAATAAAACAAACAATATGAAAACAAGTAAAAGCAACAATCGGAATCGGAATTTAGTATTAAAAGTGATCTTAGGTTTCATTATAGGGATCTCTTTTGGCTTTGGAGTAGCTAAGCTTATAAAATCTGAAAGCAGGCTAATTTCTTCTATAGAAAAATCTATCAGGAAAAATTGTGATTGTGAAAGTGTACGATCAGAATTTAGTGCTATTGGCTTTCAGTTTAGTAAGGAAGATGGCATTAATAACAGAGCGTTAGAGATCACCCTTGAGAATTGCACTGTAAATACCAAAATTGAAAAAGAGGCTGCAAGACTACATGAAGTATTAAAAATAGAAGTAGATAATTATTCTGATGTAGATCTACTTATCCTTCATTTTCAGAATACCAACAAGAACGAAACTGTTAAAATAAAACAAGGGGAGATAATCTCTAATGTTATGTAAACAGTGCAAAAAACAACATTTAAAAGATTATCCAATATCAGAAACAACAATTTACATTCAGTTTAATTAAATTTTAAAATCATGGAGCTACAAGAAAACGCTTTCGATGAAAATCTAAATAAGAAGCTACACTCCCCTACTAAGATCCAATTCATAAAGTTTGCAATTGGAGTAGTAGCTGGAGTTGCCATATTCCTAATAATAAAATTAATATTTTAAAACTACCGTTATGACAATACTTACAAAATATGCTGTTGCAATAATGTTGCTACTCTGTCAAATATTATTTTCTCAGGATTTACAAGGTTCCTACAGTGGCACTCTTCAGGTAAAAGACTCTCAAATGGAACTTATATTCAATATTTCATCTACTAATGATGAATATAAGGCAACTTTGGATGTTCCGGCACAAGGAGCCACAGGAATCGAACTCGATTCGGTAAATTTGCAGAATAATCAACTTACCATAAGCTCTGCGAAATTAAAAATGACCTATAAGGGTACGTTATCAGAAGATGGTATTAATGGAACTTACGAACAAATGGGAGAACAATATCCACTTCACTTAAAAAAGACGATTAAAAAGAAACCCGGCAACACAACGCTCCCGTCTAGCGAGAGTACGCTCTCTACTTTAGCTTCCAAAGAAACAGGAACCTATAAATATTCTGTAGAAGATTATTTTAAAACTCCGGAGGCTTATTCTTTTAAACTTTCTCCAGATGGGAAGTTCATCAGTTATTTAAAAAGAAGAGAAAGTGGGGAGCGAGATCTATACATCAAAGAAACCGCTACCCAAAAAGAACGCTTATTAATTAAGCAGGAAGAAGATCTTATTCGCGGTTATTACTGGGCAAATGATACTCGTATTCTATACTTACAGGACAAAGGAGGGAATGAAAATCATCATGTATTTGGAGTAGATATAACCGGAGAGAATAAGAAAGAGCTTACTCCATTTTCTGATGTTAAGGTAAATATTATTGAAGCTTTAAAGGAAGATGAAGAACATATAATTGTACAGATGAACAAGGATAATCCTCAGCAGGAAGAGCCTTACCGCCTAAATGTAAATACAGGAGAGATCACTAAACTTTACACCGTAAAAGATGGAGAACCACCTGTAAGCAGTTATAATTTTGACAAGGAAGGAAATTTAAGAGTTATCAACCGAATTGTTGATGGTATTAATATGGAGTTACTTTATAAGATTGATGGAGAGTTCAAGCAAATTAAAGTGACAGAATTTGGAGACACCTTTGCAATTTCTTCTTTCAACCCTAACACCAAAAATCCAGATGATGCTTATGTGATCTCGAATTTAGAAGGCGATAAGATAGAAATCCAACTTTATGATCTTAAGCAGAACAAAAAGATAAAAACCTTGTATCACAATGACACATTTGATGTTTCTAGCCTTGCCCTTTCAAGAAATCGTAACTATGAGATAGACTATTTTGCATATGAAGGTGAAAGAACTGTTATAGTTCCGGTAAGTTCAACCTATAAAAAGATCTATGACCGTCTTCAAAGTGAATTTGGAGAAAAACAATTCTTTACTGTAGGAAAGACAGATGATGAAATTCAATATATGGTAGTAGTCACCAGCGATAAGATTGTTGGAGAATATTATCTATATGATATTGATAAAGATTCTGTAACACTACTATACAAAATATTACCGCATTTAAAAGCCGAAAATATGGCTTCTATGAAACCTATCAAATTTAAAAGTAGAGATGGGCTTACACTTTATGGATACATCACTTTGCCACAAGAGTATAAGAATGGTCAAAAATTACCTTTAATTGTAAATCCTCATGGCGGGCCACAAGGAATAAGAGATAGCTGGGGTTTTAACCCGGTTGCACAATTATTTGCAAGTCGTGGTTATGCAACACTGCATGTAAACTTTAGGGTTTCTGGAGGATATGGAAAAGCATTCTTGAAAGCAGGTTTTGGAGAAATTGGTAGAAAAGCTATGGATGATGTAGAAGACGGTGTAGATTTTACGGTAGATCAAGGTTGGATAGATAAAGATAGAATAGCCATTTACGGTGGTAGCCATGGAGGTTATGCTGTTTTAAGAGGAATGACCAAGACCCCAGAAAAATATGCATGTGGAGTAGATTATGTGGGAGTAAGTAACTTGCATACTTTTATGAACTCCATCCCGCCATATTGGGAAAAATATCGTGATCTACTTTACAAGATCTGGTACAATCCAAACATCGCTGAAGAGAAAACTATAATGGACGAAATTTCTCCTGCTTTACATGTAGATAAGATTACCAAACCATTATTTGTGGTGCAAGGAGCAAATGATCCTCGAGTGAATATAAATGAAGCAGACCAAATTGTGGAGACTTTGAGAAATAACGGTGTAGAAGTACCTTATATGGTAAAATATGATGAGGGACATGGTTTCGCAAAAGAAGAAAATCAACTAGCGCTATACAAAGCAATGATGGGATTTTTTGCAGAGCATCTCAAGGATAAAAATATAGAACCTATAAAAGGATGATCTTCAATAGCTCTATGAAATATAGTAAGGATTGAATATAAAAAAACCTCGAAGCGTTTGCTTCGAGGTTTTATATCTTAAAAGACTACTGTCTAATTTCTACTAACTATAGAAGTTGTGTTTTTATAACTAGTTACGTCCGCAATTTGATTATTATCATAATCCACTTCAGTTAACTGATCTGAATTCCAAAAAAACCACTTCCCAGACTTATTCCCCTCTTCGTATTTCGCAAGGGCAATCTTTTTACCATTTTGGTCGAAAGAAACCCATTGCCCGTGGAGTTTTCCGTCCTTGTACGTACCTTCCTGTCTAACACTTCCATCTTCATAATAAAACGTTCCTTTAATTAAATCTCCTTGTTTTTCAAAAATAGGTTTAACTTCCTGAGCAAAAACTACCGATCCAATTAGCAGCGCTGCCATCACTAACATTGATTTTATATTTTTCATAACCTGATATTTAATATTTACTTCACGAATATACAGTAAAATTTACAATTAAGCAATAATCACATAACATTAAATTAACATTGGAGCGGTTTTTATTGAAAATCAGCTAATTAAGATTAGTCATATCTAAAAACTTGCATTACCTCTCTAATAATTTATAAGGTATAAGTTCACTAAACCGCTATATCTTCTTACTTTTGCTGTTCGAAATTTCAATAGTAAATTATGTATAGAAGTCATACCTGTGGTGAACTGCGTGAAGATCACATTGGTAAAGAGGTAACCCTGTCTGGATGGGTTCAAAAAATAAGAGATAAAGGTTTTATGATCTGGGTAGATCTTCGCGATCGATACGGGATGACCCAGCTTATTTTTGATGAAGAGCGAACTTCTAAAGAAATGATGAAAGATGCTGCCGGACTAGGTAGAGAATTTGTAATTCAAGTTAAAGGTGAGGTTATAGAACGGGAATCTAAGAATCCAAACCTTCCAACAGGTAACATAGAGATCTTGGTTTCAGAATTTAAGATACTTAACGCCTCTCTTACTCCCCCATTTACTATTGAGAACACCACAGATGGAGGGGAAGAACTTAGAATGAAATATAGATACCTGGATATAAGAAGAAATCCGGTTAAGGAAAGTCTTATGTTTCGTCACAAGGTTGGAATGCACGTAAGGAATTATCTTTCTAATAAAGATTTTATAGAAGTTGAAACTCCATACCTTATAAAGTCTACTCCAGAAGGAGCAAGAGACTTTGTGGTACCAAGCAGAATGAACGAAGGGCAATTTTATGCTTTACCACAATCTCCTCAAACCTTTAAACAATTACTAATGGTGGGAGGTATGGATAAGTACTTCCAAATAGTAAAATGTTTTAGAGATGAAGATCTAAGAGCAGATCGCCAACCAGAATTTACACAGATTGACTGCGAAATGGCTTTTGTAGAGCAAGAAGATATCTTGAATATCTTTGAGGGTTTAACAAGACATTTACTAAAAGAGATTAAGAGTGTTGAAATAGGAGAATTCCCGCGAATGACCTATGCAGATGCCATGAAAAAATATGGAAATGACAAGCCAGATATAAGATTTGGAATGGAATTCGCCGAATTGGACGAAGTTACCAAAAACAAAGGTTTTAATGTTTTCGATCAACAAGAGCTTGTTGTTGGTATTGCAGTTCCTGGAGCAGCTTCTTACACTAGAAAAGAGATAGATAAACTTATAAGCTGGGTAAAAAGACCACAAATAGGGTCTACCGGATTAGTTTGGGCGAAATATAATGAAGACGGAAGTTTAAAATCTTCTGTAGATAAATTCTATTCTGAAGAAGATCTCAAAGTTTGGGCAGAAAAGACTTCTGCTAACCCAGGAGATCTAATTCTTGTAATGGCGGGACCTGCAGATAAAACAAGAACACAGCTTAGTGCCTTGAGAATGCATTTAGCAACAGAGTTAGGGTTGAGAAATCCTGAAGAATTTGCACCGCTATGGGTAGTAGATTTTCCATTATTGGAATGGGATGAAGATACCAAGCGCTTCCATGCTATGCACCATCCTTTTACCTCTCCTAAGCCAGAAGATATAGCGTTATTAGCTACAGAACCAGGAAAAGTAAGAGCTAACGCTTACGATCTCGTACTCAATGGGAATGAAATTGGAGGAGGGTCTATTCGTATTCACGACAAGGAAACTCAGGCCATGATGTTTGATTATTTAGGATTTACTCCAGAAGAAGCAAAAGCTCAATTTGGATTTTTAATGGATGCATTTCAATATGGAGCCCCACCGCACGGAGGAATTGCTTTTGGATTTGACAGACTTACCGCAATTCTTGGCGGCCAAGAAACCATTAGAGATTATATAGCATTTCCAAAAAACAATGCAGGCCGGGACGTAATGATAGACGCTCCTGCCGCTTTAGATGAAGCACAATTAAAAGAATTACACTTACAAGTAAAACTATAACAACTCAAATCCTGCTTAATTGCAGGATTTTTTTATACAAACTTAATTCTATCAATAGCGATGTTTCCTAAAAAATTTCCTGGTTTACAACGTTTTTTAATTTGGAAGACAAAACATCTTTCCCAACAACAATTTATTTTAATTCTAAGTGGAGTTATTGGATTTGCTGCAGGTCTTGGAGCGGTGCTTATAAAAAATCTTACTCACTTCATTCAAAGTTTGATGGAGGGTAAATTGATTTATAATTACCATCACGCCTTCTATTTTATATTTCCCATCATTGGTCTAACGCTTACCCTACTAATTATAAAATATGGTTTTAAGAAAGACGTAGGTCACGGTATACCTTCTACTTTATATGCTATTTCTAAAAGGAAGGGATTAATGAAATCCTTTCAAATGTATGGATCTTTACTTACCGCCCCCCTTACAGTAGGTTTTGGAGGATCTGTTGGATTGGAAGGACCTACCGTTGCTACCGGGGCTTCATTGGGGTCTAACATTTCCCGAATGTTTCAAATGAATCAAAGCGCGAGAACGCTTTTAATCAGTTGCGCCGCAGCCGGAGCAATGTCTTCTATTTTTAAAGCTCCCATTGCTGCTATCATCTTTGCTATTGAAGTTTTTAGTTTAGACCTTACACTGGTTTCTATGCTACCTTTATTAATAGCATCTCTTTCAGCTATCCTTACATCTTATTTTTTCTTTGGGTCTGATATTTTATTATCCTTTCAACTTAAAGATAAATTCCATATTTCTGAAGTCCCTTTTTACATGATCTTAGGAGTATTGGCATCTTTATGCTCTATCTATTTTACAGCTGTATATTTCAAAATAAATAACTTCTTTAAAAGTTTTGGTTCTCCTTTTAAAAGACTGCTTGTTGGTGGATTAGGACTGGGTATAATGATCTATTTTATCCCTCCACTTTACGGGGAAGGATATAATGTTATAAATAACCTACTCACCGAAAATTATATAGAGGCTTTAGGTACCAACTTTTTTAATGAATTTCTAGACAATATCTGGGTAGTGATCACCCTGCTTGCCGGACTCGTTATTTTTAAGATAGTTGCTACATCATTTACATTTGGAGCTGGTGGAGTTGGAGGTATCTTTGCACCCGTACTTTTTATGGGAAGTGCTATGGGACATTGTTTTGCACTTATTGTGAACAACCTTGGTTTTCTAAATAAGCCAATTTCTGTAAGTAGTTTTACCATGGTGGGAATGGCGGGCCTTATGGCTGGGGTACTACACGCTCCTTTAACTGCTATCTTCCTAATAGCAGAACTTACTGGAGGTTATGAGCTCTTTGTACCCTTAATGATAACTGCAGTGATCTCGTATCTCATTACCAATAAATTTCAACCCCACTCTGTTTATACCATGGAACTTGCTCAAAGAGGTGAATTGTTAACTCATGATAAAGATCAAAATGTATTAACTTTAATGGATATAAAGCAGGTTATTGAGACCAATTTTGTAAGTATTAAAATGAATATGAATTTGGGAGATGTAATACATGAAGGAGTTTTAAAATCTTCCAGAAACCTGTTCCCGGTTATAGATGAAGACAATAACTTTATGGGTATTATACTGCTGGATGACATAAGACCTATCATGTTTAAACAAGATTATTACGAAAAAGTTACCGTACAGGAAATCATGCAACGAGCGCCAGAGATCATAGATATGAAGAAGGACAGTATGAAAGACATCATGAGAAAATTCCAAGATAGCGACGCATGGAATTTACCGGTGGTGGAAAATGAAACCTATATTGGATTTGTCTCTAAATCTAAACTGTTAACAGCATATCGCCAGAAATTAATTGAAGTAACTGTTTAAGAATGAAACTAATCATTAGAATATTAAGCATTTTAATAGCCATTGCTATAGGTACAGGATTTTATTATAGAATGAATGATGAAATGATGCTGGGAGACCGTATTATTGGAATAGCTGTTTTAGCAAGTGCCTTCATCTTAATGCCTATTTTTTTGTACCACAGATGGAACGGAAAAAAACTTAAGGATTATACTCTTACAGAAGAAAATATGAGAAAAATGAGAGATCGCGGAATTGATTAACTAACTAATAATCAATAACGTTAAAAAGATTTTTTATTTTAGCTATCTCTAATTGATAATATTATGTAAGTTTGTCCTTTATTAATTTTTTATTTTATTATAATGGAAGGTACAGTTAAATTTTTCAATGAGTCTAAAGGATACGGATTCATTACTAACGACGAAACAGGAAGAGACATCTTCGTACACGTTACAGGACTTAATGGTGAGTCTTTAAACGAAGGAGATAAAGTTGAGTACGTTGAAGAAGAAGGAAGAAAAGGATTAACCGCTGGTCAAGTGCGTTTAATCAACGATTAATATATTTCTATATTTTAATTCGAAAAGCTTAAAAAGCCGTCTAATTAATTAGACGGCTTTTTTTATACTTTATTTTTAGAATATTTCTTAGTTTTCTTTAACTGCATTTACCTTTAGACCTTCAAACATAGCGGTTGTAAGTTTTTCAAGATCATATTCAAAATCCCAATTCCAATCTTTTTTAGCTTCACTATCATCGATACTTGCCGGCCAAGAATCTGCAATTGCTTGTCTAAAATCTGGTACGTAAGAAATCTTAAAATCTGGCATTTGCTTTTTGATCTCACTTGCCAATTCTTTTGGTGTAAAGGTCATAGCTGCTAAATTGTATGAAGATCTAACTTTTATGTTCTCTGCTGGTGCTTGCATAATATCTATAGTTGCTTTAATAGCATCTTCCATAAACATCATTGGTAAGCTGGTATTTTCAGATAAGAAAGAAGTGTAAGTTCCTGTTTTTAGAGCTTCATGAAAGATCTCTATAGCATAATCTGTAGTTCCACCTCCAGGCAAGGTTTTATAACTTATAATTCCCGGATATCTGATACTTCTTACATCTACTCCATATTTATTGAAATAATACTCACACCAGCGCTCTCCAGCTTGTTTACTTATACCATATACCGTACTTGGCTCCATAATGGTAGTTTGTGGTGTATCTTGTTTTGGAGTGGTGGGTCCAAAAACCGCAATACTAGATGGCCAGTAAACCTTTTCTATCTTTTTCTCCTTTGCAAGATTTAATATGATAAAAAGTGAATTCATATTAAGGTCCCAGGCTTTCATTGGCATTTTTTCTGCTGTTCCACTTAACATAGCCGCCATCAAATACACATCTGTGATCTTATACTGTTCTATTAGAGCCTCTATTCTTGGTTGATCTGTTGCATCTGCAATTTCAAAAGGTCCTGAGCTCATCAATTCCTCATTTCCTTCCTTAATATCGCTGGCAACAACATTATCATTGCCATACAATTCTCTCAATTTTAAACTCAGTTCGCTTCCAATTTGCCCGGAAGCTCCAATAATCAATATCTTCTTAGAATTCATTTATTTTCAATTTGAAGCACAAATATATCCATTTCAATAAAGATGCTGCGAAGATTCACGTTAAAAAGGAGTCTAAACTCCGAAGTTTTCAAAGATGGATATAGCTGGCATTTTCCTTAACTTTGCTGTTCAATACTGTTTTATGAGAAGATTTTTTAGCATTCTAATGTTGATCAGCATTTTTAGTTGCAAGCAGAGTGAGCAACCTCAAAAAAATGCAGCATCTACTAGTATAGATACTACTAGTGTAGACCAAAAAATAAAGATGCCTTCTCAAACAATTAGATTACTTCCTGCTGCCAGTGCGTATACTTCAGATTGGTTAGGTTTTGTAACGGCTCAGGAGGAGATTAGAAATTTTGAAAATTATTCTATTAAAGATGTAACATCCAATGCAAAACCTATTGTAGAGATTATGAAGTCTATGCAGGAATCTGTACCAGACACTTTAAAATCTAAACCTGTGCAAGCAAGGTTAACCGTATTGTATACAAAAGCAAAGGTACTGGAGCAACTAGCAGCAAGACCGGAGTATAAATCTAAAAAAATAGCTGAGGTTGCTGCATCTATTCCTACCGAATTTAATAATTTGAAGATCCAGATAAATGAACTTTTTCTAAAAACACTAGAAGATTTTGATAACGAACTTGATGAATTTGAAGCCAGAGCAGATTCTATAAACAATGCTATACCCAATAAATATACTACCCCAAAACAGCGATTTCAAGCTAAACAAGATTCTTTAGACAATAACCAATAGCCACCTAAAATTTTATTTTATGAAAAAGCTGCTACTACTACTCTTATTATCATTCAATTTTACGCTGATATACGCTCAAGAAATTAATGGAGCTATTCAAAAGGAGGAGATAAATGATGTAATGGAACAATGGCACCATGCTGCTGCAACTACCAACTTTGATAAATACTTTGGATTAATGGCAGCAGACGGTATTTTTATTGGTACCGATGCTTCAGAAAACTGGCAAAATGATGAATTCAGAAATTTCGCAAAACCTTACTTCGAGAAGGGAAAAGCTTGGAACTTCACTACCATAGAACGCAATATCTACCTTTCTAATTCTGATAAGACCGCATGGTTTGACGAATTATTGGATACGCAAATGGGAATTTGCAGAGGATCTGGGGTCTTAACTAAAATTGATGGTGCTTGGAAGATTCGCCATTATGTACTTTCCATAGCAATTCCCAACGACAATGTCTCTGAGATTACCAAGATCAAAAAAGATTTTGACAGCACTTATATCGCTAAGCACAAGCAATAAAGCTTTTTGAATTTAAGGATGCTTAAATTTATTACCGCTTAATATAAAGTTAACACATCTAAAATCAGCATTAAATTATACCTGCAAATATTCTCTTCCTAATTTATTACTTTTTAGTACTTTAGTGCTAAAATTTTAATCAATTAGAAGCATGAAAAAATTATCGAATGCCTTCTTTTTGTCATTTTTAGGTGCCGCTCTGGTAACCGGTTGTAAGAACGACGATAAAAAAATGGCAGTAGAAGAAGAGAATCACGGGATTAACCTTTCCTACATGGACACTACGGTTAGTCCAAAAGAAGATTTCTTTAGATACGTAAATGGAAAATGGTCTGATTCTACAGAAATTCCTGATGAATATACTACATGGGGAAGTTTTAACGAATTACGTAAGAGAACAGATGAAGATGCACTTTCACTCTTGGAAGGAGCTGCAAATAGCGATAGTTTAGACGCTTCTGGCGATCAGGCTAAAGCTGTTTACATGTATCAAAGCATTATTGACACTGTTGCGCGTAACAAAAAAGGGGTTGAACCTCTAAAACCTTACTTGGCAAAGATAGATGCTATTAACAACAAGCAAGATTTACAAGCCTACTTAACTGAAATGCAACAATATGGTGGTGCTGGATTCTTCGCATTTTCTATAAGTGCAGATGCTAAAGATAGTAATACGAATGCCGCTTATTTATATCCTTCGGGATTAGGACTTCCAGATAGAGATTACTACGTGGTAAAAGATGCAAGTTCTGAAGAGATTCGTACCAAATACAAAACTTTTGTTACTAAAATGCTTCAATATTTAGGAGACTCTAAAGAAGATGCAGAAAAAAGTGCTGAAACCATCTTAGCTTTCGAAACTAGTTTGGCAGAACCGCAATTGGATAAAGTAGATCGTAGAGATGCTAGAAAAACTTACAATCCAATGGCTATAGCGCAACTACAAAAAGAAGTTTCTGCAATAGATTGGAAAAAATACCTAAGTGAGATTGGTGCTTCTAAGGTAGATACCATTATCGTATCTCAGCCTAAATACATGAAAGCATTACAAAAAACATTTGCATCCAACAATGTACAAGACTGGAAAACATATTTAAAATGGAATCTTTTTAATGACGCTGCTAATTCTTTAACTTCAGAAATAGAAAAGACAAATTGGGATTTTTATAGCGGTGAACTTCAAGGCGCTAAGCAGCAACGTCCATTAAACGAGCGTGCTTTGCAAACTGTAAATGGAACTATTGGAGAAGCTCTAGGAAAACTATACGTAGATAAATATTTCCCTGCAGAAGCTAAAGAGAAAGCTCAAGAAATGATTGCTAATGTAATTAAAGCTTACCAAAATAGAATTAACCAAGTTACCTGGATGAGCGATAGTACTAAAGCTAAAGCAATAGCAAAGTTAGAGACTACCAGAATTAAGGTTGGATATCCAGATGATTGGAAAGATTATAGCAGTTTAGAAATTTCTTCTCCTAAAGATGGTAAAGGTTCTCTTTTTCAAAATTTAATGAACACTGCAAAGTGGAATGTAAAAGAAGATATGGCTAAATTAGGACAGCCGGTAGATAAGAATGAATGGTTTATGTCTCCTCAAATAGTAAATGCATATTACAATCCTAGCTATAACGAGATTGTATTTCCTGCAGCTATTTTACAACCTCCTTTCTACGATTATAAAGCAGATGCTGCTGTAAACTATGGTGGAATTGGTGCTGTTATTGGACATGAGATCTCTCACGGATTTGATGATAGTGGTGCTCGTTTTGATGCTGAAGGAAACTTGAACAACTGGTGGACAGATAAAGATCTTGAAGAATTTGAAAAACTTGGAGGTTCTTTAGCTGAACAATACAGTGCAATTGAAGTATTAGACAGCGTTTATATTAATGGTAAATTTACTTTAGGTGAAAATATTGGAGATCTTGGTGGTGTGAATGCTGCTTATGACGGACTTCAACTTCACTTAAAAGATCATGAAAACCCTGGGAAAATTGATGGATTTACACCAGAACAACGTTTCTTCCTTTCTTGGGCTACCGTATGGCGTACCAAAATGAGAGATGAAGCGCTTAGAAATAGAATTAAAACAGATCCACATTCTCCTGGAATGTACAGAGCTTATGTGCCTCTTCAAAATATCGATGCTTTCTACCAAGCTTTCAATATTGAAAAAGGTGATAAAATGTATGTTGCTCCAGAAAACAGAGTTAAGATCTGGTAAGAATTTCTTTAAAATGAAAAAGGGCTGCAGAAATGCGGCCCTTTTTTTATTGCTAATAATTACGCTTCTTCTAAAGGAGAAAAAAGGTCATGTTTAAATGAATAGCCTAATATCTCCTTTAGATTTATAGAATCTACTACCTTACCTTTCGACGGTGTTTCTTTATCAAATTGAGGCATTGTGATTTTTCTTTCTTGTGCTTGCTGCGTATAATAAGCTTCCTTACTGGAATGCTCGTGATACACCGCATTAAAAATTTCATCCCATGCTTCATTTTCAATGATTTTTGAGATAATCTCTATACAATCACTTTGATGAATCATATTAACAGGAGCATCCGGATTCTTAATTCCAATTTTTCCGGCAAGATATGTTACAGGATGCCTTCCTGGACCAAATAATCCGCCAAACCTAACAATGGTGGTTTTATAAGATTCGCTAGCTCTAAGATGCTCTTCCGCACTTATCAGTTGCTTAGAAGCATTGCTTTCTGCATTTGCACGATCCATTTCTGTATACTTAGGAAATATTTCTTCATCTTCATAAACAGAAGTCGAGCTCACAAAAAGTACTTTGCTTACTCCAGATTTTTCTATATAATCTTTCAACCTCCCTATTCTTCCAATAAAATTAACATCCGGATCATTTCTAAGACCAGGTGGAATGTCTATTATTAATAGTTCTGCGTCTGAAAGAAAAGAGGTTATATCACCTTGTATTCCTTCTACATAGATCTTTATTTCATAAGGTGTGATCCCTTCCTGAGTTAATTTGCTTAATTTATCTCTATCTGTGGTGGAACCCTTAACAATATGTCCTTCTTCCAGCAATCTTTTAGCTAAGGGCAGTCCTAACCAACCACATCCTAGTATTGATATTTTCATATATTCTTAATTAATCTTTTTCTGCTTGTTCTTTTTTTCTTTAAAACTGATCACCTTTTTAAGAACTACAGCATCATTCAAAACAAAAGGTCTTGGCATCATATCTTTGTTTCTTGGGGCTACTTTTAACTGATCATTTTTCAAAAGGTCATAACTAGATTCATACAACACAAAATCTGGAACTTGCTGCTCCTTTTTCAAACTGAACTTAATCCTTAAGGTATCCTGATTTGCTGCATGATACGTAAGTAATTTATTTTCCCATCTATTGGTGAAAATATGAAAAGCATTCTCCCCTAAATAAATTGAATCTGCTTCCAGATCATTCACTGTAAATTTCTCAAAATCTACTTTTCTATCTATATATAATTCCATTCTATTGATCTTTCTGTTTGGTGCAATTTTCAGCATATAATTAGAAAGAATCGATGTAGAATCTACAGATTTCAATTTTTCGAAAATCACTCCCGGCTCTTCAATCTCAATCACGGGAGCATTAGCTTTAAATGAAAATTTACTTCCATATTTACTACTGAAGTTGCTTTCTTCTACAGGAAGAATTACCGGATCTTCTCCAAAATATTTCTGCGTCCAAGGATCTATCAAATGATCGTAAGAATTCCAAGTGGCCTTATTCGCATCTGTATCTAATAAATATACCAAACTATTTGGTTTTGGCTGATCTTCACTAAAATCAGCATTAAAATGAGCGATCACAAACATCACGTTAAATACCATAAAACACAATAATGCCATTGCTTTTTTCCGTGTAAAATATCCAAAGACAGGCAGAAAAAGAGCAAATAAGAACACGGTAAGCATAGCTGCTACAAATAAGATCTTTAAGCCCAATGCTACCGGAAAGCTCACCACGAATGGCAAAATAAGGAGTAAAGATGGTAGACTTAATAAGAACATCAACAGTAAATTCGGACTTTTTTGACGGATCATTACCCATAACTGCAGTGCTCCAAAATAAATGGGAATTATAAAATAGGCGGCTCCTTTTAAGTAGAAAGCTACCAAAGTGCAAATAAGTAACCAAAAGAAAAGTGGGAATACAAATAAACCTGCTTTTCTGCCTTCCGCTTTAAAAAGATTATAACTTAAAAAGCAAATTGTTAGAGTCACAAAGATGGCGGCATAGATATAATAATAGCCATTATAAGTAAATCCATTTTCCATCTCGGCATATGGTAGATACACGAACATAGCGAATTTCCAAAGCAGATATACCAAGAGCGATCCTCCAATAAGACTCATAAAATATGGAATAGCACCTTTAAAAACCTCTTTAACTGTATATCGTTTTTTAAAGAAACCGTAAACTAGAACTCCCAAAAATAAGACCCAGCCAAGAAGTAACATCGGCAAGATCCATGAGAACGGATAACTCACTATTTCGCCTAAAGGCAAACTAAAATAGATAAGATCTGCAGATGAATTTAGGTCTTGAAGATCTGCATCTTTAAAATAATTTAACAATGGCATTAAATAACTCCCTTGTTGCGCTAAGGTTTCAGGATCAAGATTTGCAGCAACATCATTTGCACTGTGATAATCAAAATGATCGTCTATAAAGGCAAAATTGAAACCGTTGATATTGCCTTGTTCTCTAAGCACTGTGAGATCGGTATCATTTGGCAGCATTTTATAAACCGAATAGGCCAAAGAATTTGTTACAGGAAATTCAGGTTTAGATTTAATAAAATCTTGAATAAGCTTAGCGTTCCCATTGTTGGTTTCTAACAACATAAACGAGTTTCCGCCACTCCCCCTTGCTTCAAAATTTAAAGCCAAACCAACATCTTTTGCCCATTTGTGTTTGGAGATAAAAAGTTCGGCTCCATTCAATCCTAACTCTTCCGCATCTGTAAAAAGTAAAATGACATCATTCTTATGCGCTTCATTTTTAGCAAGAAAAGCTCTTACACCTTCCAAAATTGTAGCAACCCCGCTGCCTGCATCACTGGCTCCAAAAGAAGAATGGCCGGCACTATCGTAATGCGTCATTAATAACAGCGCCTTACTGTTTTCATCACCCGAAATTCGAGCTAGAATATTTTGAGATCTTGTTAATTCTCCCTTTTTATTTAGGCTATATCCTTCTTGAGTTTGAACTTCTAATCCTAGATCTTGAAGTTGATTTACGATATAATTTCTCACCAAACTATGTGCCGCACTTCCAACAAAATGAGGCTGTTTCGAGATATTCTCTACATGCTTAAAGGCTCTTTGAGTAGAAAATTGGGTTAAAGGAATATTCTCATCTTCTGCATTTTTTGGCATGCTGGAATAAAATATGAACCAAACCGAAAATATCAATAAAATAACTACTAAGAGCGGGTATAATTTTTTAAGCATAGAGTCTAAGAAATATAAAGAGTTTAAAGATAAATAAGTTAAGCTGAAAAAAATAAAATAATGGCGCTCTTCCAAAACCGAAAATAAAGACCTATATTTAAGTGGTTAATAATCAATAAATTACAGTTATGGGGATAAAAAGTTTTCAAGGACAACGGGCAGTGCCCGAAAAATTACAAAGTGCCCCTATATTGGTTTCAGATTATATGACTACAAATTTGATCACCTTTAGAAAAGAGCAATTGGTGGTGGAAGTGATGGAGTCTTTAATAAAGAACAAAATGTCTGGAGCTCCTGTGGTAAATGAGCGCAATGAACTTGTAGGTATTATATCTGACGGAGATTGTATGAAACAGATCTCTGAAAGCAGATATTATAACATGCCTATTGGTGACATGCAAATAGAAAAATTTATGGCTACAGATGTGCCAACCATAGATAAAAATGTCAATATTTTTGACTGTGCCTCTCTTTTCTATAAGCACGATTGCAGAAGATTTCCAATTGTAGAAGATGGCAAATTAATAGGCCAGATAAGCCGAAAAGATATTCTTTGTGCTGCCTTAAAATTAAGAGGTCAGAATTGGCATTGCTAATTTCGTTTTACCAAAGCATAAAGATCGCCTTCTAACGGCAAATAGCCTTGATCGTAAACAAAGTAGTAAACATTGCCTGTTTTGGTGGTGTAAATACTCGTGAAATATTCAAAATTGAAACCTTTGGCCAGCAACTTAGATTTGCTGGTCTTTGTTTTATCTGTTGGATTTAAGTCGAGAAGGATCCTGTAATTCTTCCGGAGTGAATTGTTCACATTCCGAATAAGATTGGTGCTATCTTTATTGATGTTATTGTTGTAGGCATTTCTACAATAATCGCTGCAGAACTTTTTATCTGCTCTTCCAACAATCTTCTCCCCACATTCTAAACAGGTTTTTTGCATTCTTAAATATAGCGAAAATGTTTATAAAGCTGTGATCGCTGTTTTCTGATCGGTTTAAAAATCTTCTAGCTCTTCAATTTCTTGTTCATAATCAAACTGAAGGTCTTCATGTAAACCAGAAAGTGTTTTTTTAATAGAAGCCACCTGCCTATTATACAAATTCATCATGGTAGCATTTCTTTTAATAGAAGGCTTAAAATCTTTAAGCTGCTCACAGAAATAAATAAGCAACTCGATCTCGGTTTCCTTTTTTGGAGAATATCGAATGTACTTCTTAACGTTCTTCAAGATCTTCCGAAGACTTTTTTTAATGTAGTAGAAATTCTTGGTATTAATGTTTTCTAGATCTGCATCCATTTCGGCCTTTACAGATTCTATAAATACTTCTTCATCTGCAGATTCAAAAAGCATATAAGTGAGCAGCTCTTTATTCTCCTTTTTGAATTTTGATAAACGCAAACAAAGCTCCATCAATTCATCTGTAGACTTAAACTTGAGCTCTTTTTTAATCTGACTTACGGTAGCTGCTTTCAATACTGCCTATTTTCTAGATTCGGTTTCATCTTCACTTTTAGGTTCAGAAAGACTCATATAAATTGTTTCTCTTATTTTTGGGCCGTTTATAAATCCGTCTTTTACCTCTTCATCTGAATAAAACGCACTCGTTAAGCTTTCATCTTTTATAATTGCATCTTTATCTTTCCCAGAATCTATAGCCTTTTGAACATTTTCTCTTAGGCCTTTTAGCATAGTTAAATTCTTTGAGTAATCTTCATAAGTTGCCAAATCGCCATGCCCCGGAATGATCTTAGTCTGCTTATTAATTAGTTTTAATCCCATTTCTGCTGCAGCAATATCTCCATCAATACTTCCACCACTTTTTAGATCTATAAATGGAAAAGATCCATTAAAAAAAGTATCTCCGGTATGCAACACATTAGATGTTGGGAAGTATACCAATGCATCGCTATCTGTATGCGCATTATGAACATGCGTGATCAAAATGTCGTTATTATTTAAATGCAGCGTTACATCACTATTAAAAGTTATTATTGGTAAACCTTTACCGTCTGTATTCTTTTCATCTGATGCCAATCTTTTTCTAACATTATCATGAGCTAGAATTAAAGCGCCTTGTTCTTGAAAGTTGGCATTCCCTCCGGTGTGATCTCCGTGAAAATGAGTATTTACCAGATATTTTACGGGCTTATCACTTAATGTTTTTATACTAGCCATAATTTTTTCAGAAAGTCGTGCAAATTGATCATCGATCATGATCGTGCCGTCTTCCCCTGTTAAAATTCCAATATTTCCACCTTGCCCTACCAACATAGAAATATTTTCGCTTACCGGAACTATTTTGATGTTCACTTCTTCTTTATCTTGAGCATTCCCAATAAATGGCGCGATAGTGATTAAAATGGAGGTAATTATTTTTTTCAAAGCTGTTGTTTTTAAGTTGACTTTATAATGAAACTTTAAGATTTAGAACGGATCTTATCTTTTCTCATAGGCATAGAATCTATTAGATCTAAGATTTTATCTAAAGAAACGCAGTTGTAATCTTTTAATTTGATTTTTCCATCCAAACCTATTAGATAAAACTCAAACGGACTATCTTTTTCGTCATATTTTTTATACAAATTGGTAGCAGTGGTCCACTGAGCACCTTCTGCAAAACCTACTTTCATTTGATGTTGATAAACCTGATAAACAACTACTTTTCGATCTTCCAGTTCCTTTAATCCCATTTTCAATTCTTGAAGCTGATTGGTGAAATCTTCATTTTTAAGATCTTCCGTAAGCAATAAAATCAACCTATCTTCCCAATGATGCTTAGAAAGGTCTTGTGATTGTGCTGTATTCATAAAAAGTAATAAAAGTAAAAACGCTGAAAATTTTTTCATTCTTAATATTACAACTTTTTGTAGGAAACTTTAGTTAAGAAGTGCTATTTCTACAAAAGTCTAAACCGAATTTTACTTCGCAGTAAATTTAACTTAAACTTTATATTTGCTAAGGTTGAAGCAAAACCGCCATGGAAGAAAATAGCCTGATTCATATTAATTTAGAAAAGCAACGTTTGCTCAAAGAAAAAATTGAGGAAGCCACTCAAGAACTGGAATTAGTTCAGCAGGAAACATTTCAATTTGAATCTATTCTTCGTTCGCATTTAAGCGACCTGATAATTGAAGAGCAAGAATTAAGCGTTTTGTATAAAGAGCTTAAAAAGGCTAAGAAACTTAAAAGACTTCAGCAAAAACAAAAAGGCAAAAAGTTTAAAGTAAGTAGAGAGGTTAAAATTCAGCAAAAGGAACCTTTAAAAACTAAAGATCCTGAAGATGAAAAGGAGCGAAAAACGCTGTATAGGGAGGCAATGTTATTTTCGCATCCAGATAAATTCTCTTTAGATCATGAAAAGATTGAATTGGCCACAGAGGTTACGGCGAAACTTATAGAGCTTTATAAAAATGGAGCATTACAGGAATTAAAGCTTTTTCATTTACATATTATGAGTGGTAATGCGCTTGCCGGAGATAATTTACTTCCTACTACATCTTTAGAATTGGCTCAAAAAGACAAGTATCTTGAAAATAAATTGAAAGATCTATTAGAGCAATTGCAAGCCGCTAAGAATAAACACACTTATAAAGTGCTAAAAGAATATAAAGACCCGATGAGCTTTTTGCAAGAATTAAAGGAATATTATGACGATCGAATTTTCAAATTAAAAAAGCGAACCAGAAAAGCCTAGTCGTTTTTAGGAGAAAAAAGATCACTTTTAGAGTATCCTTTTTAATTTATTTCAGTCTACTCTATAAACCTTTTAAAGCTAGAATTATGAATACTTGTAAATGTTCCAATTGTGATTGTGCAAAATGTAATTGCGTTAATTGTTTAGAAAATAATTGTCCGTGTACTAAGTGTGACTGTAATAAATGCAATTGTTGTTAAATCTTACAAAGGCCGGTGAAGTAGCTGGCCTTTTCTTTATTTTTAAGTATGGAAACCCAAAAAATATGGAATTGGTTTAACGAAGAGCTCTATTTCTTCATTCTTAAAAAAGTGAAGAATAAAAATGCCGCGAACGATATCTTCCAAAATTCCTTTTTAAAAATTCATGGAAATCTACATCAGGTTGAAGAGGAAGAGAAAATAAAAGCTTGGGTTTTTCAAATTACCAGAAATGAAATTACCAATTATTTCAATCAGGAATCTAAATTCAAGGATGTTGTAAATCCTGATCAGGAGAACACTATAACAGACTATCAGCACATTTGCTGTTTTGATAAATTCATTAATAATCTACCCGAGACTTACAAAGAGGTAATAGAAATGGTTTATATCGATGGCAAAAAACAAAATGAGGCTGCAGAAAAACTGACTATTAGTCTAGCCAACGTGAAGGCTAGAATTAGACGTGGAAAAGCTATTCTGAAGAAAAATTTTAATGAGTGCTGTAAATATGAAATAGATAAAGACGGAAATTTAGTTGGAGAACCAAATTGCGCCTGCTGTTCTGATCCCTAAATCACTAACTTTTTCCTGTTATTCTCCTTTATAAGAAACCACCTGAGAATATTCCATAAAGGTATCCTTCAAACGTTCAATTTTAGGATCCATTCTATCAGCAAAGACAAGATACTGACATTTAGGAATACTCTGTGGAATTCTCACCACATCATTATAAGCGCTATTTCTAATTAAGAATGCGGCATCTTCAACAATGAACATTTGCAACTGACTTACATTAACACCCGTAATCTTGAATAACTGAAACAACCTTTTTGGCGTAGCTATTAAAATATCGATACCGTCGTAAATATCTTCTTTTTGATTATCTATGTTAGGTTCATCAAAAGCGGCATATACTCTTAGATCTGTGCGTCTGGTAAAAGTTTTAAACTTCTCTTCCAGTTCTACTGCGGCAGTCTTATCTTCAACAAATATCAACGCTCGTGGCGCATCTTCAAAAGCTTCTCCTTTTAATTTCTGAATAACACTTATGATCATTGCTGAAGTTTTTCCGCTTCCCTCTTTACCTACTATAAAAAGATTAGACCCACTTTTTATCTTAGGTAATATTTTCTTCTGAAATGGTAGAGGTTCTTCAAAACCCAATCTTTCTAAGGCCTCCATTAACGGAGTGTTTAGCTTTTTAAATGACATATTATCGAAATTAACTGATAATTTTTGACAGAAATTGTTCCGCAAAAATAAGAACCTGCAAGTTGGCGATTAATCCTTATTTAAATAAATGATTCTTCATATATCTTCTGAAAATCAAAAAATATCACCACTTAACCGACAACAAATGTTTACAAACGTAAGTAAACGAAAACAAGCCTTTGCCAACCGAATAAACTTTCTGTCTCGATGTACGTTTGTCCTGTTGAAATGAACGAATGATTTTCAACTGCAATAAATTCTATAGTTATGAGCACTTTAAGAAACACAGTACAATTGATCGGGTATGTAGGTAATGATCCTGAAATCGTAAATCTTGAATCTGGTAAAAAATTGGCCAAATTCTCCATCGCTACTAATGAATCTTATAAAAACGCCAAAGGCGAAAAGATCACAGATACACAATGGCATAATGTAGTTGCCTGGGGCAAGACGGCCGAGTTGATAGAAAATTATGTTCCTAAAGGAAAAGAAGTAGGTATTGAAGGAAAACTTACTAGCAGAAGTTATGAAGATAAAGAAGGTGTAAAACGCTACATTACGGAAGTGGTTTGTAATGAACTTTTACTTCTGGGAAAATAGAACGTATGGATTTATTAAATAACAAAGCGACATTTCTAGCAGTTAAGAAATGTCGCTTTTTATATTAATCAGTTAAAACCTGATCTATAATTTTAATTTTTTACCTCTTTTTTTTCAGGCATTTTAATCTCTGGAGATAATACATTCCCATCGGCGTCGATCTCAATGATAGAATCAAATCCAAGTTCATCTAATTTATCTGCAACCTTAGCTCTGTCTCCTACCATAAACCAATTTACTTCATCGGGTTTAACCATTTTATTACTAACAGATTTCAAATCACTTAAAGTCAAATTCTTGATATTGGCATCATAGGTTTGGTAATAATCATCTGGCAGATCATACTTCACAATATTATAAAGTGAGTTATTTACCGCCGAGTTTGTTTCCCATTGTCCCGGTAAAGCAAGAATCTGATTAGTCTTTACTTTATCTAACTCTTCCTGAGTAACAGGTTTAGTAGATACAAATTGAGATAACTCTTTTTTCAATTCTAAGATAGATTCTGCAGTTTTATCGGTTTGAACCGGGGCATAAACAATAAATGGTCTTTCCTGTTGTGCGTCCATCACAAATCCGAAGGCGCCATAAGCCCAATGTTTATCTTCCCTAAGGTTCATATTGATACGTGAAGTAAATTCACCTCCCAACACATTCACCATTTGCTCTACAGCAACTTCTGGCACTTCCCCATATTTTCCGGTTAAATAACCACCAATAATTACAGATTGTGGAGATTCCGGTCTGTTCATTAAATACAATGTGTTTTTAGTTCCTGTTTTTGGCTTGTTATAAGTGATGGTTGGAACGTCTCCTTTTTTCATCTTCCCTAAAGATTTTTCAAGCTTCGCTTTAAGCTCACTCATTTCAACATCTCCGGTAACAATTAGCGTAGCATTATTCGGCTTCATCCAGGTATCATAAAATTTCTGAACATCGGCTCGCGTTAAATTTTCTACCGTTTTCTCATATCCCGTTCCTGTATATGGATTGCTATAAGGATGATCTTCCCCATATAAATATTTATTTACCACTCTTAAAGCCATGGAAACTGGCTGAGACTTCTCTCTTTTGATATCATTTAACTGCTCATTCTTTAATCTGTCGAATTCCTTTTGAGGGAAAGCTGGATTCAAAATAACATCTGCAAAAACATCTAAACTTCCATCTAAGCTTTGTTTTAAGGTATTCATACCCACTCTGGAAATATCCTGGTCTGATCCTGTATATAAATTAGCTCCCAGCATTTGAAGTTTTTCATTGATCTGAAGTGAGTTCATATCTTTAGTTCCTTCATCTAATAGATCCATCGCTAAAGCTGCAGTTCCCGGAGTAGCTAAATAATCTGTTTTATATCCGGCGTTGAACATAAGATCCATAACTACGGTAGAAACTCCTTCTCTTTTTGCTAAAACGATGTTCATCCCGTTAGACAATTTTGCTCGTTGCACTTCTGGAAATTTTACAGCCTTAGCAGTTCCTAAAGGAGGTAATTTAGATCTATCAATATCAGATTTCACAACGGTATATTCAGGGAATGGCTTGCAAATTAAAGTATGCTTTCCTTTTGTTAACCATTTCTTTGCTGTTGCCTGTAGATCAGCAGCAGTAGCATTTTCTACAAATTTCATTTGAGTTTTATAATAAGATGCATCTCCATGATACGTTTGATTTGATGCTAATACATCTGAAACTCCTCCAAACCCACCAATTCTTTCTGTTCCTTTTATAATTCCTGAAAAGTAATCGGCTTTAACTCTTTTCAACTCTTGCTCGGTAGGTCCGTTTTTTATTAGATGATCTATTTCGGCTAAAAGTTTAGTTCTAACTTCTTCAATATCTTCTCCCGGTTTTACATTTGCATACACGATGTAATTGCTCGCGATTTCGCTTGAAGACTGAAAAGCAGCAACATTACTAGCAATCTGATCTTCATAAACCAATTTTTTATAAAGTCTGGAATTCTTACCATTGCTCAAAATAGAAGCCACAAGATCTAATTCCAGATCTTCCTTTTCTCCAAACGGAGGAGAATTCCATGCAAAAAGAACTCTTGCCTCTGGCACTCTATCTTCATAAACCTGATACGTATCTCCGTTATGTTCCGGAATATTTCTTTCTTGTCTTTGGATGGTTGGTCCCGAAGGAATATCTCCAAAATAAGCCAACACTTTTTTGTGGATCTCTTCCGGCTTAATATCTCCGGCGATAGCAATTACTGCATTCGCAGCACCGTAATATGACTTGAACCAATTTTGCACATCTTCCAAAGAAGCAGCATTCAGATCTTCCATTTCCCCAATTACCGTCCAAGAATATGGATGCCCTTTAGGATACATGGCTTTAGTGATATAATTCCACTGTTGTCCATAAGGCTGATTTTCTCCTTGTCGTTTTTCATTTTGAACCACGCCACGTTGCTCATCTAAAAGATCCTGATCTACAACTCCAAGTAAATGCCCCATTCTGTCTGACTCTAGAAACAACACTTGGTCTAAAGCCGAAACCGGTACGTTTTGAAAATAATTAGTTCTATCTGTATTTGTAGTTCCGTTTACATCGGTTCCTCCTATTCTTTCTATAACCTGAAAATAGTCATCATCATAATTCTCACTTCCATTAAACATTAGATGTTCAAAAAGATGCGCAAACCCACTTTTACCTTCTTTTTCATTTTTAGATCCTACATGATACCAAACATTTACTGCTACAATTGGTGCTTTATGATCTTCATGAACCAAAAGGGTTAATCCATTTGGCAACACAAATTTTTCATAATCAATGTTGATGTCATCTGCTTTAAAAACTGAATTTTGTGCCCGAGATTTTTGTACAAAGCCAAAAACGATCAGGAAAACGATCATTAATTTTCTCATTTTTTTGATTGATTTGATTAATAAAAAGTGGGTGGGGCATTTAAATATAAGCATTTAATCTACTAAACATGAAATGCTTATAAAATTTATCAATTACATAAAACAGAATAAATGTCTAAGAGATAACTAGAAGAAGATATGTTGTGCTAACCTATAAGTATTAGCGTGTGCTTCTAAAATAATTTTAATATCGGGAGAATAACCACCTCCCATACTCACTTCTACCGGAAGATTAAGATCTTTTAATGTTTGTAAAACGTAGCGATCTCGCTCTTTACAACCTTCCACACTGCAACCGAGTTTCCCTAACTTATCGGTAGCAAGTATATCCACACCGCTTAGATAAAAAACAAAATCTGGTTCAACCTGTTGAATTAGATCGGGCAAAGTGTTTTTAAGAATGTCAAGATATTCTTCATCCTCAGTTCCATCTGGGAGCTCAATATCAAGATCTGATTTTTCTTTTTTGAAGGGATAGTTGTTTTTGCCATGCATAGAAAAGGTAAAGACTGAAGCATCATTTTTGAAGATCTCTGCCGTTCCATTTCCTTGATGCACATCTAGATCTACAATAAGTATTTTCTCTATTCCTTCCTTTTTCTGAAGATATCTTGCTGCAATAGCCTGATCATTCAAAAGGCAAAAAGCTTCGCCTCTATTTGAATATGCATGATGTGTGCCGCCGGCAATATTCATGGCAATTCCATATTCTAAAGCATAATCACAAGCTTTCACGGTTCCGTCTGCAATAATGAGTTCTCTTCGTATCAATTGCTTTGAAAGAGGAAAACCTATCTTTCTGGCAGCTCTTTTATCTAAGGTGTCATTTTTTAGATCATCAAAATACTCTTTGTCATGAACAGCTAAGATCAGATCTTCAGGAGGCATTTCTGGCTCAAAAAAATTAGCCTCAAAACAAGTACCTTCATGCAATAATTGCTTCGGCAATAGATCATATTTTTCCATAGGAAACCTATGACCTTCCGGCAATGGGTGCTTGTAGATGGGATGATTGGCTATTTTGAGCATAGATGTAAAAAAAGCCTTACTTAAAAGTAAGGCTTAGCTTATTAACTAATTATAGTCCCGTTATGCACGTTATCTTCATCAGGATTCAAAAAGACCAATTTTCCTTCTGCATTCTCTGTCATCAAGATCATTCCTTCACTTTCTACGCCTCTCAATTTTCTTGGAGCAAGGTTCACTAAAACAGTTACTTTCTTACCGATGATGTCTTCAGGTTTAAAGCTTTTAGCAATTCCCGAAACTATAGTTCTGGTGTCTATTCCTGTATCTACTTTCAACACCAATAACTTATCTGCTTTTGGCATTTTTGTAGCTTCGGTAATAGTACCTACTCGAAGATCCATTTTCGTGAAATCTTCAAAAGTAGCGATCTCTTTTTGAGGTTCTGCTTTTTTATTTTCAGCTTCGTTAGCGGCTTTAGTAGCTTCCAATTTGTCTAATTGTTTTTGAATTTGTTCGTCTTCTATTTTACTGAAAAGCAACTCTGCTTTTCCAATTTTATGACCTGAATTTAATAAGATGTGTTTAGTTGAAATTTCATCCCAAGTAGAATCTTGTCCATTTTCAGCATCAGAAATATTCAAAATAGATTTCAATTTAGCTGAGGTAAATGGCAAGAAAGGTTCGCTTAAAGTTGCAAGTGCAGATGCAATTTGCAATGCCACGAACATTACAGTTTTTACTCTTTCTTCATCAGTTTTTATAAGTTTCCAAGGTTCTTCGTCTGCTAAATATTTATTTCCTAATCTGGCAAGATTCATCAATTCTCCTTGTGCTTCTCTAAATCTATATTTTTCTATAGAGCTGGCAATTACTGCCGGATATGCTCTAAGTGTTGCAAGTGTCTGCTCATCAACTTCAGAATAATCTCCTGGCGTTGGAACTTCACCGCTATAATATTTATCGGTTAACACCACCACTCTGTTGATGAAGTTTCCGAAGATAGCCACCAATTCATTATTGTTTCTAGCCTGAAAATCTTTCCAGGTAAAATCGTTATCCTTAGTTTCCGGAGCATTTGCCGTAAGCGCATAACGCAATACATCTTGCTGATTTGGAAAATCTTCTAAATATTCGTGCAACCAAACAGCCCAATTCTTTGAGGTTGAAAGTTTTTTACCTTCCAAATTCAAGAATTCATTTGCAGGCACATTATCAGGTAAAATATAGCTTCCTTCGGCTTTAAGCATGGTAGGGAAAATAATGCAATGAAAAACGATGTTATCCTTACCAATAAAATGTACCAATTTGGTGTCTTTATCTTTCCAATATGGCTCCCAATCTTTACCTTCTCTCTCAGCCCATTCTTTGGTTGAAGAAATGTATCCGATTGGCGCATCAAACCAAACATAAAGCACTTTCCCTTCGGCACCTTCCACAGGAACCGGGATTCCCCATTCCAGATCTCTAGTTACCGCACGAGCTCTTAAACCTTCATCTATCCAAGATTTAACCTGCCCATATACGTTAACTTTCCAGTCTTTTTTATGTCCTTTAATGATCCATTCTTTTAACCAATCTTCATACCTGTCTAATGGTAAGAACCAGTGCTTTGTTTGCTTAAGCGTTGGCACTGCACCTGTAATAGCCGATTTTGGATTGATAAGGTCTGTAGCATTTAAAGAACTTCCACAATTCTCACATTGATCTCCATAAGCTTCTTCATGTCCACATTTTGGGCAAGTTCCCGTTACAAATCTATCTGCCAAGAATTGATTAGCCTCGGCATCGTACAACTGCTCGGTAGTTTCTTCAATGAATTTCCCATCTTCATATAATTTCTTGAAAAATTCTGAAGCGGTATCATGATGGATCTTTCTTGAAGTTCTGGAGTAGTTGTCAAAAGAAACTCCAAAATCCTGAAAAGACTTTTCTATAATTGCGTGATATTTATCTATAATTTCCTGCGGAGTTACTCCTTCTTTCTTAGCCTTCATAGGTATTGCTACCCCATGCTCATCACTTCCGCAAACAAAAGCAACATCATTACCCTGCATTCTTAAAAAACGTGCATAAATATCGGCTGGCACATAAACACCGGCCAAATGCCCAATATGAATGGGACCGTTGGTGTAAGGTAAGGCGGCGGTAATTGTATATCGTTGTGGAGAATTATTCATTTATTCCTGTTCTTTTTTTGAGTCTGTAAAGGTAAGCAACTGTTAAATATTACACGTTAAAATCTTGTAAAAGACAAGGCTGGTGGACCAAATGTGTCTATTTTTAGCCAAAACTTAACCAATGCGTAGAATTTTTATACTTATAGCTCTTGTAACACTGGCTTCCTGCGGAAGTTCAAAAAAATCGGTTTCAAATAGATCTGATAAACTTATGATCGAAAATTTAGCAAATTTTACTGAGGAAGAGATCAAGAATTCTTTCCCCAATGCTACTATAAACGAAGGTACGGGCTTGTTTGAAGAAGGTACTGTAGAAAAAGATTTTACCGTGTTATATCCGGAAACTCCCAATGAACTTCATATTACCTGGACTGATAATAGTAAAACTAAGATCGATGAGATCAGATTTTCTGACAAGGGAAAATGGAAATCTAAATCTGGGATAAAAATAGGAACTACCTACAGTGAGCTGAATAAAATGAATGGAAAACCGATTTCCTTTTACGGCTTTGGATGGGATTATAGTGGCGCTGTATTATGGAATGATGGAAAATTGGAAGACGGAAAACTGAGAGTTTTTATAGGACCCGATAACGAGGTGAATGCTAAATATTACGGAGACAGAATTATAAAAGCAAGTCCTGAAGAGATTGAAGCTTTAGATCTAAAAGTTCAAACTATTTTACTTCATTTAGGCGAATAAAACCTAGCGATAAATAGGGAATAATCCCCATTACGCTCTTATATTATTAGCTATTTTTATTGCTCTTTATTTAAAAAGTGTAAAAGCTAATGGCAAGTCATAATGATTTAGGTAAAAAGGGAGAACAACTGGCTGCGGAGTTTCTAATCTCTAAAGGTTATAAGATCGTTGCCAGAAACTTCAGATTTCAAAAGGCTGAAGTTGATATTATCGCAAGAAAAAATAATATACTCGCCATAATTGAAGTCAAAACCCGAAGCTCTTCTAATTTTGGAGATCCTCAAGAGTTTGTGAAAGCAAGACAAATTCAACATTTGGTTAAGGCGGTAGATCATTTTGTATCTGAACATCAATTGGACGTTGATGTAAGATTTGATATTATTGCCATCATTAAAAATTCTAAACAAACCAAAATAGAACATTTGGAAAATGCTTTTTTATACTTTGAATAGGTCTCGACTCCACTCAACCTGTCATTCCAGTCATTTCGAGGAGCATCTTGAAGTTAAGCTTTCGCCGGCTCTTCCTCTTTCACTCTAAAATCTAAAGGTTCCAAAACTTTTAAAGCTCTATCTATAGAAGTGATCTTATCAAATGTTAACAATAACCTCAACCCAGATCGAGTCTTTTTCTCTTTCATTGTACAAGACTGTGAATGCGTTTGTACGTATTGCAACACTTTAGTAAATGCTTGTGTGTGATAGAAATTCGATTGCTGATCTGCAATAAAATACCCTATTAACTTCCCTTGTTTCATGATCACTTTTTCCAAACCTATCTTAGAAGTGATCCATTTAATTCTTACGCTATTCAATAGATCTGAAGCTTGAGTTGGCAACTCTCCAAATCTGTCTACCAATTCGCTTTCAAACTTCTGTAATTCAGCTTCGGTTTTGATATTATTAAGCTGAGTATACAAATTCAATCGCTCTGTGATGTTATTGATATAATCATCCGGGAACAGCAATTCAAAGTCTGTGTCTATCTGAGTATCCTTTACAAAGTTCTTTTCTTCTATACTCTCGGTATCTTCATACAAATCTTTGAACTCATTTTCCTTTAATTCCTCGATCGCCTCATTCAATATTTTCTGATAGGTATCAAAGCCAATATCATTAATAAATCCGCTTTGGTCTCCACCAAGAAGATCTCCCGCTCCACGAATTTCCAGATCTTTCATGGCAATATTAAATCCGCTTCCCAGTTCAGAAAATTGCTCTAATGCAGTAATTCTCTTTCTCGCATCATCTGTCATTGCAGAAAACGGTGGCGTAATAAAGTAACAAAATGCTTTTTTGTTGCTACGCCCTACTCTTCCTCTCATTTGATGCAAGTCTGAAACTCCGAAATTATTAGCGTTATTAATAAATATGGTATTGGCATTGGTAACATCCAATCCACTTTCAATAATGGTAGTAGAAACCAGCACATCGAACTCTCCATTCATAAAAGAAAGCATCAAATTCTCCAATTTCTTACCTTCCATCTGCCCGTGACCAACGCCAACTTTAGCGTCTGGCACCAATCTTTGGATCATTCCGGCAACTTCTTTTATATTTTCAATTCTATTATGAATAAAGAAAACCTGCCCTCCTCGTTGAATTTCATATGAAACCGCATCTCTTATAGTTTCTTCTGAAAATCTGATAACATTGGTTTCAATAGGATACCTGTTTGGTGGCGGCGTGGTAATGGTAGACAAATCTCGTGCTGCCATTAAACTGAACTGCAATGTTCTTGGAATAGGCGTCGCTGTTAAGGTTAACGTATCAACATTTTCCTTGATGGTTTTCAATTTATCTTTTACAGCGACTCCAAATTTTTGCTCCTCATCTACTATCAGTAAACCAAGATCTTTAAAATTAACTGCTTTACTTACCAGTTGATGCGTCCCAATTATAATATCAACTTTACCTTTTTCAAGATCTTCCAAAGTTTCTTTTCGTTCTTTGGCAGTTCTAAATCTGTTCAAATAATCTACCGTTACGGGAAGATCTTTTAATCGCTCGCTAAACGTTTTATGATGCTGAAATGCTAAAATAGTAGTAGGCACCAATACAGCAACTTGTTTTCCATTATCTACCGCTTTAAAAGCAGCACGAATGGCAACTTCTGTCTTTCCGAAACCTACATCTCCACAAACCAAGCGGTCCATAGGACGCTCATTTTCCATATCTTCCTTTACCGCAGCTGTAGCTGTGCTTTGATCTGGAGTATCTTCATAAATAAAAGAAGCTTCTAATTCTGCTTGCAAATAAGAATCCGGTCCGTATTTAAAACCTTTCTGTAGTCGGCGTTTTGCATATAATTCAATTAAATTATAAGCGATATGCTTAACTCTGGCTTTGGTCTTCTGCTTTAAATTTTTCCATGCATTACTACCAAGTTTATAGATCTTGGGCGGTTTCCCGTCTTTCCCGTTGTATTTCGAGATCTTATGTAAAGAGTGTATGCTCAGGTATAAAATATCGCGTTCGCCATAGATCAATTTTATGGCTTCCTGCATTTTTCCTTCGACATCTATTTTCTGAAGTCCGCCAAATTTCCCTATTCCGTGATCTATATGCGTTACATAATCTCCTACTTCTAAATTGGTTAATTCTTTTAAAGTAATGGCTTGCTTTTTAGCATACCCATTCTTTAAATGGAATTTATGATACCGCTCAAAGATCTGATGATCTGTATAACAAATAGTTTTTGAAGTTTCATCTATAAAACCTTGGAACATGGTAAGCACCACGGTGCGATATTTAACCTCTCTTTCTTGATCTTCAAAAATGTCGTGAAAACGTTTCGCTTGCTGATCGCTAACGCAAAAAATATAATTGGTATACCCCGCTTCCTGATTTTCAATAAGATTATCAATTAATAAATCGAATTGTTTATTGAAAGAAGGTTGAGGTTTTGTGTTAAATTCTATAATTTCCGGATTGCCTAAAAAAGCTTGATTGCTCAATTCTACTACGCTGAAATCCAGTAATTGTTTTTTGATGAGCGAAGAATGACAAAATAATTCTTCCGGCGAATTATGCTTTATTCCTTCAGATAGTTTTCCAAAAGCTTCTTCTGCTTTATCGAATAACTTATCGATCTGTGCAGCGAGCATATCTAAATTCCTGACAAAAACAACCGTATTTGAAGATACATATTTTAAAAAGCTCTCTCTTACCTCATCTAGTTTTTTATTCTCCACATTTGGCATAATGGAGATCTTCTTTACCTTATCTGTAGATAACTGAGTTTCTACATCAAAACTTCTAATGCTGTCTACCTCATCACCAAAGAATTCAATTCTATAAGGCTCATCATTACTGAAGGAGAAAACATCAATAATTCCTCCACGTACCGAAAATTCTCCCGGTTCTGTTACAAAATCTACTCGTTTGAACTTGTATTCAAATAAAACTTCATTTACAAAATCTATAGAAAGCTGGTCATTAACAGCAATTTTCAAGGTGCTCTTATCTAACTCTTTTCTGGTAACTACCTTTTCAAAAAGTGCATCTGGGTAGGTTACTATTACCGCAGGTTTTTTACGCGAATTAATTCGGTTTAAAACCTCAGCTCTCAGCAATACATTTGCATTATCGGTTTCATCAATTTGATAAGGCCTGCGATAACTTCCCGGATAGAAAAGCACATTTTTCTCCCCAATTAATTGTTCCAGATCATTTAGATAATATGCTGCTTCTTCTTTATCATTAAAGATCAACAAGAATGGTGCATCTGCTTCTTTAAAACTATTAGAAAGCACAAAAGAAAGTGAAGATCCAACTAGTCCTTTTAAATGAATTTTGGCTGGTTTCTCTGAATTTTGGGTAAGAATATTTTGAAGTTTCTCCTGTTGTGGAGACTTCGCAAAGATTTGGGCAATAGTAGATTTACTCATTGGCACAAAGATAATTCCTACCAAATTGGTTTACAAAACTTGCGGGTTTATTTAACTATTTATTGATACGTGTAGTATCTTAAAAAAGTATTGTAATCTTCAACTTGTTAATTTCAGCCTAAATCTATACAGAACAAACCTCACTCTTTGTTTTTTACTTAATTTCGACAGAATTCAAGAAAATAAATATGCCTAAAATAGAGGAGTTCGATGTATTTGTAATAGGAACCGGTACTGCAGGAAAAAAAGTAGCCACAGAATGTGTGAAAGCAGGATGGAAAGTTGCCATTGCAGATAATCGTGAATTTGGAGGAACTTGCTCTAACAGAGGTTGCGATCCTAAGAAAGTGCTGTTGGGGTTAACTGAAATTATTGACAGGGCAGAAAGAATGAGAGGTTATGGTATTACTAAAATGCCAGAATTTAGCTGGGAAGATCTTATGGCTTTCAAAGAGAGCTTTGTAAATTCAATTCCAAGAAGAACAGAAGAAGATTTTGAGGAATTGAATATTAAAATGTTCCATCAGTCTCCAAAATTTATAGATAAGAATACGCTTTCTGTAGAAGGCAAAACAATTTCAGCAAAGAAGATAGTTATTGCCACCGGGCAAAAACCTCTTGAGCTAAAAATTCCTGGAAGAGAACATGCAATTGTAAGTGATGACTTTTTAAACCTTAAATCGCTCCCAGAGAGCATGATCTTTATTGGCGCAGGATATATAGGGATGGAATTTGCACATATGGCCGCAAGACTTGGAGTAAATGTTACAATGATAGATACTTCAGATAGACCTCTAAATAATTTTGATAAAGATATCGTTGGGCATCTGGTAACCGCTTCTGAGAAGATCGGTATAAAATTCATTTTTAATGCGGAGGCCACAAAGATCGAGAAACTTCGAAAGAACTTTAGAATTACAGCGAACCAGAACGGGAAAGACATTTCAGAAAAAGCTGAGCTTATAATTAATACCGCCGGAAGAGTTCCTTCTATTGATGAACTAGATCTTGAAAAAGGAGAAGTCTCTTTTAGCAAAAAAGGAATCACCGTAGATAAACATTTACAAAATCCAACCAACAAAAGTGTTTACGCTTGTGGAGATGTTTCAGATAGTGAAGGATTGCCATTAACCCCTCTTTCTTCTAAGGAAGCATTAATTGTTATTTCTAATCTACTAAAAACACCTAGTCCAATAGAAGCAAATTATCCACCTCAACCCTCTGTGGTCTTCACACTTCCAAATATAGCATCTGTAGGACTTTCAGAAAAAGAAGCTAAAGAAAAAGGATATGATTATATCTTAGAGTATGAACTTGTACCCTCTTGGTTTAATGCAAAAAGAGTTAATTCTGAAGAATATGCCTATAAAACGTTGGTAGATAAAAAAACAGATCTCATTTTAGGAGCGCATTTAATTGGATTGGAAGCTTCAGAGATCATTAATATGTTCGTAATGGCAATGTGTGGAAAATTAACCACTAAAGAACTAAAAAATATGATCTATGCCTACCCAACTTGGGGAAGTGACATGAAAGGAATGCTATAATTTAAATTAATTCATCATTTTCTTGAACGGATTGGTCTCTCTATTGAGATAGCCGTGATAAGCCACATTTAAGAAAATTAAAACTGCTCCAATTAGCGCGTAATACGCTATAAGATCATGACTCCCTTGTTGCCTCATATAAATAGCAATTAGAGCCCAAATTCCAACGGAAGCAAATTCTCTCATGTTCCTTTTATAAATTATTAGAATATTTAAAAAGATAGCTATCGTAAGCATTACCATGGTCCATTGAACTTCATTCAAAAATCCACCATTCCAACCTATTTTGGAGAGATATGCAGCAACATTTGCTATTGCAGCAACCGCGATCCAACCGGAATATAAACAAATTGGCCACCATACAAAGGCGATGATCTTTATAGGGGCATCCCAGCGCTCCATATTGGTTTTTATTACTACCATTAGTAAACTAATTAGTATTATGAACATTAAAATAATAGAGATAAAAGTGTACTCGTATAACCATACTACTACCCATGAAGCATTAGCAAGATTTGCAATAAAGAAATAGGGGCCTGTTTGTTCTATAAAATCTGATTTTTTATCGCTGAAAAATGCTCTTTTAATCTGAAAAATAGCATAAGCAAACATGGCTAAAAAGATCAATCCCCAGATAGCAAAGGCGTAGCCTGCTGGAGTGAAGAGATTGTCATATTCTGCACTCAAACTCGCCATTGTATTCCCGTTAATGGTATACATTTGAGAGTAATAATTAACTACAATTACTAGAAGGACAGAGATAAAATTTAAAATAGATAGTTTTTTGGCCATGGTAAGAACTTTATTAATAGACTAAAATTACTTCTTTTTTTGTTACTGCATAGATCTTGTCTCCGGGCTTTGGAGATATCCAGAAATTCCCGGTAAATTCTCCAAATGCCGGAAGTATCATCTGACTATTGTTTTTATAGAAACATCTCAATTTGAGCTGTTGTCTTCCAGTTCCATTCAATTTAAAACCGGGATGTAAATGTCCACAGAAATTAAAAAAACCTTCTCGTTCCTCAGGATGATGCGTAAATAAAAATTGATCAAAAATGATCTCTGAATAGATCTTAATGCCCAACACTTCATATTTTACTGAAGAAATGATATCGTGATTTCCGGCTACCAAAATTATTTCTGAAGTGATATTTTGCAGCCAATTCTCGAAAAGATCCCACTCCATATTAAGTGAACTATGAAACAGATCTCCCATAAAATAAATCTTTTTAGGATTAAAGAACGCTACAACTTCATTTAATCTTGTAAAGTTTTCAGCAATCGCATTTTGCGGCACTGCGCTTCCATATTTTCTAAAATGAGATATTTTACCCAGATGTACATCACTTATTAATAGTATACTCTTTTCTTCCCAAAAAAGCACACCAGTAGAGTGTAAAATAACATTTTGCTCTTGTATCTGAATCTTTTCTATCACGCTGCAAAAATAACTACTTTTCCCATTGTTGCAGCATTCGTTTGATGCGGTCTTCCAATTTTTCTGAAGACAATTTCTCTCGAAGTCTATCTGTAATAATAGGAAATGAAAATGGAGTTGGTTTTTCGCAGGCTTTCCAAACAATTTGTTGAGTAGAGATTCGCTCTAAAGCCAATCTAAGCCTTCCTTCTTCCAATTGATGCTCAAAGGTTTCTCTGAAGGCTTGCAAGAATAACAAATTATCGGGCTCGTAATCTCTAAAAACGCTGAAAACCAATTGAGAGCTAGATTGCAAATGCTTACTCTTTACCAACTTATTTGGATATCCTGTAAACACCATCCCTGCAATAACGGCTATATCTCTAAATTTTCTTCGTGCCATTTCGGTAGCATTCAAACTCTTATAAAGATCATCCATAAGATATGCAGAAGAAAATAGATCGTTATCTAGCACTTGTTCCATATCAATTTCTTGATCTGAAAGCAATTCAAATCCGTAATCGTTAAACGCAATGGTAAAGGAAATTGGCAACAACAAACTAATTCTATACGCCAATAAACTACCCATGGCTTCATGCACAAACCTCCCTTCAAAAGGATAGAAAATGGCATGATATCCTTCACGGGTCTTAAAGGTTTCTATCAAAAATTCGTTTTTGGTGGGAATTATAGATTCTAGCTTTTGTCGCAATAAAATTGGTTGCAAAGCTTTCAGTTCCGGAGATTTTATAGATTTACTATTTACAGATTCTGCAGCTTCATACATTTCTGCACGTAATAATTCACTCATTTGTGCAGAAAAGGCCATTCTTCCCCCCATCCAGCTCGGCACTTTAGAATTTTTCTTTTTAGACTGCCTTACCAAAACCTGCATTCCTTTGATCTTTACTAGCTCTAGATTTCTACCTGCAAATGTAAAAGCATCTCCGGGATTCAATTTGGAAATGAACCATTCTTCTATAGTTCCAATATATCCGCCCTTCATATATTTCACACTCAGCATGGCATCGCTTACAATAGTTCCAATTTGAAGTCTGTGGCGCATGGCAATTCCGCGATTGTTAACCTTGAATTTACCATCTTCTTCAATCTCTACTTTTTTATATTCATCATAAGCCTGCAAACTCTGACTTCCTTTAGTAATAAAATTCAGTATCCAGATCCACTGATCTTCGCTTATACCTTGAAAACAAAAAGTAGACTTTATTTCAGGATAGATATCCTTCGGAAAAAATCCGTCAGAAACTGCAAGTGTAACCAGATATTGAACGAGCACATCAAAACTCATTAAATAGGGAATTCTATCTTCCACCACCGTTTGAGAAACTGCTTTTTGAAGGGCTGCAGCTTCTATTAACTCTATGGCATGCGTTGGGAGAAAATAGATCACACTTTCTTTTCCGGGTTGGTGGCCACTTCTCCCCGCTCTTTGAATAAAACGTGCTACTCCCTTAGGCCCTCCAATTTGAATAATCGTCTCTACAGGTGCAAAATCTACTCCAAGATCTAAACTGGAAGTACAAACCACCGCTTTTAAACTTTCATTTCTAATTGCTTCTTCTACCCATAGCCTGGTTTCTTTATTTATACTTCCATGATGCATGGCGACATCTCCGGCAAATTCAGGATATTTCTGCATTAATTTCTGAAACCAAAGTTCACATTGAGATCTCGTATTGGTAAAAAGCAGCGTAGTTTTAGAATTATTGATAATTGGAACAACCTCATCTATCAAGTGCAATCCCAAATGCCCACGCCAAGGAAATTTTTCCATTTTCTCTGGAATTATAGATCTTACGGAGATCTTTTTGTCCAGTTTTGCTCTTATTAATTCTGAATTTTTAAAAGCTTCAGATTCCGGGCCCAATAAAACTTCTCGCGCTTGCTGAAGATTTCCAATGGTTGCTGAAATTCCCCAGATCTTTAATCCTTTTGAAATTGTTTTAAGCCTAGATAATCCTAATTCCACCTGAACTCCGCGTTTGGTTCCCAAAAGTTCATGCCACTCATCTACCACAATAGCATTTAGATCTTTAAAGGTCTTATCATAACCTTTAGAAGATAAGAGTAATTGCAAACTCTCCGGAGTGGTTATTAAAAGATCTGGCATGCTCTTTTTCTGAGCTGCACGCTCTTTCATAGAAGTATCTCCAGTTCTAATTCCCACCGTTAACGACGTCCCCATTTCTTCTGCAAATCTTCTTGCAGATTGCTCGATCTCTACAGAAAGTGCGCGCAACGGAGTGATCCAAATGGCTTTGAGGCCTTTTCTATGTTTAGTTTTATAATCGGGATTTTGCTTTATATAATCCAATACTATCGGAATCCATAAAGCATAGGTTTTCCCACTTCCGGTAGGTGCATTTAGAAGTCCGTTCTTAGCTTGTAAAAAAGCCTTCCAGGTTTGTTTCTGAAATGCAAATGGTTTCCAGTTTTGTTGCTCAAACCAGTTTTCAGCTAAATTATAAAGTTCGGTTCTGTTCATATTTAATTCTCCAGATGGAATTTTGGAGTAGATAAAACAACTACGGTATTAATGCCTTAAGATCTTCTACAGTATTGGCCTCTTCAATTTTTTTGTCTTTTCTCCAGCGTAAGATTCGTGGAAAACGAGTAGCCACCCCACTTTTATGTCTGCCAGATGCCGCTACTCCTTCAAAAGCGATCTCAAAAACATGATGCGGCGTAACGCTTCGTACCGGACCAAATCTATCCAGTGTGTTTTTCTTGATCCAAGCATCTACTTTTCTAAATTCTTCATCGGTAAGGCCGGAATAAGCTTTTGCAAAAGTAACCAGTTCCTTTTTTTCTTCATCCCAAAGTCCGAAGGTGTAATCTGTAAAAAGGTTTGATCTTCTTCCATGACCCCGCATTGCATAAGTGAGCACCGCATCTATAGTTAAAGGATCTACCTTCCATTTCCACCAATCTCCTTTTTTTCTACCCACCAAATAAGGTGAATCCAATCGCTTCAGCATTAGGCCTTCAGATCGTTCTTCTCGTGCACGATCTCTTTCTATTGCTACTTCTTCCCAGGAATTAAAAGATATTTTTTCTGAAAGATGTAGCGGAATATCTTCATTTTTCACTTTGCTATAAAGTTCTTCCAAGATCTTTCTTCGTTCCGAAAATGCTAATTCTCGAACATCTTTTCCTTCCCATTCTAAAATATCATACGCCTTTAAAATAACAGGTGTTTTTTTTAGCAAGGCTTTAGAAACTGTTTTTCTACCAATTCTGGTTTGCAGATCATTAAAAGTTCCTATTTCATTATCTGGAAAGGGTAAGATCTCGCCATCTAACACAGTTCCGTTAGGCAACGTACCCACAAAAGCTTGAAATTCAGGATATTTATCTGTAACCAGTTCTTCTCCTCTACTCCATACAAAAAGTTCATTATTTCTAACGATCACCTGACTTCTAATTCCGTCCCATTTGTGCTCTGCACTCCAATCTGAAACATCTCCCAAATCTTTAACATCATTCTCCACAGCATACGCGAGGTAAAAAGGATAAGGTTTAGACAAATAATCTTCTTCATTTTCTTGTAAAATCAACTGATCAAAAGAAATTTTACTTGGCTCCCAGTTTCCCATGAGTTTGTAAGCCAAAATATCCTCATCAATTTCTGTAGCTTTTGAAAGCGCACGAGTCATTAATTTCTGGCTTACTCCAATTCTAAAACTACCAGTGATGAGTTTACTAAAAACAAAGCGTTCGTAATAATTAAGATCTCTCCAATTGCTGAACAGATATTCTTTCTTTTCCTCATCAGATTTTTTCTTCAACTCGATGATCTCTTGCAAGAATTGAGTTAGACTTTTATCTGAAGAGGAACTGGAGGCAGGAACTATAAGTGCAATAGTTTCAGCAAGATCTCCAACAATATGATACGATTCCTCAAAGAGCCACGCGGGAATATTTGCCAATTCTGAAGCCCATTGTCTTAACAAAGTAGTATTTACAGGGCGAGGTGGTCTTCTGTGAGACAGTATTGCAATAGCCCAAACCTTATCTTTTGGAGCTGCAATTTTAAAATAATGCGTGAGCGCTTCTACCTTTAAGGTGGTTTTGTTAGTGCTATCTAAGGTTCTTATTAATTCTGCAAATTGTTTCATGATATCACCTCCTGCTCATTTTTAGTTTCCAATTCGCCTAATTCTCCTTCATATTGAGTGGCTTCTGTTCTTGCATCATATCCCTGTTCCGTTAGATATTTTGAGAAAATATCAGAATAACCATGTGTACAAATTACTTTTTCACAACCTGTAGCTTTTATAGAAGTAAGTAATCCTTGCCAATCACAATGGTCTGACAATACAAAACCTTTATCTAAAGCTCTTCTTCGTCTTGCACCTCGAAAAGCCATCCAACCACTTGCAGAAGCGGTTACATACGGTACCATTTTCCGTATCCAAGTAGTTCCTTGTGCACTTGGAGGTGCCAAAACTATATTTCCTTTAAATTCTTCTTTTTTAGTATCTCTAGTAATTCTGATGGTTTCCGGAAGTTCTAACATAGGCCGAATCACTTCTGTCATATTCTCTATAGCACCATGCGTATATATCTTCCCTATAGAAGGATCTAAAAATTTTAGAAGTCGTTGTGCTTTCCCTAGGGAATAACCAAATAAGATAGAAGTTCGCCCATCTTCTCTATTTTGCTGCCACCAGTTATTAATATCATTCATTACGAGATCTTGCGGTAACCACTTAAAAGCTGGCAGACCAAAAGTACATTCCGTAATAAAACTATGGCATTTAACTGGCTCGTAGGGTACTGCTACTCCATCATCTTCGGTTTTATAATCGCCTGAAAAAACCCAAACCTCTCCCTTATATTCTACTCTTATTTGTGATGAACCTATAATATGACCGGCAGGGTGTAATGAAAATTTTACATTATTAATTACAAAAGATTCATCCCAAGCTTTTCCTGTTACTTGAATGTCACCCAACGTATGCTTAATGATGGGCACATTGGTGTGATGCGTAATATATTGTTTGTGGCCCCAACGAGAATGATCTGCGTGCCCATGAGAAATGATTGCTTTATCTACAGGTCTCCACGGGTCTAGATATACATCTGCCTCTGCACAGTAAATTCCCTTATCATTAAATGCTAGTAATGGCGGTTTCATATCTTTCTCTCTATTTATAATGAAAATTAGCAAATTACAGGAGTAACCTAAAACGATTAAGAAAAGATTAGCTTCTGTTTGCTATATAATTTTTGCAAAAATTTGATATAACATCCACTACCTATTACCTATATTTGTGCGGTAAAACTTATTAAAATATGTCATTTTCAGATTTGTTTGGCTCAGGAGAGCACTTGAGAAATTTAGGCCATTTTGCGGCTATTGTAAACTTAGCAGCCGTAGATGGTGAAATTAATGAGCGCGAAGAAGCTCAATTAATGAGATTTGCTCGAAAGCTAGATATTAGCGAAGAAGAATATCTAAAGGTTATAAAAAATCCTTCTTCTTTTCCTATTCAGCCGCCTAATGATTTTGAAAGAAGATTGGAAAGATTACATGACCTTTTTACAATCATCTTTTCTGATCATATAATAGATGATGAAGAAGCAGACCTAATACAGCGTTATGCAATAGGACTTGGTTTTTCTTCTGAAGCTTCAAAAGAAATAATCAATAGGTCTATCCAAATCTTTAGCGGACAGTTAAATTTTGAAGATTACAGATACCTTTTAGAAAGAAAGTAATTATTTAATTACTCTTCATATTTGGCCATAAATTCTTCAGCTTTTTCTACCATCGTAGTACTTCCACAAAAGAATGGAACTCTTTGGTGTAATTCTGAAGGATTTAGGTCCATTATTCTACTGTAACCATCTGTTGCCTTTCCACCGGCTTGCTCTACAATAAAAGCCATCGGGTTACATTCATATAACAATCTTAATTTTCCAGATTCAGATTTTGAACTTTTAGGATAAATATAAATCCCTCCTTTTATCATATTTCTATGAATATCACTTACCATAGATCCAATATATCTTGAAGTATATGGCCTATTGTCTTTTTCTTCCTGACAGTATTTGATATAATCCTTCACTCCCTGAGGGAAATGCACGTAATTCCCTTCATTTATAGAATATATATTTCCAGTCTCAGGAATTTTCATATCCGGATGAGATAAATACCAAGACCCAAGAGCAGGATTCAAGGTAAATCCATTTACTCCATTTCCAGTGGTATATACTAACATAGTAGATGTACCGTAAATAATATATCCAGAAGCTACTTGCTTATTCCCGGGTTGTAAAAAATCTTCAATAGTTACCGGACTTCCAACTGGAGTTACTCTTCTATAAATAGAAAAGATGGTTCCCACAGAAACATTTACATCTATATTAGAGCTTCCATCTAAGGGGTCTATTAAAACAACATATTTGTTCTTGTTATCTTTATTACAACCTTCAATGGTAATAAAATCGTCATTTTCTTCAGAAGCAATTCCACAAACAATCTCTCTATTGGTAAGGGTTCTTATAAAAGTCTTATCTGCATATACATCCAGTTTTTGCTGCTCTTCTCCTTGGATATTTGTTTCTCCAAAGGCACCAATAATGTCTACTAAACCGGCTTTATTTACCTCGTGATTTACCACTTTCGCAGCCAATCTTATAGAATTTATTAATCGTGAAAGTTCTCCTGAAGAATATGCGAAATCTTGCTGATTTTCAATAATAAATTCACCTAAGGTTTGATTCTTTGTAGCCATTTTATGGGGTATAATTTTTAAGACAGCGTAAAAATATTCAAATTTTTAGTTACTACAACGTTTTCGGAAAATATATAAGCATCAGGTTCCTTATTTTTGAATATATTAACATACTATGGAATATAACATCAGACCAGCAAAAAAAGAAGATCTCCCGCAGATCTTAGATTTGATAAAAGAATTGGCAGCATTTGAAAAAGAACCAGATGCTGTAGAAGTTGATCTAAACACTCTTGAAGAAGAAGGTTTTGGTGAAAACCCTTTATTTAATTGTTTTGTAGCAGAAGTTGAAAATAAGATCGAAGGAATGGCTTTAATCTATTTTAGATTTTCTACCTGGAAGGGCAGAACAGTTCATCTAGAAGATCTTATTGTAAGAGAGCACATGCGTGGTACAGGATTAGGAAGTGCTTTATATAAAAAAGTAATAGAATTCGCGGTTGAAAAAGGAGTTAAACGCACAGAATGGGTAGTATTAGATTGGAATAAACCTGCAGTAGAATTTTATCAACGCAGTGGAGCTACAGTTTTTGATAACTGGAATACTGTACAAATGGATGAAAGTGCTATGAAGAAATTTGTAAAACACTAAGGTATCTAGGCAACTATAGGAACGCATTAACAGGTTTATAAAAATCAATTACTAAATTTGTAACAAACCAAAAAACACTATGGATTATACTATAAGAGAAGCCGAAAAGAAAGACATGCCACAGGTTCTTGAACTTATAAAAGAACTTGCTGCTTACGAAAATGCATCAGATCAGGTAGAAATAGAAATTTCAGATCTTGAGAAAGAAGGATTTGAGGAAGGAAATTTTAAATGCTTTGTTGCAGACGTAGAAGGAAAAATTGAAGGTATGGCCTTGGTGTACTTCAGATTTTCCACCTGGAAAGGAAGAACCGTGCATTTAGAAGATCTTATTGTAAGAGAATCTATGAGAGGAACCGGCCTTGGTGGAGCCTTATACCAAACGGTAGTAAAATATGGTCATGATAATGGCGTTAGAAGAGTAGAATGGGTGGTTTCTGAAGGAAACAAGAATGCCATTGAATTCTATGAAAATACTGGAGCAGATATCAAGAAGAATTGGTACACCGTACATATGGATGAAACCGGGATTAAGAAAAACATTACAAAATAAATATGGACATATATAAATTCGGTGGGGCATCTGTTAAGGATGCCTCTGGAGTTAAAAATGTTCTTAAAGTGCTCAATACAACAGGGATTGATGATAAAATGATCGTGATCTCTGCTATGGGCAAAATGACCAATGCATTTGAATTGGTTATATCTGAATACCTGCAAACAGGCAAAATTCCTGTGGACAGTTTAAATTATATAAAAGAGTATCATTATCAATTGGCAGAGGAGTTATTTGAAAACACTGAAGGCGTTGTTTTTGATAAGATGAACGATTTTTTCAAAGAGCTTTATAATTTTATGAAGCACAACAAATCTCTGCAATACGATTTTGTATACGATCAAATTGTGTGTTATGGAGAATTGATCTCTACAACTATTGTTAGCGAATATTTTAAATCTCAGGCTGTAGATCATACTTGGATAGATGCCAGAAATTATATTAAAACAGATAGTACGTATAGAGATGCTACGGTGAACTGGACCAAAACTCAAGAAAATATTTCGGGTTTAAAACCTAATAACTTATACCTAACGCAGGGTTTTATTGCTACAGATACTAATAACTTTACCACAACCTTAGGGAGAGAAGGAAGTGATTATACCGCTGCTATTTTTGCGTATTGTTTAAATGCCGAGAAGGTTACCATTTGGAAAGATGTACCGGGAGTATTGAATGGAGATCCCAGAATATTCGAAAATCCAACACTATTAGACCAAATCTCTTATGAAGAGGCAATAGAGCTAGCATTTTACGGAGCATCTGTAATTCACCCTAAAACCTTACAACCTTTACAACGCAAAGAGATCCCGTTATATGTAAGATCTTTTCTGGAACCCGATGGAAAAGGAACTGCAGTAAGTAAGGGCCAGACATTAATACCGTCTATACCATGCTTTATAGTTAAAAAGAATCAGGTATTGATATCCTTATCATCATTAGATTTCTCTTTTATGGTTGAAGAGAATATTAGTGAGATCTTTAGATTATTTCATTTATATCAGATGAAAGTAGATCTAATTCAAAATTCTGCCATTAGTTTTTCTGTTTGTGTAGACAATAGATTCAATAATCTTGAAAAATTAATTCAGCATTTAAAAGCGAGATTTAAAGTAGAGTTCTTAACAGAGGTATCATTATATACCATTCGTCATTTTGATGAAAGAGCCATTAATTCTTTAGAGAAAGATAAAGAAGTCTTGCTTAAACAGGTGACACAAAATACGGTGCAGCTGGTTACAAGAAACTAATAATTCTGTTTCTAAGAATATCACATAATAATTAATATTTAAAATATCCTTCATGGGAATTGTGAACGCAAAAGAAGTCGCCAAAGTTATGAACCTGGACAAGTGGGGTGTATTTGGAACTTCAATAGGATGGGTTGTTTTGCGAACTACAAAGATCTCTCAGCTCAATAAAGAATACGAAAAGAGAAAGGGTCTCTCTGGAATAGACTTTATAAATTCAATTTTAGATGGTTTTGAGGTAGATTTTGAAATTCCTCCGAAAGATCTAAAGCGGATTCCCAAGACAGGTCCCTTTATTGTGATCTCTAATCACCCTCTTGGTGGTATAGATGGTATGATCTTGATGAAAACATTACTGGAACATCGCCCGGACTTTAAGATCATTGCGAATTTCTTGCTTCATAGATTAGATCCTTTAAGGCCATATATTATGCCTGTAAATCCTTTTGAGGATCACAAGGATGCAAAATCAAGCTTAGGCGGAATTAAACAAGCGCTTCAGCATGTAAAAGACGGAGGAGTACTTGGAATATTTCCAGCAGGTGAAGTTTCTACCAATAAGGATGAAAAAATGATCGTAGATAAACCTTGGGAACCTTCTGCAATGAAGCTTATTAGAAAAGCAAAGGTCCCAGTAATTCCGGTTTATTTTCATGCTAAGAATAGTACTTTTTTCTATAGACTTGCAGGAATGAGCGATGTATTAAGAACTGCAAAGCTTCCTAGCGAAATGCTTTCTCAGAAGAAGAGAAAAATAAATGTAAGAATTGGAAATGCTATTTCTGTGGCAGATCAAAACGCTAATACAACGCTGGAAGGTTACACGGCATTTCTTAGAAGAAAAACTTATATGTTGGCTAATTCTTTTGAAAAAAAGAGCCTTTTTGATAATATTCCAAAGAGTATAAAACTTCCTAAAACTCCCAAGAAGATTATAGATGAGACCAGTGAGAGTTTAATGGAAGTAGAAATTGAAACTTGCAGAAGACTCGATAAACGTCTTTTAGAAAGTAGAAATTACGAGGTCTTTTTAGCAAAGAAAGAGATCATCCCTAACATTCTTAGTGAGATTGGAAGACTTAGAGAGATCACCTTTAGAGAAATTGGGGAGGGCACCAATAATGCTACAGATCTTGATGATTTTGACGATTATTATTATCACCTTTTTTTATGGGATAATGAGGCAAAAAAGATTGCCGGTGCCTATAGAATGGGAATGGGTTCTGAGATCTTTAAAAATCATGGAATAAATGGTTTCTACCTACAGGATCTCTTTAGATTTGAGCCTGAGCTTTATACAATGATGAGCCAGTCTATAGAAATGGGACGAGCATTTATAGTTAAGGAATATCAACAAAGACCAATGCCATTATTCTTATTATGGAAAGGAATCGTGCATTGTACACTTAGATTCCCGGAGCATAAATATCTTATTGGCGGAGTGAGCATCAGCAATAAATTCTCGAATTTCTCTAAATCATTAATGATAGAATTCATGAAATCTAATTATTACGATCCTTATGTGGCTCAATATATTAGACCTAAAAAAGAATTCAAAGTTAAATTGAATGATGCCGATAAAGATTTTGTCTTTGATGAAAGTGAAGCAGATCTTAATAAATTTGATAAGATTATAGATGAAATTGAGCCGGACGGACTTAGAATGCCGGTGCTTATTAAAAAATATATCAAGCAAAATGCACGTGTTATTGCCTTTAATGTAGACCCTCTATTTAATAATGCGATAGATGGATTAATGTATATACGCATTGCAGATCTTCCTGAAAGTACGGTTAAACCAATTATGGAAGAGTTTCAAAAGGAACTGGAACAGAAAGCACAGCATCCTTAAAATCATTATTTTCCTGCTGTTAATTTCATGTTATTCCACCTACCGAATTGGGATTTGCCAAGTATCAATTTTATCTTCGTATAAATTAAAAATGAAACGATAATGGAAAAGATATTAATTGCCGGAGCTACCGGAAGTACAGGGAAAAGAATCATTGAAATTTTAAATAGCTCTACTAGCTTTGAACCTATTGCTCTTATAAGAAAAGAGGAACAAAAAGAGGTTTTTGAAGATATGGGAGTTACCACAGTAATGGGAGACCTGGAAAAAGATCTAGATCACACCGTGAAAGGAATAGACCGAGTAATCTTTGCAGCAGGATCTGGAGGAAATACCGGAGAAGACAAAACGATAGCAGTAGATCAAGAAGGAGCTAAAAGATTGATAGATGCGGCTAAAAAAGCCAATATTAAGAAATTTATTATGCTAAGCGCCATGGGTGCAGATAATCCTTCTTCTAATGAAGATCTTAAAACATATCTTGAAGCAAAAGCAAACGCAGATGATTATCTTAGAGAAAGCGGATTGGATTATACCATAGTTCGTCCGGGAGCTTTAACAGATGATCTCGGACTTGCAAAAGTAAAACTTGGAGAGAAACTGAATGAACGCGGTGAGATCTCTAGAGATGATGTTGCCTTTTTATTGGTAATGAGTCTTGCAGATCCTTTGGTTAAGAATAAGACATTTGAAGCTTTGGAAGGTAGAGAACCAATTAAAAATGCTTTGATAGATATGAGTCAGGCATAGATAAATATATAATTATTAAATAAAAAAAGGGTTGACAATGGTCAATCCTTTTTTTATTTAATAATTTAGATATAGGTTATTTCAGAGCCTTATCATTAGGTTGCCATAACTCTATTTTATTGCCTTCAGGATCTAAGATCCATCCAAATTTCCCTTCTTCTACATCTTGTCTTTCTTCAAAAACATGAACCCCCTCCTCCTTTAATGCATCTAATAGCTCATCGAGATCTTCAACCCTAAAATTCATCATAAACTCTTTTTTAGAAGGTTCAAAATAGGTGGTATCATCTTTAAACGGGCTCCATTGTGTAGAACTATCCTTCCCATGATTGTCTTTCCACCAAAATGTACTTCCCCATTGGTTAGTATCAAAACCTAAATGTTTATTATACCAATTTCTAGCTGCCTCTGGATCTTTAGATTTAAAAAATATTCCTCCTATACCGGTTACTCTATTTTTCATATTGTTTAAATTATTGGTTTCTTATTCCAAATTTGGCGATGATCTTATCTACAATAGTCGTTGCTAGTTTTCTATGAGATTCTACCGTCCATCCGGCTACATGCGGACTTAATAAAACATTCTCGAAGAACATTAACTCCCTAAGTGATTCCGGCAAATTCTCATCTACAAAGAGATTTTCAAAAGAGCTCTTTTCAAATTCTAATACATCCAATCCGGCTCCAAGAATTTTCCCTTCTATAATTGCATGTACCAGATCTGCTGTTACTACGCTATTTCCCCTCGCGGTATTTAGTAACCAAAAAGGTTTTTTAAATTTATTGATAAAGTCTGAATTTATCATCTTATCAGTTTGCGGAGTCCACGGCGTGTGTAAGCTCACCACCTCGACTTTCTGTAGAAATTTATCTAAGGGTACCTGAGAAGCATTTTCATCTCCCACATTTGCTTTAATGTCATAACAAAGCACTTCTACATCAAAGCCACGAAGTTTTTTAGCGAATGCTTTCCCCATGTTGCCATATCCAATAATCCCCACTGTTCTGCCATCCAACTCAATTCCGCGATTATCCTCCCGATGCCAAAAACCCTTTCTTACTTCTCTATCGGCTTTATTCAGTTTATTAAATAAAGATAATAGCATTCCTAAAGCATGTTCTCCTACTGCATTGCTATTCCCTTCCGGAGCAGAAAAAAGTGCTATACCTTTACTCTCGGCATACGGTACGTCTATACTTTCCAAGCCGGCACCCACTCTGGCTATAAATTTTAAATTAGGAGCTGCATCTATAAAATCTTTTTCGATCTTGAATCTGCTTCTGATGATGATACCATCAAACAAATGCTGTTTTTCTAGTATCTCTTCTTTGCTCCAAGTATAAGCTTCAATATTTTCATGCCCGGCTTTTTCGAGCATTTCTATCATTAATGGATGATTGCTGTCTGCGTGAAGAATTCTCATCAATAATTATATTTTAGGATAGTCGTCTACGGTTAAAGTACTCTCTACGTTTCCGGTATGTTTTAAGGTAAGTTTTTCGAAAAGCATAATATGTACTTCTTCCCCTTCATCTGTTTTGGGGCAATGCTTCACTCCTTTTGGAACCACCAACATTTCTCCTTTTTCTAAAATTTCGATTCTATCTTCAAATTGAATATATAATTTCCCCTTCACTACCTGAAAAAGTTCATCTTCCTCATCGTGCACATGCCACACAAATTCACCTGAAACTTTAGCCAACAACACCTGCATATCATTAACCACAGCGATCTGGTGTGGATGCCAATGATCGCTAAATTTGGTAAGCTTTTCTTGTATATTGATGGTCTTCATTTATGCTGATTTTAGAATCCAAGAATAAGTTGCGCAATGGTAAAGTAGATCAAAATTCCGCAGATATCATTGCTTGTGGTAATGAATGGACCTGTAGCCATGGCAGGATCTATCCCTACTCTGTCTAACATAATAGGCACAAAAGTTCCTATAAGAGATGCGATTACGATTACTGATATTAAAGATATTCCAACAGTAAGTCCAAAAGTTAGATCAAACCCTAAAAGAAATATTCCTCCAATACCAAGAATTACGGCCAATACCACTCCGTTAAAAAGACTCAACGTAACCTCTTTTAATAATCTGCTGAAGAGAGAACCTTTCAAGGTTTTATTCGCTAAACCTTGCAAAACTATAGCTGAAGATTGTACTCCCACATTTCCAGCCATTGCGGCTATTAATGGAACAAAGAAAAATAATGCAGCATGCTTCTCCATTGCAGAAGAGAATGTACCTAGAACTGTAACACTTATAAATCCTCCAAATAGTGCCAGTATCAACCACGGCAATCGGGCACGTGTAAGTCTCCAAATACTATCATCTGCTTCTACGTCTTCAGAAATACCCGCAGCCATTTGGTAATCTTTCTCGGCTTCATCCTTTATAAAATCTACAATATCATCAATAGTAATTCTACCAACCAATCTGCCCATTTCATCTACCACCGGAATTGCTTCCAAGTCATATTTCTGCATGATCCTGGCCACTTCCTCTCCTTCGGTATGCACATTTACATAATCTACTTTGGGAATATAAACGTCGCTAATGTTTGCCTTACTTGGAGCTGTAAGTAGATCTTTTAAAGAAAGTCTTCCTTTCAATCTGTTTCTATCATCTACTACATAAATAGAATGTACTCTGGTAACATTTTCTGCCTGAGCTCGCATTTCACTCATGCATCCGGTAACGTTCCAATTCTCGTTTACCTTTACCAACTCCTTCGCCATTAAACCCCCTGCAGAATCTTCGTCATACCTTAATAACTCAACAATATTATCTGCATGCTCTTCATCTTCTATATGAGAAATTACCTTTTGCTGACGTTCTTCTGAAAGTTCAGAAATAATATCTGCAGCATCATCGGTATCCATTTCCTCCAATTCTTCAGCGATCTCTTTTGGAGAGAGATTCTCAAGAATTCTGAGCCTAACGCTTTCTTCCAGCTCCATAAGAGCTTCAGAAGTTTTTACGCTATCTAAAAGCTTTACAATATACGTAGCATCATCAAGATCAAGGTCAGAAAGGATCTCTGCAATATCTGCATGGTGAACCTCATCAAGATGCAACAACAATTCCTCATCGTTCTTTTGCTCAATAAGAGATTCTATTTTTTCAATTAGTTCCTCTGTAACTTCAAATTGCATAAGGCTGAATTTTTAGGGTAAGATCTATAAATTGTTGCGTGCTTAATTGTTCCGGGCGTTCATTAAAAACAACATCTTCCCTTATCTCGTCTGGTAATTGAAAGATCTTTAAGCTATTTCTTAAGGTTTTTCTACGTTGCTGAAATGCTGTTTTCACCACTCTAAAGAATAATGCCTCATTACACGGAAGGGTGAAATTCTCTTTTCTGGATAATCTAATCACTCCACTGTCTACCTTTGGCGGCGGATTGAAAACTCCCGGAGGTACAGTAAAAAGATAGGTAACATCATAAAATGCTTGTGTTAATACTGAAAGTATCCCATAAGTTTTATTTCCATGAGGGGCTGCTATTCTTTGCGCCACCTCTTTCTGGAACATCCCAGAAAATTCTGGGATCTGATGTCTATTTTCTAAAGTTTTGAACACAATTTGTGTTGAAATATTATAAGGAAAGTTACCAATTATCGCAAATGCATCTTCCCCAAAGATCTCTTTAATATCATACCTTAAAAAATCTTTTTCATGAATCTTGCCTTGTAGATCAGGAAAATTATCATTTAAGTACGTTACACTCTCGGTATCTATTTCTATAACGTGAAGATCTACATCCTTCTTAATAACATATTTAGTAAGCACTCCCATTCCCGGGCCTATTTCCAGCACATTCTTATATCCAGAATAGGTTAACGAATTGGCAATTTTTTCTGCTACGGTCTCATCGGTTAGAAAATGTTGCCCCAGATGTTTTTTAGCTCTTACAGAACCTTCTACTATTTCTTCCGGAAATTTAGAGGAATTCTTTTGCTGTCCGTATTTCTTGTCTTTACCTGAATAGGACTTCTTTTTATTATTTTTCATGGGGATTTTTTTAACCGACTTCTAAAGACGACTTTAAAAGATATTATTATTGTTCGCTTACAATCTCAAGCTCTGTTCTAAAAGCTACAAATTTACCTTCAAAACGTTTGGTTTTTGCTCTTAGATCTGCTGCATTTTCTGCTTTATAACTTTCCAAAAGCTCTTTACTATCTGCAGTATATTGTACCGAGTAAGTAATTCCTCCCATTTCCTCATTAACCAAAACTTTAGTCATTAAAGCTTTAGAAAATTTCTTAGTATCAAGCATTTCTGGAATATGCTCATTTTTCATCCATAAAAGCCATTCTTCATGAATATCTTCCTGAATATTGATTGTTACGTTATATATATACATAGTATTAGCGTTTTTAAAAAGCTGAATTGATTTTGAAATGTACCTCACCTTTTCTTCTAGTCTGGAAGATCTCCTCGCAAACTTCGGTACTTATTTCTAGCGTCTACAAAGTAAATACTATCAGCGTAATTAAAGATGATTTGCTCATAAAAATCCTTTGCTTTTTCTGGTTTACCAAGAGGCCCATTATAAAGATCTGCCAGAAGATAGGTAGCATTATCTCCTAAAATGTCATCTGGATAATATTCAAGTATCTTTAGGTAATTAGTTTCTGCCTTTTCATATTGTTGAAGCTCCACATAAAGCGCTGCTTGTTTTAAAAGGGCTTCATCTTCTATCTTATCTCCTTTATGTTGCTGCAACAGCTCTTCCAAGATCTTAATTGCTGCTTCTTTTTTATTCTGAAAGATCAAAAGATCTGCATGCGCATATAATTTGAGCGCCGTTTGAGTAGAATCTTCTAAAGAATTCTCTTGAATTAATAAACTAAGCTCTAGCGCGTTGTTGGCTATTAGCTGAGTAGATGAAGCCTTAAGCACATCTAACTGAGATTTGGCCCATTCAAAATCTCCTTTATAATAACTGGTTTTAGCCACTTTATATCTTGCTTCTTGTGCCAACTCATCATTCTTTACTAAATTTTGAACTTGGGAATAGTTTATAAGCGCCTGATTAAATTTTTGTGCTATTACCAGAATATCTGCCAGCGCCATCTTTACGGAAGCTAATTGATAATTGGAGTTTGTACGAGCAGCTAGTTCCAAAAGTAAGTCTTCTGCCTTTTTTACATTTTCTAGTTGAAATGCTATAAAGTTTGCTCTATCTATCTGTATTGACAGCGTCTCTTCCCCATTACCAAACTCTTCCAACACCAAGTCAAAATCTTTTGCTATCTCCTCATATTCATTTTTAGATGCTGTCTGCACCTTCATATTCAGTAATAATTGTTTTGCCTGTAATAATATATTTCCCGGTGGATCTTCTCCAATTATAAATTCCAGTACCTCTTTTGAAGTTTCCAGATCTTCTTCTGATCTTGAAATTACAGCAAGCTGAATGATTCGTTGTAAATTCTTATTACCCCTTTTGTAGATCGCTTTTTCTTGAACAAATGCTTTATTAAAATCCTTTTGCTGAATGAACAACCAGGACAAGATCTCAGTAAAAACAATTCCTTGGTTTTGCTGAAGCCTCTTTAAAATAGCTTTTTTTAATATTAGGTTTGCCTCATTACTAGCGTCATTAGTTATATACCTGTCAAATTCTCGAATTATAGTAGTACTTAATTCAGGTTCTTTTTCAATAAGAGCTAGAAATGCTTCGAACATTTGATCTAGCTTTCCCTGTTCCCCATAAATTCTTGCTAACGGAATTTCAAATCGCATCATAGAATTTCCGGCCATTCCATTCTTATAAGCTTTTTCAGCATAATCCAACAAGCTATATTTCTCAAAACTACGAGCCAAAGAATAGGAGTAATTTACATTTTGAGCTATAGTCACTAAAGCTTTTTCATAATAGCTATTAGCCTTTTCATTTAGCTTTTGAAGTTCAAGATTATGACCTAGTTCAATGAGGTAAATAGGATCATTACTGGCACTAAGTTTTTCTTGAAGAAGTTTCTCTGCAACAGTAAAATCTTCTAATTGCTGATACGAATTTATGAGTCCGAAGAAATAAAGCTGATTTCGAGGATCATTTTTAACCAGCTGCTCATAGGTTTTTAAGGCTTTTTCATACTCCCCCTGATCCATATAATTCTTAGCCAACTGCTCAGACTGTGCAAACAGCCCGATATTGGTTAGAAAACAGAAGCAGAGTAAAAAAAAGCAGCGCATTTTGTAAAGATAACAAAATGCGCTGCTTGCTTAATTTATTGAAAGGTTAAATAACATCTCGATTCTAGATAACACACCTAGAACCGTGATCCATAGATTCTGTCCCCCTGAGCGGAGTCGAAGGGTAAAAAACTTAATCTATAATATCGAAACCTGTGTAAGGCACCAAAGCTTCCGGAATTTTGATTCCGTCTGCGGTTTGATAATTCTCCAAGATCCCGGCTAATACTCTTGGCAATGCAAGCGCACTCCCATTAAGCGTATGTAATAATTGCTTATTACCATCTTTATCTTTGTATCTCAATTTCAACCTGTTGGTTTGAAAGGTTTCAAAATTAGAAACAGAACTAATTTCTAACCACCTGTCTTGCGCTGTAGAAAATACTTCAAAATCATACGTAAGGGAAGAAGTAAATCCAAGATCGCCTCCACATAATTTTAAAATTCTATAAGGCAACTTTAGATCTTCCAAAAGTCCTTTTACATGGTCTACCATAGTATCTAAAGCCGCAAAAGAATTTTCGGGCTTTTCCACTCGCACCAATTCTACTTTATCAAACTGATGTAAACGGTTCAAGCCACGTACATGTGCACCGTAAGATCCTGCTTCTCTTCTAAAACAAGGTGTATATCCTGTACAAGCTAATGGCAAGTCATTTTCAGATAACATCTCATCTCTAAACATATTGGTAAGCGGCACTTCTGCTGTAGGGATCAAATAAAGATCATCTTCCGTAACATGATACATTTGTCCTTCTTTATCTGGCAATTGCCCGGTTCCATATCCTGATGCTTCATTAACCATAAGCGGCAACTGATATTCTTTATATCCAGAATCTGCTGCTTTATCTAGAAAATAAGAAATAAGTGCTCGCTGTAAACGTGCACCTTTTCCTTTATAAATAGGGAATCCTGCCCCGGTAACTTTATTACCAAGTTCAAAATCTATAATATCATATTTTTTCGCAAGTTCCCAGTGAGGTTGGGATCCTTCTGCCAACACAGGAATATCTCCAGCTTTAAATATCTCTTCATTATCATCTTCTGAAACTCCCGCAGGCACAGAATCATGAGGAATGTTAGGAATGGTATATAGTAATTTCTCTAATTGCTTTACAGCATCACCCAGTTCATCAGAATGACTTTTGGAAGCTTCTTTTAGTTGAGCAGATTTTTGCTTAAGCAAATTCGCTTTTTGATGCTCTCCTGTTTTAAACAGCAAACCTATCTCTTTTGAAAGCTGATTTGCTTCGGCCAAAGTTTCGTCTAATTTTGTTTGGGACGAGCGTCGAGTTTCATCAAGTTTTAAAACATCGTTGAAGATGCTTTCTGCTTCAAAATTTCTCTTTTTCAAGGCTTGAATGTACGCCTCTTTATGCGCTCTAATATTGCTTACTTGTAACATAAGGCCGTTAAATTTTTAATAAGCAGCAAATGTAACAAAAGCCAATAAAAGTATCATTCAAATTGCGAAGGTAAAATCCAATCATTGTGTTTGAAATGATACCATGGCTCGTTGGCAAGATCTACTTTAGGGTCTGTAAATGGATGGTAGCCTTGCCCATTCACACTAACCCTTGCATCTGCAAACACCTGTACATCTTTGCCCTTTTTAGCATATTCTCGCTTTAAGCGTTGCGCAAACTGCCAAATAAGATCTGGCTTAGAGTTTATAGCTCTGTTTTGTTTGGGAGTTAAATAATCTGTCTTTTGAACGATTATAGTATCTCGTGTTCCTCTTTCTACCACCTTAAAAGTACTACGGCCAGACTTTGCTCGTAGCATCATTCTCCAGCTCAATCTGTGTCCTTCCTCCGTCCAGAGCACATCATCTTTAAAAAACCAGTGTCTTAATGGTAAACCTATTTGAAGTATGAACCAAATTCCAAGAACTACTACAATTAGATTCCTATATGCAGGAACTTTGATTTCATTACCCGTATAAAATTTCTTCTTTCCACGTAAAATGTTCTTATTGATCTTTTCTGAAGAGAAAAAGAAAAGCGCAAAGGCTAATGATAAGTATGGAAATATACCAATATGAAAAATAAAGCTATTAAAGAGATGAAAAAAGATTGCAGCAATAAATGCAGGAATTCTAGTTTTCCTATTTAAGAACAATGGAATGGTAGTAAGATCAAATAAAAACCCAAACCAAGCCATTGTTGTATGGACCCATTTCTCCTGCAGAAATTCTCCAACCATCCAATAATGTTGTTTGGACCTAAGAAGGATATTAAAGAAAGAGCCATCAAACCAACCTAGGTATAACTTTGCCACAGAGGCATACGTATATACAATCCATAATTGCAGAACAATTACCAACCAAACCCAACGAGGCATTGAGATAGCTCTTAACTTTGGGTTTTTCCACGCATCTATAGAAGCATATCTATTTGCAGGTAAAAAAGTCATAATAATCCCTAAGAGCATCAGCAAATAGTAATGATTATTATATGAAGTCTTTTGCATAAGATAAACTCCAGACCACATAATTGTAAAGGCAATTATGCTAAATCTATATTTATAGCCCACCATAACAAGAAGACCAAAAAGCCCCATTATTAAGTAGTAATAGATCATTCCATCACCTGGAAGTGGCTGCAGAAATTCAAATCCAATAAAATTAAATGTTTCTTGAGGCGCTATTAAACTTCTCCGAACCCATCCCAAGGCTACATCTGAAAATGCCTGAAGCGCAAGCAATAATCCAAAAATAATACGAAATACCACCAGGGCACTATTATCAATTTGGGTAAAGAGCCACCTATTCAGCATAGTTATCTTTAATATAAACTTTAGAGAAAGCTTCGTCTTGTCTCATTGCGAGTTTTAAAGCAGAAACCGACTCGAATTTTTTCTCATCTCGAATCCAGGATAGCATTTCTATGGTAAGCACTTTTCCATAGAGATCTTTATCTAAATTAAAGAAAAATGTTTCAATAGTTTGATGAGTTCCCCCAACAGTTGGATTGGTACCTATATTCATCATCCCATAGTAAGAATACCCATCTATAAGACAACGCACCACATACACTCCATTTTTAGGAATTAGTTTGTATTCTTCTTCTACTTTAAGATTGGCGGTAGGATAACCAAATTCTTTACCTAAACCTTTTCCTCTAACTATTTTCCCTGTGATAGCAAATGGATGCAATAAATAATTATTGGCTTTCTCCACTCTACCTTCTAATAGTGCTTTTCTGATTTTGGTAGAACTTACAGCCACATCTTCAATATCTTCCTGCCCGATCTCCTCTACTTCAAAATCAAATTGTTTTCCGAATTCGCGAAGATCTGCAATATCTGCTGTTCTATTTCTTCCAAATCTATGGTCATACCCTATGATCACTTTTTTAGCATTGAGCTTATTTACCAAAATATCTCTCACAAATTCTAAGGCGCTTAATCTGGAGAATTGCATAGTGAAAGGGTGAATGATAAGATGATCTACCCCTGCTTTTTCTAGAAGTGCTTTACGCTCGTTTATAGTATTAATAAGTTTTAACTCACCCTCTTTTTGAAGCACCATCCTGGGGTGTGGAAAGAATGTAAGAATAGCACTTTCCATATTATTAACTTTCGCGGTGTCTATAAGACGCCTAATTATTTTTTGATGGCCGGCGTGCACCCCGTCAAAAGTTCCTATAGTAATTACTGTAGGTCTATCGCTTTTAAAAGCATTTGCTCCTTTATGTTCTTTCAAGTGAGGGTTATTTTCCGTTAAAAGTATTCATTGTATTGTTGATGCCTGCGGTGCCAAAAGACTTAATTAATTTATGGGAAGTCTCCAACCTTTCGGGCATTTTATCTTCCTCTTCATTCGTCCAATCTCCCAGTACATAATCTACCTGATTCCCTTTTGAGAACTCGTCGCTAATTCCAAATCTAAATCTATTGTAATTACTGGTATTTAAAGTTGCCTGTATATCTTTTAACCCATTATGACCACCATCACTACCTTTAGTCTTAACGCGAATAGCTCCAAAATTAAGGTTAAGATCGTCTGTAATTACCATTAAATTCTCTAAAGGTACTTTTTCTTTAGCAAGCCAATAATTAACCGCTTTCCCACTAAGATTCATATAGGTACTTGGCTTTATCATGACAAAGGTTCTACCCTTAAATCTAAAAGTAGCCATATCTCCAAGTTTATCTGTAGTAAAAGTCACCTCTTCCTTCTCGGCGATATAATCTAAAATTTTAAAACCAATATTATGTCTTGTATTGTGATATTTCGAACCGATATTTCCCAGTCCAACAATCAAAAATTTTTTCATAGGATCTACTTCTTCCTGGATTTCTTTTGTGTTACCTAATAATCTTCCGAAGAAAGCCAGCATAGTATTAAATTTTGGTAAAAATAAAAAAAGCATCCCAAATCCCGACAAAATCGGAAAGGAATGCTTTTAATTTTTGGTATAAAAATGTTTATTCTTTTACCGCAGCTACATCATCAGTTTCAGTTGCTGGAACTTCATCTGCTGCTACTTCATCCTCATCATCTTCAAGATCCTCAGTAATATTACGAGAAGTCTTAACTTGACAGATAACAGTGTTATCTGGATGTTGAATAACATAATCTTCACTAGCTACTGCAGTTACATAAAGTTTGTTTCCAATTTTAAGTTTAGAAACATCTGCTTTAATATAATCTGGAAGTGTACCTGGAAGACCTTTAACTTTAAGGCGACGTAAGTTATAACGTAACACCCCACCATTTTTAACTCCACGAGCCACACCTTCAGTGTGAATAGGAATTTCCATAGTAATTTCTTTGTCATCATAGATTTGGTAAAAATCCATGTGTAGAATGGCATCTGTTACAGGGTGAAATTGGATGTCTTGTAAAACAGCATCAATTTTATCTGACCCTAAATCCAGAACCACAGTATGCACATCAGGAGTGTAAACCAAGTCTTTGAAGTCAATCTCATTCGCTGCAAAGTGTAATGGTTCTCCCCCTCCGTATATAACGCAAGGCACCTGTCCAGCATTACGTAGGGCTTTAGTTGCCTTTTTCCCCACGCTTTCTCTTTTAGATCCGTTGATCGTAAGTGATTTCATTTTTAAAAATTTTAGGCTGCAAAGGTGCGACATTTTTCGCAACTTTTAAAACCCTGATGTAAAAATATTTACGGCGATATGGCTCGCCAAATTTTATCAACTCAATTAGTTACATAATAAATTTTGAACTGATAGATTTATTTTGATGCACGCGTTGCATTACATCTGCAAAAAGATTTGCACAGCTCACCACCCTAATCTTATCACTATGTCTTTTTAATGGAATAGAATCTGTAACTATCAATTCTAATAATTGAGAATTTTCTATACGCTCATAAGCTTCTCCAGATAGAACAGGATGCGTACAAATAGCACGAACACTTAAAGCTCCTTTTTCCATCATTACATCTGCAGCTTTGGTTAATGTTCCTGCGGTATCTACCATATCATCTACCAGCACCACATTCTTACCGGTAACATCTCCAATAAGTTCCATGTGAGAGATCACGTTGGCTTTAGCTCGTTGTTTATAACAAATAACCACGTCGCTCTCTAAAGTTTTAGAGTACGCATACGCTCTTTTAGATCCACCCATATCTGGCGAGGCAATAGTTAAATTGTCTAAATTCAGACTTCTTAGGTACGGAAGAAATACTGTAGAAGCAAAAAGATGATCTACAGGTTTTTCAAAAAATCCTTGAATCTGGTCTGCATGAAGATCCATTGTGATAATACGTGTAGCTCCAGCTGTTTCTAAGATACTTGCAATCATTTTAGCAGCAATTGGAACTCTAGGCTTATCTTTTCTGTCCTGACGCGCCCAACCATAATAAGGAATAACTGCTGTGATATGCCTTGCAGATGCTCTTTTTGCTGCATCTAGCATTAAAAGCATTTCCATAAGATGGTCTGAATTTGGATTGGTAGAACCAATAATAAAAACTCTAGATCCTCTTACAGACTCTTCAAATGAAGGCTGAAATTCACCATCACTGTAGGTTACAGTAATTACATTTCCAAGAGGAGTACCATAAGCAGCTGCAATCTTTTCTGAAAGTGCCCTACTTTGGGTACAAGTAAAAATCTTAGCTTCAGGTATTAAATCAGGCATATTGTGTTGTGTTTTGTGGATTTATACTATTTATGTTGTTGCGAAACAAATTTAGAAATTAATTTACTGGCATTGCATACCACACATCAGGAATATTAGCAGAAATTAAAAATTTATATAATACTGATTATCAATGTTTTAAATGAGTGCTGATTAAGCATTTGATTTTATAATTAAACAGGCACTACTTAATTTCAGAAAGTCTCAATAAAATTTGAAGTTTAATGTTAGACAAACAAATAATTTTTATAATTTTGCCGCCTGCTTAGGCTCGAGTGGCGGAATTGGTAGACGCGCTGGATTCAAAATCCAGTTTTTTCGGAAGTGCGGGTTCGATTCCCGCCTCGAGTACTTTTAACATATCAAATTAAACTAAAACCCCATAAACTTCACTGTTTATGGGGTTTTTCATTTTTAATATATCCATTTGAGATCAATTAATCGCATCTGAAAAGTGTCCAATTAGGTGACCTATTTCAGATTTAAAAAGAGGTCACCGAATGAGCTTAAAACTATTGATATACAAAGTGTTACAAAGTTTTTGTTTAAATTATTTTATTACTTTTAAGATCATAAAAATTAGACATTATGCAAGATTTACTATCAATATTGTTTTTCATTAAAAGAAATAAAGTGGATAAAAAAGGGTTAGTCCCTATTTATATGAGAATAACTTATAGTGGAAAGCGAGCCGAAATAAGCACTATGAGAAAGATCCAGCCCCTGCGATGGTCCACGGATGGTAATCAAGTTAAAGGAAATTCTCCTGAAGCGAAATTGATCAATAGAAATCTGGATATAATGAAAAATAAAAGTTATGATATTTTTCAAAGGCTATTAGATTCTGGAGATAATATGACATCTGAAATCATTAAGAATATTTATCTAGGGAATGATGAATTTAAAAAAGATATCATAGAAATGTTTGAAGAACATAATTCCAGAATGAAAAAATTAGTTGGTAAGGATTATTCTTTTAGAACACTTCAAAGATACGCAACTACCAAAAAACATATTTCTTCTTTCATTTTATTTACTTTTAAAAGCAAGGATTATCCAGTTAAAAATATTGATGTTAAATTCATAAATAGTTTTATTTATTATCTAAAAACAGAATTAGATCTTTCGCATAATTCTTCATTAAAGTATCTCTCTTACCTTAAAAAAATTGTACGTGTAGCCTATGCAAATGGATGGATAGAAAAAGATCCATTTTATAACTTTAAACTTAAACTTCAGGTAAAAGAACGCGAATTTTTATCCAAAGAAGAAATAATAACTATTATGGAAAAGCAGTTCACTATTGCACGTATTGAACACGTGAGAGATGTTTTTCTTTTTTCATGTTATACAGGACTTGCTTATAGTGATGTATTTAAACTTACCCCGAATAATATAATTATGGGAATAGACGGTAGCCAATGGATTAAAATAAAAAGGACTAAGACAAAGACGCTAAGCAGTATACCTCTACTTCCAGTTGCTGAAAAAATTATAGAAAAATATAAGTACCTAGATGACTCAACAGGAAAACTCCTACCTGTTTATTCAAACCAAAAAATAAACAGTTATTTAAAAGAGATCGCCGATTGCTGTGAAATAAAAAAGAATTTGACATTTCATATGGCCAGACATACATTTGCTACCACTATTACCCTATCTAATGGTGTGCCGATAGAATCAGTAAGTAAAATGCTTGGACATCGATCCCTCAAAATAACGCAACATTATGCTAAAATCTTGGATGAGAAATTGAGTGAAGATATGAATAAACTCAGAGCACGGATGTCGTTAAAGGAAAATAACAACTAATTTACGAGTAAAAATGAATGATTCTATTTAAATTATTAATTAAAAACCATGGTTTCCCTTATGAAAATTCATAACTATTATTAAGATTAGGAAATTTGAGCTATGAGATCTATCACAAATAATTAAATAAATGCGCTTTACAAAGCCTTCGGAAAGGTAATTATCATTTCATATTTCAAGCATAAGCAAATCACAGTTCACCTTTTCTTCGATATATTTTCGAAATTTAAAAGCCAAAAGAATTACCATGTTTGCTTAGGTTTCCGTGACGACTCTTTTTCTTGCATTTCTAGAAATTATAAATATTTCTCGGGCTTTAATCTTTTCAATTTTAGCCAAAAAGTAAGAAACCCATCCAGTCAGATTGATCATATACAATGGTACCACTCAAAATTAAATAATAACATTTTTTTATACCTGAACCTTCTATATTATAATTAGAATATTTTAAAAATTACTTATTGCTTGATTTGCTTTATAATCTGGAGAAAACGAACCGATCGGAGAAATCACTCCAAGGGGACACCGTATACTCAGGGACATTCTAATAGAAGCCTCTTGGAATGCTATTGGAAATGGTCCTGCCCTTGGAGCCGCTTATTCGAGACTGGGTCATAGAATGAAACCCAACAAAGCAATTATACGCATTACCAAAAAAATAGTAAGCAGGATGAGATTCGTCCTGAATAACCAAACTAAATATGAATTGGGATATAAGTAAAATCAAAAAAGTAATTTATAAAACAACTATTTCAAAGTGTGACCGTTCCCGCGTCCCTGCAGCGATACCGACTGTCATTTAGTAGACTACGGCGCACTTAATTATATAAACTAAACAAGACGATGCATCTCAATTGAGACTGTTAATAGAAGGCTGTTTTATAATATTACTATTACAGATAAAATAATAGCTAAAAACCTTGAGTTTACTTAGCCATGGAGGACATTGAATAAATTTAAAAAGATCCCTTGTTGAAAAAGGATCTTCATTCACTGTCGAAAGCCTTATTGCTGTTGAGTTGCTCTCCAGCAGAGCTCAATTCCCCTTCAGGCTAACTTGTTAAATATAGAAAAATAATTGTCTAAAACTTGGAATACAACATAGAAGGGACGCGTTCTTGTCGGCTTAGTTGGTTTTTACTTGGGATCTAAAATATCACTTTTCACTGGAATGCCCGCTATTTGCGCTTAACCGATGTTGTGGTTAGTATTTTACTCAAGTCTTGTCCAAACTTGTTCCTGATTGTTTTTATTTAAAGTTATAATCTCATTTTTTCTTCTTTGAAGAATTTGTAAAGTGTCAATTTGGTTGAGAATTGGTGTTGGAGCAGATCCTCGTTTCCATTTTCTTAAATGAACTATATTTTCGTAATTGTATTTTTGATTGAATGGAATTTTTACTTCATCATAACCTACAAATGAAATAGTTAATTCTGCGTTACGGTTTTCTTTATTCAATACTAATTTACCATTACCAGATTTATTTGAAGTAACTCCATTATTATCTGCAAGAATGTAAATGTTAGCGTATGGAATAGGATTACCTTCTAAATCAAATACATCTACCTTTAATTCCACTTTTTCATTATCATTAATCCAAAATTTGGATTCAAAATAACTCTTCTTTAATGGTTTTGTCAGATTGTAATTTAAAATTATTCTTTTTCTATCTAGGCTGTAGGTTCCAATTCCGTATTCCTCAGTTCCTAAATGTCCTGAGTGTTCATATTCAAAAATTCCAGTTTTTGAAAAATTAATCGAAGTAGAAAAATCTCCAGTCGGACTTGGAAGTGAATATAAACCTTCTATTGTTTTCTGTGCTGAAATCTGATACGGAAGAATTAAAAGGAAGATTAAAGTCAGTTTGAAAAAATTATTCATTGTTATATTTTTCTGAAATATTAACCACAACGGTCTTGGTTAAGGCAAGTAGCGTGGAGTAGGGACGCGTTCTTGTCGGCTTAGTTGTTTTTTACTTGGTCTCTAAAATAGCACTTTTCACTAGAATGCCCGCTATTTGCGCTTAACCGATGTTGTAAAACGTTTTTATTCCACCCATTCTTTAACAAAATTTTCTCCGTCACCAATTAACGTTAAACTGGTATTACCTTTTCCTCCTCCGATTTCTAAAATTTTATCAAGACCATTCTTGAATTTCAAACTAACCAATTTATCATTAAATTTAAAATCTCCCTTTAGTATTTCTCCATCTCCATAGTCAAATATAAAAGTTCCGTTGTCATAAAAACTTATTTTTCTAATGGCATAATGTCGTGTCCACCAGTTACCAACTAAATTTTTTATAGTATATTTTTTTAAATCATAATTTTTTTTAATGGTCAAATCAGTCATCTTAGAATAAAGTCTTCTTTCATCATTTTTTAAAACTTTTATAAAAATCCCCATTGACTCTTCCGTTTCTCCCATATAATTATTCTCGACAATATATTTCCAATTATCGTTTTTGAATGAATAATGATATCCACCACCAGTGCCTTGTTGCTCAACTATTCCATCATACAAGACAAGGTCAGGTTCATCATTTATAGTCTTTGGTTTATTCCAGGAACTATATCTTAAATCATCATTAGTTAAATTGTCGACTTTTATTATAAAATCCTTGTTTTCGCAATAAATTATATTATCATTTAATTCAGAGTCAGATTCTATCTGATTATTCTGAATCTTAATTTCTTTTGAAGCGGAATCAAGTTTATTTTCATTTGTAGTTATATCAATTTCACCTTGTGATAAATTATTTTCATTGTCAGAATTTTTACACGATAAAATCGTCATAATTAAAATAAAACTGTATAGTATTTTCATTGTTTGTTGAATTGGCAAAATGTTTTACAACGTGATTGTATAAGATTAGTGGCGTGTTTAAGCACCTAATTTAGCAAATAAACACCAGGTAGAAAATCCGCGAGGATTTTCGTAAGTAGGCGAGAACTAGCCATTAATTTTATACGGTGTTGCCAGTAGTATTTTTATTAAGCTTGTAAGTTTTCCTTTTTTTTCAATTTTCCTCGCTGATATTTTTCAACCATTTTTGTTTTATACGATGTATAATCTCTTTTATGTAAGTTTCTTTTGTTTTCCTCAATTAATTTATAATTCTTGTCGAAATCTCTGTCAAAGGTTGCTTCTGAAATTATTAAATCGTGAATCAAAAAAGAAAGTCCTGTTAGTAGTTTTCTCTTAAGTTGAAGTTTTACAATGTTTTCTTGTCTTAACTGTCCAGTCAATTGAGTATTCGCATTCTTTAAATCAGTTGTAAATGCATATTTCCATTGTCCGTGTGCAATTCTATTCCGAAGTTCAATTGAAGGAAGTAAATCGCTTTCTATTAGATGATGGATTTCTAAATATCTATTTTTTGGGGTAAATGGTAATTGAGAAACAAAATCCACTGTTGGGTTTATGTTATATGCTTTACAAACTGCTATTTTTAAGGCATTTTTCCACTTAAATGCTAAAGTTCCAGAATTAATTATTATTCCGATTTCGCTTTGAGTAAAAGCATTGTCTTCATAAGTAAGTTTCAAAATTCTTACTTCTGACCAACAAGTAACTAAATAAGATAATATTTTCGTGTATTTATAAACCTTGCTTTCTTGCTCTGTAGAAATATATCTACGTAAATCGCTTTCAACTAATTTAATAGCTCCTTCAATTTCTCTTAAGTTATCACAATGTTTTGAATACATATTTATATTTTAAGTGACTTCGACTGCCAGAGAAAACCTTAATTTGCTCTGGCAGTCGGGAATCGAACCCAACTAGACTTCCAATTCAGTAGATAAATCTACCTTGTTGACTGTGTTTCCATTACACTATCACCCTAAAGTTTGTCTATAGTCACTATTTTTGTATTATACTGATATAGGTTGACCATTTTTGGTTCAATTTTCGACAGTTTAAATGGTCAATAGTTCTAAATTTTGTTTGTTCCTTTTGTAGGAATGATAGTCTACATTTCTATTCAAATGAACAAAGTTAGGGGTGTTCAATTTGAGACTAAAATGTGGTCTTTTGTTGTTGTAAATCTCAACAGCCCTTTTGACCATCTTCTTCGCTAAGTTAGTATTTTTTACAGTTCGTTTTAAATCGTATTCATATTTAAGGGTTCTGTTGACTCTCTCAGCCACGGCGTTCTCATACGGATCGTACTTCTCAGTCATGCTCATCAGTATTCCGTGTTCCTCAGCAAAGCTGGTGTATTGGGGATTGCAATACTGAATTCCACGATCGGAATGATGGATGAGTTTCTGATTTTTGTATTTCCTGTTTTTAATGGCCATTCTAAGCGCATCAATGCAAAGTGATGTCTTCATATGACTTGCTAATTTATAACCCATAATTTGCTTAGAATAGGTGTCTGTGACTAATGCCAGGTAACTGTGTCCGTTCTGTGTTTTGATATAGGTAATATCACTTACCCAAAGTTGTTCCGGTCTGGTGGGCACTTTATCTTTTACCAGGTTCTTGTATTTAAAGAATCGATGTTTTGAATCGGTTGTAATATGGAACCGCTTTAATTTAGGAACGAGCAGGTTATTCATTCGCATTACACGATAGAATTTATCTCTTCCTATTTTAATGCCAAGTCGGTTCATATCAGCCTTTAATTCCTGATATAGTTTAATTCCACCGGTACGCAGTCCATACTGACTCCGATACTCTTTGATGAGTCGAATGATTAGCTGTTGCTGTGTTTGCCTTTTCTGATGAGATTTTAACCGCTTATAGAAAGCTTGTTTAGAAACCCCAAAACATTGGATCAACCATTTTCTTTTAAACGGTTTTGCTTCTTTTTTTCGATCTCGTCTGCTAATGTTTTGGGCAATGACTTTTTTGACATATCAACTCCTGTAATGAGCTCCATGTCAGCAATAATGTCTTGTTGGAAGTCTTTTACAAACTCCAGTTCCTCTATTTTTTCTTTGAGTTTCTTAATTTCATCTTTCTTGCTCATCCCTTGTTTCTTTTGTTCTAAAGTACTGTATTTTTTCAACCAGTAATAGATGGAAGCTCTGGAAACCTGATATTTATCGGAAGCATGATTGATAGAGATTTGTGCATTTTGGATCTGATCAATAATAACTAGCTTAAGATCATACCCTACTTTTTTGTAGGAAGTTTTTCGACAGTGTTCATTTTGTTCTTTCATTAGGTATAGTGCTAAAAGGTTTAATTTTTAGTCAACCTATTTCAGGAAAGTACATTTAATTCGCTTGCAGGTAACGGTCTCGGTTAACGCAAGAAGCGGGTTTATATACGTGATAAAGTCGGTTAAACTATTTCTTGTTTGATGACTAAAATAATACTTTTAACTAAATGCCAGCGTATTTGCGATAACCGATGTTGCCTAACGTTTTGTTTGCCGACTTCTCAATAATTGTTCTCGCTTTTTGGCGGAGGAGGTGGTGGTGGCATTTGTCTCAAATAACTAAATAAAAAACGCAACTTTATTGAATCCTTGACCTCATTTTTCACTTGATCAAAGTCCCGTGTTAATTTTGTCAATATTTTTTTTAGTTCTGCCCCAGATTGACTTGTGTCAATTGTAATTTCTATTGCTGCTTTATATGCAGATTCCGAGTAATATGGAATATTATTATTGTTTAAATAGTGCCTTTTCAATATTCTCTTAAGCTCCGAAATAGGATATCCGTTGTCAATTAAAATAGAATCTGTTGTTATACTCAGCATATTTCGTTGTTTAATCAGTCCATTTCCGCGTACAGAAGGAATTATTCTTTTAGTTATTTTATTATCTTCAAATTCAAGTATTGATAATATTCCATTATACTGATTATTACCAATCCAATTTGTGATTTTCTTGAAATTCATTTGAGTAGTATCCAAGATCATCTTTTGAACCTTGTCATTATTTGAAATTTCAAAATTTGGATAATATCGAATTTCACTTGTTTTCTCATTACAAGCTAAATTCATTAGGATTATCGATATGAGCAGAATTTTCTTCAAAATGTTTGGCAACGTTTGGTATATGGGCTGTGGCGTGGGTTTATTACGGACGATTCCAAACAGATACTTGCCAGAGGAAAATCCGCAGGATTTTCCAAGTATGGACTGACCAAGCCATAGCTTATATAAGGTGTTGTAACACGTTATTTTTTAAATTCCGATTTGTTCTTAATTACAAATGCCATTAATAATTCGGTCAAATTATCTTGATATTCATAAAATTCTGAATCGCATTTGTTCCAGTTTTCCTCCGCTGTTTCTTCAATTAATTCCAGTTCATTTTGTCTTTCAGTTCTGTCTTTGGGAACAGTTCCGTTTTTAAATTCAGAGTTTGCCTTTTTTACAATTTCCGCTGTTTTTTCCGCACCAATTTCAAAAAGAGCATTTACAGTTTCTTGACTAAAATCTCCGCTTGAATTAAAATAGAATTGGTTAAATCCGCCATTATTTATTTCACGCTCTAAATTTTCCACGAAGAGAAAAGTTCTTTGGGAAGGATTCAGTTTTTCGATATTCTCGCCATATTCAGATTTTGAATTCAGATAAATGTCAATTTTCATAACAATCATATCACGCCTTTCAATTTTCAAAACTTTTTCCAAATCAAATTCAGTTTGCGCATTTGCGTTGGCAAAGAATAATGACGATATAAATACTAAAATTTTCTTCAATGAAAGATTTTTTTAATGTGTTACAACGGTCTTGTTTAACGCAAGTGGCGTGGAGTAAGGACACGTTCTTGTCGGTTTTGTTCTTTTCTTACTTAGGATACTAAATTACACTTTTTAGATAATACCCGTTATTTGTGATAACCGTTGTTGGGCTTAGTTATACTTTTAGTATTTTTCTACCTTGACGGATAAAATCGTCATAACTATTGCAAATGTCATCTGCTAATTTGTTTAATTCCTCAACGGCATTTTCATAGCGTTCTTTTTGCTCATATCTCCATTCTGGAGGAACAGATTGACCATCTCGACCATGACCAAAAGTATTTGTCGTTAAAGACTCATTAAAGTGTTTAATATCCTGAACCATTATTTTCTTTAGTGATTCTAATTTTGGATTTAGAAATTCAAAATCTGATTTAAAGCTTTCGTGTTCGATTTTTATCAAAGGAGTCATATATTTATCTAAAAATGCCGAACCGAAGTGTTGAGTTCTTAGCCAATAGATAATTCCATCTTGTCGCAGAAAATCTTTTTGAATTTTTTGAAATAATTGACGGTCTACTGTGATTGATTCGGGATCATACTTATAATTATTCTTATTATTCAATAATTTGTGAACAGTAAAAAGTCCTAAAATTAAAAGGAAAATTGTCACAACATAAAGCCATAAATCTATTTTATAAGTCCAAAATATTTCAAATTCTTCAGCAAAGCTTTCATTGTTAATCCTACTATTAATTAATGGAACTAAATTAGGTATTATGAGAAATATTAAACCAATTATTATATTACTTATATATTGATTATTAAAGAATTTCTTCATCTCGTTTAAAATGCAATTTTGTGTATAATTATGCCCAACGGTCTCGGTTAACACAAGTTGCGGGAGTAGGTATGCGGACTTGTCGGTTTAAATATTTACATACTTAGGATACTAAAATACACTTTTTCGACAAAACCCGTTATTTGTGATAACCGTTGTTGTGAACTGGGGCGACTACTACAAAATTTTCAAAGGTTTTAAATCCACTAAGGTTAATTTTAAAAGTATATTAGAAGTGTTAATTGTATTTCATATCAAAACGGCCTTCACGTATTTCCACAGTTTCTCCCTCTTCACTGATGGCATCAAACCAAAAAGTACCTGAAACAATTCCATTTATTTCATCAAATTTTGAGAATTTAATTTCGCCTTTATGAATTCCAGAAGTTTTGTATATAAGTAATCCTCCATTTAAAATATAATTTGCGTTAAATGATATTTCTCCTTCTTTTTCTAATGAATAGGTTTCCTTCTCTTTAAGAATTATTTTATTTCCAAATATTGCGATTAGTTGATTTGTATTCTTATTAATTCCCTTCAATCCAAAATAAAAATAGCCATTTAGTATTTTATAGTATGCCTGCTGTGTGGGACCACTTAGCTGGCTACCTCCCGTCTCGAAAACCTTCCCATTAATTAAGCAACCGAAAGTCCCAACTCCAGTTTGCGTTTCTGGCGGCAAACAATCTGCGGGGTTGTCGCAATTGTCCTTTTTGGAACAGGAACTAATTGTCAAAACAAAAGAAAGTAAGATCAAATAAATACCTGTTTTCATATCATTATATTTTACTTAGTTTTCAATTCTGAAGTCTTCATATTATTCTTAATCATACAAGAGTTTTGAGTATATCGTAACACTAATTTTCAAGTTTTAAATTTTCCAACGTTGAATTTTGCTTATGTTTTCTGTTGTGATTTTATTGGAGCCCTTGTTTACAACGGTTTTGTATAAGATTAGTTGCGTTGTTTAAGCACTTAATTTAGCAAATAATAACCGAATTGCAAATACGCGAGGATTTTCGTAAGTAGGCTTGCACTAGCAATTAATTTTATACGGTGTTGTACACTGGCTTTAGTTCAATATATATATTAATGAAAAAATTGAAATAAAAATCCACAAAGTTAGTGCGAATACAATGGGTTTCATTCCTGTAGATTTCAAATCTTTTATAGAAATGGTAGAACCTACAAGAAACAATGTTATTATTAATAATCGTTTAGCCATTAATACAATAAAATTAGTAGCTGGTTCAGGTAAAATATGGTAACTATTAATAATAATCGCAATAATAAATAAAACAATAAAGTAAGGAATTTTTATTTTTTCTCCTTTTGTTTTGAATAGAAACATTGAAAAAATTGATAAAGGGATAATCCACAAAGTTCTAGATAGTTTTACTGTTGTTGCTATTCTCAAGGCTTCGTCTCCATAACCTAGCGCAGCTCCGACTACCGAACTTGTATCGTGTATAGCAATAGCACACCATAAGCCAAATTGTTCTTGTGTTAAATTTAGAAAATGACCGACTGCAGGAAACACAAACAACGCAATAGAGTTTAATAGAAATACGATACCTAAAGCAATACTTATAGTTTTACTTTTAGCTTTAATTACTGGGGAAATTGCAGCAATTGCGCTTCCACCACAAATTGCTGTTCCAGATGTAATTAGATGACCTAGTTTTAAATCTAACTTCAAAAGTCTTGTTAACAACAAACCTAACGATACGGTTAAAAATATTGAATATATAGTTAAACTTAATCCCTCTTTACTTGTTTCCAAAGTTTCTTTGATAAACATCCCAAAGCCCAGCCCTACAACCGAAATTTTTAGAAAATAATGAATTGCTTTATGACTGTATGCTTTAAACGGATTATTGAAAATAAGTGTATATACAAAACCAAGTAACAATGCAGTTGGACTGTTTATAATGCCTAAAAGGGCAATAATAATTATAAGGAAGTAAACTATTTTTGAAAAAATCTCTTTCATATCATTTAGTATTATTTGATACAAAAGTAGATTGAATTAATAACCTTTAAGCAAATTAATTAGTTGTTTGAGATAACTAAAAGTTATAGTTAAGCCGAATATATTTTTCGAAATATTCCACGGTATTTGAAAGATAACCTGTTCTTTTTACAAAATAAAACCACCTTTCAATACTTAAATCTTTAATATCTATAATTTTGAGTTTATTATTTAACAAATCTTCAGTGATAGCACTAATTGAAAGAAGTGCATAATCATCAGAATTGTATAAATAATTTTTAATAGCTTCAGTACTGTTTAAAGTTACTGCTACATTAAGCTTTTTGATATTATTTTCCAATAAAAATTTATTAATAATTACTTTAGTTCCAGAACCTTTTTCACGTTCAATCATTGGAATTCTTTGCAACTTTTCGATATCGATACTTCCTTTTTTAAAAGAATTATTATTAACATTGGTTACGAGGACAATTTCATCTTTAATAAATTTTTCAAATTGTAATTTTGGATTCGAAATACTTCCTTCAGTAATTCCGAAATCAATTTCCTGATTCAAAATTAAATTTTCAATATTTTCAGAATTATTACTGATTATGTTAAAATTTGTTTCAGGAAATTTTACTCTAAACTTCGCAATTATTTTAGGTATAATGTAGTTAGACAAGGTTGTGCTTACTCCGAAGTTTATTAGTTTTGGGAAGGTTTCTTTCTTATGTAGAAACTGTTCGTCCATTTCAGAATAGATAGCTAAAATTTTATTAACGTATATAAGAAATGACTTTCCTTCCTTGGTCATTTCTATCGAGTTTCTTTTTCGAATAAATAACGTTGTTTTATATTCTTGCTCTAAATTTTTAATTGCCTTGGATATAGCAGGCTGTGAAATATACAATTGCTCGGCAGCTTTTGTGAAGCTTAAATGTTTAGCAACAATTTTGAATATATGTAACTTGGTTTTCATCAGCTTGTGTACAACGGTCTTGGTTAAGGCAAGTTGTGGGAGTAGGGATGCGTTCTTGTCGGTTTAGTTGTTTTTTACTTGATGTCTAAAATAGCACTTTTCACCAGATTGCCCGCTATTTGCGCTTAACCGATGTTGTACACAGCCATTTTATACTACTAAGTTCATGTCAATTAAATAGCCGCTATTCCTTAACTCCTTTGCTAAATCAAATCTCCAATCATTTTCAAACGGTATATATACAACACCAGAGATATCATTAGGTATTTCTACATTTCCTTTAACTAATGCACACACATTATTTCTACCAATTTTACCAATAAGATACCCATGTTCAAATACAACATTTTGTCGGGCGCGATGTTTTAAATTATCATAATCATCTCTCTGACTTCCTTGGTCACAAGGGGTATACAATACAACTCCAAATCCAACATTTGAATATTCCTCAATTTTTTCAATAATAGTTTTTCCTGAACTCGCTTTTTCATGAAGAATAATAGCCTCTAAACCTAGTTTTTCAATAAATCTAGCAGTTTCAATTTTCGCAAGTTCATCATGTCCATGAACAATAAACACACTATTTGGTGGAGTGTCAACAGAATTTTTAGCTGAAAATTTAGGCTTATTGTCTGATAAATGATGTTTAACCTTTGAATGTGCAATTTTCAGTTCAGATACTGCATTTAAAAGGATATTCGAACCAAACATGTCATTAATAGTTAATGATTTTCTAAATATATTTTTAGCTTTAGCTAATTCTTTTTCATTATAAATATTGTTTTCAAAGATAGGTTCGAGCGCACCTATTGCTTCTGCTGCTAAATTTTGATTTTCCGATAAAAGTTCTTTTTGATTTTCTAAGAATTTTTTCTCAGTTACAAGTAAATGAATCTCATTAAAAGAATTTGTAGCTTGATCAATTAATGTTAATATTTTTTCTTTGTTCATATCTGGTTGTGTACAACTTGTTTTATCTAAAACAATATACTTATTTATTCCAGAATGTTCCGGGATAAGCGCAGGTTTTCATCATTTTTAGAAGTGAACAATTAATCTAATGTAGGATTTAAAAGTATTGGTTAAATATCTAATGAAGAGGTAAGATATATCTAATTTTATTGGTGATCCATTCTAACTTCAGGAAACATTTCTTCTACCTCTTTGAAGAACTGAGATAAATTTAAATTTTCCGCTTCGCAAATACTTTCAATAGTTTCTAAACTGGTATGATAATCTTTATTTTCTTTTATTAAACGGACTGTTTTCTCATCAATATTATGATTTTTCGCAAACTCGCTATTATTCTTAATATTATCAATCCATTTCTTCTTCAAAAATTCAACTATTTTAAGATTTCTGTCTACCATCTTTACAAATAAAATGGAACAATCATTAAAAAGTTCGGATTAAAATCCGAATAATAAAATATTTTATTATATTTACCTGATAATATTATATTTGCGAAACTTCTTTAAGTAAAATATTTGAAGCATTTCGCTTTGAATCTCGACTTTAAAACTGGTAATTTTATGCAACGAGATGATAAGCAAGGATGCTCACGACCCGGGGCGTGGGCTCTCTTATCGTTGCAAGGTATACCAGTACCCTAAGTCGGTAAGTTGAGTTACCACGCCTTTTTACTTGTAGAAAGAGGCACTTCTTCTCAGCACAATTTCAAAGCTTCTTCTTTTAGAAAATTTTAGAACTCGCATAGCTATTGGATATATCCATTTCTGGATTTTTCTTAATAGCCACAGCTTAATTCCCTACATAATGCTGTAATCGCAGGTAAAAACCTGTGCAATTAAATTTTAATGATTATATCATAATTCAAAAGAGTTCTATTATGCGGGATAATAATTATGAACTATTAAAAGTTGGTGATTCATCAGCGCTGGTGCATATTCACGCCCGATATAGTCGGATGGTCTATTGGCTGGGAAAAAGAATAATCAATGATGATTTTGTAGTAGAATCTTTAGTGCAGGACACCTTCTTAAAGTTATGGGCGAACCGCGATAAGATCGAGTCAGAAAAACATCTCTTTTTCTTTCTACGAATGGTGATGAAAAGGGAATGTTACTCCTATTATACTAGTCCTCAATGTAAGTTCTTTGAGAATATAAATTCTTTAGAAAGCTATGATAACTACCAAGATTATTTAGCCGGCTATGATCCGAAGGAAGATGCACAAAACTGGAAAGATCAGGAAAATCAACAGGAAGATTTTGATCAAATAATCAAAGTATTACCCCTACTCCAACCTGATAGAAAACGACTGATTGAACTCTGTTTAAAATATGAATTCCGCTATAAAATAATAGCTAAGCTAATGGGTACAGGTATTACTGAGACTCGTAATGAGGTAAGCAAAACTATCCAAGATCTTAAGAACATCATTAACCAAAATAATGTCCTTGAGGTACATCAGCCATTTAAATTAAAATGTGATAATAAGGTTCAGGTTACCCAAGAACAACAAAAGGTTTTAGAGCTGCGATGTAAACACAACTATTCCTTTACCTCAATCGCCAATGAACTTAATATTTCTCAAAAGGAAGTACATACAGCATTTATTAAAGCTTATAAGCTGATGCAGGAGGTACAGTAACACCAATTAGAACCGGTTTGAGATGGCAAAAGATACGATGAAATTGACCCGAAAGATCCAACTCCTTATCGACCTTCCTACCAGCGAAGAACGAAAGGAGGCGATGGATAAGCTATATCTATGGCGTAACCGTTGTTATCGGGCAGCTAACCTTATTGTTTCTCATTTATATGTTCAGGAGATGGTTGAAGACTTCTTTTATTTAACTGAAGAAATTAAGTATAAACTGGTAGATCAAAAAAAAGATGAACAGGGAATTCTAACCCGATCCCGGATCAACTGTACCTATCGAATGATTTCAGATCGCTTTAAAGGGGAAATTCCCACTAACATTCTAACCAACTTAAATAGTACCATCCTGAGTTCTTTTAAGAAAAACAGACAAGAATACTGGTGCGGGGAACGTTCCATAAATAATTTTAGGAGAGATATGGCCTTTCCCTTTGATATGGAAGGAGTATGCGGATTGAAATATAATACGGAAAAGAATGCATTTTGTTTTCGGCTTTTTTCCGTTCCCATGAAAACCTATTTAGGAAAAGACTATTATGACAAGAGAAAACTGATGCAGCAGGTTGCAAGTGGAGAGATCAAAATACGGACTTCTCATATCCAATTAAAAGATGGTAAGATCTTTATGTTAGCGGTCTTTGAATTTGAAAAAGATGAACACGTCCTTAAACCAGAAGTGATCGCCGAAGCTTCGTTGTCCTTAGAATATCCAATTGCCGTGAAAATTGGCAGTGCTAAACTCACCATTGGAACAAAAGAAGAATTCCTCTACCGAAGACTGGCCATACAGGCCGCACAAAAAAGAACCCGAGAAGGAGTTACCTATTCTAAATCTGGAAAAGGTCGTATAAGAAAGACCAAAGCTTTAGCCAGATTTTGTGATACAGAGCGGAATTATGTTCATAATAGACTGCATGTTTATAGCAGAAAGCTAATCGACTTCTGTATCAAACATAAGGCAGGAACTCTTATTTTATTGAATCAACAAGAAAAATTGGAAATAGCTAAAGAGGAAGCATTTGTACTTAGGAACTGGAGTTATTATGATCTCATGACCAAGATAAAATACAAAGCAGAAAAATCTGGTATAGAGCTTATCATAGATTAAGAATTAATTATCGAGGGTGCTTGTACACCCGTAAGGTGAGGTGAATTGCACACTCACTAAATGCGCTTAGCATATACAACGCGTGAGTGAAACTTATAATTAATATTTCCCAAAACCGATAACGGTAAAACCGTCTTGTAGAGTGATTAAATATAATTTAAAGATGACACTACATTTTAAATGGAGTGAAATGAATCCATGCATACATATAATTCATCTATTTTCCTGAGAGAAAGTTTTTATGGAGATATTGTAAAGACTCCTATTCAATAGCAATAGTAAGTAACCGTTCAGCACATTCCCACTTCATTTCGCAAAAGCTTCATTCCGGGAAAAGCGCTTCTCTAAAAAGATCTTGAACAACAACAAAAATTTTGATCTCCCTTACGCTAATCCGAAGAAAATATCGGAACGCTTCAGTCTAATGCAAAGCTTTTTGCTGGAGTTCGTCTAATTCAGATTCATATCTTGATTTCCTTATGAACGGATGGAATTAGTAAAATAAATAATTAGAGGATGGATCTAAATTAAATTCAACTTCCCATCACACGGCGTTCCTGTAAATATGAACATCTTCAACATATTCTGATTTTAGCAAGCTTCATATTAAATCCCCCTTCTTCTCCCTCAACTTCTACTCCACCCCATCTATTCCTTTTTTCTATATGCGAAATACCAGAATATAGAAGTTAGCCGGGCTGCATAAGCCGGTCGGCTGCGCCCTTCCTTTTATAAGCCCTCTCTAATTCTATATCCTGAATCTGTATCTGCATCAAAAAAGGAAATAGCATACGGCTCTGTAAGAAGTAAATCAATTAAGAATATCATGAGATCAATACATAAATACATATCCTCAATCAGAACAAAAAATCAAAAAAGGAAAGCTCCGGATAAAAAAAGTAATTCAATTATTAATCAGGTCTGTCAAACGACCATAACACTTAACATTATGAGTATGATCAAAAACAAAGTTCAGCTAATGGGGGATTTAGAAAATACTCCCGAAATCAAAAATTTTTCTAATGCCTAACCTTTAAAAACAAAGAGGGCGTCCCGTTCAAAGTATCGCCCTCTTTTCATTATCAATCCTTTAAAATGATTAATCATGAACACGAAAGTTAATGAAATTTCAATAAAATACCAGGGCAATTTTAAAATGAAAGATGCCCCTAAAATTAGCTCTTCACTTAGTGCCAGTGAGCTATTATTTAGTCGTTGGGATAAAGACCGTATAGGCTTGCAGGAATGTTTTAAAGTGTTGCTTTTAAACAATTCCAATAAGGTGAAAGGGGTTTTTGAAGTGTCCAACGGAGGAATTACAGGAACGCTGGTTGACGTTCGCATCTTGTTTGCAGTGATCCTTAAATCCCTGACTACCTCGGTAATTTTAGTGCATAATCATCCATCAGGAAATTTGAAGCCTAGTGAAGCAGATAAATGCCTGACCCAAAAAATTAAAAATGCAGGTAGCCTTTTAGATATAAAGCTTTTAGATCATTTGATACTTACCCCCGCTGGCGATTATTTTTCCTTCGCAGATGAAGGGATACTTTAAACTTTTTTTGTCTCAATTTTAAAAAGGTGGTCTCTTTAGATCACCTTTTCATTTTTCTAATTTTTCAGTTATCTGACATATAAAATTCTGATCAAGTTTTGGCTGCAAAACTTGAAAATCTGCCGTTTGAAATTTTTCTATTTCCAATAAATGTATGAATTGATGGTAATTAAGAACAAATGATATCAGTTTAAATGATTTGCTCACTTAAATCGAATAAGGATAATTCGTAATTTAAAAAGGCTTGATTTCTCCAGTCCAAAATTGGGATAATAACAAAATTTGAGTTTCAATTAGGAGCATTTTAAGCAATGAAAATAGTTTTTGAAATCCTTTAAAAAGGCAGTTGGTTTTGACCAACAGGTATGAAAATTTTGTCCCGCCTGCGGGACGAAATCGAATAGCAAGAGGATAACACGCCGGGCGATGTTTTTCGATTTCCTTTTCTTTAAAAACCCCTGTTTTTGGGCGATTTGCAGAGTATTGAAATTAAAAAAGTATCCAACCTACTGGATACATCCGTTCGGAAGGACCTGTAAAACAAGAAAGGCTGTAGCCAGTAATTATTAAAATAGTAGCCATGACAACAAAATCCAGACTTCAGATACAATCAAAAACTGCCAATAGATTCCGGGAGTTTTCTAAGAAAAACAACAGCAATCAATCAGAAACTTTAGATCTGATCCTTGATTTTTTTGAGAAAAATAACCTCTCCCCTTTTGAGACTTTAGTCCCTTCAAAAGTGAGCTTGGAAACCCTGATCAAAAAAAGGATCGATGCTGTGATTGCTATTTTAAAAAATATTGAAAAGACCCAAACCAAACCTGGTTTTCTCATGTTGGAATTACTCATGGAGGGACGCTCCATTTCAAAATCCATATTAGTTGAAAAGAATACAAGTTCCTCTTTTAATGAGAAAAGTTTAGAACAATTGGAATTGGAAATCTCCAGACTCGAAAAAGTATTAAAAGCAACCAAACAAGATCTAGAATATTTGCTACAAAAGGTGGAAGTAAAGGCGAACACTTTTGGTGCAGATTATCTAAAACTAAACATCTCTCCCACAGAATTTGAAGAGTTTAAAATAGCCATAAAACGTAGATCATAATGTATATCACAATCTCTGCTCAGAAACTAGGTGGCGCTTACTCGCAAAGTGCAGGTGATTTTGTGAGCTATCTCGAAAAAGAAAACCAGGGGAAAAGCCTTATGGATAAGGAATACTTTTTTGATCAATACGAAGATAAAATCTATCCATATCAGGTAATCAAAGAGATCGATGAAAATACTTCCAAATTAAAACTCAAGGAACCTAAATATTATTCCATTACCATAAATCCAAGTAAATACGAGTTAAAACACATTCATAACAATTCAGAAAAACTCCGGGAGTTTGTCCGGGAGGCCATGAAAGAGTATGCTGGTTCTTTCAACAGGGAAATTAATGGGAAACCCATAGGCGTAGATGATATTAAATATTTCGCTAAGATTGAACAGGAACGTACTTATAAAAGTAACGATATAGCAATTCGGGAAAATAAACCCTACAGTAATCAAATAGCACATCTTAAAAATGAGCTGCGGAAAGTAGAGCGCGGGGAAATTTCCGGGAATATCCGTCAACTAGAAAATGATATCCATAAGCTGGTCAGCGATGCGCCGTATAAATTTCAAGGACAGGTGATTGAACCGGGAATGAAAAAAGAAGGCTTGCAAAGTCATATCCATATTATCGTTAGTAGAAAAGACGCCTCTAATTCTTACAGTCTATCTCCGGGTAGCAAATACAAAGCTTCAGAAGTGGAGATGCACGGTAAAATGATAAAACGAGGTTTTGAAAGGGATCGTTTCTTTCAGAGTTCAGAAAAAGCATTTGATAAGATGTTTCAGTATAACCGTAATTATGTGGAAAGCTATACTGCTCGCAAGATACTCAGCAAAGATCCAAAGCAATATTTTTTAAGTTTAAGAAGTCTTGGGGTCAATGAGAAAAAGATCGCCTTTAAGATGATCCGGGAAACAGGCTTGCAATTACCAGTATTACATCTTCCTACCAGTACAGCTGGGATCGCTTTTAAACAACTAAAAAGAATAATTGAAGTAAGTCTTAAAGCAAGTTCTATTGGCTATTAAAAACATCTTATATGCTGCTCAATTCTGTTTTCAAGGTAAGATCCCTACTAAGAGATATAAATTTTAAAATATAAAAAAGTGAGCGAAGTCAATTACATACTTCATCTAAATGCAGTCTTGCGTATGTTTGCCAAGGACGACCGAATTACGTCTTCCCACCGGAGTCTCTACCTGGCCTTTTTTGAACTTTGGAACCAGAAACACTTTCCACAAACATTTATGGTAAATAGCAAACAGGTGATGGAACTAGCAAAAATACGCTCCAGAACAACCTATCTCAAACTGTTGCAAGATTTAAAAACTTGGGAATATCTACAATACCATTCTTCCCATAATTCTAACCTTGGTTCCATCATAGAGATGTTCAGATTTGATATAACAGTTGTTCAAAAAATGAACAAGGGTTGTTCAATTTCTGAACAGGTGGTTGTCCAAAAATTGGTTACTATTAATAAACATAAGAATAAACATATTATAAACTCTTTTAAACAAACATGTCCAAAAAATGAACAAGTGGTTTTAGCCTATTTTAAAGCTGAAAAAAGAAGCTCCTTGGAAGCAAAAAAATTCTTTAATTTTTATGAATCCATAGGCTGGAAATTAAATGGCAGAAATTCGATAATAGACTGGAAAGCCTGTGCCCGAAACTGGATGCTTAAAGCTGAAGAAATAAAAAATAACCAGAAGTTTAGTGAGCCGTCCCATAATAGAGACAACTTGCGTACTAATAGAAATAAAAACTATGGGGAGCCGTTGTGAGAAAAATTAAGGAACTGCTAATATGTCTTTTTTAGATCAGTCGTTATAATTTTACTTGAACTACGGGACGTAAAATTTGTAGGCATCTTCCCTTCCCTATCGAAATCCATGTAAATTAAAACTAAATACAAGTATTAATTATTAAAATGCATCCGCTGAAGCTGTCTACAATACAATGCTGGGAATTAAAAATATTAAAACCTATGAGGAGTGGACCTCTATCTTTAATCCTACCTCCACTTATATAGGAAACTGGAAAAAAGATTCAAAAATATACTTTGTTGGAACGGATAAAAATGGTAAAAAGGGTGGAATGGTATCGGAAATTGCAGAAAATATTCCGTTCAAGTTTGTTTCCATTCGCCATTACGGGATTTTAGATGGGGATAAAGAAATTATTGAAGGTGCAAAAGTTGAAAAATGGACAGGTGGATTTGAAAATTATTATTTTGATGAAAATAATGGTCTTACTACAGTGACAATTGAAGTAGATGCTATGGAAGATTTTATTGATTTTTTCAAAAATACTTTTCCTAAAGCTTTGAATAAACTTAAAGAAATTATTGAAAAATAGTATAAAAACGAGATGACTTATGTTGAAACGAATATTTGGCTGTTTCACCGAGCTCTATTAAAAGCTATAATAATGAAAAATTACTTGAGAGCTCTTATAATCAGCCGTTTGTAGTAATATAATTGAATACCAATTTCTTAATTTTAAGTCTGCATATCATAGACATACTGCATATTATTAATGCGAAAGATCTACAAAAGTTAAAGTCTTGTAATAATTTTTTTTTTTACTGCTTTCATTGAATGAGGAGCTCGCAAATCTCTTAGTTGATAGGGGACAAAGTAATTTTTATTATCCTCTGGAGGTTAAGTGTCAATCTACTGAACGGCTTTCTTAAATAAATATATTCACTCTAGTGAATAATTTCCTGAGTTTAGAGCAAGGTGAAAATCGACTCCAACTATTGATTTAAGGATATAAAATTTTAATATCCTTGACTCAATTTAAAATTCTATTACAAGAATTAGCTTCAACATTATTTAAAATGATTATAAATAATACCTTTGCATTATTCATAGTTCAAAATTAGAAGAATTATAATTCGATGCGAAAAACATTTAAGTCAAAAAAAAGGCAGAAAAACAAGTGGAAAAGTTATGCTGGAATATTACATCTGTGGTTAGGTCTTTTATCTGGAATTGTAGTTTTTATTATGTCTATTACTGGTTGTATTTATGTTTTTCAAGATGAAATCAAGGATGTTATTTATGAATGGAGACATGTGGAAGCATTAAATAAACCATTTATTGCCCCTTCTATTATTTTTGATAATGTAAAAAAAAGTTTTCCAGATTCCGAGGCTAATATGGTTGTTTACCAAAATAGCAACAGGCCTGCAACTGTATCCATAATGATCAATGAGATTCCGTATGATATTTACATAAACCCTTATAACGCTGAGATAACGCATGTCCAAAATCTAGATACAGATTTCTTCTTGCTTGTTGAAAACTTACATCGCTTTCTATTACTACCAGAACCTATAGGAAAACAAGTGACAGGTGTTTCAACAATAATATTTCTTGTAATGCTTGTGACAGGACTTATTCTATGGTGGCCAAAGAAATTAAAACATGCTTCAAAGAATTTCAAAATAAAGTGGAACGCAAAATGGCGTCGAAAAAATTATGACTTGCATAGGGTAATCGGATTTTATTTAATATTTCCAGCTATAATAATAGCCATCACAGGTTTGAGTTTTACATATGAATGGGTTCATGATAGTTTCTTTACACTTGGTAATATTAACAATAACGAAAAACTTGAGAAGGCTGTTCCCACTTTTGAAAAAACTAATAAGAAATCAACAGCTAAGGCTATTGATTTAGCCTTTACAAAAACTCAAAGATTAGCACCGGCTAGCGGAATGTATTTCGTTTGGGAGCAAGGAATAGGAATGCCAATTATGACTGGTGCCTATCCTGAATCTTTGGAATTCGACCATCAATCTAATTTTTATTTTGACAATACAAGTGGTGTTTTACTTTCCAGTAAATATTACAAAGATAAAAGCTTGGGATTAAAACTTCAAGAAATGAATTATGGACTGCATACAGGTCAGTTTTTCAATCTTCCAGGTAAAATACTTGTATTTTTCTTCAGTCTTTTCATAGCCTCCTTACCTATTACGGGAGTATTAGTGTGGTATGGAAGATCTAACAAATAAATAAAATTCTTTAAAATTTTTCTTGTTTACCTTATAATCATCTTGTAGTTTTGCGCCCTATTCTTATTTAGAATAAATTAAAATAATAAATAGTGCGTCAAATTATTCTCTCCTTCATAAGTCTAATATTTATATCTATACCGGCTAATATCTTCGGGCAAACAGACAATGAAATTTTAAAAGGGCAAATTGTTGATATCTATGGAACCCCTTTATATGGTGCTAATGTAATAGCCATTGATCTAAATCAAGGAACCTCTGCAAACAGCAATGGAGACTATGTTTTAAAAGGGAATTTTGAGGGAACTTATGAAATAGAATATTCCTATTTAGGATTTAAAAGTATTATAAAAACGATTACATTTAAAAAAGGGGAAACACAAACCTTAAATATTATTCTTAATGAAGATCCCTCTGCTCTAGACGAAATAAGCTTGAAATCTAAAAGTAAAGTTCGTCTAAAACGTGAAGAAGCTTATGCCATAAACGTAATTAAGGCTGAAGAACTATATAACACGAGCGCCAATATTAATGATGTACTAAATAGAACTTCCGGAGTTAGAGTGCGTGAAAATGGTGGTTTAGGATCTGATTTCACATTTTCACTTAATGGTTTCTCTGGAAGACAGGTTAAGTTTTTTTTAGATGGAATCCCAATAGACAATTTTGGTTCCTCCCTTACACTAAATAATTTCCCTGTAAATCTTGCAGATCGTATTGAAGTTTATAAAGGAGTCTTGCCAATTAATTTAGGAAGCGATGCCCTAGGTGGTGCGGTAAATATAGTTACGCGAACCAACCCAAATTATTTAGATGTTTCTTATGGATATGGGAGTTTTAATACGCATCGTGCCAACTTAAATTTTGCTTACACAAATCTTGAAAACGGTTTTACTGCGCGCGCAATTACCTTTTATAATTATTCTGATAATAATTATAAAGTAAAGGTTAAACCTATAGATTTAGAAACAGGTCAACGAATGGAAGAACAAGAAGTAGAACGTTTTCACGACAAGTATGCTTCAGCAACAGCAAATATAGAAGTTGGTATAACCGGAAAATCATATGCAGATAAACTACTTATTGGTTTTATCGCTTCAGGAAATGAAAAGGATATTCAAACCGGGGTAACAATGGATCAAGTATTTGGAGCTCGTACAGCAAACTCTCGAGCTTTTATTCCTACTCTAAAGTATAGCAAGAAAAATATAGTTATAGATGGTCTAGATCTAAGCTTCTATGGAGCATATAATAATGTTCGTAATCAATTCATAGATACTACCAGAGTCCGTTACAATTGGCTTCAGGAAACAAAACCTACAACAAGTGCTGAATTAAATCGTACGCAACTAGTAAATAAGGATAGAGAAGCACTGGTAACTACAAATCTGGGATACCAAATTAACAATCACCATGGAGTCTCTTTAAATTATTTAGTATCCGATTTCAATCGTGAATCTAGTGATGAAGAAGATCCTGACAATATCACATTTTTATTTCCACAAAAATTAAGAAAGCATATTTTAGGATTTGCATATCAAGCAAAATATGAGCGATTTACCGGAACTGCCTTCGCTAAAGCTTATTACTTACAAGCAGAGTCTTTTGAAAATTATACCAATAATACTGGAGAGTCAAACTATCAGCAAACAAATACAAATGCCAATAACTTTGGTTATGGATCTGCGGCCACTTATTTCATAATGCCTAAGCTGCAAGCTAAAATTTCTTACGAACACACCTACCGTTTACCCGAAGCATCGGAATTGTTAGGGGATGGACTTTATACACGTCGTAATTCCGACCTCACACCCGAGACCAGTGACAATATTAATATTGGAGCAAAATATGAATTCAATATTAAATCAAATAATATCTTAGCAATAGATGCTAATTACCTCTTTAGAAAGTCGAAAGACTTTATTCGTCTAGATCAATCTCAGTCTCAGCCAGTAGATAGACAATATGTTAATTTGGGAGATGTATCTACCAATGGAGTTGAAGTTGCAATAAATTATAGCTACAAAAATCAATTAAAAGCAGGTGCCAATTTCACTTACCAAAGTCTTATAGACAAACAAGAATTTTTAACAAGCACTAATTTCCAAGGCACTACGATCTCTCCAAATTTAAATTATGGTTTCCGCGTTCCGAACATCCCATATTTGTACGGGAATTTTAATTTAGACTATACTTTCCCTAAAAAAAATGTAGAGGTTAAAAATCAGCTTAATATTGGATACTCCTTAAACTATGTTCATGAATATTTTTTAACTCCAAATCAATTAGGTTCTAATAATCAGGACAATATTCCTACTCAATTATCCCATAACATAAGTGCTTCTTATGAATTGCTTAATGGCAAGTTTAATATATCTCTTGAGTTAAAAAATCTTAGCAACGAAGATTTATATGATAATTATCTCTTGCAAAAACCAGGAAGATTCTTTTTTATTAATCTTCGATACTTTTTAGACAAATCAATCTTTTAATATAAATAATGCATACTATGAATATAACAAAAACAATTTTTAGATCAATGCTAGCCATTAGCTTAATTGCGTTCACCGCTTGTAGCAGTGATGATGATGTTGCTACTGATCCTGATGGGAATCCAGAAACTTCTGAAAAATTATATGTTTTAGGTTTGGGTGTTACCACTTCAACTGAAACCACTAATTATATAATTGAAACAGATGATTTAATGAGTGGAGTTATCTCCTTGGAAGGTCAAGGAACTTTGCAAGAAGGTTATAGGGATTATGCGCAAGGGGGAGATACATTTTATAGTATTGGTGGATTAGGTGTTACCGATGTAAATACCATTACAGCCTCTGAAGATGGAACACTAAATATTCAATCTGGCCTTACTTTCGATTCTCAAGTAGACGGATTTCAAGACGTGGATGGAAATGGAAATACCATGGTTGGTATTTCTTCTCCTTTAAGTCCGACTATGGGTGAAAACATAAAGTTTTATACGGTAGATATTGCCTCCAATACAAAAAACAATATCACCAACATTCCATTTAGCAGTGTGTATGATATTACTCAAGATTGGATTTTTCATACTGGAATGCAGATAAGCGGAGGGAAATTATATCAAACCTTTTACCCTGTAAATGCCACTACTTACGAAACCAAAAATACTGATACACAATATGTAGCAATTTATAGCTACCCCGGCTTTGAGTTTGAAAAAGTAATTACAGATACTCGTGTAGGACCAGCAGGTGCTTTTAATACGCGAAGCGGTATTTTTAAAGCTGAAAATGGTGATCTATATACTATTTCAAATTCTAGCTTTACAAATGGATATAGCCAATCGACTAAGCCCGCTGGAATCTTGAGAATTACAGCAGGTACCAGTTCTTTTGACCCAGATTATTTCTTCAATACAAGCGAAGCTATGACAGGAGGGCGTATTGCTCATGCTATTTATATTGGAAATAATAAATTATTTGCAGCCGTAACTGTTGCAGAACATACAATAGATAATCGTTGGAGTGATACAAACTTGCGTTTAGCAATTGTAGATCTTACAAGTCAAACTATTTCTCTTGTCGAAGGTGCGCCGGAATTTACCGGAAACGGCGGGCGCAGTTTTGCAGCTTTTAAAGAAGAAGGAAAAGTATATACCTCAATTTCTGATGCTAACGGTACTGTAAATATTTACCAAACAGATATTAGTACTGCAACAGCTGTTAAAGGAGCAACAGTAGAAGCTTCATTCGTCGGTGGAATAGGACGTTTAAGATAAGTGAATTAGCAAATTAATTAAAAAACGCGTATTCTTTTAACTAGAATGCGCGTTTTATATTTATGAAAAAAAAGCGTTTAATACTTAATTAGCCCTTAATTACACCCAACAGAAATTAAGCATAGAGTAAGTTATAGTGAATTTGGGGTGACCATTGAATAAAAATTGTACTCTTATCTTACCATGGTATCTTTCTACCTACCTTATATTACACTCCAAAGAATAGATAAAGGAATAGTTATTACTTAAATAGTTTTAAGTTGTCGTCAAATCTGCACTTATTTTTTGCAATAGGAATAGTTTCATTGCAATTTATCTCTTTTTCACGGCTACTGACTTTTTCATTATTACGAATCGCTTTTCAGCTCTGAAAAATTCGGAGATATTTTTCAGTAGGATTTAATCAAAACTATTAGAATATACCTCATTGGGTATAATTTCTTAAAAAAATTAAATAATATACCTATTCAGGTATAAAACATGATAATTTTATTATATTGCACCCGTAAAGGTATATTAATGGAAAAATGGAATCGCAGCAATCCTATTGCCGAATATTTGCGAAAACAGAGGAAAGCGAGTAAAATGACCCAAACAGAGCTGTCCGACCTGACGGGAGTAGGGCTGCGTTTTGTTCGTGACCTAGAACAAGGTAAGCCCAATTTAATGACTGATAAAGTAAATCAGGTATTGCTTTTTTTTGGTGCTACTTTGAAACCTCAGCCTATAACAAATGAGAAAAGCTAAAATTTTTATTGACGATTTATTAGCTGGAATACTATCTGAAAATGAGGAAGGATATTTTTTTCAGTATGAAAAGACTTATTTAGATAGTATGGTTAAGAAACCTGTTAGTTTGACATTGCCACTTCAAAAAGAACCTTTTAAAGCCGAATATTTATTTCCATTTTTTGATGGTTTAATACCAGAAGGTTGGTTATTAAATATCGCTCAAAAAAACTGGAAATTAAATCCACGTGATCGTATGGGATTACTGATGGACACCTGTAAAGATTGTATAGGCAATATAAGTGTGACACCGTTATGAAAAATTGTTTAGCCTGTTTTATGCCCTTAAAAAAGGATGATATAATTTATCATCCTAAATGTCTTGCAGATTTCTGGCAAAATGAAACTCCTGTATTGAAATTAAACTTCTCAATATTAGAACTGGAAAAACTAGCCAAAGAAAATATCTCACAACGTATAACGGTACCCGGTGTGCAGCCAAAACTTTCATTAGGGTTCACTAACAAAGAAGAAAATAAAAGATTAACCATAGTAGGAGCATTGGATGGTAAATATATTTTAAAACCACCTTATTCACAGTATCCTCAAATGCCGGAAATAGAGGCATTATCGATGTTAATGGCTCAGGCTTGTGGAATTGCAACAGTTCCTTTCTTACTAATTCCTTTGAAAGATGGAGAGCTCGCATACCTTACACGTAGAATCGATCGGGATCTGAAAAACAATAAATATGCTATGGAAGATGCCTGCCAATTTACTGAACGGCTTACAGAACATAAATATCGAGGTTCATATGAACAAATTGCCAGAGCTATCTTAAAGTATAATGGAAATCGATTGATGGACGTAGTGCATTTTTATGAACAGGTAATAGTATCTTACCTAATTGGTAATAATGATATGCACTTAAAGAACTTTTCTTTGATATCTACAGAAACCAATTCATATCAATTGGCACCGGCCTATGACATTCTTGCTGTAAAACTACTAATGCCAGAAGATGATGAAGATCTAGCGCTAACACTTAACGGGAAAAAGCGAAAACTAAGGCAGAATGATTTTAATGAAGCTATGTTAAAAGCACATATCCCAGAAAAGGCAATTGATAATCTTTGGAAGCGAATTGGGAGAGGTATGTGTGAGTGGAAAGAATTGATTGAGCGTAGTTTTCTTTCAAACGAAAGAAAAGAAAATTTTAAAAAACTAATAATCCAGAAATCAACAGAAATAAATTTAAGAACGACTGACTAATATATATTGATTTACGCATATCTTCAATAATAGATTGTTTTATAGTTATAATCGCTTATTTCATTCGAACAGAAATACCTGACTTTTTATAACATGTAATGAGAATGTTATTCGAGTTTCCAATTAAAAAATACCTCTATTTAAAATTTATCTTTAATAATTAATAAAATTTACATATCATACCCGCTCCTTTTTTCGATTTAGTAAGTGGTAGCATTTATGAAGGCGATTAATTTGATAGATCATAATTATAATTGTTGTATAAACATAGCTATTCCAGTTTATAAAAAATAGTCACCTCCATTGTACGAAGAGATATTTAAAAAAATTATATTCATCCGTAAGAATAATTTAATAAGGAAAACACATAAAGTACAAGCTCCTATAATCTTCTCTCAAACAAATGAAGCTATCAAATAAATTTTGATAGCTTATATACATTTAATATTAATGTAAGTTCTTTAATCCTCATATTCTTTAATAATGGAACCAATTTCATCAAAAATTAACATTTTTTCATTGTTCCAACCTTTTTTTAATTCAACTTCGTAAGTAATTTTACCCGCTTCTTCCTTCATTTCTATATCCTCAATTTTAAAAGAAGAATAAGAAGTACTAATTTTAGATTTGATAGCTTGTGGTAGTTCTGCTTCATTTAATTCTTTTTCCGTTTTTATAGTTTTTCCGGAAGCATCATACCAAATTTCATTTTCTTTTCTAGCTATATCAAATTCTACTTTGTAGAGATCATTTTGTTTTTCCCACTCTATATCTGTGGCATTGACAAATTCCTTTTCGAAATTTAGTCTTAAATCCCTTGGAACTTCGTTATTTTTTAAGTCTTGCGCATTTACTGCCACAGTTGCAAATAAGGTAAGAGCAGCTAATTTTAAATTTTTCATAATAGTTGTTTTTTAATTTGATTCAAAGAAAGAAGCCAAAACTGGAAGAAATTAGGAACTTATAATAAAATTGAAATTCCCAAATCTTTCTAGAATTAGCTCGTATTTTTAACCTTTATCACCGAATATGAAAATACTTATAATAGAAGACGAGCAGGAAATGCGAGAGAATATGCAAAATTCTTTGGAAAGAGAAGATTTTGTAGTAGAAACTGCAGATGGATATCATGATGCACTTTCCAAAATTGGTGTATATGAATATGATTGTATTTTGCTTGATATATCTCTGCCAGATGGCAACGGACTTGAAATTCTAAAGGAGCTTAAAAATAAAGAAATATCAGATAACGTAATTATAGTTTCTGCTAAAGATTCTTTAGATGATAAAATTAAAGGACTGGATCTGGGAGCAGATGATTATTTGCCAAAGCCTTTTCATATTGCAGAATTACATGCAAGAATAAATGCTGTTTTAAGACGCAAAAAATTTGATGGATATAATATTCTGAACATTGCTAATGTGTCTATCAATTTTGATAAACATCTGGTATTTATTGATAATAACGAAATTAGTTTTAATAGAAAAGAATTTGACATTCTCTTATACCTTGTCACAAATAAAGACAGGTTGGTAAATAAATCTGCACTTGCAGAGCATGTTTGGGGAGATTATATAGACCAAAGTGATGATTTTGAATTTATTTATTCCCAAATAAAGAATTTAAGAAAAAAGCTTAATACATATAAGGCTGACATTGAAATAAAAGCAGTTTATGGAATTGGATATAAACTGATAAGTTTATGAAATTACTAAATTATACTACCAGATATTTTGCAATAATCTTATTTGTTCTTCTTTCAATTTGGGCGGTCATATTTTATTATGCCATGCTGGATGAAATATACGATAGTATGGACGATGGTTTAGAAAATCAAAAAATGTTAGTGATTCGTCGTGCAGTAGAAAATATTTCTATTGAAGAGAAAAATGACTTTGGAGATGGTTATTATACGCTCAAAAAAATCAAATCCGAACATGCTAATAATATCAAAGATCACTACCGAGACACTTTGATGTATATGCATAATGAAGAGGATTTTGAACCAGTAAGGCTATTGGAAAGTGTTTTTAAACATAACTATGAATATTACAAGATAAAAGTTATTACCTCGATGGTCGAAGAAGACGATCTTATAGAAGATCTCTTGTACTCACTCTTATGGCTATATTTAGGTTTAATAATTTCAATAATATTTTTGAACAATATTGTCCTCAATAAAATTTGGAACCCATTCTACAAACTTATCACTGAGCTTAAAAATTTTAATATTGAAAAGGATGAAAATATAAAGGTTCAGCAAACTTCAATTGAAGAGTTTAATTTATTGAATAAACAAATTCAGGTCCTCCTGCAAAAATCCCGAGATAGCTTTATAGGTCAGAAGCAGTTCATCGAAAATGCTTCCCACGAATTGCAGACTCCGTTGGCTATTAGTATCAATAAGTTAGAATTATATATTGAAAACTATGATCTAAGCGAAAGTGAATTAGTGCAAATCGCCCAGGTACTGAATAATTTAGAGCGTTTGACCCGCTTTAATAAATCCTTGCTGCTATTAAGTAAGATTGAAAATCGACAATTCCTTTATGTACAAGAGGTATCCATCATTTCAATTATCCAAGAAGTGGTTGAGGATTTTTCAGATTTTGCTGCTCACAAACAAATGGAGTGTATAATAACATCCGAAGAAAACATCGTTTTTAAAATGAATAGGGACCTGGCAGTCATTCTATTCACCAACCTCATTAAAAATGCAATTGTTTATGGGGAAAATGGAAGTCTGATCAATATTGAAATTGAGAAACAAGAGATAAGAATCTCTAACTTATCTACACAAGAAGCCTTGAAAAAAGAGAAATTATTTACCCGTTTCTATAAAATAAGCAGTAAAAATTCCAATGGTCTTGGTTTGGCAATCTCTAAAGCCATAGCTGATGAATACGATCTAGAATTAGAATATTATTTTGATGAAAGACACATTTTCAAAGTAGTATTTCCAAAATCCTAAATTTCTTCCCAAAATATAATCTTACAAGATAAATTCCAGGTTCTTTCCTGATTTCAGTTTGATATTGCGGTAATCTTTAAAATCTGTAATATGAAACGAAGAATCTTAATGACAGTGATTTTAGCAGGAATCCTTATATCCTGTAATTACAATGATAGTCCTGATGTGAAAACTCCTTCTGTGGTATTAAATACTTTTCAGCGAGAATTTCCAGAAGCAATAGATATTAGATGGGAGGAATTTAAAGATAAGTATGAAGTAGATTTTGAATATAAAAATATAGATTATTCCGCCATAATTGCGAGGGATGGTAACTTGATTAAATATAAGTATGAAATCTTGTCTTCCCAATTACCAGAAGCTGTGAATAACACCATCAAGACTAATTATGATATGAGAAAAATTGATGACTATGAAATTCTAAAAATTGGAAAAATTACTTATTACCAGATAGAAATTGATGGAAGCCTAATGGACGAAAAACTGATTTTTAATTCAACTGGAGATCAAAATCCACAGATAAAATATTTTGATTAATCTAGTAGCTACAAGAAATATCAACCTTTATAAATGCCTATTTATAAAGCGATTTTTTTAATTAAAATTATCAATTATGAACAAGACTGTTTTATCAATTATACTCGGAGTACTTATTTTGGTGGGAGGATTAATTTTCTCATTTGAGAGAAAAGGAACTTTCACACAGAATAAAGATTATTCCTATCAGATCGAATCCACATGGGAACTTCCCAAAATTTTGTCTGAAATTTCAGGAATAGAATGGATTGACGAAAATAAAATTGCGGGAATTCAGGATGAAGATGGGATCCTATTTATCTATAATTTAAAAACATCCAAGATTGAGAAGAAAATAGAATTTGCTGACAAAGGAGATTATGAAGGTCTAGCAATACATGAAAAAAATGCATACGCGTTGAGAAGTGATGGTACTATTTTCGAAATTCTCAATTTTATGGAGAATCATCCAAATATCTCAAAGTTTGAAACTTTCCTAACTGCTTCTAATAATGTCGAAGGACTTTGTCTGGATCTAGCTCATCATCAGCTTTTACTAGCCATTAAAGATAGAGAATCAGGTAGTGATGATTATAAAGGGGTATATTCCTTTAATTTAAAAACTAAAGAATTAAATAAAAACCCCTTTATTAAACTTGATATGAAGGATAAGTTACTGGAAAATTCTAGCAATAATATAAGTAAAAGATTGAGACCTTCAGACATTGAGATTCACCCTATAACCGGTGAGATATATATTTTAGACGCTAAAGATCCCAAGCTGCTCATATTAGATAAGAACAGAAAATTTAAAAAATTATACGCTTTAGATGAAGATAAATTTAATCAACCGGAAGGTCTTACATTTACTCCTACCGGCAGACTCTTCATATCGAATGAGGCAGGGAGTAACCCAGCCAACATTCTAGAGGTTATTTTAAAGAAAAATTAATATATGAATACTGCATCTCTCGAAAATGCTTCAGTTAAAAAAAGCAAAGCGCCATTATATATTTCCATAAGCATTATTGCACTGATAATTGGCTCTTATTTTTTGATTCCCAGCGTACAACAATTCTTAAATGAGAGCTGGAGCGTACTTACTAGCAATAATAATGAACGTATCAAAAACTGGGTAGATGGTTTTGGTTGGTTTGGCCCTTTGCTCTTAGTATTATGTATGGTAGCGCAAATGTTCCTTCTAGTGATTCCGTCCGTTGCGCTTATGGTTGTTTCGATTTTGGCCTACGGTCCGGTTTGGGGTAGTTTAATTGTACTGGTTTCCATATTTACCGCCTCCTCTACAGGTTATTGGATTGGTCGATATTTTGGACCTGGGATTGTAGAGAAATTAATTGGTCATAAATCTGAAAAAAAGATCGCCAATTTTTTGGAAGATTATGGTTTTTGGGCAGTAATCGTTACACGTTTAAACCCTTTTCTTTCAAATGATGCGATAAGTTTTGTTGGGGGAATTCTTAAAATGGGATATTGGCGCTTTATTTTTGCTACTATAGTTGGGATTGCACCTTTAACACTATTTATAGCTGTAATAGGCAAAAGTACCGATTCTTTAAAAAACGGATTATTATGGGGATCGTTGGTTAGTTTGGTAATTTTCGGACTATATGTTTACTGGGATAAATGTAAAAGAAATTAAATTTAAAATTCCAACAGTAAGGATAAATGACTTTCAAGGCTCAAATAAAAATAACTCTCTTCTTATTTTTTTTTCTTACGAGCAATAATCTTGCATTTACACAAAATACGCAATCTTACTTTTTTGAAAATGAATTCGAGGTTTCTCTCACTTTAGTAAACAGATGGTCTATGAATTTTGGAGTAGGTAGTCGCAGTATGCTCGAAGAAAGATTTGATGGTGAAAGAATATTTGGGTATCAACATGAGCACCTCGAGTTGAATCATTTTACGAATTATCAAACCAATGAATCACTGCTTTTAAGTCTAGGACTGCGATATAGATTTAAAGAAATCTTCAATCCTATTGAAACAAATGAAATCAGAATTATTGAGCAAATAAAATTTGTGCCTATAAATTCATCTCTCTTCCATAGATTACGCCTCGAACAGAGATTTAGAAAAAATACAATACATCGTCTAAGATATGATATATCATATTGGTTTCCTCTAGACCAAAATTTCTCTTTAACATTAGGAACGGAAGCTTTATATGCTATTTCTTCCCAACTAAAACCAGAGGCCGAACAAAGATTCTCAATTGATCTAGAAATTTCTGCTTTGAAAGATTTAGAACTTGAGCTTGGTTTCGAATATAGGATAGAAAACTATTCTCAAGATCTGGAACATGAGTATTTTATACTAACTGGGATGAGTCTGAATCTGAACTAAATTTGATTAAATAAATAGTAATTTGATCCTTTAAAAGTTAAAATTTAGTTAAAGGTGTCCAATTCGTGGACACTCCCATCGGCTATGCTTGGAAAGTCCAATAATAGAGGCACGAGCAAATTTTAAAGCACTCCCGCCTCGAGTACTTAAAAACCCTGATAATCATTTAATTATCGGGGTTTTATTTTTTCCTGATTTCCTTGGGCTATTCACAACACCTAAATCAATCATTTTTCTACCAATCCAGATCACTCTATCTTTATGTAGCTGAATGTTCTCTTCAGAAATACACCACATCAACATTATAACCTTCAATAAGATCGTTAAAAACGTTACAAAATTAACTCAACCATAAGATTTACGAAACTGTAACATATCCAGGTTTTAAAAATTCCTTTACTCTAGTATGAATTTAGATCTTATCAAGTAAAATTGGTTTAGATCAAAATGAGATTATTTATTATACAACGCTAAAAAAAGCAAGTAAAAAATTCAAACTAATCTAAAAAGAAGTTGTGAATTCATACCACATATGTAAAGGCAAATGCCAGCTACAAGATAGTTCTTGCAGCACAAATTACTATTTTAATAAACCTAGAAACTTGGCCTTCTCAGCAACCAAACTCTACGAAGATACATGTGCGAATTTCACTTTAATGACTTCGGACTACCAAAAAAAGAATGCATGATCTAATGGAAATAAACAACATTTGACACTATAAATATTTAAAGACATCATACACAGTCATTTATAGATTATTATTTAGAATTATTATAAATAGTTAGGTTATTTGGGTTCATAAATATAAATTTGACCAAAAATATTATTTATAATTAGTCTAAATAAAAACAAATGAAACAACTATTACTTCTTTGCATAATGTTAACCGGCAGCTTGATGCTTTCACAAAATTCTCAGGTTTACGGAATAGTTAACGATGCAAATATGCATCCCCTTTCTAGCGTAACCGTTCTATTAAAAGGTCTGAATAAAGGCACCCTGTCTAACAATAAAGGAGAATTCTATTTTTATGATCTTAAAGACGGAAACTATACCCTAACTATTTCCTATATAGGTTTTAAAACCAAAGAAATTTCTTTTTCCATTACCAACAATGAAGATCTAAATTTAAAACCAATAGTTATCTATGAAGGCAGCGAGATCTTGAATGAGGTGATCATACAGGGAGAACGCACTAACAAATTCTCTAGAAAGAAAACCGCTTATGTGGCTAAATTACCTCTAAAAGATATAGAGAACACTCAGGTTTATAGCACTATTACAACAGAACTCTTAAAATCTCAACTAACAACAAATTTTGATGATGCTTTAAAAAATGCTACAGGGGTAGAACAATTATGGGCATCTACCGGTCGAGGTGGTGATGGAGCTGGCTATTATTCACTACGTGGATTTTCTGTGCAGCCTCAATTGGTTAATGGATTGCCTGGATTAACGAATGGAACCATTAATCCTGCGAATATTGAGCGAATTGAAGTCTTAAAAGGCCCTTCTGCTACCTTATTTGGTAACGCTGTAAGTTCTTACGGAGGACTTATAAATGTAGTTACCAAAAAACCGTATATAGGAACTGGCGGAGAGTTATCCTTTTCTACCGGATCATACGGGCTTAATCAAATCATTGGTGATTATAATACCGCATTAAGCAAAAAAGACGATCTCTATTTTAGAATAAATACCGCTTATACTACAGAACAAAGTTTTCAGGACGCAGGATTTAGAAAATCTTTCTTCGTAGCACCTTCTCTGTCTTATAAAGTAAATAACAAACTTTCATTTTCTTTCTATTCAGAAATCACACAGGCAGAACAAACCAATCCTACATTTTTATTCTTGAACAGATCTGCACCATCTGAGGCTAAAAATCTTGAAGAACTCAACTACAACAATAAATTATCTTTTACGAGTAATGATCTCACCTTAGAAAATCCCAATCAGAACTATAGAGTGGAGATGGATTATAAAATTTCAGATTCTTGGCAGTCTCAAACTCTGGTGTCAAAAAGTGCAACTTCTACCAACGGTTATTATTCCTATTTATTTGAATACGGAATTTTACCCAACAACACATTTACCAGATATATAAACAAACAAAACTCCAATACTCAAACCACCGATATTCAGCAAAATTTTATTGGCGATTTTAAGATTGAAAACTTAAGAAATAGAGTGGTTATTGGATTAGATTACTTTACTGCTACTACCACAGATAATAGTACGGGTTATGCTTTTTATGGCAACATTACTCCACAAGGTGGGGCCAATGGAGATAATCCATTTACAGAGAATGTGGAAGGGGATCTTTATCAGCTTTCCACCTCAGCTGTAGACGCTGTGCTAGCTTCTCAACCTTTAGGGAATAACAAATCTAGATATCATATCTATAGTTTATATGCTTCTGATGTTTTAAGTATTACCGATAATTTCTCTGCGATGTTAGGCTTAAGATTAGATAGGTTTGATAATGAAGGGGATGTTAATACAGAAGAAGACAACTATCAGCAAAATACGCTATCTCCTAAATTCGGACTGCTTTATCAGCCAATAAAAGATAAACTTTCGGTGTTTGGAAACTATCAAAATGGTTTCAATAATATAGCTCCAAAACTGGTTGGAAATCCCGAAGATGGCGCACAACAACTTAAAACCTTCAAGCCTGAAAGAGCCAATCAGACGGAAATTGGAATAAAGACTAACTTTTTTCAAAATAGATTCAATTTAACAGCAAGTTATTATAACATTCAGGTTAAAGATAGAGTGATACAAGATCCAGACTCTCCTTTTAATAGCATTCAGGGTGGGGAAATAGAAAGTAAAGGTTTTGAGATCGAAATAAACACCAATCCGTTACGAGGATTAAATATAAGAGCAGGTTACAGCTATAATGAAAGTGAAACCACCAAAACAGACGATCCTTTAATTCTGAATAAAAGGCCTTTAGAAGCCGGTCCCAAAACCTTATATAATTTTTGGGCAGATTATCAATTTAACGGCGTGTTAGATGGATTTGGATCTGGATTAGGTTTTAACGGAGCCAGTGAGCGTTTTGTTAAGAATTATACTACTACCGGGAACTTTATTTTACCTAGTTATTTTGTAGCAAATGCTTCGGTTTACTATAAAAATGACCACTACAGAATAGGATTAAAACTGAATAATGTTCTTAATAAAGAATACTATAAAGGGTGGTCTACCATCAATCCGCAAACTCCAAGAGCATTAATTGCCAACATTTCATACACTTTTTAATTAGCCAAACCTAGAAGAGTAATTTTTAGGAATTACTCTTCTTTTAATATATTATTATGAATTTTAAGAAGATCGTTTTTCAGGCACATAAGATAATAGGCTTAGTTACAGGTATTATAATTTTTGTTGTTGCCATTACCGGTTGCTGTTGGGTTTTTAAAGAAGAGATTGAATCCCTAACTAGCAAAGAGATCTATATTGAACCTCAAAGTACTGCAATCTTAACTCCTTCTGAAGTAAAAACTATTGCAGAAGATGTATTTCCAGAAAACACCATTCATGGTGCTATTTATGGAAAAACCAATGAAAACATTGAAGTAGTATTTTACGACTTGGAGCCAGAATTTTATAAGAGTGTGTTCATAGCTCCGTACACCGGAGAGATTCTAAAAATTAATGATCATTTCTCAGGATTTTTTGCTTTCGTTCTTAAAGGTCATACCAGATTATGGTTACCCGCTTGGTTGGGAGAAGAGATCATTGCTATCTCTGTGTTATTATTTGTTATTATCATGATCTCAGGATTTATTCTATGGTTACCTAAGAAAACTAAAAATTTAAAGCACAGATTAAAATTTAATTGGAAAAAGACCACGAGATGGAAAAGAAAGAATTTTGATCTACATTCTATTGTTGGTTTTTACAGCATTCCGCTAGCCATTATATTAGCCTTTACCGGACTTGTAATGTCTTATGATTGGTTTCAAAAATCTGTGTATGTAACTATTGGCGGAGAGAAAAATCCAACCTTTTTAATTCCGGAAAATATGAATAGTCCAGAAAATATTAGTGCGTCCACGTTACCAATTGATCTTTTATTACCAAAGCTTAAAAATGAAAATCCTAAAGCAAAAAGTTTCGAAATACATTACCCTTATAATGCATCAGAATCTATATATGTAGAAGTTACTAATACAGATGGTATCTATTACGATTCAGATTTTTTATTCTTTGATCAAAACTCCCTGGAAGAAATAAAATCTCCATCAATTTATGGCAGGTATGAAGATGCTAAAATTGCAGATAAAATTCTAAGAATGAATTATGATATCCACATTGGTGCTATTGGTGGTATTGCTGGTAAGATCTTAGCATTTTTGATAAGTTTAACCATTGCAAGTTTACCTGTAACCGGGATACTACTATGGTATGGAAGAAATTACAAAAAAAAGAAGAGATCAACTAAAAGTAAACCTATGCTATAATATCAAGATATAGGCATTTGCGAATATTATAACAATGAACGGAAATATTTATCGCTTATTCATAATACTCATATGCGTCTATTATATCTAAGTAGACACCATCAAAACCACACTTTATAATTTTATCTGTATAAGAAGATTCTGCTCCATAAATTATGTTCTGCCAGTCTTTGTTCCAATATTTCACCTTGTAATTGCCTTCCCATTCCGGATTTTCATTACTCAACCAATCCGGAGTATTTTTTTTCCAAGTACTATCCCAATAATATCGGTAAGACTCGGCTTCACCAATAGACATATAAGAAATCACTAATCTACTCCCACCGTTTTGTTTGGTCTTTAATTGCTGAACATCTTCTTTCGTGAAAATCTCTTCATTATAATACGCATCTAATATTAGAAGATCATAATTTGTTTTGGAGAGTGCTGTTAGCAGCTGATTTTTAGTGCTAAATCGGTCATAATTCAACAGATATAAAAAATTCTTAGCCATCTTTAAGGAGGTGATATTCGAAGAATTTTCATTATTAAGAGTAGTATTTGTATCTGGAATCTTATCTAACTCTCTACTTGGTGCAGCAAAGGATATATAATTACTATCATTATTTTCAGCATAAGATTTAATTACCTTCGAGGAAGTCCAGCAATAATCTACCACCAATATCTTTTTATTTTCAGCATAAGAAATATCCAGCAAACTTTTAAGCTCCTTAGTTACATCAACCGGAGTACGCTTATCATCGTCTTCATAACCATACAAAAGATCTTCTTGTGCATTGGCGTCTATAGCCTGAAGATAAGTCGTAGCTCTAGGATCTTCCGGCTCTCCATTGCTGGTAATAAGTGCTATTCCATTTTGAGGAATAATCATAAAATTAGGAGCCAAACTATGAGAATAAGTACTAATATCAATTACGAAATCTCTCATTTCCTGACGGAAATCTAGATCTTCCAGTGGCATTTCAGGGTCGTTGCTAGAACATCCAAGATTAATAGTTAACAACAGGGCTAAGAAAATCATGAAAAAGCATTTCATAAATAAGGTTCTCTGTCAATTAGATGCATAAAAACCATTCAAAATTACGCTTTTAAGGAATTGCTTCTTTAAAAAATGATTATATTTTTGTAGGAATTGTATCTTCGAAGAATCTTACTAAAAACCTATGGGGAAGGAAGCAGTGATGTTGGTATTGGAGGGAACATATCCTTATAACGGGGGTGGAGTTTCTACTTGGGCACATTTATTATGTAGTAAGGTGCAAAACGTAAATTTCAAATTGTATTCTATAAATGCAAATTTTGAAAATAAGCCTAAATATGATCTAAGTCCGAATATCACGGAAGTGATTCAGGTTCCTTTATGGACCCCAGATGAGCCTTATGATTATATTAGTTACGGTGATGAATATTATAAAACCGTGGGAAAGAAAGAATGGACTACTACTGCCGTTGTAGAAAAGAATTTTGTTCCATTATTCTCTAAGCTTCTGAACCTAATTTATGATGAAAATGTAGATGTTAAAGACCTAGATGAGGTTTTTAGAGCGTTATGGTTGTATTTTGAAGACTATGACTATAAAGAGACCATGAGAAGTGAGCCGGTTTGGAAGGCCTACAGAGAGGCGATCTCTAAAAATATCGTAAGAGACTATAGCCCGGATGCAGCCTTAATAGATATTACTATTGGTTTACGATGGATCTATAGATTTCTAATTCCATTGGCCATTACCGACGTTCCAAAATGTGCTATTGCGCACCTAACTCTCTCCGGTTTCCCAGTTATTCCGGCTTTGATTGCACATTATAAATACGGTACCAAGATAATGCTTACAGAGCACGGCGTATTTATTAGAGAGCGTCTATTGGCGCTTAATAATTCTGAATATCCGTTCTTTTTAAAACGACTTTTAATACAATTCTCTGAAGCCATAGCAAAATTGGCTTATTACAAATCTGATGCGATTGTTTCTGTAAATCAATTCAATATAAAATGGGAAAAGATGTATGGGGCAGATCCTAAAAAGATATCTATAATTTATAATGGAATAGATTCTGAAAAATTCAAGCCTAAACCTAAACCTCAACATCTTCAGAAGATACCAACCGTAGTGGCTGCTGCAAGGATCTTTGAATTAAAAGATGTATTAACCATGATACGATCTTGCGCAGTTGTAAAGAAAGAAATTCCAGAAATACTATACCTAGTTTATGGTGACGATAAAGCAGTTCCAGAGTACACTCAAACCTGTTTAGAACTTATTGAAGAATTAGGAGTAGAGGAAAACTTTAGATTTATGGGACCTAGAAATGATTCTCATGAGATTTTCCCGGAGGGAGATCTATCTATCCTAACATCTATATCAGAAGGTTTCCCGTATACTGTAATAGAAAGTATGAGTTGTGGTGTTCCTGTAGTCTCTACAGATGTGGGTGGTGTAAAAGAGGCACTAGATGAAAACAGCGGATATTTATGCAAACCTAAAAATGCAGAAGAGATTGGATTACGCATTATAGAATTATTGCAGGATAATGAGAAACGCTTAAATATGGCTAAACATGCCAGACAGCGGGTTTTGGACAATTTTACCATCTCAAAGTTCATACAACAATATGAAGATATTTACGAATCGCTTTTACAAGAGAATATAGTAGAGAGCAAATACATGGAGGTGGAATAAATGAGTCCGGATCAAATAAAAGCGGTAGCATCGCTAATTATACAGGTTAAAGAACGAAACGGTAAGCCCGTAAACCTAAATGTAATAATTGCCACTATAGAATCTTTAGGGATACGAGAAATCGATGCTCAAAATGATTATGGTTTTAAAAGTATCTCTCACCTTGCAGAGTACATTTACAAAACCTTTGGGCTTAGAGCCTATAATAATCTTAAGAACGATAAACAACGTATTGCAGAAGCTAAGAATTATAAGAAAATAGCAATAGCTTCTAACTTTTCTTCTCGAGCCTTAAAGCAATTTGTAGTTGAAAATGGCTCTGGTATAGCAAACTTTTTTCCTGTTTCAATTCAAGTGATATCTATTGTACTGTTTGGCATATCGCTCTGGACCTTTTCAAAATTTAATAACCTCCAATCTACCGCTGTAGTTTTAGGTGTAATAATTGGATTTATTGCAACAGGTGGGTTTGTTCAGGTTATTGGGAAACAGGTGTCCTATTACTGGTATAATGAAGATTTCTACATGGCCCGGCATTCGGTAATCAAGATCATAAAATATGGTACACAAACCATCTTTGCAATATTCCTGCTATCTGCAGTACTCAACTTTATAACCCCACTTTATTCTTTTAGTTTTGTTATAATTTGCTTTGCCTATGCTTTATTAATTGGGTTTCTCCTTTTAGTATTAGCTCCTCTATATGCGTTAAAGCAACGTTGGATGATCACGGTGAGTATTACCTTAGGAACTGCTTTGGCTTTAGCATTGCATTTTACTACCAACATACCTGTTTACATTATACACTGGAGCAGTATTCTTTTTGCAGCATTAATCTCTGTATTTTATCTGCAGTGGTTTTTAAAACATACACTAAAGAGGAAAATATCCCGGTCTATCGTAGAACCAAAGGTTACCCTGTCTATCTACAGGAATTTTAATTATTTTCTATATGGGATATTCTTTTTCCTTTTTATATTTATGGACAGGATCATAGCCTGGTCTTCTTCTACAAATCGTGAGATTCCCTATTTATTCTACTACGAAAAAGATTATGAGATTGGAATGGATCTAGCCATTCTATTCTTTTTCTTATTGGGGGGAGTTCTGGAATATAGCATCACATCGTTTAACAGACATTTAGATTATTATCAGCTTATTCACAGCTATTCTAAATTTAAGAAATTCAATTCTAAGATGATAGAATTATATTATAGAAATTTAAGATTGTTACTTATAACCACTGTAGGAGTTGCCATACTTTTATATCTTATTATGACGCAACCTTGGGGATACAGCGCCGGATTTGATGAAACCCTATCTGAGCTCAGTATTAAAGTAAGCATTTTAGGTAGTTTAGGATATATTTTCTTAACCATTGGTGTTCTTAACACCTTATATCTATATACTCTTAATCAAAATAGAAAACCCCTAATAGCTATAATTGCAGCACTAATAACCAACTTTACATTTGGTGTGCTTTGCAGCAGGTTGATATCTTATGAATATGCCGTAATTGGCATGATGTTAGGATCTTTAGTATTTATGATCGTTACATTTAGATACACCAAACGTTTTTTTAAAAATCTGGACTATTACTATTATGCAGCGTATTAAATTTATAATGATGTGCATTGTTTGCTTTTCCATATTTAGCTTTTCTAAGTGCAAGAATGATATTGAGAAAAAAGTTTTAGTAAACTATGGAGATTTTGATCCGGAAACTGTAAAAGGTTATGATTATCTAATCATAGAAAGTGCACATTTTTCTGCAGAAGATATTAAATTATTGAAAATGCACAACCAAAATGTGCTGGCTTACGTAAGCTTTGGGGAAGTGAATGAATCTGCCTCTCATTACAGCGATATTTCAAAATACACCTTGTCTAAAAATGAGGTTTGGAACAGCTACGTTTTAGATTTAGCTAATAAAAATACGAGACAAGCAGTGTTTAAAATTGTGAAGAACAATATTGAAAAAAAAGGTTTTGACGGTCTGTTTTTAGACAATATAGATAATTATACTTCATTTGGGCCAACCCCTTACAAACTAGCTGCTTTGGTTAGTTTTTTAAAAGAGATCAAAGAAAAATATCCAACAACTCACCTCATGCAAAATGCGGGACTTGAGGTTTTGCCTAAAACAAAAGATCTAATAAACTCTATTGCTGTAGAATCTATAGCAACAGATTATAATTTTGAAACTTCTACTTATAAACTAAGAGAAAGCAAAGACTTTAAAGAAAGATTAGATCACCTTAATATGACAAGTCAGCAATTTGGATTGCCTACCATAGTAATTGAATACGCAGATACTAGAGATCTGGCCAAAGAAGTACTTAAACGTATGAGTAGCTACAAGACAAACCTTTTTATAGGTGAAATAGAACTTCAAAACATTCCGCGTTATGAACCATGATATCCTATTTTGGTTTAGCGCTACGTTGCTGGGTCCATTAAGAATTTTCCTTTTTTTCCTGATCTTCTATGTTTTCTATAGACTATCTGCTGTAAAACTACCAGAACAAACAGGTATAGAATTCTTTGTTCCCAGGCTAATCATGCTTCTATCTGTTGCCATTATTGGAAGTTTGTTCTTAACACAGATAAATGGTTTTGACACCATGCTCATTTTAATGATCACTTCGCTCTTTTTTATGCTGAGTTTTCTAAATCTTAAAAAAGGTAAACCCCTAAAAAAACAGCTTCAAAAGGTTTATAGCAGATTTATAATTTATGTAGTGAAACGGTTTGAGAATAATAGGGCTTTGGTAGAAAGTAAGAATTTTCAAAAAAGAAAGCCTGAAAGTAAAGATTCTAAGAATATCAAATTCTGGCAAATAGGTATCGCCACTTTTATATTCGCAGCGATCTTAGTGAGCAAGTATTATTTCTTAAAATATGATAATTATTTATTGAGTTCTTCTTGGTATGAAGATCTAGATAAAATGAAGGCCATTGCAGATCAAACCTGGTTTAGCATTGTTACAGATTCTATGGGTAGCTATGCTATAATCTCTCTTTACGCTAAAATTACAGGCTTAAGTGATATGTTGGCGCTTAGCAATTCTGGATTTATCGAGTCTGCGCTGTTGGCAGTAATTATATATTGGGCGCTTTATAAAATTACTCACAAACACGGGCCTGGATTACTTTCTGCACTTGTTTTTGGGTTTGGTTACTCCATTATTCCTTTAAATATAGATTCATTATTGCAGCATAAAACGGTATTCCTTTCTATGTCTCTTGCGTTGCCGTTAATGATCTTTAATATGTATCCTACAAGTTTCAGACAGAAAAAAAGGATGTTCTTTAATTGGAGTCTTGTATGTATTTTGGCGTTGAGTTTTTTAAACTTATTTATTGCGCTAGGGATCTTGTTACCATTTTTTATTATCTGTTACCTTATCAATCCTTCAGAAAAAAGAGCCTATAATAAAGAATCTATACAGGCCTATTTCTTAAGTGCTTTAATTATGGCTGGCATCTATGCTATCGCATCTTTTTTTCTAGAAAGAAATTTTATAGATGTCTTTATGTCTAAGCTGGCATCTTATGATTATTATACATATACCCCAAACCTTATTATTCCTTTTTCTGAATTAGTTTGGTATTATCTTGGAGCGACACTTTTCTTAGGTTTAGTTTCAGCATATTTAATTTTTAAAAAATCAGAACGTTGGAGATCTATATCTACCATTCTTATCTTTGTGATCTTTTTATTGACTATATATACAGTAGAAGTTCCGTTTTTTGATGAAGACCTTTTGCTTCAGGTTATTTCTGTATTCCTGCCTATAGTATTAGGGCTCTTATTCTATTTGATATATCTGCCCGTGCGAGCCCTATTTAAAAAGGTGAGCATCTCAAATTCAGTTGAAATTAGCCTCGCAATGGTTCTTGCTTTTGGTATTTTTTATATGAGTAAAAATGATGCCAGCGCAACTCAAGGCGTTTTTAGCTCTAAAAGAGATGTGCTTCAAGCGTATTTTGAAATTGAGAACAATAGACTTCCCTATTCTTATGCAGTGGTTAATACTTCTAAAAATAGTCGTGTTAGCCGTGGAGGGCATTACTTTTTGAGTTATTCAGATTTTAATAGTGCCTATCTTCAAAAAGATGCGCTTTTCCATAAATATAAAGAACAGAAAGAATATTTAAAAACACATCCCGAAGTGATATTACCATCAAGTGTTTTTGTATTTGTTCCAAACAAGCGTAATGCACATGTTCCTGATGAGGTTTTTAAAAGTCTGCAAACTCTTAGAAAACGTGGAAGAGAAATGAAACCTATCTATATAGGAGAATCTATAAAAGTTTTTGAGATCGTGAATATTCCGAATTCTAGTAAAATAAATGATTTATTGCTGTGAGAATGATAAGAGGTTATAGAATAATCATTGTGTTAACTACGGTATTTTTCACATTTTTAAGTTGTGAGAAAGATGTAGAAAATGAAATTGTTTTTAGTAAAGAAACGGCAGAAGTAAGTTACGAGGCATATAGTGATGATCCTTTGGTAACATTTCTGGTAGACCCAAAAGAGTCTACTAGTATGGATTATAAGAATAATCTTCAAAAAACACTTAATTACTCTAAAATCCCATTTAGAGCCATTAGTCTGGAGAAATTTAATGCTGATCCAAATTTAGGAATTAACAATAAGGTAGTAGTAATTACTGAACCTCAGGAGCTAAGTGATAATGCTTATAATAAAATACTTCAATTTATAGATAATGGAGGAATGTTATTGCTACCAACTATTAGTGCCGGAGAAAAATTTGAGTTCTTAGCCGGAGTTCTGGCAAATACGAGTAGAATAACAAATACAGAAGCTAAAGGATATCTTTCCAAAGATGATATTCTCCCAGATTTCAAAAATAAAGCCTTTAAAATAGGAACCGTTCTTTATGGAATTTCTAGAGAGAATTTTTCTCCAAATATTAAAGTAATAGCTACCTCTAGTAATGATCTGGAGTATCCCGCTATTGTTCAAAACGATCTAGGAAACGGGAAAGTGATTTTAATGAACACTTCTCAAGCTTTTGAAAAACGAGATAGAGGTTTGTTATTTAGCATGCTCTTAAAAGGATTGGAGGGAATGCCTTATTCTGTAGCCAACACCAAAAGTATTTTTTTAGACGATTTTCCAGCACCACTTTATGATATGGCCATGGAACCGGTACATTCTGAAATGAATGTTACTCAAGCCCAATTTTATACAGACCATTGGTGGCCAGATATGGTGGAATTAGGAGAAGAAGAAGGTCTTGTTTATTCTGCTTACGTAAGTTTTGATTATCGCAATCTTACGGTACCTCCTTTTACTTTTGAAGAATGGGAACAATCTAAAAAACGGGTGGAGGGAAAAAGTCTTTCCGCGTCAGATTGGCTTATGAATAAGATTAAGAAATCTAAACACGAGTTGGCTTTCCACGGGTACAACCACGTTTCTCTCTTAAAGAACGATTGGCCTAGTTATGACTTTATGGTGCTGGGATTAAAAGCAGCAAAAAAGAGATGGGAACTAAAAACCTATGGAAAACTTCCAGTAACTTATGTTCCACCTTCAAACAATATAGATAGCTTAGGATTTGCAGCTCTGGCTAAAGTTTTTCCTTCCATTAAATATAACGCAAGTTTATATTTAGGCGATTTCAAAGAAGGTGGAAATAGAGAATATGATTTAGAACCTTATAATGATCATTTCTTCAATTTTCCACGAGTAACCAGTGGTTATGTTATGGATGTTGCTAATCAATACAATCAGCAAAATTTATATTTATACACCGGTATCTGGTCTCATTTTATCCATGCAGATGATATTTATCAAATTCCGGCAAACACCATAAATTACGAAGAGGTATACGAATTCAGGAATCAGGATAGATTAGGCTGGAAAATATCTGAGGATGGCTCTGAAGGATTATTTCCTCGCTTTAAGTCTTATATCCATCAAACCAAAAGATTATATCCATTAATGAGATTTTTTGCAGTTAAGGATGCTGCTAAGATTGCCCAAGATTGGAGAAAATCCACTTATACTTATAGCTTTAATAAAGATGAAGTAAAAGTGAAATTAAGCATGGAGCAGACAAACTGGTGGTTTGTTTATGTAAGTTCCAAAAATAGCGCTTTAATGGAACAATCTTTTAAAAAGCGATCTTATGAATTTAGTAAAACAGCATTTCATAAAGGTAGCCTCTACATGATAAAAACCCCTGCTGGAACTATAAGTGCTCCTCGAATTTTCGGTAAAAACAATAACTCTAACATCTCTTTAATAGAACAATATGAGCAATACCTCTCTTTAGAAGAACTACCAGTACAGGCCAATTCTTCAGAAAACATCAAACAACTTAAAGCTAGTATTAAAAATTCCAATGCTTATAATGAAAGTAATTGGACAGAACTGTTCCAATACTTAAGCTGGAATAATAGTCAGGCAGAGATCTGGCCTTTATTAAAAGAAAAATACGAGAATAGTAATAAAGGTCTTAGGTACATTTATTTAGCTGAAAAATTTGTAAAAGGTAGCGATTATCCGGATTTGCAAACTCGCAAATATTGGATGACGGAGAAAATAGCTATTTCTAATGACCCAAAAACCAAAATGGACTATATAGGATATTTTGGGGAGCAAGACGAGGTTAAATTAAGTGCGGCTGAATTAAAACAGTTAATTAAAGATGCAGATCCAGATAATAGAACCTCTTTTATAGAGATTTTAATTAAGCGCTATCCTAAAGAGGCTATGTCCATATTTAATGTGTCTGAACCTTGTGAAACTTATAAAAACTCGGGAGAGATCATAAGCTGGTTCTATGCCGATCATAACAATTTTGAAAAAGCGATAGCCTGGTCTAATTGTTCAAATTCTATAGATAAAGTAACCATAGACCAGTGGTATCTTAAAACAACAGATGTTGAGAAGATAAAAGCACGAGATTATACTTTATATATAAATTGGTTATTGATTAATGAACCATCTAAAGCTACAGCAGCGCTTATAGATATAGACCCGTGCAGTCCTAACTATAAATCTATCGCATTAGATATTGCATACGCCTTCGGAAACCAGGGGAGTTATCGTAAGGCTATTGAATGGAGCAATTGTACTACAGAATTTCCGGTGCTTACTAAATTGTTCTGGCACGCACAATTGAAGCAAACTCAAGAAATAGAGGCGCTTTATGCCAATACAAAACCTTCAAATGAAAAATTTGATGAAATTCAAGCTTTTTTAGTTTCTTACTATATTTCCGAAAAGAATTACAAAAAAGCCTGGACGCTTACTAATACCATGGCAGCATCAGCCAAAAAAGAGGAGCTTAGAACACAATTCAATAAAGACGTGCTTTATCTAGATCGCAGTCTTCAAAAAGAACTTCTACTAGAAACACCAGAACTATTTGATGCACCTATTGCAGCATCTATAAGAAAGAAAATAAGAATAACAGAAAGCGATTTTATTCAGTTAAATGGAATTATGGTGGCAGATAGGTTAGATCCTAACTATTATGAAGCCAAGCTGGGTTACGGACTTCGAGATCGTAAATACAATACACACATCTTTAGCGCAGTAAAAAATCAGGCATACAGAGTGCCTGTGGTTAATGTTGATAAAGAAAATATAGACAGAGGTTTATATGGGTTGGATTATCAATTTCAAACTGCTATAAAACCAGGAAAATTTAATTATTCCGGAGGTGCGAGGTTGGAATTTGACACTGCAGACAATGTATATTATCACTTACGAGCTGGAGCTTCTATAAGTCATGACAGCCTTTATAGCTCTGCAGCAGCATTTAGAAGGCCAGCATTAACTGGTGGGGCTTATGGATTAAAAATTTACCAAACTCAACTTAACATATACGAAGAACTAAGGATCAATAAGATCTTTAGGTCTACCTTATATTTAGAAGGAAATCATTATGATGATGATGGCACTGTAGATGCTACAGCAGCTTTGGCTTTTTACGGGAAGGTATACCAAAATGGAAGGTCTTCAATATCAGGTTTTACAGAAATTGCCGGTTTGTTAGGTAATAACGATAAAAGCAGCGGTTATCCATATTGGACATTAGAGGAAAGGCTATATGGAGGTATTGGTGCAGGATATTCTTTTAATATTCCTAAAAAAGACATTAATATAACATTAGATGCAGCTTACTTTCTAGACACTTTTTCTGATAACTTTCAGCGGTACCGAGGAAGTTTCAGCTACCCTTTTTATGATAAGCTCTATTTTAGCGGTAATCTGGAATTCTACACCTTGAAGAACTTTTATTCTAATAATTTTGGAATAGGGCTTAAATATTATTTAGATTAAGAGAACGCATAAAGTATGAACAGAATAGATCTACCATACCATCTAATAATTCCTGCTCTTATTGCTGTATTTGCCCTTCTTGCTATATCCTACAAAAGAAAGAGCATGTTCTTTAGTGGAAAGCGCAAGTGGTTATGGATTGGTTTAACCGTGTTCTTTAGTTTCTATTTAATAATAGTTGGTGCAGCCGCATATTCTGATATTTCGTTGAAACTCACTTTGCTTGAATTTGATTTGAATGGGGATAATTTTTTTAGCGGGACTGAAATTACACCTCAGCAAAAGATCGCTATGCAAAAGGTAAGTTCTGATACCGCAAGAAACTTTTCTGTTATTACCGGTTTTATTATTTCAGGAATTTTGGCTTTTGTAGTATTTCTAATTGGTAAAACCTCTGAAAGATTATAGAAAAAAAGAACAATTCAGAACTTAGGGTAGCTCTCGGAAATCTATAAATTATCAGAATTCTTAACTATAGCAACCCTATTAGTCCTTTTTTTGAATTAGATACGCAAAAGCCTCCATACCCTTAGTATGATCAAAAATTACTTTGAGAACACCTATAATTGGTAAGGCTATAATGGCACCTACAATTCCCCATAATGCAGAGAATAGAATAACACCAAAAACGGTGATAAATGGATTTAAATTCGTTTCATCTCCAATAATCCAAGGTGTAAGTATATAATTTTCTAATAATTGAGCAGCAGCAATTACGGCTATCACAATAAGTGCAGGAGTTGCACCAGCATATAGAAATGACAATAATACTGCAACACCACCTCCTATTATATTTCCAACATATGGAATGATAGAAAACAAAGACGCAAAAAGTGCTAAGAACAGCGCATATGGAACAGAACCTAAAATAAACCCTAAATAATAGATCCCAAATAAAAGAATCATGATTTTTCCTTTTCCGAAAAGATAACTTGTAATTATTTTTGATGAGTTGCTAAGAAGAGATCCCATAGCTTCAGAATTAGAGGTCAATTTTTTAAAAAAGCGGATAAACATGACCTTTTGCATTAATAGAAGAACTATATAGATGAAGATTACAAAAGATTGTGAAAGAAGATTAATAATAGAAGATAGAAATACTCCGGCAACACTTTCCATTTTTTGAACTAGCCTCTTATTATTGTCTATATAATCTTTATAATCCCAATTTAAATTCTGATTTGCCCACTGTGAAAGATCATTTAATTTACCGGTGGCCTTTTCTTTAATTGTTGGCCAATCTCCAGCCATGGTATTGATCTGAGAACCTATTAGCCATGTGAATAGAAAAAATATTACTAGCATTAAAATTACAGAGAGTGTTATAGCCAACCAATTTGGTACTCCCCACTTTTTCATTTTCTTGGCAGGTTTATCTAAAAGAACTGCAATAATAGCTGCTATAAAAAGAGGAAGTAGAAGGCTGGAACCTATGTAAAGTATTGCAGAGATGCTTCCAAATATAAGTATTGCTTTAATTAGATAGCTGCCAGAAATACTTATTTTAGAATTACTCATATGATGAATTTTGAAATGGAAGACTTAATTTGATCTTCATTCTTAAATGTAAATTTAGCCGATTTTTTTAATCTAGACTCCTAGGTGTTTTGTTAAATCTAAAAGCATTGCGCTCTCCTTGAAATTCACAAAAGCACTTTAATTAAAAACGAATAATTTTGTATAAGGATAAGGAAATTTTAGAGTTTTTGAGGAGCTAAATTTTATTAAATTAGTGAACGATGCCTCGATCTAACTAAAGAAGTCTACAAAACATGGATACAGAATATGATTATGTAATAGTTGGTAGTGGTTTTGGAGGTTCTGTAAGTGCTCTTAGATTATCAGAAAAAGGTTATAAGGTTCTGGTAATAGAAAAAGGAAAATGGTTTAAAGCAAAAGATTTCCCTAAAACCAATTGGAATTTTAGAAGATGGCTTTGGATGCCGAAATTAAAATTTTTCGGTATTATGAAACTATCAATCTTTAGACATATTGCAATTATTTCTGGTACTGGTGTAGGCGGTGGATCTTTGGTTTACGCCAATACCTTACCAACTCCCAAAACAGCGTTCTTTAATTCTGGAAGCTGGAAAGATCTAGAAGCGTGGGAACATACATTAAAACCTTTTTACCAGGAGGCACTTAAAATGTTAGGTGCAGCACAAAATCCAAAATTATTTGATGGCGATCTTGGGCTCCAAAAAGTTGCAGAAGATCTAGATATCAAAGAAAATTTTGAAGCTACGCGAGTTGCAGTATTCTTCGGAAAACCAAATATTACCCAAAAAGACCCCTACTTTAATGGCGAAGGGCCAGATAGGTCTGGTTGTACCTTTTGCGGTGCATGCATGACGGGCTGCAGATATAATGCAAAGAACACCTTAGATATGAATTACCTTTATCTAGCTCAAAAAAACGGAGCAGAGATCATAGCAGAAAATGAGGTTATAGATGTGCAATCGATCCATGCCAAAGATGGTTCAGAAGGATATGAGGTTTTAACAAGAAGTAGCACTAAATGGCTGAATCAGAATAGAAAGATCACCACAAAGGGGGTAATCTTTTCTGGAGGAGTTCTTGGAACTGTGAAATTGCTGCTAAAACTAAAAAAGAAATCGCTACAGCTACTATCTAATAAAGTAGGTGAAGATATAAGAAGTAACAATGAAACATTAATAAGTGTATCTGGGTTGAATAAGGAAAAGAATTATTCTAGAGGTGTGGCAATAGGAAGTATTTTAAATACAGATGAGAATAGTCATCTAGAGATCTGTAGGTACGGAGAAGGATCAGACGCATGGAAGCTAGCACATTTACCTTACGTAACCGGTTCTAATGTAGCTTCCCGTATTTTCAAAACGCTGGTAAAACTCTTTAAAAATCCTATAGACTATTTTAAGATATATTTCGTGAACGGTTGGTCTAAGAATACCGTTGTGCTACTTTTTATGCAAACTTTAGATAGCACTCTAAAATTTAAAAGAAATATTTTTGGGCATATGTATTCTACGGTAAGTACCGGGAAGGCTCCTACTCCATTCATTCCGGAATCTATACAACTAGCAAAGGCGTATCGCAAAGCAATAAATGGAGTTAGTACATCCTTCGCTTTAGCAACATTAGCAGGTATACCATCTACTGCACATATATTAGGGGGTGCCGTTATGGGAGAAAATATAGATACAGGTGTTATAGATAAACATAATAAGGTTTTTGGTTATAAGAATATGTTTGTAATAGATGGCGCCATGATCTCATCTAATCCAGGAGTGAATCCTTCACTAACCATCACAGCAATAGCAGAGCATGCTATGGACCAAATTCCTGCAAAGACTCTTTAACTAACACTCTCATTTTGTAAGCTAGAATTTTGAAAAAGGCTAAATACCTTTAATTCTAGTAGATAATAAATCCTGTTACAACAAAAAAATTATATTTAAGAAAGTATTTTACTCAATACTCCTATCCTCAAAACATAATAGCTAGTTTCTTTAACACACTTATGTTAAAGATTGTTATCAAAAAACATAATTTTCTTCTAATACTGTAATTTTATATTAAGAGGAAAATTTCCTCCTTATTTATAATTAATTAAAAAATATTAATATGAAAACTCCTAATTACGAAAACCAACAAGGAAAGCACCCAATCCCACATGCTGAAGGAATTTTAGACGACGCAAAAAGTGTTGAAGAAAAAAGAAATGAGGATAAAAATAAAGACAAGAAATAAATTGTTTTTTAAGGATCGAACAGTAATTATATAATAATCATACACGATCTATTTGAAGTAATTACTAGCATAAATACATTAAAACAATTTGAGTAAATCCCGCTGTTGAAAAAAGTACTATTTACTATTTCCTAGCTGGGCGATAAATTCAAAAACATAAACTTAAAATTATGAGTCAGCAAAATCCAAATCCAGAGAAAACGAGTAAGAAAGAGCAAGCTATTAATCATGAGGCAACTCAAGGAGCAAAGATTAATCATCAGGTAAAAGATAAAAAAGAACACACAGCTCCAAGAGACAATTTATCTTCAAAATCATGATAACATTAATATAAGGATATTTAGAATCAACATTTTCTAAATATCCTTTTTCTTTTTTAGACTATTACTTCCCATTCCATATTTTTCCAAGCATTCTTCGCTTTATTTCCTCTTCAGCATCTTTTAGCTACCGTTAATTAAAGACGAGATCAATATTTAACAATTATTAGATCTAAAAATTAGACATATAAGCTGCAACATTCAATAAAATAAGGACTTCACAATACTTCCAACAGGCAATAGCCCTTCTAAATATTATCATTTTCAAGTTATAAGCAGACATTAGAATGAGATATCTTTAATTACCAATTACAAAGAGCTCATGAATAAAAACAACATTGCTATTATAGGATCTGGTGCTACTGCACTCTATTTTATTAATCATATTGCGGAACATCTGAGAATTTTTAATACTATTATAGATGAGATAAGCATCTTTGAAAAAGGAGCTCTTATGGGAATAGGAATGCCTTATAACCCTGAAACAACAGACATTTATAATCTTGCCAATATCTCTTCTGAAGAGATCCCAGAGCTTCCTACAAGTTTTGGGGATTGGCTGAGAGGGCAGGATACAGCATTATTAAAATCATGGAACATCGTTAATCTGCCAATAGATGATACTAAGGTATATAGCAGGATCTCTTTAGGGGCTTACTTTCAGGACCAATACAATAACATTATCAAAAAACTTTGTGAGGGTGGGATTCTAGTGCATCAATTAAAAGAAGAGGAAGTAATAGATATTGAAACTGTAAATGAACAAGTAATTATAAAGACTTCCAAAGGAACTACAAGAGAATTTGAGAAGGTAATCATCGCTACCGGACACCATTGGTCTGAGGGAGATAACTTAGATATTGGATATTATTCATCTCCATGGCCTATTCAAAAATTATTGCCTTCTCCGGGTAATTTTTACAACTTCACTATAGGAACTCTTGGAGCCTCTTTAAGTGCATTTGATGTAGTAACATCTCTAGCTCACAGACACGGTAGGTTTAGCAAAATTAACGGGGAGCTTAATTATAAGCTATATTCCGAAGCTAAAGGTTTTAAAATAAGCATGCACTCCTCTGGAGGGTGGCTACCACATTTGCAATATGAACAAGAATTTCCCATGCGTGAGATATATAGGCACGTAAAGAAAGAAAAGATGCTATCACTCATAGATAAAGACGGATTTCTTCGGATACATACTTTTTTCGATAAGGTTTGTAGAAACGCATTGATTAAAGCCTTTGAAAGAGATCAAAAATTTGAGATGGCAAGCAAGCTGAAAGAGGAACGTATCAACTTTAAAGAATTTGTAGAACTGATGTCTTTAGAGCATGAGTATTCAGATTCTTTTGAAGGTATGAGAAAAGAACGAATAGAAGCCCGCAATTCTATCAAGAACAACAAGCCTATTTATTGGAAGGAAACTTTAGATGATCTTATGTATTGCTTAAATTTTCATGCTGAATTGTTACCTGCAGAAGATCACTTATTTTTTCGCAATGAAGTGATGTCATTCTTAATGAATGTAATTGCAGCACTACCCTTATCTTCTGCAGATATTCTTCTGGCACTCTATGATGCAGACTGCATAGAGCTAGTTACAGGTAAAGTTGAAGTAATGGAGGACGCTGTAAATAAGAACCGCACTCATATTAAAGTTGAACAAGAAGATGGCACAAAGATTCCATTAGACTATAAAATGTTTGTGAACTGTGCCGGACAAAAAAATATTGATCTAGAACAATTTCCCTTTACCTCACTTATTAAAGGTGGAAAAGTGAGAAAAGCGAGAGCACAGTTTGAGAAAGTAAAAACTAGTAATGAACTTCCTGAAAGCGTAAATAGAGAACTGATCTTTACAGATCAAGATAAACTCAGTCTTTATACAGGAGGTATAGATGTAGATGCAGCCTATAGATTGATAGACGAGGATGGAACTCCAAATAACAATATCTTCGATATAAGTTTTACACATACTTCCGGATGCAGACCTTATTCTTATGGACTGCAAGCTTGTAGTGCAACCAGTAAGATCCTAACCGAAGTGTGGCTATCTGCTATTTCAGAAAGATCTGAAATTAATGTTGAGATAGAGAAAATTACAAGTCTTTACACCGAAAATGATATTTAATCATCTTACCTGATTTATAATTAAGGTGAAAAGTGCTGCAAGTCTATTTCAACATTAGAGCTTCAGATTAAGTTTCAATTTTAAGAATGATCAGATCACTTTAAATACTGGTTAACTAAGAGTATTAATAACTATGATCATCTAATCTTACTTTTCCAGCAAAGGTCTTGTAAACAAAATAGGTATACCCTAAAACAAGAGGAGTACCAATTAAAACCATGGTTAGACTAATTCCCAAGGATTTATCTGAAGAGGCAGCGTTATATATTGTAATACTATTAGCAGGGTCTATGGTAGAATATAAAAGAGTGGGATAAAGTTCTATTGCTACCAGCACCATCATTAAAGAAATAGTTAAGGCTGAAAAGAAAAAAGCAATTTTGAATCTTCTCTTACTCGCTAGTCTTGGGATGTTTGCAATACTTAAAAATGTAAGAACGGGAATTATAAATAAGATAGGATTTGCTTTAAAATCGTCGCTTAGATGAGGAATATAAATAAGAGTGTACAAAGATGTTATAACAAAGAATACAATAAATAGAATGATTCCTTTTTTTAGCAATCCTTCAAGCTTATCAAAAAGTTTTCCTTCGGTTTTTAGAAGGAGATAAATTGCACCGTGAGACATAAACAGGAATAGTGTAGTAAAGCCCGTGATTATAGCATACGGATTTAAAAATCCTAAAAAAGGACTTCCATCATATTCCTGATCTGGACCTATCGGAATTCCCTGTAACACATTACCTAAAACTACTCCAAGAAGAAAAGCCAACATAATACTGCTTACACTATAAGCAATATCCCACATTTTGCGCCACCATAACATTTCCTCCTTACTTCTAAATTCTATAGAGATCGCTCTAAATATAATAAACATTAAAAATAGCATGAATGGAATATACATACCCGAGAAGAAAGTACCATACATAACTGGAAAACCGGCAAATAAAGCACCCCCGCCAATAACCAACCAAACTTCATTCCCATCCCAAACAGGACCTACGGCATTAAGCGCTATGCGTCTACTATGTTCCTTTTTAAAAAATAAATGCCAGGCACCTGCACCAAAATCAAATCCGTCTAAAATTGCATAGCCAGAAAATAAGCCACCTACTACCAAGAACCAAAGAGTTGGATAATCTATTCCTAAAAATGTTTCCATAATTCTAAGCGTTTATTGATTTAGCAACTTCATCTGTAATTTCTCTGGTAAGCTTTCTTTCTCCCATATCATCATCATTTTCATCATAGGGACCATGTTTTATTTTTTTATTTAAGAGGTATAGAAATAAGAACAATAACAAAGAGTAAACTAATAAGAATAGAATTAATGAAAATACGATCTGATTTGCTGTTACAGCTTGAGAAAAAGCTTCAGAAGTTCTTAGATGGCCATATACAACCCAGGGTTGCCTTCCCATTTCTGCAGCAAACCACCCTACTTGATTCCCGATCTGAGCAAGTATTACAGAAAAAACAAAGATCTTCAAGACCCACCTTTTTTCAAATAACTTTCCTCTCCACCATAAAAAAGAGGCATATAATGTGAGTGCAATAAAGAACATTCCTATAGCAATCATTATATGATAAAACTGAAAGACCGCATTTACTTGGCCAGGTCTATCTTCTTCAGGAAATGCATTTAAACCTATAACCGGAGCATCAAAATCCTGATCTATTAAAAATGACAGTCCTCCGGGAATCTTTAAGCCTGTAACTTCTTGACTCTCATTATCCACCCATCCAAAGAGATACATATCTGCGGGCGCGCTTGCCTCATAATGTCCTTCTAATGCTGCGAGTTTAGCTGGTTGATTTTCTGCAACTCCATTTGCAGAGCTATGACCTGTAACCAATTGCAGTAAAGAGAACACTGTTGCGACTCCTAAGGCAATTTTAAATGCCATTTTTGAAATCTCCACATATCTTCCTTTTAATAAATAATAAGCATGAACACTCAAAACTAGAAAAGCTCCTGCAAGAAATGCTGCAAACCATGTATGAGTTAATCTATCCACACTAGAGGGGTTAAATACCATTGCCCAAAAATCTGTTATTTCGGCTCGGGCGTTCATACCTTCCCCTACTATATGATAACCTGCCGGAGTTTGCTGCCAGCTATTTGCTACTACTATCCACACCGCAGAGAACATAGAGCCAAGAAATACTCCTATAGTTGAGACCAGGTGAACCCATGGTTTTACACGATTCCAACCAAAAAGTAATATTCCCAGAAAACCACTTTCTAAGGCAAATGCAAAGATTCCTTCTGCAGCAAGGGCGCTTCCAAAAATATCTCCAACGTATCTAGAATAGGTTGCCCAATTGGTACCAAATTCAAATTCCATTACAATTCCTGTAACTACTCCTATCCCAAATGTTAAGGCGAAAATCTTGGTCCAGAATTTAGCAAGAATATGATATTTTTCATTTTTAGTTCTAATCCATAGACTTTCCATGATAACCATGATTAAACCTAAACCAATACTTAGCGGAGGATAGATATAATGAAAGGAAATGGTAAATGCGAATTGTATTCGAGCGAGGATTTCAGTGTCCATTTATGTACTATTTGGAATAATAAAGGTAGGTAGAATTTTCAAGATTTTTATGTCACTTTAGTTACATCAAACTAAAAAAAAGAAGATTATAGCACCAAATATTAAAGGTAATTTGAAGTAACGCCGCATCACCAATAACTATATCCCAAGGCTGATGGAAAATTCAGATAAATCTTTTACTCTAGGTAACAATAGTCACCTTTTAAGCTAAATGTAATTGATATTTTTGCAGAATGAGGCTTGCTTTTACTTACATAGTATCTCTTATTCTATTTAGCAATAGCCTGATGCTTACAATTACTTATGGCTGGTATAAGCTAAATATTGAAAGTTTTATAGAGCAGTTATGTGAGAACAAAGATAAACCCGCACTAGAATGTAATGGGAAATGTTTTCTTACTAAAATTTCTGATGATTCTTCCAGCGATAGTAAGAGTAACATTCCAAAGATAGAGAGACAGGAATTACTATATTATCAAGCCACTAATATCTTCGAAATCTTACATTCACCTCTAAAATTGAAAGAAGCTAATTTTTATTATCATGAGGTTGATACAAATTCATATACGATTTCAATATTTCATCCTCCTAGATATTCCTAATTAAATAGTAAAAAATACCCTAGAGCTTGTATTAAAAATACCTGCTCTCAGTCAATATGCTATTAATTTTGAATAATATCTAATGAAATTTATTAAAATAGCGCTTCTATGCGCACTATTACCCATGTCTCTTAAAGCACAAGAGACCTATAAAAAAGAACAAGATTCTACACGAGATCCTATAGAACTGAATACAGTAATTCTTATAGGAAAAGGATTGTTAAATCCAGTGCTAAGTATGCAAAAGATAGATTTGCCTAAAAAAGTGGTTCAACCTAAGAATGTAGCAGATCTATTTAGTGATCTTAATGGTTTTTCACTCATTAAACGCGGTAACTATGCCATTGATCCATCGTTTAGAGCATCGCAATATGAACAATTAAATATACAATTTGATGGAGGGACAAAAGTAATGAATGCATGTCCTAACCGAATGGATCCCATCACAACACACGTAATTCCTGAAGAAATAGAACGTATAGAGGTAATTAAAGGACCATACACTGTACGTTTTGGAGCAACCTTTGGAGGAATTGTTAATCTTGTAACCCAAGAACCAAACACCTTAACTACTGGTTTTCATGGCAGCCTAAGTTCGGGGTATGAAACTAACGGCAATGCATTAGTTTCTTCTCTTGTTTTACAACAGGTTAGTGACACTTATGATGTAAAGGTAAATGCAGGATATCGCGATTTTGGTAATTATGAGGACGGTGATGGGACAGAAATCCCTTCAGCTTTTAGAAGTTTAGATTATGGATTACGTTTAGGTTATAATATAGAGGAGAATCAACGGTTACAATTAAATTGGAGACAATCTTTTGGCCGTGATGTTTTACATGCGGGTTTACCTATGGATACCGATGAGGACAATAGTTCAATTTTATCTTTAGACTATAAAATTTCAAATTTGACAGGCTTTATAAAGGAGATGAATGCTAAAGTGTATTATTCTTATGTAGATCACATAATGTCTAATAATAGAAGGCCTTCATCTATGATGACTGAAGCCCTCTCTACAATAGATGCTTCCACCGCTGGTGGGAAATTTGAATTGAAGATGAAACCTACTGAAAATTGGATTCTTTACGGTGGATTGGATGCTTTATTAATTGCTAGAGATGGAGGAAGAACACGTCTTGTAAAACGCAATATGATGGGAGATCTATTACCTCAACCTGTAGAGTTTCAAGACAAAATTTGGCAAGATTCTTATGTGAATGACCTTGGACTTTTTGCTGAAAGCAAATATGCATTATCAGATAAAACTATGCTCACGGCAGGAATACGTTATGATCTTGTATTATCAGACATTAGAGATCCTGAAGCAGATTTCCAGGAATTTTATCCAAACTTAGAGCAACGTGATGAGCACAATATCTCTGCAACGGTTTCCATGAAACATGCACTTTCAGAAAATGCAGCTGTAGAACTTGCGTATGGCCGTGGTGTACGCTCTGCTAATATGATAGAACGCTACATCAATCATTTTACGGTGGGTCAGGATCCATTTGAGTATTTTGGTAACCCTTTTCTAAAGGCAGAAGTAAATAATCAATTCGAGCTAGGCTTACGAGGTGTAGAGAATTTTGAGAATGGAATTGAAGCGTTGCGTTATAGCATCTCTGGGTATTATTCTCTTTATGAAAATTACATCGTACCTGTTGTAGATCCTTCGCTGAATAGAAAATTTATGCCTACTGCGTTACCACAGGAGGTAAAACGTTTTATTAATCTGGATAAGGCATACAAGACTGGTTTCGAAGCAGAAGCAGCGATAGATTTCGCTCAATATTTTAACTTTAAGACGGCAGTTTCTTATGTTTATACTAAAAACAAAGATCTAGATGAGTCCTTACCTTTAACGCCTCCATTAACTACGAGATTGGGTGTTGGATTTGAAAGAAGCAAATTCTGGGCGAATTTAGATTACCAGGTTGTCTCTAAGCAAGATGAAATTTCTTCAAGTTTTAGAGAGCAAGAAACCGCTGGTTATGAAACCTTAGATGTAAGATTTGGTTTAAAACCAATTAAAAATTTACAACTTGGGTTGGCAGTTTTAAATGTTTTTGATGCTACTTATAATAACCATTTGAATTTCTCTTTTGCGAATCAGGCAGATTTTGGAAGAGTGCCTATTAATGATCCGGGGCGTAATTTCTCTGCTTTCATTAAATATGGCTTTTAAAAAAATTAAGCCCTTCAGAAATGAAGGGCTTAATTTTTACTTTTATTATTATAATATATTCTATTTTTTCACTCCTACAAAACGAATCACTTCCGCTTTTCCCTGATGATAATCACCTTCAGAGAGTTCTATAGATTCTTCTTTTAAAATTTTAAATTCAAGTTGAGGGAATTCAGCTTTAATCTCCTCTATAGAAAATAACATTTCTAAATTTTTTGGGCCACCGGAAGATTTTCCTAATTGCGATTTTGCAAAAGCTTCAAAGATCACGATGCCACCAATGTTTAAAAATTGCAGCAAATGTTGATATGCCTCCTTCCGTATTTCAGAAGGTAAATGTGCATAGCTCAAACCAATTGCATCATAGTAACCATTAGTTTCAAAATCTAGTACATCACTTATTTCATAATTAATAGAGACCTCCATTTGTTTAGCTAACTGCATGGCCTTTTCTCTACCACTAGAACTTATATCAAAAGCAGTAACCTCCCAACCTAAGGATGCTGCATAAACAGCATTACGCCCTTCCCCTTCTGCTGGCAGTAAAATTGTAGAAGGTTTAATTCCCTCTAACTGTTCTTTAAAAAATTGATTTGGAAAAATGCCATAAGCATATTTTGAAGTCTTGTAGCGGTCATTCCAAAAATCCGTAACCTGGTCATTCATTATTTCTACGTATTAAAAAGAAAGTGTTTTCAAAACTCCTATTATTCAATACGAATACCACCAAAAATCATCAGAAGTATATTAATCTTATTAATTAGAACTGAAATTCTATTTTGTTGGACAGGTATTTATATTAATCAATTTATATAAAGGGCAAAAGCTTACTAAGCTCGTTAATAGAAATACTCCCGCAACAATTATTGCAATATAAGACCATGGACTTTCAATAGATCCCTGCCAGACCAAAACTCCAACAATCACTGCAATAATAACACGACTTATGCGATCTATTATTCCCATATTTTTTTTCATAATAGTAGTTTTTGAAGTTTTCTAAAAGTCTTCAGACAGCTAAACTGTTTCAAGAGCAATTCTAACGGTTGTTATACATCTTCTCCCTTCAACATCTTATTCCAATACAGATAAGGTAGTCCGTATTTTTTTAACATCCACAAACGCCAGTGCTCTTTAGAACTATCAAAGATCAATAAATTTTTTAGCTTTGGATCTGGAAGAAATTGATTCTTATAATCAAATTCAGCTAAAACCATTTTCCCGTAATCTGTAACTAAAGGACATGAAGAGTACCCATTATAAGCCATGGTTCCAATATGGTTAGATTCTATTAATAAATGTAAATTATCTACAACAATAGGAACTTGTTTTCTTATAGCCGCCCCGGTTTTAGCCGTTGGAAGCGCCGCTACATCGCCTAATCCAAAAATATTTGGATACTTAAGATGCTGCATGGTTTCATGATCTACATCTAACCATCCTGCATTATTAACTAGATTAGATTCTTGTACAAATTTAGGCGCTACAGAAGGAGGCGCAGTATGGAGCATATCATAATGAATTCCATATCTACCATCTTTAACTGTTACTTTCACATCCTTGTAATTGTACTCAAAAGTTTCATCTAAAGAATTTTCATCGTCTTCATTAGACATTACAACACATCCACCAATTTTTACAGCTTTGGTAAGCTCATACCAGGCAATTTGATTTTGCGAATCTACTTCTACAAGCTTATGATTAAAACGTAGGTTAATATCTTTCCTATCAACTACTTTCATAAGAGTTTCTGCTATCTCTTTTACTCCAAAGATCACAGTTCCTGCGGTAGCAAAAACAACATCTGTTTTAGAACGAACTCCGCTCTTTTTGAAATAGCTTTCTGCCAAGTACATTATCTTTTGTGGTGCACCTCCACATTTAATGGGAGTTGCAGGCTGTGTAAACAAGGCCGTACCACCCTTAAAATTCTTTACAACATCCCAAGTATGTTTTGGGTCTGTATAATTGCTACAAACTACACCTTTATCCATTGCTTCGCCTAGCCCTGGTACTAAACTAAAATCATAGGCAAGACCTGGAGCCACCACCAAAAAATCATAAGTAATAGAACCGTTTTGTGCTGTTACCACTGTATTTTTATCGGCTTCAAAAGCTGCAGCCTTATCCTTGATCCACTTCGCTCCTTTAGGGATAACTTTAGCCATTGGTCTTCCTGTCTTATCATAATCATAAGTGCCAGCACCTACTAAGGTCCAGGCAGGTTGATAATAATGTGTGGAGGCAGGTTCAATTATAGCTATACTGGAAGATATTTTCTGCTTTAAAAGTTGTGCAGCAGTCATAATTCCAGCAGTACCTCCACCAATAATCAGAATTTGATAATGATTTGACATAATGTTTAGATTTTATTATTTAAATATAGGTTATAACTATATTTTACAATGTAACTTATGTTACACTAGTTATAATTCAGCAAATTCATCATATGAAAAGTGTAGTTATTTATGGCTATCTCATAGCTACTATTGTAACTACAAATACAATTAATTCAAAATCTTAAACCTCTATAAATTAGGCTCATAGGAGCCTAAAATAAAATCTGTAGCCATTTGTGCATGAAGATCTGTAGTGGCTAAAAGAGGCAACTTAAAATGAGTATTTTCAAATAAGATAGGTAATTCTGTACATCCTAAAATTATTCCTTCTGCACCACGCTTTTTAAGCAATTTCATTTGATTTGTAAAAAAGCCTTTAGCAGTTTCAGAAAAGATTCCTTGTGTTAACTCATTGGAAACAAAATTGTGAGCTTCTTGTATTCTGATAGGTTCTGGGATGATCGTTTCTATATTATATCTCTTCTTTAATGTAGAGGAAATAAATCCTTTTGTCATGGTAGGTTTATTTCCTAATAAGCCCAAAGTTTTAAGGCCTAATCTTTCTGCTTCTATTCCTATAGCATCTGCAATATGGAGAATTGGAATACTGATCTTAGGCTGAACAAAATCATAAGCCATATGAGGAGTATTAGCACATATAACAATAGCTTTTGCTCCCGCAGATTCTAGCTTCTTAGCTATATTTAAATATTCGAGATTGATTTTATCAATATCTTGAGCCCGCATTAATTCAATGTTCAAACTATATATTAACAGCGGCGGATTTGCTTGAGAACCTATCACTTTGCCAACCATTTCATTAATCATTCTATAATATACCATTGTAGAATGATAAGAAGTTCCACCTATGAGCCCTAATAATTTCATATTGTTAATTATTATAGTTGTTCATTAATTCATTCTTTTTCTCCCTCTCATTTTACCCATATGCTCCTCGATCCATTCGGGTTGTTCTATTTCATTACCATATAAATAATAAGCGATGGCAGTTATCTCTTCCTTTTCAAAAGACTGTTTAGGCATGATCCCAAACCTGTTTATAGCACCTTTCATTTTAGAGTTTTCTTTGGATGGATTTTCCACCCACTTCCATAGCTCTAAAGCAAATTCTTTGTTAGTGATACCCTCGGTTATATAATGCTTCTTAACCGCGATCATTGGTGGGGCTAATCTATCTTGCATGGATTTAGATGGACTATGACATACATAGCATTTCTGTTCCATCAAAAGTTTTCCATTTAAAGCTGTAGTATTGGAGGGAATGATTTCAGAAGTATACGCTGCATCAGATTTTTGCTTGCAACCCGTAGACAACAGTAATATCATTATAAAGATCGCGATAAACTTCATGGTTAGGATTTTATAGTGAAAATGAGAACTATACGTTCTTTAAAGCTACTTCTTTGCAGACCACAGCGAGTAACCTCCTTCTAGATCATATACAGTATCGAAACCCATATTCTTTAATTGCTCTGCTGCTTGATGACTACGATTCCCGGAACGACAATAAAGATATACCGGCCTATTTTTGTCCAATTTTTCAATTTGCTTGATAAAACTTTCTTGTTGAAGAAAGTCCATATTACGTGCACCTTCAATTGCACCTTCATTAAATTCCTTCTCAGTTCTAACATCTATTAACTGAACATCATTATTCAATGTTTGCTGGTTAAATTCTGAAACAGTTAGGATGTTTATATTAGTTAATTCCTGAGCTTTTGCAGCAAATAATGTGCTTAAAAACGCCATAATCAATAGTATCTTTTTCATTTGTTATATATCTCTATTGGTAAATCTAATCATCATAATGATCTTGTCATGCAACTTTTGTTACCCTCAATAAAAAAAGCGACGTTATTTCGCCACTTTTTTAAAAATTATAAGGAATTGATATTATTTAGGCACTAGCACTTTTGCTAACCTTTTCAGCTATTTCCGCATTGTACTTAAAGAAGAAGTGCGCCCATATAGATTTTGAAACCGCTCCAATGTAGGGCATGGTAATAACTAAGGCAATAATAATACTTACCAGAATTTCTGTAGGACCAAAGTCGAGTCTAAAAATTAAAGACAACACATAAACTGCTACTGCAACTGCCACACCCACCGCATAGGAAACATACATGGCACCAGTATAAAATGCCGGCTCCATAGAATATTTTAGATCGCATTTTGGACAATGCTCTTTCACCTTATTCATATTGGAAATTTTATAAGGATTTGCTTCTAAAAACTCACCTTGTCTACAACGGGGACATTTGAGAAATAAAATGCTATATAATATGGATCTTTTCATGACAAATTAATTTTTTACAAAGTAAAACTTAAGAAAATAAATACAAGTAACTAATGTTACATAAATTTTGAAAGTCCCTGAGTTCTGAATTTAAATATTTATGAACCCTACAATTCTAAAATATCTCGATCATTGATCTTTTTTGTAATAGAACTTACAATCCTGGTAGTATCGTAATTATTCTTTTGTTTAACCAGATGCCCTAAAATATCATTATAATTTGAAATGTCCATAGCTTTTTCAATATAACCATAGCCTTCATAAATTCCGTTATGCTCATAGATAAAGGCATCTTCAGAACTATTTCTACCTTTTAGTCTATAAATCTTTTTAGTGGCTTTTCTTCGGAATTCATCAAAAGCGATCTGAAATCTTCTGTTATAATCTTGTATAGATTCTCCATCAGAACAAACACAGGGAATCCCTCTTTTTGTAACATTGCTACAAGGCCCTTTCACCGTTTCGAGCGAACAATGCTTTCTGCACAAACTATTCTCAATACAGAAATCTTTTAGAGATTCTATTACAGAATTTCGATTGAAATATTTTTCGGGTAAACTGTCATCAAATTCTTTACGGGTGATCTTGATCTTCGAGATTCCTTTGGCGGTAGTGCTTAATGTAATAATAAAAGGATCGGGATCTGTGATCTGCTGCGAGTTGTAAAGAGGTTGTAGATTTTTGATGTTTTCGGTCTCTACCAATTGCGCAATCGTATCATTACCGGTATAGATCACATCTATATCGTGTACATGAGAATAATCTATATTGGTTTGTTTGGCAGTATTCGAAAAATGACTTTGCAGGCGTTTTCTTATATTTTTGGTCTTCCCTACATAGATCACCTCCTCCGCTGCATTCAGAAAAAAGTAGACTCCAGCAGCATTATTATATTTTGAAAGATCATGGGCTTTATGATCTAGATGCACCTCTTTATAAACTTCTAATTGCTGCCCTTTTTGATCTTTATAATTAGCCATTTCCGCTACAATAGCTTTAGCAAATTCTAAAGATTTTGGCTGATATCGCTTAGATATCAAATCGGTGAGCTGCTCTAGTGTGCTATTCCCTTTTTTATCTGAAAACCATAAGATTGTAGGCTTCAAATTAAAATTATAGCCAATATTTCTAAATTGAGCCTTTAGCAAATTGAACTGTTCTTTTTCACTAAAAACTAGTTGCTGATCTCTAAAAAGATCAATCAACTCATCGGCAGCATTGCAAAAAGGCTCACTTGCTAATACTTCCAGTCTATCAATTGCATTTAGAGCATACACTTTCTTAGGAATAGAAACCTCCGGCCTTATATTAAAAACTTTAAAATCGTGATGCAGATCTTCAGAAAAAAGAACCATTCTAAAAGGAACTTTTGTCTTTACACCCAGTTTTATATATTGAATATAGATAAATATCATCGGGTCAAAAATAGGAAATATTCCGCATTTTGGAAATAATCCTAATTGCCTAATAATTATTATCTTTACAAAAAAAGAAATTGGAGAATCATATTCTTAACGAACAGCAGAAGAAGGCGGTAGAATTTAGCGGGAAGCATTTGTTAGTTCTTGCCGGCGCGGGAACGGGTAAAACCAGATGTATTGTGGGAAGAGCTGCTTATCTCATAGAACAAGGTACACCTCCTGAAAAAATCCAAATCTTAACGTTTACAAAAAGATCTGCGAACGAAATTGTAGAGCGGGTAAAATCTTCACTATCTAATAATCAGGCGCAAAGTTTGAATGGGTCTACGTTTCACTCTTGGTGCAACCAACTAATTGTGCGCTATCCCAATTTGTTCGGCGCGTCTAATTATACGGTGATAGATCCAGACGATCAGTTAAGTGTAATGAAAATGGTGTGTGGAGATCAAGTTATTGAGTATAAAGGGATCCGCATAAAACCTCAGCAGTTAATCGATATATATTCTTTCGGAAGAAATACGCGGCAAAATCTTACCAATTCTATTCGGGAAAAGATATATAAAGGGAAGGTGGATGAAGAAACCAATGATGAAATAGATATCATAAGGCCTAAAGTTGCTGTTCTACTGAAAGCTTACCAAGAAAAAAAAGGAGAAGGTCGCTATTTAGATTATGACGATCTTTTACTAATTGTTGCCAACAGATTGCGAAATGATGAAGAAGCGAGAACCATTCTTTCTCACCAGGTAAAGCATTTATTAATTGATGAATTTCAAGATACCAATCCGCTGCAATGGTATTTGTTAGAACCATTCTTAGAAATTGCAAAATTTTACTGTGTGGGAGATGATGCGCAGTCTATCTATTCTTTTAGAGGAGCCGATTTTAAAAACGTGCATTTATTCAAAGAACGTGTGCCGGACTCTGAGATCTTGATCCTTGACAAAAATTATAGATCTACACAGGAAATATTAGATCTGTCGAATTGGCTGTTAGATGAATCGAGTTTAGATTATAAGAAGAAATTGGTTGCTACAAGAGGCGAAGGCCTAAAACCGAAATTGATCAATGTTGCAAGCCAATGGGAAGAAGCTAATTTTATAGCAGAAAATATCCTTGAGAACTTTTCAGAAAACAACAAGAGCTTTATAGATCATTTAATACTTTCAAAATCTACTTATTACACCAAGCCTTTGCAAGCGGTGTTTATTCAGAAGAAGATTCCTTATGTAACCTATGGTGGTAGAAAATTCATGGAAGCTGCTCACATTAAAGATGTAATTTCTGCTCTGAGAGTAGTTAATAATGTGTATGATGAAATTGGATGGATGCGTTTTCTTACTTTTTGGGACGGAATCGGAGAAATTAGAGCGGGAAAATATATCTCTAAAATTTTAGAATTTAAAGATCCGCTGGAATGTGCGCAGAATTTGGAAGATGTTATTGGCGGAGCAGATGGAGAAAAGATTGGAGATATTTACAACACTATTTTTATAAATTCCGGAAATGTAAAGAGAGCTATCAAAGAAACCTATTCTAAAATGGAAATGCCTTTGGCTTTTAAATACCGAAAAGATTGGGAGGAAAAGCGAAAATCTGACTTTCCTGTGCTCGAAATGTTAGGAGATAATTACTCCACTATCGGTCAGTTAATTTCTGAAGGAATTCTTGAAAACGCAAAACAGTTAAATGGAGAGCCGGTTTTGGAAGGTTCTCAACTAAATGATAGCGAGATTAAAGATCACGTGATCATTTCTACCGTGCATTCTGCTAAGGGTTTAGAATCTGATGTTTGTTATGTGCTGAATGTTTCCCCTAAAGTATATCCAAGTGCCTGGAATTTACATAGCGAAGAAAGCATAGAAGAAGATAGACGAGTTTTATACGTGGCATTAACTAGAGCTAAAAATGAACTTTTTATCACGCGTGACACCAATTCCATCAACACCGTTAATAATTCTGAAAGTTCTGATGCTACTTCAAAATATTTCCTGGAGAAATTACCAAATACGCTGATAGAGCAAGTAGTAAATCCGTTTAGCATTGTCAAACCAAGAGATATTTTAACCCCTAATAGAATAGATCTTTCTGAAGGAATGGATTTTTCATAAAATGTAGGTCTTAATTTGAAGTTACTTATAAAAAGCTTTTAGATCAAATCGATTTTTTTTAACCTTTTGGAAATTCTTACTAAGGTATTACCTTCAGAAAAATATACAATAATCAGCAAAATTTTATCGACCTATAGGTTAATTCAGCTATTTGATATTATAACTTATGAAAGAAAAGATAAGGTATACCTCTGCAAAACTTAAAGATCTTAAATCGATTTTGGGGATGAGCATGAAACTTTGGAAAGGCTTAGAAAAAGAAGATCTAGAAGCGCGCTTAAGAAAAGCAATAGCAACTGAGACTAAAAGAATTTTCATCGCTACATCTTCTACAGGTGAATTGGTTGGATTTTCATTCTTTTCTATTAGAACAGATTACGTTGAAGGCGCAAAAGATTTACCTACAGGTTACCTGGAAGGTATTTATTTAGAATTTGAATACAGAAAGTTGGGAGTTGCAAAAGAATTGGTAGCTCTTGGAGAAAAGTGGTGCAAAGAAAAAGGTTGTAGCCAAATAGGATCTGATACTTGGCTACCTGCAACAGTTTCTAGAAATTTCCATGAAAAACTTGGATATTCAGAAAAGGTTGAATTAGTCCATTTTATAAAAGACCTTGAGTAAACAGGTAATCATCTCATCAATAGAAAACTCCATTTACCCTACTCTTTTATATAAAATAATTAACTTGCAAGATTATCGGTTTCAGAGTAAAATAAGGCTATTAAGATGAAACTGACCTTATTAAATTTCTTACCATAAACTAATCTACTAAAAACAAGTTAAGCATAAATGAAAGAGGCCAAAAATGAAGAAATTCTTGAAACAGACTATTTAATTATAGGCGCTGGAGCTGTTGGGATGGCATTTGCAGATATCATATTGGAAGAGACCAATGCGAATATTATCATGGTAGATAAACATCACAAACCGGGAGGGCATTGGAATCTAGCTTATCCATTTGTAAGGCTTCATCAACCATCTACTTATTATGGTGTGAGTTCTACAGAATTGGGAGAGAATGGAAAAGATGAAATAGGCTTTAATAAAGGATTGAAGCACTTGGCATCTGGAGCTGCAATTAATGCTTATTATGATGATATTATGAACTATAAGTACTTGCCTAGCGGAAGAGTAAAATTCTTTCCAATGTGTGAGTATAAGGGAGATGGAAAATTTAACTCTCTTCTTACTAATGAAATGCATGAGGTAAAGGTTCATAAAAAAACAGTAGATGCCACCTATATGAAAACTAAGGTGCCAGCCAGTCATCCGCCAAATTATACGGTAGATGCCAGTGTAAATTTTATTCCAATTAATGGTTTACCAAAACTTACGGAGGCTCCATCAGAATTTGTAATTATTGGCGGTGGAAAAACCGGGATTGATGCTTGTTTATGGCTTTTAGAACATAACGTAAATCCAGATAAAATTACCTGGATAGTTTCTAGAGATGCATGGCTTATAGACCGAAAAAATCTACAACCTTCTGAAGAATATCTAGAAGATTATTTGCAATATCTAGCTTTACAATTTGAAGCTTTAGAAGAAGCAGATTCAATTTCTGAGCTTTTTGAAAAACTTGAGAAATCTGGAGTATTAATTAGAATAGATCAAAATGTGAAGCCGCAAATGTTTAGGGGTGCTACCATTAGTAAATTAGAACTAGAGCAACTTAGAAGAATTAAGAACGTAGTACGTAAAGGCCGAGTAAAGCATGTAAGCAAAGACAATATTAGCTTTATAGAAGGCTCTATTCCTGTAAAAGAACATTTTGTATGTGTAGATTGTTCTGCCAATGCACTTAGCCATGCTAAATCTAAACCGGTGTTTTCTAAAGATACTATAACATTACAGATCATTAGAGGGATACAAATTGTATTTAGCGCTGCAATGATTGCACATATTGAAACTTCAGATAAGGATGAAAAACTGAAGAACGAACTATGCAAGGTAATTGAACTCCCAAGCAGCGATACAGATTGGCTAAGAATGTTGTTAGGTACTTTGGTGAATGAAGAACTTTGGAAAGAAGATGAAAATCTAAAAATGTGGTTGCATGATAATAGATTGGATGGCTTTAGTGACCTAGTGGCAAATATATCTGAAGATAATAAGAAACTTCAAGCTCTTGTAAATAGAATAGAAAGCAGTAAAAAACCAGCTATTGAAAAACTTAAATATTTTGAAGCAGAACTTTCATAATCTAAGAGTTATTAAAAACAAAAAACTCATCGAATTTTGATGGGTTTTTTGTTTTTATAAAAGCATTTCCATAAGAGCAATTCCTAGGTTAAATTTATAATACTTAGTTACTTTAAATTATTTCTGTATTAAACTAGGCTGATAGTTGCTGCTAAATATAAGTAGTTTGAGGTATGAATATCATTATAACATATTACCTTTAGAAGGCCAATAACAGTCTACATATGAATATATCCAATAAAAAAGCTTCCATTCTATTAGCTACAGGCTTATTCATCATGGCGGGTTCGCAAATTCTATCTCAGTATTATCCACTTTCTGATATTGCAAATGGATGCCTTGTTGGTGTATCTTTAGGTTTAATGATCTTGGGAATTATCATTAGAACTAAAAACACTGCTGCTCAAAAACGGCAAGGTAGCTAAACGAACTTTTCTAGAACAATCTATAGTAGCCATTTACAGCACCCGGTGGATAAGGTTGATAGGTATTTTATTAAATTAGTGTTCTTTCAATTCGTTAACGAACAGCAATTTTTTTCTTTTTCTTCTTTTTGCCTTTCTTCTTCTTAAACTTATTCCACCAAATGATAGTTCCGGTAACCGGAAGACTGGTAGCAATTAAACAAGCCAAGAAATACACGATCTTAGACAATTTACCAAATATCGCACCCGTATGTATTGGTTTTATTAAGGTCGCAATTTGAACATTTAAAGGTTTATCTTTAAAAAGTTCTTTTTTAAGCACGCTCCCATCGCTATCTAGTACCAAATTATCTGAAGTTACCGGAGACCAGTTGGCTTCATTATACTTTCTAATTTGATAGACTCCCTTTTGATCTTGCGGTAAAGTGATATTGGTCTTTCCGGAATAATTTAATTCCCGATTCGAAATGTCATAGATCTCCCCTATTTTGAGTACCTGCAGATTCTCTGACTTTGAATTAATTTTAGCACCTCCCCTTTCACCAAAGATCTTAGTTCCCAGAACCATACTTCCTGCATCTCGATACCAACCAAAAGACCAGCAAAGCCCAGTAAGGATCATTACTACTAATACTATACAAGAATAAAATCCTAAAGTATTATGTAGATCATGGTTTATTCGTTTCCATTTAGCCGAGAACTTAATTTTAAGACCAGGTTTAAAAGCCATCCATTTCCATTTTTTTGGAAACCAAATTATGATCCCGGTAATACTAAGAAAGAAGAAGATAATGGTAGCAACTCCTACTATAGGTCTTCCAATTTTGCTGTCTAAAAGCAACCATCTATGTAATCTAAACATACTCCCAAAGAAACCATCTAATGAAGATTTTTGTGGTTTTAGAACTTTCGCAGAATATGGATCTACCATAAAACTGCTTCCACGCCTATCTTTAGGGGACGTTTTAATTCTAAACACGTAAGGTTCGGTTTCTGCAGATGGTATAGCAATAGAAGATATAGTTCCTTCTTTAGACATTTGCTCCTGTAATTCTTCAATACTTAATTTATCAGATTGAGCTGAGATTTTTAATTCTTCAGCAAAAATTGATTTTATCTCTTCCTCAAAAACCAACATTGTTCCGCTAAAACACACAAGAAATATTATGATACCACTCCCAAGTCCCAACCACAAATGGACATCTGTCATAAACTTTCGGAAGGTATAAGATTTCTTTTTTTTCATTTTTTTGAGGATAAAACAGGTGTATGTATTTACTTAAATATTAGCTTACTGTAGGTATTGCTAAGGCAATTATAGAAATATTTCTCACTTAAGCTTATTCAGATTGATTAAAGATTAAGGGCCAAATCTAAAAACTTTCTACCATTTCCTCAAAATTATTTAGACTAACTTTAAATAATATTTCATAAGCCTATATAATTACCTGAACATCAGAATAATATTAAATAAAAAATACTTTTAAAGACTAATTTCGGTAATACTTAAAATAACGTAGTCCGCTCCTGTTTACCACTCGTCTACACTTAATATCCGTTCACCGAAGCTAAATTTTGTATCAACGATGTTTCAAATTTAGAAGCATAAAAATGTAGATCTTTGACTTCCTAGTCAATTATTCTAACTGAAAATGAAAAATAAGCTCAACATATTGTTTATTGAAGACGATGAGATAGAAGTGATGAAACTCAATCGTACTCTTAATAAAATAGAACTTAAGCATAGCATTCGCGAAGCAAAAGATGGCGAAGAAGCGCTGCAAATTTTGTCAGATAAAAATAGACTGCCAGACATTATTCTATTAGATCTTAATATGCCAAAGATGAATGGAATAGAATTCCTAAAGATCTTGAAGGCAGATGAGACTCTTAAATATATTCCTACCATAATTCTTACCACTTCCAATAATAGAAAAGATGTTCTAACTTGCTATGAAATTGGAATTGCAGGTTATGTAATAAAGCCTCTTAAGTATGAGGAATACGTACAAAAACTAAATGCTGTTCTTAATTACTGGAGCGAGAACGAATTGATTAAACCTTAATTATGAAAGGAATTGTTTTTACAGAATTCTTAGAGATGGTAGAGAACAGTTTTGGACTGGAGACTCTAGATAATATTATTGAAGGATCTAGATTGCCCTCTAAAGGAATCTATACCTCTGTTGGTACCTATGATTTTTTTGAAATGCAAAGTCTCATTGTGAATCTTAGTGGAGAGACCGGAATTTCTATAGATGATCTGGTATATACTTATGGAAGATACTTTTTTGATGTTTTAGAGAAGAATCATGCTAATATTTTTAGTCTATATACCTCTCCAATAGAAATGTTGGCTTCCATAGAAAATCATATTCATGTAGAAGTTAGAAAATTATACCCCGGAGCAGAGCTTCCAAAATTTAAAATCATAAAACATGAGGATAATTTCCTTGAAATGATGTATTTTTCTGAAAGATCTATGTACATGTTTGCCAAAGCTTTGATGGAAAGAACGTTTGAGCATTATGATTCTAATTATAAAATAGAATTAGAAAAGGTTAAACAGGATGGAACTAAAGTGAGATTTTTGATTTACAAGCAGCCCCATGCAACAAACCAGAGAAATTGAAATACTAAAAAGAGCACTTCATCGTGAAAAGGAATCAAGAAAAGCTGCAGAGCAAATTCTGGAGCAAAAATCTACTGAACTTTATCACATTTCTGAACAACTTCAAACTTCAAATAAAAAATTAGAAGAACTTTTAAATTCAAAAACATCAGAACTTGAAGGTGTTTTTGAAAATATTATTGATGCTTACGTGGTTATGGAAATTTCAGGAGAAGTAATTCGAATGAACCAAGCTGCCATAGATTTATTAGGTTATGATATCAGTAAAGAAAAATTCAATCTAAGACATCTTGTAAAAGAAGAATTTCAGGAATATACCAACACAGCATTTGCAGAATTATACCATAAGGGTAAATTCAATAATTATAATGCAGTGATACTTACCAAAAATAAAGAGGAGAAAATAGTACAAATAAATGCCAGTATTATTTATGATAGAGCTGGGAAACCTATAGCTGCTCAGGGAATCGCAAGAGATATTACGGAAGAGACCAGAATTAAAACTATTGTTGAAGATCAAAAAAGAAAACTAGATGTAGTTTTTAATCACTCTCCTATTGGAATTTCTTTAGCAGATTCTAAAGCTGAAAAATTAATTTTTGTAAACAATGCTGTTTGTGAAATGCTGGGTTTTACAGAAGAAGAGCTACTTAGCCATAGTGCCAGCAGCATTACCCATCCAGATGATGAAGATCGCTCTCAGGAACTAAGATCTCAATTATATGAAGGGAAGATAAATACCTACACGCTAGAGAAGCGATATTTAAAAAAGGATAAATCTTATCTATGGGTTAAAACTTCGGTAACTGCCGTTAGAGATAATAATGGTGAGCTAGATTATCAAGTAGCTACGGTAGAAGACATCACCAAAGAGAAGATCGCAAAAGAACGTTTAAAGGAATCTGAAAATAGACTTTCCAGAATTATAATGAACCTTCAAAGCGGGATATTATTAGAAGATGAGAATAGAAAAATAAGATTGACAAATCAGCAATTTTGCGATATTTTCAATATCCCTGCTCCTCCGGCAGCGCTTATAAACGTAGATTGTACAACCTCTGCAGAAGAATCTAAAATGCAATTTCATGATCCGGAAGGATTTGTAAAAAGAATTCAGGAATTACTGGAAAATAAAGAGACCGTAATAGCAGAAGAGCTGCAAATGGTAGATGGCAGAGTCTTAGAGCGTAGTTATATTCCTATCTTTAATAACGGGGAATATAAGGGACATTTATGGAGTTATGATGATATTACCATCCGCCGCCGTTATAAGGAAAATCTTAAAGCTCAAAAAGATAAATATAGCAATATCATTGCTAATATGAATCTTGGTCTTGTTGAAGTAGATAATGAAGATCATATCATTATGGCAAATCAAAGCTTTTGTGATATAAGTGGATATTCTATTGATGAGTTGGTAGGTAAAAAAGCTGCAGAGCTTTTATTACTGGAAGAGTATATTCCAGATTTTTACAAAAAGAATCAGGAAAGAGAGGAAGGCATTTCAGACTCTTACGAAGTTAAGATCAAGACCAAAAATAATGAGCTAAGAAATTGGCTTATAAGTGGCGCACCAAATTATGATGTAAATGGAAATGTTGTAGGCTCTATAGGAATTCATTTAGACATTACTACTCAAAAACAATTAGAAGAACAGCAAAAAGATCTACTTAAAAGTTTAGAGGTGCAGAACGAACAGCTTAACGATTATGCCCATGTAGTATCTCACGATCTAAAATCGCCTTTAAGAAATATATCTGCATTAATAAGCTGGACTCGTGAAGACTTTAAGGATAAGGTAGGAGATGATGGAATTCTTAATCTAGATCTTATGCAGAATAAGGTAGAAAAGATGGATCATCTTATTGAGAATATCTTAAAATACTCCAGCCTGGAAAGTCATAGAGCGTCCAAAACTATTGTAAATCTTCAAGATCTTGTAAAAGATATAGTATCAATGATCTATATCCCAGATCATATCAAGGTCATAATTAAGCGTACCCTTCCAATTATAGAAGCAGACGCTACCCGCATGCAACAGGTATTTCAAAATATTATAAGCAATGCTGTAAATTATATAGACAAGGAAGAAGGACTTATAGAAATAGATGTAAAAGAAGATGATGAGCATTATATCTTTTCTATAAAAGATAATGGTTGTGGTATAGAAGAAGAGCATTTTGAGAAGATCTTTAAGATATTTAGTTCTGTAAACTCTAGTAAGACCTCTAGCGGAATTGGATTAAGTATTGTGAAGAAGATCATAGAAATTCATAACGGGAAAATTTGGTTAGAAAGTGTATATGGGAAAGGAACTACCTTTTTCTTTACAATTAAAAAATCAGAATGAAGGTAGTACAGGCTAAATACAACGCAGGTAACTGGAAATATAAGGGAGATAGATCTGATCTTAATGATCCTCTAGTTTTTGTTTTTGCAGATCGTTATTTACTGGAAGATGAAGCAATAATAGCTACCATAAAGCGAGAATTCCCATATAACAATCTCGTCTTTGGATCTACTGCCGGAGAGATATGCAATAGTAATGTTGAAGAAGGTACTGTTACCATAACTGCAATAGAGTTTGAAAAGAGCAATTATAAGATAAAGACCGAGAATATTAAAGATTATCAGCAAGACTCTAAGTTAATAGGAGAAAAGCTAATTACTCAACTTCCTAAAAAAGGGCTGAAGCATGTTTTTGTACTTTCTGAAGGTAGCTTTGTAAATGGTAGTGCTTTAATTGAAGGATTAGAATCTAATCTTGATAATGATGTAGTCATTACCGGAGGAATGTGTGGAGATGGATCTAGATTTGAAAAAACCCTAGCAGGCCATCAAACTCCAAAAGAAGGAGAAGTGGTATTAATTGGTTTCTATGGAGAAACTATCGAAGTTTCATACTCTAGTGTTGGCGGATGGATTCCCTTTGGACCAGAACGAGTAATAACAAGTTCTAAAGATAATGTTCTGTTTGAATTAGACGGGAAACCTGCATTAGAACTATATTCCAAATACTTAGGAGAAAAAGCTTCAGAATTGCCTCAAGCATCGCTCTTATATCCATTACATGTTAAAGCTTCAGGAAAAAAAGAACCAGTAGTAAGAACCATACTTGGTATAGATACAAAAAATCAATCTATGACTCTTGCAGGTGATGTACCTCAAGGCTCTAAAGTACAGTTAATGATGGCGTCTGCAGACGGACTTGTTGAAGGTGCATATCAGGCAGCAAAATTAGCCATGGATGCCAGAAAAAATAAACCGGAGCTTGCAATTTTAGTTAGTTGTATTGGCAGAAAATTGGTTTTAGATCAACGTGTAGAAGAAGAGATAGAAGGTGTAATAGAAATGATTGGCAATACCGCAGCGGTTACAGGTTTCTACTCTTATGGAGAGCTTGCACCATACTATGGAGAGCAATCGTGTGAATTACATAATCAAACCATGACCTTAACCCTACTAAGCGAATGAACCCACTTTTAAGAAGGCAGATCTCTAAACATTTAGGTGCCGATGCTCTGGAAGATGAAAATCTACAGGAATTTATAAAAGCCGTAAATGGATCTTATGAAACGCATCAAGATCAATTTAATATGCAGCAACGAGCCATGAAAATAAGTTCTGATGAGCTTTTTGAGGCTAACGAAAGATTAAGAGAAGAAGCAGAAGGCCAAAAAGAAATATTGGATAGCATACATTTGGCTATTGCAGCACTAAATCTAAAAGAATATGAAGATCGCCAAACCGGTGAATTAGATGTAAAGAATTTGGCGGTTTATATAAAAGATCAAAGTGAAGATCTAAAGATTGCTGTAACCAAGCAAGAAGAACTTTTTAAGAGCCTGGAAAAAAAGAATCAATCCCTCTCAGACTATGCTCACATCGTATCTCACGATCTAAAATCGCCATTAAGGAGCATCAATTCTTTAGTGAATTGGATCATAGAAGACAATTTTGAAGGATTAAATGAAGAAGGAAAACAGCATTTCAATCTTATTTTAAATAATCTTGAGAAGATGGATGCGCTTATAGATGGAATTTTACATTATTCTACCATAGATGAGGCAGATATTGTTCAATATCAGGTAGACACTCATCAGCTTATATTAGAAATTGAAGAGTTGCTGTATATACCAGATCATATACAACTTCATATTTCGAAAGACCTCCCAAAGATAAAAGCAGACAAATTTAGGGTACAACAGCTTTTTCAGAATTTAATTCAAAATGCAATTAAGAGCATAGACAAGGAAAAAGGAAGTATAGAAATTTCTGTAGAAAGCACTGCTTTAGAATGGCGATTTAGTGTTACCGATAATGGGAGAGGAATTTCACAAAAGCATCACAAGAAAATTTTCAGAATATTCGAAAAAATAGAGAACGATCAGGCTTCCACCGGCATAGGACTTTCTATTGCGAAAAAAGTTGTAGATTACTATAACGGGAGTATAAGTTTAGATAGCAAACTAGGAGAAGGAACCACATTTTATATTAACCTGCCGAAATGATAGAACAACCAAACATGTCATACATCCACGAGTTATCTGGTGGAGATAAAGAATTTGAAGCAAAACTTTTAGAGGTAGTGAAAAGAGAACTGCCGGAAGAAGTTGAGGTGTATAGAATTAACTTTAAAGAGAATAACTTTTCTGAAGCTGCAATAAATGTGCATAAGATTAAGCACAAAATTAGTATTTTAGGTCTCGAGAAGAGTTACGAATTTGCTGAAGGCTTTGAAACAGAGCTTAGAGAAGGTATTTCAAAAGGCGATGAAGAGTTTGAAAAGATCTTACAGCAAATGCTCTTATTTATAGACCAGCTTTAAATAACCTACCATATGAAATGCCTTATAATTGATGATGAAGAAATGGCTAGAACCATCATTCATCAATTCATTAAAAAAAATCCTCATTTAGAATTTGAAGCAGAATTCTCCCATGCGTTACAAGCCATTAAATTTCTCAACCAGGAGTCTGCAGATCTTATTTTTCTAGACATTCATATGCCAGATTTTACCGGGTTTGATTTTATTCAAACCTTGAAAAATCCGCCAAATATCATTTTAACCACTTCAGACAGAAATTTTGCGATTGAAGCCTTTGAGTATGATTGCATCGTAGATTATATTGTGAAACCCGTTTCTCAGGAACGTTTTGATAAGGCTGTGCAAAAAGCACTCAACTTTAAAGCTCCAGAAACATCTCAGGATACTGTCTCTTCTATAAACAAAACAGAGAATGATCTGTATGTAAATATTGATAGAAGACTTATTAAAATAGATATTCCTACGATCTATCTTATAGAGGCTAAAGGAGATTATATTCAAATTAAGACCTCTGGTAAGAATTACACCGTACATTCCACGCTTAAAAAAATTGAAGATAAATTACCGTTAGATCTTTTCCTTAAAGTACATAGATCTTATATCATTAATACTCAAAAAATAATAGATATAGAAGATAATAGTGTTCTTATAGAAAAGGATGTGGTTCCTGTAAGTAGGTCTAACAGGCCGGAACTTATGAAAAGGCTTAATCTTCTCTAAACATTCATCTACACTTTATTTCCATTGGTCGATTAATATTTGACGACCACCGAATTTCTCCCATATGCTACTGGGCTTCGTTCTATATTTGAACAGAAGCCCAAATAAAAAGAGCCAGTGGATACCCTACCGTTAAGATCCATTTCTTTAAGAATGGCTGGCTCTTTTTTAGTTAGAAATTAATTGAAGCTATTTATAATTTTGCTTGGTTTAGGTTAGCTAAGTAATTGACGTGGTGCATGCAAAGCCGAAGAGAGATCTTCGGCTTTTATGTTTAAATAAAAGAACATCAACCACTTACCCGTTCATCTTTTAGAATTTTACATTCATCTCCACTATTTTTCAGTTCATCGAAAGAATTAAAAATTAATGGCTCTCTTCTCTAATTTTATCAAAAATTAAGAACTATGCTTAGACCTCTACTTATAATAATCTTGCTTTTTAGCTTTCAAATAAACGCTCAGAATTATAAATTTCTAGGAGGTTATGATGCTTTGGGTGTACCGGAATATCTGGAAAGTGCTAATGACGATATCAACCCGAAAAGCATGACTCTTATTGAGAATGCCTTACCAGAGTCTTATCCGGTACCAGATTACAATCCTCATTACATCTCTTCTGGTTATGATAATGATGTACAATTAGAAAAAGATGCTGCGGTGTGGGTAACTTTTGTTAAGGAAGGTGCAGGTTATAGAAACGTACTTGGATTTTATACTTATGATCTTAATGATGCTACTGCAACAAAACCTCAACCGGAAGATATCACCATTATCTTCCCAAACGTTTCCGCAAGTGGTTCTGGTGGAGGCCTTAGAAAAGGAAATAAAGTAAAGATTGGAGATTTTAAAGCAGGAACCGGAATTGGCTGGGTTCTACTTGCCAATGGATGGAATGGCTCTAAAGTTACTAAAGGGAACCTTCAGGTGTTTTCCAACCCAAAATACAATCCAGAAAGTTCTGAAGATCTAAAACAACATATGGTGTTGCTTGCAGATGAGCAGCAAGAAAGAATTTATCTGGGGATAGAAGATATAAGAAGAGATTGGAGCAACTGTGATCAGGATTTTAATGATGCTATCTTTTTTGTTACCGCAAACCCGTATGAAGCAATTAAGTCTTATAACTATGCAGATATAAAGAGTGCTACAGATGTTAGTTCAGCCAATAAAGGTGGACTTGAAAGCAATGGAAGATTAGCAGGACTAATTGCCGAACGTAACTTCAACAGACTTAAAAATAGTTACAATAAATTTCAAAAATCAAAACAACAAAATTTTAAGAGTGCCAATACCTTACAAAAAGGACCAAATGGTGTAGACCTAGCCTCTCTTCTACCAGCCTCCGGAATGTTTGGTACCGAAGTGGGAAAAATTTCAAGTCCGGAAGATCTTATGGGTATTACCAATGCTGAAGCTGTTTTTTCTGCAGATTATTATGAAGGAGATAAACGTATAGCTGCAGCCTTAATCACTAAGACCAAAGGGAGTATTTACAACCACTCTAAAGTGATCTGTGACCGTTTGAATTCTGCAAGCTTAGAAGACATTAGAACCATCAATCTTAAAGGTTATGATCTGGTTATGATAAAAATATTAAGAGATAGCGGGCAGTTGGAATATGCTGTAAATTTTTCTATCTCTTTAGATGATGTAAATAAGCTTTACTCTTTTTGGAACATCGCAGATTATCCTGCGGGAGATTTTGCAAATTTCCAGGTTTGGGGAGGAAGCATGGGCCAGGTTAGCAGTATTGCAGGGCATATAATAGATAAATTTTTAGCTTACAACTCATTGGTAAGCGATAAGATAGCTGGCAAGTTCCCTACCCTCTTTGTAAAACGTGGGTTTTATAAAGATGGCCAGCTTCATCTTATCGTGAAGAACAAGAATAAAGATGTAGGCTTTAAGATAGATGGAAACTTGAGAGAAACAGAGCTCGATGAAGAGATCTCTTTTACAAAACAACAATCTTTATCATCAGACTATGAGCAGGAAATAAGAATTGATGCGGGTAGCCTCTTTGATGTTGGTTTACAAATAAAAGGGTATAACTCTCCGCAACCAGACGCGCTTTATTTAGCCGATGGACCCTGGGGAATAGATTATGTGGCAGAAGAAACTCAAATAGACAATTTTAACATAGTTCCCGATACAGAGAAGAAATTTGCTACAGATCATAGACTGGAAAGAAACATAGCACTTAACGGAAAGGTGTATGGTACCGTTAATCTTTTTAGAGCAATTCTTCCGGGAGACCTAGCTTTTGATAGTTCCCCTTTTACGGCAATAGAATTTGATATAAAAAATTCTAAAGCTGTTGAATTAATATTGGTAACAGAAGACCTACAAGATTGGGACAAGAGATTTCGATTAAAAATTGAAGCGCATCAAACTTTGGAAACTTTAAACCTAAGACTCTCAGATTTTACTAATGGTAGCCAGAACTATAATAATGAACCTTTAAAAACCTTAGTGTTTTCTGTTCCTGGAGATTATTCTAGCTTCTCTAATTTTGAGTTGAATTTAGAAAAAGTATCATTTACAGATTTTAGAGATCTCCCGAATCTCCCAACAGAGGAACTTGCAAAAGATGAATTTATTGAAAAGCCCTATGCCTATAATTACCCTAACCCTTTCAAAACAAATACTACTGTAGTTTTACCCGAGGCCAGACTAACAGCAGATATTATCATATTCGATCTTAAAGGTAGACAGGTATGGAGCAAAAGTTATAGACCTAATTCTGCACAGATAGAATTTCCTGTAGAATTGTATAACATGACGCCGGGAATGTACAAAGCTTTAATAATTACTGAAAAAAATGAAAGATTTTCTATTAATTTATTGATGAAATAGATTAATTAGGTTGATTGGTTGGTTAGCTAGTTGAGCCGGGGGAATTCCCTCGGCTTTTTTTATTTAATTTTTATTGAAATATGAACTTGATAATAACTTTCACAAAAAATCTAAATTTTTATTTCATTTTAAATAATGTTTAACTCATTTCGATAATAAATAATATTATATTAGTCTCTGCCCTACCAGAATGCCAAATTCATAATTGTACCCTTAAATAATTTTTTTGGGTTTTTGATAGTTGGCAAAATCTAATCAATTATAACAATGATCATTTTCCCCGAATGATAAAAAGAGTTACTAAATATTACCTACCTCTTTTAGTAGTAAGTCTACTGCTATCTATATGGATATTTTATAATGAAAAAAAGAACATCTCCAATTTGGAGTTAAAAGAACTCGCGCTTAAAAGCAATCTTATTGTTGAAAATCTTAATCCTGTAATTGCAAATATCTTTTATTGGAGTCAGAATGATTTTACAAAAGAAGATTTTGACCCACGATACAACCAAAAATACGAAGAGCAACTGGGTAATTTTATTGTAGGCATGAATCATTACAGTCAGTTTAGATTCATTAAAAAAAATGGAGAAGAGGCACTACGACTAATAAGAACTAAAGATGGTAAAATTATAAATGACCTGAATTTTCAAAATAAAAAAAATGAAGGATATTTTAAAAAGACCATTGCATTAGATAGCAGTGAAATTTATCTCTCTCCATTAAATTTAAATATTGAAAATGGCAAAATAGAAAGACCATTTAGTCCAATGATTAGAGGTGGCGCTCCTGTTTTTAATAAATCTGGAGAAAAACTTGGAATGGTAGTTATAAACTACGATGCTAAAGAATTACTCGCTACGCTTACTAAAAAATTAAATTACACATTCTACCTGGTAGATTCTAATGGTAAATTTCTTGCCAATTCAGAAAATAACAACAGAGCTTTTAAACATCTAACAGATCCAAATAACCATCAGGATTTTCCTACCAACTTTCCAAAAACGTGGAAAGCTATTACCCAAGATAAAGAAACTCAATTTGGAACCGGAAAGAATTTTTGGATTGTAAATAAGTTGGACTTTAAAGAAGCAATTTCTCATTTTAATGTAATAGATAGCAATCGTTCTAAATTAATTTCTTCTAATGAGTGGTATCTTATCTCTAGAGTTTCAAATACAGATGTATTAGCTGCTTCTATGAACTTCTATTTAGCCCTCTTTGTATTAAACCTTATTTCTTTTATCATCATTGCCTATGTGGCTAAAAGTGAAATAAAGAATGAAAAAATAAAAGAGGTCTATTTGTTAAGACTTAAAAAGAAAAGGAAAGCGCTTGAAAATCAAAATGTGCTGCTCACATCTATAAAAACGAAATTAGAATTAAGAAATAGGCAGCTTAAAGAATACAATAGTATAGTAGCACATAATTTAAGAGCTCCAACTACAAGTATGTCTGCACTCATTTCTATGGTAAGTGGTTCCGAAGACTATGAAGAAGTAAAAACAATTATTCCAAAATTAAATACTATATCGGGTAGTATTAATACACTTGTTCAAGACCTGTTAACCTATGTGAGAGTTCTTAATGATGATAACATAGAAATAGAAAAATTCGAGATCAAACCAGTTATAGAACAGTCGCTTTGTTTGTTTGTAGAGACCTTAGATGGTACTGTAAATGTAGAAATAGATCTAAGCGGTTGGAATACTATTAAATTCTCAAAAATATATTTTCAGAGTGTTATTCAAAATTTAATCTCCAACGCTATTAAATACAGAGATCCAACTAAAGAAAGTTATATCAAGATCAAGACACTCAGGCAAAAAGAAAAAAGAATTCTTATAGTGGAAGATAATGGAATTGGAATTAATCTTGAAAAACATCAATCAGAAATCTTTAAATTGTACCGAAGATTTCACAGAAATGTTTCTGGTAAGGGTATGGGCCTTTTTATGGTAAAAACCCAGTTAGAATCTTTAAATGCCGAAATTAGAGTAGAGAGCGAATACGGTAAAGGCTCCTCATTTATTATCACGTTCAATTAAAACTAAATAGCCATGATTTTTTTTCTTATAGACGATGATCCAATCTTTCAATTTATAACCGACAAGACCTTAAAAAGAATTAATCCACAAGTTGTAGTAGAAAAGTATGCCGATGGAGAAGAAGGCATCAATTGTATTAAATCAAGATTATCGAATACTGCCATGCTACCAGATGTAGTTTTACTTGATATTAATATGCCGTTTATGAATGGATGGCAATTTTTAAAAGAATACAATAATCTAAGTAAAGATATAGATAAGAATATCCAAATCTATATGCTTACTTCTTCTGACGATCCTGAGGATGTTGAAAAAGCCAAAAAATTTAGTGAACTTTCCGGCTATCTTATCAAACCGATTACAGAATTAGAACTTGAAGTTCTTATTAGGGAATTCCCAATAAAAACATGGTATCAGCCAAACTGTTAAGCCAATATTTAATATTTAAAAATAGGCTTCTTGCTTACAAACCATTTTAAGTTTAGCCCCAATTCTGTATACGTAAATCCTGCTGCAGTAGCAGAAGCTATATTACTGTGATTTCCATAGATACCTGCTACAAATCTATCTGAAATTTGATAGCCAAATTTTCCCTGAAGTCTATAGGTTCCTTGTTTTTCTTGATCTTCTATAAATTGATATCCGGTGGCTGCGGTTAGATCATATAGAAGTTTACTATTCTGATTATTCTGTGTAAGACTTAAGAAGACCTCTGCAGCATGAAATTTCTCCGGACTAAAATAAATAGCCGGAACTTGGTCTTTAAAGGTGATGTATTGATAATTAAGTCCTCCTTTTAAGAATGGCTTCTTCAAAATATTATAATACAAAGAGGTAAATAGTAAATTTCTAGTATTATCGTCGCTCTGTTGTGTATATAGATACTGCAAATACCAACCTAAACCAAAAGTTGTTGAATAGTTGTTATTTAAAAAGAAATGATTCCCTGCTATTTTTCTATTCAGCAATTCAGCATTAAAATCTTGAAGATCTCTTCTATATCCAATCTCCAGATCATTTCTAGAAAATGGTTTTAATTGTGCTGCAACTTCTGCCACCAGATTGGTGAAATCTGTAAATTCTGAAGTTGCTTTTACCAATCCAACATTAGCTCTTAATACAAACCCTGGCTGTAGTTGATATTTTCCTGCAAGGCTGAAATAATTAGAATTGGCTTCCTGTAGATCTTTGGTGTTTTTTGTATTTCTATAAGAATACACTCCAGAAACTTCCAATTTTGTACTTAAAGGTAATCGTAACGATGTGGTGGTTGCCAGTGCTCTGTTATTTCCATTATCATAAGAATAACTCAAATTTTCTTCTAGCATTGGAGTAAAAGACTTATCTAATTTCACCAAAAATTGTTGTGCATCTAATTGATTTTTGTAGATCTCTAATGTTGTATTAGCATATTGTTTGGCTTCTATCGCCTCGCCATTAGCAAAGTGAGCGTTTGCCAACCCTAAATTTCCATCAAAAGAAGTAGCGTCTAATGCTAATAACTGCTGGTAATTATTGATACTAGATTTAAAGTTTCCGGTATACATCCCCAAGGTGGCTTTAAGAGCTAAGATCTTTTTTGGCTCATTATAATTAGTTTTCATTCTATCCAGAAAATCTTCAGCTCGCTTATATTTTGAATTCCAGATAAGTGCTTGTACATAGCGCTCTTCAGCTTCAAATTTTCGCAAAGTGTCGTTAGTGGTTTTAGAGAGTTCTAAAGCTTTTTCTGCATAATTCAAGGCAGTCTTATCATCTTCATCTATATGATACGCTAAAGAAATTCCGCTGAAAGCAAGAATACTATCATTCTTATTTATAGCAAGCTCCTCGTAAACGCTCTTGGCTGCAGATCCATTTTTTGTGATAAGATAAAGATTGGCCTTATTTAATAAGGTTTCTTTGTCTAAAGGGAAGTCGGTAAGGTTGTCATCTAAAAAGTTCAAAGCACTCTCATAGTTCCTTTCCTGCAAGTCTTGATTTGCATAGCCAAGTCTAATATATTTTTGAGAGATCTTAGCGCTTGGATTCCCGGGAGATTTCTTTAAAGCCAGCTCTATATAATTTAAAGCGGGTTTATACTCTTTTAAATTGCTTAATGTATTTGCATAGCCTAATAATGCACCAAAATTATCTGGATGTTCTTCTACTAAATTTGCGTAGTAGGATTTTGCCTTTTTATAATCTTTATTCCAAAGTAGGCTTTCTGCATAATTAAGTTGGATCTCCAGATCGTTTGGATATGTTACCAACATTTCTTCAAATAAAGCTATAGCCTCTTGCGGTTGATCATTAAGTCCAATGGCACGCCCGTAACATAGTTTAGCGGTCTTATTCTCTGGGTATTCTTTAAGAATATCTGCAAAGAACATTTCTGCTTTTGCAAATTCTCCTTTTTCTAATTGATCAAAACCTTTTTGCATCTCTTGAGCAGAAGCTCCAAGACCTAAGAAAAGCATTAGAATAACTAAAAATCGTTGGGTAACTATCATAATGTAGGCTGGTTTGTTGGACACTAGCAAGTTAAATAAACATCTGTCATATTCACCTATAGCAAACTACCAATCATCGAAAGTTAATCTATATACATTGAAATTACCAAGATATTAGCATCAGTATTAATATAATACCTCAAATTATGGCACTATCTATAAGAGTTAACAACGGAGTTTTTGAAATGACAGGTAGACTAACATCTGATAATACAAATCAAGTAATCAAATATTTTAAGATCATTCTTAAAATGAATACTCGCATAAAGATAAGCTTAGAAAAATTGGACACTATAGATATGACGGGTATCCTAAAGTTAAAAAGATTATCCAAATATGCCAAAGAGAATGGGGTACACATAAGCTTTCTAAGTGCGCCACATGCCAAGATCAACACTACCTTATTTGGTTCTGGCATAACGCTTTCCACTTTTAATGCATCAAAATATTCAGCATAATAAAATCTACCACCATGATCACCTTAAAACTTAAGTCTTTTAGCTTCAACCTTAAATCTGAACAGATCTTTATGATAAGTGCCCTTTTGGTTAATGTGGGTAATTATCTATATAATTTGGTACTAGGGCGATTGCTTGGACCACAAGCCTTTGCAGATGCAGCCATTTTGGTAACATTTTTACTTATTCTGTCTTTCTTGGCAATGACCCTGCAGATCACGGTAGCCAAATTTACCGGAAGTTTTGACGAAGCAAAAAGAGAGTCATTTTTGAAGGTTTCCAGAAAATGGGGATTTATCGTAGGTTCTATAACAGGACTTTTGATTATTCTGTTTTCTGGAGAGCTCAAAAATTGGTTTCAAACTAGCTCGTCTTTAATGTTCAGTATTTTTGGTGTGGGTGTTCCCCTTTACTTTGTAATGAGTGTGAATAGAGGTTTTTTTCAAGGAGAACAAGATTTTATAAAGCTTTCTCTTACTTATCAATTTGAAATGCTTACTCGCTTATTTCTAACCTTAAGCCTTATTTTAATACTTCCATTCAACAGCGCCGATCTAATTTCCTTTGGAATATTGATCTCTTTTATACCTGGCTTAATGCCTTATAAGAAAATAAACGTTGCCAATCTGCCAAAAATATCTGTGGATGAATTATCTCACCTAAAGAAGTTTGTGGCTATAACTGCCTTTTACGAGCTTACCCAGATCTTGATAAACAATGGAGACATCTTATTGGTAAAACATTATTTTGATGCAAACACAGCCGGACTTTATGCTTCTTTGGCACTTATTGGTAGACTAGTTTACTTTGTAGCCTGGATGTTTGTAATGCTTTTATTACCCGAAGTTGTAAAACGATCTAAAGCCGGATTAGATACTACCAAGTTGTTTTTTAAATACTTAACAATGATAGGATTTCTTGCTTTAGCAGTGGTAGTTACAACTATGCTTTTTCCTGAATTGATCATTCGTATGATGTTTGGAGAAGCGTATTTAGAGATTGCAGGATTGTTATGGAAATATGCCTTAGCAAGTTCTCTTTTTGCAATCGCCAATGTATTTGTATACTATTTCCTTTCGCTAGATAAATATATTCCGGTATTACTTTCTGGGATCTTTGGGGTAGTTCAACTGAGCATGCTTAGTATTTGGCATAATAGCTTAGCTCAAGTGGTTGATCTACAAATTATTGCCATGATCTCTCTACTATTTATTCAAGTCTCTTATTTCCTTTATCAGAACAAAGGAATATTTCACCGAAAGTAAATCCCCATCTACCGAAAATATCTCTTATACAGATGTAAAGATTAGATATTTACATCAAGAAACATAATAACCTTTAAAACACAGCATCATGAAATTAGCCCTTGTAACCGCATTTCCTCCGAGTAAAGTAACTCTTAACGAGTATGGATATCACCTTGCAAAGCATTTTGCTAACAATCCGGAAGTAGACGAACTGATCCTGATAACAGATCATACTTCAGAAGCAAAACAACTAGATTTCGAAGCGCCACATTGTAAGATCACAGTGAAAGAAAGCTGGAAGTTTAACAGCTACAAAAATGTTATCAATATCTATAAAAGTATTAATGAGACTAAACCAGATGCTGTTTTATTCAATCTACAATTCATGAAATTTGGAGATAAGAAGATCCCGGCAGCTTTAGGATTATTTCTACCATTTATTTGCAAGTTAAAAGGAATTCCTACTGTAGCTTTACTACACAACATTCTAGAGCACGTAGATCTTAGCAATGCAGGTTTTACAGATAATCGTATCTTAAAAAGCATCTTTAATTTTATAGGCACTAGTCTTACCAGAGTAGTTCTAAAAGCAGACGTTGTTGCGGTAACCATTGCAAAATATGTTGAAGTTCTTAATGAGAAGTATAACGCTAAGAATGTTTCACTTTTACCTCATGGATCTTTTGAAACTCCAGCAGAACCAAACTATGAGCTTCCAAAAGGCCCAAAAAAGATAATGACTTTCGGGAAATTTGGAACCTATAAGAAAGTAGAAATTTTAATTGAAGCCGTAGAAAAATTACGACTTACTTCTAATGAAGAGTTGGAGATCGTAATTGCAGGAACAGATAGCCCAAATACTCTAGGATACTTAAAAAGTGTTGAAGAAAGATATAGTCATGTTCCAGGCATTACGTTTACAGGTTATGTTGCAGAAGAAGATGTACCTGTAATTTTTGGAGAAAGCACCGTAGTTGCCTTTCCTTACACTTCTACCACAGGAAGTTCTGGAGTGTTACATCAGGCAGGAAGTTACGGGAAAGCGGTAGTAATGCCCAATCTGGGAGATCTAGCGCTTTTAGTAGAAGATGAAGGATATACTGGAGAATTTTTTGAACCAGGAGATGTAGATTCCTTAGCTATATCTATCGCAAAGATCATTGAAAGCGATGCGCATAGAATTGAAATTAGTAAAACCAATTATAAAGCTGCCTGTAGCCTACCAATGGAAACTATAGCACAGATGTATGTAGATGAGTTTAACAATATTATAGTATCTAAAGCTAATTTGAAATATGCTTAAAAGCAGGTTTTTCCTTACCGTAAGCATCTAAAAACCCAAAATGTTTTTGCCTTGCTTTCCTCCAAGGTAAAACTCCTACTACATTAGATGGAACCTCATTAAAATCATACAATGTCCAAGACATGAATGCAAGCTTTTCTTTAGATAGGAAAGCTTGCATTACTTTATAATATTCTGCCTGTTCATCCAAACTATACCCTAAAGGGTTCCATATACCAGAATAAGAAGATCTTCCAAATTCTCCTAAGATCATAGGCTTATTAACAACAATTTTAAGTTTTGAATATGCTTCTTTAAATTCTTCCGGAGATCTATAATAATGAAATGAGATTAAGTCTAGTTCTTCTTGAAGAATTTCAGCTTTAGATGGGTCAGACCACCCAACCGTTACCAAATGCACAGGATCTTCTTTTTTAATGATCTTATTTAGATTAGATAACCAGTCTATAACATTTTGAGCGCCTCTGCTATCAAAATCCAGATCTGGTTCATTCTTAAGATCATAAGCCAAAAGGGCTTTTTTATCTTTGAGCGCAGTTACAATTTGGCGCGCATGCTCATGCGTAAGAGTCCAATTTAGAACATCATAATCTCCATAAAAATCAAAAAGACAAACCACAACCTTGAGGTCTAATTTTTCTGCAAGATCCATTAAAATAAGTAGTTTTTTCAATTTCTCCTCTTTAACATCTGCTTTCCCAAAATCATCATAAGGCACAAAAATTCGCAATGTATTTAATCCTGCGTTTTTGATGATGGTAAAGTCTCTAGCTAGAATATCAGAATCAAAATCTTCTCCAAAAAGATCCCAGGCGGTTGCCTGAGGGTAATAATTAATACCTTTTATATCAAAGGGATTTCCATTGTAAAGCAATTGTTTGTTTTCTACTTTCCAGTTTATTTGCGGTTTGTTCACCACCTCCACTTTTTCTGGAGCAATTCTTACCTGATGTCTAATTCGCCAAAATCCATCTTCCAGCAGCATTATAACCTTATAGGTAGCAGTATCTGTAACCGTTGCTATAGATTGTTCATCTAAAAATGAGTGCCTATATTCCACCACATTCTTATCTGTGAACATAATAAATTGACCGTCTGCACTGTAGAATTCTAATTTTGGATGGTGTTCTACAGAAGTTGATTTAAAATGTAATTTTTCTTTTTTGTTAAATTTGAGATTCTTAAAAAGGTTTACCCGAGCACTATCTGTATAGTAATCTGCAATTCCATCATCTTTATTGGTACTAAGAGCAACTTGTTTTACATACCATGCATTAAGATAATCGCGCTCAATTTCTTGTAAACGCTCTTTTTCTATAGGTCTACCTTCCACGTTAGTAGTATCCCATATTATCTTAGGAAGATACATTCTTGTGCCTTTAATCTCGGTATGCAACATGGTAGATCTCTCTGCTCCCGTATTTAGAAAACCTAACACAGAGCTAATTCCAAAGATTATTAGCCCATTCAAAGCTAAGAAGCTAAGAATTATTAAAGCCCTATATAGATTTTTATTGATCTTTTCTCGCATTAAAATGTTACCTGAATAGATTTGGATACTCCCAAGGTTATTACCTTAAAAGTATATTTTTCTGATCTAAGATCTTTATTGTTCAGTTCAAATTCAACAATTCCGGTTTCTGAAGTCTCAATCATTCTTGCCACCACATCACCTTTACTGTTTTCAATTTTTAAAACTACTTCAGCCCCATCCGGAATGATCTGATTCATAAAACTTTTTATAGGTCCAACTTTTAGTATTTTTTCATGCTCCAGAAGTACTATTGGGAAATCTTCTAATGCTGCTTTAAAATTAAGTTGAAGAATATCACTTTGAGCCATTCCGGTTACATTTGCCTGAATCTCCCAGCTATCTTCCGCGCTAGGGTGCAACACTTTTACGGTAGCTATTCCATCTATGCTCCCGGCGGAAGATTCCAAAATAGCACCAGCATTATTAGTAATTATAAAATTTACCATGGTTCCATCAGACACTATATTATCAAATTCATCTTTTAAAATAGTAGTTTTAATACTGGCTATCTGATTACCATCTGCAAAATTATGTTGTCTCTGTGCTAGAATTTTAAAATCAGTTGCGGTAGATGGATATACAAAACTTACCAGTTCTTTAGTTTGAATATCATTACTTTCTACGCCCACAAGAATTTTTGCTGAAGTATGTTTACTGAAAATATTTTTCCAACTAAACATATTCTCTGTGAGTTGTATTGTATTTTGAAGATCTCCTAAAAAGAACTCGGCTATATCCACCGTGGTATTATCTGGCGTTGGATTATCAAATTTATCTGTGGGAATAGCAACCAGCATACTAAAATCTCTATCTCCAGCTTGTATACTTCTAGGTCCAAAATAGGTCTCTATCAATATTGGTTGCACTTCTGGCTGAATGGTAAAAGAACCATTTTGAAGAATTTTTCCATCGCGTATTAATTGCCAGGAAACCAATCCAGCCTTGTTTGAAATAAAAGACGGGATTTGAAAGTAACTTTTTTGATCATCTTCTGTAGGGGTAATAATTGTACTCCCGTAAGAATATTGTAAATTCATAAATGTCTTTACGCTAGTTGAGTCAAATTCAACTCTTATCTTTTCACCTGTTTCATATAAAGCTTTAAATTTTAGTTGATTACCTGTTGAATCCACAACCCTACCTTCTTCAGAAAAATTACTGAAGAGTACTAGAAATGCTATAATAAGAATATTTCTCATCTTGGATTGCCAATATAATTATTCAAATCTACCTTTATATAATTAAACGTTTCTGCCTCCACACGCTGCAAGTTCAAATTGAGTTGCTCTGCGTTTCGGTCTGGGATCACTTTCCCGGCTATTGAAGTATTTGGAAGTCCGTTAACAAATACATTTTTCATAGAATCATCAATGATCTTCAAACCATTAAGCTTTGGGAAATCATTATAGAAACTTTGCTTTCTTTGCACCCGTATTCCATTTTGCAGATATAGATGTTCTACCCAAATAAGATCCTTTTGCTCATTATAATAAGAGAATAATACCTGCGGAATGGTAACTTCCTGTACCCCAAAATTAAATAAAGAACCCTGAAGTCTTTCCCCTTCCACTCCCATAGAATTTACGGCAACACTTTTATAAAGATCTGTAATAGCCACATTCCCTGCACACTGTAAGTTGAATTTTACGGGCTTATCTTTTAGCAAAATGGGAGTAAATTGTGCAGGATCAAAAGTTTCTGGAATAGCAGAATTCTTCTCCAGCCAAGCTATGCCTTCAAAATCTACTCTAAAGCTAGTGATCTCTTTCGGCATTAATTTATGATTCATGGTTTGTCTGGCATTATAAGATGCCAGTTCATTATTAGCTTCATCATATAAAGTACCTTTAATAACAACATCTGCCGGCATAAAATCTATATTCTGAATTTCTCCTATAATGGCATATCTACCATTGTACTCAATCAATTTAGCAGAAAGCACTTCTAGTACAGGCTGCTTTAATATATCTTCATGGTAAGTTTGCTGGGTAGAGATCTTTCTTCTTCCATGATTATAGAACTTTGTGTTATTCTCAGAAAAGAACTGATCTGGTGGTAGATCATTATCTATTGTTGCCGGTTCTATAAACCACTTATTCTTAATTTTTTTAAGATAATGAACATCCTCCTTTTTAATCATTTCTAAAGCTGTGATCCAATTGGTAGCTGTTTTGGCGATCGCAACAGAATCGTTTACACTTTCAATTTCTACATGTATACTATCCAATTTAGCATAAGAGCTCAAAATACCATCGGTTACAGATACTTCCAGCATATATTGTGAAAGGTTTTTACCTGAATTTGGATCTAAATAGCTATGTGCTCTCTCAAATTCTTTAAAATCTAGGGCATCATAATAAGCTTCCACTACATTCTCTGGGCTAATTTGAGTGCTATTTTCAAAATAAACCCATGCAGAAAGTGCCAAAATAAGCAGTGTTAGCCCGTAAGCCCATAAATGATTGATCTTTACAATTAGTGGATTAAACCTTTTATATTCAATTCCATATTTTAGAAAATCTGGTTTTGCAGGTATCTTCGTTTTTAAAGTATTCCACCAAATAAGTTGGAAATTTATGATAAAAGCAATTATAACGGTTAGAATTGGAATGATGCCCCACATTAATTTTAGAAATAGCGGTACATCTTCTATGCTAATAACCTTGGATAGGGGTGGTACATTAAGCTTCTCCCATACCATAATCCCATTCTCCAGCTGTTGTAATCTTTGCCACCCACTAAAATACAGAATTGGATCATAGAACTTATCATTAGAGAAAATGTACTTTAAATTGTATTTCTCTGGTACCGCTAAGAATTGCTGTAATGAACCTATACCTTCTACTCCTCTAAACTTTGAATTCTCTAAGCGTTCTACAGCTCTTGTGGTAAGTTCTGGTAATCTACGTGCAGAATGATAATTTCCATCTACCGTTAGGGCTTTTGTTTGAGCAGAGAGCCATGCCATTTGATCTCCAAAACCAAGGGTTAAAAATCTCCAATGATCGTGCTGATCTTGATTTAGAAAGTTAATAATAGGAAGCGATTTTATTTGCTGCGGCTGCATTGGCCTAAAATAGCTCATGCTTAGGGTGAAAACACTTATAAATAAGAACACAGCTACAAGAAATCCACCTATTAATCTATGGTACACCGCTCCAAACCTATCCTGAATTCTTTGTTTTAGATCACCTTCAGAAAACCTATAAGCAAATTCTCCAAACATGGGTAGCGCCATTATAGAGCCCCAAAGGGTAAACCTATCTAGGGTTAAAATATTAAAGGCAGTATCGCCTAGTAGAAGCTTGGGAATTGGAGTGGTTCCACCGGTTCCCAATATAAATAACATCAGAAATGATAATCCAAAAAATATATATCTCTTAGAAAAATAGCGATAAATAATATATGGAAATAGAAAAAATAAGATTCCCCATGGAATAATAAAGAACACTAAACCAGAAGAAGTAACCTCTATAAAACTATCTCTACTCCCATGCGGAATTGGTACTTGTGTAATTGGATTATTCTTTGAATTTATCCAGTACGGCAGAATACAAAAAACTATAAGGAATAGAGAGCTAAAGCCAAAGATTACTATTCTTTTAAAAAGTTTGAAAAACGAATTTAGAAATACCCTAAAAGTTACATCCTTAAATGAGCCTGCAATTTCTCTTGAATGATCCATGATCACCATTCCTATTAAAGGAAAGATAAAAAATATCATTCCAAAAATTGGAGTTACATGATGCGATGTTACTGTTACCGCTATTAAAGAAACGGCTCTTAGAAAATACTTCCACTTCCCTGTTTTAATATACAGATAGATCTCGGGCAAAGAATGCATAAGCACAGAGAGGCCTATGATACTTGGGAGCTGTCCAAAAATATGCAAAGTTTCTACAAAAGAGGATGAAAACACTGCTAGTAAAGCAGCATAACCAGCTACTTTTCTATTAGCGGTAATAAGCAAAGAGTATCTATAAACCCCGGTAATAAATAAGATCACCGCTATTATAGCTGTGGTAAATAGCCCAAATTTAAGTCCGCCAATATAGGAGAACAGCGCAATGGCCTGATGTACCAGCGGTGGATATCCCATTACTGTAAACCCCGTATACCATTTATAGTTCCAAGGTTCAAACCAATTGTTAGAATAATGCTCTGCAAAAAATAGGTGTATAAGTGCATCATACGTATTTTCTAAGGTGAAGAAAATACTGGAAGAATGAAACACTATTCCTATGATTAAGGCAGCAATTAAGTATTTATTGGTGGCTTCTTTTAGACCTTGCATGTATTGTAATTAGTTGACATAAAGATAAGTGAAGCTTAAAAGGCATCAAATTCAATCATCGTATCGAACGTTCCATTCATCGAATCAAACCTACGCATTTATCTAATATAGAATTTATGATCGGTATATCCATATACTTTTACATCAGAATTTAATCTTAATCGCCATGAAAATATTAGCCGTAGATGACCAGCAATTAGTTTTAATGCCTCTAGAAAAGAGATTGAAAGATCTCGGGTATGAGGTAAAAACCTCAACTCATTCTGAAAGTGCTTTAGAACTTTATAAAAGTTTTCAGCCAGATCTTTTAATCTTAGATATTAATATGCCTGGAACTTCTGGAATTGAAATTATAAGATATATTAGAAATTGGCTTAAAGACGAAACTCCTATTATGGTTCTTTCTGGTAATACCGATGAAAAGATCCTTTTAGAAGCTTTTGAGCTTGGCATTCATGATTTTATGAAAAAACCTCTTAGCTTGGATGAGATCTCTGCTAGAGTTAAAAGATTGGTAGGTCCTGCTTTAGAAAACGAAAAAATTATTACTACCAACTCTATTCTTCAAAATAGATGTGTAGGTGTGGTTATACCTTGTTATAATGAAGAAAAGAGATTAAAATCTAAAGAATTTATAGATTTCATAGAAGGAAATTCTGGATATCACTTTTGTTTTGTGAATGATGGAAGTTCAGACAAGACCATAGAAGTATTAGAGCAATTACGTGCCGGAAGAGAACACTACATAAGTATCTATGATTGTGAGAAAAATGGAGGAAAAGCAGAGGCTGTAAGACAAGGGCTTTTGCATATGGCACAATATGATGATCTAGATTATCTAGGCTTTTTAGATGCAGATCTTTCTACAGACCTTACAGATTTTGATGATCTGGTAAAAACAATTTCTACCACAGATTTTCAAATTGTAAATGGTTCTAGAATAAGTAGAATGGGAGCAAATATCACTAAAGAAAGTGCAAGAAAGCTAATTAGTATGACCATTAATCTTATTATTTGCAACATTCTAGGAATGTCTTTTAGAGATACTCAATGTGGAGCAAAGATCATGAGAAAAGAATTGATCCCGATTGCTTTTAATAAACCTTTCCTTACAAAGTGGCTATTTGATGTTGAAATATTTATGAGAATGAAGCATCATTTTGGTAAAGAAAAAGCCAGAGATATTATATGTGAGCAACCATTAAAAAGATGGATACACGCAGACGGATCTAAACTTTCTATGAAGGATTCTGCTAAAATTGGATTTCAATTGATACATATCTACTGGAACTATACAGGAAAAAACACATTCCAAAAAGCATCCTAAATTTACTATATAAAAGAAAACTATTAATACCCGATTAAATTCTGAAAAGACTTCTCTAAACATGGTTAGAGGAGTCTTTTATATTTATTCAAACTGTTTCTTTAAATACCTTTCTGCAATTAATTCTTCTGGCAAAATACTATTGTCTGCCAGTAACATTTGCTTCTTACCTGTTACCGGGTTTTCAAAAAGAGAATATCCAGGTCTACAGGTTTTAAACCTGTACAGCGCGATCTTTAGACCTTCAATAAAACCGTGATCTTTAGTAACAGTATAAATTTTACGAGAACAGGTAGTCTTATATAAACATTTAGGCCTCTTAGGTTCGGGTACCATTTTCCAGAAAATTTCTATACTAATAAGAAGAAGATATCTCATTTTCAGAATTTTAAAAATTATAAATCAAGTACCGTTTCCACTCGCTACCAGCTATAAGAGAATACGTGGTATTTGCAGAAATCCGACACTCAATTATAAAATTTGATGGGGTACTATATCTTTCCGAAAATACTATCATAACTTTTAATTTCCTTACGGCAATCCATACAAGAAGTATGGTTTAAGTTAAAATTCAGAAAGTAGGGTAACTGAAGCCTTATTATTAATTCTGATGACGATCTTTCAAAATTCACGCCGAAAAATGGTTGATTTAAAAATTCTTCGATCATTTCTCGCTTTTTTAACATTATAGACATTTATAGGCAACATCTCTTTTATATGATTTTTTCAATCTCCTTAACTATAATCTTCAGATTATTAAGCTGGTAAGAAATATTCAGATGCGTTATCACCATCTGTTGCACTATAATTTAAGAAAGCTTTGACTATTGTTTAACAATCCTTTATAATCGACACTAGAAGGTTAATTCTAATTTTAAGAAAGCAAAAACCACAGAAATGAAGGAAGAAAAAAATAATGCAAAGAAGGAGGAGATGCAGCAAAATGTTTCAGATCCAAAGGGCACAACTATGACTACCAATCAAGGACTTAAGGTTAATAATACCAATAATTCCTTGAAAGCCGGTGAGCGTGGTGCAACACTATTAGAAGACTTTATTTTAAGAGAAAAGATCACTCATTTTGATCATGAAAGAATTCCAGAACGCATTGTGCATGCAAGAGGAAGCGGAGCTCATGGTTATTTTGAACTATATAAAAGTCAGGAGAAATATACCAAAGCCGGAATTTTTACAGATACTAATAGGAGAACCCCTGTGTTTACCAGATTCTCTACCGTGGCAGGATCTAAGGGATCTGCAGATATGGCCAGAGATGTTAGAGGTTTTGCTGTAAAATTTTATACTGAAGAGGGAATTTTTGATCTGGTAGGAAACAATATGCCTATCTTTTTTATTCAGGATGCTATGAAGTTTCCAGATCTAATTCATGCTGTTAAACCAGAGCCACATAGAGAAATTCCTCAGGCAGCTTCTGCTCACGATACTTTTTATGATTTTGTTTCTCGTACGCCAGAGACGCTTCATAACCATATTTGGGCAATGAGCGACCGTGCCATTCCTAGAAGTTTACGAATGATGGAAGGTTTCGGAATCCATACTTTTAGATTGATAAATAAAGAAGGGAAATCTCACTTCGTAAAATTTCATTGGAAACCATTATTAGGGGTAAAATCTGTAACCTGGGATGAGGCGGTTAAGCTTCATGGAGCAGATAGCGATTTTCATCGTCGCGATCTATGGGATGCTATAGATTCTGGTCAGTTTCCAGAATGGGAACTCGGTCTTCAAATAGTTCCTGAAGAAGATGAGCATAAGTTTGATTTTGATCTTTTAGATCCTACAAAGCTTATTCCTGAAGAGATGGTACCGGTACAGCGAATTGGTAAAATGACTCTTAACAGAAATCCAGATAATTTCTTTGCCGAAACAGAACAGATCGCTTTTCACCCAGGACATATAGTTCCAGGAATAGATTTTAGTAATGATCCATTACTACAAGGAAGATTATTCTCTTACACAGATACTCAGCTTTCTAGATTAGGAAGTCCGAACTTTCATGAAATCCCTATTAATAGACCTATTAATCCGGTACATAATAACCAGAGAGACGGGCACATGAGAATGACGGTTAATAAAGGGAATACCGCTTACTTCCCAAATTCTATGAGCGGTGGTTGTCCTCATTTAGCAAAAATGGCTGAAGGTGGATTCACAAGTTATGAAGAGCGAATAGATGCTAATAAAGTAAGAGCAAGAAGCGAGAGCTTTAGCGATCATTATTCACAACCGGGAATTTTCTATAGAAGTTTAAAAGATTGGGAACAAAATCACATTGTAGACGCTTACTCTTTTGAACTTGGAAAATGTACCCAAGACTATATTAAGGAGCGTATGTTATACCTCATTGATAAGATAGATAAAGATCTTGCTAAACAGGTTGCAGATAATTTAGGATTAAAGGTTCCTTCTAGTGTTGAAAAACCAATAAACCAAGCTATTGGAGCAGATGATGATGGCACTAAAAATGAGCCTCAAAAAAGAAAGGATTATCTAGATAAATCTGAAGCTCTAAGCCAAACGCATATTAAAACAGATACTATTGCTACTAGAAAGATCGCTTTTTTAGTAAGTGATGGATTTAATGCAGATCATGTTACTATCATGAAACAGGCCTTAGAAAAAGAAAATGCTGTTGTAAATATAGTGGCTACTCATGGTGGAACGGTAAAAGGATCAGATAGCAAAACACATAAGGTAGATGCTGCACTTATGACTACAGAAAGTGTTGCTTTTGATGCTATATATATTCCCGGTGGTTCAAAAAGCATTAAGGCTTTAAAAGAAAATGCCAAGGCAAAGAAATTCATCAATGAGACTTTAAAACATTGTAAAGCTATAGCGATGGATGGAGAAGGAGAAGATCTATTTGATGATACTTTTGGTAAAGACTTTAAAGAAGATGCTGCTGTATTTATCAATAAAAAACCTTCAGCTTTCATTAAAGCTATTGCAGACCATAGAAACTGGGATAGAGAAGATAAAGCTAAAATGATCCCAGCTTAATACTTACAATTAATACTAAATTCAATAGAGATCCCGATAATAACATGTCGGGATCTTTTATTAACACAAACTGAAATGCTATCTATAAAAATAAAGATTAGACAAAAGAATCCATATAGAAGAATTTTAATTAGTAGAATCTCTAAGCTTTTTTTTAATTGATTCCGGTATTCTCCATGAGAAATTATTTAACAATTGTCTGTAAACTTCTTGCCATAATGAGTCTTCCTTATCTAGTAGCGCAACACGATTTTTTTTAAGAAGAATCATTACCTCATAAACACTGTGATAACCCGGTAAAACTTGTTCACATTCTTCCAAGTTTCTAAGTGCTCCTTCTACATTTTTATCTAATAAAGAATATAAAGCTTTTCGTTCTAATGTTGCAGCCTTCATTTCTTTAGAGCCGGTACCAATAGTATTGTTCTGGAATTGAAGTTTGATACTATTATCATCTAAATCTTCAACTTTATCATCATCTAAAGACATGCTCATTCCTGCAGATACAATGGGCGTATTATTATTAGCACTCACTGTTGCTATCTTTTGATTTCGCGCACCTATATCTACTTTAATGGCCATTACCTGCGGATATAATTTTGTATCGGCATCATAAATTTTAGATTTTATGGTTGCCAAAGCCTGCATTGCATTTTGGATGGTGGTTTGGTTTATTTCTGATGGCAATGGCAATAATGTAGTTACATCTTTAGATTTTATTCCAATTACCTCAATCATTAAAGTTCCGCTCAATTTCCCGGCTTTAGCAGCGAGTCCAATCGAATACAGGTCACTTATGTTAATTCCTGCCTCTGCGGTGGTAATTAATGAAATAAGTCGTAATCCAACCCCTACCCGCTTATAACCAATAAAATTGTTTCTTTCATCTCGCTGGCCTAGCGTTGCATATTTCATATAATCCATAGTCACCTTATAGCTGGTGTTCTTTTTGGATATAGCAAAAGGGATATAGGCTATCTTACCTTCGGATGTCAATTGCCCTATTGAGACCAAAACCGTCTCATTGTTTAAAAAACCCAGAGTTTCTTCAGCATTTAATAGTTTAAGATCTTTACTGGCAATTAATCCATCCTGAACAATTAAGATATCATCATTAAATTCTGTAGGATCTACAGGTTCAAAACCTCTAAAATTCTTGAAGCTCTTGGCTTCCTCTAATACAGCATCATTAGTTTCTATAGCTTTACAGCCAAACAGAAGTATTAAAATCAGGAAAAATTGACTAGAAATTTTCATTCTCTATAATTAAAATGACTTATTTAAGACCTTTAGCTAAGAATAAAAAATATAAGTTCCTGAATTTGAGCACTTAAAGCTACTCTATTTTATTTTAATAATGCTTCCTAATTACTGTTTTTTAAAAAACCAAATACGCAATCACGTCTCATTATTAGACACTTACATCAGCCAAATCTCTCTATAATATATCAACTTCTTTTGTGCTTCTGTATATTAGCCATTTAAATAATATTTTAACATGGATAAAAACTTTTGGGTAAAACTAAAATCGCAGTTACTAGAATTTTTATTAGAAATTGGGCCAGAACTTATTTACGCTCTAGTGATCCTTATTTTCGGAATATTCCTGATAAAGATCTTGATGAGAATATTAAAAGGAACTCTTAGAAAATCTAGGGTAGAACTTTCGCTTAAAACTTTTTTGGAAAGTCTTAGTGTATTTCTACTTTATGGCTTTCTTTTCTTTGTAGTTGGTTCTATCTTAGGAATAAAAACAACTTCCTTTATTGCAGTTTTTGGAGCTGCCGGGATTGCAATTGGATTAGCTTTACAAGGAAGTTTATCGAACTTTGCAGGAGGGGTGCTTATTTTGGTCTTTAAACCATTTAAGATCGGGGACCTAATTAATGTAAACGACAATCTGGGGTTTGTAGAACAAATTGATATACTATACACTCGAATAAAGACTTTTGATGGCAGAATAATTACAATGCCTAATGGGAATGTGTCCAACAGCGACGTAGATAACCGCACTATGGAGAAATATAGAAGAATAGACCTAGATCTAAAATTCTCTTTTGATACAGATATGGATGAGATACGAAGAGTTGTTACTAATGGCATGAACACTCATCCAAAATTAGCAACTCATTTACCGGTAGATGTCTGGCTAAATGAGATTGGTGAATATCAAATGAAAATAAAAGCTAGATGCTGGGTAGAATCTATAGAATTTTGGCCGGCATACTGGGAGCAACTAGAAGCAGTTAAAAAGGAATTAGATAGAGAAGGAATTATAATACCAATTCCCAAACATAAAATCTATAAAGAGGATCCTTCATAATATTTATTTGAGAGAAATAATTATACATTAAAAGCCTGTAAAAACAGGCTTTTAATGTATTCTAAAACTATAATACTAATTTTTGATCTCTACTCGAATCCCTTTAGTATGAGCAGAAAATTCTGGAGCATACATACTTTCTAAAAGCGTGATCCCATTAGAAAATCTTCCGGCATTATTAGCTCTAACTGTATATTCTAATACGTAAACACCTTTCTTTAAGGAGTCAAAGAAAAAGTGAGTGGCAGCATCTCGTGTGCTTTGAAAATATCCTGTACTATCCTGATATTTATATTCGCTTAACACATCAGTAGGTTCAAATCCGCTTGCACGCATATCTTTTAGATGCACAAAATCCATAGCTGCTTCACTTCTTACAACTAATCTTACTGTTACCAGATCTCCAGTTTTAATAGGAGTATTAGATGTTATTTTCCTTAACTTATTATCTGGTAGATTCAGATAAAGTTCCTTCTCTAAGCTTAACGGACTTTCAGAATCATCCTTTATTTTATCCAGATCTTCAAAATATTGCCAATAGGCACCGCCATAACCGGCAGTAGTATTATTATTTTCAATTTGAATATCTCCAAGATCTTTAGATACCTCCTTCGCGCTCCAATTTATTTTTAGATATCCGGTACCTGCTTCCTTATTAGTTTCTTCTAATTTTTCGGGTTTAATCATTTTGTTCCCTACTTTAATAACAGTATTATCTGAAATACTTAGCCAATCTTTCCCTTTCATTAAAAGAGCATAACAAGCTGCCGTAGTAGATTTTGATGTATTCCAATGGGTGGTTCGCTTAATTTTGCAAAAGCCTAATCTTCATTTCTTCTACAGCCTCTTCATCATTAAGCACGTCACTAAAAGCTTCTATAAGCATAGCTTGTGTTTCTACCGATGTTCTGCTGTAAGACCAAGAAGATTGATTTTCTTTCCAATACATTCCATTATCCTGAGAGCGAACTGCAGATTCCTTTAAAGACTTAAGGATCTTTTTTGCTGCTTCTTCTTCTCCAAATGCATTTAACACCAATGATAAGGTTCCTTTATCATGCAATGATTTTTGTAACCATTCCTCCTTTTGAAATTTGATAATTTTGTTTACTAACTCTTGATGTTTTTTAGGTAATGGATGCTTTTTAAGATGATAAATTCTTGCGTACAAGTAAGACAAAGCATAATTACTTTTATAGAAATCATCTTTTTTTCTATAATAAGTATCTAACTTTTCTATTCTTAAAAACTCCTTATCTAAGTATACAATCGCATTGTTTATAAAACTTTTTGAATCTAAAGCAACTCCAAGCTTTTCAAGTTTACCAAACCCTGTTAAAATAATTCGAGTTATATAAAAATTATCTCTTCCGCCATAAAACCAAGGAAATGCTCCAGAAGGATTTTGCAATTGTACAAGTTTGGCAAGAGCAGATTCTAATTCTAGATTTATCTTTTGGATATCAAATAATTCTGCAACTCTCTTCTTTCTGGCAGTTTCAGATTCTGCATCTATAACCCAAGGGGTTTCTTGCAAGAGTATAGATCTTAGGTCTTCATTCTTTTCCAGATTGCTTACTAAAGAACTATCTTTTTTCCATTCATTAAATACAGCCGCAATTTTAGGTTGAGAATTGAGGATATGATTTCCAACAGAATTTGCAAAGATCTTGGCAAAGATCTGTTCAGAACTTTCATATTCATTATTCATTAAATAAGGTAAACTTTGTATAGCATACCACGCAGGATTGGAAGAGTATTCGATAGTGAATTTATGATTTCTTAATGTTGATGAGTGCTGCTCTTTTAGATTTTTAAAAACGTACTCTTCCGTTTTTCCTGCCCGAACAAAAAATGGAATACTTTCTTTTACCAGCATTCTATTTTTTAGAACTGGCAGCAGATTTTCTTCTCCATCCGTAAAATTTCCGGCTTTTGCCAAAATTCTATAGGTTACAGCACCAACTGTATCTGGCACCACCAATTTCCATGAAATCACTTCGCTTTTTGAAGAATTCATTTTAAAAGCCCTGAGACTCTCAGAATTATTCATCGCATTATCTATAGGCTGCATAGTAACCGCATCAAATAATTTTAAAATAGCATTTCCTGTTAAGGTTCCTTTAGAAAGGTTACTGATTTTCGCCTTAAAAATGATGGTATCTCCTTCTCTTAAAAAGCGAGGCGCATTAGGTACAACGCTAAATTCTTTCTGAGTAATTATTGTTTTTTGTAAGCTTCCAACATTCCAGTTTTTTGTATGCGCTAATAATCTCAATTTCCAGCGAGTAAGAGCTTCAGGACTTGTAAAACTGAATTCGAGCATACCATTTTCATTCAATTTTAACTGAGGAAGGAAAAAGGCTGTTTCATCCAGATCTTTTCTTGCTTCTACTTTTTGAAGGTCTGCTACTCCAGCTTTGGTAGTAATTATAACCACCCCACTAGATGCACTTGTACCATATAGGCTAATTGCCTCCATTCCAGTTAAAACCTCCACATTAATTATATCTTTAGAATCAAGATCGTACGTGGTAACTAGCTTACCATCTACTACAAATAGCGGAGTTTTAGCATTATTTAAAGTAGAACTCCCCCGTATAGATATAACTTCATTTAATACCTCTACTCCCGCAACTTTGCCTTGTAGCATCATCTCTGCATTCAATTCTGAACCTCCTGCTGATGTCTCTGCTTGTGGAGCTGGAACTACCTCGTTCAATTGAGTATTATCATTCTGTAGAACCAAAACAAATTCAGATTCGTTCATGACAATATATTCCTCCGATTTCATTCCTATGAATGAAAATTTAAGAACATCTCCAACCTTCGCGTCTAATGCGAACTCTCCTTGAAGATTACTCTGAGTTCCAGTGGTACTATTATTAATTAAAACATTAACTCCGGGTAATACCAATCCTTTTTCATCAATTATTTTCCCTCTCACGTTACCCTTTAAAACTAAGCCACTTTCGGCTTTTTTAGCTTGTAAATAGTTCTTGTAAAACCAATTATTTTTACTTCCAAAGCTAAATCCGAATGTTCTTAGCTGATTAAAATAAAGCTCCGTTGGTCTATACCCCCAAGAAGGATTATGGTTTGCGTAAAGGTTCATGGTATTAACCATATACGAAGACCTGAAATATGGATAATTGCCATAATCAGACTCTAGATCTGTGGTGGTATTCCACCTACTAGATTTAAAAAGATCTAAAGAAGCATCATACATAGATGCCAGCACCTCTGCATCTGGAATCTTATTATCACTATCTTTTATAGTAAAGCTCCATTTTTCTTCTATCCCGGGTTGAATTTTATTTCTAAAGGTATTAGCCTCTATTAAAAGAGCCTTTTCGTCAGCTTTAAAATTTATTATTTCTTGAAATTCAATTACTCTATTGTCACGAATTCCACTTACCACCAATTTAAACGCTGCTTCTTCTAAGTTCTTAACAGGTATCTTTATGGTTTTTGTGCCATCAACCATAATTAAATCTTTTCTTATAACAGCATTTTTATTGCTGTAAGCATCTACCTTTAAATGAAGATCTTTATAAGGTGTCTTAATTTTGATTTCCGCATAACCATCAGTTTTTATATTTTCTCTATTGACAATAGTCACCTCGAGAATCTGGCCATTATTCAAATAGTTGCTCTCTGGATTGTTAATATTAAAAATGGCTTTAGAAACCCCTTCGCTATTTAAGCTCTTGGCATCTACTTCAATAAGATAACTACCTTCTTTCCAACCTTTAGCTATTTGAAGCTTATCTTCAAATTCTCCATCAGACTCAAAACTAGATTGATAAACCATGCTAGTTTTTGGCCATTGCTCTGGAGGCAACTTGTTTAAGTAAGGTTCATTTGGAAAATGTGTGCTAAACTCCTCTTCTGTAATTAAATTAAATTCCGGAGCTTCCCACCACCTCGCTTTATAATTTTTTTCTGGCGTTTCTAATTGGTAGATCCTTAGTTCTCCAGATACCGGAACCTTTGAATCATTAAGATTTTTAGATGAAAAAGACATTTGAAGGGTATCTCCTAAATCAAGGGATTTCTGAACATCTAAACTCAAAATTAGATTCTTATTACCAATTTTAACCGTTTTTGTAGCGGTTCTGGTTTCTCCAGTTATATCTGTAACATTTGCCTTGACTGAATATCTATATATCTGAAAGGGGTTGGTAACTCCTTCCTTTTTTGCTTCAGCAATAAAATTAATTTCAAAATCTCCGGTATCTCGTGTTAGAACAGAATCTGTTTTAATAATTACAGGATTGGAGTAGGAATATCTCCACCAAGACGCAATCATTTCCTCTCTTGTAACTTCATATTTAACCATAGCATTGGTTATAGCAGCACCCATGTAAGACTTTGCACTACCAGACATTTTAACACTATCTTGAAGTTTAAAACTTTTATTAATAGTATCAAAAGCTACTTCAAACGTTGGCCTTTTATATTCTTCTACACTAAAGAATTTAGATGAATATTGAAAATTGCCTTTATTATAAATCTCATTCCAAAATTCAGTATTAGACGCTGTATCTTCTTCTGCATAGATCTTAAATTCTCCAGTAATACCAGATTTTGGCAGATCAAAACTTCCTGTAAAAGATCCAAACTCATTGGTTTTAAATCTTAGTTCTAGGATCTCATTTCTATTTGGATCATCTACATAAATTTCTATAAATTCATTAGCAACCACAGAGGTTATATTGTCCTTGTTTTGTAGCAACACCCCTTTAAAATATACTTTCTGCCCCGGCCTATAAATTGCTCTATCTAGAAAGAAGATGGTCTTAGCGTTTATTGGTTCTGTAGCTTCTTTGTTATTGTTAATCGTAGCTCTATTCAAATAACTTATCAGAGTATCTTTTCCTTTGATGTAGTAGTTTCTGCTCCTATCATAATATGAGCTAACATTGGCAACTGTTACTTCGCCATTAGAATCTGTATATTTTTTAATTTCATTATCCCCATTATCAGAATTAATATTTAACTGAACATTTTTTAGTGCTTTACCCGTTTTTCTATTAGAAACATTAAAAACGGTATGTAAATTAAATACAGTACTAGAAACTGCAAGATCTGTAACTTGGTACATCCCATAGTTAAGAGCGCCATCAGGTGAATAAAAAAACACCATATAATTGCCCAAAGGTTTTGCTTTAAGAATCACCTCTGTAGTATGAGTGCGGTAATCATCCGGCTCTGGAAGTATAACCTGTAAACTATCGCTGAATTTTGAAGCAGCCTTTTTCACAAAATTATCTCTATCCTTATAGTTTATATCTTCAAAAAAATTAGACACTACTGGAAATGTCTTATAATATAAAGTGTCTATATTCTTGTAGGTAATTAAAGCTCGACCAGATTGTTCTGAGGGTAAAAATTGTTGAATTTCAGTTTTAAAATAAGGTTTAGTAATATGAGCCCTTAACTTAGTTGCGTTCTGAATGGTGGGAGTTGTAGCATATTCTGAGGCTATTATATCCAATAACGCAATGGCTTTTTTCAAAAAATCAGGGTTTTTGAGTTTCTCATCAGTTCCTCTTTCTTCAGCTTGTTCATAATAATAATTAGCCATTTCATAAAGGATCATAGCTTGAGCTCTTTTATTGGTATGATCTTTTGATAGTGCTTCTAATGCATCAAAAAATAGTTTATTAGCGACATCTGTGGCTAACAGTTCTTTTGAGAATTTTAAACGCTCTAACTTCCAAAAGATAAGTGACTTTACCTCATTTCTCTCAGCGTGATTTTTTTCTAGTTGCTGATATATTTTTATTCTTTCCAAAGCAGAAGAACTTACATCATTAATTACTTGTTCATAAAATTTTGGAGTAACAGAAAATAATTGATCTTCAGAAAAGCTGAATTTTTCGTCCCCGAATTCAGTTATAAAAAAAGTTGAATCTTCAAAGAAATCTAAAACATTGGTAGAAAGAACATCGTATAGGCTTGGCTTGTACCTTGCGTTGAAGGAATCTCTGGATAGAATCTCAGAAATATCAGCATTGGAAGTGTTAAATAGAAGCTCTTGATTTTCCAGAGATTTCTTAAATGTGATTTTAATACTATCCAAAAGAATCGGCAGAGACCAAGTAGCAAGGTTTCTTTGGGCTGTATCTAATACCTGGCTCCTATCTTTAAACTTCCAACGGTTAAGCTTATAAAATTTTGAGAGATATATTGCTTTATAATTTCTTAGAATATTTTTATAAGGAGAAGGGATCTTATTTATAGCAACATTTAAATCGTCTAAAATGTACTGCTCAGAATTTTCATGATTGATCTGGTAAAGCCTGTAATGATATACCTTCGCTTTGATATAATCTATTAGGTCTCCTTTTTGAAATGTATTTTCAATTAAAGTTTTGGTACGCTCATTTGCTGTAGAGACTTTTCCTTCTATTTCAAGATCATCAATTTCCTGCCATTCTTTTTGGTAATTACTAACTTGAGAAAATGCAGTGTAGGTAAATAGAAATATTATTCCTAGAAGAAAATTTTTCATGGGTATAAATTAAAAGTAAAATTCGAACGTATAGAGTTGGTAATATAATGAAAAGCTAAAATTTATAGATTGAACTTTACATCGATTTAATGGAATCATATATAAAGTCTTTCAAATGCTAACAAACAGATAAATTTTTTCACAATTCATATAAAAGATAGAACTTACGGCTCATTAATTTTAATTAAATAAATATGGCCTCTGGATTTTTTGCATTGTTAGATGATATTGCTGCTTTAATGGATGATGTTTCTGTTATGACAAAGGTGGCAGGTAAAAAAACCGCAGGGATATTAGGGGATGATCTAGCTGTGAATGCAGAGAAAGCATCTGGCTTTATGTCTTCCAGAGAAATTCCTGTGCTTTGGGCAATTACCAAAGGATCTTTATTAAATAAAATAATAATTCTACCCATTGCATTTCTACTAAGTGCATTTGTGCCTGTAGCCATAACAATTATTTTAATTATAGGTGGATTGTATCTTGCTTATGAGGGGGCAGAGAAGATCTATGAATATATATTTCCACATGCTCATGCAACAGAAAAACCGGTTTTAGAAGAACTTTCTGAGGAAGAGGTTTTAGCTAGAGAGAAAGACAAAATTAAATCTGCCGTTCTAACAGATTTTATCCTTTCTGTAGAAATTATAATTATTGCTCTAGGTACGGTTAGTACAGAACCTATAGTTTCACAAATAATAGTAGTAACCATTATTGCCTTAATTGCTACGGTGGGAGTTTATGGAATAGTAGCTCTTATAGTACGCATGGATGAATTTGGAGCCAAACTTATTAATATGAATGATAGAGATGATAGCTTTTCAGACAAACTTGGTAGGTTTCTAGTAGCTGCTTTACCAAAGGTGATCAAAAGTTTATCTGTAATTGGTACCATAGCTTTATTACTCGTTTCAGGCGGAATATTCTCGCATAACGTTGATTTCCTACATGGCCTATTTGAGAACATTCCGGCAATAGTTGTAGAATTCTTTCTTGGACTTATAGCTGGAATTCTGATGCTAGGTTTGGTGAACATTGGTAAAAAATCTTGGAAAGCTGTGAGAACTAATTAAGTAGAGAAAGATCTGTTAATCCCAATGCAAGATTTAATCAGAAAGATATATAAGTATAGGGTTCTATAATTGCTGAAATTTGAACTTCTGCTCCCTTTGCCAATATTCTAAGAAGTCGTACTTTCGAACTTTATCTTTATAAAATATGTCTGATTTCTGGTTATATTTTAAGTTAGGCCTTGAACACGTGTTAGATTGGCAAGCTTATGATCATATTCTTTTCTTAATTGCACTTGTTATATCCTATTCATTTTCCAGTTGGAAAAAAGTGCTCTACTTAGCCTCTACTTTTACGTTAGGACACACTATTTCTTTAATGCTTTCTGCCTACGGAATTGTAAATGTAGACACCAAATATGTTGAAGCGCTCATTGCAATTTCTATATTAATTACGGCACTATTTAATCTTTTTACTGCTAAAAAGAAAGAGAATAAAAATGCTCTTTTACTTTATATCACCACCGTTTTTTTTGGAATAATTCATGGATTAGGGTTTTCTACCTATTTTAAGATGATAGCTTCAGGAATGGAGAATAAGTTTTTATTGCTTCTAGAATTTACTTTAGGAATAGAAGCTGCTCAAATTATAGTAGTACTTTCTGTATTGGTCTTCACGTTTATCTTTTTGAAAGTTTTAAAAGTGAATCGCAGAGATTGGATCTTAGTTATTTCTGCTATTGTAATTGGTATACTGCTACCCATCTTACAAGAAACCTTAATGCAGCTGTGGTAAGTTAAATACAAGATATTGCTTTCAACTATGAGAAATGAGAAACAACAAAGATATGATAAAGCGTATCTTAGAATAGCAAGAGAATGGGGTGCATTATCTCATTGCAAAAGGAAGCAGGTTGGCGCACTTATTGTGAAAGATAGGATGATCATTTCTGATGGCTATAATGGTACTCCAACAGGTTTTGAAAATTATTGCGAAGATGATGAGGGTTATACCAAATGGTACGTACTTCATGCCGAAGCAAATGCTATTTTAAAGGTTGCTTCTTCTACACAGTCCTGTGAGGGCGCTACTTTGTATATTACCCTATCACCATGCAAAGAATGTAGTAAACTTATTCACCAGGCAGGAATAAAGAGGTTGGTCTATAAAGAAGGCTATAAAGACAATTCCGGGATAGAATTCTTGGAAAAAGCAGGCATAGAAATTATTCAAATAACAGAACTTGAAGATTGAAGAGTAAAAATAAAATATACCTGCCTTTTTTATTAGGTTTAGCGTGTGCCGCAGGATTGATCTTGGGGTCACAGCTCAATTTTACTCAAGAGCAGGTGTTATTTAGTTCTAATAGCAAAAAAGAAAAGCTGAACAGGCTTATAGATTATATTGAATATGAATATGTAGATGAGGTTAATACGGATAGCATTGTAGACGTTACTGTAAATAAAATTCTCGAAAATCTAGATCCACATTCTGTTTACATTCCCAAAAAGGAATATGCCAGCGTTACCGAGAATATGAATGGCGATTTTGTAGGAATTGGAGTGAGCTTTTATCAAGTGGAAGATACCATTGTAGTTATTCAGCCTATGAAAGGAGGACCTAGCGAAAAAATAGGGATTAAAGGCGGAGATAGGATCTTATATGCTAATGATCAAAAATTATTTAATAGAGATCTAGGTACAGATTCCATAATAGCACAACTAAAGGGGGAAGAGAACTCTAAGGTTAAATTGAAGGTTTACAGAAAAGGCGTTGATAAATTGCTGAATTTTGAATTGGAACGATCTAGAGTTCCCATTAAAAGTATTGATGCTGCCTATATGCTAACCGATAAATTGGGATATATAAAGGTTAATCGATTTTCAGAAACTACCTATCAGGAATTTAAAGAGAGCCTTTCACACTTAAGAACTTTAGGCGCAAAAGAAATAGCCATAGATCTTAGAGATAATCCTGGAGGTTATCTATCTGAAGCGGTAAATATTGTAGATGAATTTTTAAAAGACGGAAACCTAATCTTATTTACCAAGAACAAATCTGGCGCTATAGAAAAAACCTTTGCTAAAAATAAGGGGAATTATGAAGATAAACCTCTATACGTTCTTATCAATGAAAATTCTGCTTCTGCCAGTGAGATCGTCGCCGGTGCATTTCAAGATAATGATCGAGGAACTATTATAGGTAGACGCTCTTATGGAAAAGGTCTTGTTCAACGAGAAATGGCTTTGGGCGATGGAAGCGCTGTTAGACTTACGATAGCTCGTTACTACACCCCTACCGGTAGATCTATTCAGAAACCTTATAATTTAGGCAATGAAGCTTACTTTAATGATTACATCCGTAGATACAAAAACGGTGAACTTGCGCATGCAGATAGCATACATGTAACAGATTCTTTAAAATATACCACACCTGCAGGTAAGATAGTTTATGGTGGAGGAGGTATTATTCCGGATATTTTTATTCCTAAGGATACAAATTCTGAGAAAGAAGCCCTGTCCTTTCTTCTAAGATCTTCGGGACTCTTCAGTAAGTTCATTTTTCAGGAATTAGAAAGAGATAGAAGCTTTTACAACAAGTTAACCTGGGAAGAATTTAAGGACCGAGAAATGATTACAGATAAAACAATATCTAATTTTTTCAAGTTTACGAAAGATGAAAATATACCTTTAGATATCAAGAATAACCTTCCTATTTTAAAGACCTATTTAGAAGCCGTAATGGCAGAGCAGTTATTTAGCACTAATGAATTTCAACGGATAATTAATATAGATGACCGAATTATCCAAAAAGTGATAGAATTATCGCAGTCAAATTAATATATTCGTGATAATGGACGCTTATAATGACTATACGGCTATTTTTCTATTGCTTTCACCGCTATTTTTTTACATAATAGCCGTGAGCTTCAGACTATTAGATAATAGTGCATTGTTATTTTTACAGAAAGAAATCCTCGTAGATTCCTCTAATGTCTCTTTAAAAGCTATTGAAGAGCAAATTCATTCTTCTGGAGATCATCAATTCAAAAGGCAATTAAAAAGAGCCCTTATTTATAGAAAGATCCACCGCGTGTTTATAATTTTAATGATCGCTTCACTTCCGGTAACTGTCATCACTTATTTCATGTTATTTTAATAGATATAGAGATCTCTAAAATAAAATCCCTTTTCATCAAATAGATTCCAAAATTTTAAAAATCAATTGCTTAGAGTTCTAATCCTTAAAGATTTATTCTGCAATTTTAACTCCTTCACTTATAGCAAAATCACCAAATCTTAGTTCATTAATTTCAAAAATATATGTATTTTCTTGAAACGAACAGGCATTTTAAGCGCAGCGAATAAGAACTGAAAAACGTAAAAATAACAATCTATAAGGGCGCATACTTTAAATTGCACCAACCTAAGGAGATAAGCTACACTTAGCATTTTAAAATTGTTAATGATAATATTGAACGTCTAATAAATCTTGAGGTAAATCCGTTTAAACCAACAACCGCGCGATGTCATCCAATTATCTAAGATTTGATAAAATCAAACTAAATAAAATTAAGCAGTGTAAGTGTATTCTTACAAATCTATCATGTTAGTAGAGAAAGAATAAGCTTTCGAATTTAAACTTTTTGAAGTTCCAAACCGTAATAGTTGAAAAAAAAATCTTACTATAATTTAGATTTTCTTTCAATAGCTTTAGAAGTGAGTAGAATACCTAATAGGACTAAAACGCAACTAGCGGCCAAGATTCCAATTAGAGCAATAGTACTATCGCCTTCCAAAACATTATTAAAATCTAGAATTGTAAAGTTATAGGCAATGACAGCTAAAGACATTGCCATTAATATGTAGATTAAAATTTTCATCTGAATAACATTTTAGTAATAAGTTTAAAAGCCTAATTCAGGCCTGTTACAACTTATTCATTCTCAATTAAATCTATTACGCAAACAGATTTTGAATATTTGCTGCAAACAATTTTACTGCAATTGCTAACAAAATTACACCAAAAATCTTACGTATCACATTGATTCCCTGTTTTCCTAAGAAATGCTCGATCTTCCCAGAAGATTTTAAAACCAGGTAGACAAATATGATGTTAACTATAATTGCTATAATAATATTAATAGTTTCATATTCCGCTCTAAGAGATAGTATGGAAGTCATGGTTCCGGCACCTGCAATTAAAGGAAATGCTAACGGCACAACGGCAGCAGTTTCTGGAGCATCATCTTTGTAAAGCGTAATTCCGAGTATCATTTCTAAAGCTAGAAAGAATAAAATTAAGGAACCGGCAACCGCAAAAGAGTTTACGTCTATCCCAATCAAATTTAAGATCTGTTTCCCTAAAAATAGAAAAACGATCATCAGAATTCCGGCAACTATAGAAGCCTTTTCACTTTGTATCTTCCCTGCTTTTTTCTTCAGATCTATAATAATAGGAATACTTCCAATAATATCTATTACAGCGAATAAAATCATGGTAGCAGTGGCTATTTCTCTAAAATCTATATTCATCAAAATCATTATTAAAAATAAGGCTGCAAAATTACACTTTATCAGACTAAAAATAAACGAATATGAAGCTAATTTTTACTGAATTTGAGCTTGATAAATTGCGGCCAAAAGTTTGAGGTAGTTCGGCTTAAATAAATATCTTTGCGCCATGTTTCAAATAGGCAAAACCATAGTTTCTGAAGAGATAATCCAAAAGGATTTTGTGTGCAACCTTTCTGCGTGTAAAGGCGCTTGCTGTGTAGATGGCGATGCCGGAGCACCTCTAGATGAAGAGGAAGCAAGAATTCTAAAAGAGATCTATCCTAAGGTAAAACCTTTTTTAAGGAAAGAAGGAATTGCAGCTATTGAGGCTCAAGGCACCTCAATTACCGGAGAAGATGGAGAACTTGAAACTCCACTTATAAATGGAGCAGATTGCGCCTATGTGATCTTCGATAAATCTACTGCTCTTTGTGGGATAGAAGAAGCCTATAACCAAGGAGAAGTATCTTGGAAAAAACCGGTTTCCTGTCACTTATACCCAGTTAGAGTTCAGGATTATTCTGAATTCTCAGCAGTTAATTATCATCATTGGCATATTTGCGATGATGCTTGTTCTCTAGGAAAAGAACTTCAGGTACCAGTTTATAAATTCGTAAAAGAAGCCTTGATCAGAAAATTTGGTGAAGACTGGTATATGGAACTGGAGAAGACAGCAGCCTCCATCTCTAAATAATAAACCATACATTTTTTTAGCAGGTATAAAGATTTAATTCCCCAAGAAATATCCTGTCTAGTTTCAGTTTAGATCATCTTATTAATTGAAGCTAAAATTGCAATTTCCATTCTCAAATCAAACTGAGTTCATATTTGCTATATTTCAGAAATAATAAAGCCTTATATTAAGAACTTCATTCTATTTCCGCTTTTAAGCTAAGAATGAGAAAGTATCATTATTGTTGCTTCTCATGCTTAAATCATCAATTATCAACAGTCTGAAATTTTAATAGAATTCTGCAGTTTTAAAGGGCTTAACCCATTTTAACACATCTTCTCTCAAGCCTAGTAAAAACTTCACAAACAACTGTTTTTCTGATAATTATATTTATATTTTAACATTTTTATAAGATGAGGATTTTGCCTCTATGTTCATTACTTTGTTGAAAACGTTTGCTCATAATTCTTTCAATATCTATTAGATTTTTGAATATTTGTTAGCACGAGATTTCTACGGAATTCTTTAACCCAAAAACATATCAAACCTATGGCACAACTAGAACCCATTTTACAAGAGAACAAAGACAGATTTGTAATCTTTCCGATAAAACACCATGATATTTGGGATTGGTATAAAAAAATGGAAGCTAGTTTTTGGACCGCAGAAGAAATAGATCTTCACCAAGATCTTTCAGACTGGAATAATAAGTTAACTAAAGATGAGCGTTACTTCATAAAGCATATTTTGGCATTTTTTGCTGCCTCAGATGGAATTGTGAACGAAAATCTGGCAGAGAACTTTGTAAATGAAGTGCAATATGCAGAAGCAAAATTCTTTTATGGCTTTCAGATCATGATGGAAAATATCCATTCTGAAACCTATTCGCTTCTTATTGATACCTACGTAAAAGATGAAACTGAAAAAAATCAGCTTTTTCAGGCATTAGAAGTTTTTCCGGCAATAAAGAAAAAAGCATCCTGGGCTTTAAAATGGATAGAATCTGATTCTTTTGCAGAAAGACTTATAGCATTTGCTGCCGTAGAAGGGATCTTCTTTTCTGGAGCATTTTGCTCTATCTTCTGGTTGAAAAAACGTGGATTGATGCCTGGCCTTACGTTCTCTAACGAGCTTATCTCTAGAGATGAAGGTGTACACTGTGATTTTGCAGTGCATTTACACAACAATCATCTTGTAAATAAAGTACCTAAAGAAAGAATTAGAGAGATCATCGTAGACGCTCTAAATATTGAAAGAGAATTTGTTACAGAATCCCTACCGGTAAGTTTAATAGGAATGAACTCCAAATTAATGACCGAGTATTTAGAATTTGTAGCAGATAGATTACTGGTAGAATTTGAATGTGAAAAAGAATATGGAAGTGCTAATCCCTTCGATTTTATGGATATGATAAATCTTCAGGGTAAAACTAACTTCTTTGAAAAACGCGTAGGAGAATATCAAAAAGCCGGCGTGATGAATAAAGATAAAGACACTAATAAGATAAGCTTTGATGCCGATTTTTAAATATTGGCAACCTAAACCGGGAAATTAGCTTAAATCTAATTCCCCGGTTTCTAATAAAATCAGTTCTAACTCTGAGTATTTAAAGCTTGTCCCCCCACGCTTGCTTCTAGATCAGACATTTTTTAAAACCTTGGTGGCAAGAAGTATTCTTCTTGCATCCCTAAAAATTTATTACCTATGTATGTACACAAAAGAGACGGGCGTAAAGAACCCGTAATGTTCGATAAGATCACTGCAAGAATTAGAAAATTGTGTTATGGCCTTAATGAAATGGTAGACCCTCTAAAGGTTGCCATGCGCGTAATAGAAGGTTTATATGACGGAGTTACAACAAGTGAATTAGATAATCTGGCAGCAGAAGTTTCTGCCACTATGACTACCTCTCACCCGGATTATGCACGTTTAGCAGCAAGAATTTCTGTTTCCAACCTACATAAAAATACCAAGAAGACATTTTCTGAGGTAATGACAGATCTTTACGAATATGTAAACCCAAGAACAGGTAAAAAAGCACCTCTTTTGGCGAAAGATGTGTATAAGGTAATAAAAGAAAATCAAGAGCTTTTAGATTCAACCATTATTTATAACAGAGATTTTAATTATGATTACTTCGGGTTCAAAACATTAGAAAGATCCTACCTCCTCAAATTAAATGGTAAGATCGCAGAACGCCCGCAACATATGCTTATGCGTGTTTCTTTAGGTATTCATTTAAATGATATTGATGCTGCCATAGAAACGTATGAGTTAATGTCTAAGAAATATTTTACACACGCTACTCCAACATTATTTAATTCTGGTACTCCAAAACCACAAATGTCATCTTGTTTTTTACTTACAATGAAAGATGATAGCATAGATGGAATATATGACACTTTAAAACAAACCGCTAAGATCTCTCAAGCAGCAGGAGGTATCGGATTATCTATTCATAACGTTCGCGCAACAGGATCTTATATTTCCGGAACTAACGGTACTTCTAACGGAATTGTACCAATGCTTAGAGTATTTAATGATACCGCCCGTTATGTAGACCAAGGAGGTGGAAAAAGAAAAGGTTCTTTTGCTATGTATGTTGAACCATGGCATGCAGATATTTTCGATTTTCTAGACTTAAAGAAAAATCACGGAAAAGAAGAGATGCGAGCGCGCGATCTTTTTTACGCCATGTGGATCCCAGATCTATTTATGAAACGTGTAGAAGAAGATACAACTTGGACGTTAATGTGCCCAAATGAATGCCCTGGATTATTTGATATTCATGGCGATGAATTTGAAGCGCTTTACCATAAATATGAAAGTGAAGGAAAAGGCAGAAAAACAGTAAAAGCTCGTGAGCTTTGGGAGAAAATCCTGGAATCTCAAATAGAGACCGGAACTCCTTATATGCTTTATAAAGATGCTGCAAACCGTAAATCGAATCAGAAGAATTTAGGAACTATTCGTTCTTCAAACTTGTGTACCGAGATCATGGAATACACCAGCCCAGATGAAGTGGCTGTTTGTAACCTGGCTTCTATCGCTTTACCAATGTTCATTAAAGACAATGAGTTTGACCATAAAGAACTTTTTAAGATCACTAAAAGAGTGATCAAGAACTTGAACAAAGTTATTGATAGAAACTATTACCCGGTTAAAGAAGCTGAAAACTCTAACATGCGTCACCGTCCGGTTGGCTTAGGAGTTCAAGGCCTTGCCGATACTTTTATTAAATTGAGATTGCCTTTTACTTCCGATGAAGCAAAAAAACTGAATCAGGAGATTTTTGAAACGCTATATTTTGGATCTGTAACCGCTTCTATGGAATTAGCTAAAGAAGAAGGTCCATATTCTACATATGAAGGCTCACCAATTAGCCAAGGAGAATTTCAGTACAATCTTTGGGGAATGACAGATGAAGATCTTAGCGGACGCTGGGATTGGGCGAAACTTCGAGAAAAAGTTCTTAAGAACGGAGTTAGAAACTCACTGTTAATGGCGCCAATGCCAACAGCCTCTACCTCTCAAATTCTTGGTAATAACGAAGCTTTTGAACCTTATACTTCAAACATTTATACCAGACGTGTACTTTCTGGTGAGTTCATCGTAGTAAATAAACATCTTTTGGAAGACCTTTCATCTAGAGGTTTATGGACAGAAGATGTAAAAGATGCTATCATGAGAGCCAACGGATCTGTTCAAGATATAGACATTATTCCGCAAGATCTTAAAGAACTTTACAAAACCGTATGGGAATTGAGTATGAAAGACATAATAGACATGTCTAGACACCGCGGTTATTTTATAGATCAGTCGCAATCGCTTAACCTGTTCATGGAAAATGCTAATTTCAGCAAGCTTACTTCTATGCACTTTTACGCTTGGAAGAGCGGGTTAAAAACTGGAATGTACTATTTACGAACCAAGAGTGCTGTAGACGCTATAAAATTCACCCTTAAAAAAGAAGAAAAACAAGAACCTGTAGCTGTAGAAAGTTTTACTGAAACAGCAGCACCGTCTGTAGCGGCACCTGTAAAAGTAGCTACAGAAGGCAGTTCTCTTTCTCCAGAAGAATTGCGCGCTCTAATTGCACAATCTAAAGAGGCAGAAGGAGACGATTGCTTAATGTGCGGTTCTTAATAAAAATAATAACTCCAACAATTAATTAGTTAACACAAATAAAAGGGAAGTATCACATTACTTCCCTTTTTTATTACTTTTGAATTCAGATTTAGGGCGTTACCCTACGGGTCGGGCTTTCGCCACTCGCTTCCCGAAAAACCTCGGGAGAGCTCAAACAAATGGCTCAATCCCTAACGCAAACAATACATTATGATGAATTGGGAACAACTCCTTTCTTTAAAAAGATTTGGAGATAAGAATAAGAGACTTAGAAAAGAACAGAACGAAACCAGACTTGGTTTTGAAGTAGATTATGATCGTATTATCTTTTCCTCAGCTTTTAGAAGTTTACAGGATAAAACTCAGGTAATACCATTGTCAAAAACAGATTTTGTACATACCAGACTTACTCATAGTTTAGAAGTATCTGTGGTTGGAAGGTCTTTAGGTAGATTAGCCGGGCAAAAGATCTTAGAAAAACATCCACATCTTAAAACCATTCATGGCTATCAAATGAATGATTTCGGAGCTATTGTAGCAGCAGCAGCCCTGGCTCATGATATAGGAAATCCACCTTTTGGTCATTCCGGAGAAAAAGCAATTGGAGAATATTTTAGTTTAGGAAATGGTGCCAGATTTAAAGAGCAACTTTCTCCAGAAGAATATCAAGATCTGGTAAAATTTGAAGGAAACGCCAATGGCTTTCGCATATTAACGGAAACCAGACCAGGTATACAAGGCGGGATAAGACTTTCTTATGCAACTTTAGGTGCTTTTATAAAATACCCAAAAGAATCCCTTCCGCACAAACCCACAAAAAATATAGGCGATAAGAAATTTGGAGTTTTTCAATCTGAAAAAGCCATTTTTGAAGAGGTGGCAGAGGAGTTAGGCCTTATAAAAGTTAGAAATGATAAGAACGTTGCTTTTGCAAGACATCCGCTGGCATTTTTGGTAGAAGCTGCAGATGATATTTGCTACACCATCATAGATTTTGAAGACGGTATTAACCTTGGTTTGATCAATGAAGAATTTGCATTAGAATATCTTATCAACTTAGTGAGAAATAGTATTAATACCTCAAAATACCATTCGCTAACCTCAACAGCAGACAGACTAAGTTATTTGAGAGCCTTAGCTATAAACACACTTATTACAGAAGCGGTAGAGCTTTTCTTAGCAAATGAAGAAGCCATCTTAAAAGGCGAATTTCACGAAGCTTTATTTGACAAGAGCAGCTACGAAGCTCAAATTAAAGACATCATAAAAATAAGTGTAGAGAACATCTATCAGAGTGAGGAGGTTATAGACAAAGAGATCGCTGGCTATAAAATGCTTTCTTATTTGTTGGACACCTACACCAAAGCTCTATTACCAGAACCTGCATATGTAGACTCTAATTTTAATAAATTGGTATTACAATCTATTCCCAAGCTTCAGATATTGGAGGAAGATTCAGTTTACGAGAGCTTGATGAAGATCTGTTCTTACACCGCATCGCTTACAGATGGAATTACCGTGGCATCATTTAATAAATACAGAGGATATAATATCTAAGTAAATCTAATATTCAGGTAATATCTAATATTACAAATCTAAAGATCTAAAAAGTGAGTTTAAAACTTCTTTTTAGATCTTTTTTTATTTTTAGAACCATACATCTATTCATTACTAAAACGATAAAAAGACTGGATCAATATTTATCTTTAAAGAAGTAATTTACGTTATCAAACTCGATTATTCATTAATTCCCAATTGCTAGATCTGAAGATTCTAGATCCCTTAGCCTCAAACATTCCTTAAGATTAGATTAAGATTAGTGGTGTGTTAACTGCTTTTAACAGTATTTTAAACTTCCTTAACACAATACTTTTTTATTTAGTTTACTTTTATAAAAGACGTGCTAATAATCACATAACTACGGTATTCTAAATTTAGAACTATAAAAAAAATAGATTATTTCACTGCCAAAGTCGGTATTAAAACTAAAATCAAATAAAGTACGTGTGTTCATAATAATTCTAAGTACCCCTATCTACTGGTAAGAGTAATTACAAGAACAATTTTAAATAGATCCATAATTAGATTCGTGAACTAATAAGTTCACATTAATAATATTCTTTAATATAAAATACAATTCAGTATGAAAAACATGGGAAATCCAGATGGCGAAGCCAAATGCCCTTTTCGTGGCACTCGAGTAGGAGGAGCCATTGGAACACATCCACAGGTTGATGATTGGTGGCCTAATCGTCTTCAGGTAGAATTACTTCACCAAGAACAACCTGTTGCTAATCCATTAAGTGATGAAAGCTATAAAGAAGCCTTTAATAAATTAGATTTTCAGCAACTTAAAAAAGACATAAAAGCGCTGTTAGTAGACTCTAAAGAGTGGTGGCCTGCAGATTATGATAATTACGGTCCGCAAATGATTCGTATGGCATGGCACTCTGCCGGCACCTACCGTATTGCTGATGGGCGAGGTGGTGCTGCACAAGCAATGCAACGTTTTGCGCCTATCAACTCTTGGTGGGATAATGGTAATACAGATAAATCCAGACGACTTATATGGCCTATAAAAAAGAAATACGGAGCTGCACTTTCTTGGGCAGATCTTATAGTACTAACTGGTAACTGTGCTTTAGAAATAATGAATTTTCCAACTTTTGGTTTTGCCGGAGGAAGAAGAGATGCATGGGAGCCGGACAGAAGTACCTATTGGGGTCCGGAGTTCTGGAATGGAAAACCATTTAAAGAATCTGAAGTAGGTGAATACTACGATGGACACCCAGATAAGATGGTAACCCAAACTTTACGATGGAAAGGAGAACCTTCTGATGAAGATCGCGATCTTGAAAATCCGCTTGCCGCAACGCATCAAGCTTTAATATATGTAAATCCTGAAGGACCGGGTGGAAACGGAGATCCTATGGATTCTGCCAGAGCAATTCGAGAATCATTCAAGCGTATGGCAATGGATGATGAAGAAACCGTTGCTCTAATTGCAGGAGGACACGCTTTTGGAAAAAGTCACGGAATGGTATCTGCAGATAAGATAGGTCCGGCTCCAGAGGCGGCTCCAATACAAGCCATGGGAATGGGTTGGCAAAACCCGGAAGGAACCGGTTTTGGTAAATACACCATGACCAATGGTATTGAGGGATCTTGGACTCCAGACCCAACCACATGGGATAATAATTATCTGATCAATTTATTCAAATTTGAATGGAAGAAAACAGAAAGTCCTGCTGGAGCAATTCAATGGACACCAGAAGATCCTAATGCTCCTAAAACTCCAGATGCTCATCTTAATGGAGAGATGAATGATCTAATGATGATGACTTCTGATATTGCGCTGAAGGTGGACCCAGAGTATAACAAAGTCTGTGAAAAATTCTTAAACGACTTCGACTATTTTACTGATGCTTTTTCAAAAGCCTGGTACAAATTAACCCACCGCGATATGGGGCCTAAAGATAGATATCTTGGACCTGAAGTTCCGGAGCAGGATATGATGTGGCAAGATCCCATTCCAAAAAGAGATTATGACCTTATTGAAGATGCGGATATAGCCGATCTTAAAAATAAAATCTTAGCAAGTGGGCTTTCTATTTCCGCTTTGGTTTCTGCAGCCTGGTCTTCAGCATCTGTTTATAGACATTCAGATAAGCGTGGTGGAGCTAATGGTGCACGCATTGCGCTAGAGCCTCAAAATAATTGGGATTTAAACAGGCCTCAAGAGCTTAACCAAGTGCTGGGCAAATTAAAAGAAATTCAAGGTGATTTTAATAATGCTCAAGCTGGAAATAAAAAAGTTTCGCTCGCAGATCTTGTAGTTTTAGGAGGTTGTGTTGCCATAGGAAAAGCTGCAAAAGATGCCGGGATGGATGTAGGAGTTCCTTTTACACCGGGTAGATTAGATACTACTCAAGAACTTACAGATGTAGAAAGTTTTGATTGGTTGAAACCAGTTTCAGATGGGTTTAAGAATTATCACAACAGCAATATAGGATATCGTGTTCAGCCGGAAAGAATTTTCCTTGACAGAGCACAATTACTTACGTTAAATGCTCCAGAATGGACCGTTCTAGTTGGAGGACTACGAGTATTAGATCAAAATTTTGATCATTCTAAACATGGGGTATTTACAGAGAGACCGGGACAATTGTCTAATGATTTCTTCAAAGTTCTTACCAGTATGGATTATGAGTGGGTTCCTCAGGGAGAAGACTCCATGCTCTTTAATATTAACGATAGAGATAGTGGTGTTACTAAATATACCGCTACTCGATGTGATCTTATCTTCGGTTCTAATTCACAACTAAGAAACATTGCAGAGGTTTACGGAGCAGATGATGGACAGGAAAGATTTGTAAAAGATTTTATAGCGGCATGGGATAAGGTTATGATGCTAGATCGCTACGATATTAAAGACGAATAAAAGTACTTAGGTTATGAATAAAAAACCCCGACATCTTAATTGATATCGGGGTTTCTTTTTAATGCTTGAAGTATCAAATTAATTCGTTGCTACTTGAAATACCGCCAACACTCTTTTTAATTCTGCACGCGTATTCCATAGCTTTTGTTTAATTGCTATTTGCTTGATCCTGGAGGCGATCAAACTCTTTTCTCTCGTGTTCACAAAGAAGATAGAACTTTCACCTAGCTGCAATTTTCTTTCTTCCGCATTAAGCATGGTGGTATAATTATCTACCAGTGTATTGATCATTACCACCTGTTCTTGATAAGATTTGTACTGTTCTCTTAAAGCTTTAATCTTATTACGAAGTTCTAATTCCTGACTTACCACATCTAACTCTGCATTTTCAAGCTTAATTTTTGAAGCTTGAAGATCTCCTCTTTCTTTTCGTAAGAATATAGGAATGCTAAAATTGAAGCCTAATTTGTAATTTTCATTTATAAAACTTCTTAGCAACTCTGGTTCTGCACTTAGAAAGTTGTATTCTAAGTTAAACTTAGGAAGTAGCTTGTTCGCTTTTAATCTTTTATCATATTCAAGAATATCTACCTTATACTCTAGAGATCTTATTTTAGGATGATCCTCTAAGGATTCTTCAAATAATAACGCCAAAGCAGTTAACGATTCTTCTTGAAAGTTCGCAGTTGGATATACCTCTTCCTTTAGCTCTAAAGGCGTATTATTTTCTGCCCATAAATAGGTTCCCAATTTTAATGAAGCTTTATAGAACTCAAGCTCTGCCTGAGTTAAACTTAAATTTCTATCCTGTATTTGAATATTCGCCTCCAAAGTATCTATTGCAGGTTTATCTCCTAACTCATAACTCTTCAAAATTCCAGAATATCTAATTTCTGCGTTCTCTATAAAGTTTCTATAAAGATCTAGTTCTCCAAATTTCGTATACCATTCAAAATAGGCTACAGATGCATCATAAAGCACTTCATTTACTGCTAGTTGTTGATCTACTAAAGTTTGTTCTCTATAAACCTTAGCTTTCTTTAAAGCCGCCATTCGATCATTTATAAACAAGCCTTGACCTAATGGAATGGAAATTCCTGCTGCAAAAAGACCATCATTAGGAACTTTGTTCTGAGGATTTAGATAATAGCCTTCGTTCTTCTCCCATTTAGCTTTGAGCTCTACACCATACCAAGTAGGTATTTTAAAGGTGGAATTAAAAAGATCATAATATCTGGTATCTTTAAAGTCTTTTCTCTCATAGCCTGCCTCAATTTTAGGATCAAATCCACCTCTTGCTTTTAAAAGATCTGCTGCCCCTTTGTCTCTTATCAGGTTAGCTTGTTTTACCAACGGATGATAGGCTTTAACCATTTCCAGATATTCTTCATATCCCAGATACAAACTATCTTGCTGCTGCGCCATAGTAATAAATGGCAACAAGAGTATCCCTATCAATATTACTTTCAAACCTTTCATTTAGACTCAGATTTTTCGGTTTGAGGGGTATAGTAATTAGGAGGAAATCCATTTAAATGTCTCCATATCTCATACCAAATAGGCACATCTTCCAATAAAGCAAGTGTATTCGCACCAGAACCTACTCTAAGCGCTTCCGGCCATGCATAATCTTCTTCATCTGGCGCAAGCAACACTCTATATTTACCATTTGCACTGCTAAAATTCTCAATAGCTACCACTTTCGCACCATAGGTACCATAAGATACATTTGGCCAACCACTAAATACAATTGCCGGCCACCCGTCAAATCTCACTCTAACTTTTTCTCCTGTGTGTAGCAATGGAAGATCTATAGGCTTCACATAAGTTTCTACCGCAAGATCATAATTAGATGGCATGATATTTACCAGCTTTTCACCTTCTTTAAAGGTTTCTCCAATTCCAGCCATAATGGCTTTGTTTATATATCCGTCTTGCGGTGCTTTTACATAGTAAAGATCTTTACGCATCTCATAATTAGTATATGAATTTTGCAATTTACTCACTTCAGCCTCTGCATTAAATTTACCAGATTCTGCAGAAGATCTATCACTAATAGATTTTGAGATCTTATCGCTATACTCCGCACGGGTTCTATTAATTTCAATTTTGGCATTTAATATATTATTCTGACTCGCCATTAACTTATTTTCCTGAGAAATTAATTTTGCCTGATTCTCTTGTAGCTTTAGTTTTTTCTCTTCAACATCTGTCATTGCTTTAAGTCCCTCTTCCTGCAATAACTGTGTTCTCTCGAACTGAGTTTCTGCAATACTAAGATTGGTTTTAGCAGCTTCAAAATCTATACTATCACTTTGAGATTTTAATACGGCTTGCTTTAGCTTATTTCTTGCTTGTTCTAGCTTTAATTCTCGTTCTGTTTGCAGTGCTCCCAACTGTGTATTTAAAGCATTCAATTTTTGATCATAAGATTCCAAAGAATTAGATTTAGATCTTACCTGGTCTCCGGTTCTCTCAATTAGGTCTGGATCAAAATATTCATTTTTTACCTCTGTAATATATAAGATGGTATCTCCTTTATTTACAAAATCACCTTCGTTTACGTACCATTTTTCGATCTTACCGGGAATGACAGATTGAATGGTTTGCGGCCTTTGCTCCGGACTTAATGTAGTTACAGATCCAGTTCCAGAAATGGTTTGCGTCCACGGTAAGAATAAAACAACGATACCGAAGATGGCGAAGAACTTCAGGAATCTATTAAAATATTTGTAATGCTTTTTGAAAAAGACCTTTTTACCAGCTTGATATTGGGAAAAGTCTATTTTCTCATTCAAAGAGTTATTAGTGATATTTAGCATGATAATTAGGGATTATTTTGAATGACACCATTATTAAGCTCTATATGACGGTTGCAACGCTCTCGCCAAACTTCATCTCTACTGGTAACTATAATAGACCAATCTTTTTCTGAACTAAATAAATGGTTTAAAATTGCATTTTCATTCTCCTTATCTATTTGATGTAAAGGTTCGTTAAGTATCAATAATTTAGGCTTTCTAATTAAGCTTCTTGCAAGAATGATTTTCTTAGTAATGGTATGAGGCAATTGAAGTCCTTCCGGAAATATCGTGGTACTTAAACCATCGGGTTGCTGACGCACAAATTCTTTCAATCCCATTACATTTAGAACTGCAGAGATCTCAGATTGAGAAATTGAAGTATCCCCAAAAGTTAAATTATCCATCAGTGTGCCTTCAAATAAAGACTCTTCTGTAATAGAATGTCCTAGAAGTGAATGATAAAAGTTAATATCTATGTTTTTTAAAGATATTCCGTTCACATATATGGTTCCGCTATCTGGCTCTATTAATCCTGCAATGATCTTAAGTAAGATGGATTTCCCAGAACCATTAATTCCTTCCAAAAGGATCTTATCTCCAGTTTTAATGGTGAGATTCACGTCCTTGAGAACAAAAGTTCCATCATTTCTTTTAAAACTAACATTTAAAAGCTCAATTTCTAAGGCTCCATTTTCAACAAAGCTATGATCACCTCCCGTAGGCTCTAATTTCTTATCTACCACTTCTCCTAATTTTTCTAGTGACGTAAGAAGATCATAAAAATTCTCTAACCCCATGATCATTTTTTCTACGGAACTAATAATCAAAAGAATAATGATTTCTGCAGCAACAAATTGACCGATATTCATTTGTTGATTTAGTACTAATAATCCACCAATTACTAGTAAACCTGCGGTTACTAAAGTTTTAAAACCAATCATCTGAATGAACTGCAATCTTAAGATTCGGAAATGACTTTCACGCGCATCCAGATATTTACTTACTAAAGCGTCATTCTTATTGATAGCATGTTGGGTCTTACCAGATATTTTAAAACTTATAAGCGTTCTCGCCACTTCCTGAATCCAGTGAGCGATCTTATATTTCATTTTAGACTCTTTTATACTGGTTTCTAATCCGCTTTTTGCAGTAAATCTAAATACCAGATAAATAAGCAAAACCAAAAGAATTCCGTAAAAGATAAAAAATGGGTGATATAATGACAGTAATATAAGTCCGAAAACAATTTGTAAAACTGCTGCTGGAAAATCTAAAACCAGTTTAGAGATCCCTTTCTGGATAGTAATTACATCAAAAAACCTATTTGCTAATTCCGGCGGATAGAAATTCTTTAATTCAGACATCTTTATCTTAGGAAATCTATACGAAAATTCAAAAGAGGCACGAGTAAAGATCTTTTGCTGAATATTTTCTAGAATACGTATTTGCATTAACTGTAAAATTCCTACGAACGCAACCCCAAGCGTAACAAGGGCTACAAGCACGATCCAAGAAGTAGTGATTCTAGCCCCCTGAATAAGGTTTACAATTGCCTGAATTCCAAGTGGCACAGAGAGATTCACCAACCCTGCAAAAATTGCATAATATAAAATCTGTAAAAAGTCCTTTTTCTCTAGCTTTAAAAGACCAATAAAGCGCTGCCAGGTAGTTAATTTATCTTCAGTCATGATTCTCTAATTTTAAAGTTTTTTCAACTAGGTCTATAAAATAATCAGTAACTGTGATCTTGGCATCGCAATCTGTAATAGATGTGATATGATCTCTTAAAAAATGCTGATGTAATGCACCATCTATAATCATACTAGATAAGCTTAAAGAAAATTTATACTCTGGAGCCACCGTATTTACCATTTCAGCTATACGGCCAACCACTCTCTTATATACAGAAAAATAACCTCCTTTATTATCTGTATCTACTTCTTTGGTAAGATAAGATTTTGAAGATTCATTAATAATAATATTGTTTAAAGCAACTTCATTTATATGCTCAAAGCGAAAATCCTGTACCACAGGATGCGTCATCACCTCCACACCTTTAATTAATTTTTGAGTAGGATTGCCCATGCCGTGAGTAGATATAGTTAGCTGAAATTCTTTCCAACCCCAATACCAATTTGTAATATAAACCAGAAATTTGTGCTTATTCTCAAAGTATCTGTAAATAGAACTTTCATTAGAATTGATCTCCGCACCCAATTTCTTAAATGTGAATTTCTCAAACCCAATTTGATGGATTAAGAGAATTCCATTTCCCACAATCTTCTTACCAAGCTCACTAGATTCAGGATCTTTGAGATATAAGTCTGAATTAATGGAAATTTTTAAACTACTAAATAATTTATCCACCTTACTAATTTTAGTCTTGCAAATATAATAGTATTACTATTAACTATTAGTAGCTTGTCTATTAATTTTAGTTAAAACTTAAGAATTTCCATTCTTTAAAATTATAACTTATTGATTGTTAGATATATATTCACTACACAAATGAAATAAATCAATAGATAAAAAGATGGAATTATGATTTACAAGTAGATAATCAAATCTGATATTCTAAAAGAGGATACCAATAATGATATTTTCAGATTAGATAAACAAGCTAAAAAGTAATTTTAGCTTGAAGACAAGCGGAAAAGTGAAAGCACAGAGAAGCCTTCTTACACAAGAGAATGAGTTTAAAATAAATAGTAAAGAATTGATAATGAGCTAGAAGATAACTTAAACCTAAAATTCATACAAAACTCCTACCCCCAACATTTGTTTAAATTGGATCTTTGGCCCTTTTGCTTCTAAGACTCCATCTCCATCACTATCTTTTTTAGACTTCACATCGTCATCATATTTTAAGTGAGAGCCAATACTAGCCTTTACAAAGTCGTTTACAGTAAGGTTGATGTTTAATTGCCAGTCTACATCTACATTTCCAAATTTATTCAGGTAGTCTGAATATAAACTTAATTGATTTTCGACATTAATATTCTCAAACACCTCTTTAGTAAATCCACTTGTAAACAGAAAACCAAATTCTGTACGCACATTTTCCCCTTCTTCGATGATGTTACCTTCCTCATCTCTAATTGCCGGTCTTACCCCAAACATTCCTTCATTAGAAAGCCTTTGATCTAATACAAATGTAGATTTTTGAGTTACAGGAGAAATATACAGCGTAAGATCTTCTTTTGGATCTGTATATTCAGAACCAATCCCTAGAAACATATACCCCGGAGCCATAAATTTAGAAATAGGTTTTTCTGTATCTGGATATTGATATCCGTTGGAGAATTGAGTATTAAAATTGAATTTAGCAGAATAACGCCAGTTAGAGGTAGAATCTCGACGATAACCAAATGTAGAATTCACAATTAACTGATCGTCTGTTTTTCTAGTTTCTCGACCTTCTTGGGCATTTATCCCATAACGTAATGCAATATTAGATTTCCAAAGGGTATACTGCTTTTTATATTTACGTTCAAAATTACCATGAAACAAAGCTGAAATAGAATTGTTACCCCCAGCATTCCAATTCACAAATGCTACTTCGTTTAAGTTCACTCCCACCGCATTTTTTTGACTCCAAAGCAACACCACATCCTGATCTATAATTGCGGTGGTATCTACAGTAGTGGTGTCTACAGAAACTGTATCTAGCTTTAGTTTGGGGAATTTTCTTGCAAAAGCAGAATTTATAGAAATAAAAAAAGTTAAAAGCAATATCAAACCAAGGGTAGGGAGTCTTAAAGGCATCAATTTTTTAAAAGTTTTAGTCATAGATCTAAATGGTGAGTTATGGCAGCGATTATACTCTCAACGTCAATTTTTACAATTTCTTGTAATTCATCTAAACTTCCTTGCTCCACAAACTCATCTGGCACGCCCAATCTGGTAATCTTACCCTTGTAATTAAAGCGGGAAGCTAGCTCCAATACTGCAGAACCAAAGCCTCCTGCCAACACTCCATCTTCTACGGTTACAATATGTTCAAAATTATTAAAAATCTCCAAAAACAGATCTTCATCCAGAGGTTTTATGAATCTCGCATCATAATGAGCTACCCTATTCGCATCAGAAATTGCCTCTATAGCAATTCTTACATTTTCTTTTACGCTCCCTATGCTTACCACAGCCACATCACTCCCTGTTCTAATTCTAACACCTTTACCAAATGGGATCTTTACAAAATCTCTTTTCCAGTTCACATAATTCCCTCTACCTCTTGGGTATCTTATAACCAAAGGGCCCTCTAAGCCTAATTGAGCAGTATATAAAAGATTGCGCAATTCCAGTTCGTCTGATGGGGCTGCGATCACTAGATCTGGAATACATCTTAAAAAAGCGATATCAAAAACACCATGATGCGTAGCTCCGTCTTCCCCTACCAAACCAGCTCTATCCAAACAAAAGATCACCGGTAGATTTTGTAAAGCTACATCATGAATTACCTGATCATAAGCTCTTTGAAGGAATGTTGAATAGATATTGCAAAAAACCACGAACCCTTGAGTAGCCATTCCAGCAGCCAATGTTACAGCATGCTGTTCTGCAATTCCAACATCAAAAGCTCTATCTGGAAAAGCATCCATCATATATTTTAGAGAACTTCCTGTTGGCATTGCCGGAGTAATTCCTATGATCTTTTCATTCTCTCTGGCTAGTTCTACTAAGGTAAGTCCAAAAACATCCTGGTATTTAAAAGGAAGTCCGTTAGAATTGCTTGGAAGTAACTCACCTGTATCTGCAATAAATTTCCCCGGAGCATGATATTTCACCTGATCTTCTTCAGCCTGCTTTAAACCTTTTCCTTTGGTAGTGATAACATGCAGGAATTTAGGACCTTGAATATTTTTTAATTCTTCAAATACCTGAAGCAAACTTTTAAGATCATGACCATCTACCGGCCCATAATATTTAAAATTTAAAGCTTCTATTATATTATCCTGTGCTGGTTTTTTACCCACGGTGGCTTTGGTGAGATATTGTTTTAGAGCTCCTACACTAGGATCTATGCCTATAGCATTATCATTAAGCACTACTAAAAGATTAGCATTGGTTACTCCGGCATGATTCAATCCTTCAAAAGCCATTCCACTAGCTATAGAAGCATCCCCAATAACAGCTATATGTTGTTTCTTAGTTTCACCTTTTAAATTAGAAGCCAGTGCCATTCCTAAGGCTGCAGATATAGAGGTGGAAGAATGTCCTACTCCAAAAGTGTCGTAGATACTTTCCTCTCTTTTTGGAAATCCGCTAAGACCACCAAGACTTCTATTGGTATGAAAGCTATCTCTTCTCCCTGTTAAGATCTTGTGCCCGTATGCTTGATGTCCAACATCCCAAACCAATAAATCATCTGGAGTATTAAAAACATAATGCAAGGCTATGGTAAGTTCAACAACGCCTAAACTAGCACCCAAATGTCCTTCTTTGGTAGCTACAATATTTATAATGAACTTTCTAAGCTCCATGGCCAAAGCTTCAAGTTTCTCTTGTGGAAGTGCTCTAAGATCTGAAGGAGCATTAATAGAATCTAAAATACTTTTTGCCATAAAGCAAAGGTACATTTTGAAATTGTATTTTTGAAGATGCAATTAATTTTTGACGATAGCTATTTCATGAAAAAAGCCTTAGAAGAGGCTGAAATTGCTTTTGAACGAGGGGAAATCCCCGTTGGTGTGGTAGTGGTAATAGATAATAAGATCATTGCCAGGGGGCATAATCTTACCGAAATGCTGAATGATATTACGGCTCATGCAGAGATGCAGGCCATTACCTCTGCTGCCAATTATCTAGGAGGAAAATATCTAAAAGGTTGCACCATGTATGCGTCTTTAGAGCCATGCCAAATGTGTGCAGGAGCATTATACTGGAGCCAAATCTCTAATCTGGTTTTCGCCGCTAGCGATCATGATAGAGGTTATAGAGCAATGGGAGCCAAACTACACCCCAAAACCAAAGTTAAGAACGGTATAATGGAAGATGAGGCTTCTACTCTCTTAAAGCGATTCTTTATACAGAGAAGAAACCTCAACTAAAATAAGGTTTTTATTAAGACGTATGTTTAACTTCTTCTGGAATATCCCACATATTTTCTAATTCCTCCAAAGATTTCCCTTTAGTTTCAGGAATGAACTTGTAAGTGAAGATAATTATCCCCAGAATAAATGCCGAGAAGATAAAATAAGGTAAAGATCCATTCCAATATGCATTATTGTTCACTTCGCTTTCGGCAACCATTGGGAATGCCTGAGTTACTACATAATTCGCCGCCCATTGCGCTGCAACTGCTATAGACATTGCTGCACTACGAATATTATTCGGGAACATTTCAGAAAGAATTACCCATACTACAGGCCCCATAGACATTGCGAAAGAAGCAATGAATAATAGCACTCCAATTAAGGATAAAATCCCAACAGACCCTGTCATTAAAGTTCCTCCAAGTAATAAGAACCCTGCTAACATCCCAAAAGAACCAATAAATATAAGCGGCTTTCTACCAAATTTATCTACTGTTGCCATAGCAACAAATGTGAACACCAAATTAATCGCAGCTAATAATACCTGCTGCTTTAAAACATCTTCCTTACCAAAACCTAATGCCTGTTCAAAAATATCTGCACCATAATATAGCACTGCATTTATTCCTGTAAATTGTTGAAGTACAGATAAAATAGTTCCTATTACTATTATAGAGAAAACTCCTTTAGCAAAAAGGCTAATTTTAACTTTACTCTTGTCTTTCTGTAAAGATCTTTCTATTTCACCAAATTCAATATTCGCTGCTTCTGCACCATGAATTCTCGTAAGTACGCTTACAGCATTCTCCTTTAAACCTTTCATTGCAAGCCAACGTGGACTTTTAGGAACGAAGAATAAAAGAACTAGGAATAACATGCTTGGTATAAGTTCAGACCAGAACATCCATCTCCAACCTGTTTGAATATTTTCTTCTACCGTAGCGTTTTGCCCTATCATATAGGTAACTAAGAATACTACAAAGAAACCAACTACAATGGCTAATTGATAATAACTCACTAAAGTACCTCTAATCTTTGCTGGTGCTATCTCTGCAATATAAGTTGGCGCATTCATTGATGCAATACCAATTCCTAATCCACCAATAATTCTAAAGACCACTAATAATGAAACAGACTGCGGCAAGAATTCTGGCAGTCCAGAACCCCAAGCAGATAATGAGAATAATATAGAGGAGATAATAAGAGAATATTTTCTTCCTATTCCCTTACTTAGAGGCCCTGCTACAATGGCTCCAACAAAACACCCTAATAAAGCACTTCCAACAACCCATCCTTTCATTCCGGCATCGAGATCGAAATACTGACTGAAAAAATATTGAGATCCGTTTATTACACCGGTATCATATCCAAAAAGTAATCCACCTAGAGCAGATACAATGGTTATTAGAATAAGGTAAGTTTTATTTTTCATGAAAGTTATTTTGAAGAAGGGATAAATCTACATTAATATGTTTAAAAACTTTTACAATTTGGTGACTTTGATATAGTCTACATAAAATTTAGCAGGAAAAATAGCATCATCCACCTCTGGACCTCCAAAATTTCCACCTACTGCCAAATTTATTAAAAAATAGAAAGGTTTACGAAAAGGATATTCCTTCTCATCATAATTTTCTGGCGTAAAAGTATAAACTAAGTTTCCATCTACAGAGAAACTAATGTGATCTTCTGTCCATTCTGTTCTATAAATATGATATCCTTCCTCTATATCTCTTAGAGTGGTTTTCTTTGAATTTATAGTTTCTCCATGGCTTGCAGGAGTATGCAACGAGGTATAAAGCGTATGAGGCTCTTTCCCTACATATTCCATAAGATCTATTTCTCCAGAAGCAGGCCATCCAACTTCAGAAATATCTGCCCCCAACATCCATAAAGCTGGCCAGATTCCCTGACCCGTGGCTACTTTAGCTCGAATTTCAATATTTCCATATTTAAATTCAACCTTATCTTTTGTATTGATCTTTCCGGAATAATACTTATCACCGTCTTTAACAGCGGTGATCACTAATTTTCCATTTTCCAATTCAACAAAATCTCTGCTATAGATCTGGCGTTCTGCATTACCCCAACCACAAAGATCCGGGCAACCATCTCCCTCTTCATAACTCCAATTATCCATATTTAACTGATCCTTATTAAAAGTATCTTTAAATATAACTTTAGAGCATGAAGTAAGCGTGTTAGCGGCAATAAGCAATATTGCAATGCTGGAAATTTTGAAATTTTTCATAGAGCTAATTAATTCAAACTAAAGGTGATTTTTTTCAAGTCTTTGGAATTTCCTCCTATCATTACATCAAAATCTCCTACTTCAGATTCCCATTTCTTGTTAGCAGTGTAATATTGTAGCATCTTTTCTGTAATAGTAAAAGAAACATTTTTAGTTTCCCCCGGTTGTAGAGAGATCATTTCAAACCCTTTTAACTCCTTAACAGGTCTAGTTGTTGTTCCCACAAGATCGTGAAGATAAAGTTGTACCACTTCCTTACCTGCTACTTTCCCTATATTAGTTACAGGAATAGTTACAGTAAGAGTCTCTTCGGCATTCATAGCCTCAGAAGATATTGCTATATCTCCATATTTAAAAGTGGTATAGCTTAACCCAAAACCAAATGGATATAAAGCATCTTTAGCAACATCTGTATAATGAGAATAAGTTACATGTTCGGCATTTGAAGGTCTCCCTGTATTCTTTTGATTGTAATACAACGGCTCCTGCCCTACAGATCTTGGAAAAGATACCGGCAATTTACCTGAAGGGTTATACGTTCCGAAAAGAACATCTGCAATAGCATTCCCACTTTCTGTCCCTAAGAACCAAGCCTCAACAATAGATGGAATATTCTCTGCAGACCACGTAATTTCTAATGGGCGACCATTTAGAAGTACTAAAGCGATATTTTTGTTTACCTTAAAAACCGCTTCCAGTAATTCTTGCTGAAGACCGGCCAATTTGATACTAGCCTGACTTCTACCTTCTCCACTTTGAAAAGCATCTTCACCTAGAACCATAACCACCATTTCAGACTTCTTAGCCATTTCTATAGCTTTGCTAAAACCAGATCGATCTGTTTTATTGATCTCTAAAGGCATTAAAAAACTGCGTTCACCAACACCCAATGTAGTTCCCTGGGCATAATTGATCTTAACGTTTTTACCCGCTGCACTTTTTATACCTTCTAATACTGATACTGCAGAATTGGCTTCTCCTTGAGCTCTCCAATTTCCAATAGGACTGTCCTTATCATCTGCTAAAGGCCCAATTACAGCAATAGATCTTACTGAAGATTTTATAGGAAGCAAAGAAGACTCATTTTTAAGAAGTACTATAGACTTTTTAGCGGCATCTCGAGCCACTGCCTCATGCTCTTTATAAGAAATATTCTTAGCCACTTTAGGGTCTGAATATCTATATGGATCTTCAAATAACCCCATCATAAATTTTACACGAAGCACTCTTTTTACAGCATCGTTTATATTGGCAATATCTACTTTACCTTCATTTACCAACGCTACAAGACTAGTTTCATAAGCTCCGCCTTCCATATCCATATCACTTCCGGCGTTAATAGCAATTTCTGCAGCTTGTTTTTTATCTTTTGCTACCCCGTGGTTTATCATCTCTGGAATAGAACCCCAATCTGAAACCATAAATCCGTCCCAGTTCCAAGCACCTTTTAAAATGTCTCTTTGTAGGGTTTTGTTTCCGGTAGAAGGAATTCCATCAATTTCATTAAAAGAATTCATAAAAGTTGCTACTCCGGCATCTGCAGCATCCTTAAATGGCGGTAAGACAACGTTGTGAAGTACGTTTTCTCCAATATTAACAGTGTTATAATCTCTACCTGCTTCTGCCAATCCGTAACCGGCAAAATGTTTTGCTGTAGCCGCAATGGTTAATTGATCAGCAAGATCATCTCCTTGATATCCCTTAACTTTTGCAATAGCAACCTGACCTGTTAGGTAGGTATCTTCTCCCGAGCTTTCCATAATTCTACCCCATCTTGCATCTCGGGATATATCAATCATAGGGGAAAAGGTCCAGTTTATTCCATTTGCTACAGATTCTATAGCAGAAATTCTTGCTGTTTTCTCCATGGCTTCAAGATCCCAACTCGCTGTTTCCCCAAGAGGCACAGGAAAAATGGTTTTATATCCATGAATCACATCATATCCAAATATCAATGGAATTTTCATTCTAGAATTTTCCATTATCATTTTTTGGGCTTCTCTGGTAGCATCTACAGATAGCACATTCAGCATAGATCCTACAAGACCTTTTTTAAGATTGCTCTCTTTTTGTTTACCATCAAGTTCTGAAGCGGGTCCGGTAAGATCCCAACTTCCGTTATATTGAACCAGCTGACCTACTTTTTCTTCTAAGGTCATCATTGCAAGAACAGAATCTACTTTGGTTTCTACATTCTTAACGGAACTTTGGATTTTAGAATTTTGAGCAAATAATGAAATTCCACCGCATAAAAGACATAGGGTAAGTAAGCTATAGTTTCTCATTTGTATAAAATAAAATCCCGGGGGAAACCTAAATTTCCCCGAGATTGTTGGCTTAAAAAAATTGTAATTACTTATAAATTCTAACGTAATCTATCTCCATAGAAGATTCTTGGAAAGCAGGATCTATTGCTCCTCCAAGGCTACCACCCATAGCTACATTTAGCAAAAGATAGAAATCGTCCTGAAATGGCGTAGAAGTATCATTATCAAATTCTAGATGCGGAACTCCGTCTAAAAGGAAAGTGATCTTATCTGCTGTCCACTCTACTTCATAGATATGAAATTCTGAAGTAGCATCATTAACTCCTGTAACATCTCCTACAATAGCATTACCTCCCGAATTACCAGGCAGGTGAAGTGCAGATGAAACTCTACCAGGGGTATTCCCAACATATTCCATTATATCCATTTCTCCAACTCCAGGCCATGATTGCTCTGGAAAGTCTGCGCCAAGCATCCAAATTGCAGGCCATGTTCCACCTCCAGAAGTAAGTTTTGCGCGTACAGAAACTCTACCATAAGTGAATTCTTGTTTATTATTTGTAGTGATTCTTGCTGAAGTAAAGTTAAATCCACTTGTAGATTCTCTTTTAGCAGTGATTATAAGATTACCATCTGCAACTTTTACATTTTCTTCAGAATCTGTATAATATTGAGCTTCTCCATTTCCCCAACCATTGTCACCATTTCCTATATCATAGTTCCAATTGTTAGTATCTAATGCATCTCCATCAAACTCATCAGACCAAGATAAATCCTGAAATTGAGATTCAAATTCTTCTTCTACAGGAGCATCACCAAGAGTAGTAGTAAATTTTAAATACCAAGCTAATCCAGGATCGTTACCCATAATAGCTCTCACATATAAGGTAGTTTCTGTAATAGATAAAATCTCGTAAGAACTTGCACCTATGTAATAACTCATAAATCCACCGTCTGCTATATTAATAACAGTACCACTAGTTTGATCTGCTGGAAGACCAGAAGTTGAAGGGGATAATGAAACATTTTTAGTTCCTGAACCATCAAATGCTAAACAAGCATCATCTCCGCCAGAACCACCAAAATCTGCAGCATAAGAAGCGTTAAAGAAAGTAGCTCCATTGTTATTATAATCGTAAACTAGATCCTCTCCATTTAAACTAAAAGTTAACTCATCTGTATAGAAACAAGAAGTGCTTTCTCCAGCTTTGTCAAATGGCGGTGCAGCGTAATAGATTGGTGATGCAAACCCATCTCCTGAAGATGGACCAACTCCTAAATGTCCAGGCTGTGATGCTGCCACATACCAGGTTTTAGAATCTCCACCAGATAATAATTGTGCCGTTTCAGGATCACTAAAGTCACTAAAAACAGTAACAGTTGTCATTTTATTTGAAGGAACTCCTCCGGCTCCTGTTGCTATAACTTGAACTGTATAATCATTAACACCGTTCTTATTGAAGCTATGTGAGGCTGTTCCGCTTGGAGAAACTAATGTAAACCCATCTCCAAACACGTATTTATACGTCATTGCATCGTCTGCAGAAGCGGTGAAATTAACTGTTCCACTACCATCACCATATGGCATATCTGCATATTGCCCTACAACCTCAAAATCTATTACTAGATTAGAAGGTACGGTAACTTTTCCTAATTTATAATCGTCATCCTGACAGCTTACCGTCAAACCGATCGCAAAAAGAAAAAATAATATATTCTTAAACTTTTTCATCTTTATATTTTTAGTTACTTCCAAAAGTGATGTTGTCAAAATAAACTACGTTATCTGCATCTCTATCTTGAAAATCAGGGAAGATAATTATTTGGGTGATCACTCCTGTAACACCAGCACCAATACTTCCTGAAAGATCAAAGGTTAGTTCTTCCCATTCATTTATCTTAGTATTTGGAACCAAGATCTCTAGTTGAGCTTCTCCATTTGCTTCAGAAAATTTAAGACCTACATTACTAATAGTAGTTTTGTAAACCATCACCTTTACGATCTTATTAGAAGCATCAAATTTAAAATCTCCTAGATCTGCATTTCTTTTAGACTCTACACCCGCATAAGGCTGGCCATCTTTCAAGGCGGTAAATTTAGCCACTTTTGAAGATGTATTAATTCCGGTCTTACTTGGATTATCTACGATCTCTAATGCAGGATTTCCTGCATTTTCAAATACGTTCCAAGTGAAATTTGCACCGTAACCACCAGCTTCAAAATTAATTGGGCTGTAAGGAGCTGTACCACTAGGAGTTTCTCCTCCGTTATCTGTTCCACCTCCTGTTGTAGTTCCAGATTTAGAAAAATATAGATTGTCTATAAAAAAGGTACCTCCAACTTCTGGCTGAACATCAAATTTAAATTGGAAAATATCGTTTAGGCTAAGGTTCTGATCTGTGAAGTCTTTTAAAGATATCTCTAAACTATTCCACTTATTTGGTGCTACATTTAAAGCAACTTTTTGTTCTCCAGAAGCTTTACTGATCAAGTAAAAATCTATAGAAGTATAATCTCCAGACCATACATCTATATGAACTTTATCAAAACCTGTTACATCTATTTCTTCACCAAGGTCTATCCCTTGGTAATTAACATCACTATATTTAATAGCAGCGTTTCCTCCCGGAGTTACCATTTCATATTGTGTAGACTGTCCCCAGTCTGGATAATAATTAACAGCTGAAGGATCTCCATAAGCGTCACTAAAAATAGATCTTACATTAGCAGATGCTGCAGAAGGTGTTGGAGCGGCTGTTGTTGGTTCTTTAGAAGTTTCACCTCCGTCTGTTCCACCATTTCCATTCAACTCAATATCATCTATATAAAAATCTCCAGCAGTTGTTCCTGCAAAGTCTAAGAAGATAGAGAAAGAGTCATATTTTCCTGTTGGAACAAAAGGTGCTCCGTTCTCACCATCTCCATTTACAAAACTCTTTCTAGCATTAGTTGCAAAGTCAAAAGTTAGCTCTTCCCAACCAGTTCCACCATGATTTACTTCCACTTCATTAGCTCTTTCTCCATTAACACCAGCCTCTAATTTAAATAATACAGGATAAGCGGTCATAGAATAAACTTTCATAGTAATAGTTTTACTTGCACTAGAAAAGTCCATAGCTTCATCAAGCTGCACTGTAAGAGCTTCGTATTGCTCTCCATTATTGGTTACTTTACCAACTTTAGTATCGCTATTATTAATTCCAGATTGATTTGGGTTGGTTACAACTTCAAAAGTAGTACCAGTAGTTGCAGCTGCATATGCTAAATCTCCATCAAAATTCAAAGGTAATTTCAAAGGATCTCCATTATCTACAGCAGCTTTCATAATATCATCTATGTAGAAAGTACCATCCATTGTTCCTCCACCATCAACAAATAATGTTAGGATAGAATATTGTCCTGTAGGAACAAATGCTTCACCTACACCTTGATTCCCATCTATATAACTTTTTGTAGCACTAGTTGCAAAATTGAATGTCATTACTTCCCATCCTGTTCCACCATGCGTTGCTACTACTTCATTTTGGCGCTCATCATTAACACCACCTTCAAACTTCATTAATACAGACACTTCTTTCTGAGACCAGAATTTTATTGTAATTGTCTTATTATCTCCACTAAAATCTACCGGTGTTCCCAATTCGAAAGATCCACCTTCATATGCTACACCACTGTTTGTAATAGCGCCAACTTTAGTTTCAGCTGTATTTGCTCCAGAAAGATCTGGATTAGTGACCACTTCAAACGATGCTCCATCAAATGTTACAAATTCATAGTTAACAGTTGCATCATCAAAAGTTATAGGGAATTTCATTGCATTAGAAGCACCAGTAATTGAGATTTCTTCTGTGTATTCTAAGGTAGCTGCTCCGGCACCTCTAGCAACAACTCTTACGGTATAATCTCCTACTTCTGCATAGATATGAGTTGCAGTTTCTCCATTCATAATAGTTGTAGGCTCTTCATCTTCCATATCTCCAAAGTAAACATCGTACACGGTAGCATTGGTTGCGGTAGGTGTAACCATCACTTCATAAGGATTGGTTCCTGAGATTGCAACATCTACATTTAGATTTTCTGGAGCATCCATAGAGATTGTCACCACTCTTACCAATTCACTTTTTAAACCGGTAAGACCAATAGCAACAATTCTTAAATTAAATTCTCCTTCTGCATACGTATGAGTTGCTGTTTCACCCGGATTAAGGATGGTAGGAGTTTCGTCAGTTTCATCTCCAAAATAAACCTCAAATTGCGTAGCACCGTTTGCCGTTGGCATAACAGTTACTAAACCTTTTTCGTCTTGAGAGATATCAAATTTCGCATTTACGTCTGTAGGTGCAGATAAGTCATCTAACGCGTAGGATACTTCCTCGTCATCACAGGATACCGTTACAATACTTACTAAAAATAATACTAATAGGTGTTTAATATATTTCATTTTTACTTTGTTTATAATTATTAATATCCTGGATTTTGCTCCCAGTTACCTTGTGAAAATTCTATTTCTTCTAATGGAATCGGGAATATTTCGTTCTTCCCGGAAGTAAATCCATTTATAGCTTGCGCCGCTTTTCCAGTTCTTACAAGATCAAAGAATCTATGACCTTCTCCTACCAATTCTTTTCTTCTTTCAGAATAGATAATATCTGTAAGGCTGCTTCCTGTTACAGTTACTGGTTCTAGATTTGCTCTTTCTCTAACTTCATTTAAGTACATACTAGCTTTTCCATCATCTATACCACCACGATTTAAAGCTTCTGCAGCCATTAATAATACATCTGCATATCTAATAGATCTGTAATTGTTTGGCTGAGTTAAGTTTGCATCTCCAGCATTATCATTCTCGCGTGGAAGATATTTCCTGTTATAGAATCCTGTATGCTTGTACCCTTCAGCAAATGTTGCTCCTGTTTCTGCAGCCCAAGCATCAATATCTAATATGGAAAGATCTTTTCTAATATCTGCATCTGAGAAAATATCATAAGCTTCTTGAGTAGGTAGATTGAAACTATAGCCTGGCTCAAATAAAGGACCGGCATAATTTCTAATCCCTTGAAAACCTACTGCTACGTTACCTTCACTACACTGAAGACACTCAAAACCTGCTCCCTCTTCTCCTGTATATTGAACTTCAAAAACAGATTCTTCATTATTCTCACCAGCCTGCTCAAAAAGGTTATTAAAATTTGATAATGAATAAGGACCATTATCTATAACCTGAGTTAAAGCGCTTGCTGCTGGAGCAAATTTTTCTTGATATAAGTAAGCTTTTCCTAGTAAAGCTAAAGCAGCTCCTTTAGTAGCTCTACCAACTTGTGGAGCAGTATAATCTAAATTGTCTACAGCAAATTGAAGGTCAGACTCTATTTGAGCGTATACTTCTGATACTGGAGATCTAGGGATGCTTTTTTCATCTCCTAAAACAAATCGAGTATCTCCTTTAAGAGGAAGAGGGCCAAACCATTTTACCAGTTCAAAAGTGAAATAAGCTCTTAAAAATCTTGCTTCTGCAATTATCTTAGATTTACCTTCAAACTCGGTCTTGTCTTTAAATTCTAGAATGTAATTTGCGCGTTGTACTCCCGCAAAGTTCCAATCCCAAACATCATCCAAATTATCATTTACCGGAGTATGAGACATTGCATCTACTTGTTGAAACCCTATAACATCTGTAGCGCTTTCTCCACCACTTACCGTATTATCTGAGGCGATCTCACCTAGAAGAACGTTTACATAAGTAGATTGCAGGATATCATAAACCCCTATCAACGCATTGTAATAATCTTCTTCTGAGTTGAAATAATTTTCAGAACTAATATTATATTCTTGCGTATCCTTTAAATACTCTTCGCTACATCCATAACCCAATGAGAGTACGAGTAACAATAGAATAGCTTTAAATTTTGAACTATTTATCTTCATTATGCGATGTTTTTAAAAGTTAAGATTTAATCCGGCAATAAAAATTCTTGGCACCGGATAGAATCCGTAATCTATACCTCCTCCAATAGCTTCACCTGTAGATGCAGCAGGATCAAAACCTTTATATTTTGTAAAGGTATATAGGTTGTTTACTGAAGCATATATTCTTAATCTGTTGATACCAACATTGGAAAGCATTTCTCCAGGTAAAGAATATCCTAATTGTACATTTTGAATTCTAGCATATGAAGCATCTTCTACATAGAATTCTGAAAACGCAATGTTTGAAGTGGCTCCTGTAGTTAATCTAGGAACATCATTGCTAGTACCAACACCTGTCCATCTGTCTAGATATAAGGCGTGTCTATTCACATTAGGTTGATTTCTTGCATAGTTTCTTATCATATCATTCCCTAAAGAAGCATAGGTATATGCAGTAAAATCAAAATTCTTATAGTTTAAGTTGATGTTAAGCCCCATGGTAGCCGTAGGAATTGGATCTCCAATTTCGGTACGATCATCTGTATTGATAACTCCATCTCCATTGATATCTACGTATCTTAGATCTCCCGGCGCTGCTGCAGCTCCTAACGCTACCTGCGAAGGTGCATTATCTACATCTGCCTGAGTTTGGAAGATTCCATCTGTTTTATATCCATAGAAATATCCAATTGGAAAACCTTCCTGAAATCTAGCTGGTTGCGGCTGTCCTACTCCAAAATTACCACCGGCAATAAATTCAGTTCCATTAACCTCTGTAACTTCGTTCTTTAGAAATGTGGTGTTATAACTTACGCTGTAGCTAAAGTCATCTCCAATAATATCTGAATATTTAAAAGAAAATTCTACACCTTCGTTTCTGGTAGTACCTGCATTAATTGTAGGTGCTCCGGCTCCCGGCGCTCCTCCTCCAAATATTCCTGAAACTGGTATTCCCTGAACAAGTAGATCATTTCTATCTTCTCTAAAAATATCTGCAGTAATATCTAATTTGCTTTTAAACATTCTTAGATCTACACCAAAGTTGGTCTTTTCTGCTTCTTCCCATCCAGCACCCGGATTTGCTAATCTTCCTAGTGCGGTTCCATTAACTAGATTTCCATCTAATACATAAGTAGCCTCTCCATTAAGTAAGGATCTGTAAAATTCTGCACCTCCAGCTTCATCATTTCCTAGAATTCCGTAACTAGCTCTAAACTTTAAGAAACTTACTGTATTTGAATTCTTTAAAAAATCTTCTTCAGATAATATCCATCCTGCAGTTGCCGATGGGAAGTATCCAACTCTATTCTCTTCACTAAATCTAGTGGAAGCATCTCTTCTTAGCATTCCAGAAACAAGATATTTACCTTCAAAATCATATTGAAGCCTTCCAAAGAATGATAATTTTCTAATATCATATTTATATGCAGAGTTATTTAAACCATCGTTAGTACCGGTGGTTAAGCTAATATCTGCAAATTCATAAGAGTTGTTTGGAACATCATACCCTGTTGCATAAAGACCGTCACCCCATTCGCGAATAACCGTCATACCACCAGTTAAAGTAACATGGTGCATATCATTGAAAGTTTTATCATACGTACCAAAAAGGTCATATGTATAACTGTTATCATTAATTCTATTTTGGTTTACAGAACTTCTTACATTATTAAAAACTTTACTTGGTCCGTAGAAATCTATTATAGGGTTAAAGGTTTTAGATTTACTATTTGCTAAAGTGTATCCAATTCTAGAAGTAAATACCAATTCTTCTAATGGCTTATAGTCTAAACTAAAAGAACCATTAAACTTATTTAAGTTATAATCATTAAACGTATTCTCTATTTGAGATAATGGATTAATGATCTCATTCCCAAAGATCCCATTAGTATCTTGTTGATCTATTGCGAAAGTTGGAGCGTAGTTTAGTGCATTAAATAATACAGATCCTAAACCATTCTCATTAATAGATCTTCTATCAATACTTGTATAGATAGAATTACCAGTAAATTTAAATTGATCGCTAATATCAATACCTACATTGAATCTTGCTGTACTTCTTCTGAAATCAGATTTAGCAGCTCCAATAATACCTTCTTGATAAAGATGAGAACCACCTACAGAGTAAGTCACTTTTTCTGATCCTCCAGATAATGTTAAGTTATGATTGATAATTGGAGAGGTATCAAACACTTCGTCTTGGAAATCTGTTCCTGTACCCAGTCCACTTACATCTGGAAAAGGCAATGCTTGTCCATTATTTGCATAGCTTTCATTTATTAGCACTGCATATTCTGTAGCATTTAATACAGGGATTTTTCTCGAGGTCTGTTGCATCCCAATATATGTATCATATTGTATAGTAGGTGCTGTATCTTTCTTCCCTCCTTTGGTAGTGATCAATACCACCCCGTTTGCTCCGGCAATACCATAAATTGCAGCTTGCGCATCTTTTAGAATAGAAATAGATTCTACATCATTTGGATTTAAGGTTTCTAAACTGCCTTGATACCCATCTATTAATACAAGTGGACCATTCTCACTATTAGAGGCAACACCTCTAATGTTAATGTTGATTTCTGCTCCAGGAGCTCCAGAAGATGGAGTAACATTTACCCCAGCTGCAGTTCCTTGTAAAGCTTGCTCTAATTTAATAGGATTTAATTCGTCTATAGTTTTTGCCGAAACAACAGAAACCGCTCCCGTAATATCCTTTCTCTTTTGTGTACCATAACCAATAACTACTACTTCGGCTAAAGCTTCAGAGTCTGATTGCAAGGTTACATCTAAAGATTTTTGATTTGTTATGGTGATCTCTTTAGAAATAAAACCCACATACGTAAATTGTAACACATCTCCAGATGATATGTTATCGATAGAATAATTACCATCAAAATCTGTGGTAGTTCCCCTAGTTTCATTTTTCACTAATACATTGACCCCTAATAGTGGTAAATTATTTTCATCTGTGACATTTCCCTGAACCGAAAACGATTGCGCGCACATAGAAAAAATTCCCCCAAAAAGGACAATTACTAAGCATGTAAATCTCTTCATTAGATTATTTGTTAAAATTGCACTAGCAATATATTAATAGAATGTTAAGGCACTAACAATTCCACCTTTACAAAAGGCATACATTGAAAATAAATTATGTAGTGAAACACTAAAACCCTATAAAACAAGGAGTAAAATGTACAAATGTTTAATTAATAAATGATTACATAAACATATGTACTATATCAAATTATAGGTATTGTAGAGGTAATGTAGAGTTATTTTAGACTTTAGTAAAGGTCTAAATGGCTAGAATGTATTCCACTAAGTTCGTTTCTCGCGGTAAATCCATTTTTTTACGCAAACGATATCGTTTAATTTCCACACTTTTTACTGAAATATTGAGAAGTGGAGCGATCTCTTTCGAAGATAGATTTAATCTTAAATACGCGCATAATTTTAGATCATTAGAAGTGAGGTCTGGATGAAAGAATTTCATCTTCTTAAAAAAATCTTTATCTGCATTATTGAAAGCTTCTTTAAAATAATTCCAATTGTCTGCCTCACTGATATCCTTATCAATTGTCTTTATCACAGATCTTACCTTGGAAGAGTCTGATTCTTTTAATTGATCTTTTATGCTATTTAAGAATTCATTCTTCTTGATAAGACTCATAGTAGAAACAGCTAATTCTTTATTCTTACTTGCCATCTCTTTTTCAAGCTGTTCATTCTGCAGCTTAACGATCTTTTGCTCTGCCTCTAAATTCTGCATTTTCAAGGCCTTTTTGTTTTCTTCATTAATCTTTTGATGATGTTTATTGTATGCACTATTCACCAAATAAATAATAAACAAAAATAGCAATACATATACAGCAAGAGCTACATAGCTTAAATACCACGGGCGAGCTATTACAAAATTATATATAGCAATTTCGGTAACGGTATCACCTATCTTTCCTCTTACTTGAAATTCATAGTGACCATGAGGTAGATTATTGAAATTAATTCGTGCAGATTTAGACCATACACTCCAGGTTGGACTCAATCCAATTAACCGATAACTATAAAGAGGAAAATTAAATTTTTTAAATTCCGGTATACTATAGTCAATATTGATATTGTTAGATTTATAATGAAATGCATCTCCTCCTTTAAGACTCACCAATTCTGAATTATTATTTAGAGTGGACTTAATTATCCTATCTATTTGCACTTCATAAAGTTCTGCAGAAATTGCAGATTCATTAAAAGTAAGGTATCCATTTGCCGTCCCTAGCAGATATGTGTCTTGATTAAATCTTGTAATATTTTCATGGCCCTTAGTTACATTTCTAAGATCGTTAGGAAGGTAGATAGCTTTATAGTTATACTTAGAATTGAGAGGAGATAAACTTACATAGAAAACAGAATTATCAGAAAATCCCCAGATCTTATCGCTTCCCTCATTAACTATATTCCCTGAAATTCTATTTACCTTTTTTAGAACTTCTGCCAATCTATTATCCTTCGAGAATTCATCTGAAGTAGGCATATACTGGAAAATATCTTTGGTAGTGGCATAATACAATCTATCATTGAACTTAAAAATGCTAGAAGTTATACCCGATGTACCTTCAAATCTATAATTTTTAGAGTCGGTAATATCACGTAGGTCTTCAGAAATTGAAATTCTAAACACTCCTTTATGCTCATTCCCGATCCAAATACTCCCATCATCTTCTGGGACAATGAATTTGGATGAATGAGGAAAATTTTTGAGCATTGGAATATCTTCAAATCCATTTTCATTCTTTTTAATAAAACTGATACCGTTATAATGTCCCTGAATAAAAACGTTAGAAAAACCCTTCAACTTCTTTACTGTCCAGGTACCAGACCTATCAGAAACAAGAGACGCAATATTTTCGTTTACTACATACGTACCATTATTATGTCCACAAAATAAGGTGCTATCTACAATTTGTAAGCTCCAAACCTGTCCATTTGTTTCAGGAATTAGCTTAAATTCTTCTTCATTAATGCGTTTACAATACAAACCCTGATTTGTTCCTAGATACAAATAATCATTATAGACATACGAGGTATATACAGAGCCAATCTTCCCATTTTTATCTTGAAATAGGCCAAATGGGGAATTAAGATTAATAATACTTAAACCATTATCTAAGCCCGCCCAGATATTCTTTTCATTATCCAGAAACAAACTTAAGACCGTATTATTTAGCAAACCATTGGTTTGATTAAAGTGACTTAGTATTTCTCCATTCTTATCTATATGATATATCCCATTCTCTACAGTTCCTATTACCATAGTATCATCTAAAAGATCTATAGCTGAATAGATACTTACCCCTTGAATCTTATCTGTAAGATTTTGTTGAGACGGTATTAAATCATTTCCATCCCAATAATAAAATCCTCCGGCACGACCAATAAGCTGTAATTTATTCTCACTCCAAAATAGTTGCATTAATTCTGTTCCTTCCAACACCTCACCAGAAATAAGTAATTGTGGTGTTCCATTCTTAATTGTAAAAAGTCCCAGGTCTGCACGTTGAAAATAAATTTGATCATTTACCTTAAAAAGATTGGTAATTGGCTGCTCTCCCTTAGTATCTATTCTACTCACATTATCCGAAACAGGATCATAAAGATACAGCCCTTCAAAACTCTGAAAAATCACCATTTCTCCTAAATTTTCTATATGCCAAAACTGCTCACCATCATGTAAGGGCTTAGGAAATTTACTATTTAAGCTGGTATAATTTAAAGTTCCAAATTCATTCTTCACCCAATACCCTGCTTCCATATAAGCTCCGGTAAAAATCTTTTCTCCTACCGCTTTTACAGACCTTATAATAGTATTATTTGGAACCGGGTATAAGTTCCATTGCTCACCATTGTATTCCAAAAGTCCGGTGCCATTGGCTACATACAGATTCTTGTTCGTCCCCTGAGAGATCATCCAATTTTGATTCCCAGCATTGTATTGATTTGGATCAAAATTAATTACTGGCGGCAGCTCCTGAGAATAGCCAAGAGTAATACCAAGAAGAAAGAATAAATTTATAAGAAATTTCAATAGTAGAATTTTGAGCTAATTTAATTTTATTTCCGGAAACAGCTTTAAAACATCATTTTCATGATACAAAATTTAATGCATAAACCTATAAATATCAATTTTCTAGAATAGATTCCATTTACAAAATGTTATAGTTGGTTAAAATTTGTAAAAAAATAATTTATTTTTTGAAACTTGAACCCCTCTATGAAAATTTAAGCATTATCACACTTACACAAATCTCTATGGATAAAACATTTACCCCAATAATCTGCAAAATAGCATCAATTAAGAAATTACTTTTTATCTTAATCATATTACTTGTAAATTCAACTTTCGCTCAGGTTGTAAGATCTTCAGAAAATAAGGAGATTTCTAGAGCTTTCTATATCACTGCTAACACGGGTGTAGATGATTCTGATATATCTCAACAGATTCTTAAGCAAATAACAATTGCTTCGCAAAAGGATGATGCTGCTACTGCCCTCATAGTTGGAAACTTAACCAGAGAGCATGGATATCAAAAGAATCATGAAAAAAGGAAAGAAGAGGAAGAATATCTTCAAAAGAACTTACTACAACCTTTAAAAGATTTTAATGGGGAAATCATCTTTACTCCTGGTGAGAATGAATGGAATAAGAAAGGTCACAAAGCTTTAGATGATCTAGAGTCCTTTTTACAGGATAACAGTAAAGCCAAATTCTGGCCAAATGATGGATGCGCACTAGAAAGTGAGAATATCAATGATGATATTGCCATGATCATGATTGATTCTCAATGGTTTCTGGAAGACTGGGATAATTACCCATATATCAATAACAAATGTGATCTTAAAACACGCGAACAATTCTTCATTGAATTTAGAGATGAATTAAAAGACGGACAGGGAAAAACGATTATAGTTGCTATACATGATCCTATTCTTACCAACACTAAATTCGGGTTGATCAATAAGATTGGAGGATTTTCATCGCAAACTTTCCATAACGAGCAACAAAGAGAATTGCATGATAGACTGGAAGCAATAGCTAGAGAGTTTGAAGATGTGATCTTTGTGTCTGGAAAGGATAGAAACTTGCAATATCTAGATCATCATGAAGTTCCACAAATTATTAGTGGTGCAGCTACTTCAACTCAAAAAGCTAAGATCCATAAAGAAGGACATTTCGCATCAGATAAAAATGGGTATGCTAAGCTTACTATCTATAAAGATGGTAGCTCTGTGGTAGATTTTTACGCTGTATCTGGCAATACTTCAGAATTAATATTCACAAAGAATATAAAAAGACAACGAACTACCTTAGATGAAGTGAGCTATAGACCAAGAACAGAATATGGTAAAACAAAAGCAGCTTCTGTCTATACAGACGAAGAAACAGATAAAACAGGTTTCTATAAATGGGTTTGGGGAGATCATTACAGAGAAATTTACAGTAAGAAAATAGAGGCCCCAGTCTTATTTTTGGAAGATCTACCAAACAATATGAGACCAATTTCTGAAGGTGGAGGGCATCAATCCCGATCTTTACGATTAATTAATGATAATGAAAATGAATATACGCTAAGAGCTTTAAAAAAGAGCGCCGTAAGATTTATTCAAAGCAGCATTAAAGACCATTACGTAGGAGATTATCTTCAAAATACAGTAGCAGAAAGAATTGTAGAAGATTATTATACTACTTCTCACCCTTATGCTCCTTTTGCGGTAAATGATCTTTCTAAAGATCTTAATATTCTTCACGCTAACCCGGAGATCTATTATGTGCCTAAACAAAAAGGTCTTGGGATATTTAATGATGAATATGGAGATGAACTTTACATGTTGGAAGAACATGTGGGAGACGAAAATAAAGAATTTGAGATCTTTGGTAATGCAGATGATATTCTAAGCACTACAGATTTATTAGAAGAATTACAAGAATCCAAAGACGCTTACGTAAACGAGGATGCATATATAAAAGCCAGACTTTTTGATATGCTCATTGGAGACTGGGATAGACATTTTGATCAATGGAGATGGGCAGAATTTGAGCAGGAAGACGGAAGAAAGATGTATCAGCCAATACCTAGAGATAGAGATCAGGCATTTTCAAAATATGACGGACCTATAATTCCACTTATTAAATTGGGAGTACCAATTTTTAGAGCAATGCAAACTTTTGAAAAACCACTTAAAAGTGTAAAATGGTTCAACTTTGCAGCTTATACTTTAGATAATGCACTTATCACTACTTCAGACTGGAAAGATTGGGAAGATCAGGTAACTTACATTCAACAGAATCTTACAGATGCCCAAATAGATGAAGCATTTAATAATCTTCCGGAAGATGTGAAGGATGATAGCATTGAAAAAATTAAAATGCTTCTTAAACAAAGAAGAGATAATTTAAAAGAGGTTGCACAGGAATATTTTGATCATTTAAATAAGTTTGATGTGCTTATTGGTACAGAAGAAGATGATAAATTTCTTATTACTCGAGAGAAAGATGGTATAACCTCTATTTCTATTTCAAATAAAGATAAAGAGGTATTTAAAAATAGCTATAATGCTAATGATACCAAGGAAATCTGGATCTATGGATTGGATGGTGATGATGAATTTAAAATTGTTGGAGATGGAAATAACCCTATAAAACTTAAAGTTTTAGGAGGTGAAGAGCATGATATCTACGATTTTGAAAATACTAGAAATGCTAAAGTCTATGATTATAAGAGTAAAGATAATACCATCAAAAATCCTGGAACTCACAAATGGCTTACAGATTCTTATGAAGTAAATAATTACGATTATACCAATAGAAAATATTCCCAGAATAAGATCTTCCCAAATCTAAGCTTCAGCACAGACGCTGGACTTAAAGCCGGATTATCTGATACCTACACCACATACGGTCTTGCAAAAAACCCATTTACCACACAACATAAAGTGGCATTAAACTATTATTTTGCTACTCAAGGTTGGGAATTTCAGTACAATGGAGAATTTGCACATATCTTTTATAACTGGAACTTAGGAATTGAAGCACTTTATACCAGTCCTAATTTTACCATGAACTATTTTGGTAAAGGAAATGGAACTAGTTATGATGAAAACGATGTGTCTTTAGATTATAATCGTGTTAATATTGAACAATGGAGATTTGCACCATCTTTAATTTGGAAGAACAATAGAGGTAGTAGGTTTATGATTACTCCTATGATTGAGGGTATGGAAGTTTCTAATAATGACGATAGATTTATTACTCAGGATTTTCCTGCGCCAAATGATATTTATGAAGAACAGATCTATGCCGGTGGAGAGGTAAGTTACCAATACCTAAATAAAGCTAATAACCCTGCTTTCCCTAATGCCGGAATGCAGTTTGACATTACTACGGGATACAAAAAGAATATTGATGGTAATGATAATCATTTTGCATATATAAAACCGGCAGTTTCTATAGACTACCCTATACACCCAAGTGGTGTAGCAGTGCTAGCAACTAAGATTGGAAGTGAATTTGTTCTTGGAGACAATTATGAATTCTATCACGCAGCTACTTTAGGGGGTAATAATAGCTTAAGAGCTTACAGAAATGAAAGATTTAATGGGAGATCTGCAATCTATCAAAGTACAGATCTACGAGTAGGTTTTGCCAAATTTAAAACCAACTTCATTCCAATTAGGCTGGGAGCAACCTTAGGTTATGATTATGGTAGAATTTGGGATGATATAGACAATTCTGATAAATGGCACCAAAGTTATGGAGGGTCTATTTTTGTAAATGGATTTAGTGCCTTTACAGGAAACGTAGGATATTATACCAGTGAAGAAGGAAGCAGAGTAATTTTTACATTCGGATTTAAATTCTAAGAATAGCAATTGATTAGAATCTGTCTGAATTCACTACAAAAATAATGAATGATGAGCAGAAACGTATCAGAACAATTATTGGATATCCTTGTTAATGAAGGGGTAGATCGTGTTTACGGAGTTACCGGAGATGCTTTAAATTTTTTTGTTAGCGCCATAGAAGGTAGGGAAGATGTAAGCTGGATAGGGATGAAGCATGAAGGTAATGCCTCTTTTGCCGCTTTTGGCCAAAGTATTACCACCAACAAACTTGCAGTTTGCGCAGGAACTGTAGGACCCGGAGCCTTACATTTAATTAACGGACTCTATAATGCTAAAAAAGAACGCACTCCTGTAATTGCAATTACCGGGCAGGTTCCGCAACGCCAGCAAGGCACTAATTTCTTTCAAGAAGTTGATTTGGAAAAGGTTTTTGCAGATGTTTGTGAATATCAGGCCATTATTAGATCTCCAGAAGAAGCTCCCATGATTATGCAAAAAGCAATTCAGATTGCGGTTGCTCATAATACGGTATGCCGAATTGAGATAGCTGCAAATATTGCTGAAATGGATGCTAAGAGTGAAGAATTCATTCACCCAATTTTTCATTCTGATGCTACACTGGTCCCCGGAAAAAATTCTGTCCAGAAGGCTGCAAAAGCTATCAATGATGCTAAGAATATCGGAATTCTAGCAGGAGAAGGATGTAGACTTGCCAAAAAAGAGGTGCTAGAACTATCACGAAAATTAAAAGCGCCTATTACACATACACTTAGAGCTTGTGATGTATTTGATCATGACACAGAAAATGTAGTGGGTCTAACCGGTTTAATTGGAAATCCTTCAGGATATAGTGCAGTAATGAAATGTGATCTGCTAATTATGCTAGCCACAGATTTCCCCTACATAGATTTTCTTCCACACAGCACAAAAACCATTCAGGTAGATATTCGCGAAGAGAATATTGGTAATAGAACTTCTGTAGATGTTGGAGTTCATGGAGACGTAAAAGAATTTCTTACTCAGGTTTTACCTTTAATTGACGTAAAGACGGAAGATGATTTTCTAAACACATTAACCAAGAATTTCAAAAAATGGAGACAGAACATGAAAGAGGAAGCTTCGGTTTCTAGAGATAATAAACCACTTCATCCCCAAATTTTTGCAGATATGGTGAATACCCATGCTTCCAATTCTGCTATTTTCACCGTAGAAACAGGAACCTCTGCAATATGGGCTTCCCACCATATTTCGTTCCACTCAAACAGAAAAATAATAGGTTCTTTTAATCATGGATCTATGGCTGTTGGATTACCTGCTGCAATTGGGGCGCAGTTCGCACATCCGGGAAAAGAAATCTGGGCATTATCTGGAGATGGAGCATTTAATATGGCAATGCAAGATTTTATAACTGCGGTAAGATATAAATTACCTATTAAGGTGATCATTTTTAATAATTCTGAACTGAGCTTTGTAAAACTTGAGATGGAAGAAGCCGGTTTAGAACCCGCACTAGATGCTTTGCACGAGACTAACGTAAACTTTGCAGAATATGCAAAACTTTGCGGTGGCGATGGCGTAAGAGTAGAAAATGCAAAAGATATAGAAAGTGCAATACTTGAAGCAAAACACAGCAAAGTGCCATTTATTATAGATGCTGTTGTAAGCAGTGGAGAATTATCATTACCTCCACATATTGGTCTAAAAGAAATAATAGGCTTTGGTACCTCTAAGATTAAAGAAGGAGCACAAGCCATTACAGGAGATAAAAAGCAATGGGAAAATTTAAAGAAAGAACTTAAAGCTTATTTTGATTAATAAACGGCTGTTCTCGATCTATTAAAATATACATACATGAAATTTGACGCGATTATTATAGGTACAGGGCAAGCAGGAGTTCCTTTAGCTGCCAGTTTGGCTAAGAACAAATTAAAAGTAGCCATTATTGAAAAAGGCTTTGTAGGTGGAACCTGTGTAAATGTTGGCTGTACTCCTACTAAAAGCTATGTTGCCAGTGCAAGAAGAGCCTATGTGGCTAATAATAGTGATGAACTTGGCATAACTATTAAAGGTGAAGTTCAGGTTGATCTTAAAAAAATAAAAAATAGGAAAGACAAGATAGTTCAGGATTCTCGCGATGGAATTAATAAAATGATCTCAGATAATGATCATATTACTCTTATAGAAGGAGCCGGAAAATTTGTAAATAACACTACCGTAGAAGTTGATGGTAAAGAATACACTGCAGATAAGATCTATATAAACGTTGGGGGTAGACCCAGAATTCCAGAGGGCTTTAAAGAGGTAGATTATCTTACCAATGAAAGTATTTTACAGCTTGAAGAAATACCGGAACATCTTATTATTGTTGGAGGTGGATATATAGGTTTAGAATTTGCTCAAATGTTTAGACGCTTTGGGAGTAAAGTAACCATCTTAGATCGCGGAGATACACTTTTAAAACATGAAGACCAAGATATTGCAGAGTCTATAGCTAATATCTTTAAGAATGAAGACATTCATATTCAACTAAATTCTAATTGTATAAGTGCAAAAAAAGTTGGAGATCAAATTGAGGTAACTCATGAATGTGAGGAAGATAATACTCCTATTTTGGGTACTCATTTATTATTAGCTGCAGGAAGGATTCCCAATACAGATCTAATTAACCTAGAAAAGGCCGGAGTAGAAACCGATGAAAGAGGTAACATTAAAGTAGATGAAGCGCTGAGAACAAATGTAAATAATATTTGGGCTCTTGGAGACTGCAATGGACAAGGTGGCTTTACACACACTTCTTATAACGACTATCAAATTGTGAATTCTCATCTTTTTGAAGAAAAGAAAAGAAATTTATCTGATAGATATTTATGCTATGCTGCGTTTATAGATCCTCCCATTGCCCGTGTAGGAATGAATGAGAGAGATATAAAAGATAAAGGCATCAAAGCTAAAGTTGCATCCATGTCTATGAATAAAATTGGACGCGCTAAAGAAATGGGAGAAACCCAAGGCAAACTAAAGATCTTTATTGATGCTAAAACAGATAAAATCTTAGGTGCTACTTTTCTTGGCGTAAGAGCAGATGAATATATTCATAGCATTATAGATACCATGTACGCAGATGCATCATATACTGTTATTAGAGATGCTGTACATATACATCCAACAGTAAGCGAGTTGATACCTACAATGTTAGAAAATCTTAAGGACTTAGATTAGCGATTTAAAGAATTGGCTAATTCCAAAATAGTAGAAATATTAAGATCTGGAGATTCTGCTAGTGGATACAGCGATTTTCCAGGTCTATTTACAAAAGCTGTTCTCAGGCCTGCACGTTTTGCTCCTGTAATATCCCAGCCGTGAGCTGCCACTAGCATCGCTTCAGAATTAGCTACCGTAAACATTTTAGTTACATAGTTATAAGTTTCTGGCGCAGGTTTATACTTATTTACCACCTCTACACTTAGTATTTGATCAAAATAAGAGCTCAATCCAGCATACTCCAATTGCTCTAGCGCTACACGTGGCTTACCATTAGTAAGCGCTACCAGTATATATCCCTGCTCCTTTAAATTTTCTAAACCTTGCGGCACATCTTCATGTGGTTGCAATTCTGATATCTTGCTAAGAATCTGCTTAACCTCATTGTCTGAAAAGTCTTTTTCAAGTTTTTGTGCTGTCATCTTAAAAACTCCTGCTGCAATCTCACTAAAATCGTGATAGGTGCCGGTAATTGTTTCCACTAAAGAATATTGAAGCAATTGCGGAAACCAGATATCAAAAGCATAAGGATTCTCTAAAGCCTTATTAATGGAATCTTTGAGCGGTTGCATATCTAACAAGGTCTCATTTACATCGAATATCAAAAGTTTTGGTGCTAACATCTTGGAGTGTTCTAAAATTTAGTAGAATCTAAATGAACAAATTCTGTATTAATAATAGCCTTTTCTGGAGATTTATTCTGAACCTTATTCACTCTGTCTATAAGTAAGGTAGCGGCCTTCTCTCCTATTTTCTGTGGATGTTGGTCTACGTAGCTAATAGAAGGCCATAGCAAAGGCGCAAAATCATCTGTTACGTACCCTATCATTTTCACATCTTCAGGAATTCTGAGTCCGTTTTCCTGAATGATCCTTGAAGCAAGTAAAGTGCTTAAATAATCTAACGCTATAATACCTTCTACCCTTTCTTCTAGCAGAAGCTTCTTTAATTGTTGCTTAACCACTGGTATTTCTGTAGATGCAATTGCATAGTCTTTAGTTACAGGAAGATTAAGGTCTTTGCAGGCATCTAAATAACCCTGAACTCTCAATTTACCTAAACCTATATCTCCTAAAGCAGAAACAAGTCCTATCTTCTTCAGATTTTTAGAGTGTAAGAATTTAACAGCATCATAAATACTTGCTTTATCATTTACCCCAACTTTATCTAGATCTAGATCTATATTAATCCTGTCAAAAAGTACAATTGGAATTTCGTATTCATTTAACCTATGTAAATGCTCAAAATTCTCTTCTTTTTGAGTTTCTTCCGAAACAGAAATTAATAAACCATCTACCAAACCATTCGATATTAACTCTGTAATTTGCTGTTCTAATTTTAAAGACTCATTAGAGATATAAGTGATAAGTTGAAATCCAAGTTTTCTGGCCTCAATCTCAATTCCACCTAAAACTTTCGCGAAAAAGGTATTCGAAATATTCGGAACAATTACCGCAATATTTCCTGTTCTATTTCGCTTAAGATTTACTGCTGTTGGATTAGGCCTGTAATTATGCAGGGCAGCTAATTCTTTGACTCTTTTAACGGTCTTCGGACTTATTTCTGAACTATCATTCAAGGCTTTAGAAACTGTAGAAACAGATACATTTAATAATTTAGCCAGCTCTTTTAGGGTTATTTTAGATCTCATAGACAGCAAAAAAATGATAAGCGTTAAAATTAAAGAACTAACTCTTAAAAACTTGATTATCTCTGAACTAATTTGATAAAACAAAAAAAATCCCTCGCAGAAACTATTCTACGAGGGATTTTATTTTGAATTAACAACTCTTATTTAAGAGAACGGAATTCAAATTTTTGTCCTCCAACAGATATTCCGGCCATTGCACCTGCTTTTGGCATAGTTGCAACTCCAACTCCATCTACAAAACTTACTTCTCTAGAAGCCCCTTGCTCAATTATTACAGCAGAAGCATTTCCAGATAAGGTATATGTTCCATTTTTAAATTTGTTCAAAGCATCCTCCGTTTGGAAAAATACAACTTCAATAAATGCTTTTCCTCCAGCCTGAAGTCCAACATCTACTTGTTTCATATTAGAATATCCAACTAAAGTACCATTTTCATATACCGTACCATTACCCGAAGCACCACCTATAATGTAAGCACCCTTTCCTGCATTAGGGAATATTGCATATCCTGCAGAAGATGTAAATAACTCTTGAATGTTTTGATGTCCTTCAGATATTGTAGCTTTCGCTTTAACAGAATCCGACACTAATTGATCTTCACTTAATCTTGATGCTCCACAACTTGCTAATACAAGTAATAGTACAAATGCAGAAAGTGGTTTAAGTATTAAATTTTTAGCTTTCATATATAATTTATTTTTGGTTGAATTATACTGCAAATATATTAAACAGCTGCCCATTCCGCATTGCTATTGTCTAATACTTAACACATTGTGAAAAATTTTTGTTAAAGCATGCTTCTCATTTGGTTATATGAAATAGCACATAGGGGTATTATATAATTAATGATTTTCAGGTAACTTAAGCACAAATCAAAAACTAACCTTATGATTTGCAGGTCTTTGTTTTTCAGTGCTAATAATTCAGAATACAGTGATCAAATTTTCAGAATGAATTTCTGAGGTGGGATTTATTAAAGCTATACTAATAGATTTAAAATTTAGCGTAATTAACTTCACTTAAAAATTCTTTATTTTAGCTGAAACGATCATAAATGAAAAAGTATCTATTAATATTACCTGCCATATTCTTGCAGCTATGTTCAAACAGTAGCAAGGCACAAAACCCCTCTGTAATGAAAGACCCCTTTGCTCATACCTTTTCTATTGTAGCTCGAGACTCTATTACCGGAGAAATGGCCGTAGGAGTTCAAAGTCATTGGTTCTCTGTTGGCGCACTGGTGCCATGGGGAAGATCTGGTGTAGGAGTAGTAGCAACACAGTCTTTTGTAAATCCTGCTTATGGTCCTAATGGATTAGACCTAATGCAAAAAGGAAAATCTGCTGCGGTAGCATTAAAAGAACTTGTTAGTAAAGATGAAGCTAAAGATTACAGACAGGTAGCTTTCTTAGATGCTCAAGGAAAAGCTTCTGCATTTACAGGAGAAAAATGTGTGGAATCTGCACTTCACCATTTAGGAGATAATTTCTCTGTGCAAGCAAACATGATGCTGAATGACGAGATAGTTCCGGCAATGGCGAAAGCTTTTAAAGATAATTCTAATCTTCCTTTAGCAGAAAGGGTTGTAAAAGTATTACAAGCAGCGCAAGCAGCCGGAGGTGATATTCGCGGAAGGCAATCTGCGGCTCTTATAGTAGTAGGACCTAATAAAGTTGAGAACTCCTGGGAAGATAAAAAAATAGACCTTCGCGTAGATGATAGCGGTGAGCCTTTAATAGAACTAGAAAGATTGCTAAAAGTGGCCCGCGCTTATGAATATATGAATAAAGGCGATCTAGCTGTAGAAGCTAAAGATGTAGATGAAGCTTTAAAGCAATATGGAAAAGCAGAATCTTTATTTCCAGAAAATCTAGAGATGAGATATTGGAAAGCTGTAGCTTTAGCCAATAGCGATAGACTGGAAGAAGCTATCCCTATTTTTAAAGCTATTTTTCAAGAAGACGATAACTGGAGAGAGATGACAACAAGACTTCCCGCCTCAGATCTTTTAAACATTACAGAAGAAGAATTATCTAGAATAGTAAATTAAGTACTTACTAAAATATAAAGCTTATGAAATCTAACATTATAAAAAGTGCATTAGTGGCTTTTAGTTTGATAGCCCTAGTTAGTTGTAAAGAGGAAAAGGAAGAAGAAGTTGTAACCACTCCAAAAACTGAAACCATTAGCAACAACAAAGAAACCGCAAGTAATTTAAATCCTGAACATGGATTACCGGGACATAGATGTGATCTTCCGGTTGGCGCTTCGCTAGATCAGGCTCCAAAAACGCAAACTCAGCAAAACAATGACTTACTGAAGACTAACAAGTACCCAGCAGATGAAAAGAAGAATCCTCCTCATGGACAACCAGGGCACGATTGCTCTAAGCCTGTAGGTGCAGATCTAAACTAAGCCAAAAGAAAATTCTGCCCCTAATTTTCTTTAAATGAAAGTAGGGGAAATCTTTTAGTTAAACCAACGACTAAAATTTGAAAATTATGGCAAATACCTCCAGTCTTCACTTTTATTCCAGCCTCGATTTACATTCTGGTTCTATAAGTGATCTGGTTGCTAATAAAGCCCTTTTTTCAAAAATTCCTGAAGATTGGTATGCACTTGCCGCAGATATTAAAAATTCTACAGAAGCCGTTAGAACAGGTAAGCACGATCAAGTAAATTTAGTTGCTACGGGCAGTGTAATTGCTATACTCAATTTGGCATATTCAAAAAATATAACCATTCCTTTTTTCTTTGGAGGCGATGGCGCCACCATGTTAATTCCTAATGAATTACTACAAAGTGCCATGGCAGCGCTTAATCAGCATAGAATAAATACAAAAGAGAATTTCGGTCTGGAACTTAAAATAGGAGCGCTTCCTATTAAAGACATTTATAGCAAAGGGATCTCATTAGAGCTCTTAAAAGTCAAAATAAGTGAGATACTTACTATTCCCGTTGTACTTGGAGAGGGTCTACAATATGCAGAAAATAAGATTAAAGCAAGATATAGTAGTTCTGATAATGTAGACAACAAAATTCCAGACCTACTGGATCTTGAAGGAATGGAGTGTAAATGGGATAAGATAAGTCCGCCAAATTCAAATCAGGAAGTGGTTAGCTTAATTGTAACCGCCTCTAAGAACACAGATCCTTCAGAAGTATTTTCTAAGGTTCTTCATTCCATAGACACGATATACGGATCTCTAGACCGTAGAAAACCTATTTCTGTAAAACGCTTGAATTTAAAAGCAAGCCTTAGAAAACTGAATGAGGAAATGCGAACTAAATTAGGCAAGTATGACCTGTTCTATCTAATCAAGAATTGGTATACTACCGTAATTGGAAAATATTACTGGAGCAATACGTTAGCAGGAAAAACCTATCTTCAAAAACTGGTAGAACTTACAGATACCTTAACTATAGACGGGAGAATTAATACTGTAATTACCGGAACACCTCAGCAAAGAAAATCACTAGCTTCCTATTTAGATAATTTAGAAGAGAAGGGGAAAATAAAATATGGTTTACATGTAAGTGAGCAGAGTGTAATGTCATGTTATGTTAGAGATTTCAAAATAGATGATCATATTCACTTTGTAGATGGTGCCGGAGGTGGGTATACAAAAGCAGCAAACCAACTAAAGAACAAATAATTCTCTAGTTGGTTTGCTTTAATTATCTTAAACTTTAAATAATTTAGTCTAAACCACCTTTTCTAGTAGCATCTCTAGCCTCAGGCCATGTCATCTGCTCTCCAGTACGTTTATTTAATGGTAAAACCCTTCTATCTCTAGAGGTCATCTCCGGATCTTCACTAGCCATGTACGCCATAATTGCGGTAAGAATTACGTTACTTCTAACATCATCAAATACAATCTTGTCATACGTATCTAAATTGGTGTGCCAAGTATAATTCCAATAAGACCAGTTTAATGAGCTTAAACTGAAAGCTGGAGCTCCTGCAGCTAGAAAAGATGCATAATCTGATCCACCGCCACCTGGTATTCCAGGAAAACTAGTTTCAATCTCATCACTAATAGAAGAAGGAACTGCTTCCAACCAACGTCCTAAATAATCATAAGAATTCAAGAATCCACCACCAGAAAGATTTACAACTCTTCCGGTACCATTATCCTGATTGAAAACTGCCTGAATATTGCTTACAATTTCTGGATGATCCTTTACATAAGCTCTAGAACCGTTAAGTCCCTGCTCCTCACTTCCCCAGTGCCCTGCAATAATAGTACGCTTTGGGTTTGGATACATTTTTTTAAGTATTCTCATAGCTTCCATCATAACCATAGTACCAGTTCCATTATCTGTAGCACCGGTAGCTCCATCCCATGAATCAAAATGTGCAGATAGAATAACATATTCTTCCGGCTTTTCTGTTCCTTTAATAGTCGCTATAGTATTAAAAGCTGGTACTGCTCCTAATTCTTTAGATTCTGCTACCACTCTTAATTTTGGTTTATCTCCATATTCTGCTAATCTGTAAACCATTCCATAATCTTCTAACGAAAGTTCTATGGTTGGAATTTTTTTGGTAGAAGCAGAAAAGATCTTGTTTGCTCCAAATCCTCTAGACCAGTTTAACGTAACAATACCTGCGGCACCCGCTTTTTCTAAAGCTTCTGCTATGGTACGGTTTGTATATCCAGATTTGGTTAATCTATCAGACCAAGCTTCAGATTGTATCTTTCTATCTTCCTTTAGTTTTGCAAAAGAAGAATCTGTTGCAAATTCTTTCCAATTTTCATCAGGCCTTCCCGTGATCTCTGGCATAGAGATCATCACTAACTTTCCTTTAACTCCACTTAGTAAACTTGCAAAATTGGTAGAATCTTTAGCTTCTGGAAGTATAACGACTTCTGCAATGATTGGTTTTTTTCCAGAATTTGGGCTCCATGCTAATTGCATTCCCGATAAACTTCTCACTCTAGGTTCTATAAGATCTATGTGTGTAATTCCTCTTTGCCATCCTCGCCATTCTCCCCATTGCTCATTTTCTGCAGAGATGCCCCAAGATTTATACTTATTTACCGCCCAATCATGAGCTTGTTTCATTTCTGGAGTTCCAACTAAACGTGGCCCCACAACATCTAAAAGCTCATGACCCAAAGCTTCTAAATTAGAATTCTCTGTGGCTTCTTTCACTATATTCTGAACAAAAACTTCTTGATCTTGAGCAAATATTACACTAGAAAACAAGAAGGAAGTAATGAGTAAGAATTTATTCTTCATAAAAAATGGTTTGGTTAATTATCAGTTTCTCAAATATATTCTTATTTATTGGAAACTGAAAGTTGTGAAATCTATCTCTTTACATTAAGTAGATCCTCGCAGGGAAAGGTCTGTGAGAAATATTGTAATTTCGAGTTTGAAGGATTGAAATAACATAGCAAAAGGTTTCTAAAAGCGGCTTTAGTACCTATTAAATTTTACTATCATTTTTATAAAAATTAAAATCATACTGATGGATATAAAATATATAAGATCAAAATTCCCTGCATTAAAGAATAATTTCATTTTTATGGATAACGCTGGTGGCTCTCAAATTTTAGGAAGTACTGTAGATTATATTAACGACTATCTTATAAACTCCAATGTTCAATTAGGAGCATCCTATGCTGTATCTGAAAAAGCTGGAGAAAGATTGGCAAAAACCACTAGTAGCATTGCAGAATTTATAAATGCTAGCCACAAAAATGAAGTTGTAATTGGACCTTCAACTACCATGTTGCTAAGAATATTAAGCCTCTCTATTAGTCAGAACTGGAAGGAAGGTGATGAAGTAATTGTAACCAACTCAGACCATGAGGCCAATGTTTCCTGCTGGACAGATCTTGAGAAAAAAGGTATTAAGATCAAGGTCTGGAAGATTGATCCAAAAAGTTTTGAATTGGAAAATAAAGACTTGAAAGCGTTGCTATCTAATAAGACCAAGCTTGTTGCAGTAACTCATACCTCTAATGTTCTGGGAACAATTAATCCTATTAAAAAAATTGCTAAGATCGTACATGAAGCTGGAGCTTTAATTTGTGTAGATGGCGTTGCGTATGCGCCTCATAGAAAAGTTGATGTACAGGATTGGGATGTAGATTTCTATACATTTAGCTGGTATAAAGTATATGGCCCACATTTAGCATTGATGTATGGAAAATTACATCTACTTACAAATATGCCAGGTATAAATCATTACTTTTTTAAGCCAGACGATGTTCCATATAAATTTCAGCCAGGGAATTTCAATTTTGAACTGACCTATGGTCTTAAAGGAATTTTAGAATATTTTGAAGAAATGGCAGATCATCATTTGGATGGTAAAACAGCGCTGTCTGTTCCCGAAAAATATGATACAAGCTTTGATATGGTGGCTACTTATGAAGAGGTATTGGCTGCCAGATTGCTTAATTATTTAAATTCTGTAGAGGAAATTAAAATTATCGGAAACACTTCTGGAGACAAGAATAAAAGAGTTCCCACTATTGCCTTTGTTCACAATTCCTTTATGAGTTCTGATATTGTTAGAAAAATGGATCACGAAAAGATTGGGATTCGCTTTGGCGACTTTTACGCAAAAAAACTCATACAAGACCTCAATCTAGAAGAAAAACACGGAGTGGTTAGAATAAGTTTAGTTCATTATAACACAGAAGAAGAAGTAGACAAACTTATAACAGCCTTTAAAAAGATCTTCTAATTAATATAGCAAGTTTTTGCTCTCAACAATCTTTCCCCCTTTTTGAAGTATGTTCTCCTTTAGATCTTTAAATTTTGAGGGATCTATTGCTCTGGTAGCATCTTCTATTAAGGTGGCGCTAAAACCTATATTTAAAGCATCCATAATAGAAAAATAAACACAGTAATCTGCAGCAAGACCACAAAAATAGAGGTCTTCTGCATTTTTCTCTTTTAAGTACCCAGCAAGACCTGTAGATTTAGCATGGGCATTATCAAAAAAACCACTATAGCTATCAATCTCTGGATTCATCCCTTTTCTAAAAACAGCTTCGATCTTTGAAGTTTGAAGCGATGAACTAAATGCTGCACCATGAGAGTTCTGAACACAGTGTATAGGCCATAATACCTGCTCTTGGTTGTGCAATTGTATAGTTTCGAATTCTTCTTTACCTAAATGATTTGCAGCAAAACTGGAATGACCGGCTGGGTGCCAATCTTGAGTTGCAATTATTAGATCAAACTTCTCCTGAAATGCATTAATAAGATCTATAATTTCATCTCCTTTTGGAACTGCAAGAGAACCTCCGGGTATAAAATCATTTTGTACGTCTATAATTATTAGCGTCTTCATCTTATTCCTGATATTTAGCCAATAGTTTTTCTCGCTCCTCTTTGAGCTCCTGACTTATCCCTACTTTATATATATGCGGATTATTGAATCTTTTATATTCTGCCGGTAATCTTTTTAAATTAGAGGTAACATAAGCAGCAATTTCATTTAGTGATCTTGAAGCTTGTGTTCTTTTTCCATCTTTCATGATCCAGTGTAAAACTTCTTCTTTCTGAAGATCTTTAACTGTCATAGATTTTATTGGCTCCTTTGGATCGAAAATACGAGTTACATTAGACTCCTCTCTTAGACAAACGGCATCTACTCCAATAAGATCTCCTTCCGAATTAATCATTCTGAATACTTGTTTTCTATTTGGTAAAGTTACTTTAGCCAATGTTTCTGAAATTTTAATTCTAGCTTTTCCATTGGAAACAGCCAATTTATAAACCCCATCTAAAGCTGCATCAGGATTTCCTGTAACCAGATTGGTTCCTACGCCAAATACGTCTATTGCTGCCTTTTGTTCTAGCAAACTCTTAATTACATATTCATCTAGTTGATTGGAAGCTGCAATCTTCACATATTCCATTCCGGCAGCATATAGCAACTTTCTAGACTCTCTTGCTAAATAAGCAAGGTCTCCACTATCTAGCCTAATACCAGCCAATTTCTGACCTCTTTCTTCCATTTCCTTCCCAACCTTTATCGCATTAGGAATACCGCTCTTAAGAGTGTCATAGGTGTCAACCAAGAGAACACAGTCCTTCGGTCTTCCTGAAGCAAAAGATCTAAAAGCTTCCAATTCGCTATCATAACTCATAATAAACGAATGTGCCATGGTACCCACAACTGGAATATTGAAATCTTTTCCAGCTACCACATTACTGGTACCATTAAATCCACCAATTACAGCTGCTCTACTAGCATAGTAACCTCCTGGCCCCTGAGCTCTTCTTAAGCCAAAATCTAAAAGCATCTTATCTCCAGCCACCAATCTTATTCTACTTGCTTTAGTAGCTATTAAGGTCTGAAAGTTTAATAAATTTAGGAGCATTGTCTCTACAATCTGCGCTTCAATAATATTGGCTTCTAATTGCAGGATAGGACTGTTAGGGAAAACTAGATCACCCTCCTGAGCAGAATAGATATTACCACTAAATTTAAAGTTCTTTAAATATTCTAAGAATTCTGGTTCAAAATCCTGCTTCTCTAAATATTCAATATCATCTGCACTAAAGCTTAAATTCTCTAATTTTTCAAGAAGATCTTCAAGACCGGCAAATACAGCAAACCCACCCTTAAAAGGAAGTTTTCTAAAATAATAATCGAAAACTGCAGTTTGGTCTTTTTGTCCATTTTTAAAATAGACCTGGGCCATAGCCAATTGATACTGGTCTGTATAGGTAGCGGTAAAATTGATCATAATATTAAAGCTTGAATTGTTATGATTGCTCTGCCTGGCTTCTTATTAGACTTCAGGTATTACAAATTTACCATTTTGCCTTTTTAAGAGATTTATAAAAGCATAAAGTTGTATTAAAACTGAAGTTTTGATGCTCGAAAGGATGATTGAGCATAATTCATTAAGATCTGAATTTTGTAACAAAACATCTAATAGAAATTTAACCGAAACATATAAAAACAAGAAAGCCAGACATTGCTGTCTGGCTTTTTGCTCCTCCTCTTGGGCTCGAACCAAGGACCCTCTGATTAACAGTCAGATGCTCTAACCAACTGAGCTAAGGAGGAAAATATATTTTAATATTCTAAGAACGCTTCAATTTTAAAGATCCTAACTCTTAATCTGGACCTGCATTGGAGACTTAAATATTTCTCTTTTGCGGTTGCAAATATATGTCATTTTTTAAATCACAACAAAGGAAATTTTAATTTTTTTTGATCAAAATGAAAAATAATTTTCCCTCTTTTTGTACTAGCCTATCTACTAGCTAAATAACCATCTGTAAATATCATTCCCATTTGCGAATAACACTAAAGCTATTAAGATAAAGAACCCAACCATTTGTGCATATTCCATAAATTTCTCGTTAGGAGGCCTTCCGGTTACGATCTCGTATAGTAAGAACATTACATGCCCTCCATCTAAAGCAGGTATTGGTAAGATGTTCATAAAAGCTAATATAATTGAGATTAATGCTGTTGCCAGCCAGAATCCTTGCCAGTTCCATCCATCAGGGAATAATCCTCCAATAGCTCCAAAACCACCTACCTGAGTTGCCCCTTTAGCAGTAAATACATATTTAAACTGAGCTACATAATCGTGAAGCGTCCAATATCCATAGTTAAATCCTTCTTCTATACTTTCTCCAAAAGTATATTCGCGAGATTGTATGTCAAAATCTCTTTTAGAAGTAAAACCTATCATTCCATCTTCATCTGGAGATACTTCAGCACTCAGGATCTTTCCATCACGCTTGTAAACTAGTTCTACCTTCTTGTCTTTATTCTCATTGGCTATTGGAGCAAGCTCATGCCAGTATCCAATTTCAGTATCATTAAGAGATATTATACTATCTCCTTTTTTAAGTCCGGCAGCACCTGCAGATTTATCTGCAAGTACGCTATCTACCACTGCATATTGAATTGGTACAAATGGCTGCATTACCCCTTCCTGAAACATTACAGAACCTATATCTTCTGGTACTGAAATTGTTTCTTCATTACCATTTTGATGTAGCACGGTAATAGTTTGAATATCGCGCATAAATAGATGTTTATTAATATCTAGAGAATTTTGCATCTCCTTACCATCTACTTCAAGTATTCTATCGCCATCTTCAAAACCAAATTCTTTAAATTGATCTGCAACTGCAAATCCTCTTGGCATATCATCTGGTCCAATATAATTGCTACCCCATACAAAAAGCACCATCATATAGATTAGAAAACCTAAGACCAAATTCACAGTAACTCCTCCAAGCATTATAATTAATCGTTGCCAAGCAGGTTTACTTCTAAATTCCCATGGTTGCGGTGGTTTTGCCATTTGCTCCTTGTCCATGCTCTCATCTATCATTCCTGATATCTTAACATAACCTCCAAGGGGCAACCATCCTATACCATATTCTGTCTCACCAATTTTCTTTTTAAAGAGGGCAAACTTTACATCAAAGAACAGGAAGAATTTCTCTACTCTCGTTTTAAATAATTTCGCCGGAATAAAATGTCCTAATTCGTGCAAGACGATCAATAGGGATAAGCTTAATAGTAATTGTATTGCTTTTATTATAAATGGATCCATGCTTTATACTTCAAATTTTAATCGCACAAAAGTACTCTTTTATACCCTGCTAAAAAAGTCTAATTAATGCGTCTTCAGATTCTTTACTTATATTTTAATAGCGAACCTGCCATTAATAAAATATTAGACTGTAATTTTGTGTAAAAGTTACTGAAATGCTTCAATTTTTCAAGAAATTCAAGACACTAGGAATGGTACTGCTCTTCCTTTCCATAATTATTATCTACAGCATTTACACCTTGCTAAAGCCAGATCCAGAACTCCCAATCTTTCAACCGGATATGGTGAATGCGGAGTTGGTAGATTCTACGGTTCAATACGTTAGAAAATATCATAAGATCGCAGATTTTGAATTACTAAATCAAAATGGGGAAACCATAACCCAAGATTTCTATAAGGATAAGATCTATGTAGCAGATTTCTTTTTTACTACCTGCGTAACCATTTGCCCAATAATGACAGATCATATGCTTAAAATCCAAGAGCAGATTAAAAATGACCCAGAAGTGTTTTTACTTTCACACACAGTTATTCCCAAAGCAGATAGTGTACCTCAACTAAAGAAATACGCTTTAGAAAAAGGAGTAATAGATGCCAAATGGAATTTGGTGACCGGAGATAAAAAACAGATCTATGATCTTGCCAGAAAATCGTATCTAGCCACTAAAACTCAGGGTGATGCAGGGCCTTATGATATGATACATACAGAGAATTTTGTGCTTGTAGACAAAAAAAGACAAATTAGAGGTTTTTACGATGGTACAGAGCCAGATGCTATTGAAAAACTTATGGAAGACATCAAAATTCTAAAAGCAGAATATGCAGATGAATAGTTTTATCTTCTAAACTTTTCTATGACTATTTTTTAAGCTATTTTTGCCTTGTTTAAAATCAATCTAAATAAAATGAAGCTAACTGTTGCTCATTTAAAACGCGGCCAGATAGGGATTATAAAATCTTTCTCTGTAGACGAAGTTCCTTTAAAGTTATTGGAAATGGGATGTTTACCTGGCAATAATGTAGAATTGCTTCAAACCGCACCATTTAGCGATCCAATTTATTTAAACATTAATGGATCTCATGTGGCAATTAGAAAAGAAACAGCACTTCAAATAGAAATCGAAATAATATAATACTATGGGGAAACAAATTAATGTTGCGTTAATTGGTAACCCAAATACCGGTAAAACCTCTGTCTTTAATCAACTTACCGGCCTAAACCAACAAGTTGGAAATTATCCAGGTATTACAGTAGAGAAAAAAGAAGGTATCTGCAAATTACCTCGTGGTTTAAAAGCCCACATTATAGATCTCCCCGGAACTTATAGCCTTAATGCATCTTCCTTAGATGAAAATGTAGTTATAGAACTTCTTTTGAATAAGAACGATAAAGATTTTCCCGATGTAGCGGTTGTGGTGAGTGATGTAGAAAATTTAAAAAGAAATTTACTTCTTTTTACTCAGATCAAAGATCTTGAAATCCCTACCATATTAGTGATAAATATGGCAGATAGAATGCAGCGAAAAGGGATCGAGCTAGACGTTGCCATTCTTGAAGAAAGATTGAATACCAAAATTGCGCTAGTTAGCGCTAGAAAAAGAACAGGAATTGAGGAGCTTAAAGAACTGATCTTAAATTATAGACAGATCTCTACAGAGCCATGTTTACACGCCTCTGTTATGGATCCGGAATATTTTGGAAGATTAAGAAAAGCCTTTCCAAATCAATCCCTTTATAAATTATGGCTGGTAATTACTCAGGATGTAAATTTTGGGAATGTAAACAGACACTCTCTAACCTCAGATAGCAGTTTTCATACTAAGAGTAATAGTGATCTTAAAAGGCTTCAGCAAAAAGAAACAATCTTACGCTATCAATTTATTAATGGGTTGCTAAAAGAAGCCATGACGGTAGATCTTAGTACCGCTACAGATCTAAGAATAAGGATTGACAGATTGCTTACACATAGAGTTTGGGGGTATGTGATCTTCACCATTATAATGCTGGTTATTTTTCAAGCTATTTATGATTGGTCTAGCTACCCGATGGATTTCATAGATACTACTTTTGCCCAATTAGGCGAATGGTCTAGAAATGCATTACCTGCAGGATCATTAACCAATTTAATTGTAGAAGGGATCATTCCCGGTTTAGGAGGTATTGTGATCTTCATTCCGCAAATTGCCTTTCTTTTCTTCTTTATTTCAATATTGGAAGAAAGCGGATATATGAGTAGGGTAGTATTTCTAATGGACCGTATTATGAGAAGGTTTGGCTTGAGCGGAAAAAGTGTAGTACCATTAGTCTCCGGTACTGCCTGTGCTATTCCCGCTGTTATGGCCACAAGGAATATCGAAAATTGGAAAGAACGACTTATTACTATTTTGGTAGTACCTTTTACTACTTGTTCTGCAAGGTTACCGGTATATTTAATTATTATAGCGCTTGTAATTCCCGATGAATCTTACTTTGGACTAAATTTACAGGGTCTAACCTTAATGCTATTATACCTATTGGGCTTTGGAACAGCCATAGGGGCCGCGTGGATCTTAAATAAGATCTTAAAGATCAAATCTAAGAGTTATTTTGTAATTGAGATGCCAAATTATAAAGTGCCATTATTTAAAAATGTTGCCATTAATGTAATTGAAAAGACAAAATCTTTTGTGTTTGGCGCTGGTAAGATCATACTTGCAATTTCTATTATACTATGGGTTTTGGCTAGCTATGGTCCCGGCGATAATTTTAATAAAGCTGAAGAGATCGTAAAAAGTTCTTATGTAGAAACTCAAATTCCGGAACAGGAAATAGAACAGGAAATTGCTGCTTATAAACTGAAACATTCTTATATAGGTATTATTGGGCGAGGTATAGAGCCAGCGGTAACTCCATTAGGGTATGACTGGAAAATAGGAATTGCTATTGTGAGCTCCTTTGCTGCTAGAGAAGTTTTTGTTGGTACATTAGCTACTATCTATAGTGTTGGAAGTGATCAGGAAGAGACCATTAAGAATAGAATGGCCGCAGAAGTAAATCCTATTTTAGGGGGACCTCTTTTTACCTTTGCCAGCGGAATAAGTTTGCTATTATTCTATGCTTTCGCTATGCAATGTATGAGTACTTTGGCTATTGTTAAAAGAGAAACCAATACATGGAAATGGCCTATGCTTCAGTTAGTAATTATGAGCGCATTTGCTTATATAGTAGCTTTAATAGCTTTCCAGGTGCTAAAATAAATTGTAAGAAACAGAAGTATAATTCAACATAAAAACTATGGAAATGATACAAGAAATATTAGTCTTTATAATTTTTATAATAGCTGCCGGGTATATAGTTACCAAATTTATATGGAAACCTGCTTTTATGAAAAGCCAGTCAAAGTCTTCAGATAAGTCTTGTGGAAGTTCAGACTGTGGGTGTCATTAATCAATTCTCCCCTTCGTTTTCTGAGATTTTAAGGTTTAATCTATATTCATCTTTTGGTACTGAAACATTTATGGAAGGATAGGGATATAATTGAAATCCTGAAATAGCGTATTCTTTAGATCCTAAAACAAGATTTAAAGCCAAGTCATTCCCATTTATTACCACTAACTGTTCTTCTTTAAAAATACCATTTTCGTAGATATCTACCAATACTCTGGCTTCACCTGCCCAAACACAAGTTACATTTCTTGGACAGCGAGAGTCTGAAAGCACTTCTTTAAAGCAAATAGAATTATTGTTAACTCCAAAAGTTTCCCCGGGGTTTAGCTGTATATTAAATACATTACTAACATTCTCTTGAGCAACACTCAATGTGGTGATTATCATCAATAAGCAAACAAATACATTCTTCATAAAGCCTTGGTTTATCTTAAAGACGATAGAATGCTAGCGTTGTTACAACATCTATCCTAAAGCAACGTCAAGGCTCATCATTAATATAAAACCACCTATAAAACCTAGGGTAGCTATATCTGTATATTTATCCTGTTGAGATTCTGGAATAACTTCTTCTACTACCACAAAGATCATAGCTCCGGCAGCAAATGCTAAAGCGTATGGAAGAATTGGTTGGAAAGTCATCACGGCCCACGCACCAAGAACAGCAGCCATAGGCTCTACAATAGCAGATAATTGCCCGTAATTAAAACTTTTCCATCTACTAAAACCTTGTCTTCTAAGCGGCACGGCCACTGCAAAACCTTCAGGAAAATTCTGAAGTCCGATACCTATAGCTAAAGCTACCGCCCCACCAATACTTGCACCTTCAAAACCAGCAGCAACACCACCAAATAGAACCCCAATAGCCAGACCTTCAGGAATATTGTGCAATGTGATTGCCAACGTTAAAAGGATAGATTTATGCCATGGAGTTTTAATACCTTCTTTATCTTCCATTTTAAAGTTAACATGTAAATGAGGCAATACCTTATCTAACGAAAATAAGAACATAGCTCCTGCACCAAAACCTATTACCGCTGGCATTACTTTGGTAAAACCTTCTCCAGGACTCATTTCTATTCCTGGCGCAAGCAAACTCCAAAAACTTGCTGCCACCATTACTCCCCCGGTAAAACCAAGCATTCCATCAAAGACTGCTCTATTAATGTTCTTGAAAAAGAAAACTAGACTAGCCCCTAGAGCTGTAACTCCCCATGTGAATAATGTTGCATACAATGCAGCTAAGATTGGGTCTATTCTTTCTAAATAAGCAATTATAGTATCCATCATAATTAAGAAGTTTTAATATATAGATTACTTGAGATCACATGAGAGATCTTTAGTTCATTTCCATTTAAATTAATAAGCATAGATTGGTCAAAAGACTCTTTCTCCAGAATCTCTATGAGCTGACCTAGAGCGATGCTGTTCTTGTCTAGATATTGTAAGAATTCTACGGAAGAATCTTTAACGCCAACACAAATTCCGGCTTCCCCTTTCTTTAAGTCTGCCAAAAGCATTTTATTAGAGATGGCAAAATTTCCCTCTGAATCTGGTATAGGATCGCCATGAGGATCCCTTTTTGGAAAATCTAGAAACTTATCTAGCTCTTTTATTAATTTATCCGACTTTATATGCTCTAGCTGTTCTGCCACTTCATGAACTTCATCCCATGCAAAACCTAGTTTCTCTACTAGAAAAACTTCCCAAAGCCTATGTTTTCTAATAACATTTACAGCTTTTGATCTTCCTAGTTCACTAAGCTTAACACCCTGATATTTCTTATAGTTCACCAGACTTTTTTCTGAAAGGCGTTTAACCATATCTGTTACAGAAGATGCCTTAGTGCTCATCTCTTCTGCTAAAGCATTAGTGCTCACTCCATTCTTATATGAATTCTCAAGATGGAATATCGCTTTTAAATAATTTTCCTCGGATAAGGTCATTTTTTCAATTTGCAACAAATATAGTTTTTTTTAATGAAAACATATTTTTAGATTTGTCTAAATTTTTTATTAGACTTACATAGTATTACAAATTAGATTAAATGAAACAGTTCTATTATATTTTTATTCTGATTTCCACAATGGCCTTAGGACAAGATAATAAGGCTGTTATTTCTGGAGTCATCAGTTCCGGGAAAACTCCTATTTCGTTTGCTACTGTTTACCTAAGTGATGGTAGTATTGGTTCAAGTGCAGATATAGATGGCAAATATTCTCTTATATTAACTCCAGGAACGTACAGAATTATTGCACAATCTCAGGGTTACTTATCTAAAACAACTACAGTAACCATAGATGAAGAAAATAACAAGGTTCTCAATTTTGATCTTGAAGAAGGAAATGAATCTCTAGATGAAATTGTAGTTACAGGAACTCGTACCAAAAAACGTAAAACAGATTCTCCTGTAATTGTAAACCTTATTTCAAGTGAAACTTTACAACAGGTAGTAGCAACAGATCTTTCTGAAGGCTTAAGATTTCAACCGGGTTTACGTGTAGAAATGAATTGTCAGACCTGTAATTACAGCCAGATCAGAATGAATGGATTACAAGGTGGCTACTCTCAGATCTTAATTAATGGTCGCCCAATATTTAGTCCCCTCACCGGTTTGTACGGACTAGAACAAATCCCGGTAAATATGATAGAACGTATAGAAGTGGTAAGAGGTGGAGTTTCTGCACTTTATGGCTCTAGTGCAATTGGAGGTACGGTAAATGTGATCACCAAAATTCCAAAGCAAAATTCATACAGCCTCGATTATTCTTACCAAAATATAGATGGGGAAGCAAGTCAGAATTTAATAAATGGAAATGCAACGGTAGTGAGTGAGAACTATAGATCTGGTGCCAATTTTTTTGTGAATAGTCGCAGAAGAGATGCGTACGATGCTAATGATGATAATTTTTCAGAATTACCAAAGCTTAAAGATAATTCATTTGGGGTAAATGCATTTTACCTTCCTTCAGAAGATTCAAAATTAGAATTAAGCTTTAGTAGCTTGAACGAATATCGCTTCGGAGGCGAAATTGTAGATAAGCCGGCCTATTTAGCACAACAAAGTGAAGAACGAACACATAATGTCTTAATGGGAAGTCTAGATTATCAAATCAATTTTAATGATGATAAAAGCTCTTTAATAATGTATTATGGAGGTCAACATACAGATAGAGATCATTATACGGGAATTATTCCTGATGATGAGGCAGAAAAGCAGGCCTTTTTTGCTGCTGCTCCATACGGAACTTCAGAGGTGACAACGCATCAAGGGGGCTCGCAATTCAATCAGAAAATAGAGAAATTCTTAGGAGGTAAAACGGTTTTAACTGGAGGGGCAGAATTTATATATGATGCGGTAAATGACGAGATTAGAACTTATAATTATCTAATAGATCAAACTACAAGAAACTTAGGGATCTTCTTGCAAAACGACTGGGATTTAACTGAAGATCTGAATTTTCTTTCCGGCTTTAGAATAGACAAACATAATCTGGTAGATTATGCCATATTTAGCCCTCGTGCTTCCCTATTGTATAAATTTAAGGAAACTACACAATTTAGGTTAGGCTGGGGTACGGGATTTCGAGCACCACAAGCTTTTGATACAGACCTGCACATAGCCTTTGCTGGAGGCGGAATTTCACGAATATCCCTTGCAGAAGATCTAAAAGAAGAACGCTCCAATAGCTTTACGGGTTCTATAAATTACGATTATGCCACCGAGCATTTTATTGGCGGATTTACGTTCGAAGGTTTTTACACGCATTTAAAAGACGCTTTTTATCAATTTCCTTTAGGCGAAGATGAATTTGGAAAACGTTTTGAAAAACGTAATGGTAACGGTGCGACGGTACAAGGAATTACTCTAGAACTCCGAGCCAATTATGATTATCTCTTAGAATTGGAAGCCGGATTTACACTGCAAAGTAGCAAGTTTGAGGAGCCTGTAGAAAACATTGAAGGACTATCCTCAAAGCGTGAATTTTTAAGAACACCAAATGATTATGGATATGCAACCCTTACCTACTCGCCTACTAAAAAGCTAAATGTAAGTGCTAATATGGTGTACACAGGAAAAATGGATATTGCGCATTTTGGAGGACAAAACACCGGCCAACAGATAGATAAATATTATAGAACACCCACTTTTACAGAATTAAGCATTCGTACCGCTTACCTTTTTGATCTTCCAAATATAAGTACCGGTTTGGAACTCTCGGGTGGAGTAAAAAATATAACCAATAGTTATCAGGATGATTTTGATTTAGGAAAAAACCGTGATAGTAATTATATATACGGCCCCGCGGCACCAAGAACTGTATTTGTAGGATTAAAAATTAAATCGTTATAAAAGTGAGATCAATAGCTTTAATAATAGGTTACTCTCTAGTTATTTTATCTAGCTGCAATTCTTTTGCTCAGAATAAAGAAAATACACAATGGATAAGTTTTGAGCAGTTAGAAGATTCTTTAAAAGTTAAACCCAAAAAAGTTTTTATAGATTTTTATGCAGATTGGTGCATGCCATGCATTAGAATGCAAAAGGAAGTGTTTACAAATCCAGCAATTGTATCTAAATTAAGTAAAGAATATTATGCCGTCCAGATGAATGTAGAAACCACAGACACTATTTTCTTCGGAAATCAGATGTTTGTGAACGAAAGAGCTAATAGAAGAAATCCAATACATCAAATTCCTCAACTTATGGCAAGGCAAAAGAACAAGCCTTTTTCTTTACCTGCAATTGTAATTATGGATGAAAAATTTGAAGCTACAGCGCGCTATTTTCAATATTTGAATACCCAACAACTTTTAAAGATCTTATCCAATTGATCTGCTATTAGCTTCTAAATTTATAATGTAAAATAGGTGCATAAAAAATTTTATAAGAAGCCTTAAATGATGGTTAAATAAGCAATCAACAGTGAGTTATTTAAGTAATTTTGATCATTATTATAACACTTTTATTTGTCTCATCTTATAATAAAAAATGTATTTTTTTTACCATTGAAATTAGAAATAAATTCAAAACTAGTGATATTTAACTAGGATTTGCAAGGAATATAGTTATCGAATTACCATGAGCTCAGAATCATTAAGTGAGGTTCATTCTTCAGTAAAAACAGACAAAAAAGGATGGCGTAAAGTTCTTTCTTTCTTGGGTCCGGCATATTTGGTTGCTGTAGGATATATGGATCCGGGAAACTGGGCAACAGATATAGCTGGAGGCTCGCAGTTTGGGTATAAGCTTATTTGGGTGCTTCTAATGTCTAATCTTATTGCACTTTTACTTCAATCTTTAAGCGCAAGATTAGGTATTGTAAAAGGACTTGATCTCGCTCAGGCTTCAAAAGAAGCATACCCCAGATGGGCAAATATTCCGCTATACATTCTTGCTGAAATTGCTATTGCTGCTTGTGATCTTGCAGAAATTGTAGGAATGGCCATCGGATTAAACCTACTATTTGGACTCCCTTTAATATGGGGAATTAGCTTAACCGCACTAGATACCATATTATTGCTTTTTCTTCTCCGTAGAGGGATGAGAACTATGGAAATGTTCATCATTAGTCTTGTATTTATAATTGGGATCTCCTTTGTTGTAGAAATGTTTATAACAGGCCCTGTGTACGGTGATGTTGTGAAAGGTTTAGTTCCCTCTAAACTTACAGGAGATGCCCTATATATAGCCATTGGAATTATTGGAGCTACCGTAATGCCGCATAATTTATACCTCCATTCTTCTTTGGTGCAAACGCGTAAGATTGAGCGTTCTTTTAAAGGCATCACAAAGGCTATTAAATATAATTTTATAGATACGATAATTGCTTTGAATTTAGCATTTTTTGTAAACGCTGCTATTCTGGTATTGGCAGGAGCTGCCTTTTACGTTCATGGTTATTATAATGTTGCAGAGATTCAGGATGCTTCAAAATTATTAGAAAACCTTTTTGGAGGTATTGCCCCTACATTCTTTGCAATTGCACTAATTGCTGCAGGGCAAAGCTCCACCATTACAGGTACTTTAGCTGGGCAGATAGTTATGGAAGGGCATTTAGACCTAAGAATTCAACCTTGGTTGAGAAGATTGATCACCCGCCTTTTAGCCATTATACCCGCTTTGTTCACCATACTATATTTTGGAGAAAACACTCTAGGAAGCCTACTAGTTTTAAGTCAGGTAGTTTTAAGTTTGCAATTGGGTTTTGCCGTGATCCCACTCATTCATTTTAATTCTAACAGAAAAATGATGAAAGAATTCACCATTAAATTATGGGTGAAAATTTTAGCGTGGCTTAGCGCAGCGATCATCGTATATCTGAATATTACTTTGGTGATTGATGAAATTTCCGCATGGATAGCAATAGCTTCAGGAACCTCTAAGCTTTTGATCTATTTAACTATAATTCCTATTGCAGTGGCTTGCCTATTTTTATTGATGTATATATTAGTGCAGCCCCTTCTTAAGAAAAGTTATTTAGAAGATAACGTAGAATTTAAAGAGGAAGCTCCAGTCTTCATGGAAGGAGCGCCATCAAATTATAAAAATATAGGCATTACCATAGATTTTTCTGTAAATGATGAGCGGGGGATACAAACTGCTCTTGAGCAAGGAGGAAAATCTTGTAGTTTTACACTTATTCATATTGTTGAAAGTGCGGCAGCAAGATACCTTGGAAAAAGCGCTATAGATAACGAAACTAGAGAAGATACTGCCAGTTTAGAAAAATATTCTAATAGACTTCAAGAATTAGGATATTCTGCAACCTATCAAATAGGTTTTGGAAATGCAGCTTTAGAAATTTCCAAGATCGTTACATCCCAGAAAGTAGACTTTTTAGTAATGGGATCTCATGGACATAACGGAATTCAAGATCTAATTTTTGGCACTACCCTGGAATCTGTAAGACATGAAGTACACATTCCAATATTAATAGTGAATGAGAAAAAATAGCTCCTTTAAAATTCTAGCTTAGTATATTACAATGATGGCGAAAGTTTAAAATCCTCTCTCTTTTTGAATCTTTTCATAGGCTTCCTGAACTTTTCTGAATTTTTCTTCAGCTCCTTTTCTATAGGCTTCATCCATATGTTGTAGTTTATCCGGATGATATTTTTTGGCCATAGATCTATATGCTTTTTTTACATCTGCTTCAGATGCAGATTTATCCACTTCCAAGATCTTATAGGCATCATCTGCAGATTTAAAGAACATTGCCTTGATACTTTCAAACTCTCTAGGATTCAAATTTAAGTATCTTGCTATTTCAGCTATTTTATACAATTCTTGTTCAGAAACGTTACCATCTGCCTTTGCAATGCTAAATAGAAAATGAAGAATCTGAAGTCTTACCTCATACCTCGTTCTTGCCTGCAAATAGCTACATATTCTTTGTGCAGAAATCTCTCTATTCTTTATAACTTCATTAAAAGTTCTAAAAGTAGCATTAGCTCTTTCTTTTCCATAAGCCTGTACAAAATAACTTCTCACATAGTCTAACTCTTGCTGTGAAACGTTGCCATCTGCTTTTATAACTATAGAAGCTAATGAGAGGAGATTAAGTTCAAAATCTCCGGGAGAAACATCATTTCTTCCGGTATTAAAAACCATTTTAGGGCTATTGCCAGAACCCATCATATTGTCTAGTAAGGTTCCTATGATCAATCCAAGTATTAAACCGGGAAATCTATAAAAGGTAACGCCTAATAAGGCTAAGATTATTTTAAACATTAAAATCTGTAATTTTTTAAAGGGCAAAGATACTATTTTGAGCCACTTAGTGAGAATAGAACTATAAACTAATTTCTCTACACTATAAACTGTACCTATTAGTTTATAAGGATTTGAGATAAGCTCAGGTAAAGTTAATTCTGTATCTTTGTACACTATTAATGTTTAATAAAAAACTCTATATATGTATCCAGCAGAATTAGTGAAACCTATGAGAGAGGATCTTACTAACGTAGGTTTTCAAGAATTACATACCGAAGCAGAAGTAGAAGCAGCAATGGCAAAGAATGGTACTACCTTGGTAGTTGTAAATTCTGTGTGTGGATGTGCGGCAGCTAATGCACGTCCGGGAGCAAGAATTTCTCTTCAGAACGGAAAAACACCAGATAATTTAGTAACTGTATTTGCAGGAGTAGATCGTGAAGCTACAGATAAAGCGCGTAGTATGATGCTACCATTTCCTCCTTCTTCTCCATCTATGGCTCTTTTTAAAGACGGTGAGTTAGTTCATATGTTAGAACGTCATCATATTGAAGGACGTCCAGCAGAAATGATCGCAGAAAATCTTACCGCAGCTTATAATGAGTTTTGCTAAGACTATAAAATAAATTACCAAGCCGATCTTCACAGGTCGGCTTTTTTTATTTCCGGAATTTTAAAAGTGCTTTTGATAATGAATGACGCAGGTTTCATGTAAAAATGTATTTTTGCAAAGATCAAATTGTAAGATGAAAAAAATACTTGCTTATCCACTTTCGGTAATTTTTTACTTTTTTTTCTTTTTAACCTTACTTGTATTCCATGCAATACAATGGGTAAGTTTAAAAATTGGAGGTTATCATGCTCATAAAAAGTCTGTTGATATATTTAATCTGGCTATTATGAGATGCCTAAATCTAATTGGCACCAGATTTACAGTAGATAATCCATATGATCTACCCATAGACAGATCTTGTATCTTTGTGGCCAACCATCAGGGAATGTTTGATATACCGCCCATTATATGGTTTTTTAGAAAACAACATCCTAAATTCATTAGCAAAAAAGAATTAGGTAAAGGAATCCCAGGAATATCATTCAACTTGAGACATGGTGGTTCTGCACTTATAGACCGAAAGAATCCTAAAGAAGCTATTTTAACAATTTCTAAATTTGCAGCTACTTTAAATAAAACAAAACGCTCTGCGGTTATCTTTCCGGAAGGAACCAGAAGTAGGACCGGAATCCCGAAGAAATTTGCTGTAAGCGGACTTCAGGTAATGTTTAGAAAAATGCCAGATGCTTTAGTAGTGCCTATAACAATCAATAATTCCTGGAAACTTTTTCAATACGGAAACTTTCCTTTAGGCATAGGAGTTCATATGAAATTAAAAGTTCATAAACCTCTACCTGTAAATAATACAGATCCTGAAGTTTTTATAGCTAATTTAGAACGCACCATTACGGAAGATATCAAGTAAGATAGACCCTTTCTTTCTCAAAAAACTCCCATCAAATTTTCTATTATGAATACAGCTTTGATCATTTCTAATACTATAGAATTCGTGAAGTCTACCCTAAAAAATGCAGAAGGTGGGCACGATTGGTTTCATATTGAAAGAGTTTACAAGAATGCAAAATTAATTGCTAAGGGCGAAAAAGCAGATGATCTTATAGTAACCTTAGGTGCTTTGTTACATGATATAGCCGACTCAAAATTTCACAATGGTGATGAAACCGTGGGTCCAAAAGTAGCAAAAGAATTTCTAAGAAATCAAGATGTTTCTGAAGAGATCATAGCGCATGTAGTTAAAATAATAGAAAACATATCGTTTAAAGGCGGTAAGGAGGCTCAGAAATTCAAATCTCCTGAATTAGATATCGTACAGGACGCAGATAGATTAGACGCCTTAGGAGCTATAGGAATAGCCAGAGCATTTAATTATGGAGGCTTTAAAGGTAGAGCACTTTATGATCCTGATATAGAAGCCGATCTAAATATGACCAAAGAGCAATACAAATCTTCTACTGCTCCAACCATCAATCATTTTTATGAGAAGTTACTTCTTCTTAAAGACAGAATGAATACTACCACTGGAAAGAAAATAGCTACTGAACGCCATCAGTATATGTTAGGATTTCTGGAACAGTTCTATGCAGAATGGAACGGAAAATTATAAATAAAAAAAAGCCCTGATCTCTATTTCTTTAGAATCAGGGCTTTTTTTTGATCTTTACAATAAGCTCATTTAGAACCATGCACTCCATGGTATTCTGGAAAGTACACAAAGTAATGCCAAAGTATAAAATATGGCTAGCATTTTAAATTTAGGCTTCGATGTAAGTTTAGACTTGTGCTTAGAATAACCTATAGTTACAAATACTACGGCCAATATCATAAAAGTTGGATGCTCTATATTATACAATCTTAGAACAGGATCTTCCATAACACCTTTCATCCCAACTTCACTAAACATCTTAAAATATGGCGTTGTAAAATAAAGCACCAAACCAATTAATAGTTGAATATGTGTAGTTATTAAAGTAAACAAAGAGATCCTAAAATTGTTGGCAGCATATTCTTTATTACTTACATAGCCTATAATTGCACTAACAGAGGCAATAATTAACATGATTACTACTAGATACGCCCAGTAAGAGTGTATAAATTGAACTGTTTGATACATAAAATAAATTTTAGGTAAATATAGTTTTTTTCAATAAAAAATCGCCCCGGTTTCCCGAGGCGATTCTAAAATATACTTGTTATTCTAAATTCTTAGAATTTATAGCTAACTGAAGCATTCCAAGTTCTACCCCATCCAAAGAAAACATTATTTCTAGTGTTCACTCCATCGTAAGCAGTATCTGAATCTCTTGCTCCAACAGCGATGTTCGTGTTAGACTCTGAAATGTAGATGTTATCTGTTACGTTATTTACGTTTACTCTAAAAGATAGTCTGTTATCTCCAAGGTCTAATCCGTAAGAAGCACCTAGATCTAATAAACCATAAGAAGGTAATTTGAATACATCAAAGTTAGCATTATCTAATGCATCTGTAGCATCGTAACTAGCATATAAGTTATCTGCATATCTGTATGTAGCATCAACTTTTAAGTTATCAATAATAGTATAATCTGCACCAAGACTAGCAGTAAATTGAGCTGCGTTTCCAACTTTTACTCCATCTAAGTTAAGAACACCTTGCTCTGCACCTACAATTGGGTTTTGGTTATCGTCAAAATAGTTAGCTTCTACGTCATCTTTATATTCCCAGTCTCCAACAGAAACCATTGCATTCCATTTGAATTTGTTTCCAACTCTACCGTAGAAGTCAAATTCTATACCTTGGTGTACTTGAGTAATACCTTGTAAGTTTGCAGTTCCTCTAACTTCTTCTGGAGTATCTTCAAAGAAAGTAGTAGAGGCAGTATCAAATCTATCTGCCCATGAAGTTCTGTAAAGGTTTACGTTAGCATTGAAGAATTGAGAACGGAATCCGTATCCTAATTCAACACCAAAAACCTGCTCATTCTTAAGATCATCATTAAGTGCATTACTGTTACCAGGGTAAACAGCATCAAATAAAGGTTGCTTAGAATAGTATCCAATGTTTCCGAAAACGTTGTGGTTTTCATCTATGTTGAAGTTAAGACCCCCTTTAATATTTCCTCCAATAATGTTTTCCCAATCAGTTTCTTGATTTGCTGGAGTTTCATTAAAGTAATCTACTCTTTTAAATCCTTGATTAGATACAGATCCTTGAACGAATGCAGAGATTGCATCTTTAGAATATTCTAATTGACCAAATACTCCAGCCCATCTTACAAGACCTTCATTATGGTAGTCAATTTTTTCTTCATCATCTATACTCTTAAATACGTTTAAAGTATTTCCAATTGTTGGATCGTAAGTTTCAGTTAAGAATCTGTTTGGATTGTTATCATCTGCTTGAGATACATAAACATCTCCACCCATTAGGTCTACAATTCTTCTGTAGTGAAATCCTTTATAAGATCTAAGATCTGCTCCAAAGTCTAATGTTAAGTTCTCATTTAATTCTGTTTCGAAGTTAGAGATAACACCAAACCAGTTGTGAGAGTTTACAGAAGAACGTTGTGTCATTCCATTTTCAGCGCTACGGTCACCGTTACCAGTGTTTACATATTGACCTTGATATTGACCTTCACCAGAGTATACCGCTCTTGAAGTTGGCTGACCCTCTCTAGTTGCGAAAGATGGAACAGATTGTCCAGAGTTCCAAGCAAAGATATCATCTATAGGAAGTAATCCATCGTTAGTTAATGGCAAAGCAAAAGATTGGTTTCCGTTAATTCTACCAATAGAACCTATTGAACCACCACGACCGAAAGATGCGTAAGCAGAAGTAGATAATTTAGATTTATCTGAAATTTTATATTCCCAGTTTAAAGAAGCTACCGGTTTGTGGTAGAAGTTTCCAGAGAACGTAAATTCATCACCATTTCTATATCCAAAATCTGGATTGTACTTTTCATTTGGCTCACCATCGTTACCATATTTAAGGTAGCTAGACAAAGGAGTAAAGAAACCTCTTTGGTTGTGTTGTTGTGGTGCACCTGTTAACATGAAGTTGAATTCATGATTGTCATTAGCTTTGTAACCTACACCTATAAAGTAGTTGTAACCTTCAAATTCTGTCCCGTTTACATAACCATCACCAGAAGTACGGCTTAAAAGGAAAGATCCAGACCATCCACTGTCATTTAATCCAGTGTTGTAAGAAGCAGTAGATTTTAAGTAACCATCGTTACCAAAACTTTGCTTTACCATTCCACCTTCTGCTTTATCTGCAGATCTTGTAACTACGTTAATTGTACCACCAACAGAAGATACTGCCAATTTAGAAGAACCTAAACCACGTTGTACTTGAATAGCAGTAGCAACATCACTTAATCCAGCCCAGTTACTCCAGTAAACAGCACCATTTTCCATATCATTAACAGGAATACCGTTAATCATAACAGCAGAGTTTTGAGTGTCGAATCCACGAATTGTGATACGTGAATCTCCAAAACCACCACCTTGTTTAGTAGCATATACAGAAGGAGTAGTAGCTAAGATCTCAGGGAATTCCTGGTTTCCTAATTTTTCTTGAATTTGTTCAGCTCTAATTGTAGATACGGCAACCGGAGTTTGACGATCTTTAGCTAAATCTGCAATTCCTGTAACAATAACCTCAGAAAGCGCATTTGCATCGGCATCAACACCAATTCTTCCAAGTTTTTGAGTTTGTCCGTTAGAAACATTAAACGGTACAGATTTCTTTGCGAAACCAATAAAACTGATTTCTAAAGTACCAGAAGCCTTATCTACATTGATAGAGAAATTTCCATCAAAATCTGTAGTTGTTCCGGTATTAGTGCCCTTTACCATGATAGTTGCGCCCGGTAACGGAGCATTCATTTCGGAATCAATCACCGTTCCAGTAACAGTTCCTTGAGCAAAAATTGTAGCAGTTGTTAAAAACAACGCTAATGCTAATAATTTCCTCATGCTTTAAATTGTTTGTTTGTGTTTATAATTCACGGCAAAAGAAGTCAATTAACTGATACCCTACTTTAACGTAATGTTAAGAATTCAGTATTTAACATCTTTATTCAAACAAACATAACAAATTATCACAAGTAATTGATGGTGTGGTACTTAAAGCTATTAACTCGTTATTAACAATATGATAATAATTAATTTAAGTAATGTTTTAAGAGTGTTTTTGTAGAATTATCGTGTTCTAAGACGTCAGATTTTTCAATTTCTTGTAAAATACTGGATGCTAATTGCTTCCCTAACTCAACGCCCCATTGATCATAACTAAAGATATTCCAAATTACACCTTGAACAAAGATCTTATGTTCATACATAGCCACTAATTTTCCTAAGCTTTTAGGCGTTAGTTGGTCTATTAAAATAGAAGTTGAAGGTTTATTACCCTCAAATATTTTAAAAGGTTTCAATTTGGCAGATACCTCCTTTGCAATTCCTCTTTCATCAAATTCTGCTTGAACTTCTTCTGAAGTTTTCCCCATCAATAATGCTTCTGTCTGAGCAAAATAATTTGCCATTAGCTTATTTTGATGATCATCATCTCCAAATAAAGACTTTTTGAATCCAATAAAATCTGCCGGAATTAATTTGGTTCCTTGGTGAATTAGTTGAAAAAATGCATGCTGAGAATTAGTTCCCGGTTCTCCCCAGATTATATTTCCAGTTTGATAATTTACAACATCACCATTTCTATCTACACTTTTACCATTGCTTTCCATAATTGCCTGTTGCAAATATGATGGCAGTTTTTGAAGATATTGCGTATAAGGAATTACCGCTTCACTTTCAGCTTTAAAAAAGTTATTATACCAAATACTTAGCAATGCTAATTGTACCGGTATATTATTTTCAAATTCCTCATTTTTAAAATGCATATCCATTTCATAAGCCCCATCTAGCAATTCTTGATATTGATCATACCCTACTGCAAGACTAATAGACAAACCTACAGCACCCCATAAAGAGAATCTTCCTCCAACCCAATCCCAAAGTGGGAACACATTTTCTGGAGCTATTCCAAATTCTGTAACTCTTTCTAAATTGGTAGAAACAGCTACAAAATGTTTAGAAACCTCTTCTGCAGGGGCATGTTTTTTAAACCAATTTCTTGCAGTGTTAGCATTACTTAAAGTCTCCTGAGTAGTAAAGGTTTTCGAAACCACTAAAAATAGCGTAGTTTCTGGATTAAGATCTTTTAAAGTTTGATGAACGTGATCTCCATCTACATTAGAAATATAATGCACCTCTAAATGATTCTTATAGAATTTTAAAGATTCTGTGATCATTACCGGACCCAGGTCTGATCCTCCAATCCCAATATTTACAACATCTGTAAAAGCTTTCCCTGTAAAACCTTTTTTAGAACCACTAATAACCTCTGCAGAGAATTGCTTCATCTTCAATTTTGCGGAAGCTACCTCTTTCATTACATTTTCTCCATCTACACGCACCACATCCTCTTCTTTGGCTCTTAAAGCCGTATGCAACACAGGCCTATTTTCAGTCTCATTTATAGCATCTCCGCGAAAATAAGATTGTATTGCATTCTTAAGATCACATTCGCGAGCTAAAGAATTGAGACTTTCTAGAATTTCTTTATTTATCCTATTCTTACTAAAATCTACATAAAAATCTTCCCATTCAATTTTGAATTCCTGAGCTCTATTAGGATCATTTGCAAACATCTGCTTCATTTCCTGTGATCTAATTTTCTCGAACTGAGATTTTAATGTAGACCAGGCCTCTGTTTGAGTTGGATTTATATTTTTCATGCTCTTATTATATTTTTTTGAACGGAATCTTATCAATGTCTTTTCTTACAGGCGCTATAGAGGCAAAATAATCTTCTCTTAGATTATCTGCAATAGGCTCTGCATTCGGTAAATTTTGTCTGAATGGATCTACCTGTTTTCCTCGTACCCAAAATCTGTAGCAAACATGAGGTCCGGTTGCCAGTCCTGTGCTACCTACAAAACCAATAACATCTCCTTGACGAACTCTCTGCCCTACTTTTACATTTCTCTTCGTCATGTGTAAATACTGGGTAGTGTAGGTGTCATTATGTTTCACTTTAACATAATTTCCATTTCCCGAAGTATATCCTGAAGCGATCACTGTTCCAGAAGCCGTAGTCCAAATTGGAGTTCCGCGAGGAGCTGCATAATCTGTTCCCAAATGAGCTTTCCATCGTTGTTGAACTGGGTGAAATCTTCTTCCACTATACCTGGAAGAGATCCTACTAAAGTTTAAAGGAGCTTTTAGGAAGAAGCTTTCTAACGGACGTGCTTCTTCATCATAAAAATCAGTTTCTCCAGATTCTGGATCTACTTTATAGCTAAAAGCATAATATGGTTTTTTCTGATGTACAAAAACAGCACCTTCAATATTCTCAATTCCGGCGTAAATAGTATCGTTTATATACTTTTCACTATAAACCATTTTAAACTGATCTCCTTTTTGAAGTTTCCAAAAATCTATACTCCACTGGTAGATACTGCTTAGCTCGTGAGATAGAACTACACTTAGTCCCTGACTTTCCATAGCTTCAGAAAGACTGCTAACAATAACTCCAGAAACTGTTTTTCTCTTAACCGAAACAGGCTTTTGAGCTTTATATGCTGCTATGTTCTCTCCAATATTTACAACAGTATATTCAATTCTATCATCTTCATAGATAAAGAACTCTGGAGTGCTTATAGAGTCTTTAGCTTTTAAGATAACATATGGCTTTCCTACTACAAGTCTTCTAGGATCAAAATTATCTTCTATTCCATTGGTGATATCGTAAACTTTAGAAACACTAACACCATGGGTTCCTAAAATCCCCCCAAAATTATCTCCAGATCTTATGGTATCTCTTACAACCTCGTAATCATTAAGCGTAAATCCATACTCCTTTTCTATAGGAACTTTCTTAACCTTAGGTTTTACTTCACTTATGTCTTTATTTTCAACCACATCATTGCATGAAATACATGCTAACGCCAACAATAATAAATAACTTACTTTCTTCAATTTTAATTCTATTTTTCTGTATTAAACAAGTGCGTAACCCATTGTTTTCCCCAGTCATCAAATTCTTCTTGAGACCAAAGATTAGGGAAAAAACTATTTTTTTGAAAACTTGGAGGTAGAAATTCCTTCCAGTTTGTGCCGCCAGTTGCAGCTATTGTCTTTTTATCTTTATTTAAATATCTATGTGCCGCTCCCATGTGCATTAGAAGCCAGTTAATATTCACGTTGGTATCAAAAGTACGCAACGCTTCAATTAATTCTTTATTATTTTTTTCAATTTCAGGTAGATCCAAGTACTTATGATACATGGTATTCTCTTTTACAGAATTCGCTATCCTTAAGAATCTAGGCGTATATCTTAATTCAAATTGCTTTAGCGTAAGTGTTTTTTCACCCGTAGATAGATCTATGCCTCCTTTTTTCCAATAAATATTCTCAAAAAGATCTTCGATACTATTTTCTGTTGAAAAATTAGCACGTTCTTTAAAAGGAACCAGATGTTCTATTGGAGTAGCGTATAATTCTATCATCCTAAAACCAGCAGATTGAAAACCGCTTGCTGGCAGTAAAGCCATTCTAAATTTTAAAAATTGCTCTCTATCCATACCTTTGATCATTACATCAAAAGAATTAATGAGAATTCTCATATACCTATTAAGCCTATTCATCTTTTCTAAGAATACATCAGCAGTTAGAAGATCGTTCTCAATGATCTGCTTTTGCTCATGTATCATCAGTTTAAAATAAAGCTCTGTGATTTGATGATAGGTAATAAATATTTCCTCATCTGGAAAGTGAGTTTTTGGCGCCTGAAGACTAAGTAAGGTATCTAGATGGATATAGTCCCAATAGGTAAGGTAACGATCATAAAGAAGCCCATCTAAGTAAGACCCCATGTCTTGTCCTGAATTTTTGAACTTTTCTTCTAGTAATAATATTCGTTCTGCAATCTCGGGCTTGATGGTGTTCATGTATTAATCCATTATTATTTGAATAGGATGCTTTACTCCTTTAAAAGCCTCTAAATCTGCATCTAAAGATCCTACTGCAAGGTCTGCCTGTATTTTAACCGGCATCTTATTTTTATCTGCACTTACCCAGAAAGTAAGACTTTCCTTCTCTTTGAAGACTCTCCCGGCCATTACATAAGGCCTGAATTTTAAAGTGGCAATTTTACCAAATTTTGTCTTTATAACCTCTCTTCCTAAAAACTTTATTTTAAAATTGTGGTTTTCTTTATCGAAGAACATATTTAAATTAAGCTCATCTCCTTCATTCAACTTCATATCGTTGAGCTCATTTCTCATATAATAGAAAGAAGAAATAAGGTCATGAACCTCATTCTCGGTAGTGTAGGTAGTATTGGTATTATGCTTCCTGTCTAAAACGTATGCTTTATTCTGTTTCTGATCAAAATCTATTTGAACATCTTTAGTGTAGCCACCTTCATCTATTTTTCTTACAAATCTATAAGGCAAGCTAGATCTTCTGTCAATATAAGTTTCATAATCATCATCTACTTTAAAGAAAAGATGCATTAAACCCGTAGATTTTCCTCTTCCCACAACATGATAAACTTTTTTCTTATCTAAAACTTCGTCTTTAACTTCCAACGTAGCATAACTAGCATTGAAAGGACCATAATGAATTCTAAACTTAAACCATTCTCCCGCTTGAAAAGCGTTTTGAGAAAAAATGCTTAGGGGAAGTAAAAGCAGTAAAAGACTAACAAATGTAATTCTCTTGCACATAGATTGACAATTTAATAAATATCTGATATCATGATACTTGTTACGGGTTAAGAATTACAATTTCTATTCCAAATGTATTAAAAGAAAAAACCCCATCAAATTAATGATGGGGTTTTGTCTTATTAACCAACTAAAACTTAAATTATGAAAAAAAATTAATACATTTTGGTAACCACTCCAGAAATGCGGTGCAAAAGTCTACAACTTGTACATTAAAAACAACACATTCTGAAGGTTTAACGTTAAATTTATCTACATAATTAATTTTTCACATTTTAAATAGTAATTGTTTATGAATTTAATAATTATTACAGTGTACCTCGCAACTGTTGCTCTCTTTCAATAGACTCAAATAGGGCTTTAAAGTTCCCTGCACCAAAGCCTTTCGCTCCCATTCGCTGAATGATCTCAAAAAACAAGGTTGGTCTGTCCTCTACTGGCTTGGTGAAGATTTGCAATAAATACCCTTCTTCATCTGCATCGATCATTATTCCTAACTTTTTTAAGGCTTCAATATCTTCACCCAATTCATGTTCAAAAGCTTTTAATCTATCTGGCACAGCATGATAATAATCATCAGGAGGAATAGATAAGAATTCAACTCCTCTGCTTCTTAGATCGGATACTGTAGTTAAAATATCGTCAGTTGCAATTGCAATATGTTGCACTCCCGGACCTTCATAAAAATCTAAATATTCTTCAATTTGAGATTTTTTCTTCCCTTCCGCAGGTTCATTTATAGGAAATTTAATTCTTCCGTTTCCGTTACTCATCACCTTACTCATTAAGGCAGAATACTCTGTATGAATTTGTTTGTCATCAAAAGATAGGAAATTCACAAAGCCCATAACATCTTCATACCATTTTACCCACGTATTCATCTCATTCCATCCTACATTCCCTACCATATGGTCTATATATTTTAACCCTACTGGTTCTGGATTATAATCTGACTCCCAGTTTACATAGCCCGGTAAAAAAGTTCCACTAAAATTTTTACGTTCTATGAACATATGTACAGTTTCGCCATAGGTGTAAATCCCAGCTTTTACGATCTCGCCATTCTCATCTTTATCTACCGTTGGCTCTAAATAAGACTTAGCACCGCGCTTAGTAGTTTCTTCATAAGCAGATCTCGCGTCTTCTACCCAAAGAGCCACAACTTTTACACCATCGCCATGCTTTACTATATGATCATTAACTTCATGTTTAGAATTTAATGGTGAAGTTAGCACTAGCCTAATCTTATCTTGTTTTAAAACATAAGAAACGGTATCTCTACTCCCAGTTTCTAATCCTTTATACGCTAATGACTGAAAGCCGAATGCAGTTTTATAAAAATGGGCCGCTTGTTTGGCATTTCCAACATATAATTCTACATAATCTGTTCCCAAAAGTGGCAAGAAATCTTGCGCTCCTTCAAATATCTTCTCTAATCCGTAATTTACTGATTCTATCTTTTTACTCATTGTTTTAATTTTTGAATTCATTCAACCTCTTTGTTTGCAATCTGGGCATCTAATTTACCACATCGCTCTAGCTTGAACTGAAATGTTCTCCTTCTTATCCATCAATTAATGATCTAACCACGATTGATAATAGGTTTCATCTGCAATTTTCATCGCATCTTCGGTAAGCATTAATGGTTTAAAAGTGTCTACCATAACCGCCAACTCTTCTGTTTCGGTTTGTCCAATACTTCTCTCTACTGCTCCCGGGTGTGGTCCATGAGGAATTCCTGCAGGGTGCAATGAAATATGTCCTGCTTCTATATCATTTCTACTCATAAAATCTCCATCTACATAATACAATACCTCATCACTATCAATATTACTATGACTGTATGGAGCCGGAATAGATTCTGGATGATAATCATACTTACGCGGACAGAAACTACAAACTACAAACGCATCGGTTTCAAAAGTTTGATGTACCGGTGGCGGCTGATGTATTCTTCCCGTAATAGGTTCGAAATCGTGGATAGAAAAGGCATAAGGATAATTATAACCATCATATCCAATCACATCAAAAGGATGGGTTGCATAGATCATGTCAAAAATTTCTCCCTGCTTTTTAACTTTGATCAAAAAATCTCCTTTTTCATCATTCGTTTCTAATTCATATGGCTGCCTAAGATCTCTCTCACAAAATGGAGAGTGTTCTAAAAGCTGTCCAAACCAGTTTCTATATCTTTTTGGAGTATATATAGGTCTTCTAGATTCAACAATGAACAATCTATTATTCTCATCATCAAAATCCATTTTATAGATTGTGCCTCGAGGTATTAGCAAATAGTCTCCATATTTAAAGTCTAGATTCCCGAGATGAGTTCTTAATTTACCACTTCCCTTATGAATAAAGATCAATTCATCTGAATCTGTATTCTTATAAAAATAGTCTTGAGCAGCTCCCTGAGGTGAGGCTAGTACTATATCTACATCACTATTAGTAAGTACAACTTTTCTACTTTCTAAAAAATCTGGGTGTGGTATAATTTGAAATCCTCGTAAACGATAAGATTTTATATTATTTTCTGAAGCGATCTTGGGCTTTACACTGTAACTCCCCTTTATTTCTTTTACCTGTGTGGGCCTATGTTCATGATAAGAATTGGAAGACATTCCGTCAAACCCAATTGTTCCAAACAGCTGCTCGTAATACAAGCTACCATCTGGTTTTTTAAAAACCGTGTGCCGCTTGTGAGGTATTTTTCCTAACTTATGATAAAATGGCATGAGATTCAGAATTTTAAATTAAAACTTTATAATTTCCCATTAATATTGAATTAACCTGAATTTTAAAGTCGATTATCACAAATATCGCTATTTTTTAGATAATTGTTCTTAAAGTAAGATTAAATATGAATGCAGACTTCTCTAGAACCAAAATCCCAAACTAAAGTACCACTGACTGTCTTTTACTTCTGGAGAATAAGAATATTTAGCACTTACCGGCCCTAGAAATGTTTCTAAACTATAGCCTAAGGCATAACCTGTATAATCTGGAGCAGATAACCAGTTTCCTGAGGTGTATAACTGATCTTCTACATTTGCGAAATTTGCACTCGCAATAATGTGGTTCTTATTAAAGATCTCGTAATCTAATTCTACCATTCCTTTAATATAACTATCCCCGGAGATGGTAAGAAAATCATATCCATAGAAGGGTATAATATTGTTCACAAAATTATTTCCGTATCCTCCCAAAAGAAAATCCAGACTACTAACATCGTCATCTCCAATCTTAAACCCTGTTTCTGTAGATAAGCGAGTGGTAAATCTATTAAAAGGAGTTACCGCATAGCCTATAGAACCTCTAGCTATAGAGAATTCTGAAAAATTATTATTGAAGTCTGATGAAAATAAATAAACATGAAAATCACCATCAAAACACACCCCTTTGGTAGGAAAATATTTATTATCATAGCTATCCAATTTTAAATAGGCGAAGGTGCTGTAATAATTGCTTTTTTCAAAAGTGTACGAAGAGTTGGAATCTTCAAGATCCTGAAGTGTTTCTGAAGTGATCTTTAAAAACTTCTGCTCTAATCCCATTCCAAAAGAAAATTTCTGCTGAAAAAGGGTTTCGATATAAAATTGATTGGTATAATCCTGATATTCCACTTCAACTTTATTGATCCCTATTCCCTGAAAACCATCATTATCTTCAGTAAGATCTACATACACCCCCTTATTAAAAAGGTTATATCTAGACTTTACTCCTACGCTCCAATAATATCCTTTATCTATATAATATTGGAAATTATACCTGAAATTATCACCCAGAATAACATCTAATGAAGCAACATCATTAGTGAAAATTGTACTCTTTCTGGTAAGATTAAAGAGCGCTCCACTTTTATAGAGATTATCATAATGCAGGCCCAATCTCAAAAAGGTCTTATTCTTACTCTCTTCTAATTGCATTGCCAACGTATAGGAAGTATCGTTAGGAATAAGGCTATAATTAATTCTATTGAAGTTTCCTGTAGCTGCAAGGTTATTAACACCAGAGCTAAGATCTTCTAAGGTGTAATTAGAAAAATATTTCAATCTTAATTTTCCCAGAATATAAGCTCTAGGATAACTGTTATTACCTTCTATAGTTAAAGAATTTAGACTGATCGTATTGGAGGCCTGCACCTTTGAGATGGTATTGTTCTTAAAGCCTTGAAGTTTCGCTATCTTTTCCAATTCAGCATATTGTGATAATGCTGCTACTTTTCCAGAGTCTATAATAGCTGCACCTTTATCAAAAGAAAGTATACCAAAAGGAGTAATGTCTGGTTTTATATACACATCTGTAAGCGCTTTCTTCTCCTTCATGTCTTTAATTGTGCGGAAATTACTCACCTGAGAAAGTATATCGAACACACTTTTAAGTTGTTCTCTATCTACCAAACTATCCTGTACATCTATCCCTATTATGATATCTGCACCTCTTTTTCTAAGTTCCTCCACCGGATAATTATTTGCTACCCCTCCATCTGTTAACAAGCGCCCATTGATCTTAACAGGACTAAATATAGAAGGAATGGCTCCACTTGCAGAAACCGCTTTTGGCAAAGAACCCTTTTCAAGTACAACCTGATCTCCCGTTTCTATATCTGCAGCGATACACAGAAAAGGAATGGGCATTTTACTAAAATCCTGAACATTTCCTAGATGCATGGTAAGTCTGGAGATCAAATTATAGATATTTTGGCCTTTAGAAAGGCCCGAGGGAAATGCTATTTTAAATTTATCGAATGGCAGGGTTAGCGCATACTTTTCGGTATCCTCTTTTTCATAAAATGTTTTTGCACTGCGAGGCACCTCATCCTGAATAAGAATATTGAAATTGATCTCATGAAAAATAGAATCTAATTGATGTGAAGAATATCCGGAAGCGTATAGCGCGCCAATGATAGCTCCCATACTACTTCCGCCAATGTAGTCTATCTTAACACCGGCATCTTCTATTACTTTTAACGCCCCAATGTGTGCCAATCCTTTTGCACCACCACCACTTAACACCAATCCTACTTTAGGACCTTCCTTCTCCTGACCGTACCCAAAAACGGTAACTAATAAAAGCAGGATAAGAAGAATTTTTTTCATGCTATTCTGTATGGTAATTAGTATAAATTATGGAAGCCTTAGAATTACCAATAACCTGTGCAAGCTCTTCTAATGATGCTTCTTTAATTCTTTTTAAAGATCGGAAATGTTTTAACAATTCTACCACGGTTTTGTCACCAATTCCACTAATAGATTCTAACTCGGTATTAAGCGCTTCTTTACTTCTCTTATTTCTATGAAAAGTGATCCCAAATCTATGCGCTTCATTTCTTAATTGCTGAATGATCTTTAAGGTTTCAGATCTCTTATCTAAATATAACGGGTAAGAATCTCCGGGATAGAATAGCTCTTCCAGCCTCTTTGCTATTCCAATTATGGCGATCTTACCTCTAAGATCTAACATTTCTAGTGCCTTTACGGCAGAAGATAATTGCCCTTTTCCTCCATCTATAATAATTAATTGCGGTAATGGTTCTTCTTCGCTTAACAACCTTTTATACCTTCTATACACCACCTCTTCCATAGAAGCAAAATCATCTGGACCTTCTACAGTTTTAATATTGAACTTTCTATAATCTTTTTTACTTGGCTTTCCATCTTTAAAAACCACACAAGCTGCAACAGGATTGGTTCCCTGAATATTAGAGTTATCAAAACATTCAATATGTCTTGGCTCTTCATGAAGTCTTAGATCTTCCTTCATCTGCGCCATAATTCTATTAACATGTCTATCTGGATCTACGATCTTCATTTGCTTGAATTGCTCCTGACGGTAATATTTAGCATTTCTAAGCGAAAGGTCTACTATCTGCTTCTTATCACCAAGCTGAGGAATAGTGATCTTAACATCTTCTCCAACATCAATTTTAAAAGGAGCGTAGATCTCTTTAGACAGCGAGTTAAAACGTTGCCTTATTTCTATTACTCCAAGCTCTAAAAGTTCTCTGTCAGATTCATCCAGCTTTTTCTTCAACTCTATGGTATGAGATCTAATAATAGAACCGTGGGAGATCTGCAAGAAATTCACATATCCAAAGCCTTCATCACTTACTATAGAGAATACATCTACATTGTTTATACGTGGATTTACAATAGTAGATCTTGCCTGATAATTCTCAAGCACTTCTATTTTATCTTTTATTTTTTGAGCATCTTCAAACTCCATCTTTTCGGCATGCTCTTTCATTTGTGTTCTGAACTGTTGTAAGGAATCTTTAAAATTCCCTTTTACGATCTGCCTTATTGCTTCTATATTTCTCCTGTATTCTTCTTCAGATTGATAAGCTTCACAAGGGCCTTTACAATTTCCCAAATGATATTCCAGACACACCTTATATTTTCCGTTTTGGATCTTTTCTTCAGAAAGATCATAATTGCAGGTTCTAAGCTTGTAAAGACCTTTAATAAGATCTAATAGCGTATTTACCGTTTTGAAATTGGTGAAAGGTCCAAAATACTCACTACCATCTTTTATTAATCTTCGAGTAGGAAAAACCCTTGGGAAACGTTCATTTTTAATACATATCCATGGATAAGTTTTATCATCCTTCAACATTACATTAAAACGAGGCTGAAGTTTTTTGATAAGATTATTCTCTAGCAGCAATGCATCTGTTTCTGTAGCTACCACAATATGTTTAATATCATGAATCTTCTTAACCATTACAGACGTTCTATGAACATCATGGCGCTTATTAAAATAAGAGGTAACCCTTTTTTTTAGATTTTTTGCCTTACCTACATATAAGATCTTCCCATTCTTATCATAATATTGATAAACCCCGGGGCTATTTGGTAAGGTTTGTAGCTGTACTTTTAAATCTGGTGTTTCCATTACTCCAAAGATATTACATATTCTTGGTAGCATTAAAATGCGAGGAGAGAACAAATGTTAAAATTTAAGTTGAATTGCAGACTCTAGAACGCTTTTAAAGCATTATTAAACCTGGATTCTCAATTAATAACTCGAATAGGAATTCACAAATAATCATTTTACTACCTTGCAGATATGGAAAAAAGAGTAATTGGGCGCTTTGACAAAGCAGACTTTCCGTTATTGGATCTGGAAGAGATTGCTATAAAAATTGATACCGGAGCTTATACTTCTTCAATACATTGTTATGATATTGTAGAAGAAGACGGGGTGTTACACTGCACATTCTTAGACGAAGAACACCCACTTTATAATGGAAAAGTCTTTACCTTTAATGATTATGACATCGTTTTTGTGAAGAGTAGCAACGGTATTCAACAAAAACGATATCAGGTTCAGTCTACTATAAAAATATTTAAAAAGGTTTTCAAAATTTCCCTTTCTTTGTCTGCTAGGCAAGAAATGAAATATCCGGTTTTAATAGGTAGAAAATTTCTTAGCAAAAAATTTATAGTAGATCCCGAGTTAACAGACGTTTCTTTCAATTTAAATTCAAATGAACATAAAAATTCTTTCTAGAAATAGTAACCTATATTCTACTCAGCGCCTTATTGAAGCCGCAAAAAAACGAAATCATAATGTGGAGGTAATAGACCCTCTAAAGTGTGATCTTGTAATAGAAAAACGTAAACCCTCGATCTTTTATAAAGGGAAAATGATTACAGATACCGATGCGGTAATTCCTAGAATTGGTGCTTCTGTAACTTTTTACGGAACAGCTGTAGTAAGACAATTTGAGATGATGGGGGTGTTTACAACTACAGAATCTCAATCTCTAGTTAGAAGTAGAGACAAATTAAGAAGTTTACAGGTACTTTCTAGAGCAAGATTAGGACTTCCAAAAACTGTTTTCACCAACTACTCTAAAGATGTTAGTGAGGTTATAAAACATGTTGGAGGAGCGCCATTAATCATTAAACTTTTAGAAGGAACTCAGGGTCTGGGTGTTGTACTGGCAGAGACCAACAATGCAGCAGAATCTGTTATTGAGGCTTTTAATGGATTGCAAGCTAGAGTTATAGTGCAGGAATTCATTAAAGAAGCCGGTGGTGCAGATATTCGGGCGCTTATTGTAGATGGCCATGTGGTTGGCGCTATGAAAAGACAGGGGAAAGAAGGTGAATTTAGATCTAATCTTCACAGAGGAGGTAGCGCAAGCGTTATAGAACTTTCTGATGATGAAGAGATAGCGGCAATAAAAGCTGCAAAAGCAATGGGGCTTGGTGTAGCTGGTGTAGATATGCTTCAAAGTTCTAGAGGACCACTTATTTTAGAGGTTAACTCTTCTCCGGGATTAGAAGGAATTGAAAATGCTACAGAAAAAGATATCGCAAAAACTATTATAAGATACATCGAAAGAAACGTATAGTTTATGGCTCATATAGACAAAGACGACGTACTTGAGATCTTAGGTAAAAAAATTCTCCCAGGAACCGGAGCTGTGATCAATTTGAACATGGCTAAGTTATATACCACAACATCAGTTGAAGTACCGGTGGTTATTGAGAGATCCAAAAAACCAGGGCCAGTAGTTCTTATTACAGCCGGAATGCATGGAGATGAGATAAACGGGGTTGAAATAGTAAGACAACTCATCTCTAAGAATATTAATAAACCCGTAAAGGGAACTATTATTTGTATTCCTGTTGTGAACGTCTTTGGATTTCTGAACCTTTCTAGAGAATTTCCTGATGGGAGAGATCTTAACCGCGTTTTTCCAGGAACAAAAAATGGTAGTCTTGCTAGTAGATTTGCATTTCAGTTTGTCTCTAAAATACTTCCGGTTGCAGATTTCTGTCTAGATTTTCATACCGGAGGTGCTAGTAGATTTAATGCTGCACAAATTAGAGTTCAGAAAGGAGATGAGAATAGCCTTAAATATGCTAAGATCTTTAATGCTCCTTTTACTATGTATTCCAAAACTATAGCAAAGTCGTACCGAGAAACGTGCTATAAACAGGGCAAAATGGTTTTACTCTTTGAAGGTGGGAAATCATTAGATAGCAATAAAGACATTGCAAAACATGGTGTAGATGGCACCACTAGGATCTTAAATCATTTAGGTATGCTAAAGCCGCGTTTTATTTGTGAGGATCCACCGCTTAATAGTATCTTAATAGAAAGTAGCGCTTGGATGCGAGCTAAATATAGCGGGATGCTCCATGTGAAGATCGCTTGTGGTAAATTGGTAGAAAAAGGCGAATATATTGCCACAATAACAGATCCCTATGGAAAATTTCGACATAAGGTTACCGCCAATCATTCTGGATATATTATTAACGTAAATCAATCTCCTATTGTTTATCAGGGAGATGCCATCTTTCACATCACCACGCATTCTCAGGCAAAGCATGAAAAAGACACTAAGGAGTAAATACAAAGAGTTAAGATCAAATTTATCTTCTGAAACCATAGAAGATAAAAGCATAGATATTGCCAATAAACTTTTAGAACTACCTATTTGGGACTTTAGCTTTTATCATCTTTTCTTAACAATTTCAGATAAAAAAGAAATTGATACAGAGCCCATTTTACACATTTTGCAGGGTAAAGATAAAAATGTGATTCTTTCCAAGAGTAATTTCAACACAAATAAGCTAACCAACTACTTACTTACAGACACCAGCGTTATACGCAATAATGAATGGGGAATTCCAGAGCCCGTAGATGGCATCGAAATTCCTTCAGAAAAAATAGAAGTAGTGTTTGTACCCCTTTTGGCTTTTGACGAATACGGCCATAGAGTAGGATACGGAAAAGGCTTCTACGATAAGTTTTTAGGAGAATGCAATAAGGATGTTATTAAAATAGGACTCTCACTTTTTGAAGCGGAAGAGCAAATTCCGGAAATATTAGAGACAGACATCCCTTTAAATTATTGTGTAACTCCAAATAAAATATATACATTTAAGAAATAATTTAAAATATTTAAGTTATTTTCATTTTTCTTATCATTTTCATCAAAATATGACAACAATTTAATGCTTAACGACCTACAGTTAAACAGTATTCTGGAAGATTTTGATATTGCTTATTGGAAAGTAAATCTTCACACAAAAGAAATTATCTGGTCAGATCATTTTGAATCTTTAGTTGGGGAACCACCTTCAAACACTTTATTTTTTGAACATTTTCTAGAAAAGGTACTTCATAAAGATTATCGTTATGACTTTAGAATAGAATTTGATAAGTTAAGAACAGATCCTCATAATTTTAATCAGGAAGTTAAGATCAAACTTCAAAATGATAAATATAGATGGTTTGAGTGCCGTAGCCTTAAGAACAAGGAAAACTCTAATAAAGACATTGCCGTTCTACTTTTTGTAAATATCCATCAGAGCAAAAGAGACCAATACACCATAGAAGAGAATTTTTTCTACTATAGAGAAACCGCTGATATGACCTCTACCGGTGGATGGTATATAGATACCGTTACCAATAATATATATTGGGATGATGTTACCAAAAAGATTTTTGAATGCCCGCTAGATTTCAATTTAGAGTATAATGAAAGACTTCGCTATTATGCTCCAGATCATCAGGAAAGCGCCTTGATGATTTTTGATAAATGCGAAAAATATGGAATTCCATTTAAGGCGGAGTTAAAAATGGTTACCCTTCATGGAAGAGAATTTTGGATACGAGCTACAGGAAAACCGGTTTATAATGAAGAACAACACATAATAGGTATAAGAGGAGTTTTTCAAGATATAGATATAAATAAGACCAATGAAATTAATCTGCAGAACTCTTTAGACATCATTGCTGCACAGAATTCTAGATTATTCAATTTTGCCCATCTTGTTTCACATAATCTAAGATCTCATAGCAGCAACCTTAGTTTGGTATCACAATTACTTCAAGATTCCAAAAAACCAGCAGATAAATTAGACCTTATAAGTAACGTAACAGATATTTCTAAAAATCTAGATACAGCGATCACTCAGTTAAACAATTTGGTATCTCATGAGAGCATATTGATCAAGGAACGAAAAAATATTAAGTTTAAAGACACGCTTAATATCGTAATGACTTCAGTATCATCCCTTATAAACCGCGAAGGCGCTGAGATTGTTGCCGATTTTTCTGCACTGAAAGAAATTGAATATATTCCGGAATATCTAGAAAGTATTTTACTAAATTTAATCACTAATGCAATTCGCTATAAACAACCGAGTAGGAAACCGGTTATTTTCATCCAAACATACCTTTCTCAAGAACAGGCATTTATGGAAATTAGCGATAATGGCATGGGTATAGATCTGGATCTACACGGGGAACGTATGTTTGGTATGTATAAGACCTTTCATAAAAATTCAGATGCTAAAGGAATAGGACTGTTTATCACCAAAAATCAGGTGGAAACATTAGGGGGTTCTATTGCTGTTACCAGTACTATTAATATTGGTACAACTTTTAAAATAAAATTCTAGATCTAAAAAAATGGGGCAAAAAATAGAGCTAGCGTGTATTATTGATGATGATAAAATATACGTGAACTTAGTTAAGAAGATCATCGAAATTAAAAAACTTTCTGAAAATCTACTGATTTTTAAGAATGGTTTAGAGGCTTTAGATTACTTTAAGGTGATATTAACCAATATGACAGAAGACAAACTTCCAGATATTATGTTCTTAGATCTGAACATGCCGGTAATGGATGGCTGGGAATTTTTAAGTGAATTCATAAAGATCAAAAACAACTTTGACAAAAAGATAACGCTATACGTGGTATCTTCTTCTATAGACCCAAGAGATCTAGAGCGTGCAAAATCTTTTAATATGGTTACAGACTATCTTATTAAGCCTATTGAGCTAAAGAAATTTGAACGTATCTTCGATAAAGAAGTAGCATAACTCATTTAATTTTTTGAAGCTTCTTCGTTCTTAGGAAATGTCTTTTTATTGAAGAACAATAAGAAAATTACTCCTATACTAATAGCAGAATCTGCTATGTTGAAAACAGGTTCGAAGAATGCGAAGTGATTTCCTCCCCAAATAGGGAACCAGGAAGGTAACGTACCATCAAATAATGGGAAATAAAGCATATCTACCACCTTTCCGTGAAATATTGTACCATAGCCTCCACCATTAGGTAAAAACTCTGCTACGTGCCCATAACTATCTGTGAATACCATCCCGTAGAACACAGAATCTATAATATTACCAAATGCTCCCGCAAATATAAAGGCAATTGCCAGAATTAGCATTCTAGAGCCATTTTTTCTTACAGAATCCCATAACCAGTAACCAATACCAGCAATAGCTCCTAATCTAAAAAGTGTGAGTAACAACTTACCATATTCCCCAGGAATTTTTGCACCCCACGCCATTCCTTCGTTTTCTACAAACAAGATCTTGAACCAACTTAGCACCCCCTCTTCTTCTCCTAAAACGAAATGAGTTTTTACGTATATTTTTGAGATCTGATCTATTAATAAGATCACTATTATAATGAGACTTGCTTTCTTTAAAGACATGGATTGTAAATGTTATAAACGGCTCAAAAATACTAATATTATTTAGTTTTTAACTACTCTAATATCACCGTCTATAGAAGTGAGTTTTATTTGATGATATCCTAATAAAGGCATTGGTATTTCCAGCATTCCATTTCTAGTCTCTGCATCTATATTAGCATTATTTGTTGCAAGATATATGGAACCTTTATAGGTATTTATTACTGCATTCCCTTGAAAAGGATCTAACTTGCAGTATCCAGATTGCAGCTCCAACTCTAGACTTTTAAAAGATCCAGATCCAATTACCGAGGCTATATTAGACCTTATATGAACCTGAATATTCTCAGGAATTTCAATACTCATTTCTAAAGAAAATACTTTATGAGCACTTAGCTTATCAAAACCACCCTGCAGGTCTTCATTAAAAACTGAGGTAATCATCATTTTCGTGCCCTCCATTTTTATACTTAAGGCAATATCATTATAATACTCTCCTGTTGCATGAGTGGTAACAGAAACCTTATCTGTACTAGAAGTTGAAATATGTATCTTAAAGATCTCATCTGTATTTATATGAAGCTGCTGTAAATCTTTAGCATCAAAGATCCTGGTGGAGTTCTTTTGAGAGAATAAAGAACCACTTGTTAGTACAAAAAATAATATACTGATGATTAATTTCATAAAATATTCTAACTAAAAACGCTCCATTCTATAGGTTTTTAGAAGGAGCGTTTTGTGTATTAGAAAATAATAACGTTTAACGTTGTAAATTCTTTGCTTCTATGCTTAATGTAGCATGAGGAACTAATTTTAATCGCTCTTTCGCAATTAGTTTTCCAGTAACTCTACAAATACCATAAGTTTTACTTTCAATTCTAACCAAGGCATTTCTAAGGTCTCGAATGAACTTTTCTTGGCGAATGGCAAGCTGAGAGTTTGCTTCTTTACTCAAGGTCTCGCTGCCTTCTTCAAAAGCTTTGAAGGTTGGAGAAGTATCATCTGTACCGTTATTACCATTGTTAACATAAGAACTCGTATAAAGTCCTAATTGTTCTTGCGCTTTTTGGATCTTAGCCTGAATTAGTTCTTTGAATTCAGCCAGATCTGCATCGCTGTAACGCTCTTTAATTTCTGTGGACATGGGTTTAATGTTTTTTGACACATAATTTAGTAACAACATCGTCAAAGCTAACTTCCGTACCGTCTGTTATCACATCTGCGAATTCGAGATTGGCAGTTAATGTCTCGTTTTTAATATAGTTCATATTGTGCAAAACAGCATCCTCGACAACACTATTTTTCAGTAGGGTTACGTCTATCGTGTCTGTAACTTCAAACCCAGAATCTTTTCTCAGATTTTGAATTCTATTTACAAGTTCACGGGCAATACCTTCCATTTTAAGCTCTTCACTAATTTGAACATCCAGAGCTACCGTAATATTTCCGCTGCTTGCAACCAACCAGCCTTCAATATCTTGAGAAGTTATTTCCACATCTTCAGGAGCTAATTTAATCATTTTTGAATTTACCTCAACATTAAGCTCCCCTTCTCTTTCTAATGTTGAAATATCATCAGCAGTAAAATTATTAATAACATTCACTACCAATTTCATATCCTTTCCAAATCTCGGCCCTAAAGCTTTAAAATTTGGTTTGGCTTGTTTAACCAATATTCCTGAAGCATCGTCAATTAATTCTATTTCCTTAACGTTCACTTCAGATTTTATAAGATCTTCTACCGCTGCGATCTCTGCTTTTTGAGCTTCGTCCAATACAGGAATCATAATTCTTTGAAGCGGTTGCCTTACCTTAATCATTTCTTTTTTACGCAAAGAAAGTACCAAAGACGAAATGGTTTGCGCCTTTTCCATCTTGTGTTCCAGTGCCTTATCTACAAAAGCCTCATTATAGCTAGGATAGTCTGATAAGTGAACAGAATCAAATTTCTCTTTATTTGTTGCAGAATTCAGGTCTTTATAAAGTCTATCCATAAAGAATGGAGCTACAGGAGCACTCAATTTTGCTACCGTTTCCAAACAAGTATACAAAGTTTGGTAAGCAGATATCTTGTCTTGCTCGTAATCTCCTTTCCAGAAACGTCTTCTGCTCAATCTAACAAACCAGTTACTAAGGTTTTCCTGAACAAATTCTGAAATTGCTCTGGTTGCTCTTGTAGGTTCGTATTCTGCATAAAATTCATCCACTTTCTTAATAAGTGTATGCAATTCTGAAAGTATCCATCTGTCTATTTCTGGTCGATCTTCTAAGGCAACATCTTCTTCTTTATAGGTAAAGTTGTCTATGTTAGCATAGAGCGTAAAGAAGGAATAGGTATTATAGAGCGTTCCGAAGAATTTTCTACTTACTTCTGTAATTCCTTCCAAATCAAACTTTAAATTATCCCATGGATTTGCGTTAGAGATCATGTACCATCTGGTAGCATCCGGGCCAAAAGCTGCTAAAGTCTCAAATGGATCTGCAGCGTTTCCTAATCTCTTAGACATTTTTTGCCCGTTCTTATCTAGAACTAGTCCGTTAGAAACCACATTCTTATAAGCAACCCTATCAAAGATCATAGTTGCTATTGCATGTAATGTATAGAACCAACCTCGAGTTTGATCTACTCCTTCTGCAATAAAATCTGCCTGCATTAAGCCTTCATCTTCCGGCTTTTCAAATGGATAATGCCATTGTGCATAAGGCATAGAACCAGAATCAAACCAAACATCTATAAGATCTGACTCCCTTTTCATAGGTTTTCCGGAAGCCGAAACCAATGTAATAGTGTCTACTACATTTTTATGAAGATCTACTAGGTCGTAGTTCTCTTCACTCATATTATCTACTTCAAAAGATTTGAAAATATCTTCTTTCATAAAACCTGCTTCCACAGATTTTGCCATTTCAGACTTCAATTCTTTTATAGAACCAATAATGATCTCTTCTTTTCCATCTTCTGTTCTCCAGATAGGAAGTGGAATTCCCCAGTATCTACTTCTAGAAAGATTCCAGTCATTAGCATTTGCCAACCAGTTTCCAAACCTACCTTCTCCGGTAGCTTTTGGTTTCCAGTTAATGGTTTTGTTCAATTCAAACATTCTATCCTTAACATCTGTTACCTTAATGAACCAGGAATCTAAAGGATAGTATAATATAGGCTTATCTGTTCTCCAGCAATTGGGGTAGCTGTGAACATATTTTTCTACTTTGAAAGCCCTGTTTTCTTCTTTTAACTGAATGGCGATCTCTACATCTACAGATCTCTCGGGAGCTTGCCCATCGTCATAATATTCATTCTTTACATACTTCCCACCATATTCACCCAGTTCTGGACGAAATTTACCTTGCAGGTCTACTAATGGAACAAGATTGTCATTCTCATCTTTTACCAGTAAAGGTGGAACTTCTGGGGTTGCTTGTTTTGCTACAAGCGCATCGTCTGCACCAAAAGTAGGTGAGGTATGCACTATTCCGGTACCATCTTCTGTAGTCACAAAATCTCCAGAAATAACTCTAAACGCATTTTCCGGATTGTTATATGGTAGTACAAACGGCATTAATTGCTCATACTTGATCCCTACAAGATCTTTCCCAACAAAACTATCGCCTATAAAGAATGGAATTTTATCTCCTTCTTTATAACCTTCCAAACCATCTTCAGAATCTACCTTTTTAAATTTTTTATCGAATTGCTTTTCTGCAAGATCTTTTGCAGCAATTATAGTTATTGGCTCAAACGTATATTGATTGTAAGTCTTTACAGAAACATATTGGATCTTTGGCCCCACTGTTAAAGCAGTGTTAGATGGCAAGGTCCATGGAGTGGTTGTCCATGCAATAAGGTAAAGATTCTCAGAAAATTCTTTTAAAAATTCTGGTAATGTTTCCGGCTTTGTTTTAAACATGGCCGTTACAGTAGTATCTGTAACATCCTGATACGTCCCCGGCTGATTAAGCTCATGAGAACTTAAACCAGTTCCTGCTTTTGGTGAGTAAGGCTGAATGGTGTAGCCTTTATAGATAAGGTCTTTTTTATAAATCTCAGAAAGCAGCCACCAAACTGTTTCCATATATTTTGGTTTATAAGTAATGTATGGGTCTTCCATATCTACCCAATATCCCATTTTTTCAGTAAGGTCATTCCAAACATCGGTATATCGCATTACCGCATTTTTACATGCAATATTGTATTGCTCTACGCTAATTTTGGTGCCAATATCTTCTTTAGTAATTCCAAGTTCTTTCTCTACTCCAAGCTCTACCGGAAGGCCATGGGTATCCCAACCTGCTTTTCTTTTTACCTGAAACCCTTTTTGTGTTTTATATCTACAAAAAATATCTTTAATAGCTCTGGCCATTACGTGGTGGATTCCAGGTAGACCATTTGCTGAAGGTGGCCCTTCAAAAAACACGAACGGCTCTTTACCTTCACGTGTAGTTACGCTCTTTTCAAAAATATCATTCTCTTGCCAGTACGCTAGAATTTCTTCTGCTACTTTAGGTAAGTCAAGTCCTTTATATTCAGCGAACTTTGTGCTCATTTTCTAGAAATTTCTTATGAGTTGCGAAAATAATGCTTTTTAGCAAAACCAAAGTGCCTAAATGATTAAAATACTAACCTACTTAGTTCAACAAGATCATAGCTATTGAATTGATATAAATAATTAAGAAATAGCAAATAATCAGTAAAAAAAAGTTGCCTGAAATATTAATCTAAAGATTTCCGAAGGTTAGCAAATTTTAGAAAATATAGCTAACCGCCAAGATCAAATTTCTCCCTGCTGCAGATATTCCTGAAGAATAGGTTCTATATCGTTGATCTGTAAAATTTTCTAATGAAAGTGTTGTAACCCAATGATCTGAGACCGCCAACTGCCCTGTAACATTAAGAGTATACCAATTTGCAAAATATGGATTATCATTATGGTCTAAAGCATATAAATAATCTTTACTCTGTTCTGATGGAGCCAATTCATCAAAATCTAACTTTCCATTGTATTCTGAAAATAGATCCAATTTTAATCTACCACTTACCCATATTATGTGTGTATTTCCAAATATAGGAGCGGCATGTCTTAAAGGCGCTTCTTCACCGTTATCCTGCTCTTCTTCTCCTTTTGTATAAGTAAGCTGAGATAATAACTTTATACCTTCTATTAATTTAACCTCAACGCCAGCTTCTAAACCATAAACATAGGCACTTGCAGCATTTTGAATTGCTTGAACTCTGCTAGATTCTCCTTGATATTCTATACTGCTATTGCCATTTATAACAAAATCTCGTCTAACCATCGCATCTTCTAGATAGGTATAAAAAGTAGCTAAATCTAAGGTGATTCTTTTAGACAATTTCCAACCTAAATTAAGCTCTCCATTATATGCATACTCAGGTTTAAGATCTGGATTTGGAACAACTACAGCACCAGGTTCAGAATCAAAAATCTTTCCAATATCGTCTATATTTGGCGCTCTAAATGCTGTAGATAGATTAAGTTTCCACTCCAGCTTCTCATTTTGTTGCCAGCTTACACCTGCATTTCCTGTTAACGCTCCGGTATTTAGGTTTGCATCAGAAAATGGATAATCATACGTTTCAATCGGAAAATCTGCCTTTATCTTTATAAAATTATACCTCAATCCATATTGTAAATTTAAATCATCTCTAAGTTGCCAATTAGAACTAATATATGCTGCCATAGATTGCCATGTAGATTTATCTGGATATCTGGAAGAATTATACCCAATGGCATCTGTAAGAATATTAAACGCATATCCACTAGAGTTTATCTTGTTTGCCACGTATTCCAAACCATAGAATAATTTATTCTTGTTATAATCTTTTACCACATCCAAGTTCACGGAATAAGCATGTACTTCTTCTTTATTGCTATACAGAATTTCTGATGCTAACTTTCTGTCAAACCTGCTTTCTTCAAAGTTTTGATAAGCTCCTGTAAATTGAAGATTATCATACCACGTTCCATCTCCCTTTTTATTAATTTTTATGTTTCCCATAAACCAAGCTTGCGGACCATAATACCACTCTGCATATTTCAACGTTCCACGGCTCTTTTGTTCCAACCTATCATATCTGGAATAATTAGACGTATTTGAATAAATAAGGCCGAGATTGAGATCCCAAAGATCATTAGGACTAAAAGAAATTTTTTGAAGTAGGTTGATCTGTTCATAACCTGTAGGCACTTGTTTTTTACGATCTTTATTGACTCTTACCAGATCTTCTCCGCTAGAACTAATTACATATTCCGGTCTTAAAAATTCATCGGGACCATGGCTTCCCATTTTAAGATCTCCAAAATCAGAATAAGAAATACTACTAAGAAAAGCCCAATTTTGTAACCCGAAATTGAAATCTGTATGGACGGTTCGTTCGTTATTAGCTGTAGATGTTCTAACATATGCATTTGCTAAAAAAGTAGATGCTACAGCAGAAGCGTAGGTAGGACTTAAGGTATAGAAATTCATAACACCCCCAATGGCATCACTCCCATAAACCACAGAACCAGGGCCCATAATAACCTCTGTACTTTGTATGGCAAGCGGATCTATAGAAATGATATTTTGAATATTTCCACTTCTAAAAATAGCGGTATTCATTCTAACACCATCTACCGTAATTAATAACCTATTGGTAGAAAATCCTCTTATCATAGGGCTCCCCCCTCCAAGTTGACTTTTTTGAACATATACATTGCCCGTACTCTCCATTAAATCTGCAGAGGTTTGAGAGTTAGAGAAAATAATATCTTCCTTAGTTAAACTTACAATCTTCTGTGCAACTTCTTTTCTTCGTTGCTTAAATCTATTTGCTGAAAGCACCACTTCTTTCAACAAATTTTGGTATTCGGTAAGATAAATTACAGGCTCTCCTGAAATCTCTAATTTTAAGATCCTCTTTTCTAAATGCGAAATATGCTGAAAGATTAAGAGGTCCTCTCTAGAAAATATAGAAAGATCTATATTTCCATTTTCATCGCTTATTGCACTTTTAGATCTATCTTTATTATAAACAGCTACATTAGATATTGGTAAAAAAGTGGTTTCATCTAGAACTTTGATCTCTTGGGCATACAGCGAGATATTACAAATAAATAACGTGAATATGAATAATAAGATCGTGCGCATTTAATTGAAGATTTCATGAAAGACTGCCAAAGATTTTGGCTTTTTAAAACTTTCAATATGAAGCTGAAAATAAAGGATCATCATATTTAAAAAATCAGAACGTTTTTCTTTAGATAATTTGATGTTCTGAATATCTTCCCACTTAACCTGTAGGAATTGCTGAAGAACGCTAACATTATAGCCCTCTACGCAATAATTGTTAGTCTTAGAATCTTGAAAAACTCCTTCCAACATATTAAAATACAAGTGGTCCATATCAGAATCATCCGGATAAAATCCTAGATACTGTGTTAGTTTAAGCATGAACAATAAATGAAAATTTGCAATTTCAGAATGTTCATCAAGCCAATTCATGCTATTCTTTAAAAACTGATATAAACTTTCGTTTTGCTCCTCTTCCTGAATAGCATTCCGAAGGATCTCAGAAAGGAATAATACGAGTGTAGATTTTACCACATTGGTGTGCAAAGATCTATACGTATAAACCACCTTAGCTTCCTGCATATATTCTAAAGTGCCTTTATCTTTATGATTGGCATCTATTTCCAACTGCGTTAAAGGTTGAAACATGGAGGTTTTGAACTTGCCTTTTTTTGATTTTAAAATACCTCTTAGCAAATACGTTTTAAGTCCGCTAGTTTGCGTGTAGCATTTTACAATGAGATCTGCCTCAGAATATTTTAAAGCGCTAATAACTATGGCTTCTGTATGAATTTGCATTTGGAAAATATAAAACTTGAAGATAGCAAAAAAGCCACTTTACAGTGGCTTTTTCTAAAATTTTATAGTGTAGTAAACTATACTACTCCTTGTGCTAGCATCGCATCTGCAACTTTCACAAATCCTGCAATGTTTGCTCCTTTAACATAATCAACATATCCATTATCATCACTTCCGTATTCTACGCAAGCATCGTGAATATCTTTCATGATCTCATTAAGTTTTTTATCTACTTCTTCTGAAGTCCAGCTATATCTCATAGAGTTTTGAGACATTTCTAAACCTGAAGTAGCTACTCCACCAGCATTAGAAGCTTTTCCTGGAGAAAATAAGATCTTAGCTCTCTGGAATACCTCAATAGCTTCTGGAGTACAAGGCATGTTAGCACCTTCTCCTACAAGCATACATCCGTTATCTACCAATGTCTTAGCATCTTTCTCATGTAACTCATTTTGAGTTGCACAAGGAAGCGCTACATCACACTTAACACCCCAAGGAGTTTCTCCTTCAAAATATTTCGCGCTAGCGTATTTATCTACGTACTCGCTAATTCTTCCTCTCTTAACATTCTTAAGATCCATGATAAATGCTAATTTATCTTCATCTATTCCAGCTTCATCAAGAATGTATCCTCCAGAATCTGACATTGTGATGATCTTAGCTCCTAACTCTGTTGCTTTCTCTGCTGCATATTGCGCAACGTTTCCAGAACCTGAAATCACAACGGTTTTTCCTTCAAAACTATCGTTCTTTCTTTGCAACATATTTTGTGCAAAATATACGTTTCCGTATCCTGTAGCTTCTGGTCTAATTAAAGACCCACCATACGTAAGACCTTTTCCGGTAAGAATTCCGGTAAATTCATTTCTTAAGCGTTTGTACTGCCCAAATAAGAATCCAATCTCACGTCCACCAACTCCAATATCTCCAGCAGGCACATCTGTATCTGCTCCAATATGGCGTTGAAGCTCTGTCATAAAACTTTGGCAAAACTTCATTACTTCATTATCAGACTTTCCTTTTGGATCAAAGTCTGAACCACCTTTACCTCCACCCATTGGCAAAGTTGTAAGGCTGTTTTTGAATACTTGTTCAAAAGCAAGAAATTTAAGAACGCTAAGGTTTACCGTTGGGTGAAAACGTAATCCACCTTTATAAGGTCCAATAGCAGAGTTCATCTGAATTCTAAAACCTCTGTTGATCTGAGTTTTTCCCTCATCATCTAACCAAGGCACACGAAACATAATTACTCTCTCTGGCTCCACCATGCGCTCTAACAACATGGCATTTTGATATTTTTTATTCTTTTCTATAAATGGGATCACCGTTTCTGCAACCTCATGAACAGCTTGCATAAATTCGGGTTCGTTTTGATTTCTTTTAGAAACAACATCTAAAAAATCTTTTACATTTTTATCCATAATGTAGTGATAATATTGTTATTATAACTTTATCGTAATTTCATACAAATATAAAAGGAATATGATGAAGTATCGTCATTTTTTATATTTTGATATAAAATTAACGCCCTAATATACAGACTGCATATATTAATGCAAAAAGTTAATATTTCGTTAAGTAGGATTTTATATCTTTGTTTAGACTTCAATGCCCCTTCATATGAAGAAATCCCTACTATTTATATTAATATGCGTTCTCTTTCTGTCTTATTCTGAAAGAGGTTATGCCCAACTCGGAATTTCTAATGAAATTGGAGTATTAGTGGGCCCAACCTCCTTTTTTACAGATTATGGCGAACGATGGGATATTCAAAATAATATAAGTAACTCTGGTTTTGGATTGGGTTTGGTACATTATATGAACTTTGCTTACAGAGCAGAGTGTAGTTGCTATACCAGAGATCGTTACTTCAATGATCATTTTAAGATTCGTACAGAAATAGATTATTTTAAATCTAAACTAGAACATTATGGTCCTGTAGCTGCTAAAAGAAGTATTGGAGGAAAATTATTGAGGGCTATGCATGGAGAGTCTCAAACTATTGAAATTGGAGCTTCGTTAGAATACTATCCTTTAAGCATTAGAGATTATACCGCGTTTTCCTATCTTTTTTCACCATTTGTTAGCCTGGGAGTTCATTTTGTAAATTACCAGCCAGGTGCGTATTCAGATCTTGGTTCTTTAGACGATCCTAACAATGTATTCCCAACCTTTGTAGGTGGTATAGATCTTTCCAACGGCTCTACCTGGGCGGTTGCTGCAAGTGCAGGCGCACGTTACAAATTAACACGCTCTAGCGATCTGGCAATAGAATCTAGATGGCATTATTATAATACAGATTGGCTAGATGGTCTTAATATAGATGCCCCACAGAATAAAGCAAAAGATTGGATTCTTTGGGTTAATGTGGGCTATATCTATTATTTGAACTTCTAATTTTAAAAAATAATAAATGCATTGCTAAGCTAAAGCTTGTTTAAGATCTGAAATTAGATCTTCTTCATCTTCAATTCCAACGCTAAGCCTAATTAAAGAATCTACCACACCTGTTTTTTCTCGTTCCTCTTTTGGAATAGAAGCATGCGTCATACTTGCCGGATGCCCGGCTAAAGATTCAACACCTCCAAGGGACTCTGCCAAAGTGAAGACTTTTAATTTTTCTACTACACTTACAGCTCCCTTTAGAGAGTTCTCCTTTGTAGTAAACGAGATCATTCCTCCATACCCAGACATTTGTTTTTTAGCAATTTCATGATTTGGATGATCTTCAAATCCTGGCCAGTATACCTTATCTACTTTAGGATGAGATCTTAGAAAATGGGCTATTTTCTCTCCATTTTCACAGTGTCTTTGCATTCTAATATGTAAAGTCTTTATTCCTCTAAGCACTAAAAAACTATCCATTGGCCCAGCAATTGCGCCACTGGCATTTTGTATGAAATAAAGTTTATCTGCAAGCCCTTTATCATTCACCACCAAAGATCCCATCACCACATCACTATGGCCGCCAAGGTATTTGGTGGCACTATGCATTACAATATCGGCACCAAGCTCCAAAGGTTGCTGTAAATAGGGAGTAGCAAAGGTATTATCTACAGCCAATATTAAATTATGCTTTTTAGATACCGCTGCAACAGCTTCTATATCTATAATACTCATCATTGGATTTGTGGGAGTTTCTACCCAGATAAGTTTTGTATTGGTATTGATTAATGATTCTATTTTAGAAGAATCCTGCATTCCAACAAAGTGAAATTTAAGACCTAGACCTTCAAATATTTTTGTAAATAATCTATATGAACCACCATAAAGATCATTGGTAGAAATAATTTCATCTCCCGGTTTAAAGAGTTTCATTACCGCATCTATAGCGGCAAGACCAGAACCAAATGCTAAACCAAATTTTCCATTCTCAATACTAGCCAGTGCATTTTCTAATGCAGTACGTGTTGGATTTGCGCTGCGAGAATATTCATAACCTTTATGCCCCCCAGGAGTGGTTTGGGAATAAGTGCTTGTCTGGTATATTGGAGGCATTACAGAGCCATAAGCAGGGTCTATATTTTGCTGTCCTCCATGTATAGTTTTGGTGTTAAATTTCATACTTAAATATTTAATGTAAAAGTAATGCTCGTATTTGCGATTGACAAAATAGCACGTACCTTTATCCCTAATTTAACAATGAATATCTATCGTGAAAAAACTGCTTTCAACCCTCTTAATCCTTGTGATACTTGTGGGATGTACTAATGACAAAACTGAATTAACCTTTGAAGAGATTGCACTAGACCAAGTTTCTGAAACAAATTGTGTTTCTGAAGAAGAGAATTGTGCTTTTATAAGTATTCACACTCCTATGGCCACCAATAAGGGCGAGGTTAGTAAAGCATTGAACGATAATATTGAACAACACATTATAAGTCTAGTAGATTATCAGGAAGAAGATGATATTTCTAGCTTAGAAGCCTTGGTGCAAAGATTTATGGATAACTATGAAGCCTCTGCCAAAGAGTTCCCGGAATATAACATTCCATGGGAAGCATCTGTAGAAGGAAAATTAGTAAATGAAACTCCTGAAGTAATTTCTATAGAATACAAATTGGCTCTTTTTACCGGAGGTGCCCATGGCTATACCAGTATTACTTACGTAAATTTTGATCCGGAAACCGGAAATATCTTATCAAACGATATGATATTCAATTCAGAATTTAAGCAATATGCAGAAAAGCTTTTTAGAGAAAAGAATGAAATTCCTGAAAATGAATCTATCAATAGTACTGGATTTTTCTTTGAAGACGATCAATTTCATTTACCGCAAAATATTGGAATCTTAAACAATAAGATCATTTTAAGATATAATGCCTACGAGGTAGCATCTTATTCTGAAGGCGGAATTCAATTAGTGATCCCTATGGAGAAAGCACAGAATTATATGAATTTGAACTAATAGCCTTTCAAATGTTCTGAGAAGTAAATTGATCTATTTTGTTTTAAATACAATATCATGAAAAAAATATACCATCTATCCACTTGTGGAACCTGCAAAAAGATCTTAAGTGAAATTGAGCCATCTTCAGCATTTATTCTTCAGGATATAAAAGAAGAACAGATCACAGAGGATCAATTAGATGAAATGAAAGAATTAGCTGGCAGTTATGAGGCACTTTTTAGCAAAAGAGCCAGACTTTATAAAGAAAGAGAGCTAAAGAACGAAGATCTTTCTGAAGACCGTTACAAAAATTTGATCTTAGAGCATTATACTTTTTTAAAGAGACCTGTAATCATTGATAATGACAAGATCTTTATAGGTAATGCAAAAAAAACAGTGGAGGCCGCGAAAAAAGCTATTCATGAGTAAAAGGATGCTTGCTATTTTAGCAGCAATTGCGGCAAGCACCATCTATGGTATAAATCATACTATAGCTAAAGATGTGATGCCTATTTATATTCAACCTTTTGGATTTATCCTTTTAAGAGTTACCGGCGCAGCGATTCTTTTTTGGCTTATCAGCTTTTGGGGACCCAAAGAAAAGATATCAACTTCAGATTGGCCAAGGATTTTAGGATGCGCTGTATTTGGAATGGTAATAAATATGCTACTATTTTTTAAAGGATTAAGTCTTTCTACGCCAATTAACAGTTCTGTAATTATTACCGTATCACCAATTCTGGTATTAATATTAGCAGCAATTCTTATTAAAGAAAAAATAACTTTCCTTAAGATCATTGGCATTATTGTGGGCCTTGGAGGTGCCTTAACACTAATATTTTTTAGCAATCAACACACCGCCAATGCACCAAATATTCCTTTAGGAAATTTCTTCTTTATAATAAATGCTTTCTCCTACGGGATGTATCTTATCCTTGTAAAACCTTTAACTGCAAAATATCATCCATTTACACTTATGAAATGGCTCTTTTTATTTGCGGTGATCATCAATTTCCCAATAACGATCTCAGAATTTAAAGAGGTTGCGTGGAGTGCGCTCCCCATTCACGCCATCTGGAAATTAGGCTTTGTTGTAGTTGGAACCACCTTTGCCACTTATTTACTTAACATTTTTGCCTTAAAAGAGCTTTCTGCAGCTACCATAAGCTCGTTTATTTACTTACAACCGCTAATCGCAATTATTTTCGCAGTTAGTACCGGCGCAGATACTTTAGGAACCGTAAAAATAGTTGCTGCAATTTTGGTTTTTGCAGGAGTTTATATGGTTACCAAGAAAACGAAGACCTCTAGATCTCTGTCTTAAGATCTACAGGCTTTTTACCAAATCTACGAGTATCTTCTTTTGTAAGAATTTTAAAATCTTCAGTATGAGAAAGCTGGTCTAATTTTTTGTATAATTCTTGCGGCAATCTAGACAACTTTCGTTCTTTTAAATCTATCCAAGCACCCATCATCTCACAATGAGCAAAATTTCTACCCTTATGATCGTAGAAATTATGAGCAAATTCAAAATACATTCCATCTTCAGACAGACCTTTTAATTCCAAACTTACTTTTACAGGTTTTCCTGCAAAAACCTCTTTGAAATAATATACATGCTCATAAAACACTACCGGACCTAAATTGTGAACTGCCATTTCTTCTTGTCCAAAACCATTTTCCATTAAAAATCCCATACGGGTATGACTCATAAAATTGATGTATGCGGTATTTGCTAAATGCCTGTTCGCATCTATATCACTCCATCTTATATCAAATTCTTTAGTATACATATTTAAAATTTTCGATAAAAATACAAATTATTATTATGCATGCATAACATTTTAAATGAGGTTTAACCTATGCTCACGAGTAAAATTTCCCGAAATTTGCCATTATGCCACTACTCAAAAGTCATTATCGCCCTTCTTATTTATTTAGGAACTATCATATTTCTACTATTTACACTTCAGTTTTTAGAAAAGTAAAAGATGTAGATCAACACAGAGAAAGGATTGAGCTGGAAGATGGAGATTTTTTAGATATAGACTGGAGTTATTCAGCTAAAAAAAAATCTACTAAAGTATTGATCATACTGCACGGCTTAGAAGGTAATGCACAAAGGCCTTATGTAACTGGATTGGCAAAATTATTCAATAATAAAAGCTGGGATGTAGCTGCTATGAATTTTAGAGGTTGCAGTGGGGAGATGAATAGACTTTATAGATCTTATAATGCAGGGGCTAGCGAAGATCTTAAAGCCGTAATAACTGAAATTCTATCTAAACAAAAATATACACAGATTGCACTAAATGGATTTAGCTTAGGCGGTAATGTGGTACTCAAATATTTAGGTGAAGGGAATGAACTTCCTAAAGAATTGATAGCGGCAGTTGCTATATCAACTCCAGTAGACCTTGCCGGCTCATGTCAAAAACTGGCAGAATCCAAGAACAGTCTGTATTCTAAAAGGTTCGTAAAGAAATTAAAAGAACAACTGTATTTAAGAGAAGGTAAGTTTCCTAAAGACCTGGATAGAGCAAAGATAGATTCTTGTAAAACTTTGGTTTCTATAGATGATCTTTACACAAGCAAGGCTCATGGTTTTAAAGATGCTGCAGATTATTATTCCAAAAGTAGCGCACTAAATTTTATTAAAAATATTAAGATCCCAACGCTTCTTATAAATGCCAAGAACGATGAATTTTTATCTGATTCGTGTTATCCTGTAGCGCTTGCAAAAAGCAATTCTAATTTCTATTTAGAGCTTCCAGAATATGGTGGTCATGTAGGATTTCTTCAGAAGAAAGAACATACGTATTCTGAAGAAAGAGCTTTAGAATTTATAAAATCTCATAGTTAACAGACTTTGCGGAAGTTTCTTTGTGCTGGTGAAGATTTGATTATCTTTGCCCAACCTTTTAAAAATCAAGCATGATTCAATCAATGACCGGGTTTGGGAAAAGCCTTTTGCAACTTCCTTCCAAAAAGATCACCGTAGAAATTAAGTCGCTTAACAGCAAAAATTTAGACTTAAATGCCAGAATCCCGGGACAATACCGAGAAAAAGAATTGCCTTTGCGTAATCTTATTGGTAATTCGCTTACTCGTGGAAAAGTAGATTTCTCTCTTTATGTTGAAGTTACCGGAGAAGAAACTACGGCTTCTATTAACCCAGCAGTGGTTAAAAAATACATGAATCAGCTTAGAGAGCTTAGCAATGGTGATGAAACAGAGCTGTTAAAGATGGCGGTTAGAATGCCCGATGCTTTAAAAACAGATCGTGAAGAAATTGATGAAACTGAATTTGAATCTATTGAAGAGGCTGTTAAACAGGCATTAGTAGAGATCAATAATTTTAGATCTGACGAAGGAAATGCGTTGGAAAAAGATCTAAAATTACGAATAGAAAATATTGAAAGACTTTTAGAGGAGATCATTGCCATAGATCCGGAAAGAATAGCCGGAGTAAAAGAAAGATTAAGAAAGGGAGTGGCAGATCTTAAAGAGAAAGTTGATGAGAATAGGTTTGAACAGGAATTAATGTTCTACATAGAGAAATTTGATATTACTGAAGAAAAAGTAAGATTGAACAATCACTTAGATTATTTTAAAGAAGCCATAGATTCTGAAGATTCCAATGGTAGAAAACTTGGATTTATTTCTCAAGAAATGGGTAGAGAGATCAATACCATTGGAAGTAAATCTAACTACGCCCCTATGCAACAGCTGGTGGTGCAAATGAAAGACGAATTAGAGAAGATCAAAGAACAACTTTTAAACGTACTTTAATGAACACCGGTAAGCTTATAGTTTTTTCTGCACCTTCGGGATCTGGAAAAACAACCATCGTACACTACCTATTAGCTAAGAAAGAATTAAACCTGGAATTCTCAATTTCTGCAACCTCTAGAGCGCCAAGACCAGAAGAGGTAGATGCTAAAGATTATTATTTCTTAAGCCTTTCAGATTTTAAGAAAAAAATAAAAAATGAGGAGTTCTTAGAATGGGAAGAAGTGTATAGAGACAATTTCTATGGAACTTTAAAGGCAGAGATAGAACGTATCTGGTCTCATGGCAAACATGTGATCTTTGATATTGATGTGGTAGGAGGACTGGATATTAAGAACATCTATCCGGAAAAAACTCTTGCGGTCTTTGTAAAACCTCCTAGTATTGAAGAGCTGAAGATACGTTTGAAAAAACGTAAGACAGAATCTGATGACAAAATAAATATGCGGGTTGCAAAAGCATCTATAGAACTGGCTACCGCACCTCAATTCGATTTTATCATTGAAAATATTCATCTACAAACTGCATTAGATGAAGCCTATAATTTGGTTTCTAATTTTGTAGAGGCAAATGTAGATTAGACATGAAAAAGAAGATAGGCTTATACTTTGGTACTTTTAACCCAATCCATATGGGCCATTTGATAATTGCCAATTATATGGCAGAATTTTCAGACCTGGATGAAATTTGGTTGGTAGTTACACCTCACAATCCTTTTAAGAAAAAAAGCAGCCTTTTAGACAATCATCATAGATTAGAAATGGCTTTATTGGCTTGTGAAGGTTATGAGAAGTTAAAGCCTAGTGATATAGAATTTAAATTACCTCAACCTAATTATACCACCACTACGTTGGTAGCTTTAGAAGAAAAACATCCCACTCACGATTTCTCTTTAATAATGGGAGAAGATAATTTGAAAAGCTTCCATAAATGGAAAAATTATGAAGTGATCTTAGAAAGACATTCCATATACGTTTATCCAAGAATATCTGGAGGTATTGTTGAAAATCAATTTAAAGATCATTCTAAAATTCATAGAGTTGATGCACCAATAATTGAATTATCTTCTACATTCATTAGGAAAGCAATTAAAGAAAAGAAGAATATCCAACCGATGTTACCAGAGAAGGTGTGGGAATATGCAGATAGAATGAATTTCTATAAATAAAAAAACTGTTTAAAGAATTATTTTGAACATCGGGTTGATTAAATGATCCTACTTTTTTCATTGTGGAACAATAACCTAGCACTTCGACTGCGCTCAATGTAATATTCGCAAATTCTTTAAACAGTGCTTTAAAACTATTCTATTATAATATATTATTTATCTAAAGCCGGTATTCTCAATACTTGCCCTGGGTATATCTTATCTGGATCTGAAAGCATAGGTTTATTTGCTTCGAATATCGTGTGATATTTATTGGCATTCCCATAATGCTCCTTAGCTATTTTACTTAAGGTATCTCCTCTTTCTACCGTATGAAATACAGATTCTGGTTCTTTATTCTCAACCTCAAGATTATCCTGAACCTGTGCAATACCATCTACATTTCCAACTACAAGCACTATCTTTTCTTTATTAGATTGATCATACGCCAATCCAGAAACAGTTGCCAGTTCTCCATCTATAGTAATATTTAAATTACTCACTTTCAAATTAAGATCCTGAATAGTTTCCTTCAACCTTGAAGCAACTTTCAAATCTTCATCATGCTCTTTTTGGATGTTGGTTTTGGTAACTTCTGGAGAGGATTCTTTGGCTTTTTTATCTTTTCCAAATAATTTTTCTCCAGCATTCTTAATAAAATTAAATAATCCCATATGTTGTTTTTTTGTTTATTCTAAAATACAAAATCCCTCCATTACCTTTTCAGAATAAAGTATTAAAGTTTTGTTACTTAAATTAAAAAGAAAAACAGCACTGCAAATAAAATCTGCAATGCTGTTTTACTAAATAACCAACCCAAAAAACTAAAATAATTGAGAAATAGATATTCCTAACCATTCTCTCTATTCTAACGTAGAAAGCTTTAAATCATTGTGGAGGATTGTATTAAAATTCTCGATTCTTTAAATTATTTAAATTATTGTATTTTTGACGCGAATAAATTCAATATGACGAACTCTCCCAAATTTGGTGTTATAGGTGGCGGAAGCTGGGCCACTGCTATAGTTAAGATGCTTACAGAGAATCTTGACACTATAAACTGGTATATGCGTAGCAAGACTGCTATAGAGCACATTAGAACTCAAGATCACAATCCAAATTATCTTAGTTCTGTTGAATTTGATGTAAATCAGCTTAATTTAAGCAACGATATTAATGAGATTGTAGAAGCTTCAGATTACTTGATCTTTGCAATTCCATCTGCTTTTGTAAAGAAAGAATTAGATCAGCTAAATGTTTCATTAAAAGATAAGGTAATCTTTTCTGCTATAAAAGGGATTGTTCCGGAGAGCAGTCTAATTGTTGGAGAACATTTCAATCAGGAATATGGAGTACTAGATGAGAACTTTGGGGTAATTACAGGGCCATGTCATGCAGAAGAGGTTGCGTTAGAGAGACTTTCATATCTTACCATTGCCTGCTTAGATGAAGCTAAGGCTAAAATCATGGCAGATCATTTACAAAGCGATTATATTACCTGCAAAACCAGTGATGATGTTACTGGCACAGAATACGCGGCAATGCTTAAGAACATTTACGCTATCGCTGCTGGGATTGCTCATGGTTTAGGATATGGAGATAACTTCCAGAGTGTTTTAATGAGCAATGCTATTAGAGAAATGAAGAAGTTTATTAAGAAAGTACATAAGATGAAACGTAACATTAATGATTCTGCCTACTTAGGAGATCTTTTAGTTACGGGGTATTCTGTCTTTAGCCGCAACAGAATGTTCGGGAATATGATTGGGAAAGGATATACTGTAAAGAGCGCCCAAATGGAAATGAGCATGGTTGCAGAGGGTTATTATGCAACAGAAAGCGCCTATAAGATAAATCAGGAAAAAGGAGCCAAGACTCCAATAATAAATGCTGTATACGCTATTTTATATGAAGGAAAGAATCCTAAAAAGGTCTTCAATAAACTTGCTGAAAAACTAGATTAATACATTACCTATTCTAAAAACAGGATTTTCTCCTGTCGCTTAACAAATAACATGAAGAATTCTATACTTAAAGGCAGCCTTTTGGTAGCCTTAGGAGCATCCAGCTATGGGATGCTTACTACATTCGTAAAAATGGCCTATGCCGAAAATTTTACATCTTACGAGATCACTTTCTCTCAAATGATTCTGGGATTAATAGGATTGATAATTATTAATTTCCTGTTCGTAAAAGGTAAGCAAACATCACATATAGAACCTAAGTCCAAAAGTATCATGAAACTGATGCTTGCCGGAACTTCTTTAGGTCTTACAAGTACATTTTATTATTTGGCTGTTAGGTATATCCCTGTTTCTATTGGGATAGTGCTTTTAATGCAAAGTGTTTGGATGGGAGTTTTCTTAGAATCTATTGTTGCTAAGAAAAAACCTTCAGCACAAAAGATCATAGCTGTAATGGTAATTTTAGCAGGAACGGTGTTAGCAACCAATATGCTAATGGGAGATATAGACCTAGACTGGAGAGGAATTGGCTGGGGGCTTTTAGCTGCCGTTTCTTACACTATTACCATTTACACTTCTAATACTGTAGCGCTGCAGTTACATTCACTTAGAAGAAGTTTATGGATGATGGTTGGGGGAACTATTATAGTAGCTATTATTTCTGCACCTTATCTTATTGAGCAATTCAACTTTGAGATCTTTTATATGTGGGGACCTCTATTAGCCCTTTTTGGAACCATATTGCCTCCAATCTTGTTTACTGCCGGGATGCCTAAGATAAATGTTGGTCTGGGAGCCATTATTTCTTCTGTAGAACTTCCTGTAGCTGTGCTAATGGCATATCTATTACTTAATGAAGTAGTGAACATCTATCAATGGATAGGGATCATCATCATTCTACTTTCTGTGGTAGTGATGAACCTTCCTAAGAAAAAGAACAAAATATAAGATATAATAGCTTTTAAGTAAAACTATTATAACAAGAAAGTCCGCTGAAATAACTTTTCAGCGGACTTTCTTATTATTTTATATTTGAACTATTAACTTGCTAAGATCCCTTTCTGGATCATAACCGGCAGTGCTTTTACATCTTTTTCAGCTATCGTATTTTGTTCAAAAACATAGGTTCTTTCAAACATTTTGTTGTCTGCAAAAAAAGTAACCGCAAATTCATTATTAAGCTTTAATACATCTTCTTGAAGGAACTCTATTTTAGCAAAAGACTTTGCTGGTAACACCTTAATAGAATGCCTCATGGTAGAGGTAGTATCAAGTTCTGTATAGCCTCTTGTTACTAAAAGCACCATCTCTAATGCCGTATCGGTATCGTTAATTATATAAGCATTCCAATCCATAGTTTGATATTCTGCATGCTTTTCTCGCACTGCAGCAACATATACGCCTTTAACTTCTGGAATTTCAATATCTTTTTTCAAAATTACTGCAATTTGTGTTTTATCTTATAATAGATAATAGCGAGGAAAATAGCTGCAGCAACAAATAGCACAGCACCAACTACGATCTTAACCACCGCTAAAATAAATGTTACATAAAGAATAATGGCAAATATTATAATTGCCAAGATTAAGAATCCGATTTTTTTCATATTACAAAGATGATTTGAATTGTTCTAAGAAGCGTACATCATTTTCATAAAACATACGTATATCTCCTATTTGATATAAAAGCATGGCAATTCTTTCTATTCCCATACCAAATGCAAAACCGGTATACTCTGTAGGATCTATCCCACAATTTTTAAGTACGTTAGGATCTACCATCCCACAGCCCATGATCTCTAACCATCCTGTTCCTTTGGTAATTCTATAATCTGTTTCTGTTTCTAGTCCCCAATAAATATCTACTTCTGCACTAGGCTCTGTAAATGGGAAATAAGAAGGTCTCAGTCTTATCTTAGACTTTCCAAACATTTGCTTGGTAAAATATAATAAGGTTTGTTTTAGATCTGCAAAAGACACGTCTTTGTCTATATACAACCCCTCTACCTGATGAAAGATACAATGCGACCTCGCAGAAATTGCTTCGTTTCTAAAAACACGTCCAGGAGATATTGTTCTAATTGGTGGTTTGTTCTCTTCCATATAACGCACCTGCACCGAAGAGGTATGTGTACGTAAAAGAATATCCGGATCTGTCTGAATAAAGAAAGTATCCTGCATATCTCTTGCCGGATGATATTCCGGTAGGTTCAAAGCTGTAAAGTTATGCCAGTCATCTTCTATCTCCGGACCTTCAGAAACATTAAATCCTATGTTAGAAAAGATTTCGATGATTTGATTTTTTACAATAGAAATGGGATGTCTAGCACCAATCTCTATAGGAGCAGAGGGTCTGGTAAGATCTCCATAAACTCCTTTTTCTTCTTGTTGCCCTTCTAATGATTCTTTTAACTGATTAACCTTATCCTGAGCAGAATTTTTTAAAGTATTAATAGCCTGTCCAAAATCTTTCTTTTGCTCATTAGGAACATTCTTAAATTCAGCAAAGAACTCATTTAGCAAGCCTTTCTTCCCTAAATATTTAATTCTGAAAGCTTCTAATTCTTCTTTTGTAGCAGCCTGAAAGTTCTGTACCTGAGTTATATGTTCCTTTATCTTATCAATCATGAATTCATTTCTTTAAAGTTGACAAATTTAGCAAAAAAGTGCTTTTAGTCATCAACATCTATCCTTATTGTATATATTCCTTTTCTAGAAAATATTGCACGATGGCCTCTTTCATTAAAACCGATTGTTCTCCTGCCTTTAAATTAGGTAAGACCTCTAAAATCTTATAATGTGGCCAGCCATCCTCATCTACAAAATCAAATTGATAATAGCCATACGGCTCTAATAACCTGCAAATAGCTATATGCATTAGATCTATTTTATGATCTTTCTTATATTTCTTGTGTGGTTGCCCCAGTTCTTGAACTCCTATCAAATAAATTACAGCATCTAAATCTAATAAATCGCCATCTGCGAACTGATTGGAAAGCTTGCTTTGCAATACCAGCCAACGTTCTTTTAATTGTTCATCTCTTGCCATTGGGCAAAGATACGTATCTTAGATTTTGTAAATACTATCTTTAAAACATGAATATTGTTGATATTGTTCTGGCTGTACTTTTATTGTATGGCCTTGTTCGAGGATTGTTTAGAGGGTTTTTGGCAGAACTTGCTTCCCTTATAGCCTTTGTAGCCGGAATTTACGGTGCGGTCTATTTTTCTCACAATGTAAGCCACTACCTGTCTACCATTACAAAATGGGATTCTCAACTCATTCATCTATTTTCTTTTGCCATTACATTTATTCTAATTGCCTTTACCATCTCATGGGCAGGAAGAGCGCTTACAAAAATTGCAAATCTGGTATTCTTAGGCTTAATAAATAAGCTTTTAGGTGCGGCTTTTGGAATTATTAAAGTAGCTTTTATAACCAGTGTTATAATTATGTTCTTTTCTAGTACTCAGGAAGCTTTTCAAATAGTAGATAAAGAAACTTTAGATAGTTCTGTACTCTACAGGCCTGTAAGAACTTTAGCTCCTGCGCTAATTCCGGCTATAATACAAGAAGCTAAAGACCTCAACATTTTAAACAATGAAGAAGAAAAGGAAAAAGATATACAATAAAAAAAGACCGACATCAAAAATATGATATCGATCTTCTAAAGTAAAATTATAAGGTGCTAAGAAATAGGAACCTTATTAAAAGTCTAGTTGATAAACTTCGTCTAACTGCTTATTACTGCTAATATTAACTTGTAGGTCTTTTATAATTCCAGAACCTACTCCATAAACCCAGCCATGTACTGCTATTTCTTGGTTGCTCTCCCAAGCTCCTTGAATAATAGAGGTTTTAGCCAGATCATAAACTTGTTCTTTTACGTTTATCTCAACAAATTTATCAAAGCGCTCTTTCTTATCTTCAATAGTATCTAGCTCTGTTTTATGCAATCTATAAACGTCTTTAATATGTCTTATCCAGTTATCTATTAAACCTATAGATTTATTATCCATAGCTGCATTTACTCCTCCACAACCATAATGTCCACAAACAATTACGTGTTTTACCTTTAATACATTTACAGCATAATCTAGAACGCTCAACATGTTCATGTCTGAGTGTACAACCATGTTTGCTATATTTCGATGTACAAATACTTCTCCCGGTTCTGCACCAATAATTTCATTTGCAGGAACACGACTGTCTGCACATCCAATCCAAAGTACGGGTGGAGTTTGACCTTTGGCTAATCTCTCAAAATATTCTGGGTCTACAGCTAATTTACTCTCTACCCACTTTCTATTGTTCTTAACTAGATTTTCATATAAATCTTTCATACTATTTATTTTAAATTCTTATTAATGAGCAGACTGAAACACTTCTACTCCAAATATCTCTCTATAGCTTTGAGGGTTTCTAAATTCTCCTATTTCTGAAATTAATGTAATATCTATATTCTTATTTGCCGCAGTAATTGCAAAATCATCTAAGATCTCCAAAACATCCAGATCTAAAGATCTTGTTTTGGTAACGTCTAATATAAGATCAGAATTCTTTGGCATAGAAGCTAACTCACGTTGAATTGCACCTTTGTTCAAGAACGTCACCTCTTCAGCAAAAACCATTTTCACTTTACTCTTTCCGCTAGATACATCTTCAATATGTAAAAAGTGAGAGTTCTTATAACTGTTTATTAAGATAGTCACAATTCCCACAGCAAGCCCTAACATAATTCCAACCAATAGATCTGTAGCTACAATGGCTACTACAGTAACCACAAAAGGAATAAATTGAGATTTTCCTAATTTGAACATTTGTATAAATTGCTTAGGATTAGCCAATTTGTATCCAATAATTAATAGAACCGCAGCCAATACGCCTAGTGGGATTAAATTTAAAAAATGCGGAATTAACATAACACTAAAAAGCAATAAAAATCCGTGAATGATAGCAGAAAGTTTTGTTTTCCCTCCACTCATAACATTCGCAGAACTTCTTACAATAACCTGAGTTATTGGTAAACCTCCAACTAGACCAGAAATTGAATTACCTATTCCTTGTGCAATTAACTCTCTATTGGTAGGCGTTACTCTCTTCTGTGGATCTAGTTTATCTGTAGCTTCAACACTTAAAAGCGTTTCTAAACTGGCTACTATGGCAATGGTGATTGCTACTATATAGACCTTAGTATTCCCCAATTGTGAAAAATCTGGAAATGTGAACTGACCAATAAAGTCTGAAGCGCTCTCTGGCACTGGTACAGAAACTAAGTTTCTACCGTGAATTTCAAACATTGAAGAACTATCAGAAAATAACAATTGATAGATGATCCCTGCAATAACAGCCACTAATGGACCCGGTACTAATTTAAAGAATTTGTTCTTTTTTGCTAGTACCTTATCCCAAATTAGTAAAATTGCTAATGAAATTGCTGTAATTGTTACTACACCAATAGAAACGAAGTCTGTCATATGCGCCAGACTTAAAAAGGTATCTTGCCCGGTAGTTTCAAAAAATGAGAATACACTATTAGATTGATCATCAAAACCCATTGCTAAAGGAATCTGTTTTAGGAAAATAATAATTCCAATAGCAGATAACATTCCTTTAATTACCGCAGAAGGAAAGAAATATCCAATAACTCCTGCTTTTAGCAATCCTAGAATAACCTGTAAAATTCCGGCAATAACTACCGCAACAAGAAATAACTCATAGCTTCCAAGATCTGCTATAGCTGTAAGCACCACTACTGCTAATCCTGCTGCAGGACCACTTACTCCTAGAGAAGAGCCTGAAGCAGCACCTACTACTATTCCTCCAATAATTCCGGCGATAACACCAGCAAATAATGGAGCTCCACTGGCAAGGGCGATACCTAAACATAATGGTAGCGCAACAAAAAATACCACTAAACTTGAAGGGATATCATTTTTTAAATTTTTAAACATGTATATAATATGTTGTTAGAAATGTCTCTATCAATTGATTAAAAATCAAAGATGTGAATGCCCTGGCAATTTGCTATGGGGCGCTTAGAGATCTTGGTTTCACTAATTTTTAAAGTGAAGAAACCAATCTTATTCTATAATTGTTAAATAATTGAAATGGGTAATCATAATGCCAAAACAGAAACAATAATTAAACTAGTAGACTCTTAGATATTGAGAATTCTAATGCTTATTACCGCATCTACATGGATACCCTAAAAGTGAAAGATATTAAACCAACTCTGGAGGCGGGGAAGTAACCTCCGGATAAAGCGATTGTAATTCATGCTTTTCTTTATGCCAGATCATAATGTTCTTGCTCAAATAGTCTATACTGAACTGATTAGTTCTTGGAGCATTGAATGTAAATTCTATTGTAATGTTATTCTTAGCATGCTCTTCTTCTGTAGTAGAAAAAACAAAAGAAATATCTGTATGCTCATCAATAATTATAACCACTGTTGGCACTGTGAGAAAACTCACAAAAATAAATACCAATATATAAGCAGTTTTCATCATTTCTGCAAAAATAGTAATTAAGAATGAGTAGTGAACGCTAAACTACATTATAATCCTGCCCATTCTAGAGATACTTCTAATTAAAGAAATTTTAAAGAATTCTTCTCTAGCCAGCCTTGATCTCCATTTGCAAGTTGGAGCTTTACCCAATTCTGATAGGTATTAAGAACTTCTATCTTTGTACCCTCATGAAGTGTGAACTGCTCATCTCCTCTTAAATTTGGCTCACTTCTTACAGCAACCTCTTCAGCAAAGACAATGGCAAATTTTGAATCTTGAATATTACTTTTTTGGTGAAATCCGGAGATTACAGAAAATATCATCAATATTACTGCTACCATAGCTACTCCAAAGAAAACTCGCTTAAATCTAGGAGATATACTGAAATAATATAGAATAAAGAATACTGCAAATAGTGCAGAGAACAACACGCCTATCCATGCCCATGTATTGTAGCTTAAGGTGTTCACAAAATTGTTGAAGGAATTTGATATACCTGCTTTAGGCACTTCCTTAATATCATCTATTACCATGTTATTTGCGAATGCCAAGTTATTTTTAACATCTTTATCGTTTGGATCTAACTTTAAGGCCTTTTCATAATAGTAAACACTAGGTGCAATATGGCTTAATTTATAATGGGCATTAGCCAGGTTATAATATAATTCTGAAGAAGCTTCACCTTGATCTATGATCTTTTGATAATTACTTATTGCGGCATTATAATCTCCTTCATTATAGGCGGTATTCGCTTTATCGAATAAAGAATCATTTTGAGCTGCTACAGGCAAGCATAGACAGAACAAAAGGATATAAAATAAATTTCTCATAGCTAAATCTGTTTATCTAATGCTGATATTACTTTTGCTGCTTTCTCATAATCTTGTTCCATAGCTACATTAGAGCTTGGAGTATATCTGGCAAATTCACAACTTGTAAGAAGTGAAATAAACTCTGTACGGGTTTCCGGGTCTGCATTTCTTTCCTGCAATAGCTCCATAACCCTATCTTTACTCATATCGCTGGTTTGAATATGCAATTTGGCCTTAAGATAATTATGCAAAGCTCGTTCTAAAGCTATATAAAATGTTTTTTGATCACCAAGATTCTTCTTCGCCTCAGAAAGATATTTTCTGGCTAATTTATTTGCCTTTTTTCTCTTATTTCCAGCAACATCTCCAGCAATAGCTTCTTTCTTTTTACCTAAGAAAATGGCTAATAGAATAAAGATTCCAGGAGACAATAAAAGCGCCCAAAATAGAGTAGACCCTAAGAAAGCTCCGCTATTAATTGATTTTAAATTGGTATTTAATTTAATATATCTAAACTGTTCTCCTGCCTCTACGGTTTGTTTTGCTACAGAATTTCCCGAGCCAGGAGTATAATTACTTCCTGCAGGTGCACTTTTCACATCTAATAGAATCTCATCAGAATTTATGGTCTTATAACTTTTACTCTTCAGGTCAAAATATGAGAATGATAAAGCTGGAATAGGGAATTTACCTTTTTGCGTAGGTACAATGGTATAATTATCTGTAATGCTACCTTGAGTTCCTCTAAGATCTGTTTTCACATTCTCACTGCGTTCCGGTTCATACTGCTCTAAAGAAGATGGAACTTCTAAACCTGGAAGGTCAAATAGTTTTAAGTTTCCATTTCCACTTACCTGTACCTGTACATTCAAAGATTCTGTAGCTGCAAGATCTGTTTTGCTAGGAACAACTTTAAAGCTAAAATCTCCTACGGCCCCAGTAAATCCTGCCGGCTTGTTTTGAGTAGGTAATGCTTTTACATTTATAGACCTTTTTCCTGCTGCCACCGTTTTATCTATGGTTTCATACAACCTTCCTCCAAAAATATCTCTTCTATCACTTGGTACATCTACCGCTACAGACAGAGTAAGAGGTTCTATGTCTAACTCCCCGGTTTTTTGAGGATATAGAATGGTTTTTCTAAGAACTACGTATCTGTAAGGCTCACCTTCGTATTGCCCTGTTTCTATCTTTAACTGTCTTATATCTATATTCTGACTCCAGAAATCGCTGTATACCGGATTGTCCAATTCTCTCCAATTGCTTACACTAACTCTCGGACTCACATACAGTTTATAAACCACCGTAATAGCTTCATTTAAATAAGGGTTTGCATTAGAGATCTCTGCCACAAGATGCAGATTCTCTGAAGCTACAAAATCTGAATTATTACCGTCTTTGGGAGTTTCAACAGCAGCAGTAACTTCCACCTGTAATGGAGAAGTTTTATAAGTATTTCCTTCTACGGTGATCTCTGCCTGGCCAATGGTAAACTTTCCTCTGCCAGAAGGTGCAAGAAAATAAGAATACGTTTTAGAATAAGATCTTTTCCCATTGATCCAAGTATTGCTTACAGATTGATTTGGACCTCCCACCACTGTAAACCCACTAAAGGCAGGAGCTTTAAAATCGTCACCATCCTGATTCATTTCAAAATCTACTCTAAGGCGTTCGTTCACACCTAGCTTTTTCTTGCTTACATTGGCTTCAAACTTAACTTGAGCTTGCATAGAGCCAGCAATGGCCATAAAAAATAACAGTATAAAAATTCTTATGTTCATTTTCTTATATCTTGTTATTGATCTTTTATTAATATCTATTAAATAAAGGAATTACCAGTCTTTCTCTGTTCTGGTCTTTGCTCCTTTTGCTTTTTGAGCATTGATCTTATCTTGCACCTTTTTCTCTTCGTTATTCATAGCCTCTAACAAATTCTTAATTTGTTGTGGAGATAGCTGCCCAGGTTGTGGTTGCTGCTCTTGAGGCTGTTTTTCACCGTTTTGATCTTGCTTATCTTTTTTATCTTTCGGCTTTCCTTCATCATCCGGTTTCTCAGGCTCCTTTTGCTGATCATCTTTCTGGTCTCCACCTTGATCTTCCTTCTTATCTCCTTCATTTTTATCTTTATCCTGATCTCCCTTATCATCCTTATCTTTATTCTTATCCTCCTGATTCTTGTCCTGATCTTTCTTATCATCGTCTCCTCCACCCTCATTTTCATTTTGCTCCTTTTCAAGCATTTTCTTAGCTAGAGCAAGATTATATCGGGTTTCATCATCTGTAGGATTATTTCTAAGCGCATCTTTATACGCTGCCACCGCTTCCTGATATTTCTTCTGCTTCATATACGTATTTCCTAAATTATGAAATACTTCATGCTTAGCGGCTTTCGTTTCAGCAATAGATGCAGCCTGCTTGTATTTTTCTTCGGCTTGAGAAGCTTTTTCTTTACCATAATACATATTTGCCATATTATATTTGGCGGTAATATTCTCTGGGCTTTTAGCTATTGCCTCTCTATAAGATGCCTCGGCACTTGCAAAATCATTATCTCCTAATTGATCTTCTGCGGTTCTTAGAAGTTCTTGAGTTTCCTTTTCCAGCTTCTTATCGCTCTTCTCATTTGTTTGAGCATAAGATATCTGAAAGCAACATAACCCAATGGCTACTATTAGATGTTTATGAAATGTCTTTACTAAATTCCTCATCTTCCCTCTATCCTTTTCTTTCGTTAAATAAGTTCAGTTTCTTTATCCACGCTGTTTTTCTTTCCAATAAGAAAATATCAATTAATAATAGTAAGATACCTACTCCTAAGAACCATTGATATTGAGACTGATAGTCTGCAAATTGCTTAGCTTCAAATTCGGTCTTATCCATATTTAAAAGCACCTCTTTTACTTTCTCTGTAACCTGTGATGTAACATTTCCCGGAATATATTCTCCCTCCCCGGCATCAGCAATATCTTCCAAAGTTCCTTCATTCAACTTGGTAATTACGGTCTCTCCATTCTGATCTTTTTTATAAGACCGAATAACTCCGTTCACTTTCATAGGTATAGGACCTCCCTTTGGAGTTCCTACACCTATAGTAAATATTTGAATTCCTTTATCTGCGGCTTCTTTTGCAATTTCTTCAGAATTACCTTCATGATCTTCCCCATCACTTATAATAAACAAAACTCTACTGGTTTGATCGTCATCATTATAATACGTAGTAGCAAGATTAATAGCTTCATTTATAGCCGTTCCCTGAGATGAAACCATATCGGTATTCATGGCCTGAAGAAACATCTTTGCTGATGCGTAATCTGTGGTAATTGGTAATTGTGGAAATGCACTACCTGCGTAGGCGATAATTCCGATCCTGTCACTAGCCAAATTATTGATAATCTGAGTAACAAGCTGCTTGGTTTTTTCCAATCTATTAGGGGCAATATCTTCTGCCTCCATACTTTTTGAAACATCTATAGCAAAAACAATATCTACTCCTTCCCTTTTTACGGTCTCCATCTTTGTACCGATCTTAGGATTAACTAAGGCTACTATAATACATGCAAAAGCAAGAAGTAAAATAATGAACTTTAATACAGGTTTAAATCCCGACCTTTCCGGACTCAAAATTTCCAGCATTTTTTTAGAGGCGAATTGCTGCTGATGCTTTCTTTTCCATAGCAACAAAAGCAAGAATATCACTACCAAAATCGGAATGATAAGCAACAACCAGAAATATTTTTCTTCTTCTAAAATAGTCATTAGAACCTCTCTTTATCTTTTAAACAAATCCTTTAAAGATGGTAGACCTCAGCAGGAATTCCAACAATAATAATAATCCGGCAATTAGCAATAATGGCCTATATTCATCTGCATAGTTATAGAACTTAAACTCTTCTATATCTGTTTTTTCTAGGCTATCTATCTCTTTATAGATCTCTTCTAATTTTTCATTATTTGTGGCTCTAAAATATTTTCCTCCTGTAGTATTTGCTATATCCTGAAGCAATTTTTCATCGATCTCCACCTTCTGATTTCCATATTGAAACTGTCCATTAGGTAATATTCCAACAGGAGTAAGCGCTACCCCATTACTTCCAAGACCAATGGTATAAACCTTGATCTTATATTCTACCGCAAGCTCACTGGCAATCTTAGGATCTATAAAGCCTGCATTGTTAACCCCATCTGTAAGCAAAATAATAACCTTGCTTTTCGCTTTACTGTCTTTTAATCTATTAACAGCAGTAGAAAGTCCCATTCCAATAGCAGTACCATTCTCTAACACCGTATTAAATTCAGTATCTGCCAATGCACTTAGAACAATGGTTTTATCGCTGGTTATTGGAGATTTTGTAAAACTCTCTCCGGCATATTCCACCAGTCCTATTCTATCTCCCGGTCTGCCTTTAATAAATTCGCCAGCAACTTCTTTCAAAGCCTCTAATCTATTAGGCTGAAGATCTCTTGCTAACATACTGGCAGAAACATCAATTGCTAATACTATGTCTATACCCTGAGTTGAAGATGTCTTACTAGAAACATTGGTAGTTCTAGGTCTTGCCATGGCAACGATCATTAATGCCAAAGCAAGTAACCTTAAAACAAAAAGGGAATGTCTTAGGGTAGGCAAAATACTTTGTTTTACTTTAAAGCCTTTTATACTGGAAATTCGTACTTCTGCGCGTTGCTTGTTTCTTTTCCAGAAATACCATACTGCAGCAATTGGTAATAATAGCAATAGCCAGAAAAACTGCGGATTTTCGAATGTAAAATTATCAAACATCAATTTCCGGATTTATTGAATTCTACTGAATTTATGATACGATTGGCAATTTCATCTGCACTCTCATCCCCTTCAGCATAGATTACAGTAACCTGCTGAAATCCTCTATTTTGAGCAAAATTAAGAATCATATAATTTTTCTTTTCAACTTGTTCTGAATTTGAAACCGGAAATTCTAAAGTACCATATACCTTTTTTCCGGGAATACCCTGGATAGTTGTAAAATCTTCATCTTTTAAGATGATATTCTTAGCACCCTTTTCTTCTAAATTCGCATAGATACCATCTACTGCCTTCTGAAGATCGAATTGTACATTTTCGCGATATTTCACGGTACTTAAAACTATGAACAATGGCTCTCGAGGGGCTCCATAAAGAAACATCTCTCCCCCTACCATCATTTCTTGTGTTTCTGGAGGCACATTAAAATCACCTCTTTTTAGAACTCTAGGAGTAGTAATTGTTACTGCAGGATCTCCATAATCACTATTAATCCAATCTCCTTCTAAAAGTTCTTTAGTATCATTCCCAAAGATCATATCTCTAAAAGATGAAAAGCCATTTAAACTAATAATTATAGAAACTGCAATTATTATAACCGCAATGGCGCCACCAATAGCTAGTTTAACCTTATTTCTTCTCTTTCTTTTTTCCTGCTCCAAGCGATAAGCTTCATCTTTTAATCGCTCTTCTTCTGTAGGCTCAGGAATTGCAGCTTTAGTATCTTTAATAACATGCTCTATAGTAGATCTATCTTCTTTTGCTGTAATAATATCTGGTTTAGAATTAGCAAATTTTGCAAGATCTGCACGTTGCAAGATCTTTTTAAGATCGTCTATAGTATTTCTGCTAAGATTTAATTCTTTAGCAGCCATTTTCAGCTCCAAATAAGTAATTAACTCTGAAGTGGTACTTTCCATGGCTCTAAGATGAACTTCATCTTCCAGATACCTTCTTACAGCTTCGGTTAATTTTGAATAATATTCTTTAGTCTCTCTATTTTCTAATAAATGAGATTCATCTAATTGCTGTAGCTCGAATAAAGCTCTTTCAAAAGGAGGTAACTTTTTAGCTTTTTCATCTCTTTTCTTTTTCTGTTTGAAAAGATAATATCCTAATGCCACTAGTAATAATATACCTAGTACCCACCAAAGCCAATTTGGAAACTCAAAGCCTTGAGGCACTTCCATTGCAGGTTTTATGGGAAACATTTTTTGTTTGGTAGTATCTACCACAATGTCTGCAACCTTTACCACCATAGAATCTGTGAGGTAAGGCCTATCATTTATGATAATGCGTTGCTGTGGGATGTTATAACTTCCTGAATCAAATTGGGTTAAAGCGTATTCTTTAATTAATTTGAACCTATTATCTAGTCTGCTGGTATCTGTTTTTAAAGACTCTACCACCTCTAAAGGGTTAAAGGTTTTTCCTTCCGGAAATACTACAAGATGTGTAGAATCTGTCTCAACGCTTATTTTGTAGATGATCTGTTCCCCTATCTTAATTTGCGAAGAGTCTATAGAGGCTACTATATTAGGCTGTTGCGCAAAAGATTTTGAAGTATTTAAAAATATAAAACAAAAGAATAGCGCTGCAAGCAGGCTATTAATCTTCTTGGCTTTTCTTAGAGGTTCTTTTAAAAGAATATTTTCTTGAGCCAATGTATAATCAAACTTTGTCATGTTTAGTACTTATGCTCTAGTTTTAAAATAAACCAATAGTTTTTTTGCGTAGCTCTCATCGACTCTGGTGCTTAACATTCCGGCACCACTTTTAGAGAAACTTTCTTTAAAATAATTTTCTCGCTCTTTAAAATGAGCTGCATATGAATTTCTAACCGACTTAGAGCCTGTGTTTACCATAAGTAAATCATCGGTTTCTCTATCTAACATTTGAACCAGACCAACATTTGGCATACTTTCTTCACGCTCATCATAGACTCTAATCCCCGTAACGTCATGTTTACCACTAATGATCTTTAAAGTATGTTGATACTCTTCATCCATAAAATCTGAAAGCACAAAAATGATCGCCTTTTTCTTGATTACGCTGGTCACATATTTCAAAGCTTCAGCGATATTAGTTCTCTTCCCTTTAGGTTCGAATTCTAACAGCTCTCTAATAATTCTAAGCACGTGAGATCTTCCTTTTTTAGGTGGAATAAAAAGCTCTAATTCATCTGTAAACAGCAATAACCCGATCTTATCATTATTTTGAGTTGCTGAAAAAGCTAAAGTAGCAGCAATTTCAGTAATAACTTCCCTTTTATATTGCTCACCAGATCCAAACAGTTCTGAAGCAGAGATATCCACCACTAGCATCATGGTAAGTTCTCTCTCTTCTTCAAATACCTTTACAAAAGGTTCATTATAACGGGCAGTTACATTCCAATCTATATTTCTAACATCATCTCCAAATTGATAACTTCTCACTTCACTAAAAGTCATCCCTCTACCTTTAAATGTAGAATGATATTCTCCCCCAAACACATGATTGCTCAAACGCTTGGTCTTGATCTCAATTTTTCTAACCTTTTTAAGTAATTCTTTGGTATCCATTTTCTATAATAGCTCTTAAAGAAAGAGCATCATTTAATTTTACAAAAGTGATTGTGCTATTCTTACAACAATCTATGGTACCTCAACCTCGTTAATGATCTTACTAATAATATCTTCTGAAGTTATATTTTCTGCCTCTGCTTCATAGGTAATCCCAATTCTATGTCTAAGCACATCATAAACAACAGCTCTAACATCTTCAGGAATTACATAACCTCTTCTTTTTATGAAAGCATAACATTTAGCCGCAATTGCCAAATTTATACTACCTCTTGGAGACGCTCCAAAATTTATAAGAGGTTTTAAATCTTCTAATTTATATTTCTCTGGAGTACGGGTTGCAAAGATAATATCTAAAATATATTTCTCGATCTTTTCATCCATATACACTTCACGAACAGCTTTCTGTGCAGAAGCAATTTGCTCTAAAGATACCACCGGATTAACTTTCTCAAATCCACCTTTTAAATTGGCTCTTACAATTAATTGCTCTTCGGCCATTTGAGGATATTTGATCACCGTTTTTAACATGAATCTATCCACCTGAGCTTCCGGTAAAGGATACGTTCCTTCTTGCTCTACAGGGTTCTGAGTTGCCATTACCAAAAATGGTCTATCTAGAATAAAGGTTTGATCCCCAATAGTAACCTGCTTTTCTTGCATGGCCTCTAGTAAAGCCGATTGCACTTTTGCTGGAGCTCTGTTAATCTCATCTGCTAACACAAAATTTGCAAAAATCGGACCTTTCTTTATGCTGAAATCATTCAACTTCATATTATAGATCATAGTACCAACCACATCGGCAGGTAAAAGATCTGGAGTGAACTGTATTCTGCTAAAACTACCGTGTACTGCTTGAGACAAGGTGTTAATGGCCAACGTCTTTGCAAGTCCCGGAACACCTTCCAATAATATATGCCCCTGACTCAAAAGCCCAATAAGCAACCTTTCTACCATGTGTTTTTGACCAACTATAACTTTGTTCATTTCTGAAGTTAACAGGTCTACAAACTGACTTTCTCTCTCAATTTTTTCGTTCAGGCTAGAAATGTCTACCGATGCATTGCTTTCTATCATAGGTATTATATTTTTTGAATGTGAAGATATTTATTAGTTACAAAAAGTGCAAATGATACAATTATTGAACCATTTGGGTTAAAATTAAATAAAAAATAAAGGCTAATTGAAATTTTCATCTTCAATTAGCCTTTATATATAAATATAGAGAAATCTATTACTCTAAAAATATAGTTTCTAGATCTAAGGTTTCTCCTGTTTTTACCTGAACATCATTCATAATTTTTACCGTTAGTCCAGAGCTTATAGCCGGAGTTATTTTTAACTGATAAAGCCCTGCAGGTACACCTTGTAATTCAAAATTTCCATTTGCATCTGTATATGCAGAAACAGTGCTAGAAGCATTTTGAATTTTAACTACACTTTGAAAAGTTGTAGGGTGAACAGATCCTTTAATGGTTCCGGTCTCTATTCCATTAGAAAGTCTAATTACAGGTTTTAAAGCAAATCCTCCACTAGTACCCGCAGCTACAATAGATTGATCTACATCAAAATCCAACAAGAAATTATAAGTTTCTCCTGCAGCTAATTCTTGATCTACTTTGATCTTTAGTCCAGATTGTTGAGCGCTAGGAGTACTAAGAGCTTGAGATTCTCCATTTACCACTACCGTATTATTATTCCCTAATACCAATCTAATCTGTCCTAAATAACCCGCAGGCACATCTGTATCTGCTAAAAGTTGAGTTACTCCACCTGTTAACTCTAAAAGGTCATACACTCCTGTCTTAACACCTCCAAGACTTTTCCAACCTTCTTCTCCTTCTGTACTGGCATCTGCTTTGATCATTACGTCTACCACATCTACAAAAACAGCGTCGTAATCTCCAGGTGCATCGGTCATGCTTACTGTAATTCTCGCACTCCCATTGTCAGAATCATCATCATTGCTACAGCTAATAAGTGATACCATTGCAAGAGCCACTACCAACATAGGCAAAAGTCTCATTGATCTTAATTTCATCCAGTTCATTTTCATAATTATTATTGATTATTAGTTTAATGTGGATAACGCACTATTATCTATTTCATTTTACAGAATTCTTCAATTAACATTATTTAACAAGCTTTGATAAGGGTTTAATATCCATAATCATCTTACTTGCAATACATTTTATAAATTGTGGTCATCAAAAAAAATTCAACATTTAACATATATGAAAAAGACAGCACTTATTACCGGAGCTACAAGCGGAATTGGGGAAGCAACTGCTCGTGAATTGGCAAAGATGAATATTCATCTAATTTTATGTGGGCGTAGAGAAGATGCGCTGGAAAAACTTAGCGCAGAACTTTCTTCTCAAACTAAGGTTACCACGTTAAAATTTGATGTTAGAAATAAAGAAGAGATCAATAATCAGATAAACAGTTTGCCACAAGATTTTAAGCAAATTGATATTCTAATTAACAATGCAGGAAATGCGCATGGCCTAGATCCAATTCAAGATGGAGATACAGAAGATTGGGATGCAATGATAGATATCAATGTAAAAGGTTTGCTCTATGTTACTAAAGCAATCATTCCGCAAATGACGGAAAGAGGATCTGGCCACATTATAAATATTGGTTCTACAGCCGGAAAAGAAGTATATCCAAATGGTAATGTGTACTGCGCCAGTAAATTTGCTGTAGATGCGTTAAACCAAGGAATGAGAATAGATCTTAACAAGGCAGGTATTAGAGTGGGCGCTGTAAATCCAGGACTTACCCATACAGGCTTTAGCAACGTAAGATTTAAGGGGGATGATGAGAAAGCAGAAAATGTATATAAAGGATTTGACCCGTTACAACCAGAAGACATTGCAGAGATCATTGCCTTTGTAGTTACCAGACCTTACCACGTAAATATTGCAGATCTTACAGTAATGCCCACCGCACAGGCAAGCAGTACTATAATCAATAAAAATTAGAACGGTCCTGGCATTAAATTATAAATATTGAATTTAGGAAGAAGTGTTATAAAAGCTTCTTCCTAAATCTTATTTCAGCTCTTTAGTATGATTAACAAACGGCTTTTAATTAAAAACTTACTCGCTCATAATGATGAGAGCAGTTTTTATGACAAAAAACGAAAGCTGAATATGGATCAAAAAGAGGGAAAGGCCAAGTTCTTAAAACACGTATGTGCGCTTGCAAACTCTAACCCTAAAAATAACTCCTATATAGTTATAGGTGTTGAAGATGAAGACAATAGTATAAAGGGTGTAGACTTTTTTGATGATAGTAAGATTCAAAATCTTATTAATGCCTATTTAGAGAACCCACCATTGGTATCTTATGAAAATATACCTTTTCCGCATCTGCCTGATAATTTGGTAGTAGGTCTTGTAACTATAAGATCTAATCACGAGAAGGTTTGTTCCCTGCGAAAGAACATCTGGAAATATTATGGCGGAACAGTTTTCATTAGAGAAGGGAGCATGAGTATGCCCAAAGATCTGGATGTAGAGATAAAAGATAATAACTCATCGATTGTAGATGCTATAGAAAAACATTCTCATAATAATATTGAACTCACGCTAGACGGCGTATTCGATTTTATGAAAATACGGCAAGATTTTCATCCAAATTATAAGGTATTTAAAGAGTACTTTGTGGTTTGCTGGGCCGGAAAAACAAAAAAAATACGTGGAGAAACCTATTTCTCTAGAGTAGATATTGAATTAATTAATGAGCAGGTTAAACTCTTTTATTCTGAGCTGGATGAAGTAAGTATTAGTTTTAATAAGGACTACTTTAAAATAGTAGAATATGTTCACCTTGGTTTAAAGAACGATCTTCATAAATATCCTTTAGAAGAGGTGATTATAAAATTTAAAGATAATGCGAGTTATGATATCCAAAGCACCCTATTATTTCAACCCCCAAAGTTCGACAGGAAAATACTATATCACATCTACAATATAAACAATGCTCTTATAGCTAAGCTTAAGAACAATTTTAAGCTTAGTAGAAATGAGGAAGAGGATCTATTAAATCTTCCGGCCACTTACCTTATTTGTTATTTTAATGATTTTGAAATGGCTATAGTAAAATTGGAAGAAGCTAAAGAGTTATTACGCACCCATAATGAAAATGCATATCAGTCTTATAAAGACAGTATCAGAATATTAAGAAAAGTAAAATACAGTTAAATGAAAAGAACGATTGCCATTGGCGATATACATGGAGGTTTAAAGGCACTTATTCAGTTAATAGAAAGATTAGAATTACATAAGGAAGATCATCTTATATTTTTAGGAGATTATGTAGATGGCTGGAGCGATTCTGCCAAAGTGATCTCTTATCTTATAGCACTGAATAAAGATCATCATTGTACTTTTCTTCGAGGTAATCATGATGATTTGGTATACCGATGGTTGAAAACCGGAGAAAAAAATAAAGAATGGTTACAACATGGAGGAGTTTCTAGTATTGAAGCTTATAAGAATATCTCTATAGAAGAGAGAAAAGAGCACCTTCATTTTTACGAACAGATGCATAATTACTACGTAGATAATGAAAACAGACTTTTTGTGCATGCGGGCTTCAGTAATTTAAGAGGGCCAAAACATGAACATCATGAAACTTCATTCTTTTGGGATAGAACCTTATGGGAAACAGCGCTTGCACTGGGAGAAACAATTTCTAAAGATCATAAATATTATCCTAAAAGATTTTTATTGTTCAAAGAGATATTCATTGGCCATACCCCGGTTACAAGAGTGGGAGAAGATAAGCCGCTAAATTTTGCTAATATCTGGAACGTTGATACTGGTGCAGCTTTCAAAGGAAAATTATCTGCAATAGATATAAAATCTAAAGAGATCTGGCAGAGTGATAAGGTCTTTACTTTATACCCTGAAGAGCAAGGTAGAAATTAAGAGCTTTTTTTTGTTAACGGCATTAATATCTTAGTATATTTGAAGCTAAAGAATTTTTGTCGCATGATTTTTGTTCATGTAGTGTAGATATTGCCAACACTTTATAGAATTTCGTTCTATAACGTTTGGAAATCCTTAAAATAGAAGCTATGGCCTTAGATAACATAAGATTAGAAGTAATGAAAACTGTCGAGAAGCAAATTGACAGTTATGTTGAAAAATATTTGATTCCTGTAGAGGAGATCTGGCAACCAACAGACCTATTGCCGAATCTTCAAAATGAAAACTACATGGACGAAATTGTTCAGATTAGAGAAGAAGCCAAAGAACTTGGTTATGACTTTTGGGTTGTTCTAGTAGCAGATATGGTTACAGAAGAAGCTTTACCAACTTATGAGTCTTGGCTTATGGATATGGAAGGTGTAGAACAACATGGTGCCTCTGAAGGGAAAGCCAATGGTTGGTCTAAATGGATCCGTCACTGGACTGGAGAAGAGAACCGTCACGGAGATACGCTTAATAAATATCTCTATCTGTCTGGAAGAGTAGACATGAGAGAGATCGAAAAGACCACACAATATCTTATAAATGATGGTTTTGACATTGGTACTGGAAGAGATCCATACAAAAATTTTGTATACACTAGTTTTCAAGAATTAGCAACTAATATTTCTCATAAAAGAGTTGGGCAATTGGCTAAGAAAAAAGGAAACAAGATGCTTTCCAAAATGTGTAGTATTATTGCTGGAGATGAAATGAGACACCATTTGGCATATAGAGAATTCGTGAAAACGATCTTTGAATATGATCCAAGTGAGATGATGATCGCTTTTCAGGATATGATGAAAAAGAAGATCGTTATGCCTGCACAGTTCATTCGTGAGTCTGGACAAGGGATAGCAGAGGCTTTTGAAAATTTTTCGAACGCAGCACAAAGATTAGGAGTTTACACAACTTACGATTATATAGATATTCTTCAGAAATTGAATGAATATTGGGAGATCGATAAATTCAACTCTCTTACAGATGATGCTGAAAAAGCAAGAGATTATTTAATCGCATTGCCAGATAGAATGACTAGAATTGCGAGTAGAATTGCAGTACCGCAAGATCAATATCAGTTCAAATGGGTTGGATCTAACGGAATGCTTTAAGATCATAACTTTTAAAATACACAAAGCCGTACTAGTAATAGTGCGGCTTTTTTGGCTGAGTACTAAATCAGTAAACATAACCAGCACAGTAACCTAAGAATTAAAACTATGAAAAAGTTATTAGGAGCCTTCCTTATCTTAATACTAATATTTATAATACTTACTTATGCTTCTGTTCTAGGAACTACCCAAGAGTTTGAAACTTGTACTGTGATAGAAAACCAAACGGACGGTTTTGGAGCTATTAAGAATCATGACTCTTTACTCATTGTGCCTTGTAATCTATATCATGGAAATGCAATAAAAACTTTAATGCAAGGAGAAAATTATAGAGAAGCATGGGCTACCCCAATAAAAGTTCCGGTTGTGCTATTAGATACGCTTATGGGTGGTATGACCATCATAAAAAAGGGAGGCGGGAAACAAACACATTCTCTCAAATTAAAAAACAAGGAAGGTATCTTATTCACTTTGAGAAGTGTAACTAAAGATCCACAAGCTTTAATACCAAATATAGCCCGCACATTACATCTTGAGAATATTATAGTAGATGGAATTTCCGGACAACATCCCTATGCGGCACTTCTAGCATCAGAATTAGCGAATAAGGCACATCTTGTTAACACTCACCCAAAGATGATATTTGTTCCAAAGCAAACAGTTTTAGGAAAATATAACAGCAAATACGGGAACAGACTTTTCTTATTGGAGTATGAAACAGAAGGCGATAAGAATTGGACTAGTTATAAAAACGCTAAGAAGATAATTGAAACTAAAGACCTTCAAGAACTAAAAGCAAAGCTTGGAGAAGATATTCAAATAGATGAAGCGGCATTGGTGAAAGCACGTTTATTTGACCTTTTAATTGGAGATTGGGATAGACATGCAGAACAATGGGGCTGGATCTTGGAAAAACATAGAAAAAAAACTGTTGCCATACCGCTGGCCGGGGATAGAGATAACGCATTTTTTGATCTTGATGGAGTAATCCCTCAAATTCTCACAAATAAGCACTTAAATCCCTTAGTTAGGCCTTATGACAAGGATATTGATCATATGCCGGGATTGGTGTACCCATTCGATATTTACTTTCTTAAAAACACCTCAGAAGAAGTATATATCACAGAAGCAAAAAAATTACAACAACTTCTCTCCAACGATGTTATTGATGAAGCTTTTAAAATCTGGCCTAAAGAAATTTATGACCTAAATGGTATTGAGATAAAAGAGAAATTTATAGCTAGAAGAAATGATCTTATGAAATATGCTAAGGAATTTCATAACGTAATAAAAGAAAGAGAGCTTCTTGAAAAACCGCTTAAGGGTTCTGAAAAAGCAGACTTAACTAGCGGAATGATCAAATGCTTTGAATGCAAATAGCCTTAAAAAAACAAAAGTCCCATCTGTAATTACAAATGGGACTTTTAAAATTTAAACAGATAATCAATTGAGCAAAAGTGATCTATAATTTCATCTCTGGAATATCACCTTCCACTATCAATTTTCCTTCTGTAGATTTCTGAATTTGTTCTACGCTCACTCCGGGTGCTCTTTCTAATAATTTAAAACCTTTATCTGTAACTTCTATTACAGCAAGATCTGTTACAATCTTAGTAACACAACCTACTCCTGTTAACGGCAAAGAACAACGTTTTAATAATTTAGATTCACCCGCTCTATTGGTATGCATCATAGCAACGATGATATTCTCTGCAGAAGCAACTAGATCCATAGCTCCTCCCATACCTTTAACCATTTTCCCGGGTATTTTCCAATTGGCTATATCTCCATTTTCTGCAACTTCCATAGCACCTAAAATTGTTAGATGAACATGTTGCCCACGTATCATCCCAAAGCTTAGGGCAGAGTCAAAAAAACTAGCACCAGGCAATGCTGTAATGGTTTGTTTTCCTGCATTAATAAGATCGGCATCCTCTTCTCCATCAAAGGGAAAAGGCCCCATTCCTAAAATCCCATTTTCACTCTGAAATTCAACATTTATATCATCTCTTACAAAGTTGGCAACTAATGTTGGAATACCAATTCCAAGATTAACATAATAGCCATCCTGAACTTCTTGGGCAATTCTTTGTGCGATTCCGTTTTTATCTAACATGTTAATGTGTTGATTTGAAAATATGTTAATTTGAAAATTATCGCTTTTTAGCTGAACTTATAATCTTTGAGATAATTTTCATTATAATATTTAAGTCTATAAATAATTGTGGATTTGGCTGAGGTAAAAACCGTGATTTCTCGCATAACTCCAACCAATATTGAGTTTTATCTGCTTCTTTTGCAGCAATTTTGAATTTATGAATAAAATCTGCCGAGCTTTCTGAATTCTGGGCTTCTCTAACATTAGCTCCTATCGATGTTCCACTTTTAAATAGCTGTGAGGCCATTTCAAATTTCTTACTTGATCAAAGCTCTTCAGTAAAAGAGATGATTTCTAATGAAAACTGAAAAGTTTTTTTAACAATAATGTTTTCTTTATCATCTCTCAATCTTTAAATTTTCAAATTGATCATTCTCAAATTATTTTTGCCTCACCGTTCGTTGTTCAATTCTCTTTTCATAATCCTTTCCTTGGAAGATCCTTTGTACAAAAATTCCTGGAATATGGATCTGATTTGGATCTAACTCTCCAGGTTTCACCAATTCTTCTACTTCTGCAACCGTAATCTTTGCGGCACCACACATTAATGGATTAAAATTTCGAGCGGTTCCTTTAAAGATAAGATTTCCGGCTTCGTCCCCTTTCCAAGCTTTTACAAAAGCAAAATCTGCTTTATAAGCTTCTTCCAGCACATACATCTTCCCGTCAAATTCTCTGGTTTCTTTTCCTTCGGCAACTTCGGTTCCATAACCAGCTGGAGTAAATATAGCCGGAAAACCTTGTTGTGCAGCTTGGCATTTTGCTGCCAGTGTGCCTTGGGGCGTAAGCTCTACATCCAACTCGCCGCTTAGCATTTGGCGCTCAAACTCTGCATTTTCTCCCACATAAGAAGAGATCATTTTTTTTATCTGCTTTTTCTGAAGCAATAAGCCAAGACCAAAATCGTCTACTCCGGCATTATTAGAAATACAGGTTATATCTTGAACGTTGATTTTCACCAATTCTGAAATAGAATTCTCAGGAATACCAGATAGTCCGAAACCACCTAACATAAGGGTCATCCCATCCTTCATTCCCTCAAGCGCTTCCTGAACGTTTTTTACAGTTTTTTTGATCATTGAAATTTCGTTTGCCGAAATTTACAAAAAGTTTGATCTTACTACAACGTTTTCAAAGAGGTTATTTCTACTAAACTATAGGAATATTAAAAATCTAATTCATCAGGAATCAATTGAGAATCTGAATTTTCTTTGCCATACTCTCTACAATTAATTTCTATAGAAAGATTTTCTGGTCTTGGAAAAGCTCCCGAAGACACCTCCAGATTTTTATCTGCGTACACTTTTTTCATGTAAGACCCCCAAATTGGTAAAGCCATTACAGCTCCCTGACCGAAAGTAATTGATGGGAAATGGACAGATCTATCTTCTCCCCCAACCCAAACTCCAGATACGAGATTTGGCACTATCCCCATAAACCAACCATCACTACCATTTTGAGTAGTTCCTGTTTTACCAGCAATAGGGTTTTTAAAGTCGTAAGGATATCCGGTCATTGCTTTCTGGTAATAAGAATTATTTACTGCCCAGTTACCACGTAAACGAGTTCCGGTTCCAGATTGGGTAACCCCTTCCATAAGATTTATGGTTACATATGCAGTTTCTTTACTTAATACATCTCTAGTTTCAGGGACTTGTTGATAGAGTATGGTTCCGTTCTTGTCTTCAATTCTATTTACAATAACGGGTTTTACGTACACACCTTCATTTGCAAAGGTGCTATATGCCGAAACCATCTCAAAAACACTCATATCTGCTGTACCAAGCGCAATAGCAGGTACTGCTGGTATATTTCTGGTGTCTACTCCCAATTTATCTAACAAATTAATAACAGGTTTAGGACCAATTTTAGCAATTAATCTAGCAGTGACCGTGTTTACAGAATTTGCTAAAGCATCTTTAAGCGTCATCATTCCTGAATATTTACCATCACTATTTACAGGAGACCAATCGTTTTGATTGCCCATTCTCCCTGCTTCAATAGTAAATCTGTTTCTTGGCAAGGTATCACAAGGAGACATTTTTAACTGATCTATGGCAGTAGCATACACAAAAGGTTTGAAGGTAGAACCTACCTGCCTTCTGGCCTGTTTTACGTGCTCATATTTAAAATGTTTAAAGTTAATTCCTCCAACCCATGCTTTAACTTCTCCGGTTTGAGGCGTCATAGACATCATCCCCGCGTTTAAGAAAGATTTATAATAAATTATAGAGTCATGAGGTGTCATAACGGTGTCTTTAATACCGCTCCAACTAAAAACGCGCATCTCTGTTTTCTTGCTAAAAGAATTAATGATCTCATCCTCAGATTTTCCTTGAGCTTTCATCTTGCGCCATCTGTCTGAAACCTTCATAGCACTATTAACAATGCCATTTACCTCATCTGGAGTTACATCTCTAAAGGGTGCAGTTTTATTCTTTTGGTTCTGTATGTTAAATTCTTTTTGGAGTCTAGACATATGCTCTGTAACTGCCTCTTCAGCATATTTCTGCATTCTGGAATCTATACTTGTATAGATCTTTAATCCATCACGATATATATTATATTCACTTCCATCAGGTTTTGGATTGTTCTTGATCCAATCTTTCATAAAGCCTTGCAGATACACTCTAAAATAAGTGGCAATTCCCTCGTCATGACCTTGAGGAGAAAAATCTAGTTTCATAGGCAATTTCTGAAGTGAATCTTTTTCTTCTGGAGTTAAAAATCCGTTCTTCTGCATTTGCTTTAACACTTGATTACGTCGATTTTCCACCAATTCAGGTCTTCTTACAGGATTGTAATAAGCGGCATTTTTTAGCATTCCAACTAAAACTGCGCTTTCTTCAATTTTAAGATCTTTAGCTTCTTTCCCAAAATAGATCTTTGCTGCAGAACGTACTCCAACTGCCTGATACACAAAATCATATTTATTGAAGTACATGGTAATGATCTCTTCTTTGGTATACTGGCGTTCCAAACGAATAGCGATAATGTATTCTTTAAATTTTTGCATCACTCTTCCCACAAAATTCTGAGAGACATCTTGAGTGAATAACAATTTTGCCAATTGTTGCGTAATGGTACTGGCCCCACCTTTTTGACCCAAGTAGATCGCTGCTCTTAAAGTTCCTTGAGCATCTATTCCAGAATGCTGATAAAACCTTTCATCTTCTGTGGCTACCAAAGCCTCTATTAAATGATCTGGAAGATCTTCATACCTAATAGGAGTTCTATTTTCACTATAATATTTACCCAAAGTTTCTCCATCAGATGAATAGATCTCTGTAGCTAAATTGGTTTCCGGGTTTTCTAGTTCTTCAAATTTGGGCATTTTTCCAAACGCTCCCCATCCAGCCATTAAGAACAGGATAATAATTGCAAGCACTCCTATTCCAAAAAGAGTCCAGAAGCCAATAATATATTTTCTAAAACCAGTTTGCTTTGCTGGTTTTGATGTAGTTTTTTTAGATGGGTTTGCCATAAGTGCAATTACATTAATTTTGGATATCCTCTATACGAAAACCCACCTCGGTAATACCTTCAAGGTTTTCAATTCCTTCTACATTGCCATTTTTTCTCATGGCTTGCTGAAGGGAAAATTTATAATTACCAGTTTCTTCAAATATTACATTTTGCTTGTACCACAGCTTACTTTCTTTAACATCTCCAAAACCAGTACCAAGCCATTCCCCGTTGGGAGCGGCCATTTCATACTCTAGAGTATCTGTAATTACTTTACCCTGAGGAAATTTAATTTGAGCGATCAAGAACAGGTTGCTATAATCAAAATCACTGTTATTTCTGATATTGATAAATACATTATAAGGTTTTACAGAATCTATAGTTTTTAGATTAAACGTAACTATAGAGTCTTTATTCCATGTAGAAGGAATTGTTTGGTATTCGTCATAAACCCTGTTAGAGTCACAAGAGAGCACTAAACATCCTAGAAATACTAACAAAACCGGTAAAAACAATTTATGCATTGTTATTATTTGAAGGTTTACCTTTTTTACGTTTGGTACTCTTTCTACGTTTCTTAGTAGCTGTTTTAGGCTTATCAAAACGAGTTAAACTATCTTGCCCAACCACATTATTAAAATCTGGATTTGCATTAGCATCTGCAGTTACTACCACTTCGTACTCTTCTAAACTTGCAACTGGCTCCTTATCTTTATTGGCTTTAATAACGAGATTTGCTTTCTCTGGAGTAAGCTTATGCCAATTCATCCAATCTCCCTCATAAGCATACCATAAAAATCCCTGAAATATGTCTATTTTTTGACATACTGCAGTACCTTTCTTAGTATATAACTTTTCTTCGGTTCTTGGAAATGATTTTAAAGCATCTAAATATGTATCTAATTCGTAATTTAAACAACATTTAAGTTTACCACATTGTCCTGCTAATTTTTGCGGATTAAGTGATAATTGCTGATATCTAGCTGCAGAGGTATTTACAGATCTAAAGTCTGTTAACCAAGTTGAACAACACAATTCTCTTCCACAAGAACCAATACCACCCAATCTAGCTGCTTCCTGACGGAAACCTATCTGGCGCATTTCAATTCTGGTATTGAATTCTCTTGCAAATTCTTTTATTAATTGTCTAAAATCTACGCGTTCTTCTGCTGTATAATAAAAGGTGGCTTTAGAAGCGTCTCCTTGAAATTCAATATCGCTAATCTTCATATGTAGATTTAAACGAATAGCGATCTCACGAGCGCGAACTTTCATCTTATCCTCACGATCTCTAGCTTCTTGCCATACATCAATATCTCTTTGCGTAGCTTTTCTATATATTTTTAAAACTTCTTCACTGTCTTCTTTAACTTTCTTCTTCTTCATTTGCACTCTAACCAATTCTCCGGTTAGCGTTACAATTCCCACATCGTGTCCTGGTGAAGCTTCTGTAGCTACTACATCGCCGATGCTTAAGGTTAAGTTTTCAGTATTTTTAAAAAAGTGCTTTCTTCCGTTCTTAAACCTAATCTCGACACAATTAAAAGGTTCTACTCCATTTGGTAAAGACATGTTAGAAAGCCAATCAAAAACTGTTAATTTATTGCATCCATCTGTTCCACACGTTCCATTATTCTTACAACCTTTAGGCGAACCATCTTTTCCGGTCGCACAAGTGCTACATCCCATATTATATATATTGAAATTCTAACAGGAGAAATCCTGCTGAATTGGATTTATAATTTATTCTAAAAGGTAAATATACCAATATTTATCGGTCTGCGCAGAACTCAATAATATTAACTATTGCTTGAATTTTAAGACTTCAGACCTACCTTTTTTAAAGATCTTATTGCTGTTAGGAATACCTTTTCTCAATGCTTTTTGCTCCTCAAAAGGCATCGCGTTTACCTCTTTGCATTCTGTAGAACAACACGTATCCATAGCTTTTGCACATTCTTCACACTGGATAAATAGCAAATGACAGGCTTCATTAGCACAATTTACATGAGTATCACATGCTTTACCGCATTGATGACAGTTAGAGATCACATCTTCTGTTATTCTCTCACTTCTACGGTGATCAAAAACGAAGTTTTTCCCAATAAACTTATTGTCTAAGTTTTGATTATCAACTTGGCGAGCGTATTCTATAATTCCACCTTCTAGCTGAAAAACATTCTTAAAACCTTTATGCTTGTAGTAAGCACTGGCTTTTTCACATCGAATACCTCCGGTACAATACATAACAAGATTTTTATCTTCTTTATGCTCTTTCAGATCATTTTCAATGATATCTAGAGAGTCTCTAAAAGTATCTACATCTGGAGTAATAGCTCCTTTAAAATGCCCTATTTCACTTTCATAATGATTACGCATGTCTACCAAAATGGTATTTGGATCATCCAATAATTCATTAAATTTGTTGGCATCTACATGAATTCCTTTGTTTCTCACATCAAAAGAGGCATCATTAAGACCATCTGCCACGATCTTATCCCTAACCTTAACTTTTAGTTTTAGGAAAGATTTAAGGTCATGCTCAATAGCGATGTTCAATCTTACATCCTTCAAAAAATAAACATCATCTATAAAAGCCTTGAACTCATCAAATCTTTTTGCAGGCACAGAAAGTTGGGCATTTATACCCTCATGCGCTACATAAATACGGCCAAGGACTTCCATTTTGTCCCAACCTATAAAAAGAAAATTTCTGAATACTTCTGGATTGCCAATTTTGGCGTATGCGTAAAAAGAAAGTGTAAGTCTATCTTGCCCAGCTTCTTCTATTAGGGCAGCTCTCTCTTTAGCGCTTAATTTATTGTACAGTTGCATGCTATACTAATTTTTAAGTTAAAAGATATTTTTTGCAAAGATATATCTTTAAATGAAAGCAAGAAAGAATGACATAGAATTACTTCCAAGGCGTTTTTTACTAGGAATAACTTAAGAAATGAATTTAGATAACCTAGCTCTCATAAGTACTACAGTTAAAATTACCTATTCTACCACAATAACTTTTTAAAGCTAATTAATTAAAAACTTGAAACCTTATAATCTAGGTGATCATCATACGCATTATGGAGTGGTAAAAACCGGAATTAATTTTGAAAAGGTTACGGCCTAAATATTGTAGTGATAGAAAAGATATGTTATTTTAGCATCAAGGATAAAAAAAGTAAAAATGAGTAACGATAAAGAAAAAGAAGCTAAACTAAAAGCCCTGAAACTCACCCTAGATAAGATGGATAAAACCTACGGTAAGGGAACAGTTATGAAGATGAGCGATCAGGCAGTTTCTGATGTAGAAGCAATTTCTACCGGATCTTTAGGATTAGATTTAGCTATGGGCGTGGGAGGATATCCTCGTGGAAGAGTAATTGAAATTTATGGACCAGAATCTTCTGGTAAAACTACCTTAACCTTACATGCAATTGCAGAAGCTCAAAAAGCTGGAGGTATTGCTGCATTTATAGATGCAGAGCATGCATTTGATAGATTTTATGCAGAAGCATTGGGAGTAGATCTTGAAAACTTAATAATTTCTCAGCCAGATAATGGAGAACAAGCTTTGGAGATCACAGATAATTTAATAAGGTCTGGAGCAATTGATATTATTGTAATTGACTCTGTAGCAGCCCTTACTCCTAAGAGTGAAATTGAAGGAGAAATGGGAGATTCTAAAATGGGATTACATGCCCGTCTAATGTCTCAAGCACTTAGAAAATTAACGGCTAGTATAAGTAAGACCAATTGTACAGTGATCTTCATTAACCAATTGCGTGAGAAGATTGGTGTTATGTTTGGAAATCCTGAAACTACTACCGGTGGGAATGCCTTAAAATTCTATGCTTCTGTGAGATTAGATATTAGAAGATCTACACAAATAAAAGATAGCAACAGTAACGTACTTGGAAATAAGACAAGAGTTAAAGTTGTAAAGAACAAAGTGGCTCCACCATTTAGAATGGCAGAATTTGATATTATGTACGGGGAAGGTGTTTCTAAAATTGGGGAAATCATCGATATTGGAGTAGATTACGAGATCATTAAAAAGAGTGGATCTTGGTTTAGCTATGAAGATACCAAGCTAGGACAAGGAAGAGACGCTGTAAAAGCGATCTTAAAAGACAATCCGGATCTTATGGATGAGCTTGAAACAAAAATTGTGAATGCAATAAAACTAGCAAAAGAATAGTTTTATTAAAGATATGAAAATTAAAATCCCGATTATTCGGGATTTTCTATTTCCAAACGCAACCTTTTCTTTCTTCTTGCATCTGTTAAGTATAACCTACTTGAAAAAGTGCCACCTCTTTGCAGATGAAAAAAAGTATCATCATATTTAGCATTGTAATTTTACAAGGCTGCTCTGTTGATGATAACTCAAATGGAATCATACAAGATCTGGCACCCATTACTTCCGTAAATATTCCAACTTCCTTTATAGCTTCAAAATCTTATGAGATGGGTATCAATTATGAACGACCTTCCAGTTGTCATTATTTTGCCGGATTAGACATCACTCAAAAGAACAACGAAGTAACTATTGGAGTTGTAAATCATTCAAAAACAAGCAGCAGCAATTGTTCCAAGAGTGGAGACCTTTCAAAAACGACTTCATTAAAATTTGTTGTAGAACGTAATGATTTTTATATATTTAGATTCTGGAAGGGTGAGAATTCTTTAGGTGAAGATGAATTTATTATTAAACAAATCCCCGTAGCCCAGCCAGATGATGAATAATTAACGAAAAATCCCCGACTATTGAGTTTAAAACAGCTCATATCTCATTGTAAAAAAGAGGATATAAAAGCTCAGGAACAGCTTTATAGGCTTTATGCCGATAAATTGTTTTCTGTTTGCTTAAAGTATTCTAATAGCTATCAACAAGCAGAAGACAATCTGCAAGATGGTTTCATGACGATATTTGAAAAAATTGCTCAATATCAAGATAAGGGATCTTTTGAAGGTTGGATGAAAAGGATCATGATCAATACCACATTGCAGAAATATAGAAAGCAAGGTGTTTTTGAGATCATAAATGAAGAGAGTTTAAGTGAAGTAGCACTTGAGATTGATGAGGATGAATTTTCTGTTGATTTTCTATTGAAGATCATTCAGGAATTACCAGACAGGTATAGGCAGGTTTTTAACCTATACGCATTAGATGGATTTTCTCATAAAGAAATTTCAGAAATGCTACAAATAAGTACTGGAACTTCTAAATCCAATTTAGCGAGAGCACGGCAAATATTAAAAGAGAAAGTGGAGGCCTATCAAATTAAAACGGCAGCCTATTCATCATAAGTAATGGAAGAAAGAAAACATATAGACAGATTGTATCAGGAGAAATTTAAAGATTTCGAGGCTAGTCCACGCGATGCAGTATGGAAGAATATTTCTTCAAAATTACAAGAAAAGCAGTTCAAAAAAAGAAGTATGCCTATTTGGTACAGAATGGCAGGTATTGCTGCTCTATTTGCATTATTCTTTAGTTATACCGCCGGATTTTTTAAATCTAATTCAAACGCTACATCTCAGGTTTTCTCTAAAGTAGATGATAATAATTCTATCAATGTCTCCCTAGCATCAGAAGAATATACTCAGAAAATGATTAGTTCTACTTCTACCTTGCAGGCTTTGATCATGCAAACCAAACTAAGGGACCTTCAGCAAGCAGCACTAGAGAATGAAATAGAAGTAAATAAGGGAGCGAAGAATAAGGCAAATTTTACGCATATTATTAAAGCCGATGAAATTAAAGATATAAGCACAGGAAAGAGCTACGCATTTAATGATTTTGAGGAGAATCCATCCAAGATCACTTTATATAATGTTAGCCCAAAGTCTTCTAATAAAATATCCTCTTCAGAATTAAAGAAATTATCTAAAATAGCATCAGATAAAGATCTAGATCTAATTTCGGAAGAAGATGAGAATAGCAATGATCTTGGCACTATGAAGAGGTTGAGCGTATCTACGGTTGCTGCCCCAATATATTATGACAATTTTGGTAGTGCTAATACTATAGACGAGCAATTTGCCAGCAATAGTGGTAGTGGGGAAATAACAATGTCTTACGGAATAAATTTCGCTTATAATATTTCTGAAAAAATTAAGCTTAGATCTGGTATTAGTAAGGTTGGAATGAGCTACAATATTAAAGATATAGCATTTACAGCCGCTGTGAATCCTTTAGCTCTTAGTGGAATAAATTATAAAGGAGATATTCCAAATTATAAAATTGAAAATAGAAGTGTTAGACCTTTTAGTAATATAAGCGCCTCTACAAATTTTGAAAAAGCAAGTCTTGCAGCTCCATCTTCAGGATATATCAATCAAAAAATAGGGTTTATAGAAGTTCCTTTAGAAGTTGAATATGTAATTATTGATAAGAAAATAGGGTTTAATATTATAGGTGGAGCAAGTACTTTGTTCTTAGATGAAAATTCTATTTCCTTAAAAACTACAGATTTCTCTACTCCCCTTGGAGAATCAAATCAGCTTAATAATATAAGTTTTAGTACCAACATTGGGCTGGGTGTAGATTATGAGATCTCTAATCAATTTCAGCTTAGTGTAGAACCTATGTTTAAATATCAAATTAATACCTACAACACCAGTAATGTGAACCCTTACTACTTTGGGGTTTATTCCGGATTTAGCTTTAAATTCTAATTACACTTATAACGAAGGATTTTCGAGTTCATTCAAAATTGTTTGAAAAGCCTGATCCTTTAATTCTCTTTTATCAGATTGAGATTTTCCAGCAACGGATATCACAGGATCTATCTTAACTCTCATTTTTCCAGGACTTCCAGATAAGAACGTATACGAGAACCTCTTTTTGTTATCATGAAAAGTGATGGGAACTAAAGCCAATTGATGATCTATTGCCAATCTAAAGGCCCCATCTTTAAAAGGAGTAAGTACCTTAGATTTATCATTAGGCACTCCCCCTTCAGGAAAAATGCAGATTGAATTTCCTTGATTGATCCTTCTTTGCGCAGATTCAAAAACCTGCATTCTACTTTTTTGACTATTTCTATCTACCAAAATACAAGTTCTTTGATAAAAATATCCAAATAACGGGATCTTCGCTAATTCCACTTTTCCTACAAATACAAATGGATGATCTATAACTGCAAGCATCAACATAATATCTATAATAGAAGTATGATTCGCAATGAACATATAACTTTTATCATCTTTAAGACTAGAAATATCTTTTACTTTGGGATAAAAGCCCATACCATATAGTATAGCTTTAGCCCATATTCTGGCACATACAAAGAACTGTGGGTAAAATTTTTCTGAGGAAGTAAAGACAATAAGAAAAGGCAACATTATTATTATTGGCAGCGCCATTAATATATAAAACCAAATTCGCCAGATAGCGGTAACTACAGTTCTTAGTGGGTTCATAGATATCAAAAATAATAAAATGAATTAAGGGTATTCAACAAAAGAATTACCTTTGTAAAAAATTAAAATAACGCATGTCTAGAATACTTACCGGAGTTCAAAGTACAGGTACTCCACACTTAGGAAATTTACTTGGAGCCATTATTCCAGCAATAGAAATGGCAAACCATCCAGATAATGATTCATTTTTATTTATAGCAAATCTACATTCTTTAACTCAGATAAAGGATGCAGAAGTATTAAAAGAAAATACGTATTCTACAGCGGCTACTTGGCTGGCTTTTGGGCTAGATATAGAAAAGACCGTTTTTTATAGACAAAGCGATATACCTCAGGTTACCGAGCTTTCTTGGTATTTAAGCTGCTTCTTTCCTTACCAACGCTTAACCTTAGCACATTCATTTAAGGATAAAGCAGATAGGCTGGAAGATGTAAATTCTGGTTTATTTACCTATCCAATGCTAATGGCTGCAGATATTTTAATCTATGATGCTGAGATAGTACCTGTAGGAAAAGATCAATTACAACATATAGAGATGACGCGTGATGTGGCTTCTCGCTTTCATGCTCAAATGGGGGAAACTTTCGTAATTCCCGAAGGAAAAGTGGAAGAAGAAACCAAATATATTCCGGGAACCGATGGGCTAAAGATGAGCAAATCTAAAGGGAACCTTATTAATCTATTCTTAACAGACAAGCAATTGCGCAAGCAAGTAATGTCTATAGAAACAGATAGTACGCCTTTAGAGGAACCTAAAGATCCAAACACATGTAACGTCTTTGCTATTTATAAATTATTAGGTTCTCCAGAAGAAGTTGCAACCATGAAAGATCATTATACTAATGGTGGTTTTGGTTACGGACATGCAAAACAAGCGCTATTTGAACTAATTGTAAAGAAGTATGCAAAACAGAGAGAGCTTTACAATTACTATATGAGTCATCCTGAAGAGATAGATGCCGCGTTAGAAAAAGGAGCAGAAAAGGCAACTAAAATAGCTAATGAAGTGTTATCTAGAGTTAGAACCAAACTAGGCTATTAGATTGCTTCGAATAATTTTCCCGGGAGTGGTCTAACCACTCCTTTTAATTCCATATCTAATAAGATCCCGGCTGCTTTATAGGTCGGGATTTTGCATTCTAAGGCAATAACATCTAGTTGTTGCTTTCCTTTATTTAGGTATTCATAAATGAGTTGTTCATCAAGCTCTAACTCCACAAATAATTGCTTTTGAACAGATCTTTTATCATCATTTAATTTCCAGTTCAACATATAGATAAGATCTGCGGCTGAAGTTAAGAGGTGTGCATTTTGAGATTTTATAAGATTATTACACCCCCTACTCTGGGTATCTGTTGCTCTTCCCGGTACCGCAAAAACTTCCCTATTGTAAGAATTGGCTATATCTGCAGTAACCAAAGACCCTCCTTTTTCTGCACTTTCAATTACAATTGTAGCTTCACTTAATCCTGCAATGATCCTGTTTCGCTTTAAAAAATTATTCCTATCAAATCTCTGGGAGCTCCAAAAATCTGTAAAAAATCCACCATTCTCTTCCATTGGAGCCATATATCTGCCATGCACCTTTGGATAGATCTGGTTGAGCCCATGAGCTAAACAACCAATTGTTTGCAAATTATGCTTTAAAGCAGTTTTATGTGCAACTATATCTACCCCATAAGCAAATCCGGAAACAATTACGGGATCTAAAGGTGCCAATTCTGCAACCAACTCTTCACAAAAAGATTGTCCGTGTGCTGTGATCATTCTGGTTCCAACTATGCTGATAATACGTTTAGCTCTAAGATCTATTTTACCTCGAGAAAAAAGCAGAATTGGACCATCAACACAATGTTTCAATTTTTCCGGATATGCAGGTTCCTTATAATGATACACCTTAACATTGTTTTTCTCAATAAACCTTAACTCTTCTTCAGCTAACTTTAAATAATTAGAATTGTGCAATTCTTTAATTCTAATAGCACCAATCCCTTCTATCTTCATCAAAGAATCCTTTTTAGAGGCTAGAACAGCTTCTGCGGACCCTAAGTGTCTAATAAGTTTTTTAGCGGTAGTATCTCCTAAATTCGGAATACTTTGTAGAGCAAGTGTGGCTAAGAGTTCATTTTGATTAATAGACATAAAAGAATTGGCTTCGTGATAATTAGTATTAAAATTGATTCTTACGCATTACAATCGGTAGTAGAGAAGGTGTGTAGAAATTCCATTCATTAAAGATTTATAGCAAGGTATCAGCAATTGATTTCCAGAAACTTAAACCTATTATTTCAATTAAAAATACTGAAAAAAACATTTGTTAATAAGATATCTTTGGCTAATTTTATCATAACGCTTAAAATTATACTTTTGTAGAGATGAATATAGCTACCTACATTTCCGACCTTTTATACCGATATGAATGTGTTATACTTCCAGGTTTTGGAGCGTTTTTAACTCAAAAGAAATCGGCACACTTTAATGAAGATGCTCAAGCATTTTTTCCTCCTAAAAAGCTGATCTCTTTTAATGCACAGTTAAAAAAGAATGATGGCCTATTAGCAAACTATCTTGCGGAAACCAAAGATATTAGCTATCCGGCTGCAGTATATAAGTTAGAAGAATTTGTTCTTCAATTAAATCATGATCTAGAAAAGAAAAGAAAGATATCATTAGATAATCTAGGCGGCTTCACACTTTCTCAAGATGATATTCTTCAGTTCGAACCATTAAAAGAAACAAACTATTTAACCGAAGCTTTTGGTTTAAGTGATGTTTCTGCAAGATCTGTACAAAGAGAGGTTTACAAAAAACAGGTTCAGGAATTAGAAGAAAAAGCTCCTATCTTATTTACGCCAGAGAGAAGATCCAACAGATCTTATTTAAAATATGCAGCTATTGCAGTTTTTGCGCTAGGCCTAAGTGGGTTTGCAGGATTGAACTATTACAGCAATCAGGTAACAGAACATAATGTTGCAGAGCAACAAGTAGCAGAATCTCAACTGCAACACCAAATACAAGAAGCAACGTTCATAATAGACAATCCTCTTCCGGAGATCACCTTTAAAGTTACCAAACAAAGTGGAAATTATCACATTGTTGCTGGGGCTTATCGAGTAGAAGAAAATGCACTTCAAAAAGTTGAAGAACTTAAAAAGGATGGGTTTACTGCCAGATATATTGGGGAGAACAGATATGGTCTTCACCAAGTAGTCTATGGCAGTTACCAGACCAGAGGTGAGGCTATGCAAATGTTAAGACAGGCAAAAAGCAGTAATGATGGTGCTTGGATGCTTATTCAAGAACTTTAATACTCTGTTAACTTGTAATCAGGCATAATGCCTTGTACCTTTGCCAAAAATTGGCGAAATGCAAGCAAAATTTCCTAAAGACTCAAGAACCATTCTTACAGACTTGGTATTACCAAGCGAAACCAATCCATTAAACAATCTTTTTGGAGGCGAGTTACTTGCCCGAATGGATAGAGCTGCAAGTATAGCTGCTAGAAGACATAGCCGCCGTATAGTGGTAACCGCATCTGTTAATCATGTTGCATTTAATAAAGCTATTCCTTTAGGTAGTGTTGTTACTGTAGAGGCCGCAGTATCTAGAGCCTTTAAAAGCTCTATGGAGATCTTTATAGATGTGTGGGTAGAAGATAGAGAAAGTGGAAGAAAAACTATTGCAAACGAAGCTATATACACTTTTGTAGCGGTAGATGAAACGGGAGCGCCTGTGCATGTTCCTCCACTAGAGCCAGAAACTGAAATTGAAAAACAACGTTTTGACGCTGCGCTAAGAAGAAAACAATTGAGTTTAGTTTTAGCCGGAAAAATGAAACCCGCAGATGCTACAGAATTAAAAGCACTCTTTTTAGAGGAGAAATAATTTCTTATTCTTTAAAAATCTCTAAGCTTGAACGTTTAAAGTGGTACTAAGCACAATTGATAAAATATTCAATAAAGAAAAGCCTCTCACGAGGCTTTTCTTTATTACTTACATTCTTAAGATCCAATCTGAGGGATCTAATTTTTCCATGTTCTTATACAAAAGAAAGTATAATGTAGTTTTTCCCGTACTGCTATTAGTTGCTATCTCACCAATATCCTGTCCTAAACTAATAACATCTCCACGTTTTACGTAAATATTAGAAAGATTATTATAAATGGTTAGGTAATCTCCGTGTCTCACCATAACTGCTTTATTAGCACCTTTAACCACTTGCACTTCACTTACAGTTCCTCCAAATACAGCTTTTGCATTGCTACCCTTACCTGTTTCAATATGAACTCCATTACTGTTTATTGTAACACTTTTTACAATAGGGTGAGGCTGAGTTCCAAATCTGGTTGTAACTACGCCAGATTTAACTGGCCATGGCAATCTTCCTTTATTACTGGCAAAATTCGCAGCCAGCGCTTTTGCTTCTGGCGTTAATTTATAGGTATCTCTTTCTGTAGAACCGCTTTCTTTATTGCTTTTTGCAATAGAGGCACGAATTATATCATCTATTTGTTTATCTATAGCATTAATCTCCTGTTGCTTCTTTTTGATCTGAGAGGCGAACTGTCCTTCTTTCTGGCGAATGCTTTTAATTAGCACTTGTTGAGATTGCCTATTCTTCTCTAACTGCGCTTTGGTTTGCCTATTTTCTACAATCAACTTATCCTTATTCTTTTTTTGTGCGATAAGATTGGTATTTAAACCTTGTAACTCTTCTGTTTTACTCTTTATCTCGTCTCCCTGCTTCTTTCTATAGTTTGCATATTGCTTCATATACTGAAGACGTTTATATGCCTGTAAGAAGCTCTGAGAAGATAATAAGAACATGATCCTGCTTTGCTGCGACTTACTTTTATAAGATTTAGCGATCATATTGCCGTAATCTTCTTTTAAGCTCTCTAATTCTTTTCTTAACTGCTGAATTCTATTGGTATTGGTATTGATATCTCGCGTTAACAAATTCGCTTGCTGGTTGGTAACTTTGATCAAATTTTCTGTAGTTCTAATTTGACGCACCAAATCTTCTACCTCTGTAAGTACAGATTTTTCTTTTTTCTTATTGGAATTTCTAAGATCACTAATACGCTGAATTTCCTGTCTTAGTTCAATTCTTCGCTGCTCCAGACTTTCTTTTGTCTGTGCCTCTGCAGATAGACTTGCTATAAATAAAAGAAGTACTATTGCTATTTTATGTAGTTTCGAGAACTTCATTATTCTATCTCAATTTCATCATATCCGGATGGAATGTCAAACGGAAAACTTAGATCTTCATTCAGGGTAACACTTTTTAAAGAAATTTCTATCTGTGTTCCCTTACCAGAATCATTAGCTATGATTTTTATCTCTTCCGGAAAATATTGATTGTTCACCTTTTGGTATGCAGGATAAGTTACGGTTACATTTCTATTCTCCCTTTCCTGTGCTAATTGTTGTGCAATGGCTTTAAATGTTTTAGCATCTAGCAAGAACATCTTTTTAACAGCTTCAAGTTCATTCGCAGGCACCAATTCATAACCACGAGTAGACTCTGTTAATTTATACTTATCTTCTCTCAGGTCATAAATAGTTTGTCCCAATAATAAATTCTGAAGCTTTTCAAAATCTAATGGCGTTCCTAACCATTTGCTTACAAGTGTATAATCGCCATCAAAATACGTTTTGCTGATCTTTTCGTAGTAACTAACTCTGTCTTTAGTAATAAGGGCTTTTGCTAAAGGAATTCCCAAAATTTGAGCACTAATCCAAATAGCACTGTCCTTCTGCATTCTAAAACTTACACCCACAGATTGAGACTTCTCCTCATCTGTATACCTCAATTTTAACCTACTGCTCATAGTCTTAAACTCGGGTGCAGTATTATAATGAGCGGCAATAACTTTGGATGCAGCTTTATCTTCAATTTTAGAAACTTTATTCTTGGTACCACAAGAAATAAGTATCAAACAAATACTAAGTAGGGTAAATGATTTCTTATACATTTAATTAATCGTTTTTTTAAATTTCAAGGCTTGTTGGTGATATTCATTAGCTTTAACTTCATCTCCTAATCCTTTATGAGCAATAGCAAGTTGTTCATAAAAATCACTACTCATTATTTGATCTTCTAATAAATAATCTAGACCAAATGTAAGTATTTCTTTGGCTTGCTTATAAGCTTGTAGCTTATTTAAGCTAGTGCCATTTATTAAATATAAAAAAGGCTGCGCAGGAAATATTTCTAATCCATTATTGCTTAATGCAGCTGCTTCTTTAAAGTTATTTAGATCTAATTGAAGCAGCAAGGTATTTTTCAATAAATCAAAATTATCTATACCACTAGCCAATCCCCTTTCATAGAAGCTCAGTGCGAGTTCCTTATCATTTTTCATTAGATAATATGCTCCCAGTTTTTGATAAATAAGTGGATCTCCCTCGGTTTCAGCAAATAGATCTGCTACTTCTTTTACTTTATTCTCATATTGAGGATTATCTTTAACGAACAACACAAAATCATTAAGCACTCTAAATTTAGCATCAGCAGCAATTTCTTCAGAACCTAAAACGATCTTCATAGAGTTAAAGGCTGCACCAAAATCTTGAGATTCTAAGTAAAATTTATAAAGCGCAAGATGTACCACTTTAGAATTTGGGAATATTTGTTGCATTTGCGCTGCGGTTTCAAAAGCCTCCTTCGTCATTCCCTGAGTACTATAAACAAAAATAAGGTTCAAATAACTGGTCTCATTTTCAGGATTTAGCTCAATAGATTCTTTAAGCGTCTGGATCTCTCCAGAGGTATTTTTAGTGGCCTTATAGATCTCTTGCCTCATGGCATATCTAAATTCGCTTACCCCTAACTCTGCATCTAGTTTATCCAATAAGCTCAATAATTTATCATATTGCTCACTTTCAAAATACAATGAAGATAGATCCTGATAATATTTATCATCAAAAGCTATTAAACTTTTAGCAATTAGAATGGCCGGCTTAAAGTCTTTGTGAAGCCTATAGCTATCTAATAATTCTACAAGAATATCTTGTTTATTCGGTTTTAATCTGTTTGCTTGCTGCAGACTAGCTATAGCATTTTCATATTTCTTTTGAAATTTATAATTCTTACCCATTTCAAAAAAAACAACAGCATTATCTGGTTGTAATTTTCTACAAATTTCGAGCTCTAAAAGCGCTTTATCATAATTCTCAATAGCTTTTTGTTTTAAGGCCTCAAAGAAATGTTCCTGAAATTCATCAGAAACATTTCCCAGATCATCTTGCAAAACTTCCTGCTGAGATTGGTTCTTTTCCTGAGCAATTATTACAGGAGAAAAAAAACCAATGCTAAGTAGCGATATGTATATGTAAGATTTAATGATCATTAAAAGCACTTAGATTAAAAACTTCGGTAATCATTTAATATGAAACTTATTCTAATACTGAATAATCTCCAATGCTAATTTGAGTAAAATTACCATCAAACTTGGCAAAGCTACCTATCATAGCATTGTCTAGCTTGGCATTTTTAACTTCAGAAAAATTCTGGATCAAACTATTTTTTATAGTAGCATCGGTAATTTTACAACCGTCACCAATGGATACATTTGGTCCAATTTTGGCGTTTATCAATTCTACATTTTCACCAATAAAACAAGGTTCTGTAATTTCAGAATTAGTGATCTTTACAGAATCTGAGATCAATTTCTCACCATCTTGATGAAGAAAATTTAGCATTCTACCATTAGTTTCTACGGTTACATTCTTATTTCCGCAGTCCATCCATTCATCAACTTTCCCGGGAACAAAGATGTTTCCTTTTTGTTTCATAGCTTCAATACCATCATTGATCTGATATTCTCCACCACGAATTATGTTCTGATCTAAAACATTTTGCAACTCGCCTTTTAGCACCGCTACATCTTTAAAATAGTATATCCCGATAACTGCAAGATCTGAAACAAAATCTGAAGGTTTTTCTACAAGATCTGTGATATGGTTCTTATCATTCAATTTCACCACCCCATATGCACTTGGATTCTCCACTTGTTTCACCCAAATAACGCTATCTGCATCTTTATCTAAAGTGAAATCGGCTTTAAAAAGCGTATCGGCATAAGCAATAACAGCAGGTCCTTCTAAAGATTCTTTAGCACACATAATAGCATGGCCGGTTCCAAGAGGTTTATCCTGATAATAGATGCTAACCTTAGCACCTAAGGACTCTCCTATTTTCTTAAGATCTGTTTCTACCTGTTCTCCAAAATCTTTTCCAATAATAAAAGCCACTTCATCTATCTTTTCATCTAGAACCTTTGCAATATCTTCTACCAATCTATGTACAATTGGTTTCCCTGCTATAGGAATTAAAGGTTTTGGTACAGTTAACGTATGTGGTCTAAGCCGTGATCCACGACCTGCCATAGGTACAATTATTTTCATATCGATATTTTAATTTTTCCCGATTAGCCGGGCACTTTTATTTATATTATTTTCTTCCAGTACTTCCAAATCCGTCGTCACCACGTTTTGTTTCATCTAAAGAGTCCACCTTTTCCCAGGTAATACGCTCATGTTTTGCAATTACAAATTGCGCTACTCGTTCTCCATCTTCAATTATAAAGTCTTCGTTAGAAAGATTGACTAGAATTACGCCAATTTCTCCTCTATAGTCTGCATCAATCGTACCAGGAGAGTTTAAAACTGTGATTCCGTGTTTAGCAGCAAGACCGCTACGAGGTCTTACTTGCGCTTCACATCCATGGGGTAATTCCATATACAATCCCGTTTTTACGATAACACGTTCTAAAGGTTTTAACGTAATAGCTTCAGAAATATTGGCTCTTATATCCATACCAGCCGAAGCTTCCGTTTCATAATTAGGAAGTTTGTGCTTAGATTTATTTATGATCTTTACCTTCATCTTTTTAAAATTTGTTTTAAATCTTTTCTTTCTACAGCTACTATAATTAGCAGGAACAAAGTTACAAAAGCTGTGCCTGCCAGATAGTTTTCTCTAAAATATAAAAATGATATTGCTGAAATTCCTATAGATATTAATAAATAGAATCCTATTTTCTTAAGATCGTATGGTACTGGGTAAAATCTTCTCCCCAAGAAATATGATATAAGCATCATAGATCCATAAGCAGCCAATGTTGCCCAGGCAGCTGCAATAAAACCAATTACTGGAATTAATACGAAGTTGAGAACTATAGTGATAATGGCTCCAAAAATGGAAATATACATTCCCATTCGTGTTTTATCTGTAAGCTTATACCACACCGAAAGATTATGATAAATTCCTAAGAATAGGTTCGCTAACAAAATAATAGGTACAATAGAAATGGTGATCCAGTAATCTTCATTTCTAATAAGAAGTTCTTTAAAAATATCTATAAATGAAATAAGGGATACCATAATTAGACACCCAAAGATCACGAAATAAGTTAATATCTGTGCGTAAGTTTTTTTGGCATTAGCTTGTTGTGCATGATTGAAAAAGAAGGGTTCTGCTCCCATTTTAAAGGCCTGAACAAAAATGGTCATGAAAACTGCCAGTTTATAACAACCTGCATAAGCACCCATTACAGATTCCGACAACATATCTTTTAATAACAACTTATCTAGATTCTCATTAATTACAAATGCGATACCAGCTACCATAACAGGCCAACCGTATCTCCACATTTGTTTGAAAAGCAGTACGCTAAAATCTATTTTAGACCTAAAGAAATTAGGTAACAATATTAAAAATGTAACTGCACTGGCGGCAAGATTCGCAATGAAGATATATTTTACCTTGTCTGCATTTTTATAATTATCTAAAATTATCTGAGGGGTGAGCGAGGGAAATTCTTTTACGAACCAAAGAAAATAGAAGTTCAGTAAGACCACAATAACAATATTTATGATCTTGATAGCTGCAAACTTAATAGGTCTATTAGAAGCTCTTAAATAGGCAAATGGAACTACCACAAGCGTATCCATTACGAGTATTCCAAAAAGTATATAAAAATAATCTACCGGCAGATCTACAAGAGCAATAAAGAAATCCTGAAAGATCAAAACACCTATCAGAAATAATACGGTAGAACCTGTTAAGGCAATAAATGCCGTAGAAAATACCGTATCCTTCTCTTTACTGTTACTAAAGAACCTAAAAAAAGAAGTTTCCATACCGTACGTAAGCAACACATTAAAAAAAGCTGCCCATACATAGAAGGTAGTATTATCTGAATAGCTACTGGTGGAAAGTGTTGCAGTGTGAAGACCAACAAGAATAAAGTTCATTAATCTAGGTAGCACCGTGGCAAAGCCATAAATAATAGTATCCTGAAAGAATCGCTTTAAAGTACCCAAGATTGGTTTTGTTAGAAGGTCTAAATTTATTCAAATAAGGCAAGATTACAAACACAATACTTTCTAAGGTTTGTAATCTTGCCTTTAAAAATTCTTAGATGCTAGTTATACGTACTTCTTAAGAACGTTCTGAAATACCATCAATTTTATAGTGTTTCAATTTACCATCTTGAGTAAATTCTATAACAGCTTCATCCTTTTTAAGCTTAAAAGGAATTTTTTCCACTTTAATTGGTGCTTTATTTCCGTACTCGTCTTTTGGGTCTGAACTCATCTGAATATCCTCTTTCATTGAAATGAATTGAGCATAATGCATTCCAGAATGTTGAGGATGAATTGCTAGAGAAGCTTTTCTTCCTCTAAAATATACGCTGTCTAAGCTAATATTGCTTTTCTGAATTGTCTTTATAGGAATATAAAGATCAAATCCTGCCGGAGTTTGTTCTATATAGGCATTTCCCATGTTTACAGGTGCTGTATCCTGAAGATTTTTATTGCCTGCGCAATTTGTAAAAAGTGTAGTTATAATAACAGCAGTAAAAACTAAGTAGAGGTATTTCATAATAATAAGTATTAAGGTTCTGTATGTTTAAAACAAAATGCTTGCCAAAGAAAAACCCTCGGTAAGTACCGAGGGTTTGAATATATATTATATCTATCATTAAGAATAATTGAAAGTCGCCTTCCTCTCATCAAAAAAACAAAATAAATTGAAAACACTTCTCGACTCCGCTCGAAGTGACAATTGTTATTCTTAGTTATTCAAAGCTTCAGCTCCACCAACAATTTCCAAGATCTCATTGGTAATTGCAGCCTGACGTGCTTTGTTATAAGATAATTTTAATGAATCTCTCAATTCAGTAGCATTATCTGTAGCCTTATGCATAGCTGTCATACGCGCACCATGTTCAGAAGCTAATGAGTCACTCATTGCTTTGAAGATTTGCATTTTCAAAGATTTAGGTATCAAATCCTTAACGATCTCTAATTTTGAAGGTTCAAAAATGTAATCTAAAGTAACATTAGAATCTCTCTCAAATTTCTCGATAGGCAAAAATTGCTCTGTCATGATGTTTTGAGTGGCAGCATTTACAAATTGATTATAAACCAATTCTACTTTATCATATTTACCATCCAAGAAACCTTGCATAATAGCTTCTGCAATTACAGAAACATTTTCAAAATCTAGATTATCGTAGATAGCGTTATTGTTTTCCGAAACCGAATAATTCTTACGCAATACATCATTGGCCTTTTTACCAATGGTAAGAAGCTGTACATTCTTATCGCTGTATTTTGCAGCGATCACATTTCTTACACCTTTAACAATATTAGTATTAAAAGCTCCCGCCAAACCACGATTAGAAGATATGGCAACAATCAAAACATTGTTTACCTCTCTTTCTTCCGAAAATTTACTACTGGTATCGTCATCTAAGGTTGCACTTAAACTTTGAAGTAATTCAGTTAATTTCTCTGAATACGGACGCATTGCAGTAATAGCATCCTGGGCTCTGCTCAATTTTGCAGCCGATACCATTTTCATGGCGCTCGTGATCTGCATCGTTGATGATACCGATGTAATTCTGCTACGTAAGTCTTTTAAGTTTGCCATTTTATTTAGTATTGAGTATCGAGTATTTAGCGTTTAACCTAAATACTCGATACCTCCAATTTATTTAAAGATTAAATACGAACTTAAGCTAACAACTACTCAAAGCTCAATACTCAATACTATTTTTTATACTTTGCAGTAAGTTCACTTGCCACAGCCGTTAAAGTATCTGTTACTTCATCGGTTAGTTTTCCTGCTTTTAGAGTATCTAATACATCACGGTGTTTCACGTTAAGGAATTCTAGATAATCTCTTTCAAATTCTTTAATCTTATCTACAGGAACATTTCTTACAAGATTCTTAGATCCAGCATAGATAATAGCAATTTGCTCTTCTACCGGATATGGATCGTTCTCTGCTTGCTTTAAGATCTCTACGTTACGCTTACCTCTTTCAATTACATTTAAAGTTGCAGCATCCAGGTCTGATCCAAATTTAGCAAAAGCTTCCAATTCACGGTATTGTGCTTGGTCTAACTTAAGCGTACCAGCTACTTTTTTCATAGCCTTGATCTGAGCGTTACCCCCTACACGAGATACAGAAATACCCACGTCTATTGCAGGACGTACTCCAGAGTTAAATAGATCTGAAGTTAAGAAGATCTGACCATCTGTAATAGAAATTACGTTGGTAGGAATATATGCAGAAACGTCACCAGCCTGAGTTTCGATAATTGGTAATGCAGTTAAAGAACCACCACCTTTTACCAAATGCTTAATTGAATCTGGAAGATCATTCATTTCTGAAGCGATCTTATCGTTATTAATAACTTTAGCTGCACGCTCTAATAATCTTGAGTGTAAGAAGAAAACATCCCCAGGATACGCCTCACGTCCCGGTGGACGACGTAGCAATAAGGATACTTCACGGTATGCTACCGCTTGCTTAGAAAGATCATCATACACAATAAGTGCAGGACGACCAGTATCTCTAAAATACTCACCAATTGCAGCACCTGCAAATGGTGCGTATACCTGCATAGGTGCAGGATCTGAAGCATTAGCAGCAACAATGGTAGTATAAGCCATTGCACCTTTTTCTTCTAATTTCTGTGCAATTCCTGCAACAGTAGAAGCTTTTTGTCCAATAGCAACATATATACAGTGCACCGGTTTCCCAGCATCGTAAAATTCTTTTTGATTAAGAATGGTATCGATACAAACCGCAGTTTTACCTGTTTGACGGTCACCAATCACCAATTCTCTCTGTCCTCTTCCTACCGGTACCATAGCATCAATTGCTTTAATACCTGTTTGCATAGGCTCTGTAACCGGCTCACGGTAAATTACTCCCGGAGCTTTACGGTCTAATGGCATTTCGTAAGTTTCTCCTTCAATTGGACCTTTTCCATCAATTGGGCTACCTAAAGTGTCTAAAACTCTTCCGGTAATTCCCTCACCAACCTTAATAGATGCAATTCTCTGAGTTCTTTTTGCAACAGATCCTTCTTTAATTGCTTTAGAAGGTCCTAAAAGTACTACCCCTACGTTGTCTTCTTCAAGGTTAAGAACGATTCCTTCTAAACCACCTTCAAATTCAACTAATTCTCCGTATTGAGCATTACTTAAACCATAAATACGGGCAATCCCATCTCCTACGGTAAGCACTGTACCCACCTCATCTAAAGAAGCTTTTGCTTCAAAACCTGAGAGTTGTTTTTTTAATATTGCTGAAACTTCAGCAGGATTTACTTCGGCCATAATTATTTAGAATAAAATTGGAACGCCTAATGCGCGCCTGTTTTAATTAAATTTTTGATATAAATGTACTGTTCTTTAATTCTCTTTCTAAATTACTAAGAGAATTAGCAACACTTGCATTGTATTGAAGATCTTCAATTCTAAGAATGAAACCTCCAATTATATTTGGATCTACAATATTATTAATAGTAGCACCACCTCCAGTAAGCTCTGTAATTTTTGTTAAAATCTTAGCTTCAAGTTCAGCATTTAAAGGAACTGCAGTAGTTACTTTAGCTACCTGAACATGATTCATCTCATTATACAATGAGATATAGGTCTGTGCTACTTCTTTTAAAATATTGATCCTTTTGTTCTCTATAAGCACATCAAAGGCTCCTAGAGTTACTTGATTAACATCTTTAAAAATCTCTTTAAGAACATTCTTCTTAAGATTAGATTTTAATACCGGGCTTGTAAGCACATCATGAAGATCATTGCTACCAATAATTGTTTTTGAAATGGATTCCATATCAGAATTCACCACTTCAGCAACATTTTGGTCTTTAGCCAAATCTAGTATTGCTTTTGCATAACGTTGTGCAGCTCTGGTTCCTTTCATGTTATTATTTTAAGGTAACGTCTTGTAACATTTCTTCAACAAGTCTTTGTTGCTTGTCTGAAGTTGCTAATTCATGACGTAACATTTTTTCTGCTATTTCAATAGATAATGCTGCTACCTGATTTTTGATATCTGCCATGGCAGATTTCTTTTCTGTTTGAATGATAGCTTGCGCCTGAGCAACTATTTGATTTGCTTTTTCCTGAGCTTCTGTAGCTGCTTCAGCAATAACCTTTTCTTTTAATTCACGAGCTTCTTTAAGAATTGCATCTCTTTCTGCGCGCGCTTCTTTTAAAAGTTTTTCATTATCGGCATGCAAATTTTGCATCTCTTTTCTAGCATCTTCAGCAGAAGAAAGAGCATCATTAATAGAGTCTTCTCTTTTCTTAATAGCGCCTAAGATCGGATTCCAGGCAAATTTTGCCATTAAAAAGATCAGTACTAAAAAGACGATGGTTTGCCAGAAAAACAAGCCAATTTCAGGAGTTATTAAATCCATAATTACTTATATAAAAAAATTAAAACATCATTTTTAAAAACTCATTCGCAACCAACCGTTACGAATGAGCTTTTGGAAATTAATTACCTTAATACACCTAATAAAGATGCAACTACCCCAAAAAGGGCAACACCTTCTACAAGTGCAGCAGCAATAATCATAGCTGTTTGGATTTTTCCGGCAGCTTCTGGCTGGCGTGCAATAGCATCCATTGCAGCTCCACCGATTTTACCAACTCCAAATCCGGCTCCAAGAACCGCTAAACCAGCTCCTAAAGCTGAAAGACCTACATACAATAATTCCATAGTAAATAAATATTAAAAAATTAACAATTAATGATGTTCATGTTCCTCAACCGCCATTCCTATAAATAGGGCAGACAGCATTGTAAAAATAAACGCTTGAAGGAATGCTACTAACAATTCCAGTACTGTTATAAATAATGCAAAAGGAACCGATACCCCGGCAACTCCTGCGCTCTCTAAAATAAATATAAGTGCCAATAAACTTAATACTACGATATGTCCTGCTGTAATGTTAGCAAACAAACGTATCATTAACGCAATTGGTTTAATAAAGAATCCCATCACCTCTACTACCGCCAGAATAGGCTTAACGAAAGTTGGTATTCCCGGCATCCAAAAAATATGCTTCCAGTAATCTTTGTTACCATTAATTAAAATAAGCACTAGTGTAAAAACACCTAAAGATACTGTTACTGCGATATTCCCTGTTACGTTGGCAGCACCTGGTAATAGCCCTAATAGGTTAGTGATCCAAATGAAGAAGAATACCGTTAATAAGAAAGGCATGAACTTCATATATTTCTTTTCACCAATATTTGGTCTTGCAATTTCATCTCTTACGAATAACACTAATGTTTCCAATAAGTTATTAAATCCTCTTGGAGCATGAGCGTTCTTCTTGTGGTGCTTAGAAAGACTTAAGAAGAAAACAAGCATTAATATTACTGTTAAGAACATAGCCGCTACGTTCTTCGTAATAGAAAAATCTAATGGCTGGGTTCCATTTACAACATGATGCTCTGCATCAAACTCTGCTTCTGTAGCCCCTTGGTTTAATTGATAGATGTTTTCATGGTAATTCACAAAGCTCATCCCGTCTTTCTCCACAATGTGGTGTCCTTCCGTATCGTGATGAAACTCACTAGACATAAAAGAAACTAATCCATTGTCTGTGTATAAAATTACCGGAAGTGGAAGAACTGCAGCGCTCTCACCTTCCCCAAAGAAATGCCATCCATGAGAATCACCAATGTGATGCATGATCATATCTGTGGCATTAAATTTTTCTTTACCCTCATGTTCTTCGCTCTGATCCTTCGAAAATGAAAGAAAAGGAATAGAAGTTAACAAAAGTGTCACTATAATCTTAAAAGATTTCTGTGCTGTCATAGTCCAGTTTAACTTAATAATTGCAGGCTCAAAATTCCGTGCAAAGGTATACTTTTAATTTTTATCTAAAAGTCCCGGTGTGAATTTTTTATCACTTTCCGCATTTTTATGGATTTTATTGACACACAATTAGTTATTTCGAATTGATTAACCTTACTGCTTGTATAGTTTCAAAAATCAAATAAAAAAAATACGGAATAAAAAATGCGAAAATGTTTTCTATATCATCTTCTAGTCTTGCTAAAATCATTGGTAGTAAAAACAGTACAGCTGCCAGCATCTTCAGAAGACTGGCTCCCATAAAGGCAAATCCAGTGTTCTCACTAAAATTATGATGTATCCACAACAAAATCAAATAAATAATGAGCGTAGACAACACCATGAATGTATAGATAGCAGGTACTCCGTAATAAAATTCTGTAGTTTCAAAAAAGTTTACGGTTATAAAATATTGAGCTACAAAGAGAATTGCGGTTACTAAACTTAATGAAATTAGGAAGCTGCGTAATTGTTGTTTCATGAATTTACTTTAATTGTCTTTACTTATTTGACTCACTTTTCGGATTACCTGATATAGGGCTATAAATACACCTAACAACGAAATACCTATAGTGAAGCCAGAATGCTCGTTTGGAAATTTTTCGTCCAGCCAGATCCCTAAAAAAACCCCTCCGCCTATTATAATACCCATTTGGAATGCAATGTTTACAAATTCCAGATATTTATTTTTGGGTGAGCCCGACTTATTACTATCCATGTTATTAATAAAATTTAAAATCACTTATATATTTTTCAAAGTGACAGAGTCAAATATATTTTTATTCTTTTACCGAGGTATTCTTATAATCCTCTAAAGTTTTATGCACTAGAGCAACTTTATAATTTTCTGATGAGATCACAATTGGTTCCTTTTCAAAAGCATATATCTTGTTCTCTCTTAAAAGCTCCTCAAAACCTAAAGCTCTACTTCTACTGCCAATTCCATGAACAACCAATAACACTACATCCTTAGAATATATATCTATAGAGGTGGTGTATTTATAGTTTAATTCTGTAATAGCCTTCTCTACTTTTTCCTTTAGTTTTTCTACTTCTGCCTTATCCTCATATGGAAATTCATAAAGTAATTTCATGTTTTGAGAAAGTGTATCAGGTTTAAACTTGTTTGCCGCTAATGCTGGTAGAGAATTGGTTAACAAATCTTGAGCTTTTTTTCCAGATTCAGTTTCAGGATATTTAAGAGCTACATTCTTAAGCGCAAGTCTATAAGCATCAAATCCAACCAATCTACCAGTAGCAAGTGCTTTCAACAATTCTATCTTTGGTAAGAGTTCATCATCATTAAACTCTTCTAAATATTCTGAACTCAGCTCTAAGACCTCAACATATTCTCCTTGCTCGTAGCGCTTAAATAGTTCTTGATATTTATCTTCTGCTTTATTATCTATCTCTATTGCCAGTCCAGGATTCTTAATGCTTGCGGCATATCTAGAATCTGGATATTTTGCTAGTATATCTTGTTTATATTTTTCTGCAGCTACACGATCTCCCTGAGCATCATAGATCTGATATAGATAATAATTTGCAGGTACTACAAGACGTTCTTCATTGGTATACATTAATAAAGCTTCCAGTTTTTGCTTTGCCATTTCATCTTCCTGAAATTTCTCACGATATACCAAACCTAATCTGTAATAAGCATCATTTCGTTGTGCCTTAAGACTATCAATCTCTACAGCATCTACAGGAATTCTTGAAATATAGGTTTGTGGATCGAACTCAGGACTGCTGGATAACATATCTTCTGAGACCTGATTTAATGTATCTACCCTTGCATTGGAAATGATCTCTAGAGTAGATCTCCAGTTATCCTGAAGCTTTCTTGGGCCCCAGACTCTTAAAAATTCCTTCAAGCCATTAGCAACGCGTGTAGGGTTATAGAAATAGAATAAATTTCCTGCGTTTGGTACCCCAAGGGAGGGTGGTAAACCCGGACCGCTAATTGGTGAATTATTATTTTGAAGTGTATTAAGTTGGGCAACCTCACCTTTTATAGCCTTCGCTATAGCCAGTGTTTTTAAACTATCTGCATAATTGGTAAAATAAGTTTCACGCGCTGCTACTCCCATATCTACTAACTTTAAGATACTATCGTTCTTATCTGCTATGGCTTCATACTTTATAACATCTTGAAGATTATCTCTTTTTCGTTTTATAAAAAAATAATCTCTGGTTGTTGTAGGTATCTTGGTTAATGTACTATCATAATAAACACTGGCGTTTCTAAAATTTGCATTATCAAAATTAATATCGCCTAAGGTCTCGTAGTTTACAGATTGTAGAAAACTATCGTTAGACTGGGTTCTTAGCGATCTATTATAATAATCTATAGCACCCTGAATGGAATCTTCATGATTGTAGTATTCTCCTATTTGAAAATAAATCTTATCTAAGAAGTCTCTGTTCTCTCTATTTTCTTCCATTTCTGAAAGCATTAGCATAAGATCTTCAGGATTTCCGGTATCAAAATTAAAATTTCGTGCCTTCCCTAAATATGCATTTATATAATATTCTCTGGGAGATCTTCTGTTTAGGCGAATTACTTTATCAAATGCATAATTAGCGCTATCTCTATTGCTAAGCCTGTTGTATAATTGACCTAAAATGAAATTATAACGCCCCTCTTCTGCCATAATTTTTGTAAAATTTGCAGCAGTTTTCATAGGAGCTACAGCACTATCTAAAGCATTGGTATTTATATAAGCCTGAGCCAAAATTGCATTGGCATCTGCCCTATCCTGATCTTTTAAGGTTTCAAATTCTAAAAGACGCTTAAGATTTTTAATAGCCAACTCATTATTCTGAAGTCTGATGTTTGTCTTTTCACGCCATATCTGAGCATGATTAATAGTATTGCTGGCAGGATATTTATATAAAATATAATTAAAGGCTTCTAATGCCGGAATAAATCGCTGATCGTAATATCTGGACTTTCCTAACAGCAAATAAGCTTCATCAATTTGAGGGTTGTTCTCTTTTCCTGCAATGAGCATAGAATGCTTTTGAATTGCTTTGGTAGCTTTATCTTCAGACAATCTAAAGAATTCATTTCTCTCGGAACCGGGAAGCAGAATTTCTTGAGAAACCTGCATCCTTTCAACAGGAAGTATATCCCAGAAATTCTCGTTATACCCTTGGTCTATTTGCTTTTTACCCTGCTCTAGGGCAACATTACCATTATATAACGTATTATATTCTGCAGTAACAGCATGCCAATTTCTATTGATGAAGGTGTCCTTTTTCCTAGAACATCCAACAATAGAGAGTATGGAAATAAGAAATATAAAGCCAGAGGAAATTCTATTCAAAATCAATACGTTCTTGATGTTATAAATAACTGTAGCACTTAGGTTTTAGTATGCTAAAATACGTTTCTTTTTGGAAAAGAATGATAGATAGAATTTTGGGCTTCAAAAAATTTATTGTTCAATAAATTCGTCTTTAGAAAAATAGGCTTCCAGCTCTTGGAGCGTTGCAGGAGAGGTAATTATATCTTTTTCTAAGAGTCCATGATTAAGAACAACAATTCTCTCACACACCTCCGTAATATGAATTAGGTCATGGCTGGAGATAAGAATAGTGGTATCTCGTGCAGCGGTTAGTTCTTTAATAGTTTTTTTAAGTCTAATTTGGGTAGTTGGATCTAGATTAGCAAAAGGCTCATCCAAAATAACAACTTTAGGCTTTCCTATAAGTGCTGCTACTATTCCAACCTTCTTTTGATTTCCTTTTGAAAAATCTCGCAAATATTTACGCTTGTTCAAAATTTCTCCATTAAAGAATTCTTCAAATTTTTCTAGAACAGCATCTACATCTGCCTTATTCTGCTCTCTTAATTCTCCAATAAAATAGAAATATTCTTCTGGAGTAAGATAACCTATCAAAAAACTTTCATCTATAAATGAAGATGTAAATGGTTTCCAGTCTTCACTTTGGTTTACCGTAATTTCATTATTAAAAATGTTTCCGGTGGTAGGCTGAATAAGGTCTAATAAAAGACTGAAAAATGTTGTTTTTCCGGCTCCATTGTTCCCAACCAGACCAAAACTTTGACCTTCAGGAATATCAAGATGATCTATATTTAGCACTGTATTGCCTTTATAAACTTTTTTAAGATTTGTTGCTGTGATCATTTCTGAAATTATTTAACTGTATTGTTATTCTCCTTTTTGACTAAAACCTTCTATCATCTCATATTTATTCTTCTTATAGACCTGAGAGATAAAGTTGATAGCATTCGTTCTAAAGAACATTCCTAGTATTCCTAAACCTAATAGAAAAGCCATGCCGCTTTCAAAAGAAACATACTTATCAAATAACCAGAAAAATACTACCGGTAGTACCATTAAGGGTAAACTTACCAGCCATTGTGTTGCTCCCGTGCCTTGATAGTTCATAAACGGACTTTTGTCTAGATCTATTCTTTTTCTGTTGAAAGAGCCTGCATAGAGAAGCATCGGGATATTAATACCAATATTGTACACCGCACAAACAATGTTCAACATAAATATTCTCCATCCAAAGTAAACATAGGGAGTAGCTAATATTACAAGAATAACCACACTAAAAGACATTAATGCCGCCTTGGCAGTTAGGTATTTTTTTAAAGGAATATTTTGAGCCATGATCATGGAATAGTATTTAGCATCCCAAGCCGGAATGAATTGTCCAAAATTGATCATAAAGATTCCTGTAATGAAGATGCCAACAAATACAAAGAACCATGGATTATTTTGATAAGAATCTTGAGGATAGAAGAACATTCCATACCCTAATAACAATAAAGACATATAAATGGTGGTTTTAGGCCTTTTATTACGCCAGATAAGCTTAAGATCTTGCTGTAAATACGGTGCTATATCTCCGAATTTCTTGGTCCATAAGAATTCTTTTGTGTCTGCGCTTTTTGTTTGCTCCTTTAAGGTAGCATCTAAATAGAACTTCCCTTCTAGATTTAGCTGATTCCATTTAAACAATCCTATAAAAAGGAGAACCGGAATAATTGCATAATATGGAGTTTCAATAATTTGATCTAAAACACTTCCAAACCAAAGTCCAATTTTAAAAACCTCAAAATAATCTAATAGAAAAAAGCCAAGAACCAATAAAATAAATGGAAGCAATGCCTTTGAATTCTCTGTGAATCTCTTTTTGATGATAAAATTGGCATAATTAACTGATAGCGTTAAAAAACTTAGAGCAATCATCCATGCAATGATTGATAAATCTGGATGTGATTGCTTATACATATTAAAGATCCCAAATGGAATGATAATAAGTAGTGGTAAGAAGTTGAAGAAGGAGAAAAGTGATTTTATCAATACAAAATTCACTAATTTTCTTTTGCTAATAGGCAAAACCATAAGAGGTTTAATATCTAGCACTGGTAGGGTTTGCAATAAGAATCTATAAGCTAGTTCAGCCAGAAGCCATACCAGCACATAATTATTTACAAATATCAAGGGGTCTGCCTCTGGAAAATGTTCTTTAATGATCGGGAAAAGTCCTATTCCAAAGAATAAAAAAATAGCGATAAAATAGAGTGCTAAGAAACCCATTACGATCTTAAGTCCTAAACTTTTGCCCATACTGGCAGATCTAAAGAAAGATTTCCATTCTAGCCAAATTAAACGCTTAAACATATATTCAAGTTTTTATACAAGTGTTGAAATTTACCAATTTGTTACAAATTAAAAACCCCAGACTTTGTATTTTTGCGCACAAAGATTATGACATGAATAAATTCTATGCTTTAAAGATAAAAGAAATAATCCGCGAGACCCCGGAGGCGGTAAGTTTATCTTTTGAAATCCCTTCAGAATTAAAGGAAATATTTAAATATAAGGCAGGACAATATATTACCATTAAAACTACAGTAGATGGTAAAGAAATAAGAAGAGCATACTCTCTTTGCTCTGCACCTTTTTCCTCGGAATTTAAAGTAACGGTGAAAGAGGTAAAAAACGGGTTATTTTCAAGTTTGGCTAATAATAAATTAAAGGCCGGAGATATTTTGGAGGTTCATCCACCAGAAGGTAAATTTATATTTCAACCTGCAAATAGTAATAATACTTACGCTGCCTTTGCTGCAGGAAGTGGTATTACACCTATTTTGTCCATAATAAAAACCATGCTTAATGAGGAGCCGGATAGCAATTTTGTGCTAGTTTACGGTAACAAAACACCAGACGATACCATTTTCTTTAAAGAACTTCTAGAATTACAGGTAAATTATCCTGAAAGACTTTTCGTGGAATTTGTATTTAGCCGAACTCAAGAAAACGACTCACATTTTGGAAGAATAGAAACCAGTACTGTAAATTTTGTTCTGAAAAATAAATTTAAAGAAACCAATTTTAAAACATTCTATATCTGCGGACCGGAAGAAATGATCCATATGGTAAGTGATGTTCTAAAATTGAATAATGTGGAAGAAGCTGATATTTTGTTCGAACTCTTTACCGCTGCAGAAGATGGAGAAGTTATAGAATCTAACATGCAAGGTGAAACAGAGATCACTATTTTGGTAGATGATGAAGAGACCACTTTTAAGATGAAGAGTGAAGATACAATCTTAGATGCGGCATTAGAGAACGATCTAGATGTACCTTATTCTTGCCAAGGTGGTATTTGTAGCAGTTGTATTGCAAGGATCACAGAAGGAAAAGCAGAAATGCGTAAGAATCAGATCCTAACAGATAGTGAAATTGCAGAAGGTCTTATTTTAACTTGTCAGGCTCAACCCACTACTCCTATGGTAAAGGTGGATTATGATGATGTATAAAAGCTTATTATTTTCCTAAAAGATCAGGAGAAAAGAACTTCATTTATCTTATTATATACTATTTCCGGAGAGATTGTGCGCATAACATCTTCATATCCCTCCGGAAATTTATTTCCATAGATGGACGTTGGAATTTTTGGATACATCTGTAAATCCGGAAGTAAACAATTCTCTAAGGGTTGATTAAAAGCTTTAAAACCTGCATAAGGATGTGTAACTCCCCAAAGTGTAACTACAGGAATTCCGAATATTGCCGCTAAATGGGCATTTCCACTATCCATAGATAGCATCCCATCTAAATTTGAGATAAGGGCTAATTCCTCTTCAAATTTTAATTTACCAACCAGCGATGTAGCATTTCCAAGTTTAGAAGCTAAAGACTCTAATTTTTCCTGTTCTTCTTTACCACCTCCAAAAAGATAGATTTGTACATTCTCATCTGCATTCAATTTTTCTAGAACCTTAGCTAATAAATCTAATGGATACACTTTAGAATTGTGTTGTGCAAAAGGTGCAATTCCCAACCATTTTAATGTATTTTTTCCTGTAATTTCTCTTGCATTTGGAGAAAGTCTTTGTTTTTGAGGATACCTATATTTAGAAAGATCTAAAGGATAGCCAAGCTCTTTAAAAACATCGGCATAGCGTTCTGGAGTAGGTTTTAGCTGTTTAAAGATCTTATTGTTTTCTCTAATCAAAGCCTTCTTCTCTGCCCTGCCCTTGTCAATTTGTTTTACCGGAATTCCAAATAAAAAGAAAATTGATTTTAGAACATTAGTTCTAAGCACATTATGAACATCTGCCACTGCATCTACCCCCAGATCTCTAAGATCTTTTGCAAGACTACTCAATCCAAAAACTCCGTTGTGTGCTCCTTTTAAATCGGCTTCATAGATAACTACATTATCAATTCCGAAGAAGATAGGTGCAAAGAATTTTTTAGTAAGTACTGTAATTTTTAATTGAGGATACGTTGTTGTCAACACCTGCAATACCGGTGCTAACATAGCAACATCGCCCATAGCAGAAAGCCTAATTACCAGTAAATGAACCCTCTTATGGTCTGAAAATTTAGCATTTTCAGTCTTTTCCTTAATATTTGAGGATCCAGATTTCATCTAATTCTTTTTTCTTAGAATCGGGTTAAGCTCATCGTCATTGTACATTTTCATCTGCTTGTAAACCTTCATATACTTATCTCCGCTCTCAATATCTTTTAATAATTGATCTATTGCTGATGAAAGATCTTCTCGCTGCTCTAAAAGGATAGTAAGTTTATCATTACATTTTTCAATATGTTCTGAAGAAGCGTCGTTTCTCTGAGTTTCTTCTTCCATATGAAAGATCTTTAAGGCCAGAATAGAAAGTCTATCTACTGCCCATGCAGGAGATTCCGAATTTATAGTAGCAGTAGCTTTTGCTGAAATATCATTATATTTCTCAAGAAAATAACTGTCAATATATTCTACCATATCGGTTCTGTCCTGATTGGAAGCATCTATCTGTCTTTTTAATTTCAACGCAGATACAGGATCTATTTGTGGATCTCTAATTATATCTTCATAATGCCATTGTACTGTATCTATCCAGGATTTTCTATATAATAAGTGCTCTATTAGTTGATCTTGCTCCTTATATGGATTTGTAAAATTTTGATCTACAGTATTAATTTCGTGATATTTATTAATCACTTCCTGAAATATAGTATTGGCTTTATCTGAAAACATTAAGGTATTTTTTATCTGTTTCTAATTGAATAATCCTCCCTATCTACCGCACTTTTAAGAAAAAGAACCATAGATTTTTGAGAAATACAAAGGTATCATATTTTAGTAAAGTTTGTATTAATCAAATGAAAAAGCTCACAGTAAAGCAGGCTCACAGATAAAAGGTAAGGTTGGCTAACCTCTTTTTTTAGGAAATAAATAATATTAGAATAGGCATCAATACCAATCCTATTAGTAAGATCTCTTTGAAAATCTTTTCTTTCTTTCCTTCAAAATAATTAGAAATAATAAGACTTAGCGGCACAAAAAGAAATATTAACTCACTACCATCTTTTATTGGAGAAAAAATAGCCACTAATATTGCTAGTGCTAAGGTGAACAAGACCAAAATATAGGTTGGTCTGGAGTTAACACTAGCCTTTTGCATTATTCCGAAATAATAGAATAACGTCCAAATACCTAAGCCGATGATGATGCTTAAAGGAATTAGAAGTTGCAGGTTTTGATATAAACTAAAATCGAAGCTTACTTCTTGAAACCATTTCTCCCAGGTATAGAATTCTGAATATACTAGAATATGAAAACTCGTTACAAGGGCAACCACCGTACAAAAGGCAACTAGCGGAATTAACCAATTCTTAAAATAGTTTGCTGCATGCACCAAAATTCCAATAAATACTACAAACAAAAATAAAATCGCCCAAAAGTAGAATAGCGATGCTATGCATATCCAAAATGTTGCATCAAATATTTTTTTAGGAATATCTTTTCTAGACTTTAAGCTAATGATCCTCCTTAAGGCCAGCAGAATGCATAAGTTTGCTAATATCACCTGGTTGTTTTGTAGTATAGCTAAAAAAGAAACAGAAAATACCGCAAAGATCACGATCTTAAAAGCACTTCTTTTTGTTAGGTCGTTCTTTTTGGCGATAAAGTCTAAAACAGTGATACTTAAAATAAAGCATACAAAAACACCCATTTTAGTACCCCAAACCCCAAGATCTAAAGTATTTATAAGCTCAGGGAAATTTGCTGAAATGTAAAACACAGCCATTATAAATGCGACTGCCAAAAAAATTACAGGTTTTGATTTGCTAAAAAAGCTTGTTAGCATTGCCGTTTTTTATATTTTTGTACCATAATATAACAAAGTTATACAATGAAAGATTTTTTTGAAGGAATAGCATGGCTTTTCGAGAATGTTTTATTCATCCCTTTAGATGCACTTAGAACGTTACAATTAGATTCATGGTGGCTTGCAAATATCATGAACTGGATTTTTATGATTATTGGTGCAGCAGCTTTTATTTACTGGATGCTTCAACTAAAAAAGTTCGATGATGAGGAGAAAGCACATCACAATCGTTCTCACCGTTCTACTTTAAGCTAGATCAAAGCCTAGATCCTTTCTATAATACATCTTATCAAAATGGAGTTTATCTACATTTTGATAAGATTTTTTTAGTGCCTCTTGGTAATCTTTTCCAAATGAGGTAACAGCAATCACTCGACCTCCCGAGCTTACTATCTTTCCTTCACTCTCTGCAGTTCCTGCATGAAAAACAATAGAATCATGAACGTTTTCTATTCCAGAAATTTCCTTACCTTTTTCATACGCTTCCGGATATCCCCCAGAAACTAACATTACTGTAACGGCAGAATCTTCTTTAATTTTAAGAGTAGCTTCATCTAATTTCTGCTCAGAAACTTTTTGAAGTAGCTCAACCAGGTCAGACTCAATTCTAGGAAGCACTACTTCTGTTTCCGGATCTCCCATTCTTACGTTATATTCTATTACGTAAGGCTCCTCTCCTACCTTTATCAACCCTATAAATATAAACCCTTTATATTCTATATCTTCTTCTTGCAAGCCTTTTATAGTTGGCTTTACAATACGATCTTCAATTTTTTTCATCAAGGTTTCATCTGCAAATGGCACAGGAGATATCGCTCCCATTCCTCCTGTATTTAAACCAGAATTTCCTTCACCAATACGCTTATAATCCTTGGCTGTTGGTAAGATCTTATAATTTTTACCATCGGTAAGTACAAATACACTTAACTCTATACCATCTAGAAATTCTTCAATTACCACTTTATTACTAGCCTTTCCAAATTTGCTATTCATAAGCATATGTTCCAACTCTTGTTGTGCTTCTTCAAGGTCATCTATAATTAGCACCCCTTTTCCTCCGGCCAAACCATCAGCTTTTAGCACATATGGAGATTTTAGATTTGTTAAGAACGCTTTACCTGCTTCTAAACTTTTAGGAGTAAAACTCTCGTAAGCAGCAGTAGGAATGTTATACATCATCATAAACTCCTTTGCTCTTTCCTTACTCCCTTCAAGCAAGGCACCTCGTTTAGATGGGCCTATAATCGCAACTTCCTTTAACTCACTATCATCCATAAAAAAATCATAGATACCTTCTACTAATGGGTCTTCTGGTCCTACAACCACCATCTCAATATTTTCCTTTAGCACGAAATCTTTAATTTGAGCGAAATTGGTTACCTTCAAATTTACGTTCTTAGCAATTTGAGAGGTCCCTGCATTTCCAGGTGCTACAAAAAGTTGATCACAGTTCTTGCTTTCAGCTATTTTATAAGCAAATGCATGTTCTCTACCGCCGGCACCTAAAATTAAAATATTCATCTGGAAGTTGTTTTTTAGTTCTTGTGTCAAAAATAATTGTTTGTAAATTGAAGCGCTAATAAAAACCAACAAATTAAAGCTAATTTATTCCTTGAACTGGTTCAAAATTTCTTTACAGCTCAATAAATTTCCCATTAATAGGGCTCAAAAAGTGTTACGAGAAATTCAGCAGATACCGGAAGAATCTTTCTTGAATTATATCCAGGAAAAGCGAGATGCCATTGTGATTCATCATCTAAATCACAATTCATATTATTCAGAATTTTTTGGCAAAAAGAACTTCACATCTTGGGAAGAGGTGCCGGTTATGTCTAAGTCTGATCTGCAGCGACCTCTTAATGAAAGATTAAGCAAAGGTTATTCTAAGAATAAGATCTATGTTGGTAAAACTTCTGGCTCTAGCGGACATCCGTTTATTTTTGCGAAAGATAGATTTTGCCACGCCTTAACCTGGGCAGGATTTATAAATAGATATGATTGGATTGGGATAGACCTCAACAAATCTCTACAAGCCAGATTCTACGGAATTCCTTTAGATATTTATGGCAATTTCATGGAGCGCTTTAAAGACCAAGTAAGTCTAAGAAGAAGATTTAATGTATTTGATCTTAGCGAACAAAAGATGCAGGCTTTTTTAGAACGCTTTAAAAGATCAAGATTTGATTATTTAAATGGATATACCAGCGCAATTCTATTATTTGCTAAATATCTAAATAAGCATAAGATAGTTCTAAAAAATATTTGTCCAAGTTTAAAGATATGCATCGTTACTTCAGAAAAACTTTTTGAAGATGATAAGCTTCTCATAGAAGCTGCTTTTGGAGTGCCCGTGATCAATGAATATGGTGCTAGTGAAGTTGGACTTATAGCTTTCGAAAATCAGCAAAACGAGTGGATAATAAATTCTGAAGACCTCTTGATAGAGATCTTAGATGAAGATGGTCATATTCTTCCTAATGGAGAGGAAGGCCGAGTAGTAATTACATCGCTGTATAACAAAGCGCACCCTATGATTCGCTATGATATTGGAGATACTGGAACTCTTGATATTAAAAGTACTCCTAAAAAGCCAATTTTAAACAAACTTACCGGAAGAACTAATGATGTAGCAATACTTGCAAACGGTAAGGTGGTGCCTGGACTAACTTTTTACTATGTTACAAAATCTATTATTGAAGATGCCGGAGGAATTAAGGAGTTTCTTATAATACAAACAGACCTGGATAGATTTAAGATAGAATACGTAAGCGAGCAGGAATTTACTTCAATTCAAGTCCAGAAAATATTAAGTGCCATAGAAACATTTGTAGGAAAAAATCTGAATGTAGATTTTGAAAGAAAAACCATTCTTAAGAGGAATAAAAGTGGAAAATTGAAACAATTTACATCAATGATCTAGCGGCATTTTTTGCTGTTTCTTTATAAAAAAGTGTTCCCATAAGAAGATTCTCATAGAATTTAAACTTCTAAAAAGACCCTGATCTAAAAATCTATAATAGATCAAAAAATTATAGTTAAGCAAAGCCAACTTATTTTGAGAAATAGAGTCATTTCTTATTCTATAGGATGCTAATACCTCATCCATACCTTTAGTTTCACCTATTTGCTTCAATATGCTCAACCAAAGTGCCCAATCTTGTCTCTTTCTAAGCAAAGGAGCATAAACCTTTCCTAATTTATGTGCATTGTAAATTCCGGTTAGATTCCCAATGTAATTAGATTTCAGTAATTTCTGATAAGTCAATACAGCGAGTGCCTGTACCTTTTCACCGGTTTCTTCACCATTCTCGGATATTAGTTTATAGCTTGAAAAAGTCACCACAAGATCATGTGTTTGCATAAAATCTAACTGCAGTTGTAACTTATTAGCATGCCAAAGATCATCTGCATCTAAAAACGCTATATAAGTTCCATTAGCAGCTTCTATTCCTTTATTTCTAGCGGCTCCGGTACCTAAATTGGAAGTATTATTTAGTAAATTAATACGCTTATCTAAGATCATTAGATTCTCTACGCGTTCTTTGGTATGATCTTTAGAAAAATCATCTATTACCCATAATTCCCAATTCTTATAGGTTTGTTGCTGAACAGATTTAATAGCCTCTTCTATAAATGCCGAAGAATTATAACAAGGCATAATTATGGAAACTAGAGCTTCACTGTTCATTTAAGGGTGTTTTAGCGCTTTATATGTTTGGAGAAGTCTTTGTGTTCACTCTTAAATAATTCCTCCTGTGTAAGGTTCTTAAAATAATCATAGGTGATCTTCATTCCCTTACTTCTAGAAACCTTTGGCTCCCACCCCAAGATCTCTTTAGCTCTGGTAATATCTGGCTGGCGTTGTAAAGGATCATCTTCCGGAAGTTCCTTATAAACTATCTTTTGATCTGTATTGGTCAATTTTATGATCTCTTCAGCAAAATCTTTAATAGTAATTTCTTCAGGATTACCAATATTTACCGGTTCGCTGTAATCGCTTAATAACAATCTATAGATACCTTCTACCTGATCATCTACATAACAAAAAGAACGAGTTTGCTGCCCATCCCCAAAAACAGTCAAATTCTCACCTCTAAGTGCCTGACCAATAAATGCAGGTATAACGCGCCCATCATTTAATCTCATTCTTGGCCCATAAGTATTGAAAATTCTGGCAATTCTGGTCTCCAAACCATGAAAACGATGATAAGCCATGGTCATAGATTCTTGAAATCGCTTGGCTTCATCATAAACTCCACGAGGGCCTATAGAATTTACATTTCCATAATAATCCTCGGTTTGTGGATGTACTAAAGGATCTCCATAAACTTCTGAGGTAGATGCTATTAACAATCGCGCATTCTTTTCTTTAGCTAATCCTAAAAGATGAAATATACCAATAGACCCCACCTTTAAAGTTTGAATTGGGATCTTTAAATAATCTATTGGGCTGGCAGGAGATGCAAAATGCAGGATATAGTCTAATTTTCCGGGTACGTGTACATATTTTGTAACATCGTAATGAACGAACTCAAAATTTGGCTCATTTATAAGGTGTTCTATATTTTTCATATCTCCGGTGATCAAATTATCCATCCCGATAACCTGATAACCCTCCTTGATAAACCTATCTGATAAATGAGAACCTAAAAATCCGGCTGCTCCGGTAATCAATATCTTCTTTGCCATGTAGCTTTAATTAGATGCTAAAATTAGAGAAAAATTATGCTTTGAAACTTTTATAAAGTTCTAAAAGCGATACTTGCCAAGACTTTGGAGTGTAATGGAGATTCTCAATAAGTTTCTGCTTGCTCATTACACTATATTCTGGCCTTGCTGCAATTGTTTTATAAGAACTATCGCTATTAAGCTGCACTCTATCTAAATTTCCAGAAATTTTTAAAATCTCTTCTGCAAATCCGTACCAGGAAGTCTCTCCAGCATTACTAAAATGATATAAACCTGAATTTCCGTTCTTTTTTAAAATTACCTGCAAAATTAATTCAGCCAAATCATTAGCATTGGCTGGAGTTCCTATTTGTTCTGGAGTGATATTTATTGTTGATCTTTCTTCAACTTTATTAAGGATGGTCTTAAAAAAGTTATGACCAAATTCCGAATATAACCAGGAGGTTCTAAAAATAAAATATTCATGTAACAACTCTTGAATGTAAGCTTCTCCTTTTAATTTTGAAGCACCGTAAACATTTATAGGATTGGTGGAATCTGTTTCCTTATAAGGTTGATCTGCTTTTCCATCAAACACATAATCTGTAGAAATATGTATTAGCACCGTTCTATTCTCGCGGCATTTAATAGCTAGATTCTTTACAGCTTCTGCATTTATAGAAAATGCTTTCTCTTTTTCGATTTCTGCTTTTTCCACATTGGTGTATGCGGCACAGTTAATACAGTAATCAATTCTTTTACTCGTAAAACAGGCCTGTAGATCTAAATTGGAAGTAATATCAATTTCAGAAGAATCAAAAAAAAGCCAATCTATGGTATTCTCTTGCTCTGCTAATTTCTGAATACATTGGCCTAACTGCCCAGAAGCTCCGGTTACTAATACTGTCTTCATTTGTATAGATCTTGAAGTGTAGGTAATTTAGTGTCTTTTTCAGAAAGGATCATTTCGCTTTCCGGTAAGATCCAGTCTATAGCCAGATCTTTATCATTATAAATTATTCCAGATTCAGAACCTGGTGAGTAAAATCTATCACACTTATATAAAAAAACAGAAGTTTCAGACAAGGTTATAAACCCATGTGCAAATCCTTGTGGAATAAATAACTGATGTTGATTCTTATCATTTAAAATAACAGAAAAATGAGATCTAAATTTGGAGGAATCTGGCCTAAGATCTACCACAACATCTAACACTTCCCCATAAATAACTCGCACTAATTTTGCCTGAGCATGATCTCCTTCTTGAAAATGCAGACCTCTCAACACTCCTTTTTTTGAAACAGATTGATTATCCTGAACAAAATCTATTTCCAGACCTGTAGCTTCTTTAAACTTCTTTTTGTGGAAGCTTTCAGAAAAGACGCCTCTATGATCTGGAAACATATCTGGAGTAAAAAGAAAACAATCCTTTAGCGGAGTTTTTTCAAATTTCATGGAGTTCTATTAAGAATTGAAAATTTGTTCTAAGATCTTCTCTGTAATTAAATACGTAGGCTTAACACCGGTGGTTCCCAACCCTCCTGAAGCCAAAGTACTACCTGTTTCTAGTGGATTATCTGATGCATAATAAGCATATCTCACCTTTACATCTTCGCTAATGCTACCTCTTAACTTAGAAGCGGCCTGAATTGCTTTTTGGTAATGAACACCTTCCATTTCCAGACCCACCACATTCCAGGTAGATTCTTGAAAGAATTTTAAGATATCTTTATTCTGAAGGGAAGTTCCTAGAACGGTGATCATGGAACCATCTACCACTTTAATACCGTTACCCTCAAGATCAGATTTTTTAAGCTCATTCACAAATGGATAGTTATCTGCAGTTCCTTCAAATAGGTGAGCAGATGGTATCATGATATCTCCTTTACCTCCATATAAAATACCGGCCTTACCCATAATAGAAATTGAGGCAACATTCATATGTATCTCGTTCTCTTCAATATTATAAGGCTTTAAAAGCTCATCCATAGTCTCATAAGCCTGCTCTCCAAAAGCATAATCCATTACTACCAATACCGGTTTCTCATCTTCTATCTTCCCTACAAAATCTGGATTTCTAAAACCTTGCTTCAGTTTTGCAGTATCAAATACCTGAACGTCTATATTAGTACCACTGGTATCTTCAAGAAATTTCATTCCGTTTTCCAGAGCTACCTTCATAACTTTACTACGTAATTGCCCGTTACCACTGTCGCTTAAATTTTCATAAAGCTCCATCGCTCCTTTTTGTTTTAGTTCTTCTTCTAAAGCTTCAGGAGTAAAAATGGTATTCATCACACTGTGCATATTGGCACTAATAATATGAATTGGCCTATGCATCAAGTTATTTTCTAATAAATGCTTCTTTATACCATCTGCCCAGATCTCTCCATGAATGTGATGCCCTAAACGCTCTCTTAGTACCGGACTAAATGTTACTATACGCTTATTGTTATTGATAGTTTCATCCATTGCCAATTTACCTAACCAATAAATAATATGAAGAAAACGCTCTTCGTTCTCCGGCAACATGAATTTTGGATATAATGTAGTTACTTCTTTGAAAGTTCTTCCCAGAATATTAGAGGTATGTGTAAGTGCAATTTCTCTCTCTATCTGATCTAATTGTGGTTTTTGAACAGCGGCTTCCAGTTTTTTCCAATCTCTGGTAACATTGCCCTCTTCATCTATAATAACTCTTCTCATAATTTTATGAGATTCAACAAAAAGAAAGGTAAGGTGCGTTAGTATATCATAGATCTCAGATCTTCCACGAGTGATCTCAATATTCATTTGCTCCTCATCAATTCTATAGCAATTTCTTCTTCTTTTTGGAGGAACTATAGGCTTAAAGTGGGAGTTTGCATACCCTTCATCACTGGTAAGATTAATAAATCTACATTCTTCAATTCCTTTTGGAAGTCTGTCTATAACATATAGAAGTCCGTCTAATTCAACTTTTTCATCTGCAATAGTACCGTAGATCTCTGGGCGAAGTGTTAGTAAAGATTCGCGTAATGTTTCTCCGGAAACACCCATAGGTTTGTAAAAACCCCTGTTAAACAAGTGTCTCATGGTAATATACATTCTCTCAATAGCATGAGTGCTTTCTTGTGCGCGGGTGCGGCCTAATTGTTTTAAGTTGATCATATGCTTGTACTTGATTTTAATATTAGTTCCAGTTTATCTGCAATATTTCTATCATTAGATAATCTTGGTAATTTGTTTTGTCCGCCTAATTTCCCAATAGATTTCATATAATCCTGAAATCCATTTTCGGGCATTTTTCTAATTTTTAAGGTCTGAAGAATATTTCCTTCCTTTAGATCTAGATAATAAGAATTTTGTTCTTGGAGCGTCTTATCTAGTATTTCTACAAATTCCTTCATATTAGACGGCTCTTTCTCAAACTCTACAAACCATTCATGATATGGTAATTGTTCTCCTTCAGGAGTAATTTGAGGTGCTACGGTAAACTCTGTGATTCTTGCGCCAGTAGCTTCTGTAGCCGTCTGCATGGCATATTCTACCTCTTTAGCAATAACATGTTCTCCAAAAGCAGAAATAAAATGCTTTATCCGTCCTGAGACAATAACTTTGAAAGGTTTAAGAGATGTAAACTGAATAGTATCTCCCAAATTATAAGCCCATAGTCCTGCTGTGGTAGATACAATCATTACATAATTAATACCAACCTCAACCTCCGCAATGGTTAACCTTTTAGGTTTTTCTTCAAAAAACTCATCAGCTTTGATAAATTCATAGAATATACCGGAGTTTAGCTGAAGGAGCATTCCTTTATCTTTTTGCAGATCTTGAAAAGCAAAGAAACCTTCAGATGCCGGGTAAAGCTCAATACTATCTACTTTTCTACCTATAAGATTTTCAAATTTTGCACGATACGGTTCATAATTAACTCCCCCGTAGATAAATAAGTTAAAATTCTTAAATAGATCTCCAACCTTCTGTCCTGTTTTTTGCTGAAGCCTTTCAAAATACATCTGTACCCAAGAAGGTATCCCGCTAATAACGGTCATATCTTCTCCTTTGGTCTCTTCTACTATAGCATCTACTTTTTTCTCCCAATCTTCTATGCAATTGGTTTTTAAAGTTGGCATTCTGTTCTTCTGAAGATATGCCGGAACGTAATGAGCCACAATCCCTGAAAGCCTCCCGAGTTTAACTCCATTTTTCTCGTGTAATTCTGGACTTCCCTGTAGAAATATCATTTTACCATCTACAAACTTTGTATTTCCTGTCTCTGCAATATAACATAGAATCGCATTTCTTGCAGCGTTAATATGGGTTGGCATAGATTCTTTGGTAAGAGGGATGTATTTTGCCCCACTGGTAGTTCCAGATGTTTTAGCATAATAAAGCGGCTTTCCGGGCCAAAGAATATCTTCTTCTCCCGCCACCATCTTATCTACATAAAACCGTAATTCTTCATAATCTCTAACAGGAACCTTTTTAGCAAAATCCTGATAGCTCTTAATGCTACTAAAGTCATGATCTTTACCAAACTTTGTAGAAGCTGCTTTGTGAATAAGATCTTTAAAAACCTCTTCCTGAACTTCTATTGGATTTGAAGCCCATTTGTTGATTTTCTTTCTAATATAGTACGCAAAAATCTTTGCGGAGAATGATTTTATAGACATAGGTTATTAATCAAAATCGATATAATCTGTAGGATTTACAGGGTTTCCTTCTTTCCAAAGTTCAAAATGTAAATGTGGTCCGGTTGTTAATTCTCCGGTAGATCCGGCTGTAGCTATAACTTCTCCTGCACGCACAAAATCTCCTTGCTCTTTAGTAAGTGAAGAGTTGTGCTTGTATACAGAAATAAGTCCAAAATCATGCTCAACGATCATTACGTATCCGGTTCCTGCACTCCATTCAGCAAAAATCACTCGTCCGTCTGCCACTGCCTTTACGGGTGCGTTCTTAGCAACCACTACATCTACCGCAAAATGTTTGCTTTTTAATTTATAATTTGCTGAAATAGGACCCTTTACCGGAGGAAATAGGGCGAAATTCATTGCAGAACCTGCAGATTCTAATACATTGTATTTATCTTCCTGAGCAACCTCATCTCGTAGAAGTGAATCTGCCTTAGAGGGGCTTAGATCAAGCATTAATGGATCACTAGTAATCGTTTTGGGCAAAGAATCTTTATTAAGATTACCCGGTTCTAGATCTCCATTTAAAACTTTTCTAATAGACGCATAGTATTGATTGTTCAACACTAATGCTGTTTGAAGCGAATCTGTCTTAAATGCCAATTCTGTCGCTTGCTTTTTTAGAGCTGCAGAAGAATAGCCCGGAATATACTCTCTAAGTCCTGTAAAGGCTATAAGAAACGTGGTTCCGGCAATAAGGATGATAGCACTAAGCGTTACCGCTACAAACACATTCAATTTGGTAAGCTTAAAAGATAGCCTCTCTTCAAAGGTATCTTCGTTAAGCACCACCAATCGATATTTGTGCAGCAATTTCTTAGCGAATTTCTTTTTATTCTTATTTGATTGTTTCATAGTAGATACTGCATTTACAAAGATAGCATAAAGTTAAATTTATACTATTTTATAAGTTGTAAACGTTTATATTAATGTTTTCTTACTAAGTTTGTAACAACTAAATTTTTAATTATGAACGCACTATTTTTACCTTTAGTTATAGGAGCACCTCAAATCATCTTAATTGTGATAGTAGTATTGCTTTTATTTGGAGGTCGCAAAATACCTGAACTGATGAGAGGTCTTGGAAGTGGTATAAAAGAATTTAAAGACGCATCTAAAGATGATGATAATACAACTTCTCAAACTACTACAGATGAAAGCAAAAAGGTATCTGGCGATAACAACTAATTCGACATTTATATCTTTAAAATATTAAAAAAGCCCAATTAAAATTGGGCTTTTTTATTACTCTTTATTTTGATTATTGAAATTTAACCGATTTCAATATCGCTTCAAGTTCAAACATGTTATCTCTTTTTGCTGATGCCGGAGAAAAAGCAAATCCTTCCAGAATAATATATCTATTGTTGGCCGTATCTCTCACTGCATAATTGATAAATGGCCCAGCCATAAAATCGTTTTTAACCTCCCAAGTACCTTTAGTTTCATAAGCAAACTTCCCATCGATCTCAGAATTGAATAGATAAGGAGCGTACGCTTCTTCTGTGATCATGTAACTGCCATCCAAACGACCTGGAACTCGAGATTTTCCAATAGAATCTCTCATTTTAATGATTTGCCCAACTACATTAGTATCTTTATCTATTGCACTTAAAGGCACTTCATAAACCATAATCTCAATATTACCTTTTGGAATATCCTTTCTTATCCAAAAGAACTTTTTATCTTCTATCGCATACCTATAGGCGGTTGGAAATTTCATAGAAATTCCAAACTGGTCCTCCAATTTATCATCGTCTTTCAGAGATTTTCTAATTCTGCGTTGCTTTTCAGTAATTTCAGTATTCTTTAAAACCTTTATTAACGACTCAGAATTTTCTGAGATCTGGTCTACGATTTCTTGCGAATTTTGACCGGATATAACAACTCCTATTTGAGGGTGTGCATATGGATCTTTAAATATTTTAAATCCCGCCTCTTTTCCTTTTTCTATCTTTACAAATAATCTATTCTGTCTCACAAAGCCTTCAAAAGACTGTTGTGGCATTTGGTTCAATGAAAAAAGAGGCTCTTCTTGTGGAAGCCCATCTACAGGTGCTGCCAGGGTATTTCGAAGTGATTCTCCAATAGATCCTTCCCATAATTCATTGTCTACAATAACAGAAACACTATTAATGTTCCCAGAAGAGCTTGTAAGGATAATCTTGTCTTTCTTTTCAGAATTACATCCTGATAATACGGCGGTGAGAAATACAGCTAAGAATAAAATATTCTTCATAGAGAGTTTGTTATGAAAACAGACCTAGCTTTTAGAAAGCTTTAGGACTGTTCCTGGTTTTAGATTTGTACTGGTTATACTATTCCAAGCCCTCAAATTCTGTACCGAAACTCCAGGAAACTTATTTGAAATGCTCCAAAGAGAATCGCCATTCTTTACCGTATAAGATTTTGGAGTAGAAGATTGCTGGGCAACCTGTTGCTTTTTACTAGTATTTGAAACAGATTTTCTAGGATATATTGTAAGGTATTGACCAACTTTCAAATTATTACCTCTAATATTATTCCAGCTTCTAATGCTAGTTATAGCAACTCCATATTTTTGAGCGATCTTTCCTAGATAATCGCCACTCTTAACTCTATATCTAACTTTATCTTCTGCTTCTACAAATCTAGGCAGCTCCTTTTTAGCTTCGGTGATCTCTGTCTTCGCAAAATTATAGATAGCATCTTCATTATTCACAAACACTCCAACACTGGCTCTTGGCAAGCGTAGCGCATATTTTTCATCTTCCACAAATGGAATGATATTCAACTTGTAACTAGGGTTTAAAAATTCTAACATGTCTTTCTCAACTCCGGTAACATTTGAGATCTGATCAAACGTAAGCAGTTGCTTTACATGAAGCGTATCTGTTTCAAAAAAGGCTACATCAGGATTACTAGGTTGAAAATCATGTTCTTTAGCATATTCAAAAAGATACATTGTAGCCAAGAATGCTGGAACATAACCAGCTGTTTCACGTGGAAGATATGGTCTTAATTTCCAATAGTTGGTAGACCCACCACTCCTTCTAATAGCTTTTGAAACATTTCCAGGTCCGGAATTATAAGACGCAAGAACCAAATCCCAATCTCCAAAGGTCTTATAAAGACTAGAAAGGTATTTAACAGCCGCTTCTGTAGCCATTATCGGGTCCATACGCTCATCTACATAAGAACTTACATCTAAGCCATGCATCTTTCCTGTAGTAAACATAAATTGCCATAAACCAGTTGCTCCCATATGGGATTTTGCTCTTGGGTTTAAAGCAGATTCTACTATGGCTAGGTATTTAATCTCCAAAGGAACATCAAATCTATCCAATTGCTGTTCGAACATTGGAAAGTAGTACGTACTTAACGCCATAAGACGTTCCATAGACTTCTTATTTCTTTTTAGATAAGACTTAATAACGCTCTCCAACATTGGATTGTATTCAACGTTAAAAGGTGTTCTGGCATTCAACTTAGCAAGTCTAGCCTTTAAAGTATCTGTTGGAAGATCTTTATAAACAACATCCGAGTAATCCTGCTTTTGGATCTCACGTTGCATATTTTCAAACAGATCAGAATTTAATAATTCTGATTTCCAAACAGAATCTATTACCGCTGCTTTAGGTAGATCTTTAAGATTAACAAGATCTGCCTTATTTATCTTAGCACCAATTGGAAGCCTGTTCTTAAATTCTGGATCTGGATTTAATATTTTTATATCACTTGTGTCTGTTTTCTTAAATACCTGTACTCTAAAATTAGCTTTTTTAGCCTGTGTTTTAGATTGCGGAGTATTCTTTGGTCCTTGCTGTGCCCAGCCACCAAAAAAAGCAAACATCATTAGGAGTGAGAGTGTTTTTTTCATAATCATCACATTATTAAACAAAAACGAACTTTCATCATTTTTCGTGCCTACTTATTTAAAATAGCATCGATTCCGGGTAATGATTTTCCCTCTAGCATCTCCAACATGGCGCCACCACCCGTAGAAACGTAGCTCATATCATTTTCAAGATTGAATTTTTTAACAGCAGAAACAGAATCCCCTCCTCCCACTAATGAGAAAGCACCATTTTTTGTAGCCTCTCCAATTGCTTTTCCAATTTGAATGGTTCCATTAGAAAAAGCGTCCATTTCAAAAACACCAACTGGCCCATTCCAAAGAATGGTTTTGGATTTTAATATTACCTCAGAGAAATTCTTAATGGTTTCTGGTCCAGCATCAAGACCCATCCAACCTTCTGGAATATCTTTAGTAGGTCTTACATCTGTCTTAGCGGTTTCAGAAAAACTATCTGCAATTACAGAGTCTACCGGTAAATGAATTTCTACACCTTTCTCCTTTGCAGATTTTAATATCTCTAAAGCCAATTCTAATTTATCATCTTCTACTAAAGAATCACCTACATTTCCACCTTGTGCTTTCACAAATGTAAAAGCCATTCCACCTCCAACTATAAGATGATCTACTTTTTCAAGAATATTCTCAATAACGGTAATTTTAGACGAAACCTTTGCTCCTCCAAGAATGGCAGTCACAGGTTTTTCTGCAGATTTTAATACTTTATTTAAACTCTCTATTTCCTTTTGTAATAGGTATCCAAAACATTTATCATCAAAATACTTTGAAACAATGGTAGTAGAGGCATGCGCTCTATGAGCGGTTCCGAAAGCATCATTTACATAGATATCTCCTAATTTTGAAAGTTGTTTAGCAAATTCATCATCTCCATTGGTTTCCTCTTCATGAAACCTGAGATTTTCTAATAACAATACTTCTCCAGATTGAAGATTTTGAGCTGCAGTCTCTGCTACCTCTCCAACACAATCTGAAACAAATTTTACTTCTACTCCAATAACTTCAGAAACTTTATCTTTAATGCGCTCTAAAGAAAATTCTGCTTCCTGAGCTTTTGGTCTACCCATATGAGACATAAGGATAACGCTTCCGCCATCTTCCAGAATCTTTATGATTGTAGGTTTTGCAGCTTCAATTCTTGTAGCATCATCTACCTCTCCTTCTTTATTGATAGGTACATTAAAATCTACTCTAATTAATGCTTTCTTATGTTTAAAATTATAGTCGTCTAGTGTTTTCATGGTCAATGTTTATATCACAAATATAAATTTTTCTTAAGATATAAAAGTGCAGATTAATTTTATCTTTGCTCATGCTTTTTTCTGAAGTCCTAGGTTTACCACATATAAAAAATCATCTAACAACCACAGCAGACAGGGGTAGAATACCTCATGCTCAGCTTTTTGTTGGTAATCATGGTAGTGGTATTCTACCTATGGCTATAGCCTACGCACAGTATATTCTGTGCAATAATGTTGGATCAGAAAATTCTGATAATCCTTCTTGTAATTCCAGATTTAAAAATCTTTCTCATCCAGATCTTCACTTTGTTTTTCCTGTAGCTACTAATGATAAGATAAAATCTCATCCTGTCTCTAATCATTTTATGGAAGAATGGAGAGCATTCGTAAAAGAATCTCCATATGGTAGTCTATTCGATTGGTATCAGAAATTAGGGATAGAAAATAAGCAGGGACAAATAGGGGTAGATGAAGCTTTGGAAATAGTGAAATCTTTATCGCTAAAGTCTTATGAAGGTGGGTTCAAGATCATGATCATCTGGATGGCAGACAAGATGAATACGTCTAGCTCTAATAAATTGTTGAAGTTAATTGAAGAGCCACCAGAGAAAACGGTTTTTCTTTTAATAGCTGAAGATGAAGAGCAGATCATTCAAACCATTAGATCTAGGTGTCAAATATTGCGGTTTCCTCCTATTGCTGAAGCAGTAATTACAGAAAAACTTATTGCTTCGGAAGGTATGGATGCTCTGGCTGCTAAGAAAATAGCGGTCCAAGCTAACGGAAATTATGCAAACGCCCTGCATCTCATACAGCAAGACTCTTCTGAAGATGTTTTTGAAAAGTGGTTCATCACCTGGATCAGAAGTGCATTTAGAGCAAAAGGAAATAAAGCTGCAATACACGATCTTATAGATTGGAGTAATGAATTGGCTGGTTCTGGAAGAGAAACTCAAAAAAGCTTTTTATTATATTGTCTGGACTTTTTCAGACAAGCGCTTTTAATGAATTATAAAGCAGACGCGCTGGTATATATGCAGCCTAAAACTGCAGGATTTAAATTAGAAAAATTTGCTCCTTTTATTCATGGTGCCAACATTATTTCCATTACTCAGGAATTAGATGATGCCTTATATCATATTGAAAGAAATGGGAATGCAAAAATTGTACTTACAGATCTTTCTATTAAACTAACCAGATTACTTCATACTAAAATTGATTAACTATAAACTCATGGAAAACTTTCACGCATACGTAACAGAAATTCTAATTCTAATCTTTGTTTTAATAACGTTCCTTCAATCTGGGATAGATAAGATGGTAGACTGGCAAGGTAATATAGCTTGGTTAAAAGAACATTTTTCAAAAACGTTCTTGTCTGGTCAGGTACCTGTAATGGTAGGTATCATACTAGTAATAGAAGTTATTACCGGAATATTATCTATTATAGGGATCGCTCAGATCTTATTATATGGCAATGTAATTATGGGATTATACGCCTGCGTATTGGCTGCCCTAACGCTATTAATGTTGCTTTTTGGACAACGTGTTGCCAAAGATTATGCAGGGGCATTCACCTTAACAGGATATTTTATAGTTGTGATATTAGGAGTTTATATCATGTCTTAATTCTCAAATTTAAATAATAAAAAAGGCTGCAATTAAAATTGCAGCCTTTTTTATTTGAGAGCGTAAATACTATTTCTTGTACTCAGCATTAAGTTTTTCTAAGATCTCTTCTGTGATATCCAACCCATCTTTAGCATACATAATGTTAGCAGATTCATTAGAACCAAAGATATAAGTGTATCCATTATCTTTTCCATAGTCTTTCACATATCCTTTAACTTTAGAAACGATAGAGTCTATAACAGTATCACTTTCTTCACGTAATTGATTCCCTCTCATTTGCTGTTGTTGCTGAATCATTTGTTGCTTACGCATTAAAGTTTGTTCAACTTCTTTTCTTTTATCTACAGACATACTATTCATGTTTGACTGGTAATCTTCAACTTCTCTTTGGAAATCTTGTGCCATAGTATCTAACTCACCTTTAATACTATCAGACTTAGCTGTGAATTCTGCTTCCACCTCTTTCATCTCTTTATACTCCTGAATTAATTTTGAAGTATCTACATAAGCTGTTTTCTGTTCATTACAACTTGTAAGTCCGGCTGCCAATAAAACAACCAATAGTAATTTTTTCATTCTAGTTTAAATTTAGATTCACGCAAAAGTAATAAAGTAACTCAGTAATAATTGAAAAAAAAATTCGGATTCATGATTATAAGAAAAACTTATAAAAATTATAGAAACCATAAGATTTTACAATAAAAATTCGACTCATTAGCTGAGATTTAAGAGATAACAAAATATATTCCTTAATCTTTACCACTGATGGTACGGAAACTCGCTTAAAACGCCTTATTTAAGATTCTAACTCCTTTTTCTGAAGAAATAAGCAATTGAAGAATACTCTGAAGATGATTTTGCTTTTGAATTGGAAATATATCCAATATAGAGTGCTTTTAAAAAATTGTAATTTCCAGTTTTATATTTCTCTGAAAGTAAGCTTACATAATATGAATCGAAAATTAGTGGTTTGGAATCTGATTGTTTAAATGAAGTTCCACTAAATACAGATTTAAAACTATTTCTAGAGAAATGCCATAAATGCCTTGGAACATCATAAGCTGCCCAAAATTCTTTATAATATGATGCATCGTAGCTTTTATAATTTGGAACTGCAATTATTAAAAGGCCATCTTTTTTTTGGAGCGTCTCTAATTCTATAACCTGCGCTTTAAGATCCGGAACATGTTCAAGTACATGCCACATAGTTATAACGTCAAATTTTTCAGATTTAAAATGAGAAGAATCTGCAAAAAGCTTCACTCCTTTTTCCTCAGCTTTTTTTCTTGCTGAAATTTCTGGTTCAATTCCTTTTACCTTCCATCCATCTAATTTAGCAAGTGCCAAAAAATCTCCGGTGCCTGCTCCAATATCTAAGAGTTTTCCCTTTTGTGGAAATTTCTTATTTATCCATTTCAGTTTCTTTTGAAGCATAAATTTCTTTACGCTTTGATAGATCTTATCTTTTAAGCTTGAGGAAGAATCTGTATGAGAGATGTAAGCTTCACTTCTATAATAATTAGAAAGAACTCGTTTATCTGGCCTTGGGTAGGTAACCAACATTTCAGAATCTTCATCTAAAAGAAGATCAAAATTTTCCCCACTTACCGTATGATCTTTGCAGGTAAGAATTTTCCTTTGTGATGATAGTAAATATTGCTCCTCCAAGATTTTTAAAATATAAGCGTATTTATGTCGTTAAATATTATCGTTTTTCAAATAGTTCCACGTGGAACAACGCAAATTTTATCTACCCATATAAACCAAAAGAACCGAAATATCGCTAGGACTAACCCCGCTTATTCGTGAGGCTTGAGATACTGTTATGGGCTGTATCTTATTCAATTTTTCGCGTGCTTCAAAAGACATCGACTTTATATTAGAATAATCGTAATTCATAGGAATCTTAATATCTTCTAATCTATGAAGCTTATCTGCATTGTTCTTTTCCTTATCTATATAACCAGAATACTTTACCTGGATTTCTGTTTGTTCCAACATTTCTTCGTTCAATTCATTATTATCAATAAATTCCTGAACTCCCGGAAAAGTTTGCACATCCCGCATGGTAATATTAGGTCGAGAAAAGATCTTAAAGATCTTATCATTTTGCTTCATTAATGCAGAATCTTTATCTTCTAAAACTACGTTCGCAATCTCATGATCTACACTGGTATCTTTTAAGAATTCTACAAATTTTAGAGACTTGTCTTTCTTCTCTTCCATTTTACGCATTCTCTTTTCACTTGCTAATCCAATATTAAAAGACTTTTCAGTCAATCTAAAATCGGCATTATCTTGCCTTAGCAATGTGCGATATTCTGCTCTTGATGTAAACATTCTATATGGCTCTTCTGTACCCTTTGTAATAAGATCATCTACTAAAACTCCAATATACGCTTCATCCCTCTTTAAGATAAAAGGATCCTTTTCTTGAACTTTTAGCGCGGCATTCATTCCTGCCATCATTCCTTGGGAAGCAGCTTCTTCATATCCTGTAGTACCATTAATCTGCCCAGCAAAGTATAAACCGTTTACCAATTTAGTTTCCAGGGTATGCATTAATTGCGTAGGTGGAAAATAATCATATTCTATTGCGTATCCAGGTCTAAAGAATTTTACATTCTCAAATCCGGCTACAGATTTTAAGGCTTTAAATTGTACGTCTTCTGGTAAAGATGTAGAAAATCCATTCACATAAACCTCGCACGTTTTCCAACCTTCCGGTTCAATAAATAGTTGATGTCTATCTCTATCGGCGAATCTATTTATTTTATCTTCTATAGAAGGACAGTAACGCGGACCTAAGCTTTTAATTCTACCATTAAACATTGGAGAACGATCAAAACCTTCTTTCAAAATCTCATGCACCTCATTTGAGGTATACGTCATATAACAAGAACGTTGTTTTTGTAATGGCCTTGTGTCATCTAAGTATGAAAATTTAGAAGGAATTTCATCACCTGGTTGTTCCACCATTTTAGAATAATCTAAAGATCTTCCATCTACTCTAGGAGGAGTTCCAGTTTTCATTCTTCCTGCTTCAAAGCCAAGATTAACTAATTCTTCTGTAATTCCAGTCGCCGCTCTTTCTCCAGATCTACCACCACCAAAGTTCTTATCTCCAATATGAATTAATCCATTCAAAAAAGTTCCATTGGTAAGAACTACAGATTTGGCTCTTATTTCTAGCCCTAAAGAAGTTCTTATCCCTACAACAGTATCTCCTTCCACAATTAAACCCGATACCATTTCTTGATAAAAATCGAGATTTTTTGTTTGTTCTAAACGCAATCTCCAGTGCTCTGCAAACATCATTCTATCACTCTGCACTCTTGGGCTCCACATTGCCGGACCCTTAGATTTATTAAGCATCTTAAATTGAATTGCACTGGTATCACTAACCAATCCACTATATCCTCCAAGAGCATCAATCTCCCGCACAATTTGCCCTTTTGCAATCCCACCCATGGCAGGATTACAGCTCATCTGTGCAATATTTTGAAGATTCATTGTAACCAATAAGGTTTTAGAACCTAAGTTAGCGGCAGCAGCGGCAGCTTCACTTCCAGCATGTCCTGCACCAACAACTATAACATCATATTCTTCAAACATAATATCTCTTTCTTTATGATTGTTCCACGTGGAACAATTTCATTTTTTCCTCTTCTTTACCACGCATGATCTCTGCCTGAGAAACTGTTTTATCCTTATAACCACATAAATGTAGAATACCATGAGACAACACGCGTCTTAATTCTTCGTCGAAATCTACTTGAAAACTTTCAGCATTTTCCTTAACACGTTCCGTACTAATATAGATATCTGCTTGCAGAATATTTCCCACGCAATAATCAAAAGTTATAATGTCTGTATACGTATCGTGGTCCAAGTATTCCTGATTGATATTAAGAAGATATTCATCATCACAAAATATATAACTTATTTCTTCTAGCTTCTTATCTTCAGATAAAATTATCCTTTCCAACCAGCTTGAATAACGATTATGATCTTCTAAATCAAAATCATTTTCTGAATAAAAATTAATCTTCTCTTGCATCAAAATACTCCTTTACTTTCGTCTTATAAATTTGGCGCAAAGGTAAGCTTTGTCTATTTAAAATATCAATTGAATTAAAATATTCTTTAGCCCTATCAATTTGATCTTTAGGGTTGTTATTGTACTCTATGCTATTTGAAGATGAACTCCTTTTTGAATCTTCCTGCTGACTCAATTCAGAATTTTGTAGCTCCATTAATTGATGAGTTATGTTATCCATACGTTTTCTTGTCTCTTCGTTGTAACCCTTATCTAAAATATCATTTTCAATTTGCTCCAGCTCTAGTAATAGATCTGATTCACGCTTATCGAACCCATTCTCTCTAAACTTTTCCAAAAGCTGTTTTTTTAATTTCTGCTGATCTTTGAATATATCAAAAAGCTCACCACTCAGTTTCTCTTGTATTAAGCCAGATTTACTATCCGTATCGTCATTCTTATCTTTACCAGTTTCTTCACCCTTCTCCATACCTAGTTGCATTTTCTGTTGTAACTGTTGTTGGGATTGAATAACATCTGGCAATTGTATTCCTTCTCCGTCATTACCATCTCCAGAACTAGGATTTAACTGTTGCTCCATATTAGAAAGTATATCTCCAAGCATATTGGCTAACTCATTGGTATCTGCCATTACATATTGTTGACTAGCGGTTCCTTGTGGAACTTGATTCTCAGACAATCGTTCTAAAGATTTATTGATATTAAAATCAATGTCAGTCAACTTTCCATTAATCTGTTCTGTCATCATTGGATTTTGCAAAGACAAGGCAAATAAGCTATCATTAATATGTTCAAAATGTTGCTTTAAAACCTGCTGCCTTCTTAGCTGTTTCGCATAAAGAGGATCATTATTGCTATAACTTTTAAATAAAAGCATAAGGTCTTCCTGCTCAAAAGAGAATTTTATCAAATTATCTAATACCTGCCTCAAACTCTCTACATTAGCTTTTAAGGTTTGTGCTTGTTGAGAGTTATGAGATGATCTCATTTTAGAACTTAGCTCCTTCATTTTCTCTGCGGCAGCTTTCTGTTTTTTCTTGGCAAGACCAATTTCCTTTTGCTCTAAATTATCTACTGCTTCTTTTTGATCTATTGTGATCTCATCTTCTCCCCCATCCTGATTAGATATATCAAATGGTTTTTTTAGACTTTTATTTTCTACTTCTAAAGAATCCATCTCCTTCTTAAACTGATCAAATTGCTCTGACAATTTCTCTTGATTTTCTTTTAAATTATTCAGATCATTCTCAGAAATCTTTTGTTGCTCTCTTGCTAAAATTTCTAGATCGTTTGCCAGTTTTATATTTTTTTCCTGAACATAATATCGCTTGGTTAATTCTAGTAGTTGTTCAATATTTCTTTTCTGAGCCTTGTTCTGTTTAGCGAGATCTTCTAATTTTTTAGCCAATTCTTCAGTACTGATCTTTTCGGTATATTTTTCAAGCTCTTTCATTAAAGCTTCATTTTCTTTTAACCGCTCTTCATTTCTTTCTAATCTTTCTTGAAGATCCTGCTTAAATTTTTCATTTTCCGGCGATGTACTACTACTATTCTCTAAAGATGATTTCAATTTATCTGTACAATTTTCTATCATTTCAGATTGTTGCATTTGCCTCTTTAAAAAATCATCAAGCTTTTTTTGATCGTTATAATTTAAATCTCTTTGTTGTCTTTGATCATTAGATAATTCCTTTAGTTCTTCTTCAGAAGATTTCAGATTATTAAGACTACTAGAAATATTATCTATAGATTTTTGTTGCGCCTTTAGGTTTTCTTCAATCTTATCATTTTCAGAAATACTCTTATAAGATATTATTTGACTCCTTGTTTTCTTACCACCATGGATTGCATCGTTATCTATAACTTCGAAATAAATATTATAAGTTACATCCTCTTCTATTTCTAAATTTCCTGGAAAAGCATACGGGAATTGCATAATATTCCCAATATTATTTTGAATAGTCACTTTTTTCTGCTTTAACTTCTGATTTTCAATAAAATAAACCATAGATATATTAGAAATCCCGTTATCATCTGTAGCTTTTCCTAAGAAATATAATTGCTCCCTATTCAGACTGTCCCTTTTTGTCTTAATTTCAATTTTAGGATATTGGTCCTTAATTACAGATATATTATAATCTAAAGTTTCATGATCTAGAAAGTCGGCATTAGAGGTGGTAATCTTGTAAGGAAGATCTGCAACTACAATTTTAGATAATTTAAAATTATCTACTTCTTTAGCAAATAGATTTGAAGTATCTAAACTCACAAACCTAACTTCATCAGTTTTCTTAGCTCTCAAAACCCACGTAACTTTTGTACCCTCCGGTAGTGTTGCATTTCCAGTACCTTTTAAGATCTCATCAGTAATATTTAAATACCCTGGATATTCCAACTTCATTTCAAAATCTGTGAGAGTAGGAACCGCTATTACCTCTATTTCATACGGTAGACTTTTTACCTGATTAGCACTTATATAAAAATCTATATTCTCATCAACTCCTTCAAATTTAAATGTGAAATTTCCAGTCCCATCAGTTTTTAAAAGATATTCCTGTCCATTGTAATGTATGCTCGCCAATTCTGGATGTACATTACCTTCCACTTTCACAAGAATTTCCAAATCACTTCCTTGCGCTACTTTAAGATCTGCTTGATTAATATGAAAAGAAAAAGGTGCAGGTGGTAGATAGGCAGTTCTATAATCTATAACTCTGGAATAGCTCTCTGTAATTGATGAAATATTCCCGGAAATATAAATTCCTAAGATCAGTATAACAGGAAAGGCTGCGTATTTTATGTACTTTAAATTTGTTCTAAAATCTACTGCCAACTTAAAGGGGACAGGTTTTAATTCTTTAGATCTTTGAGCAATATTTGCTAATAATAGTTCAGACTGTTCTGAAGATCTGTGAAGTTGCAGCACGTTCAACAACTTATCATTCACCTCTGGAAAATATTTCCCTATAATCTTTGAGGCATCCATTAGATCTATACCTTTAGATAAATTGAAAAGTTTCAAAATAGGTACGGCAACAAATTTATAAAGCAATATAATTGTTACCCCAATAGATATGAAAAAAAGCCATTTTCTATAGTCCGGTGTTAACCAAAGAAAATATTCAAGAAGTAACACCGCTATGAAATAAAATAACCAGATAGAAATGAACAATATTGCCCCTTTCAGCAATTCATTTAAATAATATCTTTTAATGAATGCTACTAGTTTATTCTGAAGAATATTAAAATCGTTCATTTCTGCTTGACTTACATGCTAATAAAACTACAATATTCTTTCCATAAAGTCTGAAAGACACAATAACAGAAAATAATACCAAATTAGGCTGAAGAAGTGCTTTAGAAATGGCAAAACCCATAGAATCTCTTACCTTTGCCAATAAAATCAGTATTTATGTCTACTAAAGTTCGAGTTCGTTTTGCTCCTAGTCCAACCGGTCCATTGCATATAGGTGGAATTAGGACTGCTCTATATAATTATCTATTTGCCAAAAAACATAATGGCGATTTCATTCTAAGAATAGAAGATACAGACCAGAACAGGTTTGTAGAAGGTGCAGAACAATATATTATAGATTCTTTAAACTGGTGCGGAATTCCTTACGATGAAGGTCCAGGAAAAGAAGGGAGTTTTGGTCCTTACAGACAAAGTGAAAGAGCAGATCTATATAAAGATTATGCAAAAAAATTAATTGAAAGTGGAAATGCTTATTACGCATTTGACACTCCCGAGGCTCTGGATGCGCAACGTAAAGAGCATGAAGAACAAGGAAAGACTTTTATATACAATTGGCATAACAGATTAAAGCTAGATAATTCTTTAGCTCTAGATAAAGAAGAAGTGCAAAAGAAGCTAGATGCTAATTTGCCTTATGTGGTAAGATTTAAATCTCCTGAAGCAGAAACGCTAGCGTTAACAGATGAGATTCGTGGAAATATGGAAATAGATACGAGTATCTTAGATGATAAAGTCTTATTTAAAAGTGATGGTTTACCTACCTATCACCTTGCAAATATTGTAGATGATCATTTAATGGAGATCACCCACGTAATTAGAGGAGAAGAATGGCTGCCATCTCTTGCCTTGCACGTTCTATTGTATAGAGCCTTAGGGTGGAATGCTCCAAAATTTGCTCATTTACCTTTAATATTGAAACCTCAAGGTAAGGGAAAGTTGAGCAAGCGCGATGGAGATAAGATGGGCTTTCCTGTGTTTCCACTAGAATGGAAAGATCCAAAAACAGGAGAGATATCTTCGGGATACAGAGAAGAAAATTATTTACCGGAAGCCATGGTAAATATGTTAAGCTTTTTAGGTTGGAATCCTGGAACAGAACAAGAATTTTTTAATTTACCTGAATTGGTTTCAGCTTTTGAGCTTTCAAGAGTTCATAAGTCTGGTGCAAAATTCGATCCTGAAAAAACTAAATGGTTCCAACAACATTATCTTCAATTGCAAGATGATGCTACACTTGCTGCTCAATTTCAGAAAATACTGGAGGCAAAAGGAGTAAAATCTGAAGAAGATTTTACAATTAAAATAGTTTCTTTGCTTAAAGAAAGAGCAGTTTTTGTAGACGATCTTTGGGATCTTTCCAGCTATTTCTTCATAGCTCCTACCCTATTAGATCCAAAAGCTTCAAAAAAAGCATGGAAAGAAGATACCAATGATATTTTAGATAATTTGATAACGATAATTTCTTCAGTTCAACCTTACACTACAGAGAACCTTCGAACTGAAATTAAAGAATGGATTACTTCTAATGAAATTGGGTTTGGTAAAGTAATGCAACCTTTACGCCTTGCTCTGGTAGGATCTTTACAAGGACCAGATGTATTTGAAATAGCCTTTTTATTAGGAAGAGAAGAAACCATTAAAAGAATAAGATTTGCGCAACAAGCGAACTAAATCTTATTAAAAATAGAATACTACTCCTGCAGCAGCCAATCCTAAATGAGCATTGAGATCGGTTATGCGGGAGTCTTTATTTTTAATAATTTCTTCATCTAGATTACCAAAACTATTTGTGATTCCATATTGATATTGTAGCCAAAATTTTACATCTCTAAACCCAGCTGAGATCATAGCAGCAAAATTCAAATTCACTTTAGTAATATCTTCGAGATCTGAAGCTTGTATATTATAACCTTGCATTAGATGATCTTGATATTGATCTTCTGTTTTTAATTTACTATTTATTTGCAATATAGGCCCGCCCTCAATGCTTAAATGCTCTCCAAGCAACTTCTGCCCTAGAAATAAATTTAATTGCACTCCAGAGGCTTTAAAATCGATTTCTTCCAGCTTAGAACTAGCAGGTTCTATAACAGACATTCCGGTATTGAATTCAAAAAAGTTTACACCGTAGATAATGATCAAATTGTTGTAAAAATTAGCACGAGTGGTTAAACCAGCCATATAACTAACTTTATCTGTGGTAGCGAAATTTTTAGTATTTAAACTTCCATAAGTAACACCGGCTTGTATCCCTAACCTATTATAGCTGTCTCTTTTATATTGAGCATTTATATTAATACTCGTTAATAGCAGAAATAATAAAAATAGATAGCTGTAGATTTTCATAAGGGCCTGATTTTAAAATCTCAAATGTAGCTCAATTATTAGTATCTTAATCCTCTAAAATATTTAAGCAATTATGATTGAAGCTGTTATTATCCCCATTGTTGTTGTCTTGGCAATAATTATTCTTTTTACAGGAATTTTTACTGTAAAGCAACAAACTTCTGTAGTATTAGAGCGTTTTGGAAAATTCCAAGCTATTAGGAGCTCTGGTTTACAATTTAAGATACCTGTTATTGATCAGATAGCCGGAAGGATCAATTTAAAAGTACAACAATTAGATGTTTTGGTAGAGACTAAAACTAAAGATGATGTATTTGTAAAATTAAAGATCTCTGTGCAATTTCAGGTTATCAAAACCAATGTTTATGATGCTTTTTATAAATTGGAAAGTCCGCATGATCAAATAACTTCCTATGTTTTTGATGTTGTTAGAGCTGAAGTTCCTAAAATGAAGCTAGATGATGTTTTTGAACGTAAAGATGATATAGCTATTGCGGTTAAGCGTGAGCTTAATCAGGCCATGCAAGATTATGGTTATGATATCATAAAAACGCTTGTAACAGATATAGATCCAGATGCTCAGGTAAAATCTGCTATGAACAGAATTAACGCAGCAGAAAGAGAGAAAGTAGCTGCAGAATATGTAGCAGAGGCAGAACGTATAAAAATTGTAGCCAAAGCCCGTGCAGAAGCAGAAAGTAAAAGATTACAAGGTCAGGGTATTGCAGATCAAAGGAGGGAGATAGCTAGAGGATTAGAAGAAAGTGTAGATGTGCTTAACAACGTAGGTATAAATTCTCAAGAAGCTTCAGCACTAATAGTGGTTACTCAGCATTATGATACCCTACAATCTATAGGTGAACATACTAATAGCAATCTTATTTTGTTACCTAATTCTCCTCAAGCTGGTAGCGATATGTTAAATAATATGATAGCATCTTTTACAGCATCTAATCAGATTGGAGAAGCGATGAAAGAAAAGAATGCACAATTAGGCATAGAGATCAAAAAGAAGAAAAGAGATAGACCAGAGTCTGGATATAGCACAGATTCTGAAATATAACTAATAAAAAAATCGGATAATCCTAAAGAAGAGCAATGCTGATCTTTATGGAATATCCGATTTATAATTTTATTAAAGTCTAGTTAGAAGTAACTACTCTTTTAACGCCAAATATCTTTGATACCGCTTTTAATACAATGGCTTTCTGAAATACAGAACTTACCATTCCACCAATCATAGAAACGGGAGACAAAGCTTCCTTGGTATGATGAATATTAATCTTCACCTCCTCCTTATCAATTTCATTTTGAAGCTTTAAAATCTTCAAATCTCTATCTATTTCTTCAAATGAGGTATATTGTTTCATACTAAAGGTTAATCGTTAAAGAAAGTTTTCGAAGATTTTAAAAGAACGATCTTCTCTATCTTTTTCTTTCCAAAAATTCGGAATAGAATAAATATTAAGGCATAAAAACCACCCATAATATAATATCCATAGCTCAGATGTCCTAAAGCCTCTCCTATACTAATCGCAACGGCTATTGATAAAAATGAAACTACCAATAAGCATACAAAACAAATGATCATAAGATTGATAAGGAAAATAGCCCCTTTCATAACCTTTTTATAAAGGTCTAACTTATAATAATCGGCACTGCTCTTGGCTAGTTCCCGAACATTATCATTTAAATTATTAATACTATTGGTTAGTTTTTCAAATGCCATACGCTTAAACTACTGCTTGATTTGGAGTATTAGAGTTAGTCTCAGATTTTACATCTTTCTGTAATTTAGCATTTTGCTTTCTAAGATCCTCTAATTTAGATTCCATTGCAGATAATATCTCGTCTGCTTTGTAACTAGCAGAAGATAGAGTTTCTTCTAAACGTGTTTCAAAATCGTATCTCGCTTTTTTAGCTTTACTAGATAAGTTTGAAGAAGTCTCTTTATACTTTTGGTTGAATTGATCTTGAGCTTTTTTAGACTCCTTTGTAATTTTTTTACGTGTTTTATCACCACTTTCTGGTGCATATAACAATCCAACAGCTGCTCCAATAGCGGCTCCGGTTACCAATGCAAGTAAAGTACTTCCTGTATTTGCCATAATATTTGATCTTTTTTTAGTTAATTATCTTACAAAATTAACTTAAACCTAAAGAAATCGTTGTTAATAACCGGTTAATATCTAAACTTTCTTTCCTAAAGTATTCTTAAATAGTTCTGCATTATTTAGATTAATCTTTCTTAGTCCAAGAATCTTTAAGTGTAACTGTTCTATTAAATACCAATTTTTCTACTGCTGAATCTTTATCTACGCAGAAATAACCTATTCTTTGAAATTGGAACTTATCTGAAACTGATGCATTTCTTAAACTCGGTTCAACATAACCAGTAATGGTTGTTAACGAATCTGGGTTAATGAAGTCTAGATAATCCTTTTCTTTATCTGCATCTGGAGCCTCTACTGTAAATAGTCTGTCATACAACCTTATTTCTGCTTTTAAAGCGTGCTTAGCAGAAACCCAGTGTAGCGTTCCTTTAACCTTTCTTAGAGATTCTTCACTCCCACTTCCACTTTTGCTTTTAGGATCATAGGTACAGTGAATTTCAGAAATATTTCCTTCCGCATCCTTAACAACACTTTCCCCTTTAATAATATAAGCACTCTTAAGTCTTACTTCTTTTCCGAGGGTTAGCCTGAAGAATTTGCGATTTGCTTCTTCTTTAAAATCTTCCCGTTCTATATAAAGTTCTTTTGAAAAAGGAATTTCTCTTGTTCCTGCACTTTCATCCTCAGGATTATTTTCAGTTTCTAGTAATTCTTCTTTTCCATCTTCATAATTGGTAATAACCAATTTTACCGGATCTAAAACACCCATAACTCTAGGTGCATGCTTATTAAGGTCTTCTCTTATGCAGAATTCTAATAAAGACACATCTATTATATTCTCACGCTTAGCAATTCCAATTGTATCCGCAAATTTTCTAATTGAAGAAGGCGTATAACCTCTTCTTCTTAGACCAGAAATTGTAGGCATTCTAGGATCATTCCAAGAGTTTACGATACCTTTCTCAACCAGTTGTAATAATTTACGCTTACTCACCACGGTATGACTAAGGTTTCTACGCGCAAATTCGCGTTGTTTTGGCTTAAGCTTAGCTTGAGTATCTATTTTCTCTAAAAACCAGTTATAAAGCTCTCTATGCATTACGAACTCTAGTGTACAAAAAGAATGAGATATACTTTCTATAAAATCACTTTCTCCATGTGCCCAATCATACATTGGATAGATCTTCCAATTTTCTCCTGTTCTGTGGTGCTTCTTGTGTAAACTACGGTACATAATAGGATCTCTCATAAGCATATTAGTAGAAGCCATATCTATTTTGGCTCTCAAAACATGCGCTCCTTCTACGGTTTCCCCGTTTTTCATTTTTTCGAATAGATCCAGATTTTCTTCTACAGAACGATCTCTATAAGGACTATTCTTACCAACAGTAGTTGGAGTTCCCTTTTGTTCTGCAATTTCAACAGAAGTCTGACTGTCTACATAAGCCTGACCATTTTTGATCATCACTACAGACCAATCATACAGTTGTTGAAAATAGTCTGATGCATAGCATTCATTTTCCCATTTATATCCTAACCAAAGAACATCTTCTTTAATAGCATCTACGTATTCTTGCTCTTCTTTGGTAGGGTTGGTATCATCAAATCTTAAATTTACAGGTGCGTTATAACGTTCCCCTAATCCAAAATTTAAACAAATAGAGGAAGCATGACCAATATGCAGGTATCCATTAGGTTCTGGTGGAAATCTAAATTTCAATTCCTCTCGGGAGTAATCATTCTTAAGATCTTCTTCTATAATTTGCTCAATAAAATTGAGTGATTTTTTTACTTCTGCCATAATATCTTTAAAAAAATAATAGACAAAGTTATCAAAATTAGAGGTGGTAATAGTATTTTATAAAAGATAAGAAGCCTTAATTTCGAGTTATAAGCACAGAAATGACTTTTGAATACGGAAGATTGAACTTTTACAAGCTTAATTTTGGTAAAAGGAAGGTTAAAAATGAATATATAGTCTAATATTTGTGGTTTAAAATAACATTTATAAAAATTATTTTGGGAAGTATTAAATTAAAAAATATCAAGGTTTTTTCCTACCACGGATGCCTTGAAGAAGAGAGCAAAATAGGAAGTGATTATAGAGTAAATCTTTCTATAAAAGGAGATCTTTCAAGATCTGCGGAAACAGATTTATTAGCAGATACTATTGATTATGTGCATCTTAATAAGATAGTAAAAGAAGAAATGGCTATAAGATCTAAATTGTTAGAAACTGTTGCAGAACGTATTTTAGCAAGAGTATTAAATGAGTTGGAGCTTGTAAAAAAGGCCAAGGTACATGTATCTAAAATTAACCCTCCTATAGGTGGAAATGTAGGTATGGTAACAGTAACTAGAAGCAAATCGAGATAGATTGTTAGGAAACACAAAAATTTTATTACATTTGCCATCCAAAATTATGGCATCGTGGCCGAGTGGCTAGGCAGAGGTCTGCAAAACCTTGTACAGCGGTTCGAATCCGCTCGATGCCTCCAAAAAGCTTCCTTTAAATAGGGAGCTTTTTTTATTTCAACCCTTTTGCAAATAGAGATATCCTATTTGGAATCTTTATCTAGGTCAAAAACAATTTCTCCTGGCTGTATAAGATCAATTCTATCTTGAAGATTTTCAATCCTTTTAGGAAAAACTCCCCTACTTATAAGAATAGCTCCAAAAATTATCATTATAATACTTATCCCTCTCTTCATTCTAAAGATTCTGGAAGGTGTAAGTTTTCTATTTAATTTCTTCGCTAATAATATTTTAAGAATATCAAAGAATAAATAAGTTAATAGAACAGTACTAAAGAATACTATAATTCTATTCGTTTCCATATTAAGAGTTGGACCAAATACAATTATTAAACCTAGCCAAAAACCAAGAACTCCAATATTTATGAAGTTCAATAAAAATCCTTTGGCTGCTAAGCCAAAATAATCGCCTCTCCCGAGCTTTCTTACCTCTGGCGACTCTTCATCATGAGGAATAGATTTCTTTGTCTGTATAAAGGTCATAACCCCATAGGTGGCCAAGATCATACCTCCAAAAATAAAAAGTGCCGGATCGTCTTTTAAACTAGCCAGCAACTTAGAAGTACTTAGATAAGCTATGAACAAGAATATTATATCTGCCAATATAACTCCCAGATCTAAAGATATTGCCGCTCTAAAGCCTTTGATGGCAGCGGTTTCAAGCAATACAAAAAATACCGGACCTAAAAGGAACGCTAGAAAAAATCCTAGGGGTATGGCAGCCAAAACATCTTGAAACATACAAAAATGTTATTTTCACAAAGGTAAGATTTTACTTTATCTTTTTAATTGTACCTCCAAATGTGGTTTTTTTATCTAATTTTTCAGGTTTTCCATATACATATATAGTTCCTCCTGCTATTACAGTAGCTTTTACATATTTCTTTGCATACACATTGGCTTTTCCACCTGCACTAAGACTTATATCTACCGTTTCACCAATAAGGTTTTCACCTTTGAAATCTCCAGAAGCTTTTAGATCTATTATTTGATCTATAGCAGTTCCTATAATTACTAAATTACCACCAGTTATAGATCTTGCTATGAAATTCTCTACTTCAATATTTGCATAGATATCAGAACCTTCAGCAGATTTAAATTCTATTATTGGTTGAAATATCTTTCCACAAAGTTCTACATCTGCATTTTGTCTGGCCTCTACACGTAGTAATTGTTTGTAATATATATTAACGATGGTATTATCTTCATTCCAGATATGATTCAAAGATGTTTGAACCTTTATAGCTCCATCTTTTTGGTTAATTTCAACCTTATCTCTACTATTCCCAGAGATAATAGCTTTATTTTCTTCACTTTTTATAAGATTCACTTTAAGTCCATTAGATACTTCAATTTCTGTAAAATTATCTAGATCTATACTTATTTCTTGTGCGTAACCAGTAATCCCCGCAAGGATAAATAGGGTAAAAATTATGTTTTTCATTTTAACTTAGCAATGCTCTTTATTTTTCTACTTCTTCTTTACTTCCAACCAAATTAAAATCTAAATGTCTTTTAACCAGATCAGCATTTTTTACATTCACATACACTTCATCACCCAACTGATATTTCTTACCTGTTTTACGGCCAATGATAGCATATTGTTCTTCATCAAATTCGTAGTGATCATCGCTAATGTCCCGTAATCTCACCATTCCTTCACATTTATTTTCTTCAATCTCTACATAGATTCCCCACTCTGTAACTCCGGAGATCACTCCTAAGAAATTTTCATCCTGGTGATCTATCATGAATTTTACCTGCATGAATTTAATAGAATCTCTTTCTGCACTAGTTGCAAGACTTTCCATTTCACTACTATGGTGACATTTTTCTTCATACTCTTCTTCTGGAGCAGAAGCTTTTTCATCTAAATAACGCTGCAATAATCTATGCGTCATCACATCCGGATATCTTCTAATTGGAGAAGTAAAATGTGAGTAATAATCAAATGCCAGACCATAATGACCAATATTCTCTGTACTGTAATATGCCTTACTCATGGTTCTAATGGTAAGTGTATCTACCATATTCTGCTCTTTAGATCCTTGAACAGAAGAAAGAAGATTATTTAGCGAATTATTGATAGATTTCTTGTCTTTAAGATCTAATTTATATCCAAATTTTGCAATTACGGTTTGCAATGAGTTCAATTTAGATTCATCTGGCTCATCATGACATCTGTATACAAATGTCTTTTTGGGCTTCTGTTTTCCTATAAATTCTGCAACTTTTCTATTGGCAAGTAACATGAATTCTTCAATAAGCTTATTAGCTTCTTTAGACGTTTTAAAGAAAACTCCAATTGGTTCACTTTTTTCGTTCAATTCAAATTTAACTTCAACCTTATCAAAAGATATAGCGCCTTCTCTCATTCTTCTGCCTCTCATTACCACAGCAAGATCATTAAGTGTGGTTACAGCATGTACGATCTCATCGTTAACACTGTAAGCTTTATCTTGAATAGAGATCTCTTCAGGAATATTTCCTTCTTTAGTTTCTATGATATGCTGCGCTTCCTCATAAGCAAAACGAGCATCAGACAAGGTAACCGTTCTACCAAACCACTGGTTTACTACATGTGCTTTTTTATCGATCTCAAAAATGGCCGAAAAAGTATATTTTTCTTCATTTGGACGTAAAGAACAAGCATTGTTAGAAAGTATCTCTGGCAACATAGGTACTACTCTATCTACCAAATATACAGAAGTAGCGCGTTGATATGCTTCATCATCTAAGACAGTACCTGGTTGTAAATAATGAGATACATCTGCAATATGAATTCCAATTTCATAATTACCATTCTCTAAAATTCTAAAACTCAAAGCATCATCAAAATCTTTAGCATCTTTTGGATCTATAGTAAACGTTAATACGTCTCTTAGATCCTTACGCTTTTTAATTTCTTCTGATTGAATAGATGTATCAATATTATTTGCAAAATCTTCTACCTCTTTCTCAAATTCATGAGGCAATCCATATTGCGCTAAAATGGAATGAATTTCTGTATTATGTTCTCCCGGTTTTCCTAAAACTTCTTTGATGGTTCCAAAAGGAGAATCTGCTTTTTCCGGCCATTCTTCTAAAGTTACTACAACCTTATCTCCATCCTGAGCATCTTTCATTTTATTCTTCTGAACAAAAATATCTGTATACATTTTTGGATCCTGAATAGCTACAAAACCAAACGTTTTCTGCATCTGAAGTACTCCAACAAAATCTGTACGCTTTCTCTTTAAGATCTTAACGATCTCTCCTTCAGATTTTTTATTCCTTCTTTTATTATAAATGTAAATTTCCACTTCATCACCATTCAATGCTTTATTCAATGAATTAGCAGGGATAAAAACATCATCTTCCAGCTCTTCTACTACCACATAACCAAAACCTTTAGTGGTCATATCCAGCACACCTTTATAATAATCTAAATTGGCAACAATCTTAAATTTTCCTCTGTCTTCTTCTTGAATTTGCTTTTTAGCAGCAAGCTGTGCTAAACTTCTAATAATCTTATTTCTAGAACTTGGATCGTCAACACCAAGTTTTGCAGCAATCTGTTTATAATTAAAGGTAGCATCCGGAGATTTTCTAAGAATATCTATAATGCTCTTAGACATACTTCCTTGATTCTTGGATCCTTCCTTCTTTCTATTATTTTTCTTCATAAATTTTAATAAAGCATAAAATTACAGTTAATATGTGACTTGAGATTATATAGGGAATAAAGTTTTGTTAAGCTAAAGCTCACTTTTTATTCAAAAAATTGTTCTTTGATAAATTGATTAACAATCACTTAGCTAAAAATAAAAACTAGAAAAGTGTAATTTTTCTTAATATTTTCTTAATTTTAAAGTAACACGTTATAAATTAGATCCCCTCATCTTTATTATAATTAAACTATTGAGGATGAGTCAATCTACAAGAATATCGCTTCTCTTTCTCTTAATATTCCTACTAGGTATTATAGGAACTATCACTCTTGTTCAAAAGAGTTTAAATAAGAAACATTTGGTTAATAATACCATGGTAGATTCTAATTTTTAAAAGTTCCATAGCTAAGAATATTAAAGATCTATTTCTATGAGGTCTTTATTTATAAGCGTTTCAAAGTTATCTTTAAGACAATTTCAGTTTTAATAATAAAATTCTATTTTTTTTAAATCTTCAGTTTGGATGAACTGTAAGTCTAAGATTCTAAGCAGAGTTGTTAACACCTATTATTATATTTCCTTTTTTTCTTTTTATTAAAAATTAAAACTGATGTCTATTACTGTCTGTTAATTTGTAGCATAAGTTTATTGAAAAATAGTTGCATTTATCGTTACCAACATTCTAAATAGAGTTGTTAACAAAACTATAAAGCTTTAACTACCTGATACTGTTCTAGATTTAATATTTACTTAACAAAAGTTAATAATTGAAAAGGATTTTAGATTCTTAAAAAATATTCAGTTTTGACATGTTCACAATCCAATTTTTAATGGTGATAACTTCTCTACAAATTCTATAGTTATAATTAGGGATAACGATAAATATTTCTCTATTCCAAAAATTAATCAATAATCCAAATTTCGTTGTTAGATTCTCACCAAAGGTTATCCACAATTTGGGTGATTTATTAAGTGCTTAAAAACTAAGTATCTGCAAATAGTAATTAACAATGGAAATAACTTTAGTTAACAAGCCATTTTTTACCTTTGCTTAACCTTAAAAACAAAAATTATGAAAATTTCTATTGGTAATGATCATGCCGGAACCGAATATAAACAGGCAGTTGTGGCTTTTTTAGAAGCTAAAGGTATTGAAGTTATTAACTATGGTACTAATTCTGAAGAAAGCGTGGACTATCCAGATTTTGTACATCCTGTAGCTACAGATGTAGAAAATGAAAAAGTAGATCTAGGAATCATTATCTGTGGAAGTGGAAATGGCGCTTCTATGACTGCTAATAAACACCAAGGTGTAAGAGCAGCTTTATGTTGGACTAATGAAATTGCAAAATTAGCCCGTCAACATAACGATGCTAATATTTTAGGAATTCCTGCCAGATATGTTTCTCAAACCCAGGCTATAGATATGGTAGATACTTTTTTAAACACAACTTTTGAAGGCGGACGTCATCAAAACAGAGTAGCTAAAATACCAGTTTAAATGGGGCATTCTCACGATCACTCGCATGCTCATCCTGAGGTTAAAGGTAAGAATCTGTTAATATCTATAGGGCTAAATATTCTTATTACCGTAGCTCAAATTATTGGTGGTTTCTTAAGCGGTAGTTTATCTTTATTATCTGATGCACTACATAATTTAAGTGATGTGATCTCCCTTATAATTAGCTATGTTGCCAATAGATTATCCAAAAAAGACGCTTCACTAAATAAGACCTTTGGCTTTAAAAGAGCAGAAATAATTGCTGCCTTTGTGAATGCAGCAACCCTTATCATTGTTGCTGTTCTTTTAATGGTTGAAGCCGTAAAACGCTTTCAGGAACCTCAAGAGATCGCATCCGGATTGGTTATATGGCTGGCATTATTAGCTATTGCCGGAAATGGGTTTAGTGTTTTGCTAATTAAAAAAGATAGCAAAGCCAACATGAATATGCGTTCTGCTTATCTGCATCTAATTACAGATATGATGGCTTCTGTAGCAGTACTGGTGGGTGGACTATTAATGAAATATTATGAGCTCTATTGGGTAGATAGTGTACTTACTTTTGCAATTGGTGTCTATCTAATTGTGGTAGGTTATGATCTTCTTAAATCTGCAACTCATGTACTAATGCTCTTTACACCTTCTGATATTGCCTTAGAAGATATTGCCATGGGCATCTGCAAATTAGAAGAAGTAGACAATGTACACCATATTCATATTTGGCAATTAAATGATAAAGAGATTCATTTAGAAGCGCATGTAGACTTTAATAAAGATATATCAATTTCAGAATTTGATAAGATATTATCTAAAATTGAAGAAGTTACTTTTCATGATTTTGGAATTACCCATATAAATATACAGCCAGAATTTGGGAAATGCGATACTAAAGACCTGGTAGTACAGGATTAATAAAATAGAAAAATGGAAATTAGAATAAAGGCCTTTAAAGAGCTTAGTATAGATGAATTATATGATCTATTGCAGTTAAGATCTGAAATTTTTGTGGTAGAACAAGATTGCGTATACCAAGATATTGATGGGAAAGACCAAAAAGCTTTGCATATTATAGGCTCTAAAGATGGTAGAATTGTAGCCTATACCCGTTGCTTTAACAGTGGAATCTATTTTGAAGAAGCATCAATTGGAAGAGTGGTTGTTGCTAAAGATCAACGTAAATATGGACTAGGTCATGAAATTATGAAAGCTTCTTTAAAAGCAATTCAAGACCATTTTAAAACAGATTCTATTAAGCTTTCTGCACAACAATACCTCGTCAAATTCTATGAATCTCATGGTTTTAAAACTATAGGAGAAGGATATTTAGAAGACGGTATCCCACATATAGCAATGATAAGATCTTAATATTTTAAGATCTTATCATATTGCTGTTTATCGTTCAATACTTTTTTGGCTTCTAAAATTTCAGGATTGTAGAGTACATAATGATTATATAAACCTTCTTGATAGAAATATCTCTTGATAATTTCATCTGTTAATAAACTCGCTATTTCAGGTTTTTTATCCTCTAGTTCTACTTTTTTCTGAGCCGCAATTTCAGCTAGTAAAGAATTATATCCTTTTAATATATCCTGGTTAAAATCTTCTGCTTTAGCCGTCTTCATTGCCTTTGTTAGATCACGTTCTGTAGCGGTTTCATAATTAAAATCTGTTTTTTCTAAAAATGCCTTAAAGCTATTATAATCCTCATCTGTAAGTTGAAAACTTTCAGGATTCTCTAATTTATGAGCATAATAATATTGTGTGGCAAAGTCAAAAATTGCATCGCTGGCCAACAGAGCTTTGGTGATAGTGTTATATTCTGAAGATTTTAAAGTAACATCCGGTAAGATCCCTCCACCATCAAAAACGCTTCTCCCATTTCTGGTTTTAAATTCATTGTAATCCTCGGTTCTTGTTCTAATAGGATTTCCTTCTGCATCTCTGTCTCTATAATTCAAAGCCTGTATACACCTACCACTTGGAGTATAATATCTGGAAATGGTAAGTTTTAACTGTGTTCCATATGCCAGTTCTTTAGGTCTTTGCACCAAGCCTTTTCCAAAACTTCGGGCACCAATAATTACTGCTCTATCAAGATCTTGTAAAGATCCTGCCACGATCTCACTAGCAGAAGCACTTCTACCATTAACAATTATTGCTAGGGGGATCTTTGTATTTATAGGTTCTTTAGGCGTATAATATTTGTTATTATATTTATCTATCACAGATCTTGTGGAGGTAATTAATTCTCCTTTATCCAGAAAAATATTGCTAACCAGAATAGCCTCTGCCAGCAATCCTCCCGGATTTCCTCTAAGGTCTAAGATTATTTTATCTGCACCCTGACTCTCGAGATCCTTCAATGCCTTTATCGTTTCTGCAGAAGCACGCTCATTAAATCTTGATAAAACTATGTATCCAGTATTATCTTCGAGAAGTTGATAATATGGAACAGCATTCAGTTCTACTAAGCCTCTGGTAATTTGAGTAGTTTCATTCTTACCTTGTCTATTATATTCTATGACGACTTTAGAATTTGGAGCTCCATTTAAAAGTTCTCCTGCATCATCTTTATAATCTGATACCGAAAATCCTCCGATCTTAATTATTTCGTCTCCGGGCTTTAAACCGGCTTTATCTGCAGGATAATCCTTATAAGTTTCAATAATTGTAAATTTTCCATCTTTTATCTTTACAGTAGCTCCAATTCCTTGATATTCTCCGGCAGTATTCATTCTGGCTGCTTCTACATCCTGTTCATTCCAATAGTTAGTATAGGGATCTAGATCTGCAAGCATCGCTTTTATAGCCGTATCCATAAGTTCTGCAGGATTGGTTTCATCTACATAATTCATGTTCAGTTCCTTGAAAAGCGTAGTGAAAATCTCCAACTGCTTGGCTATTTCAAAAAAGTCAGATTTAAAGGAGGAGGTAACAAAAAGTAAGCTTAGCCCAAGAAAGGCAACTGCTGCTTTTTTAAGTATTGGTATTTTCATGTAAAGATTCCCTTTGTATAAGCTTATTCATAATTTGAACAAAACATGCTGCCATCTGTTCACTATTTATCTTCTTAGGTGAAGTATAGATAAACATCAACGCATATTTACCCTGCAAGTTGCTCTCAACAAGGTACTTATTTTTTCTGAATGCCTCACGCATAGATCTTTTTATACTATTTCGATCTACAGCCAGCTTATAAATTCTTTTGGGAACAGAAACGCCTGATTTAAAATGAAGATCCTGAGGATTTTTAAGCGGAAGATAAATGAGCTTTAACGGAAAATTTTTCAAAGATTTTCCTTCTGAAAATAAGCGATCTATCAATATTTTGCTTTTCAGTTTTTCTGAAGAAGGAAACTTTTCGTTCATTGAGTTCAATTGAAGGGGCTAAATTAAAAAAATCCGCTTTGGGAATTCCCAAAACGGATCTTTCTTTTTATTCTGAAGCTTTTAACTACTAAAACCTCTTTTATAATTCTTATTCTGCAGCTGCTGCTGGAAAGATATTATTAGATCTATCTACATCTGCCATAAATCCTGCAGCATCAATCTCTATCTTGCTGATCTCGCTTTTTGGCTTATTCAGTTTAAGGTCATAATTTCTTTGTGCCCAAGACCAGTCTTTTTCTACAGTTCTTTCCATTCCTTCTGCAGCTGGTTTTTCCCATTGCATCATACTTAGCGGAATGTAAATGTTTTCTGAAGTTCCATCGGTATAAGAAACCGTAACATCTAAAGGCATTGGCATAATTCCAACTCTTTCTAAGGTTGCTGTGGTAGCATTGTTCTCTTCAGAAATATTTTTAACAGCATAATCTATGGTATTGGTAGTATTTACCCAATCATTTAAATACCAGTTTAGCTCTGCACCAGAAACTTTTTCTGCAACTCTAATAAAGTCATTTGGAGATGGATGTTTAAATTTCCATTCATCATAATAACTATGCAATGTTTGTTGAAGATTTTCTTTCCCGATAATATATCCTAACTGAGATAAGAAAACACTTCCTTTTACATAAGATGCTATAGAATAAGCCATATTGTACTCATAACGATCTCCATGAGTAGATAATGCTTGTTCCTTTCCAGATTGTGCTAAATAATTATAAGTTCTATAAGATCCTTTGTAAGGATTTTCAGAATTTTTACCTTCTAAACTTTGCTCTGCCTGTGTAGAGATATAGCTGGTAAAACCTTCGTCCATCCAAGGATGTTGAGATTCATTAGTTCCTAATAATTGCTGAAACCAAGAATGCGCAAATTCATGAGCAGTAGTTCCTAGAAGTCCGTCATAGTTTTCACCACCGGTTATTAGGGTACAATTTGCATACTCCATTCCACCATCTCCACCTTGAATTACAGAATATTGTTTCCAAGGGTATTCTCCTATATGCTCATTATAAAAAGCTAATAATTTAGCAGTTTCCGGTTGAATTTTCTTCCAATTCTCCTTCACCTTTGGATCATTCTTGTATAAAAAGTGAAGGGTTACTCCGCTTTCAGTTTTCATAGAATCGTGTATATATTCTGGATCTGCAGCCCAAGCAAAGTCATGAACTTTTTCTGCTTTAAAGTTCCAAGTAAGCTTATCTCCTTTGGCTCTTTTTACTTTAGTTCCTTTTTTTTCATACCCATATCCAATTTCATCTGCATTTTGAAGTACTCCTGTACCACCAAGAATATATTTTTTATCTATGCTGATGTTCACATCAAAATCTCCCCAAACTCCAAAGAATTCTCTGGCGATATAAGGATCTGCATGCCATCCTTCAAAATCATATTCTGCTAATTTAGGATACCATTGCGTCATAGAAAGCGCAACACCATCTGCATTGTTTCTTCCAGAACGACGAATTTGAACAGGTACTTGCCCCTTAAATTTCATCTTGAAGGTTGTAGATTTTCCAGGAGCAATTGGCTCTGCAAGAGAAACTTTAAGTATGGTTCCCTCCTCTTTATATTCTACCTTTTTACCGTCCTGATCTAAAGATTCTACTCTTAGATATCCAATTTCATTAGGCTTTAAAATACTAATTCTACTTTGATATTTAGGTTCTTCCTTAGTTCCTAAGTTATTCACCATTCTTCCATCTGGATCTGCAATGTCTTGCAATCTCATATCCATATCGCTTCCCGGTTGAAAAGCGTTAAAGAATAGGTGATAAAATACCTTTTTTAAAGTATCTGGAGAATTGTTAGTGTACTTAAGTTCTTGCGAACCTGTATATTGAAAATTATTAACGTTCATATCAATATCCATCTTATAATCAACATGTTGTTGCCAATAATTTGGATTTTCCTGAGCAGACATTGCCCCGCCCGTTAAAATTAAAATACTTAATATTAATTTCTTCATAGTTTATTTTTTAGTTGCTTTTGTTCACTTTATCTGCAAGAATAAGAGCATTGTAAAGATTTGCCATCTTCCCTGAAGTAGAAATTTCAGTGAATTTCTTAGATTTTTGCTCCTCTCCTACCAAAACTGTAGCAGTAGTAGAAACTCCGCTATCCATAATAATATGTTTTACCTGAGATGCAGATAATTTTGGGTAGAAAGATCTAATAATTGCAGCAACCCCTGCAACTTCCGGAGAAGCCATAGAAGTACCTTGTAAATACTCATACGTGTTCTTTGGAGTTGTAGACCAGATCTTCACACCAGGTGCAAATACATCTACATTAGATTTTCCATAGTTTGAGAAACCAGCAATAAGATCTGAACCATATTTATAATTTAAAGCTCCAACGGTTAAGAAATTATCTGCAACCTCTGTTGGCGCCTCTGGATATTGATCGTTTGGATATACTCTGTTGGTATCTAGGTCTAAACTTTCATTTCCTGCTGCGTTAACAATAAGCACATCTTTAGCTGCAGCATATTTAATAGCATCTGTAACCCATTCTGGATGTGTAGAGAAATATTTTCCAAAACTTGTATTTATAACTTTAGCACCATTATCTACTGCATATCTAATAGCCAAAGCAATATCTTTATCATACTCATCTCCATCTGGCACAGCTCTTAACACCATGATCTGAGCATTATTAGCAACACCTTTTAAACCTTTATTATTGGTTCTGTTGGCTGCAATAATACCTGCTACGTGGGTACCGTGTTTAATATCATCTTTGTCTGAAGTTGGTCCGTCTACTTCATTATTACCATATTTTGTATCGGTAATATCACCTGAATTATCTCCTACTATAGCTCTACCATCTAGATTCAAATTAAAATGAGTGTCTAAACGCCCTGCATAATAATCTACCGCTTCAGTCAATTGCTTTATAGCTGCAGGAATATTTTCATCTACATTATTCTGAATTTGAGTTAACATTGCTTTATACTGCTGCATTTCTGGAGTTGTTGCAGGCATTGAAGATAATTCTGCTTTCGTATAATCTTCTTTTCCAAGTTTAGAAGAAACTGCTGCATGTGCAGTTACTAATTGCTGCTTAATATTAGTGTATTGATCTTTAGTTTGAAGAGCTTTGCTATATTCTTTATCATATTCTGCTTTTGCAGCCTGATACATTGCAAATTCTTCTCTATCTGCAGTGCTAATAGCACTTGCAGATTTACCGTCATACTTTGGTTTTAATTCCTTATAAATTCTGGTAAATTCTGTATTTTCTTTTACAGCATCTCCTAAAAAGTTCCAACCGTGAACATCATCAATATATCCATTATTATCATCATCTTTTCCATTATTAGGAATTTCACCTTTATTGGTCCAGATTACGCTTTTTAGATCTTCTTGATTAATATCTACCCCGCTATCTATAACACCAACAATCACTGTTTTTCCAGTGTTATTTTTTATGATCTCGTTATAAGCTTTTGTAATGCTCATCCCGGGAATGGTATCTGTAGTTAGATCTGCTTCAGGCCAGGTTTTAAGTTGAGCATCAGTTAGTGGTGTAACCTTTAAAGGGGTTTGATCTATATTATCTATAGGGGTAGCAATAATTGAAGGGGATGAACTGCTACATCCGGTAATTGCCATTGCAATTCCGGCGATCATCAAGGGCTTAAAAACAGGTATTTTCATTGAGTTTGGTTTAATTAAAAAGTTCATTAAATGTATATGTGTTGTCTAGTCTTACTCCTTTTTCGGTATGTTTTAAGGTAATAATCTCATTATGGGCATCATGTTCTAAGAAAAGATAATATTCATTATCTGCTGCGGTATTCAAAAATGTCTCCTTTTCATCTAAAGTTAACAAAGGTCTGGTATCAAATCCCATTACATAAGGCAATGGAATATGACCTGCTGTTGCTAAAAGATCGGCCATAAAAACCAAGGTTTTCCCTTTGTATTGAATATGAGGAATCATTTGTTTATCTGTATGTCCATCTACAAATAGTACACCAAAGCCCATTTCATTGTAATTTTGAAATTTGTTTGAAGGGTCTCTATCCAGAAAATTTAGTTGCCCGCTTTGCTCCATAGGAAGGATATTTTCTTCTAAAAATGAAGCTTTTTCCCTCGCGTTTGGCTGTGTAGCCCAATGCCAATGATCTTTATTGCTCCAAAATTTAGCATTTTTAAAAGCAGGTTCATAACCGGTTCTATCTTTATTCCACTTTATACTACCCCCACAATGATCAAAATGTAGATGTGTCATAAAAACATCGGTTATATCATCTCTATGAAATCCGTGTTGTTTTAAAGACTTGTCTAAAGAATGCTCTCCCCATGGATAATAATAGCCAAAGAATTTTTCGCTTTGCTTATCACCCATACCGGTATCAATAAGCATTAACTTGTCGCCATCTTCAATTAACAAACACCTGGCGGCAATGTCTATCATATTATTTGCATCTGCTGGATTGGTTCTGGTCCAAAGACTTTTTGGAACTACTCCAAACATAGCACCTCCATCTAACTTAAAATTTCCGGCTTCTATAGGATAAAGTTTCATTTTTTTGAATTTGAACTGCAAAGTACTAAAACCCCAATACATGCCTGAATTCAATCGTTTTTATTTTGTTATTTTTAACAAACTTTTGGAGATTGATATGGTATTTGCTGACAAAACTATTAGTACTATCGCATGATATTGAAGCTAACTTTTAATAATAGTTAGTTGTCTGATTATTAGTACTCCTAAGATTTATATTGGTTATTTTAACTAGTATAAACTTCAAAAAACTTTGAACTTCAGTAAATAGCACTATTTTTATGCGACTGAGGTTTTTTATTATAGAATAGACAATAGAACTTAGATGTTAGAACTTGCAGGATTAATTATTTTAGGAATTCTGGCGCAATGGGTAGCCTGGAAAATTAAAGTTCCGGCTATTTTGCCGTTGATACTTATAGGCCTTTTAGTAGGTCCAATATCCACACTTATTTCTGAAGATGGTGCCAAATGGTTAGAGCCTATCTGGAATGGAGAAAAAGGTCTATTCCCCGGAGAAAGCTTATTTTACTTTGTGTCTTTGGCTATTTCTATCATTCTTTTTGAAGGTGGATTAACACTTAGAAAAAGTGAAATTGGTACTGTAGGTCCTGTAATACTCAAATTAATAAGTGTAGGTGTAATTGTTACCTTTTTTGGAGGTGGTCTTGCTGCCCATTATATCTATGGGTTTACCTGGCAAATATCCTTTCTTTTTTCTTCCTTAATAATTGTAACAGGTCCCACAGTAATATCCCCTATTTTAAGAAATATCCCTCTTAAAAAACACGTGTCTTCCATCCTTAAATGGGAAGGTATTCTTATAGATCCTATCGGCGCTTTAATAGCGGTATTGGTGTATGAATTTATACGAGTTGAAGGTGGACAAGATTTCACGAAAACAGCGCTTGTAGAATTTGGTAAAATTATCTTATTCGGTTTCACCTTTGGGTTTGCCTTTGCAAATGTGCTTACATTTTTAATCAAAAAGAATGTAATTCCACATTACCTATTAAACGTATTTACACTTGCCACAGTGCTAGGAGTTTTTGTTCTTGCAGATCAATTTGCACATGAAAGCGGGCTTTTAGCCGTAGTGATCATGGGGATGGTAATGGGTAATAAAGATCTGCCTAATCTTAAAGAGTTACTTTATTTTAAAGAATCTCTAAGTGTACTTCTTATCTCAATACTCTTTATTTTACTTTCTGCAAATATAAAAATGGAAGAATTGTACCTGCTTTTAAATTGGAAAGCTTTGGTATTGTTTGCTATAATCATGTTTATAGTTAGGCCCTTGGGTGTTATATTAAGTTCTATTGGTTCTGGATTAAAGATCAACGAAATTGCTTTTATTAGCTGGGTTGGCCCTAGAGGAATTGTAGCTGCAGGTATCGCCTCCCTATTCGGTTTAAAATTAGCGCGTGAAGGCGTAGAAGGTGCAGAATATATCACTCCGCTGGTTTTTATGATTGTATTATGTTCTGTACTATTAAACGCTACCACCGCTAGATTATTTGCTAAACTTGTGGGTGTGTTTATCAAGAATTCTCAGGGAATTCTTATTATTGGAGCCTCTTCAATTTCAAGAATTATAGGTAAATATCTTCAGGATAATAAAAGACATGTAGTTTTTGTAGATAGCAATGGTGAAAATATACGTAAAGCTAGAGCTTTAGGAATGGAAGCTATAGAGGGAAGTGTTTATTCTGATGATCTTATCAATAATATTGAATTGAATGATATTGGTTATTTAATGGCCATTACCGCCAATAGTGATATTAATAAAACCGCAATTTCCCGATTCCAAAAACAATTTGGAGAAAAAGGTTCGTTTAGAGTGATTTCTTCAGATGAAATGAATGATCCGGAGAGAAATCCTGCTGAAGGTCTTTTCTCTCATACAGACGATTATATAAAGCTTGCTGAGGTATCTAGAAGGTATCCAAAGATCCATGAGATCATTGTGAACAGTAAAGAGCATTACGAAGGCTTGATTGAAATTTCTAAAACAGATCCAGACATAATTCCACTTTTTGTTAAGACAGATGATGGTGATCTTCAAATAATTCCATCTCACAGCTCAGAGGTAGAAATACAAGAAGGCTTTCACTTGGTTTATCTGGGTAAAAAGATCCAAAAAGAAGAAATTTTTGAAGAAAATTATAAGGAAGTCGCAGATGATGATAACTAATTCTACCTCCTTAATTATTATTGCTGCAAGTATCATTTAGTTTACAAAGCATTCAATTGTTTTTATAAATTTGGCGACTGCTAACAAGATAAAATAACCATCATTTTATCTACAAGTCAGAATTTTATCAGCAACAATAATTGATACAAGGTGTGGTATGAATGATTTTCTAGAAACTCTGCGCCATGAGTTCACCCTACCAATAGGTGATCCTGTCCTAATATTTTCTATTATACTAATTATAATATTAGTATCTCCAATTCTTTTAAAGCGAATAAATATTCCAGGGATAATTGTTTTGATTATTTCCGGAATTATAATAGGCCCTTTTGGAGTTGGGCTTTTAGAAAAAAATACAGCAATAGATCTATTTTCTAAGATCGGGATACTATATATCATGTTCATTGCCGGACTAGAATTGGACATGAATCAATTCAAGGCAAATCAAAATAAGAGCTTTACTTTTGGTTTTTTCACCTTTATAATACCGCTCACTTTAGGTTTTCCAATTTGCTATTATTTGCTTGGATATAACTTTAATGCTAGTTTTTTAACCGCAAGTATGTTCGCTACTCATACGCTAATAGCATATCCAATAGTTAGCAAATTGGGTGTTTCCAAAAATGAAGCTGTTGCCGTAGCTGTAGGTGGAACAATTTTAACAGATACTGCAGTACTTATTATTCTTGCCGTTATCTTGGGAAATGCAGAAGACGGTGGACTTACCGCATCGTTTTGGCTAAGACTTATAGTATCACTACTTATATTTTGTGCTATTATGTTCTTTTTAGTTCCAAAGATCGCCCGATGGTTCTTTACAAGAATGGATAAAGAAAAACACTCTCATTACATTTTTGTGTTAACCGTGGTATTTCTATCTGCTTTCTTAGCAAAGTTAGCAGGTGTAGAAGATATTATAGGGGCTTTTCTGGCCGGTTTGGCTTTAAATAGATTAATACCCCATTCTTCTCCACTTATGAATCGTATCGAGTTTATAGGGAGTTCTCTATTTATACCTTTCTTTTTGATTAGTGTGGGAATGATGGTTGACCTTAAGGTAATTTTTAGTGGGTATATGGCTATCGTGGTGGCATTAACGCTATCTGTAGTAGCAATTCTTGGAAAATGGCTGGCAGCCTTTGCCACACAGTTAACCTTTAAATATTCTGCTACACAAAGAAAACTTATTTTTGGATTGAGCACGGGGCATGCTGCAGCAACACTGGCAGTTATTATTGTAGGTTATAAAGCAGGTATCATTGATATTAATATTCTTAATGGTACCATTATTCTTATTCTTATTACCTCTATTGTTGCAACTTTGGCAACAGAAAATGCTACCAAAAAGATTGTAGAAGAATCTAAAGAAATAGACTTGAATGAAGTAAAGAAGTCTAATAATTATAAGATGGAAAGTATTCTGCTCCCGTTAGCAAATATTGTGAATCTAGAAAGACTGCTGGAGTTTAGTATTTTAATAAAAGATAAAAATTCAGAAAATCCAATTTCTATACTATCTGTAGTTCCAAATGATGAGCAAGCAGAATTAAACATAGCTCAGGCTAAGACCAAATTAGAAATTTTTGTAAATCAGGCTTCTGCCACAGAAACCAAAGTAGACGTAACTGCTACTATTGATGAGGATGTAGCTAAAGGGATTGCCAGAAAATCTAAAGAGATCATTGCAGATGTTATTGTTATGGGGTGGCCAACAAGTGGTAATGAAGATGAAATTATAAATGCAAAGATGAACGGTATTATCCAACAGACCTCAAAAACCTTATTTCTATGCCAAACAAATAAGCCTTGGGCTACCCATAAAAAGTTACTTGTTTTAGCTCCTATTGATGTTCAAAATATGCAGGGCTTTGAAATATGGATCAAAAAATGCGTAAGAATAGCTGAAGAATTAAGTGTTCCAATACTTGTTTATTGCTCTTCAGAAACTCAGGTGGCTATAGAAAGACTTGTGGATAAACTAAGATTAAAGGCTCCGTTCTTATTCAGAAAAACTGCAAACTTGGAACAAAGTGCTATAATATTGAAGGAAGTAGATACAAATGATATTTTGATGCTTATTACTGCCAGAGAAGATGCCATTGCATACCAACCAATGTTGAAACAGCTACCTTATATTCTGGAAAATAATTTTAGAAGAAACACTAAGATCTTGGTATATTTACAATAAAAGAAAAGGCATTAGAAATAATGCCTTTTCTTATTTGATATGTAGAATGTTCTAATTAATCGTTCAATTTAAGAACAGCCATAAATGCCTCTTGAGGAATTTCAACATTCCCTACCTGTCTCATACGTTTTTTACCTTTTTTCTGCTTTTCTAGAAGCTTTCTTTTACGAGATATATCTCCTCCATAACATTTTGCTGTAACGTCTTTTCTCAAAGCTTTCACCGTTTCACGAGAAATGATCTTTGCTCCTATGGCAGCTTGTATTGGAATATCAAATTGTTGTCTTGGGATAAGCTCTTTCAACTTTTCACACATTTTCTTACCAATATCAAAAGCATTATCTACGTGCAGTAATGCAGATAGTGCATCTACCACACTTCCATTAAGAAGTACATCTACTTTAACCAGTTTAGAAGCACGCATTCCTATTGGAGAATAATCAAAAGAAGCATAGCCTTTAGAAACTGTTTTCAATCTATCATAAAAGTCAAAAACGATCTCTGCCAAAGGCATATCAAAATTAAGCTCTACTCGCTCTGGAGTAAGATAAGTTTGATTGGTGATCTGGCCACGTTTTTCTATACAAAGAGACATTACAGGACCAACAAAATCGGCTTTGGTAATGATACTCGCTTTAATATAAGGTTCTTCTACTCTATTTAAACTTGATGGTTCCGGAAGATCTGAAGGGTTATTAACCAGAATCATTTCATCTGGATGTTTATGCGTAAATGCATGGTATGAAACGTTAGGAACCGTAGTGATAACGGTCATATCAAACTCTCTTTCCAATCTTTCCTGAATGATCTCTAAGTGTAACATTCCTAAGAATCCACATCTAAAACCAAACCCTAAAGCAGCAGAGCTTTCTGGAGTAAATACCAAAGAAGCATCATTAAGCTGTAATTTTTCCATAGAAGATCTTAGATCTTCATATTCTTCTGTATCTACAGGATAGATTCCGGCAAAAACCATTGGTTTTACGTCCTCAAAACCTGCCACAGCTTCTGTAGTTGGATTTTTAGCATCTGTAATAGTATCACCAACTTTTACTTCTCTTGCATCTTTTATCCCAGTAATTAGATATCCAACATCTCCTGTTTTTATCTCTTGTCTTGGAAATTGTTTTAACCTTAGTGTACCAACTTCATCTGCGAAGTATGTTTTATCTGTAGCAACAAATTTAATGTTTTGCCCTTTTTTGATAGAACCATTAATAACTCTAAAATAGGTTTCTACTCCTCTAAAAGGATTGTAAACAGAATCAAAAACCAATGCTCTAAGAGGCGCATCCACTTTTCCGGTTGGTGGAGGAATGCGTTCTATAATAGCGGTAAGAATCTCCTCTATTCCTATACCTGTTTTAGCACTTGCAGGAATCACATCTGAAGGATCACATCCTAATAATTCAACAATATCATCTGTAACCACTTCTGGATTTGCACTTGGTAAATCTACTTTATTAAGCACAGGAATGATCTCTAGATCATTTTCTAATGCTAAATAGAGGTTAGAGATAGTTTGTGCCTGAATGCTCTGTGCTGCATCTACAATTAAAAGTGCACCTTCACAAGCTGCGATAGACCTGGAAACTTCGTAAGAGAAATCTACGTGTCCAGGAGTATCAATTAAGTTTAAAATATATTGTTCACCCTTAAAGGTGTATTCCATTTGAATAGCATGACTTTTTATTGTGATCCCACGCTCACGCTCAAGATCCATACTATCCAGTAATTGCTCTTGCTTTTCACGATCTGTTACCGTTCCGGTAAAATCGAGTAATCTATCTGCTAACGTACTTTTCCCGTGATCAATATGGGCAATAATACAAAAGTTACGTATGTTCTTCATGTGTCAATTTCAGAGTTGATCGAGCCTATTGTGACCCAACATATTAAAGTTTACAAATATAGGTTTTTTAATATGGTTTGTATAACTATTCTGCTTGGCTGTTGCGTAATTATAAATCCTGTATTAAATGTACTTAATAATCGCAATTTTGAGATTGCTATGATCCTAATCTGAAATAATTCGTAAAATTTCAGAAACACCTGACATAAAGAATATTATAAAAAATTGAATAATCTTTTAATAGGTTATAAAAAAAATTATAAAAGTATTTGGTTTTTTTAAAAAAAGACGTCTTCTTTGTAAGTGTAAAAGCTAAATATTAGCCATTTAACTAATTTTAGTTTTTTTATAAGATTTTTTTTCAGGTGAAATTCAAACGTTTTCGTGAGTTGAGCTTATCGATCTAACTATTTTTTAAATATTTGTGGAGTATCATTATCTATAATTTTTTTGGAAGTTAAGGTTTTGATCGAGTAACGTTTTAATCTTATACATTAGAAAACTTCTATGAAAAACCAATCAACTTTAGGCACACCACAAGTCAGTGCGAAATCTGAAACTAATCGTTCCATTCTTATCATTGGAGCACTCTTCTTTATCTTCGGATTTGTTACATGGCTAAATTCTGTACTAGTACCGTATTTGAAGATCGCCTGTGAACTTAATAACTTTCAATCCTACTTTGTTGTAAGTGCCTTCTATATCTCATATTTAGTAATGGCTCTGCCGTCTGCTAAGATCCTTAAACTTACAGGTTTTAAAAAAGGTATGTCTGTAGGATTACTAGTAATGGCAGTTGGGGCTTTAATTTTTGTTCCTGCAGCTTATACTAGAACCTATGGCTTATTTCTTTTGGGTCTTTTTGTGCTAGGAACCGGCTTAGCAATATTACAGACTGCTGCAAACCCTTACATTACTATTTTAGGCCCAATAGAAAGTGCTGCTAAGAGAATTAGTATTATGGGTATTTGCAATAAGATAGCAGGAACTCTAGCGCCTTTGGTGCTGGGAGCCATTGTTTTTAAAAATACCGAAACTTTAGTGGAAGAGTTAACTCTCATGAGCGTAGCAGAAAAGGCGCTTGTTTTGGATGAGCTTTCGGAAAGGGTAGTAGTACCATATCTTATTATGATGGGGGTTCTTATTTTACTGGCAGTTATGATCTATTTTTCTTCCTTACCAGAAGTAGATACAGATTCTGAAGATGAAGAATTGGCAAAAACCAATGTAAATAAAACCAGCATCTTTCAGTTTCCACATTTATTGCTAGGTACCCTTGCCATGTTCTTTTATGTAGGTGTGGAAGTGATAGCAGGAGATACCGTTATTAGTTATGCAGCTTCTCAGGGTATTCCGCTAATAGATGCTAAAGTCTTTACCTCGTATACTTTAGGAGCCATGATCATTGGATATATTATAGGTATATCTACAATCCCAAAATATATTTCTCAAGAAAAAGCCTTAAGAATTTCTGCTATTGTAGGGATTATCTTCGGGTTAGGGGCCATCTTTTCAGGTGGGTTTATATCAGTACTATTTATCTCATTATTAGGATTAGGAAATGCTATGGTGTGGCCGGCTATTTGGCCAATGTCTATTGCAGGCTTAGGTAGATTCACCAAAATTGGATCTTCATTTCTAATTATGGCTATTGCAGGTGGTGCTATTTTACCTCCTTTATATGGATACCTGGCAGATATTGTGAATCCTCAGAATGCCTATTGGATCGTAATTCCTTGTTATGCATTTATACTATTCTTTGCCAGTAAAGGATATAAGATAAGAAGTAACTGATCTAATTATTAAATATTGAATTAGAGTAGCAAAGTGCATGCTATACTTAGACAAAAATTAAGATGAATAAAAGAACCACAGAGCAAAGCTCACTATATAATGATCTGGAAAAGATGAATACGCGTCAGTTATTGACAAATATCAACAATGAAGATAAGAAGGTATCAGAAGCTATAGAAAAGGAGATTCCAAGTATAGAAAGATTGGTAGATGTTATAGTGGAAAAAATATCTAAACATAATGGGAGACTTTTTTATATAGGAGCAGGAACCAGTGGAAGGCTGGGGGTTTTAGATGCTTCAGAATGTCCTCCAACTTTTGGAGTTTCAGATAATGTAATTATAGGATTGATAGCCGGTGGAGATGTTGCCTTGCGAAAGGCGGTTGAAAATGCCGAAGACAATAATAATAAGGCTTGGGAAGACCTAAACGAATATAATATCAATAAAAACGATGTACTAATAGGTATAGCGGCCTCTGGTACTACACCCTATGTTATTGGAGGAATAGAAAGAGCCAGAGAAAACGGACTTATCACGGGATGTATAACCAATAATGCAGATTCTCCACTTGCCAATGCTTCAGAATTTCCAATAGAAGTAGTAGTAGGGCCGGAGTTTGTAACGGGTAGCACCAGAATGAAATCTGGTACAGCACAAAAATTGGTGCTGAATATGATCTCTACTTCAGTAATGATAAAATTAGGAAGGGTAAAAGGAAATAAAATGGTAGACATGCAACTATCTAATGCCAAATTAGTAGACCGCGGTATTAAGATGATCATGGAAGAGTTGGATGTAGATAAAGAGAAAGCTTCAGAATTATTAAAAGAATATAAAAATGTACGCTCGGCTATACACAATCATAGGGGGTAGTTTGCTAAATATAAGATAGTTAAGAAGTTAAATAGAAACCAACAACGTTTATTAAATACATTCAAATTATGGAAAAACGATTACTCTTAATTTTACTCTGCTTCATTGGCATGCAATCTTTTGCCCAGGAGCGTAGGGTTACAGGAACAGTAAAAGATGGTAACGGTTTACCTGTTGCAGGAGCATCTGTTTACATAAAGGATACAAATAATGGAGCCGTTACAGACATGGATGGAAATTTTGCTTTGAACGCTCCAGATAATATGGAAGCTATTCTGGTAATTTCGTCTTTAGGTTTTGATACTCAGGAAATCAAGCTACAAAATAAGTCCACATTTAATATTCAATTAAGCGAAAATTTAGAAGGATTAGATGAAGTTGTAGTAACCGCTTTAGGAATAAAGAGGGAGAAAAAAGCGCTTGGTTATGCCGTTACAGAAGTTAAAGGGGATGTAATTGCAGAAACACAGCGTGAAAATTTTGTAAATGGTCTGGCAGGAAGAGTTGCTGGGGTAGAAGTAAATAGTACTTCAGGACTTCCTGGCTCTTCATCTTCTATAGTAATTAGGGGAATAAGTTCCTTAAGTGGTAGTAACCAACCATTATTTGTAGTAGATGGACTTCCAATTAGTAACAATACTACTTCCACTGCAGTATTTGCATCTTCTGTTACTGGTAATGCTTTTGATAACAGAGGGGTAGATTTTACAAATAGAGCGGCAGATATCAATCCTGAAGATATAGAATCTGTTACGATATTAAAAGGTCCTGAAGCTGCAGCATTATACGGTATAGAGGCTGCATCTGGAGCTATTGTAATTACTACTAAACGAGGTAAAGCCGGAAAAACTCGTATAGACTATAGCAACAGTTTTAGAATAGATAGAATTATAGAGTATCCAGAAATTCAGCAAACTTATGATAGAGGTTCTAATGGATATACTAATGAAGGGAATGAAGAATTATATTATTTTGGAGAACCTTATCCTGAAGGCACTAAATTCTATGATAATGTTAAGGACTTCTTCCAAGAAGCTTTCACTCAAAGACACAACATCTCATTTTCTGGTGGAAGTGAAAAGACTCAATATAGAATTTCTGCTTCTCACACAGATGCAGAAGGTTTTGTTCCAACCACCGGCTTAGAAAAATTAAATATTTCTTCTGCAATTACAGCAGAGTTCAATGACTATCTTTCTGCAGATGTAACGTTTGATTATACCAGATCAGATAATGATCAAACCTTTAGAGGTTCTGGTGGCCCATTATTAGATTTGCTGCTTTGGCCTTCTACAGATGATGCTAGTAACTATCTTACTCCAGGTGGTGATAGAAGAGACTATGCAGACTATTCTAACGCGGTAGAGAATCCATATTTCAATGTTAACAAAAATATCTTCAACTCATTAACAGATAGATATAAGTTAAATACTCAACTTACAGCTACTCCTCTAAGCTGGCTAAAATTTGTAGGTCAGATAGGGGTAGATTATTTTACTACGAATAATACAATTGTAAGACATCCAGAATCTAATACGGGTAAAGATTTTAATGGAATATTTGATCAGGCTTTAGTAACAACTAGAAATTTAACTTTTCAATATTATACACAGATCACTCCTCCAAAACTTTTTGATGATAAGATTACAACAGATATAAAAATTGGTAGTGCGGTTTATGATTATAACACATTTAGTGCTGCAGCAGGCGGGCAGGATTTTCAAGCTCCAGATTTATGGTCTATAAATAATACAGACCTATCTACTCATAGAGCTTTTAACAATTTAACAGAACGTAGATTGGTTGGCGCATTTGCAAGTTTAAATGCTAGTTATGATAATATGCTCTTTCTAACATTAACTGGAAGAAATGACTGGAGCTCAACGCTGCCTAAAAAGAATAACTCCTTCTTTTATCCATCTGCAGGATTGAGTTTTATATTTACAGAACTTGATGCTTTTAAAGGATTTAAAAATGTACTTACCTATGGTAAATTAAGAGCTTCTGTAGCCGAAGTTGGAAAAGATGCGAGACCTTATAGCATACGTCCTTTTTATACTAATGCTTTAACTACAGGTGGAGGTTTTCGATATGGGTTTACCGGACCAAGTTTAGATCTAAAGCCAGAGATTACAACTTCTTACGAATATGGTCTTGAACTTAAATTCTTTAAAAACAGATTGGGTATAGATGCTACCTATTTTAATAAGACCTCTAAAGATCAAATCGTTCAAAATCTAAGACTTAGTTATGCTACAGGATTTGTACTTATGACGTTTAATGCCGGTGAGATTCAAAATGAAGGTATTGAACTTCAATTAAATGCTACCCCAGTTCAAACCGAAAACTTCTCTTGGGATATCTTAGCTAACTATACTAAGAACTGGAGTGAATTGGTGAGTTTACCTGGTGATGTATCAGAATTCTATAATTCAGATACCTGGTTGTATGGAAATGTGCGTCTAGGATCTAGAGTAGGTGGTTCACTTACTACATTTACAGGGTATGATTTCGAAAGAAATGACGATGGGGAAGTATTAATTAATCCTTCTAACGGGTTACCAATTCTAGATACAAGCGAATGGATTGTTGTTGGAGATAGAAATCCAGACTTTTCAGTTGGACTTACCAATACCCTAAGATATAAGAACTTCTCTCTTAATTTCTTATTAGATTTTAGAGTAGGTGGAGATGTCTACAACGCTACAGAGCATTACCTAACAACAAGAGGATTAAGTAAGAGAACTTTAGATAGAGAAACCCCAAGAATTGTTTCTGGTGTGCTTAAGGATGGAAATGAGAACGTTAACCCAACAGAAAATAATATTCCTATAGATCTATATCGTAACTCTAGTTACTGGAGTAGTATATATCCACATCAAAGCTTTATAGAAAAGGATATAAACTGGGTGCGCTTAAGAGATGTAACTTTTAGTTATAATTTCTCTTCAGACATTTTAAGTAGCACTAAATTTTTAAGAACTGCTAGTGTTTTTGTTACAGGTACAGATCTGTTCTTGTTAACTAATTATTCAGGATTAGATCCAGTTGCAAGTGGAAACTCTGCTGCAGTAGGAGGCGCAGGTGGAGCAGGAATAGACTATGGTAATTTCCCATTACCAAGAGGATTGAATATAGGAATGAGAGTTGGATTTTAAATAAAGAGCGATGAAAAAAATTATATACACATGTTTAATGATTGCCGGAACACTTACTTTTTCCGGCTGTGAGGATTATATAGATGTAAATACCAACCCTAACGGTCCGGATGCACTTTTACAGCCAGAATTATTCTTGCCGCAAATTCAGTCTGAACTAGCAGTTGCAGTTCAATGGGATGGTAGATTTACAGGTTTTTATACCCAAAATTGGGCATATTCTTCTGGAGAATCTTATTCTTTGAATTTGCACAACAACCCATTGTCAGATTCTTATGCCCAATTATGGAGAGCTGTTTATTGGAGTATGGGTTACAATCTATCTGATATGATAGAAAGTGGGATGAATAGTGAGAAATATGATTTCGTTGGAGTAGGCTATATTTTAAGAGCTTACGGTTGGCAAATGTTAACAGATTATCATGGACCTGTAATAGTAACTGAAGCATTCAATTCAAGTCAACGTGTTTTCAATTATGATGAGCAGGAAGTGGTTTATGAGGAAATACAAAGATTGTTAGCCTTAGGAATAGAAAATCTAGAAAGAACAGATGGTTTAAGTCCGCAAGATTCTGGTCTAAGCGAAGCAGATCTAATCTATAACGGAGATAGAGATAAATGGAAAAGATTTGCTTATGGTTTACTTGCAATAAATGCTCACAGATTAACTAATAAAAGTTCTTATAATGCAGATGAGGTTATTGGATATGTAGATCAGGCATTGGCAGGGAATCAAGATGATGCTACAATTCGTTTTGAGGGAACTGTAAGCTCTAATACTAATTTCTTTGGACCACTTAGAGGAAATATTGGTAGATACCGTCAAACCAAATTTATGGTAGGACTTTTAGACGGAACGAATCCAGAATTAACAGATCCAGACCTTATAGGTGCAGATCCATTATTGGAAGATTCAGAAGAACATTTAAAAGATCCAAGAATTACAGCAATGATGGCGCCATCTCCAGATGGTAAATATAGAGGGATATCTCCAGTGGTAGGTATTAATGAATGGTCTCCAGAAGAATCTGATTTAGTTCCAAAGAACTTTTGGAATGAGGAAGGTTATACGGGCACATCTCCATCTCCTCAAATATATTTCTTTAATAACGATGCTAGATTTCCTTTGATGACTTATGCAGAACTTCAGTTTATTAAGTCTGAGGCTGCTTTTATCTCTGGGAATAAAGATGTAGCATTAAATGCGTATAAAAAGGGGGTAAGTTCTCATATGGATTTTGCAAGACAATATGCTCCAGACCCCTCAATTTTTGATACTAGGCGTGAAATTTACCTTAGTAGTGAAGAACTATATCCATCTTCTGCGGGAGAGCTAACATTATCTAAGATCATGTTACAAAAATACATAGCTACTTGGGGATGGGGATTCTTCGAAACCTGGTCTGATATGAGAAGGTACCATTATGATATGGATACAGCAGAACCTGTTTACAAAGGTTTTGAACTTCCAGACCCATTATACATAACCAATAATGAGAACCCTGCCTACCGTGCAAGACCTAGATTCAATTCAGAATATATGTGGAACAAAGAGGCTTTAGAAGTACTTGGTGCTTTTGAAGAAGACTATCACACCTACGAAACTTGGTTTAGTAAACCAGAATAATTCAAAAATTATGATAAAGACATTCAATAAATTATTGTTATTTTTCACAGTAAGTTTATTTTTTACTTCTTGTGATGAAAATGCTATTCCTGAGCTTACAGAGCCAGTATCTAATAATGCTACGTATTTAAAATTCTTTTTTCATGTAGAGGATGCACCCAGCCTAAATATATATTTTGATGATCAAAAAGTAAGTGCGGTGAGTTCTTCAAATACAGATGAAGAGAAGGGTAATTCCTACGGATCTGTATTTCCTTCTAATGCTTATGCTTTAATTCCTTCAGGTAATTTTAGTGTGAATGCAAAAGATTTAGATGGAAATATCGTAGCCTCTACAAATGCTTCCTTTGCAGATGATAAAAACTATTCTGCATACCTTGTTGGAACTACAGATAGCTATGAGATCTTTGTAATGGAGGATAACCTTCCTCCTTTAGATAGAGTAAAAATATACTGGAGATTTGTAAATACAATGGCAAATATGCCATTTGCTGTAGATGTTTTTGCAATTAAAGATGCTATTGTGGCCACAGAAGATTCTCCTGCGCAAGATACTCAGATAATAAGTTTAGGAAGCGGGTTAGGCTTTAAGCAAGCCGGAGATTATAAAGAACTAGAATCAGGTAACTATACATTTAAAGTATTTGAAGCTGGAACAGAATACGATGTGGAAACATCAGAACCTTATATTCAAAATACAGTGAATGTGGGTAGTAAGGGAAGAGTTTATTCTACTCAAATTAGAGGAACGTATACTGAAAATCCAAGCTCAAAAAATATAGATTACTGGAGAGAGCGCTAATTGATATTTGATAATTAATAAAAGAAAGAGACACGAATTGTGGCTCTTTCTTTTTTAAAAGTAATTCACGATTTGTTGAATTTAAATTTTAAAATTTGTTTCATACTTATCAATTAATTTATGTCGTTAAAAATTAGATCCATTTTGTTGATATTGCTGTGTGCAGTAACACTTAACTCCTGTAAAACACCTAAACCTGTTGTTTCAAAACCTAGGCCTCCAAAAAAGGAGTTACCTCAAAGAGTTGAGAAGCCAACACTACCTTCTACAAAGATTCCTAAACCGGTTGAAATTGAAGAGAAGGTTCCACCAGTTCAAATATTTAAAAGTAGTCCCTATGTGATGCGCGAATTTCGTGCAGCCTGGATTGCTACAGTGGCAAATATTAACTGGCCTAGTAGATCTGGTTTGTCTACAAAGCAACAGCAAGAAGAGGCTATAAAATTATTAGACTTTCTTAAAGATCATAATTATAACGCAGTGATCTTTCAAGCCAGACCGCAGGCAGATGCTTTATACCAAAGTGATTTAGAGCCATGGTCTTATTTTCTATCTGGAGAAGTTGGAAAAGCTCCAGACCCATATTATGATCCTTTAGATTTTTGGATCAAGTCTGCACATGAGAGAGGAATGGAATTACATGTTTGGTTAAATCCATATCGTGCACATCATTCTACAGGAGGACCGATAGCACCAAAATCTATGGTGAAAATGCATCCAGAATTTATGGTGAGCTTAAAAAATGGAATGTGGTGGATGGATCCATCTAAACAAGCAACGCAAGATCATTCTGCAGCCGTGGTTATGGATATAGTTAAGAGATATGATGTAGACGGAATTCATTTTGATGATTATTTCTATCCGTATGCTTCCTACAATAAAGGTGCAGATTTTCCAGATTCAGAAGTATATCAAGCATATATAAAATCTGGAGGAAAGCTATCTAAGCCAGACTGGCGTAGAGAAGGTGTAAATAATTTTGTGGAACGTATCTATAAAGAAATTAAGGCAGAAAAACCTCAGGTTAAATTTGGGATTAGTCCGTTTGGGATCTGGAGACCGGGCTACCCAAAATCAATTTCTGGGATGGACCAGTACAACGAGTTGTATGCAGATGCTAAATTGTGGCTAAATAAAGGGTGGTTAGATTATTTTACACCTCAGCTATATTGGAAGATCAATCAGACCGCTCAAAGTTTCCCTGTTTTATTAGGATGGTGGGAAGGTGAGAATTCTCAAGATCGCCATTTATGGCCTGGAATTAATTTAGATTTTGGGGGAGATGCCGCTAATGTTGATGAAACTATCAATCAGATTATGTTAACTAGAGGAATGATAGCAGAAAGTAAAGGTACCGTGCATTGGAGTATCGCTCCGTTGTTGAAATATCCCAATCTCTCAAAAGCCTTGGTAGACGGACCGTATAAAAAACAAGCCCTTGTACCTGCAAGTCCGTGGTTGGATGAAGTATTACCAGAAGCCCCTACAGTTTCAGCAAAAATTGAAGGAAATAGCGTGAAGATCTCCTGGTCTCATTCTGCAATTACAGATGTATCAAACTGGGTGGTCTTCTATAAATATGGAAATAATTGGGATTATAAGATCTTGGACAGAACTGAAAATGCTACAGATTTCACTCATTATTTAAAGGAAAAGGAGAAAAAAGATCCGTTGACTTTTATAGGGGTTACTGCCGTAGATAGAACCGGAAATCAGAGCACTTTCAATGAAATTAAAATTGAAGCTAAATAGTTAAGAAAATTTAATAAGTATGACTCCATTACTGGTTTTTAGTGTGATCGCCGCCTATTTTGTCCTATTGTTAGTAATAAGTCACTTTACCTCGCAAAAGGCAGATAATACTACGTTTTTTACAGCCAACAGAAGATCTCCTTGGTTTTTAGTAGCCTACGGAATGGTTGGTGCTTCTCTTTCTGGAGTCACCTTTATCTCGGTTCCTGGAGAAGTTGGAAATTCTAATTGGACGTATCTACAATTTGTAATGGGAAATATGGTGGGTTATGCCGTAATTGCATTTGTATTGATCCCGCTTTTTTATCGACTTCAACTAGTTTCTATTTATGAATACCTAAGAGATAGGTTTGGGAAGAATTCCTATCTAGCAGGCGCTTCCTTCTTTTTGATCTCTCAAACCATTGGAGCTTCCTTTAGACTATTCTTGGCAGCAGTAGTACTACAGATTGCGTTTTTTGATGCCTTCGGAATTCCTTTTTTCGTGACGGTGCTTACTACCATTTTACTTATTTGGATCTATACATTTAGAGGAGGAATTAAAACCATTGTTTGGACAGATACACTTCAAACCACGTTTTTACTAGCGGCGGTAGTGATTAGTATCATTATGATCATTAATCATATGAATTTGAATTTTGGAGAAGTGACTAGCCTGGTGTCAAAAAGTAAGATGTCTACCATATTTGATTGGGATTGGAGATCTAATCGCAATTTCTTTAAAACCTTCTTAGCCGGAATCTTTATTACCATCGCTATGAATGGATTGGATCAAAATGTAATGCAGAAAAACCTGACATGTAAGAGTAAGGGAGATGCTCAAAAGAACATTTTTTGGTTCTCCATCGTTTTCTTTTTTTCCACTATGTTGTTCTTAGCGTTAGGAGTATTGTTGTATCAATACGCCATAGATCAGAATATCTCGATTCCAGAAAGAACAGATGATCTATACCCATTATTGGCATTAAATTATTTTGGAACTTTTGCCGGTATTGTATTTTTATTAGGAATTATTGCAGCAGCATTTTCAAGTGCAGATTCAGCATTAACAGCGCTTACAACTTCTTTTTGTGTAGATATTTTAGATCTTTCCAAACGAAAGAGCAATCAAAAGAAAACACGATTTTTAGTACACATAGGCTTCTCTTTACTGATGTTCTTTGTGATCATCATTTTTAATGCATTAAATGATACCAGCGTGGTAAGTGCCGTTTTTAAAGTGGCAGGATTCACCTATGGACCTTTATTGGGTTTATTTGCATTCGGATTATTAACAAAGCGTGGAGTAAAAGATAAATGGGTGCCCTTAGTGTGCATTCTCTCTCCAATGCTATCTTTTATTCTAGATCAAAATTCTGCAAGCTGGTTTTATGGTTATAAATTCGGATTTGAAATATTATTGGTAAATGCTGCCATAACATGTTTAGGCCTAGCATTTTTATATAAAAGACAACCTGGATTTCTATAATAGAATAATGAAAATGAACTCATGAAAATTGAATTTTACACTTTTAATTTAGCGCTTAAAAATACTTTTACCATTACTCACGGATCCAGAGATTTTCAGGAAACACTGATTGTGGCTTTAACCGATGGAGACTTTACCGGGTATGGGGAAGCAGCTGCAACCGTTTATTATGGGGTTTCTACCAAAGCGATGATAGCTTCTATAAAATCTGTAGAAAATATCATTTCAGAAAACATCCATTTAAAACCAGAAGAACTTTGGGAACTCACATTTCCGCATTTAAAAGAAAACCCTTTTGCACAATGCGCGCTAGATATTGCAATGCACGATCTTCATGGAAAACGAAATAAACTTCCATTATATAAAATGTGGGGTTTAAGTCTTGACAATATTCCGCTTACCAATTATACCATCGGAATAGATTCTGTTGAAAAAATGACAGAGAAGATCAAAGAATTTCCGTGGCCATTATATAAAATCAAATTAGGAACTGAGGATGATGTGCAAATCATTAAAGAACTTAGAAAACATACAGATTCTGTATTTAGGGTAGATGCAAACGGCGCTTGGACGGCAGAGCAAACCATCAAAAACTCTAAGCTACTAAAAGATCTAAATGTGGAATTTTTGGAGCAACCCTTGAATCCGAAAGACCTGGATGGAATGGGGGAAGTTCACAAGAATTCTGTATTGCCTATTATAGCAGATGAAAGTTGTATTGTTGAAGCCGATGTGGCAAAATGTAAAGATTACTTTCATGGCGTTAATATTAAACTTACCAAATGTGCAGGGCTTACACCGGCAAGAAGAATGATCGCGGAAGCCAAGCGTTTAAATATGAAAGTGATGGTGGGTTGTATGACCGAATCTACTGTGGGAATTTCAGCAATTGCTCAATTATTACCTTTGTTAGATTATGTAGATATGGATGGCGCACTTTTATTAAAATCTGATATTGCAGACGGAGTAAAAGTATATGATAAAAAAGTGCATTTTCCGAAGCGAAATGGAACGGGAGCTAAATTATTGATTTCAGGATAAAGTACGAGATCTCAAGGATTTAGTTTCATATTCTTAAATTAAATTTGCATCTAAATGTCAGGTTGAGCGGAGTCGAAACCTAATTTCTAAATAAGTATTTTTATAAAATCAATAACTAATTGATTAATATTTTAAAATTATATGAACGTGTTTAAAAAGATCAATTTATTAGCCTTAGTTGGGCTTTTAACATTTGCTTCTTGTAATAAGAAAGCAGAAGAAAAAGAAGACAATAAAGCGCAAGCTTATATTAAAGATGTAAAACAGGAATACGCTCCAGATAAAAGGGTGGCATTATTTGATGTAGAAGCAACGCAAGCTAACGATGCTTATATTCTTAAAGGGGAATCTAATTTGCCGGATGCTGTAAGTGTATTAAAAGAAAAATTAAATGCTGAAGGAATTTCTTTTACAGATAGCATTCAATTGCTTCCTACCACCGATTTAGAAGGAAAGACCAACGGACTTATAAAAATTTCTGTAGCCAACCTTAGAGGTGAAGGAAAACATTCCGCAGAACTTGTTACCCAAGCAACTATGGGAACTCCTGTGAAAATATTGAAAAATAATGAGGGTTGGTCGTTAATTCAAACTCCAGACGGTTATATTTCTTGGGTAGACTACGGGGGAGTAATTGGATTAACAGATGCTGAATTTGAAGATTGGAAAGCAGCAGATAAGATCATCTATCTAAATCCTTATGGAAAATCTTTTGAAAAGGCAGACTTAAAAAGTCAGCCGGTTTCAGATTTGGTTGCTGGAGACATTTTAGAGGTTCTAAGCGACCAAAACGGATTTTATGAGGTGAAGTATCCTGATGGCCAAAAAGCCTTTGTAGATAAGGTAGAAGCTATGGGATATTCAGACTGGGTAGCTTCAGTAGATCAATCTGGAGAAGATCTGGTAGCTACGGCTAAAAAGTTGATGGGATTGCCTTATTTATGGGGTGGAACTTCGCCTAAAGGAGTTGACTGTAGCGGATTCACTAAAACTGTTTATTTCTTGAATGGTATGGTGATACCAAGAGACGCTTCACAACAAGTGCACACCGGAAAACTAATAGATTCTACTAAGAATTTTGAAAATCTTGTTCCCGGAGATCTTTTATTCTTCGGAAGAAAGGCAACAGATTCTACCGGTGAAAGAATTATACATGTTGGAATGTGGATTGGAGATCAAAAATTCATTCATTCTATGGGGAATGTACACATTAGTACTATGGATACCACCAGTGCAGATTTTGATGAATACAATTACAACCGATATTTAAGAACAAAACGTATCAATAATCAGGAAGGAAAAGGATTGCTATACCTAGCTAAAAAAGATATTTTCATGGCTAAGAAAGATTCTACATCGGTAAAAGAATAACCTTTAAAATGTTATAAATAAAAAGCTCCTCTACATCTAGAGGAGCTTTTTTTATGCTGAAAAAGATACTTTATAGATACTTCTTATATAGATTATTAAGCACCTTCAAATCATGATTTGTTAAAGTAGAATTTACTTCAGTCTGAATAAAATGAAGTTTAAAGGCCTTGATTGCTGCCGGCATATCGCTTACATCATATCCAATAATCTTTATAGCGATCTTAGGAGTAACATCTAATAATGGAGCAGCTTTTGGCGCTTTTGCATTTGCAACAATTACAGAATCATTTACTTCGGTCTTGATCTCCTGAGGGATTTCTGTGGTTAGCGTATTGCCTTTATCTAAAGTCTTAATTTCCTCTTCCGGGATTTCATCATACCATAATCCGTATCCTTCTTTTGCTAATTCTTTCCACGGAAAAGTTTTATTCGGATCTTGTTTTCTGGTTGGAGCGATATCAGAATGGCCAATAAAATTAGCTGTCGGGATCTTATATTTCGCTTTAAGATCTTTCAATAATTCCAGTAGGCTTTGAATTTGTAATGGTGAAAATTCGTCACTTCCATTATTGTCTAATTCAATTCCTATAGAAGATGAATTTAGATCGGTATTAGAACCCCACTTTCCGGCACCACCATGCCATGCACGATAAAGATCATTCAGCATATGATAGATCTCTCCATCCTCTCCAATTACATAATGCGCACTAACTTGAGTTCTCTCTAACGTGAAGGTTTTTAAAGTTTGCCCTACCGAATCTTGCGCGGTATGATGAATAACCACAATATTTGGTTTTCTAAGGTTGAAATTGGTAGTACCTACCCAATCTTCCGCATACTTTAAACTACTTGCAGTTCCAGGATTTGGCGGAGGTAAAACTTCTAACTCTTTTGTGAGTTCTTTGGTGTGTTTTTTATGATCTCGGTTAGTTGAAGCATACGGATTGCTGGCACATGAAACCATCATGTAAGCTGCAGCAACTATCGTGAATGCTGAATTTATTCTTTTCATTTACAGTTTAATATTAAAATTTCCAGCGGACAAAAGCTTCCATTGCTTCATAATCTGCCATTCCTAATTTGTGATAATTAATTGCGGTTTCTCCGTTTCTTTCCTGAGCACGAACCCAAAATTCTCGTTCATCGTCACCCGGAAAAACAGGATGATCTTTTTGAGACTGGTGCTGAAAAATGGCTTTTCTTTTACGATCGACTTCTTGAGGAGAAAGTGGTACTGCCATTTCTATTTCATGCGTTTCAAATTCTAACCATGCACCTCTGTACATCCAAAGCCAACAATCTTTTGTCCAAGCTTCGGTTTTTCTAAGTCGGTTCATGGCCTCGATGATAATTCTGAAGCAAACAATATGAGTTCCATGCGGATCTGCAAAATCGCCTGCCGCAAAGATCTGATGAGGTTTTATCTTCTGTAAAAGCTCCATGGTCAACAAAACATCTTTTTCTGTAACCGGATTTTTCACCGTTTTTCCCGTTTCGTAAAACGGTAAGGCCATAAAATGAATGTTCTTATCTGCTAACCCGGCAAATCGGGCTCCGGCAAAAGCTTCAGATTTTCTTATAAAACCTTTTACTTCTCTAATCTCTGGCAAGTCGATCTCATTAGGTTGTTTCGATTTTAAGAAACTTCGCATCTCTTCATAAATAGCTTCCAGTCTTTTGGTATCATCGCCCATACTTTTATTAAAGTCGATAGCAAATTCAACATATCTTAAGACATCGGTATCCCATACAGCGGTATTTCCAGAAGTTTGATAAGCTACATGTACATCATGACCTTGATCTACCAATCTTATAAAGGTTCCGCCCATAGAGATCACATCGTCATCTGGATGAGGAGAGAAAATGATTGATCTTTTATGTGCCGGTTCCGATCTTTCCGGGCGTTGAGTTTCATCTGCATTGGGTTTTCCACCCGGCCAGCCTGTAATGCTGTGTTGAAGATTATTAAATACTTCAATATTGATGTTGTAGGCAGGACCTTTTTCGGTGGCTAATTGTGCCATCCCGTTATTGTTGTAATCTTCGTCGGTAAGTTTTAAGATAGGTTTTCCAATTTCTGAAGATAACCAGATCACCGCTTTTTTAATTTGCTGATCGTCCCATAAACAATCTTTCACCAACCATGGCGTGTTGAATCTTGTTAATTCTGAAGCCGCTTCAGTATCTAAAATAAACTCCACTTTATCTGAATGTTGCAGGTAGGTTGCAGGTACATTTCCTGAAATTTCTCCTTCTACAGCCTTTTTAATAATACTGGCTTTTTTCTTGCTCCAAGCCATTAAAATGATCTCTCTGGCTTTGAAAATAGTACCAATTCCCATGGTAATGGCTTTTGTAGGTACATTTTCTTTACCGCCAAAATCTCTTGAGGCATCTCTTCTGGTAAGATCGTCTAAAGTAACCAGTCTCGTTCCGGAATTGGGAGCAGATCCAGGTTCATTAAAACCAATATGTCCTGTTCTACCAATTCCTAAAATTTGAAGATCAAGGCCTCCTAATTCTTCGATTTTATTTTCATAATCCAGACAAAAAGCAGCAATATCTTCTTTCTTTAAAGTACCATCAGGAATATGAATATTCTCTTTTAAAATATCGATATGATCAAAAAGATTTTCGTTCATGAACGTTACATAGCTTTGTGGCGCTGTAGGTTGCATGGGAAAATATTCATCTAGATTGAAAGTGATCACATTCTTAAAACTTAAACCTTCTTCCTTGTGCATTCTAACCAATTCCTGATAAACCTCCACTGGAGTAGCTCCGGTAGCAAGACCTAACACTGTAGGAATACCCTCCTTTTGCTTTTTAATGATAAGGTTGGAAATTCTTTTAGCAACACTTTTAGATGCTAAATGTTCATCTGGAAAAACACTTACCGGTAATTTTTCATACCGTGTTTCTTCAAGGAGATTTAGTCTGGCCATAATAAAGTTTTACAATAAGGTTGTTGATTATATGTAACTTATTTAGTTAAGTTGCGCTTTGGCTACAGCTATCTGTTGTTTAAAGATATGATCCATAATGGCTACGGTGGCACCTAACAAACTTGAGTTCTTTCCTAGTTTGGAAAGCTCAATTTCGGTGCGTTCTTTTAGCTGGATCATACAATAAGTATTTATAGATTGCTGTATTGGAGTTGTTATAAACTGTTTAGCTTCGGCTATTTTACCTTCCAGGATAATAAGTTCCGGGTTAAAGATCTGTATTAGAATAGCTATTCCTTTTCCTAGACTTATACCAATATCAGAAAGCACATTAATTGCAAATTGATCTCCGCGATTGGCAGCTTCAATAATAATAGAGGGTTCTAAATTTTCGAGTTCATTGCTAACCAAATCTTTTAAAATAGAATGTTGTCCAGCCTCAATTCCATCTTTAGCTTTTTTCACCAATGCAATTCCGGAGGCCACGGTTTCTAAGCACCCTCTTTTCCCGCAATGGCATAACGCTCCGTCTTCTACTAAAGGAATATGACCGAATTCTCCTGCAAAGCCTGAAGACCCCATGTGCAGTTTCCCACCCATAATAATACCAAGACCAATTCCCCAGTCCATAGATAGTACCAGAACATTATTCTTGTTCTTGGCGAGTCCAAATCTAAATTCTGCCAAACATGCACTTTTAGCATCGTTTAATATAACTACAGGCTTATTAAATTTTTTCTCAAACTCTGCTTGGAGATTTTGTGGCTGATGATCTTTTAGAAAATAAGTAAAATTGGTTCCGTTTTCTGAAGATACCAGTCCGGGCATACTAATTCCTATACCCATCAACTTATCAGAATTAATATTAGATTCTGCTATGAGTTCTGTGGCATGCTCATGCAAAATGTTCACAATATCAAAATCTTTAGAAATTATGGTACGTACGTTCTTTTCAAATAATATTTGGTGAGTATTATCCAGTATAGCTAATTGTATTTGGAACCGTTCAATATGGATGCTCAACACAAAAAAAGTGTTCTCCTTTAATCCAAATAGATCTGGTTTTCTCCCACCTACAGATTCACCTCTTCCTTGTTTAGCTACAATTCCATCTGCAACCAACTGATTTAATAAAGACATGGAGGTAGGCAGACTTACATTAAAAGTGCTACAAATATCTGCGTTAGTATTGGCTCCGTTAAAATAAAGATGCTTAATAATCCTTATTTTTTGAAGATATTTTTTCCTCTCTACGTTACTCAATCCCGGTGGTGGAGAATGGTTGATAAAAAATTCCTGCAATTCTTTAGACATACATAAAATTTAAATTTGAAATTAATTTGTCATTAAGATTAGTCCTTTTTTGACAGATAGGAAGGAATAATATTTTTTAAAATTAGATAAAATATTATTTTCAAAAAAGACTTTATTAATTTTTTTATGAAAGATCGATTATTTATTTAAAATTTATATTTTTAAGCATTGGTTTTAAAAACAATCTTAAAATCGATCGTAATTTACTGGCTCAATATAAGTAAACATTGAGTTCTTAAAGCATTGGAGATTAAAAAATCTATTTCTCCTTCTAATTTTAACTTATGTTAATGATGCAATGGTAAACGGAGTTCAAAGATATTTTGCACTAGATGTATTAAGAGGTCTAACCATTGCCTTAATGATCTTGGTTAATAATCCTGGTAGCTGGTCTAATATATATGCTCCTTTTAAACATGCTGTCTGGCATGGTTTTACAATTACAGATCTGATATTTCCAACCTTCTTATTTGTGGTAGGTAATGCTATGAGTTTTAGCTTAAGAAAGAACAAATACATTTCTAACAAAGTATTTCTGAAGAAGATCTTAAAGCGGAGTTTCCTAATATTTTTTATAGGCCTTTCTTTAAATGCGTTTCCTTTTATTATAAGAAATGAGTTTGGTGAAATTGTTTTAAAAGACTTCTCAGAAATACGCATTATGGGAGTGCTGCAGAGAATTGCAATTTGTTATTTGATTGCGGGCTTATTGCTCCATTTCATCAAAACTCAGGCAAGTCTAATTATTAGCATCAATATCTTACTATTTTATTGGTGGGTATTATATAGGTTTGGCAATGCATTAGATCCATTCGGACTTCAGGGAAATGCAGCCTTAAAATTTGATCTTTTGATCTTCCAACCGGAAAATTTATGGAAAGGGTTTGGAATAAGGTTTGACCCTGAAGGCTTGTTAAGTACCTTGCCAGCAGTGGTAAATGTAATTGCAGGTTATGTGGCAGGAGTTTTTATACAGACTTCTGGAAATAAACTCACTACGGTATGGAAACTAGCACTTGGGGGATTAGTATTATTAATTGTATCGTTGTTTTGGGATAATTATTTTCCTATAAATAAAGCGTTATGGACCAGCTCTTTTGTGCTTTATTCTATTGGTTGGGACTTATTGATTATTGCAGTTCTTATAATAATATTAGAGCTGTGGCATTTTAAAAAGTGGGCCAAAATTTTTATAGCATTCGGAAGAAATCCTCTTTTCATTTTTGTGCTATCTGGTATTTTTTCTGAGTTATTGAGTATTGTTTGGATACATGGAGCTGCTTTGAAAATTTGGATCTATACTAATGCTTTTTTAAGCTGGCTTACCAAATACAATGCTTCCCTAGCTTTTGCCGTTAGTTTTATGTTGCTAATGTGGTGCATTGGTTATATTATGGACAGAAAGAAGATCTATATAAAAGTTTAAATTCTGTAAACCTCTGGTTTGCTTATAATCATCTATTATTTTAATATGAAATTATTCCAATTTTACACCTTATTACTTTTAACTCTTTGCATAGGGCTGAATTCTTTTGCTCAGGAAGCTAAAGTTAGAACTCCAGAATTTGTTCAATTTAAACACAGTGTCTGGGTAGATTCTATAATGAAAACTTTAACTCCAGATGATCGTATTGCTCAGATGTTAATGGTAGCAGCCTATTCAAATAGGGGTACGGAGCATAAAGAAGAAATTCTAAAACTCATTAAAGAACAAAAGATTGGTGGAGTTATCTTTTTTCAAGGCGGTCCGGTAAGGCAAGTAGCGTTGATGAATGAATATCAAGCAGCCTCGAAAGTTCCTTTAATAGGAGCTATTGATGCAGAATGGGGATTAGGAATGCGGTTAGATAGTACCATTAGTTACCCCTTCCAGATGCCTATGGGTGCTATGAAAAATGATACACTTATCTATAAAATGGGAACCCAGATAGCCGAGCAAATTAAAAGGGTTGGGTTGCACATCAACTTTGCTCCAGATGTAGATGTTAATAACAATCCCGATAATCCAGTGATTAATTACAGGTCTTTTGGAGAGAACAAATATAAAGTAGCAGAAAAAGGGATTGCTTATATGAACGGACTTCAAGATTCGGGAGTCTTAGCTACAGCAAAGCATTTTCCGGGACATGGAGATACGGCTACAGATTCGCATTACGCTCTTCCGCAGATAAATCATAACAGAACACGCTTAGATACTCTAGAACTTTACCCTTTCCGCGAAATTGTAAACGCGGGAATTGGGGGAGTTATGGTAGCGCATTTAGATATTCCGGTTTTAGATTCTACGGGAGTTCCTTCCACCTTATCTAAACCTATAATTTCAGGATTATTGAAACAGGAATTGAATTTTGGCGGATTGATAGTTACAGATGCCATGAATATGAAAGGAGTAACTACCGGACATGAACCTGGAATAGTAGATAAAGATGCGGTTTTGGCAGGGAATGATCTTTTAGAATTTACTGAAGATATCCCTATGGCAATTTCAGAAATTAGAAAAGCAATCAATCAGGGTTTAATAACTCAAAAACAAATTGATGAAAGATGTAGAAAGATCCTGGCGGTGAAACAATGGGTTGGACTGAATAAATATCAACCAATTTCAACAGAAAACATTATTGAAGATCTTGATAAGCCGGAATATCATTTATTAAACAGGCAGCTTACGGAGGCTAGCTTAACGATTCTTAAAAATAATAAAGATCTATTGCCACTTAAAAGGTTAGATACTCTAAAGATTGCTGCTATTTCTATAGGTAAAGAAGAGCGTTCTAAATTTCAGGAAACCTTAGGGTTATATACAAATATCACCAATTTTAATATTTCAAGAGATGCCACTTCAGAAGATATTTCAGCAATAGAGAAGGAGTTAGAAAATTTTAATTTAATTATTGCTGCTGTGCATGATCATAGCAAATTCCCTAGAAATGGTTTTGATCTTTCCGAAGAAGGAAAACAGTTTATTAGTAAAATTTCTTCAGAAGAAAATGTGATCATGACATTTTTTAAGAATCCTTATGTAATTAATGATATTGATCTAATTGAAAAATCTTCTGCTTTAATTTTAGGGTATCAGGATACTGATAATTCTGAGGATCTGGCGGCACAATTAATTTTTGGTGGGATAGGAGCAAATGGGAGATTACCGGTAAGTATTGGAGACAAATTTAAAGAAGGGGATGGATTGGATGTTGAAGGCAGAATTCGATTTAAATATACGCTGCCGGAAGATGCAGGAATGGATTCTCAAATTCTATATAAAAAAATAGATTCTTTAATGCAAGAGTCTATAGATGCTAAAGCGATTCCTGGAGGTCAGATCTTAGTAGCAAAAGGAATGAAGGTGGTAATGCACAAAGCTTATGGCTATCATGAATATAGCGATACTATTAAAGTTAAAATTTCTGACATCTATGATCTTGCTTCGGTTACCAAAGTTTCTTCTGCTTTAGCGGCATTGATGAAATTAAAAGATGAAGGTAAGTTTGATCTAAATGCAGGAATAGATGCGTATTTACCATATTTCAAAAATTCTAATAAAGCAGGAATTCCGTTTAGACAGATCTTAGCACACCAAGCTGGTTTTAAGCCTTGGATTCCTTACTGGAAAAATACGCTTAGAAAGAATGGAAGTTACAAATGGAATACGTTTAAGAAAGATTCTTCTAAAAGATATCCTATAAAAGTTTCAGAAAATATGTGGCTATTTAAAGATTATAGAGATAAGATATACAGAGAGATCAAGAATTCGCCATTAGAGAAAGACCGTAAGTATCTATATTCCGGATTGGCATTTTATCTGTTGCCGGGAATTGTGGAGAATATTACCAAAGAAGATTATATAGATTATTTAAATGAGCATTTTTATGCTCCTCTTGGTGCAACAACTTTAACCTATAAGCCATCAGATAAATTTTCTGGAGATAGAATTGTTCCTACAGAGCATGATTATTTATTCAGAAACAAACCAATACATGGGAGTGTGCATGATGAAGGCGCTATTATGATGGGAGGAGTCTCTGCAAATGCCGGATTATTTGCCAACGCTAATGATCTTGCTAAACTATTGCAGATGTATCTGAATGGAGGAAATTATGGAGGAGTTCAATATATTTCCACAGAAACCTTAAAAGAATTTACCAGTTATCAATTCCCGGAAAATGATAACCGCAGAGGCTTAGGATTTGATAAGCCGAGTTTGGGAGATAGAAAACCAGATGGCAATGCAGCATTAAGTGCTAGTAAGGAGAGTTATGGGCATACCGGCTTTACCGGAATTATGGTATGGATGGATCCAAAAACAGATCTGCTCTACCTATTTCTTTCTAATAGAGTTTTGCCAAGCAGAGAAAACACCAGACTTTACCAAATGAATACCAGAACTAAGATCCAGCAGGTACTTTATGATGCTATAAATATTAATTAGCTAATAAGTGTAACCGTTTTAAAACTCCTGCCTTGAGCGGGAGTTTTTATTTTTATGTTATTCATCGAATAAGCAGGCAATTAATTAGATGTTTTTATAGAAATAGTATATTTGTTTAATGCTTAACGCTTAAAAACCCCAATTTTCTAATTATTTCGAATGAAACAATATTGTTTGAACCCCCTTGTTTACTTGATTGCCCTACTCTCTATTCCAAGTTTTTCTCAAAATTCTATTAACGGATCTATTACAGATTCAGACAAAAATCCTGTTGCATTTGCGAATGTAATTTTGCTTCAAGCAAAAGATTCTGCAACTGTTTATAAAGGAACCGTGTCTGAAGAAGATGGGAAATTTATAATTGAAGATGTAGCAGATGATGAGTACGTGCTTCAAATAAGCTTTGTAGGTTACGAAGATTATTTGAAAAAAATAAAGGTTAAAAATGGTGAGAATTTAGGACGGATCATACTAAAAGAATCTGAAAACGGACTGGATGAAGTAGTTGTGAATGCTCGCAAGCCTAAGGTATCTAGGAAAGTAGACAGATTGGTTTTTGATGTTGAAAACACTAGTATTTCCAGCGGAGATTCCTGGGATATCTTAAAATACACTCCCGGAGTTATGGTGAGCCAGGGCCAGTTGCTTATAAAGAACAAACCCGCTGTAGTTTATATAAATGACAGGAAGGTTTATTTAAGTCAGCAGGAGTTGCAGCAGTTATTACAGGGTTTTTCCGGGAACAATATAAAATCTGTTGAAGTGATCACTAATCCCCCTGCAAGATATGATGCAGATGGAGGGGCCATTTTAAACATAGTTACTTCTAAGAATATTTCTATTGGATATAAGGGAGACATTAGTGCTTCTAATACTATTGCAATAGTTCCAAAATATACGGTTGGGACAAGCCAATATTACAAGAATGACTGGTTGAATGCTTATGCTAGTTATAACTACAATTCTAGATACGATTATAAAGAGGATATTGGTAATATTACTTATTATGAGCCTGATGGAAATGTAGATTCTTATTGGGATAACATCTTTAAAAAAGATTCAAGAACCATTTCTCATAGTTTGAACACAAATTTAGATTTCACATTGAATGAGAATAATAGCTTAAGCCTAAGTGCTAATCTACTTTTTACTCCAAAATCAGATTCAGAGATTTTAGGAAAAACAGAGATCTTTAATCCACAAAGGCAGTTAGATTCTTTATATACTACAGATAGTGATGTAAATTCTAATCAAGATAACCTTTTGTTCAATGCTACCTATTCTTCTAATTTAAATGATAAGGGAGCAAATTTATCTGTTCAGGCTAATTATATCAATTATAAAAATGATCAATTTCAAGATCTTACCACAACATTTTTAAATTCTGAAGAGGTAGAGTATGATAGAAACAATTTTAGCACTGTTTCTTTTCAAGATACAGAGATCTTAGCAGCTCAGGTAGATCTTACTACAAGCATAGCCGGACTTCCATTTGAAACTGGACTTAAAGCTTCTAGAATTTTATCAGACAGCGGATTGGATTTCTTCAACGTTGATAATACCATAGATTATTCTGTAGGTTTCCTTTCTGATGCTTTTAAGTATGATGAAAATATTTATGCGGGATATGTTAGTTTATCTAAAGATTGGGATAAATGGGCGGTAAAGGCAGGATTGAGAGGAGAATATACCGATGCTCTTGGAACTTCTTCTAATGTAGGAGCTTTAAACGATCAGCAATATTTTGAATTGTTTCCAACTTTCTTTTTACTGCATAGTCCCACAGAAGATCACTCCTATAGTCTAAATTATAGTAGAAGAATTTCCAGACCAGCCTTCCAAAGCTTAAATTCTTTTAGGTATTTCTTGAATGAAAATAACTTTCAAGAAGGAAATCCACAATTGCAGCCTGGAATAACCAATAAGATCACCCTAAATTATACCTATAAATCTAAGCTTTCTTTTGATCTGTATTGGGAAGGCACCAACAATGCGATTACGATCTTACCCTTTCAAAATAATGAATTTAAATTCTTGAGATCTGTAAATTCTAATTTAGATTACGATCAGCAATACAGCTTAGACGTTTCTTATTATTCTTATGTAAATGATTGGTGGTATTTCTACGGACTGGCTTCTTTTTATAATCTAAAATCTGATTTCTATGCCTTGGAAAGCGGAAATCAAAAAGTGACTAATGAAGTTACCAGTGCATTTGTAAATATTTTCAATCAGTTCACGTTGTCTAAAGACAGAACGTTCACTATGGATGTTTCGGGAATGTATCTTCCAGATTTTATTGCCGGATCTTACGATTTTGATCCTCAGTATTCTTTAAATATCGGGTTGAGAAAATCATTCTTAAACGGACGTTTGATAGCTACGGTAAATGCAGATGATATTTTTAATACCAACAATATTCCGCTGGTATCAAAATATTTAAATCAGAACAATTCGTTCTTTGCTAAACCGGAATCTCGGAAAGTGAGATTTTCTCTAAGATATAAATTCGGAAACTTTAAATTAAGAGATAATCAGCGTGCTGTAGATGCTGAAGAAGGTGAGCGTTTAAAAGAAAAGTCGCTTTTATAGATCTTATATACGCTTTCTAAATATCTGTTTTTCATCTTACTGATGCATATTGAAAACAAATTCTTAATTTTGCACTCTCAAATAAATTGATTTGGCAAAAATAGGAAACATAGATGTTGGAGAATTCCCGTTGCTTTTAGCACCGATGGAAGATGTGAGCGATCCGCCATTTCGCGCTTTGTGTAAAGAACAAGGGGCAGATGTAGTGTATACAGAATTTATTTCTTCAGAAGGACTTATTCGCGATGCCGCGAAAAGCGTAATGAAACTTGATATTTACGAAAAAGAGCGTCCTGTTGGTATCCAGATCTTTGGTGCCAATCTGGAATCTATGCTACAATCTGTAGAGATCGTAGAGAAATCGAACCCGGATATTATCGATATTAATTTTGGATGTCCTGTAAAGAAGGTAGTATCTAAAGGTGCCGGAGCCGGAATTCTTAAAGATATAGACTTGATGGTTTCCCTAACAGCGGCCATGGTAAAACACACACATTTACCGGTTACTGTTAAAACCCGTTTAGGATGGGATCAAGACTCCATAAAGATCGTTGAGGTTGCAGAACGATTGCAAGATGCAGGAGCAGCTTCTATTGCTATTCACGGTAGAACCCGAGCACAGATGTATAAAGGTGTGGCAGATTGGGGTCCTATTGCAGACGTTAAGAACAATCCTAGAATGCACATTCCTGTCTTTGGAAATGGCGATGTAGATTCTCCAGAGAAAGCTATGGAAATGCGAGATAGATACGGATTAGACGGAGCCATGATTGGACGTGCAAGTATTGGGTATCCATGGTTTTTTAGAGAAGTGAAGCACTTTTTTGAGACTGGTGAACATATGGCGCCTCCAACTTTGGAAGAGCGTGTACAAGCCGCCAGAAAGCATTTGCAAATGGCTATAGATTGGAAAGGTGAGAAGTTAGGAGTTTTTGAAACTCGTAGACATTACACCAACTACTTTAAAGGAATTCCGCATTTTAAAGAGTATAGAACCAAAATGGTAACCAGCGATGATTCTATAGATGTTTTTGCAGCTTTTGATGAGGTAGAAAGAGAATTTGCAGGCTTCGAATTCGCTTAAATTCCCAATGCTTTTTTACTTCGGGTTGCAGCAATATAAGATGCTGAAATTCCTAACACACCTATAGTTAAAGCCACTATTAGAATATTGATCGCCTTTATGCTTACAGGATAAGGAAGGCTAGGGGTGATCATTACAAAGTTAAATTCTAACTGAAGGTAGACCAGCACTATTCCGAAGATAAGTCCGAGAACTCCACCAATCACGGTCATTAAAGTACCCTGAAAGAAAAAGATATTTTTTATAGAATTCGGGGTTGCCCCAATATTGTATAAAGTCTTAATGTTTTCTCTTTTATCTAAGATCACCATTATTATAGAACCCACTACATTAAATAGTGCAATGATCAACACTAAAGTAAATATAAGATATACCGCAAGATTTTCGGTATTTAGCATTTTATAAAGCGTTTCATTAAGCTGCGCTCTAGTTTTTACTTCCACGTTATTCCCAAAGATCTTTTCTAGTTTTTTGGAAATATTATCTATATCTGCTTCTGGTTTGGTTTTGAATTCTAAAGATGAAATTTCATCATCTTTCATATCAAGCAATTTCCGAGCGAACATTAGATTTGAGAACACAAATTTGTTATCTAATTCTTCGTTGATGCTATAAATACCGGTAACAATAACACTTTCTCTACTAAACGCACTATTTATATTGGTGAGTTTTATCTGCCCTTTCCCCGGCTTAGGCACCATAATATTGAGAAGATTATTATAATCAAATGGAGAGATAGAAAGCAATTTAGAGATTCCATTTCCAACCACTACCTGATATTCAGATTGGGCAAGCCAGGTTCCGTAAACCATAGCGCTATCTACATTGTTCACACGTTGATAATTGGAATCTACTCCCTTGAGATACGCGGTATGGTTTTTAGATCTGTAATCTAAGAAAACGCGCTCTTCAATAGTTTGAGTAAAGCCTTCGATACCTTCTATCTTTAAGATATCTTCTTTTTCCTTTTCTGTAAATTGAATGATCTTACCTTCAGAAGGCAAAACTTTTAGATCTGGATCAAATTCATTCGTAAAGGAGAGGCTAAAATCTTTTAATCCGGAGAAACCGGAAAGTACTACAAATAAAGCAAGGGTTCCTGCAAATATTCCAATAGCAGCAATAATGGTAATAATATTTATCGCATTACTGCTGCTTTTGGTAAAAAGATATCGCTTTGCGATGTAGAGGGAAAAATTCAAATTAAGATTTTTTCCTGCGCTCTAAAAGATCTGGTTGATCTATAGGGTTTTCTTTACCTTTCATAGATTTCTCTAAGTTGTCTATATACTCTAAAGAATCATCTACAAAGAAATCTAGATCTGGCATACGTCTTAATTGGTTTTTAGTACGCTGCGCCAATTCATGCTTTATCTTATGCTTAATCAAATTAAGATCATCAAGCACTTCCTGTGCATTTTTATTCGGAAAAATACTTAAATATGCTTTTGCTATAGAAAGATCTGTTGTAACTGTTACTTTAGAAACGGAGATCAAAATGCCCGACACCCCAGAATCTCTAAGATGATTTTGCAGGATCTCTGCTAGATCCTTTTGTAGAACTCCACCTATTTTTTTTTGTCTATTTGTTTCCATAGTACAAAAGTAGCATATTTAAAGATTATAGTATTTTTATAAGCTGAAATAAGATGAATAATTAGATTTTAGTTGCAATGAGAAAGATAGAACATATAGGGATAGCTGTAAAGAATATGGAAGAAGCCAATAAGACCTACCAAGATCTTTTAGGTGCAGAGCCATATAAAGCGGAAGAAGTGGAAAGCGAAGGAGTACTAACTTCCTTCTTTAAAATTGGGGATAGTAAGATCGAGTTATTGTCTGCTACAAATGAGAATAGTCCTATTGCCAAATTCTTGTCTAAAAGGGGAGAAGGGATACATCATATTGCATTTGACGTAGAAGATATTCAAAAAGAGATCTTAGATCTTGAGAAAAAAGGATTTACTTTAATTAATAAAGAACCTAAGAAAGGTGCTGATAATAAATTAGTTGCGTTCTTACATCCTAAAGATTCTCATGGGGTTCTGGTAGAATTATGCCAGGATATGAATAATAATAAATAAATTATTTGGTGCGTAAGTAGCAATTATCTAAATTTGCGCCCTCATATACCTATTGAGCCGGTCCTATAGCTCAGCTGGTTAGAGCACCTGACTCATAATCAGGTGGTCCCTGGTTCGAGTCCAGGTGGGACCACTTTTAAACATTGATAAGCCCTATAAACAGTACGTTTGTAGGGCTTTTTTTATTTTAGGGGCTGAATAAGGGGCGGAATTAATTAATTAATTTTAATATATTTATAGGAATTTTTAAAAAAGCTTTTACTAATTTTTAACTAAACATATATATATGAATATCAAATCTACTCCTAAGTTAGTGAAACTTAAAAATTTGATCTTAGATAAAGATAACCCAAGGTTTGCTGAATTATATAGCGGAAGTGATAAGGAGGAAGATCTGATTAATTATTTATTATATAATGAATCGGCCGAAGATGTGGCAAAATCAATCTTTGAAGCAGATGAATTTTATCCTGATCGCCCATTGTGGGTTTTAGAAGATGGTAAAAATTTTTTAGTTAAAGATGGTAATAGGAGGTGTGCATCAGTTAAAGCTCTAAATCACCCCTTAAAATACGGTTTGGATGTGGCTTTTAAAATGAATATAAAAGAATTACCCGTATTAGTATATAAGGATAAGTCTGATTTAGATGAAAGGATTCGTCAAGAACATACAAGTAGCTTATTTAAACAATGGGGAAGAATTGCAAAAGCTATTGAAGTTTTCCGATTATATAAAACTGGAACGTCAATTGAATCAATGAGAGATTTTGATTCCTCGCCAAATGAACTTATTAAATTAGCAAGCTTTTATTATGAAGCAGTAAAGTTATCTTCAGAAGATTTTAAAAAATTACTTCGAAGTGGAAAGGGTAAATCTGGAGGAAAGACAATTGTTTTTGAAAGACTTTTCAAATATAGAAAAGAATGCGGTTATACTTTTAAAAGAGATTTCGAAATTGATATCAAGGATAAAACCTACTTTGAATCTTACATTAAATCAATGGTGGCTTATTTAAAAGATAATCCTGAGACTTCATCAAGAACAATAGATAGAATGAAAGGCGAATTCTTGAAAGAGTTAAAGCCTTATGGTTTCCCGCCAGTATCGTCAACTAATCCTAGCACAGGAGGTACTTCAACTTCAAGTGCTTCTACTACAACTTCAGGATCAAGTTCGCAAAGCAATTCTGGAGCCGCCTCTAGCAATGATGGAAAAGCAAGCCCAATACCTTCCAGTTCAACACCAAGTTCTGGAACATCTTCAACGTCCAATCCTTCTACTTCAAATCCTTCAACTTCTAATAGTGGTAGAAAAAGTGTGAAACACAAACCAATTTATACACGAAAAAAGATACCTGCACCTCTGGAAAACTTAATTAAAGAATGCTATAATTTAGATCAGAATAATTTTCCAAATGCAAAAACTGCAATGAGTAGAATTACATTTGAATGTACTCTTAAATTTATAGTTGAAAATACAGATAAAGGAAACGGTAAGGCATTGAAAACTTCAAACCATTTTCAAGACGTGTATTTCAAAAAAGGAAAACCTACTCTATACACAGATTTTGATAAATTAAAATCTAAATTTACAGAGTTAATTAAAGATACAGGTACTAAGAAAGCATTTGAAGATTTTAATTTACAGAATTCTCATCAGATCATTCACAATTACCATGTTAGAGCCGTTCCTGCAAATGCCAAAGGATTGTGTGATAATTTAATAGTGCTTATTGAGTTCATGCTACAAGAAGAATCTGATCTCTTACAATCCTTGGATCAATCAAAAATTTAATAATGTTATATTCTCCCTTAAGATATCCTGGCGGAAAAAATAAAATAGCTCCATTTCTAGCTAAGATTTGTGTTGATAATAATATAAATGGGCATTATGTTGAGCCTTATTCCGGAGGGGCTGCAGTGGGCTTATTTCTGCTTTTTGAGAATTTCGTTGAGAGGATAACAATTAATGATAAGGACAGATCTGTTTATGCATTTTGGTTTTGTGTATTGAATAAAACTAATGCTCTTTGTAAATTAATTGAAGAAACCGATATAACAATTGAGCAATGGAGAAAGCAACGCAAAATTCAACTAATAAAAGATAAAGCAGATATTTTAGAGTTAGGCTTTTCAACCTTTTTTATGAATAGAACTAACCGCTCTGGTATTATTTCGGCAGGTCCAATTGGGGGAATGGAGCAAATCGGTCAATATAAAATTGATTGTAGATTTAATAAAGAAGATTTAATCCAAAGGATCAGATTAATTGCTTCTAAAAAAAGTAAAATAAAATTATATAAAAAGGATGCTATAAAATTGGTGCATAAAATTCAAAATGAATCGACTGATAATAATATAATATTTTACTTTGACCCTCCATATTTTTTAAAAGCTAACTCACTTTATCTTAATCATTATTTGCCTGAAAATCATAAAGACGTAAGTCAGGTTATAAAATCAATTACGGATATTAACTGGATTGTTTCATATGATAATGTCTCCGAAATAAGAAAGCTTTATGATGATTGTGCTAAAAAAGAATTTGAATTCTACCATACTGCTTACGAAATAAGACAGGGTAAAGAAATATTATTTTTTAGTCCTAATTTAATAATGCCTGAAATTGAAGATTGGAACCCGCTTAATTTTAAATATAAGAAAAATTCAAAAAAAAGGGACATAATTTATATTTAGCCTATAGCTTTATTTTTTTCATCTAATCTTTTGTAAAGAGGTAATGTCTGTCTATTTAGATCAATCATTTTAATATTTAGAAATGGTCTTTCTATATGATCCTTCACTTCAAATTCTTTAAGAATAGCATTTAGACGCACGAAATTCTCGGTAAACTCTGTAGTAGTGTAAAAGTCTGTGTAAAGTTCAGAAACACGCTTAGAACAGTTCCAGACTTGACATTTAAACTTTGCGTCATTCTTAGTAACATACTTTGTAACATAAGAAGCTATAGACCTAATATTATTTGAGTTTAATTGTTTCACATCAAAAGCAGAAGAAGGTTTGTAATTTTTCTTTCTAGGCTTGATTCCGTTTTTAAGTTGAAGATCAATCCAGTAATTCCACCACTTGTCTATTTTCCAATATTTATTTGTGATCATGTGGAAATGTACATTCCCCTTAAAAGCATCATTTTTATTTTGACGTTCTGCAACCCATACGTATTGAAAATCTTCACTTCTTTTCTTAGCGTTATCTATAAACTTGCGTAAGAGATTTATCGCTTCTTCATCTGTAACCTTATTTAGAAATGTGAGAGTAACAAAATTTAACCGCTTGTAACATCTAGCAAAGCATGTAATCTTCTTTCGGATCTTTTGTTTTGATCTTCTGGAAAGTGTTCTAAGTTTAATTTCTTTCTTTTCTTCATTTACTATTTTCTTTTTAATTGGTTTCTTATCGGGATCTGGTTTTTTGCGTTGTAAAGCAGAACCAGCAAATTCTTCTTTGGGAATTACGCCGAACTGTGTTGTTGAGAATCCGACGCTTATTCCATATGTATTTTTGACTATCATAATCTGAATCGTTGCACATTAATTAAAACCATTAAAAGGTTTCTTATTAAGGGTTTTCTAAGAGTGCGTTTTATTAAAGGTTAAAAAAAAAGACGCTACTCTTGAATATGTGCAGGAATGAAACTATCTCTATAAAATCTTCGAATGTACTTTGCGGATCTTCTGTTGTAAACATTCATATACTTCCAAGTAGAGTGGCTCTTATGAAGAAACATAGAGAAGCCGTTTAATTTATCTACGTATGTCCATTTCTTTGGTTTAGTGCCATCTTCAAAATAGACTATAACTGAATAATCATTCTTCTTTTTTAACATGATACACCTCCTCTTGATTTTAAAGTTTTAATCTGAGTAAGTGCTTGAATAACTTCTTCCTGTTTATAAAGAATTCTGTTACCAATACGATAACCTACGATAGAACCAGTTTTAGTCCATTCGTGAAGTGTTGGAAGTGAAATGCAAAGCGTTTTTGCTGTTTCTTTTCGAGTAAGTAGTTTTAGAGATTTTGGTTCTCCAAAGTTTAAAGAATTGAGTTTTCTTTCTAGAACTTCTTCAACGACTTTTTTTATGTCGGATAGTTCCAATGATGTTAATAATACTTTTGTCATTTTTAATTTTATTTAATTAATTATGACGCAAATATGTTACACAGGAGTGCTTGGGGTTTGGGCTGGGGTTACCCCAAATTTTTATTTTATTTTTTCTATATCTTCTTTTATTTTGTCTGCTATTTCTTCAAAACCCGCATTATCAAATAGTTGTAAAACTTTTTCTAAATTATCTTGATTTCTTACTTCATCATTATTTCCGTATAAAAAAGGGATTTGTTTTCTAGTGTCCCCAAAATTTTGCCCGATTATTGGTTCTAAAATTTTAGCAGATTTTATGTTATCATATCTTCTTAGGTCTAATCCTAAATAATGTAATGCTAGTAATTTTTGCTTGTGAGTAAGAGTTGATTTCTTTGAAGTTTTTTGTGGAGTGTTGTCCAATTCTATTAACCACTTATAGTATTCTGAAAATTCAAAAGCCTGTTTAGATATATGTTTTTTTATATTCAAAGATTCTTCTGTGTCAATAGTAGAATTTGAAATTGGGAATTTTCCAGTAGTCAGAAAACTATGAACCGCTTCAGTAAATAGAGGTCTCAACATATCGCTAATAGATAGTTTAAAAATTTGAGTTTGATTTGCTTTTTTTAGATGAACTAGTCCATTCCTTTTAATTTTGGGAGTTGGAGAATAATCTAAATAATTATTTATTTCCCTTAATTCATTCTCGATTAAAAAATTCTTATTTATAGTTTTTTCTAATGCTGAATTGAAATCGTTTTGCAGTTCAGTAAGTGTTGCTAAGTTCATTAATTAAAGAATGGATGATTAACTAGTTTATCTGCGTTTTGTTCTTGAGTGATCTTTATATATTGCATGAATGATCTTTCAGACCTATGTCCTGTAATCTTCATTATTGAGATTGTTGGTACATCAGCTAAATATAAATTTGTTGCAAAACTTCTTCTCGCAGTATGAGTGGAAACAAGATCAAATTTTTTAATTGGAGTTTTCTCTACTTTTCCACCTCTTGTAATAGTGGTTTCAACATTTTCTTTTAATCCAGCTAATGAGGCGACATCTTTTAAATATCTATTCATAACTTGATTAGTATATGCTTTTGGAAGTTCATTATCGTATTTCTTTAAAATCTTTTTGACTGTTTTATGTAAAGGAATAGAAACTCTTTCTCCTGTTTTTTGAGTTCGCACTTGAATGATAGATTTTTCAGAAATTATATTCTCAGGTTTAATTTGAGTGAAATCAGAAAAACGTAAACCAGTATAACATCCAATTAAAAACAAATCTCTTACTTTATCAAGTCTAGGACTAGCCGATAAATCCAATTTCTCAAAACAATCTAATTCTTTGATCGAAAGATATATTGAATCTGATTCTTCTCTTAGCGTTTTAAACTTTCTTTTCTTGAATTCAAGATTTGTATTATAACCTCTATCTGTAGCCTCATTCAAGAATGATTTAAGCGTTTTAATATGTTTTCCAACAGTATTAGCTGCAAGCTTATTTTCAATAGATAGATAAGCGATGTATTGATTATAAAATTCAAGATTTATGGAATGAAAGTCAATCTCTTTATTTAAGTAGCTAGAATATTTTTTTAGGTAGTTATAAGTGGTAGTATAAACTTTTACCGTTCCTTCTTTTTTATGCGCCTTACTTTCTTCTATGTAATCTTCAATAAATTTTAAAAGTGTTGTTCTTTTAGCTTGTAATATATTGTCAGATAAGAAAGCTTCTAATTCTTCTTTTAAATTAGTATTATTTGGTTGAGTACCGTCATTAAGTAATTTTCTAAAAGCTGTTTTAATTCCGTTTTCAATTTTGTTTAATCGAGTATTGAATTCAGGATATTCAGGAAATTGTTTTGTTTCCTTGACTCTTTGAGCTGGATCATTCCAATATTTAGGAAGAATCTTTTCGCCTGTAGAGTATTTGAATCTTTTATAATTATAATAAAAGTTCAAGTAAATTAAAGTTTCCTTTTTGGAGTTTGGTTCTTTAAGTTTGAAATTAGCTTTTCCCATGTCCCAAATATATTATAAAAAGCCTTAGGGGCGGAGAGAGGGGCGGAATAAATTTGATTTGATCTTATTCCTCCTGTTTTTCCTTTACTCATTAAACCCCTATAATATAGCCTTGAGGCTTATGAATAAAGAAAATACAGTAAAATAGCATAAAAATTTATTATGTACAGGTGGGACCACAGAATACTTAAAAGCCTTTCACTTAGTGGAAGGCTTTTTTATTTACAATTTAGTGGTGCTACTACTATTTCATCTTCTAATTTAAAGCGCTATCTTATAAGGATTGGAAGCCGTATAAATTATTTGGCCCAGAATTTGAAATCATGTTTCTTAGTAGAAGATTTGATGCTGAGTATTTTAGCTCGTGTATACGAGAAATGTGTATATGTTATTTTTATAATTAATAATATAAAACTATACTTCAGATAAATCCGTATCTATTAAAAGTTTACGTCTTGTCTTGAAAATTTTTGCTGGATAAGATTAATGTAATACTTTAGACGAAATTATGAATTGTAAAAAGATTTCTTCCCTAGTTCTCTTTTTGGCAATAGTATTATTGCCATTCATTGGATTTTCGCAAATAAATCCCCCTGAACCTCAGAGGATGGATGCAGGTCCTGGAGGTCCTCCACCTCCGGTTGGTCTACCTATAGATGACCACCTTCCTGTATTGCTGTTGGCAGGTTTTAGTTTAGGTATTTATATAGTAGTCTTCCAAAAAGCTACTAAGAAAGTTCTGTAATTCTTTTCACGTATTTACCAATCACATCAAACTCTAAGTTAACAATAGTTCCCTCTTTCAATAATTTGAAGGTTGTATGCTCATAGGTATATGGAATAATAGCCACACTAAATTCATTCAATTTCGAATTTACTACCGTTAAACTAACACCATTTACGGTAATAGATCCTTTCTCTATTGTGATGTTGGTTAATGTAGGGTCATAAGTAAAGGTATAAACCCAGCTTCCATTGGTTTCTTCAACACTCTTGCATGTTCCAACTTGGTCTACATGGCCTTGCACAATATGTCCATCTAATCTTGCACCCAGCTTCATGCCTCTTTCCAAATTTACAAGATCCCCTTTTAGCCAATTACCAAGACTGGTTTTTGCTATGGTTTCTTTTATGGCAGTTACGGTGTAGGTATTATCTTTAATAGAAACCACTGTAAGGCAGATGCCATTGTGGGATACACTTTGATCTATTTTAAGTTCAGAAGTCATTTTAGCCTTAATGCTAAGATGGAGATTGTCCTTCTCACGGGTTACTTCTTCAATTTCTCCTAGTTCTTCTACAATTCCGGTAAACATATGTGTGGATTATTCTTACATTTGTGTGGTAAAAATAGAAATAAAAAAGGGGATTGATTATGAAGTCTGTTCAAAAGATCAAATTAGGAATTAGTATTGGAGATCTAAATGGTATTGGAGGCGAGATCGTCTTAAAGACTTTTGATGATTCTAGAATGCTGGATTTTTGCACTCCTATTATTTTTGCTTCTGTAAAAACGCTAAGTTTTTTAAAGAAACACTTTAATTTATCGCTTAATTTTCAAGGTATAGATGAGGTTTCTCAGGCTATAGATGGAAAGATAAATGTGGTAAACGTTTGGAAAGAAAACGTAGCTATAGATTTTGGAGCAGAAGATCCTAAGATTGGGAAGTATGCCTTCCTATCTTTAGAGGCTGCTACTAAAGCTTTAAAGAATGATGAAATTGATGTTTTAGTAACAGCCCCTATCAATAAGAATACAATACAGTCTGAAACCTTTAATTTTCCTGGGCATACAGATTATCTTGCCAAAGAATTGCAGGGGAATAGCTTAATGTTCATGATTTCAGATAATTTAAAGGTAGGTCTTTTAACAGATCATGTGCCTTTAAAAGATATTGCAGAGGTAATTACTCCAGAGCTTATAGAAAAGAAGATCAATATCATTCAAAAAACACTTCAGCAAGATTTTAGAGTTTCAAAGCCAAAAATAGCTGTGCTAGGAATAAATCCTCATAGTGGAGATAACGGGCTTATTGGAAAAGAAGACGAAGAGGTTTTAAAGCCAACGTTAGAGAAGATTAGAGAGAAGGGATCCTTAGTTTATGGTCCTTATGCAGCAGATAGTTTTTTCGGTTCTAAAAATCATATGAATTTTGATGCTGTTATAGCTTCCTATCATGATCAAGGCTTAATACCTTTTAAAACCTTATCTTTTGGGGAAGGTGTAAATTTTACCGCAGGTCTTAACAAAGTTAGAACCTCTCCAGATCATGGTACTGCCTTTGAAATTGCCGGGAAAGACTGTGCAAATATCAATTCTTTTAAAGAGGCAGTTTTTAAAGCTATTGAGATATTTAATACTCGTAGTGAGTATAAAAAACTAACAAAGAATCCCTTGAAAAAGCAAAGTAAAAAGATATAAACAAAAATTTGTTTATAACGAAGCGTTAATTCATTATATTTTATATCTTTGCACCTGCCTTTTCCGGAGGGCAAACGCTCGAAATAGATTATGTTATGAGGAAATTAGCAGCGTTTTCAATTCCGTTTGTAGGATTGAAACCAGGTAAGCATGAGTTTGAGTACCAATTGAATAAAGAGTTCTTTGAAGATTTTGAATACGAAGAGTTTAACAGCGTCAATTTAAAGGTTGATCTGCTGTTTGACAAAACGCCTACTATGATGGAATTAAATTTTCATGCGGAAGGTGTTGTAAACGTAAACTGCGATCTTACTAATGAGCCTTACGATCAGCCAATTAACGGGGATCTTAGGTTGGTAGTAAAGTTTGGAGATGAATTTAATGATGATAATGAAGAGATATTGATATTGCCACATGGGGAGTATCAGATAAATGTAGCTCAATATATATATGAGCTTGTTGTTCTCTCTGTTCCATTAAAAAGAATTCATCCCGGAGTTGCAGATGGATCTTTAGAGTCTGAAGTACTCAAGAAATTAGAAGAATTAAGCCCTAAAGAGGCTAAAGATATTGATGAAAATGAGAATGGGGAAGATATCGATCCCCGCTGGAATAAATTAAAAAACTTATTAAACGATAAATAATACGTAGCAATGGCACATCCTAAGAGAAAAACCTCTAAAACCAGAAGAGACAAGAGAAGAACCCATTATAAGGCTTCTGTTCCACAAATTGCCAAAGATCCTACCACAGGAGAAGCGCACATTTACCATAGAGCGCATTGGCATGAAGGTAAATTATACTACAGAGGTCACGTGTTGATTGACAACACTGAAGAAGTAGAAGCATAATTAAGAGCTAAACTTTATTTGAAAACTCTCACTAGGTGGGAGTTTTTTCTTTTAAGTTGAATAAGTCCTAAAAAGGCCTTAATTTACACCCCCGTTCAAGGAAAATTTAGTACATTTCTCTACCTAGATTTCAGAAATTTTCTGAAATTTGGTGTGTAAAATTCGATTTTTATGAATAAAATCACAGCAGCGATCACAGCTGTAGGTGCCTACGTCCCTGATGATATCTTAACCAATAAGATGTTAGAAAAAATGGTTGATACCAATGAAGAGTGGATTGTTAGCCGAACAGGAATTAAAGAGCGCCGTATCCTTAAAGACCCTTCTAAAGGGACTTCCTACCTAGCCATTATGGCTGCCCAAAATCTTATAGATAAAAAAAACATAGATCCTAAAGAGATCGATCTGGTAATTTTAGCCACCGTTTCTCCAGATATGCCTGTGGCTGCTACCGCAGTACACGTGGCAACAGAAATTGGAGCAACTAATGCTTTTGCTTATGATCTACAGGCCGCATGTTCAGGATTTCTTTATGGAATGTCTACAGCGAGTGCCTATATAGAATCTGGGAGATATAAAAAAGTTCTTGTAATAGGTGCAGATAAAATGTCATCTATTATAGATTATACAGATAGAACTACCTGTATCATCTTTGGAGATGGAGCAGGAGCAGCACTTTTTGAACCAAATTACGAAGGTCTTGGCTTTCAAGATGAAATATTACGAAGTGACGGGATAGGTAGAAAATCACTTAGAATTGAAGCTGGTGGATCTTTATTGCCACCAACTGAAGATACCGTTGCTAAAAAGCTTCACTATGTTACCCAAGATGGTAAAACAGTATTTAAATACGCTGTTTCCAATATGGCCGATGTTAGTGAACAGATCATGAAACGTAACAATCTAACCAATACAGATGTAAATTGGTTGGTAGCGCATCAAGCTAATCAAAGAATTGTGAGTGCCACTTCCAATCGCATGAAATTGGAAGACGAAAAAGTGCTTATGAATATTGAACGTTACGGAAATACAACCTCTGCAACCCTTCCGTTATTACTTAACGATTTCGAAAGTAAGTTGAAAAAAGGAGATAATATTATCTTTGCCACATTTGGAGGTGGATTCACATGGGGATCTATCTATCTAAAATGGGCCTATAATTCTTAATAAACCAACAATCTAATATTATGGATTTAAAAGAAATTCAGAATTTAATCAAGTTTGTAGCTAAGTCAGGTGCTAGTGAGGTAAAACTTGAAATGGACGATGTAAAGATTACCATTAAAACAGGATCCGAAGAAAAAGAGCATACCTATATGCAACAAATGCCTATGGGTGGCCAAATGCAGCAAATGCCAATGCAACAATCGCAGGCACCAGCTCAACAAGAGCAATCTCAGGCAGCTCCGACTCAAGAATCTTCAGCCCCTCAGGGAGACGACAATTCTAACTATGTAACTGTAAAGTCTCCAATTATTGGAACCTTCTATAGAAAACCATCTCCAGATAAAGATGTTTTTGTAGAAGTGGGAGATACCATTAAAGAAGGAGATGTACTTTGTGTTATTGAAGCAATGAAATTGTTCAATGAGATAGAAAGTGAAGTTTCTGGAAAAATAGTTAAAGTATTGGTGGATGATTCTTCTCCAGTAGAATTTGATCAACCATTATTTTTAGTAGATCCATCTTAGATACTACCCGTTCTTCAAGAATTTAATTTTACTGTTTCAGTAAAAAATATAAAGGTATGTTTAAAAAAATATTAATTGCCAATAGAGGGGAAATAGCACTACGTGTTATTAGAACCTGTAGAGAAATGGGAATCAAAACCGTGGCGGTTTATTCTACAGCAGACGCAGAAAGTCTTCACGTACGTTTTGCAGATGAAGCTGTTTGTATTGGACCTCCACCAAGTAATTTATCTTATTTAAAGATTTCCAATATCATTGCTGCTGCAGAGATCACTAATGCAGATGCAATTCACCCTGGATATGGATTCTTATCAGAAAATTCTAAATTTTCAAAGATCTGCCAGGAACATAATATCAAATTCATTGGAGCTAGTCCAGATATGATCGATAAAATGGGAGATAAAGCTTCTGCTCGCGCCACTATGCTTGCAGCAGGAGTACCCTGTATCCCAGGATCTGACGGATTGCTTAAAGATTATGCAGATTGTTTAAAAACTGCAAAAGGAATGGGCTTCCCTGTAATGCTTAAAGCTACCGCCGGTGGTGGTGGTAAGGGGATGAGAGCCGTTCTAAAAGAAGAAAATTTGCAAGCTGCATGGGATTCTGCACGTCAGGAAGCAGGTGCTGCTTTTGGAAACGATGGGATGTACATGGAGAAATTGATCTTGGAACCTCGTCATATCGAGATTCAAGTGGTAGGAGACAGCACAGGTAAAGCCTGTCACCTTTCAGAAAGAGATTGCTCTATCCAACGTAGACACCAAAAGCTTACAGAAGAAACTCCATCTCCGTTTATGACAGATAAGCTCAGAAAAGAAATGGGAGATGCTGCGGTAAAAGCTGCAGAATACATCAAATACGAAGGAGCAGGAACTGTAGAATTTCTGGTAGATAAGCATAGAAACTTCTACTTTATGGAGATGAATACGCGTATCCAAGTAGAACACCCAATTACAGAGCAAGTAATAGATTATGATCTTATAAGAGAACAGATCATGGTTGCTGCAGGAATTCCATTATCTGGTAAGAACTACTTCCCGCAACTGCACTCAATAGAGTGTAGAATTAATGCAGAAGATCCTTATCACGATTTTAGACCTTCTCCAGGAAAGATCACCAATTTACATGCACCGGGAGGTCATGGAGTACGAATAGATACGCACGTTTATAGCGGATATTCTATTCCTCCAAACTATGATTCTATGATCGCAAAATTGATCACTACCGCTCAAACCAGAGAAGAAGCTATCAATAAAATGAAGCGTGCTCTAGATGAGTTTGTAATTGAAGGTATAAAAACTACCATCCCTTTCCATAGACAATTAATGGATCATCCAGATTATGTGGAAGGAAATTATACTACCAAGTTTATGGAGTCCTGGAAAATGGATCCTATCAAACAAGATTAAAACTAAAACCTCGAGCAATCGGGGTTTTTTTATGGGGTTTCCGCTCCCAAAAGAGCGGCCGGGCTATTCGCTTGTAGTCCCAATCCCAAAAGGTCTTGGGAGCTACCGCTGCTATCCCTAACCCAAATGCTACTTTCAATCTTCAGTTCTATTGCGCTATAGATTGTCACTTCGAAAGAAGAATAGAAGTCTACCATTTATAAAATAAATCTCAGAAATATTTATAACATTAATATTCTCCAAAACTTTATGTAATTTTCATCTCTTAAATAGTATTGATGAATCTTTCTTACTGGGAGTATAAATCCTGGCTTTCCAATATAGATTACACCATTGTTGGCAGTGGTATTGTAGGCCTTAATGCGGCTTTGCATCTTAAAACCCAACATCCAAAAGCAACTATTCTGGTTATAGAAAGAGGAATGTTGCCCAACGGCGCAAGTACCAAAAATGCAGGTTTTGCATGTTTTGGGAGTCTTTCTGAAATTCTCGATGATCTAAAATCACATTCTGAAGACGAAGTTTTAGAATTGATTAAAAAAAGAGTTGCAGGTTTACAACTACTTCGTGAAAACTTAGGAGATAAAACTATTGTCTACAAACCTTGGGGCGGATATGAACTTTTCTTGCCTCAAGACAAAGCACTCTTTCAAGAATGTATCTCCAAAATGGGTGCTGTCAACAAATTATTGAAGCCTGTATTTAAAGATGCAGTTTTTAGCGAAGGCAGCAACAATTTCAACTTTAAGAATATCGAAAATTCGCTTATTTTCAATCAATTTGAAGGGCAAATCAACACCGGAAAAATGATGGAAGCACTTTTACATAAAGTGCAGTCTGCTGGAATAAAGATCTTGAATAATGTGAATGTTTTGGAGTATTCAGAAAGCAATACTTCAGTAAAAGTTAAGACAGATAATTTCGAATTTGATACGCTAAAATTAGTGATCGCTACCAACGGTTTTGCTTCTAAACTTGGAATCGACAATGTGAAACCTGCAAGAGCTCAGGTATTGATCACTAAACCTATCAAGAATTTAAATATCAAGGGAACTTTCCATTTGGATAAAGGCTATTATTATTTCAGAAATATAAATAATAGAATCTTGTTAGGTGGTGGTAGAAATTTAGATCTTAAAGGAGAAGAAACCACAGAATTGGTGCAAACAGATCTTATTCAGAATAGATTAGAACAACTTCTAAAAGAGACCATATTGCCGAATGAAACTGTGGAAATAGAGCAAAGATGGAGCGGAGTAATGGGCGTTGGAGATCAAAAAATAGTGATCGTAAAAAAATTGTCAGACAAGGTTAGTTGCGGGGTGCGTTTAGGCGGAATGGGCATAGCAATAGGAAGTTTAATAGGTAAAGAATTAGCAGAGATATCTTAATTATATGAAACGAATATTTAAATTTTTCTTGAGACTTATTGGATGGTTATTTCTATTCAGTTTATTTATAGTCTTACTATACAAATGGGTTCCGGTGCCATTTACTTCTTTAATGGCTATTAGATATTTTGAAAATCCTTCAGAAGAAATAAAGCATGATTGGGTGCCTATAGAATCTATTTCTCCTCATTTACAATTGGCGGTGATCTCCAGTGAAGATCAAAACTTTTTAAATCATAGTGGCTTTGATATGAATGCTATTGAAAAAGCTATTGAAAGAAATAAAACAGGAAAGAGAGTACGAGGTGCGAGTACCATTTCTCAACAAACTGCTAAGAATGTGTTTTTATGGCCAAACAGAAACTGGTTTAGAAAAGGAATGGAAGTTTATTTCACTTTTTTGATAGAAACTTTGTGGAGTAAAGAACGCATCTTAGAAGTCTATCTTAACAGTATAGAAATGGGAAAAGGAGTATACGGGGCAGAAGCAGCTTCTCAATTATGGTTTAGAAAACCTGCAGCTAAACTTTCGGCTTATGAAGCTGCTGCAATTGCTGCAATTTTACCAAATCCAAGACTGTACAGAGCAAATCCTGCAAGTAGCTATATACAAGGAAGGAAATCTTGGATAGTGCGCCAAATGAATAATCATGGTCCTTTTAATTTAAAATAGGCTCTTAAAATTTAAAGATTGAAAGAACAATTATTTACTGCTTGTAAGGATTATTTAGAGGAAAGAATTAATAGAATTCAGTCTTCTTTAGAAGATCTTAATGAGGCGCTTCAAAATGAAACCAAGAGCAGCGCTGGAGATAAATACGAAACTAGTAGAGAAATGATAAATACGGAAGTGAATAAACTTTCGGTGCAACTTCAGCAATTTAAGAAGCTTCAAGCTACGCTCGAAATGGCAAGAATTAGAAAAGATTCAACTACGGTTCAACTAGGTAGTGCGGTAAAAACTTCTGCAGCAAATTATTTCTTAGCAATTCCTGCTGGCGAAATAAATTCAGGGAAAGAAAAATTTTATGCTATTGGTGTAAATTCTCCTGTGGCGCAAGCTTTAATGGGAAAAGCTGTAAGTGAAAACTTTAGTTTCAACGGGAAAGAAAATAAAATCTTAGATATTTTCTGACCTAACTTCGTTTTGTAATAATAGCTTCAGAAACTTTAATCCCTACGATCTCATTTATTTCTAATGCCGAAGCATTTTCAAAAAAGATAGTTTGTCCGGAAAGAGCTGCTTTAATTAAATATGCATTTCCTTTAAAATAGCTTTTCAACACTTTTACTTTCAGCTTGGAAGATTTAGAAATTTTGATCTCATCTGGATATAGTAAGATCTTCTTTTTACTATTAGCATCTGGAGAGAATTGATTTAAATGGATCTCGTTCACATCCCCAAAAAGCGAAGCCACATATTTATCTTTTGGATGCTGATATAAATTAAAAGGAGCGTCCTTAGCGTGAATTTTGGTATTCTTCAGCACAATGGTTTCATCTGCAAAAGAAAGCGCATCTGTGCTATCGTGAGTGGCTATAATGCAAGTAATATTCTTTTCTTTGAGATAAGCAAAGAGTCTTCTCCTCAAATTATTCTTTCTAAAATGGTCTATATGGCTAAAAGGCTCATCCAGCAAGATCAATTCCGGTTCGTTTGCTAAAGCTCTGGCAAGTGCTACCCTTTGTTGCTGGCCACCGCTTAATTTGCTGGCTTTTACATTGGCCATGTCTTGCATTTCTACCACACCCAACAATTCTTTGATCCTGCGCTTTTTTTTGACAGGATACATGTTGCTAAGATATTTTCCCACATTTTCCTGAACACTTAATGGAGGCATCAGATCAAAATCTTGCGCAAGGTATTTTATAAAATCTTCTCCGGGAACCAAATTAAAAGTAGGACCTAAAAGCTCTTTTCCATTCCAAGTAATAATTCCGTCTGTATGATGCAACCCATAAATGAGCTGAAGTAAGGTGCTTTTTCCACATCCGCTGGCTCCTATAATTGAAACATTTTGACCTTTTTCTATTTTTAAGTTGATATTCTTTAAAATTGGAGTTTTATCATAAGAAAAAGAAACATTTTTCAATTGTAGCATAGAAGCAGTTTTAGTAGGTGATAAATTTAAGATAAACTTTTTAGGCTTTCTACAAAGAAAAAGACCCCTGAAGTTATTTCAGAGGTCTTTATAAATAGTTAATTTCAACTAAAATTCGATTATTTACATCTTATTCGGCAAACTTTTGAAACCCATATTGTAAAGGGTAAAAGCAAATATATCTGCATATTCCTCTATGATCATAGCTGTTGGTTTCCCCGCTCCATGACCAGCTTTGGTTTCAATTCTAATAAGAACAGGTGCATCTCCCGCTTGTTTTTCTTGTAATTCTGCAGCAAATTTAAAGGAGTGTGCAGGTACCACTCTATCATCATGATCTCCGGTAGTTACCATAGTTGCCGGATATTTAGTTCCCTTTTTTACATTATGAACAGGAGAATAAGCGTAGATGTAATCAAACATTTCTTTGCTGTCTTCGGAAGTTCCATAATCATAAGCCCATCCGGCTCCTGCTGTAAAGGTGTGATATCTCAACATATCCATAACACCCACTGCAGGTAATGCTACCTTCATAAGATCTGGACGTTGCGTCATTGTTGCCCCAACCAATAATCCTCCGTTAGACCCACCTCTTACGGCTAAATAGTCGCTTGAAGTATATTTATTATCGATTAGATATTGAGCTGCCGCTATAAAATCATCAAACACATTTTGCTTTTTCATTTTGATCCCTGCATCATGCCACTCTTTTCCATATTCTCCACCACCTCTTAAATTAGGCACTGCATAAATACCACCTTGTTCCATCCAAACGGCGTTGGCAATGCTAAAAGAAGGCGTTAAGCTAATATTGAATCCGCCATAACCGTAAAGTATGGTTGGATTTTTACCATCTAATTGCACTCCTTTTTTATGAGTGATGATCATTGGGACTTTAGTTCCATCTTTTGATGTAAAGAAAATCTGCTTGCTTTCATACGCTGAAGGGTCAAAGTCTATATCTGGTTTATTATATAATTCAGATTCTCCTGCTTTGATCTCATATTTGTAAATACTACCCGGAGTTACGTAATTTGTAAAAGAATAGTACAATACTTTTTCTTCTTTTTTAGCACCAAAACCTCCTGCAGAACCAATTCCCGGAAGTTCAATTTCTCTCACTAATTTCCCGTCATAATCAAACTGTTTTACTTTAGAAACTGCATCTACCATATAATTGGCAAAAAAGTAACCACCTCCCGTAGAAGGGGTAAGTACGTTTTTGGTTTCAGGAATAAAATCTTTCCAATTTTCTGGAGTTGGATTAGAAGCATCTGCTGTTACTATTCTTCCATTAGGAGCATCTTTATTAGTGAAAATGAAAAGTTTAGAACCATCATTTTCCATTACATAAGAATCTGTTTCCTCATTGTCTAGAATAGTGATCAATTCTGGATTGTCTTTGGTAAGATCCATCATGAATAATTTCCCGCCAGATGTAGAATTTCGAGCAGAGATATACAAGTAATTATTATCTTCTGAAACACTTCCACCTACATACCGATGTTTTTGGGCTGCAGTAGCTCCAAAAACCAATTTATCATCTTTTTGATTTGTACCTAATTTATGATAGAATAACCGATGCTGATCTGTTTTTGCTGAAAGCTCGCTTCCTTCTGGCTTTTCATAACTAGAATAGTAAAACCCTTCGTCGCCTTTCCAAGAAAGGCCACTGAACTTCACGTCTCTCAATGTATCTTCTACTATTTCTTTAGTTTCAGCATCTAAGATCAAGATCTTTCTCCAATCGCTTCCACCTTCAGAAATACTATAGGCCGCTTTTTTTCCATTTTTTGAAAAACTCATTCCGCCTAATGAAGTAGTTCCGTCTTCACTAAATTTATTCGGATCCAGAAAAACTTCCGCTTCTCCATCATCTCCTTTTTTGCGATAAATTACATACTGATTTTGCAACCCATCATTCTTATAAAAATAGATATAGTCTCCTTCTGTAAAAGGAGCACCAAGTTTTTCGTAATTCCAAAGCTTGGTTAAACGCTCGTTCAAATCTTTGCGATATGGAATTTTTTCTAAATAATTAAAGGTGACTTCATTTTCGGCCTTTACCCAGTTCTCTGTAGCTTCACTTCTGTCATCTTCCAGCCAACGATACGGGTCTTTTACTTTGGTTCCAAAATAATCTGTTACCGTATCTACTTTTTTAGTTTGTGGATATTTCAAATTTGTTGATTTGTCGTTAGTATGATTTTTATCATGCTCCTGTGCATTGGCAAGGGGAGCGGTAAGCATTAAACATATCGACAGTAATTGTAATTTATTCTTCATATGTTGATATTTTTTGATTCGTAGTATTGACGCAATGTGTATCTGAATTAAATTCTTACTAAGATCATTTTATATTATTGAAATTAAATCGTCTTTAAATTTAATACAAAATGCCCATAAGTTGAAATCTTACAGGCATTTAGATTTTATTTTTGATCTTTTGTATTGAATTGTCGCATCGAGCGGAGTCGAAGGGTTAAGACATCTCGGCTCCGCTCGATGTGACAGAAGGTTTTCATTTTGAGATTAAACCAAATTGTGACTCACCAAATATTCCGCAATTTGCACAGCATTGGTAGCAGCTCCTTTTCTTAAGTTATCTGCAACTATCCACATATTCAAAGTATTTGGTTGCGAATAATCTCTTCGTATTCTACCCACAAACACATCATCTTTTCCTTCCGCATAAATAGGCATCGGATACGTATTTACAGAGGGATTGTCCTGTACAGTAACTCCAGGAAAATCATTCAATAACTTTCTAACGTCATTTTCATCGAAATCATTTTCAAATTGAACATTTACCGATTCGCTATGCCCTCCAACAACTGGAATTCTAATAGCGGTTGCCGAAACATTTACGCTATCATCTCCAAGGATCTTTTTGGTTTCGTTCACCAATTTCATTTCTTCTTTGGTGTATCCATTATCCATAAACACATCGCAATGAGGAATAGCGTTTCTATGAATAGGATACGGATAAGCCATTTCGCCTTTTTCCTCTTTATATTCGTTTTTTAACTGCTTTACCGCCTTAACCCCAGTTCCCGTTATAGACTGATACGTAGAAACTACTACTCTTTTAATCTTGTACGCATCGTGTAGTGGCTTTAAAGCCATTAGCATTTGGATGGTAGAACAGTTTGGATTGGCAATAATCTTATCTTCTTTACTCAACTCATTGGCATTGATCTCCGGAATGATCAATTTCTTATTTGGATGCATTCTCCATGCAGAAGAATTGTCGATAACTGTAGTTCCAACCTCAGCAAACTTAGGCGCCCATTCTAAAGATGTATCTCCTCCCGCAGAAAATAACGCAAGATCTGGTTTTAAACTAACGGCTTCTTCAAGGCCAATAACTTTGTATTTTTTATTTCTGAAACTGATCTCTGTTCCCACAGATTTTTCTGAAGCAACAGGATAAAGCTCAGTGACTTCAAAATTTCTTTCTTCTAAAACTTTTAGTATAATATTTCCTACCATTCCGGTGGCTCCAACTACTGCAATTTTCATATGAACTATTTTAATAAACTGAATGCAAAGGTATATTACATGAAATAATCTAGGCATCTAGAAATCACATAATTTATAACTACATCTTTAAATTAAACACAATTCTAATTTTTGTGTAAAAAAATACCCCGCTTTCACGGGGTTTGGTTGTTAAAATATGTAGTGTAGCGGTAAGCGTACTTCTTTATTTTAGATATAACTCTTTGAAATGTTCAACTCTTAGTCCTCTATAGAACATTTTCCAAATTTCATTTTTTTCAATCACTCCCTTACTTACAAGTCTCAGACCATCTATATAAGTTCTGTAAATTAAAGTATATGTAAAGAGAAAGCTTACAAAAACCAAAGAGTTAATATTGAACATTCTCAAAAAGAAGATCATTAGAACCAATGGTGTTATGATAGCAAAGTAATAAAAGTAGATATTTTTCATTTTAAGAGTTTTGCTTTTTCAGCTCATCACGAATTTCAATCAACAATTCTTCTTGGGTTGGTCCTTTTGGCGCTGGAGCAGCTTCTTCTTCTTTTTTCTTAGTCTTTTCATAAGCTCTTAAAAATAAGAATACAAAAAGTCCTACTAAAATAAAGTAGATAATTGCCTGAATAAGATTTCCATATGTTAGCACAGCAGCTTCAGCTTCTTGAGCAGCTTCTAGCGTTGCATATTTAGTGCCGTCTAAAGAAATAAATTTCTGAGAGAAATCTGCACCCCCGGTTAATACTCCAATAATAGGCATAAAAATATCTGCCACTACAGATGCTATTACTTTATTAAAAGCAGCACCAATTACTACAGCAGTAGCAAGCGCAACTATATCCTTCTTCATTAAGAAGGCTTTGAAATCCTGAAAAAAAGCCATATATGTTAGTTAAATAGTTAGTTTGTAAGCAATTTAGCTAAAAAATTAAAAGCTGTGCTAACTTTCTTTTTATAATTACTGAATTATCACTCTCTTAACGCGCTGAGAAATTCCGGTAATAAGTTCGTAAGAGATCGTATTTCCTGTTTCAGCAAAATCTGTAGCCGGTTGAGGTCCTCCAAATATAATTACTTCATCTCCATCTGTACAATCAATCCCGGTGATATTTATCATTAACATATCCATACACACATTTCCGATAATAGGTGCATACTTACCATTAACAATTACCCCTGCTCTTCCATTTCCATACTGGCGATTTATTCCATCTGCATGACCTATAGGCAATACGGCGATCTTTGTTTTATCTGAAGCGATAAATGCTCTATTATATCCCACAGATTCTCCTGGTTCAATATTATGAATTTGAGAGATTATAGTTTTTAAGGTTCCTATTGGCTTTAGGTGTTTAGAGACTTCACTATCATTTCCAAATCCATAAAGGCCAATACCACTTCTAACCATATCATGAGCAGCTTCAGGATAATTCATAATTCCGGATGTATTGCATAGATGTAATAAAGGTCTGTAACCTAAAGCTTCTACGAGCTTGTGTGCCATATTTCTAAATTTATTGATCTGCCCTAAAGTGAATTCTCGTTCTTTCCAGTCTTCACTTGCTGCTAAATGAGAGAAGATGCCTTTTACTTTTATAGCACTTGTTTGGGAAAGTAACGTTAAAACCTCATCCAATTCTACTTCGTCGAAACCAAGTCTGTTCAGGCCTGTATTCAGTTTTAGATGAACAGGGTAATCTTTTACTCCTAATCTTTCTGCCGTCTGTATGAATTCTGTTAATACAAAATGGCTATACACACTAGGTTCCAGACAATGATCAATTACTTCTTCAAAATTTACAGATTGCGGATGTAATACTAGAATAGAATTCTCTATTCCTGCCTTACGTAAAGAAATGCCTTCGTAAGTATATGCTACCGCAAAATAATCTACACCAAGTTCACTTAATTTTTGAGAGATTACTTCTGCTTTACTTCCATAGCCATAGGCTTTTACCACTGCCATGAATTTTACATCTTTGGGAGTTTTAGAACGTAGATATTTATAATTATGAGCCAATGCCCCTAGATCTATTTCAAGGGTTGTTTCTCTCGTTTTATTTGTCAAAATCTAATGTTTTTTAGGATCTATAGGTTGAGCGCTGTTTACAGGAATATTTTTTATGCGTTCTTTAAGCATTGCTTTATAATAAGCACCTCTGCTTAAAGGCTCATATTCTTCATTTTCACCAAGAAATACAAGATCATCATTCACTGCTTTTCTGTAGCTAAATTGTGCGAGATTTCCGGTTCTTGTACATACTGCATGAACTTTAGTTACATATTCTGCGGTGGCCATTAAATTAGGCATGGGGCCAAACGGATTTCCTTTAAAATCCATATCTAGTCCTGCAACTATTACCCGCACTCCTCTGTTGGCAAGATCATTACAAACCGTTACGATCTCATCATCAAAGAATTGAGCTTCATCTATTCCAACCACATCACAACCATCTGCCAGTAATCTAATATTAGAAGCAGAGGGAACAGGTGTAGATCTTATTTCGTTAGAATCGTGAGACACCACCATTTCTTCGTGATATCTTGTGTCTATTGCGGGTTTAAAGATCTCTACCTTTTGTTTTGCAAATTGAGCTCTTTTTAATCTACGTATCAATTCTTCGGTTTTACCGGAAAACATGGAGCCGCAGATTACTTCAATCCATCCAAATTGCTCTTTGTGATTTACTGTATTTTCGAGAAACATTTTGTAATTTTCAGTGCCGAATAGGAATAGTTCCTATTTCGCATAAAGTTGACACAAATTTATTAAAAATACAACCTGCCTCAAGGCTAGGTTCTCTAAATTTGTGAACTATGAAGCAAGAATTTATTACAAACGTAGTTTTATAAATTGGTAAAATAATTGCAATTGTAAGCTTACACTGTTCTACTTAACTTAAACACAACCTGTGATGAAAAATAAACTTGAAGCCGAATTGAAACAATTGGCTAAGAAAATATTTGAAAATAATACCCATCAATCTGCAACAGATCTTAAGCATCTAGCTAAAGATCTATATGAAAAATTGACCATTTTATCTTTTACAGAAGAGAATTTAGCTTCATTTCAAGAAACAAATTCACCTGAAAATAAACAAGAAGAGCCGGGTATAGTTGAAGCAGAATATAAAGCTCCAATCGAGGAGGAGCATGAGCAAAAAGAGGTTTTTGCAAGAGTGGCAGAATCGGTACATGAAGAAGTTAGAGCAGAAGAAAAAGATGAGTATCTACCTGATGGAACAGAGTATAATGATGCTGAAGCCATTACAGAGCCAAATACAGAAATGATAAAAGACATTGTAGCTCAAATGCCTCCTGAAACGGAGAATGTAGATAGAATGCTAAACAATGTGATGTCTAGAAATACTACTGTTGCTAGAACAGAAGCTCCAAAAGAGCACGATAAAACAGATTTTAGAAATATAGGAGTAGATTACGATAATCTTCCAAGTTTTGAACCGGTTAAGAAAAATGAAAAAGAACGTCCTCGTTCTTTAAATGACAGACTTAAAAAAGGTATTAATATTGGATTGAACGAAAGACTAGCATTTATACGTCATTTGTTTGATGGAAATGCTTCAGATTATAATAGAGTGATCTCTCAATTAAATACTTTTGATTCTTTAGAAGAGGCCAAAAAATTCATCCAGTTGGTAGTAAAACCAGATTATAAGAAATGGGTAGGGAAAGAAGATCATGAACAACGATTCATGGAGTTGGTAGAAAATAAGTTCAATCATTAGATCTCAACCAGACCAATAACAATTTTATGGCAAAACTTTTTTTAGTGCCAACACCCATTGGTAATCTTGAGGATATGACCTTTAGGGCTATTAGAGTTCTTAAAGAGGTAGACTATATCCTGGCAGAAGATACCAGAAATAGCGGTAAACTTTTAAAACACTTCGAGATCAACACTCCTATGCATAGTCATCATATGCATAATGAGCATAAAACAGTAGAAACCATTGTTAGAAGGATTCAGGGTGGAGAAACTTTTGCATTAATAAGCGATGCAGGAACTCCTGCTATTAGTGATCCAGGTTTTTTATTAACTCGAGCTTGCGTACAGGCGGGAATAGAAGTAGACTGTTTGCCAGGTGCTACTGCATTTGTACCTGCGCTTGTAAATAGTGGTTTCCCAAATGATAAGTTTGTGTTTGAGGGTTTCTTACCTGTCAAAAAAGGTAGGCAAACCAGATTAAAGCTTTTAGCAGAAGAAGATAGAACCATCATCTTTTATGAATCTCCTCATAAGCTTATTAAGAGCTTAGCACAATTTGTAGAATATTTTGGGGAAAACAGGCTAGTTTCTGTTTCCAGAGAGATAACCAAACTTCACGAAGAAACTATTCGTGGTACTGCAAAAGAAGTTTTGGAATATTACACCAATAAACCTCCAAAAGGCGAAATAGTGGTTGTGGTACAAGGGAAGGCTTAAATGCAACAACTTTTAAATACTATTAGGCAATGTGAGGTTTGTGTAAAACATTTACCCCGCGGCCCACGGCCTATCATTGAAGCCTCTGTAGATTCTAAGATTTTATTGGTTAGTCAGGCACCGGGAAGAGTAGTGCATGAATCTGGTATTGCCTGGACAGATCAAAGCGGAAGAAAGTTAAGGGAATGGCTCGGTGTAGATGAAAACACTTTCTTCAATACTTCCAACTTTGCCATATTACCTATGGGATTTTGCTATCCCGGAAAAGGAAAGACGGGAGATCTTCCTCCAAGAAAAGAATGTGCGCCGCTATGGCATGAGCAGGTATTTTCAGAACTTCAGAATATAAAGTTGATCATTCTTATAGGCTCTTATGCCTCTTCTTATTATCTTCCTGAAGAAAAAACTAATCTTACTCAAAAAGCAGCAGATTTTGAAGAGCATCTACCCAAATATTGGGTGGTTCCACATCCATCCCCGGTAAACAGATTTTGGCGAGCTAAAAATCTATGGTTCGAAGAAAGCGTTGTACCTCAACTTCAGCAAAAGATTGCAGATATATTAAAATAATTATTTTCTAGAGCTATTCAGATTAATTGAAATTTTAATGATTTCATTTATAAATTACTGAATACTAGTTTTTTTAATAAATAGATCTGCCGATTGATCCCTAAAATTTTAATATTTTAGTATCCTTCCCTAACAAGGCTATATTTAAGGAGTCCTATTACCTTTGTGATCAATTTAAATCTTAAGAATTTATGCGCTGGACATTAAAACCTAAACCCGATAGTGAAACTGTCTCTCAACTTGCATCAAAACTTGGAGTTGAAAAACCTATTGCTTCTTTATTGGTTCAGCGAGGAATAGAAACTTTTGATGAGGCTAAGAAATTCTTCAGGCCTTCTTTAGAAGATCTTCATGATCCTTATTTAATGAAGGATATGGATCTGGCGATTGATCGAATTGAAAAGGCGATAGAAAATGGTGAGAATATCATGGTTTTTGGAGACTATGATGTAGACGGAACTACCAGTGTGGCGTTACTTTCATCTTTCTTGAAAAGTTTTTATCCAAATGTTGCAACCTATATTCCGGATAGATATGAAGAAGGTTACGGAGTTTCTTATAAAGGAATTGATTTTGCTGCCGATAATGATATTACACTAATCATTGCCTTAGACTGCGGAATTAAAGCCATAGATAAAGTTGCCTATGCTTCAGAAAAGGGAGTAGATTTTATAATATGTGATCATCACCGCCCCGGAAATGAAATCCCTAAAGCAGTAGCTGTATTAGATCCAAAGAGGGATGACTGCGAATATCCTTATAAAGAACTTTGTGGTTGCGGGGTAGGGTTTAAATTAATGCAGGCTTGGGCGATAAAGCAAGAATATCCATTAGATACTCTTTTGCCTTATTTAGACCTAGTAGCTACTGCAATTGGTGCAGATATAGTTCCTATTACCGGAGAAAATAGAGTGCTAGCTTACCATGGTTTACATGTTATTAATACCGCTCCAAGGGTTGGGTTTCAGGCAATATTAGATCAGGTAAAAAAAGAAACGCTTACAATAACGGATGTTGTCTTTATACTCGCGCCAAGAATAAATGCTGCCGGTAGAATGAAACATGGATTACATGCCGTGAATTTGCTTGTAGAGGATGATGTAGAAACTGCAAAACAATTTGCAGCAGAAATAGAATCTTATAATTCAGACAGAAAGAACGCAGATAAAACAATAACAGTAGAGGCTTTAGCTCAGATCGAAGATCTAGAAGAAAAGGAGCGCTTTACAACAGTGGTATATCAGGAGAATTGGCATAAAGGGGTAATTGGAATTGTAGCTTCCCGCTTAATAGAAACCTATTATAGACCTACCTTGGTCTTTACTAAAAGCGGAGAGAAACTAGCAGCTTCTGCAAGATCTGTAAAAGGTTTTGATGTTTATGACGCCTTGGAAGCGTGTAGCGAACATATAGAACAATTTGGAGGTCATAAATATGCTGCAGGGCTTACGCTACACGAATCTGAATATGAGAATTTTAAGCGAAAATTTGAGGAAGTGGTAGCGGCAACTATAGAAAAACATATGTTGGTTCCGGAAGTTTCTATAGATACCGAGTTAAATTTGGTAGACATCACTCCAAAATTCTATAGAATTTTAAAGCAATTTGCACCGCATGGGCCGGGCAATATGTCTCCGGTATTTCTTACTCAGAATTTAAAAGATAGTGGCTTTGGGAAATGTGTGGGTGCAGATGACCTTCACTTAAAGTGTAAAGTTAAACAAGGTAATAGTGCATTGTCTATAGATGCTATTGGTTTTAATCTTGGTCCTAAGTGTAATTTGATCACTAATGCTCAAATTTTCAAAGCAGCCTATTCAATAGACGAAAATGAATGGAATGGTAATATTTCTCTTCAGTTGAAATTAAAAGATATAAGCGATTAAAAGTTAAAATGAAATTAAGAACTGGATCAATTAATTTGCTCCACTTTAATTTCCGAAATTTAGTACCTCACCAAATATCATCAAAATGAAATTTAATATTACACTAGCAGCTTTGCTGTTATTTTTGAATCTTTCTGCTCAGAAAAATGATTACAAAGTAAATTCTCCAGATGGGAATATAAAGGTTTCTTTTAATCTCAATGCTTCAGGGGAACCCTATTGTTTTATCTATCATAAGGATAGCAAGGTTATAGATACTTCTTATATGAGCTTTGATCTTAAAGACGCTCCTTCGCTCTCTAAAGATTTTAAAGTAGCAGATGTTCAAAGTTCATCATTCAATGAAACCTGGGAAATGCCATGGGGAGAGCAATTAAAGGTGGTGAATAATTATAATGAACTAGAGCTGAACTTACAGGAAACTTCAAATTTTAAAAGAAAAATTACCATTGTTTATAGAGTTTTCAATGATGGAATTGGCTTTAGATATGAATTTCCAAAACAGGAGAATCTACATGAAGTTGTAATAACAGATGAGAATACAGAATTTGCCTTAACAGGAGACCATACTGCATTCTGGATTCCAGGAGATTGGGATATTTACGAGCATTTGTATAATACCTCGAAGGTTTCAAAAATTAATGCAACAACTTTAAGAGATAACCCGAACTTAGGAAAGCATTCTTATATTCCTGAAAATGCTGTGGTAACTCCAGTAACCATGAAAACAGATAATGGACTTTATTTAAGTTTTCATGAAGCTGCCTTGATAGATTATGCAGGAATGACCTTAAAAGTAGATACGATTAATTTTAAACTTAGCAGTGAGTTGGTAGGTTCTGATATTACGGGTTATAAGGTAAAAAGAGTTACACCATTTAATACTCCTTGGAGAACTATTTTGATCACAGAAAAAGCAACTGAACTTATAGACTCCAAAATGATTTTGAATTTAAATGAACCAAATAAACTGGAAGATGTTTCCTGGTTTAAGCCTACAAAATATACCGGTATCTGGTGGGAAATGCACTTAGGTAAAAATTCTTGGGATATGGCTTCTGGAATTCACGGAGCTACCACTCAAAATGCAAAAGATAAGATTGATTTTTCTGCTAAAAATGGAATAGGAGCCATGTTGGTTGAAGGTTGGAATACTGGATGGGAACATTGGATTGGTTTTGAAGACAGGGAAGGAGTGTTCGATTTTGTAACTCCGTATTCAGATTATGATCTAGATGAGGTTGTAAGATATGGTAAGAGAAAAGGAGTGAGCATTGTAATGCATCACGAAACTTCTGCAGCTCCAAGAACTTATGAAAAGCAATTGGATACAGCATATGCTTTGATGAAGAAATATGACATGCATGTGGTTAAATCTGGATATGTAGGGAAGATCATTCCTAAGGGAGAATATCATCACGGGCAATGGATGGTAAATCATTACAATAATGCAGCTATTAAAGCAGCAGATTACCAAATTGCTGTAAATGCACATGAGCCAATAAAAGCAACAGGATTAAGAAGAACATATCCGAATATAATTTCAAGAGAAGGATTACGTGGACAAGAATTTAATGCGTGGGCCAGTGATGGAGGAAACCCTCCGGAGCATTTACCTATTGTTGCTTTTACCAGAATGCTTGCCGGCCCCATAGATTTTACTCCGGGAATATTTGATATTAAATTTGATAAATACAAGCCGAACAATCAGGTAAATACTACGCTTGCTCAACAATTGGCTTTATATGTAGTAATTTACAGCCCTATTCAAATGGTACCAGATCTAGCTGAAAATTATGAAAATCAGCCGGGATTCCAGTTTATTAGAGATGTAGTTACAGATTGGAAAAAGACAGAAGTCTTAAACGGAGAAATAGGAGATTTTGTAACTATTGCCAGAGAAGACAGGAACAGCGATAATTGGTTCTTAGGAAGTATAACAGATGAAAATGCTAGAGACTTGGACATAGATCTAAATTTCTTAGAGGAAGGAGCTAAATATTCTGCTACTATTTATGAAGATGGTAAAAATGCACATTGGGATAAGAATCCAACATCTTTAAATATTAGAAAATTTGAAGTAACTAAAAATGACACTTTAAAATTAAAGTTAGCTGCCGGGGGTGGAGCTGCGATAAGTTTTATGAAGAATAAATAATCTTGAAATTGCCTGAAATGGCAGTCCTTTAAGAAAATTAGTAGTTAAGGCTGGAGTTTCTTCAGCCTTAATTCATTTCCGTCAAATTCTGCATAGGTATAGAAATTGATCCAATCTCCTGTATTTACATAGGTTGAAGTTTCGTTGAGCTCTATTTCTAAAGGCAAATGTCTATGCCCGAACAAGAAATAATCATAATGCTGAGATTCTAATTTTCTGCGGCAGTATTGAATTAACCATTCTCCTTCTTCCCCTAAAAATTGCTGATCTTCTTCTCCCGATATTAATTTATTCTTGATAGAAAGATGTTGCGCTAACGGAACTCCAAGATCTGGATGCAACCAACGGTAGAACCATTTAGAAACTGGATTTGTAAATACCTTTTTCATTCTTTTATAACCGTGATCTCCAGGTCCAAGCCCATCACCATGTCCAACTAAGAATTTCTTATTGTTAAATTCAAACTTTTGTGGCTTGTGATACACGGGGATGTTCAATTCTTTTTCAAAATAATCATCCATCCACAGGTCGTGATTTCCAACAAAGAAATAAATTGGAATACCACTATCTCTAATTTCTGCTAGCTTTCCTAAAGTTCGTACAAATCCCTTTGGAACAACGTGTTTATATTCAAACCAAAAGTCGAAAAGATCTCCTAATAAGAAAATTGCAGCTGCATCTTCTTTGATCTCATCCAGCCATTTTACAAACTTCTTTTCACGAGATTTGCTGGCTTCCGGTGTGGGAGCGCCAAGGTGATTATCGCTAGAGAAATAAACTTTTTTTCCTGCTGGAATGTTCATAAAATGAGAATGAGATGTAAATATAATTAATTTGGTGTATTTGAATACTTATAAGAAAGTGCGCAAGGGATGGCAGCGACATCCCCCGATTTTTATCGGGGATATAGCGAACAGCCCGACCCTATAGGGATGCGCCCTAAGAATTATCTGAAGCATACCACTCTGCAAAAGAAGAGTCTGTTTCCTGAAGTTTTAACGAGTGCAATTGAATATGACCCGGTAGATTTTTCTTGATCTTTTCTGCAAAATCTATCACCATGTTCTCACTGGTGGGTTGGTAGTCTACCAAGATCACATTATGATCTCTGTTTTCTAGCTCCTTTGCAAGTTCTACATGAGGAGTATTTTTGTTGAAAACAGTGGCATGATCAAACTTGTCTACAATTTCAGACTTCACGATCTTTTTGAGATCTCCAAAATCTATCACCATTCCGTATTTAACATTGTTGGTATCTAGAATTGGAGTTCCAATTACGGTAACGCTTAGCTTATAACTATGGCCATGCACATTCTTACATTTCCCATCATATCCATATAATGCGTGCCCTGTTTCAAAAGAAAATTGCTTGGTGATCCTGATCTTGCTCATACTATAAATTTGCAGCAAAGATAATAGTTTTTGTCGGCTTAAATTTTAGATACAAGCAAAGCTTTCCCGATGTATATTTGTAGGCTTTATTAACTCTAATTTGGAGTTTAAATTTCTAAAAGTTTTTGCTATAATTTTTAATATGACCACAACCACCACCTCAGATCTGGAATTATTTGAACAACTAGAATTTAGAGAAAATCCGCTCTACGAGAAGATCATTTCTGATATTTTAGAAAATCAATATAGCATAGTTGAAGACTTTTTTAGTTTGGAAGAAGTAGCAGAACTAAGACAATCTCTTTTAACCAAATATGAAGAAGACAACTTTAAGAAAGCAGCTATTGGGAATAGGGTAAATGAAACCATAGAGAAATCTGTGCGTGGAGATTTTATTTTGTGGATGAACGAAGCCAATGCAGAACTTTTGGAGAAGCATTTTTTTGCTAAGATCAATTCTTTGGTAGACTACCTTAACAAGACGTGTTTCTTAGGAATTCTTCAAAAAGAATTTCATTATGCTTTATATCCTGAAGGCACCTTTTATAAGCGGCATTTAGATACCTTTCAAAATGACGATAGAAGAAAGTTGTCTATGGTTTGTTATTTAAATGATGAAGACTGGAAACCTGAAAATGGGGGAGAGTTGGTGATCTATAAAGACGAAAATGGCGAGGAGAAAGAAACAAAGATCTATCCTTTTCCCGGAAGGATGGTGATTTTCGAAAGTCAGATCTTAGAACATGAAGTGAAACCTGTAAAAACTCCAAGAATGAGTATTACAGGATGGTTAAAGACCCGATAATTATTTTTTAAGTTTTTGGTATATAAAGACACCAACCAAAACAAGAGCGAGAATGATTCAAAGCCCCATTCCGCTTAAAAACGTAAAAATATCAAAGGCTTCTTCGCTAACCGGAACTTTATTTTGTATCATTATTTATGTTTGTTATAATAGGATCTGGAATAAAGGAATATTAGCAATAAAAGCAGCACCATTCCTAAATAATACTTGTTGGCATCTATAAATTCCCAGAGCGTAAATCCCCATTGTTCATCTCCAACGGCGGGTTTATCTTGAGGTAATTCGCTTTGCTGTATCATATTTATAATATTGAATTAACATTCTTTACTGCTTAAGAGGGAATAATACATTAATTGTAGAATTATTGTCTCTCTGTACTTTACAATTGCTCCAGCTATTAAGTGAATAATTTACATCTCGACTATTCTCGATTTGAACTTGTTGGTATCGAGCTTACCTAAAGTAGCCTTTATCTTGAGGGAAGATACTAAATAATAGTATCGCTAGCTTTATTTTTTAAACTTAGAAAGTGCTTGTTTTGTAAAGTCAGAAAGCACTAATTCTCCACTAATAGCAGCTCTTTTTTGAAGTAAATCGTCCCAATCTTCGGTATTTTCCCAAAGCGTACGTTTCATTTCCAACAAAGCTTGTGGATTATAGGATGCCAGTTTTTCACTAAACATTTCAATTTCCTCATCTAGATCTTTAATAGATTCGAACACTTTAGCAAACAATCCTTTTTCTTTTGCCCAATACGCATTTTTCCATTCGTGAGCAGCTAAAGTTAGTTCTGCCAACCCAGAAACTCCTATTTTACGCTCTACGGCTGGTGCTATTACAAAAGGCCCAATACCTATAGTAAGTTCAGAAAGCTTTATAGAGGCCGCCTCTGTTGCCATAGCGTAATCGCATGCGGCAGCAAGTCCAACTCCTCCGCCAACAGTTTTACCTTGAATTCTTCCTAATATAAGTTTCTTACAAGATCTCATAGCATTGATCACCTTCGCAAATCCAGAGAAGAACTGTTTTCCTTGTTGTAAATTTTCTACCGCCACCAATTCATCAAAAGAAGCGCCTGCACAAAATGCTTTTTCTCCTTCAGATCTTAATATAATAACGTTTACGGTATCTTCTGTAGATAATCTAAGAAGTTCCTTCTCCAATCTGTCTAAAAGTTCTGATGGGAATGAATTACTTGCAGGATGTCCAAATTCTACAGTGGCTATCTTATTTTGAATTTTGGTATATAAACTTCCGTTCTCTCTATTGGTGGTCATGATTCTCAATTTTATCAAATGTAGTGATAATGCGCAAAATTGCACAATTCAGAACAGCTCGCAAGATGTAAGATCCTTGTAATGTATTGATTGTGAGTTTAAATCTAATTTCTAGAAAAATTTTTATTTTTGTGCGCAACCTTTTGAAGGTATAAGGTCATATAAGTAAAGAAATCTATTATACACCAAACTTTAAAAAATGAAAAAACTAATTTTACTATTTGTGAGCACCTTGATCTTAACTAGTTGCAATGTAGATGATGATGGGCCTAAAACTTTGTTAACTCCAGCAGAAGTATCTGAGATAGACGTGCCAGATTATTTTGAAAACGGAAAAACTTACGAGATAGATATAGTGTATCTGTTGCCAGATGCATGCCATAATGCGGCGGGTATTAACGTTCAAAGAGGAAGCAATAGCAATGGCGAAAAAGAATGGCGTGATATCTATGTTACTGGAGTTGCTTCTTATGATTCTAATTTATCTGAATGTAATAAGGATGCTACTAATACAGAACTAGAAAAAGATGGTTCATTTAAGATCACAATTCCTATGAATGATGAGCAATCTTATACGTTCTTTCTCTGGACTGGGGTAGATACAGATAACAAGAATATTTATACCGAAGTTGTTGTACCAATTGGGAAACCAGAAGATGCAGCACAAGCTGTTTGGAGTAATTAAGATTCTAAAACGAGTATCGCATAAATCTAAGCAAAGCAAAAGCTATTTCTGGAAAACTCTAGAACAGCTTCTGCTTTGCTTTTTATTTAAAAATTAAACCTCTTTATTAAGATATTTTCTTCTGAATTTTATTACTAAAGCGCTACTTCTAAGAAGCATCCAGCAGAAGAATGCTATCCAGATGGCGTGCAGTTTTAGTCCGAAATGATCTGCTATTAAAAGAACGGGTGTAAACACTAAAAACGTAGCAACTAGCAGTAGATTCCGAAGATATTTAGCTTCTCCCAAACCTTTAAAAATTCCGTCGAACATAAAAGCGATGGCATTTACGGGTTGCATAACTAGAACAATCCAGAAAACAGAAGAGAACAATACTAATACACTGGCTTCTTTGTTGAATAAAAGTCCGATCTGGTCATAAAGCAAGAAACAGATTCCCATTAATATAAAAGCTATTAGCACTGCGTATTTGCTGATCTTTTTACTGAGCTCCCACAAACTTTTATAATCTTTAGATCCTAATAATTTCCCGCCAATTGCATTTCCGGCATTTGCATAGCCATCTATAAAAAAGGAAAAGAATAACCAAATATTCATTAAGATGCTCTGGGCTGCAATATAATTTTTCCCGTATCCGGTTGCGTAGGCATTGGCTAAATAAATGGCGAAATTCAAGGCGGCTGTTCTTACAAACAAGTTGGCAGCCATAAGCAATAGTCCTTTCATTCTAGGGTTGATGGTGAAACTCAGCTTTAAATGAAAAGGTGTTTTTTTGAAGAAGAACCATAAAGCCATGATAAGCATGACCAACTGCGCAGCTAAACTGGCATAAGCAGCTCCTTTTAAATGCATTGGTTCCAAATATCCATCAATACCATATACCAACAAATAATCTAAAGCTACATTTACCACCGCTCCCGTAAGACTGCATTTCATGGCCCAAAGTGTATTTTGAAGTCCGCGAAAAACTCCAAAAATTGCAAATGTTACCAAAGTTAAAGGATAGCCTAAAGCCCTTATTTGATAGTAATCTTCAGAATATTGAAGTATCAATCCATCGGCATTATATGCGCTAAAAATAGAATGCGCAAAGAAAGCAGTTACTCCATAGATTACAAAGCTAAGTACCAAGTTAAAAGCAATTGCTTGTGGAATAAGAGTTTTAACAGCGTGTAATCTATTAGCTCCTAAATGTTGAGAAACAATGGCAGAAATAGCGGTTTTGGTTTGAGCCACGATCCAGATAATAGCAGAGAGAAAAGAACCAACAATTCCTGCGGCTGCTAAAGCTTCTATTGGGTGATCTTCTACATTTCCAATAACAGCAATATCAGTTAATGAAATAAGAGGTTCGGCAATTCCGGCGATAATTGCAGGAATAGCGATGCGATTGATATTCTTAAAACTTATGGCAGTGCTCAAGGTCTAATTTATATGCTAAAGTTAGTGCTTATAATACCAATTCATAACAATGAAAGGGATGCGTGCTTTGTTTAGGGAAAAAGATGTCGCCTAATTTCTGATATCCACGAGCTTCATAAAAACGTTGATTTCTTTTGTTCTGACTAAAAGTGTCTAATCTAACCGATTCGTAATTATTTTCTCTGGCAAAATCTTCTGCAAAATTCATTAATTTTTTACCGTAGCCTTTTCCCCAAGTTGCAGGATCTGTAGCTAAACGATGTATATAAAGATTCTTAGAATTTGCGGTGAGCCAAGAAATAGGAATGTATTCTTCGTCCATAATATGGGTTAGAACTATAATTCCTAAGAGCTTATCATAATTTTCTAAAACAAATAACTCATTATGATCAACATCAAATTCTAATTTTTTTAAAGAAGGGTAGTGTTCATTCCATTGAAAGATCCCCTTCTCTTGCATCGCAAGAGCACAAGCTTCGGTTAAACTTTTAATATTTTGAAGATCGCTAGAAGTAGCTAATCTAATTTGTGATGAATCTTTCAAGCGGCAAATCTTTAAGGTCCTTAAAAATAAAAAAACCACCCTAAAAAGAGTGGTTTTATGTGGAGAATATCGGAGTCGAACCGATGACCTTTTGGCTGCCAGCCAAACGCTCTAGCCAACTGAGCTAATCCCCCAAAATCGAATTCAAAGATAGTTAAAAAAACAAATGCTGAAAATGTTATTTACTTTCTTTGAATTCAACAAGTTTTATAAAATTAACCTTCGGTTGCTCTCAAAAGTTCTTCTTGTGGAGTATCCATAAATTCTCGGGTTTTTTCTAGAACGTATTTAAAATCTTTCGAAACCTCAGGTTCATTCCATGGATGTGTAATTCCATATACGTGATCTGCATTTTCTACCAATAAAAGTTCTGAGAAAGTACTCCATTCAAACAGTTTCCCTGAAGCACTAATAGGCACCGCAACATCACTGCTTCCGTGTACTATTAATAATGGAATTTCTAAGGCTTTAGCAGCTCTAGATATTGTAAGTCGCTCCTCGTTCTCTTTAAAATTGGTGTAGAATTGATAGTGATGTGGTAATTTTTGATTGGTTCTGGTATTTAAAATATATCGCACCCCTTTCTCCTCCCATTTTTCTAATTCTTCTTCTTCAGGGAATCTTTCTCCAAAGTCGCTTACAGATGAAAAAGTAATCAGTTTATTTATTCTATTTTCCTCTGCAGCTTTAATCACAACAATTCCGCCTCCTCGAGAATGTCCAATTAGGCCAATGTTAGATGGGTCTATTTGTTGAGCACAGTTAAAATCTGGCAATAAAATATGGTCTATCATAGATTGAAGATCATCTAGTTCTTTAATATAATTATTTTCACCAAAAGCTTCAGTATCTAAGAATTCGGTAGGATTCTCAGGTGTTGTTCCGTTATGTGAAAAGTTGAATTTCACAAAGAAATATCCAGCTTCTGCAAAATATTCGCCCATTTTATCCCATGCACCCCAGTCTTTAAAACCTTTGTAACCGTGGCAAAAAATCACTACCGGTTTAGGTTTATCTTCTGAAGAATAAAAAATGTCAGTTAAAATAGGCTTAACATGCTTGCCTTTAATCTCTATATTTTTCTGCTTAGTAATTTCCATAAATTTTAATTTCTTTTTCATAAAATGCAGTTTCCGGATCACAAATTTCTAAGATCAACTTCTTGAGTTGTGCTTTGAAATTTAACAGCGTATCTGCATTTACAACGTTATTTTTAATTGTTTTTTTTCCTTGAGATTCTTTGATACCGAATTTTAAGAACCCCTCTTTTAGATTCTTAAAAGAGATCACACCAGCTTCGGCATCTACTGTAGTTGGTTGGTTTTCTAATAAAATAAGTGCATACATAAGCACTTGAAATGGTTTTGAATACTTGTCGTAATCTGTAGTAATATCTTCCCAATTCGTAATCTCCAACTGACTTTGTATCACTTTCCCGGTCTTGTAATCTATTATACGTAATATATCATTAGAAATATCTACTCTGTCTACCATTCCACCAATATTAACCGGATAGTCTAGTTCTGGAATATTCAGGCTAGCCGTTAACTTCGTTTCAATCTCTTTGACCTTTATAGATCTACCTGCTGCCAATTCTTTAATTTCCATTTTAAGGAAATTGGTTACATATCTTTTTACAACTTCTAAAATAAGTAAATTCTTCCCCTTAGATAACGGTATCTTACTATAGGTTTGATGAAACTGATGTTCAACCTCTTCTGGAGTTCTCTTAATAAAATCTTCTAAATGTTCTTTTGAGAGTTCTATCTCAATTACTTCTTTGTAAAACTTTTCTAAAGTATCATGAACGATGGTTCCTAGCGTATTATAAGCTACAGTTTCTTCCACTTCCTCCTTGTCTCTTATGCCAAGAATATACTGTTTATAGAAATCTAGAGGGTTTCTTATATACGTGGTTAAGGCAGAAGGTGAAAATCCTCTATTTGCAAGCTGTTCTAATTTCTCAAGGATCTCCGGTGTTTTTTGAATTACCTGAAGTTCATTGTGTATAGCCGGTACTTCAGGAATAACAACAGAATGTTTAATATTATGTAGTGGCTCATTATCTATTTCTAATTGAATTAAAAATCTACTTTTCTCACCGCCCATATTGCTATCTGTATCTGTATTGTGCAACAAGTATACCTTTTTCGCCCTTTGTAGTAGATGATAAAAATGGTAGGTATATACAGCATCCTTTTCTTTATAAGTAGGGAGATTGTAGGTTTTCTTAAGCTCAAATGGAATAAAGGAGTTATTGCTCTTTCCTGCAGGAAGTGTTCCTTCATCTACAGAGGTTAAAATAACCGTGTCAAAATCCAAAACCCGAGATTCTAACATTCCCATTAATTGGAGGCCTTGGAAGGGTTTACCTTGAAAATCTAGGGTTTGAGTACTAATTAGTTCCTTAAAAAAATGATGCAGTGAGGAAACAGATTTTATATGCGGATAATTGCTAACCAGTTTCAGCAGTTCTTCAACAACCAGGTGATAATGGTATAGAAACTCCAAATTGATCTTATCTTCATCTTCTTTTATCTCTGCCTTGAACCATTTAATTAAATTACTAAAATCTAATAATATTTCTTTTGCTGAATTGTTATGTGAAGGAAAACAATGAGCTATTTTCAAACCAGTTTCATCTGTGAAAAGTTCTAAGATCTGTGTTTTGGATAAGTAAAGAAGATTGTTAGATTTAATATGTTGAATGGCAACTTCTGCTTCCTGTTTAGAAGCCTTCATGATTATAGAATTGCTAAATACGGAGATCACATCCTTATGATAGTAATTCTCATTTCCTGCCTTTAAAATATCAGAAAGCTTTTCAAATAAAGAAGAAAATGGACTATACTTAAGAGGATAGCCCATAGTGATGTTTAGGGCATCTATATTTTTTGGCATTGCATTCAACATAGGTAATAATAATCCCTCATCTCCTAATACTACTGCGGTAGAATTTAATTCTGAAGGAGTAAGTTGAGATAAGATCTCTCCTGCATATTTTGCCTGTCCTATACTTTTAGGAATTCCAATAATTTCGATCTGTTTTTCTGTTCTATAATGTGAGCTTACACGTTCTAGTTCTTCAGATTTATAGTAGGGCCAGGATTGAGCATATTTTCGAATAAATAGAGATACATCATGATCTGGATCTTCAAAATGTACTTGGTCTATATCCCAGAACACCTTGGCTTTCTGGTCTAACATCTGCTGAAATATTAATTGTTCTGCAGAGTTAAGCGCGTTAAATCCTATAAAAACATAATTTTGTGCATATTCTTTAGCAAAGGTCGCAGCCTTTTCTGAGGCTTGCCTATAAACTAAACCTTGATATGCTTCTTGTTTTATTAGAAGTCTGGATTTAAGTTCTGTATAATATTCGGGTAGTTTTCTCCAGAAACTTAGGTAATTTTTTACAAGATCTGTTTGGTTGTCTTGTAGAGACCAATGTTCATTGTCTTTTATAGCAGAGAGATAATTGAAGATTGCATCAGGAGGTACTAAATATCTATCTATTTCATTGAAATCATGAATAAGTGTCTGAGCCCAGTTGCTAAAATTTTCAAAATCTTCTGCTTGTTCTTTGGGTGTAAGAGATAAGTATACAGAATAGAATTCAAAAAGTGTAGCGGTGGTATCTAAGGTTTTAAGTTCTGAAAGTTCTTCTGCAAATTCTTCAATACTTAAGATAGCTGGTGAGAATACCGGTTTTGTATAGCATCCGGCTATTTGCTTTTTTAAATAAGCTCCGGCTCTTTTACTAGGAAGTATAAAAGTAAGGTCTGGTAAATAATGACCTTCTTTTTGAAGGTTGGCTAAGATTTCAGAGATGAATGATGTCATGATCTAAAAATAAAAAACGCCCCGATAAATCGAGGCGTTTTTATTAAAACTTTAGAAATATATTCTATTATTCTTTATCAGCGCTAGCTTTCATTTCTTTGTCTTTATCTAAAGAAATTTCAACACGTCTGTTATCTTGTCTTCCTTTTGCAGTTTTGTTAGTTGCAATTGGTTTAGTTTCACCGTAACCTTCAGAAGTTAATCTGTTAGCAGGAATACCAGCAGAGATCAAGAATTCTCTAACAGAAGCAGCACGCTCTTTAGATAATTTCATGTTGTAAGCATCACTACCTTGGCTATCTGTATGTCCACCAATGTGGAAGATAGTTTGTGGATACTCATCCATAATATCAGCGATAGATTTTAAAGCTGAACCAGAGTCAGAACGGATTGAAGCTTTATTCAAGTCAAACAATACAGTTTTAGAATACTCATTCAATTCAGAAATAACTTCTACAGTTGGCTCAGGACAACCGTTGTTAGCAGCAGTTCCTGCAACATCTGGACATTGGTCATCTTTATCTAATACACCGTCACCATCCTTATCTTGGAAAGGACAACCGTTATTTTCTTTTGGACCAGCTTCGTTAGGACATTCGTCTTCACTATCTTTTACACCATCACCATCAGCATCAGGACATCCATTCATTTCAGCTGAACCAGCTACAGTAGGACATTCATCTTTATTGTCAGCAATACCGTCACCGTCAGTATCAGGACATCCATTAAACTCAGCTAAACCAGCTTCGTTAGGACATTCATCTTTACGATCTTCGATTCCGTCACCGTCAGTATCAGGACATCCGTTAAACTCAGCTAAACCTGGAGTTTCAGGACATTCGTCATCTTTATCATATACTCCATCTCCGTCAGTATCTTTACCACCGAATACGAATTTAACACCAGCAGAATGCTGTAAGTGAGACATAGCGTCATCACTAAAAGCATGCTTGTAAGAAGACTGGATGTCTAAAGCTATGTTGTCTGTAAACCAGAAAGAGATCCCTAAACTTCCGTTTAAAGTTCCATTTCCTTCTTCATCCAACCAAGTGTAACCACCACCAACACCTACATGCGGGTCAAACCATCCGTCATTAAGTAATGCTCTTAGGCTGTAGTTTACTGTACCATCAACGGCATAGTAAGAAAGGTCATTTGCAGATTGATCACCAATTTTATCAATTTGGTTTACAGTTCCTGCTACCCCAAATACGAATCCACCACCAATATATCTGGCAACAGATAATCTTGATACTGAAGGAAGTATATTCCAGTGATCGTCGGTGTTGAAGTACTCATCTCCGAATCCACCTGCTGGAGCATCATCTCCTGTAGGGTAATAATCAACCGCATTTACGCCAATACCAATGGCCCAAGGGTTGTTTTGATCTTGAGCTTGTACAGCAGTAAAGCCAAGAACAAATAATGAAGCGAATAAAAATCTGCTAAGATGTTTCATATCTGTTAATTTAGTTTTTAAGTGTTAATTGAAACAAAAGTATGTTGTAATTCAATATTAACAAAGTTAAAAATAATAAAGTTTTCTTAATTAGCCCCCAAATACCACGTATTACAAGGGTTCTACAGTGGTAATATGCATTGACTTGTAGTTCTTATACAGATTTACCTTTATAAATTTAACAGAATAATACTTAATAATTTAATAAAAATTGAATTATTTAACAATTGTGTTTTTATGATTATGATATGACTTTTAGTTCTTTTCCAACCTTGATGAAGGCTTCTATGGCTTTATCTAAATGATCTTTAGTGTGAGCTGCAGAGAGTTGAACTCTTATTCTGGCTTTCTCTTTTGGTACCACTGGGAAGAAGAATCCAATTACATAGATACCTTCTTCTAATAATCTATCTGCCATTGCTTGAGATAATTTAGCATCATAAAGCATTACAGGTACTATTGCAGAATCTCCATCTATTATATCAAATCCGGCCTCTTTCATTCCTTTCTTGAAATAATTAGTATTCTCTTCTAATGTATCTCTTAGTGAAGTATCATGTTGTAACATTTCAAATACTTTGATAGAAGCACCAACAATTGCCGGGGCAAGAGAGTTTGAAAATAAGTAAGGTCTGGATCTTTGGCGCAAAAGTTCTATTATTTCCTTTTTACCTGTAGTATAACCCCCCATCGCACCACCTAATGCTTTACCGAGTGTTCCTGTAATAATGTCTATTCTTCCAAGTACTTTCTTTTCTTCTAAAGTTCCAATTCCTTTCTCTCCTATAAAACCTGTGGCATGACATTCATCTATCATTACCATAGCATCATATTTATCTGCCAGATCACAAATCTTATCTAATGGGGCTAATAGTCCATCCATAGAAAATACTCCATCTGTAACTATCAATTTAAAACGTGCGCCATTAGCATTGGCATCTTGAAGTTGCTTTTCAAGATCTTCCATGTTTCCATTATCATATCTATATCTTGCTGCTTTACAAAGTCTAACCCCGTCTATGATGGAGGCGTGATTTAAAGAATCTGAAATAATAGCATCTTCTTTAGATAACAAAGGTTCAAAGATTCCTCCGTTAGCATCAAAAGCAGCAGCATATAATATAGTATCTTCTGTACCGTAGAACTCTGCAATTTTAGATTCTAATTCTTTGTGTATATCCTGAGTACCACAAATAAAACGAACGCTAGACATTCCAAAACCATGAGAGTCCAAAGTGTCCTTAGCAGCTTTAACCACTTCTGGATGAGAAGAAAGACCAAGGTAGTTGTTGGCACAAAAATTTAAAACCTTTTCTCCGGTAGAGATAGTAATTTCTGCTCCCTGTGGAGATGTAATTATTCTCTCTTTCTTATAAAGACCATTTTCTTTGATCTCTTCTATTTCCTTTTCTAGGTATTCTTTTATTTTTCCGTACATATTTTCTATTTTCTACAAAATTATAAATCTTTTATACAAAAGTGATGTTCACTTCATTATTAATATAAATGAGTATCTTATTGCTTACTTCAAAATCCATTTTAGAAATTACGTGAGCATATTCAATCATTTGCTGTTGGTGGTAAGGTTGGATATTTCCAGTCTTATAATCTATAATAGTAACTTTATTGTCTTTAATATTAAGCCTATCTGGTCTTAAGATCTCTCCTGAAGCATCTATAATATCCCGCTCTCTTATTATCTTATATTCATCTGAATAATATTCGGCTGTTTCGGGATGGGTAAATATTGCGGAGATAAGTTTCTCCAATTCTAATAGTTCATCTTTACTAAGATCTTCTTCTGAAGTGAATTTATTAAACGCAGCAGGGAGATCTTCAGCGGTATCAACTTCAGACATGATGTTATGCACTAAAAGTCCTTTATTGATAGCTTCTTCCTGAACAGAGTCCCATAAAGAACTGGAATTGGTAACTATCTTTACTGAATTACTTCTAGTAGGGGAGGAAAAAAAATATTCCTGTTTTATAGTATTATTAGGTTCTTTTGATGAACTACTTTCTGGAGCTATGGTTCCAAAATCGTAGCTGGCAACAGCATCATCCCAAAGATTTTTACTTTTTAAGTATCCAATTAAAAGACCGGAAACCACTTTTTCATCTTCCTGTCCTTTTTTAAGTGCGAGGTTAGAAAGTATGTAAAGCTGTTTAGAAGCTCTTGTAAACGCAACATACAACACATTGATATTATCAAATTCGCTTTGTTCTAATTTTTCTTGATACGCAGAAGATTCTATTTCACCCCAATTCAACATTTTATCTGAAGCTTTCAAATAACCAACAGGTATATCATCTAAACCTTCCGGAAGAGGTAACCATAGATGATCTCTGCTTACATCTTTAAGTTTGGTATTGGCAAAAGGATAAATAACTATAGGAAACTCTAATCCTTTAGATTTATGAATTGTCATTATTATAACTGCATCTTCTGTTTTAGGTGCAATGATGCTTAATTTATCTTTATCTTGCTCCCACAGTTCTAAAAATTCTTGTATTCCTATAGAATTCTTCTCTACCTTTTCAAAAATATAATCTAAGTAAAACTGTACGTAGGCGTTAGAAGTTTTTATAAGGGAGAAAGTTCTAATAATATATTCTGCAGCTTCATACATAGATAGAAATCTTATTTCTTCTATATTGAAATTGATATTATAGGTGCTTAACCAATCAAAAAAATCCTGATCATTTTTTTCAATATTCTCCGCAATTATTGTGTGGGGATCTGCTATTTGAAATGAGTGGGTAAAATAATTTAAAAGATTCCATTTTATATTCTTGTCGGTAGGGTTTTGAGAAAATTCAAAAATAGCATTTATAAAATGTACCTCCGGAGAATTTGAAACCAATAAAGATTCTGATGAAACTATAGAAACCCCTCTTTCGCTCAGGTAGTTTGCCATGGCAAAACTCTCTTTTCTAGTTCTGGTTAAGATACAGATGTCGCCCTTAGAATAGCCTTTCCCGTCTAGATCATTAATGATCTCTAGAGCTCTTTCCGGATGAATCTCAAACTCATCTTCTTTCTTTTCAGATTCCAGAAAGGAAATATTCACATATCCCGGAAGATCTATTTTTACTTCTTGGCTACTATTCTTAAAGAGTTCTCTGTAAAGAGGATTATCAAATTTATCTGAGATATAACTAAAGAAGGAATTGTTAAATTTTACGATCTCTTCTGCACTTCTATAATTACTGGGAAGATTGTGGAGATTCTTTTCTACGTTGAATGGATTTTTATGGTTGTATAGGTCTATAAATTGCTCTGCTTTTCCACCCCTAAACCTATAAATAGATTGTTTAGCATCTCCAACCAGCGTTAAGCTGGAAGTTTCTCCAGTAACCTGTTCAGTTGAAAGCGCATGATCTATAAGCGGAATCATATTAAGCCACTGCATTTCTGAAGTGTCTTGAAATTCATCAATAAAATAGTTCTTATATCGTTCTCCTAAACGCTCATATATAAAGGGCGCTGGTTGATTATTGATCTCTTTAGCAATAGTTGGATTAAAATCTGAGATAAGCACAAGAGATCTTTCTTTTTTGATATTCTCAATTTCATTGGAGATCTCGCTTAAGAGCGATAACGGGTTTAGGTTTTTCAAGATCTCTTTTAAATATTCTCTTTTAAAAATCAATGCTCGAGAAGTTTTAAATAGCAAGGCGATCACCTCTTGATTTTGATCTAGAATTTCTTTCTTGTGAGCAGCTACTTTTTTAGCATATAACGGCTCATCCTCTATTTGTTCCTGATATTTAGCTCCAAATGAAACGGCATAATTTTTAGCTTCAAGTTTGCTGAAATAATTAAAGAGATGCCCTGCATTAAAATCTAATCTTTCTAATCCTTCTGAATTGATGATATCAAAGAATTGAGCGCTCACCTCAGAAATTTGATCTTCAACCGTTTTAAGTTCTTTCTTTAATTTGTGAGAGTAAGCTTCAAAATCTAATAAGGTCTTACCCTTAAGAAGGGCCACAAATGGTTGGTGTGTTTCTTGAGTTAATAACCCCGAAAATTTGAAAAGATCTCTAGAGATATCCCAGCTCTTATCGTCATCTGCTTTATCTAACGTATAGCTCAATAAAGCTTTGGTTAATTTTTTATCTTCTCCGGCTCTGTTAATAACACGATCTACTGCCTCTTTTAATACTTGCTGAATGTTAAGCTCTACTTCAAAGTTAATTGGAATACCAAGGTCTTTAGCAAAGGTTCTTATGATTTTGTGGGTAAACCTATCTATGGTAGAAATATCAAATGCAGCATAATTGTGTAGAATGCTTTTCAGCACATTTTTTGTCTTGCTTTTGATATTTTCTATGGGGAGACCGGTTTCCGATTGAAGATCTCTTAGTAATAAATCATTATCATCTGTGCTAATAGCTATTTTATATAAAGTGGCTATCACCCTACATTTCATTTCTGCAACCGCTTTATTTGTAAAAGTGATGGCTAAAATGTTTTTATAAGAATCGCTGGTATCAGCTTTAAGTAATAGTAGAATGTATTCTTTTACAAGAGTATAGGTCTTTCCAGACCCTGCCGAAGCATTATAAATGGTAAATGAATTTTTTTGAGACAAACTTTAGATTTTGATGTTGAAATTAAGGAAAATTAATGGAGCTTATAGATAGTAATTTCTATAAGAAGCAATTTAATCTTTAAGTATTTTATAACACAAAAATATTTTTAATAATCCCCTTAATGCCTAAATTTGGAACAATAGATAGAATAATAACTAAAAAAAGATATAATTATGGCTTTTGAGTTACCAAAATTAAAATATGCCTTTGATGCATTAGAACCAAATATAGACGCTAAAACAATGGAAATTCATCATGATAAGCATCATGCTGGATATACCAATAAATTGAACGATGCTATTGAAGGTACAGATCTTGAAGGTAAAACTATAGAAAACATACTTAAAAATCTAGATATGTCTAATACCGCTGTTAGAAACAATGGTGGTGGATTTTATAATCACAGTCTTTTCTGGGAAGTAATGTCTCCAGATGGAGGAGGTAAGCCAGAAGGTGATCTAGCTAAAGCTATAGATAACGCTTTTGGTTCTTTCGAGTCTTTCAAAGATGAATTTTCTAAAGCAGCTGCTTCTAGATTTGGATCTGGATGGGCGTGGCTATGTGTGCATGAAGGTGGAAAAGTAGAAGTATGTTCTTCTCCAAATCAGGATAATCCATTAATGCCTAAAGTTGGATGCGGTGGAACTCCAATTCTTGGATTAGATGTATGGGAACATGCATACTATTTAAACTATCAGAATCGTAGACCAGAATATATTGAAAGTTTTTTCAATGTTATAAACTGGACAGAAGTTGCTAGCAGATATGCTAAAGAAAAATAGTTTAGTTTTAAGTGTATAAAAAAGCCTGCTACTTTTAAAGTAGCAGGCTTTTTTTGTGTTTTGAAACTGTTGTAAAATAAAAAAAGGCGGATAAGATATCCACCTTTTTTTGCCCCAAATCTACCATGAACTTAACCTACTTATGCTATGGCTCTGCTAATATACACGATTACTTAGCTTGTGCAAACACTTTTAGATGAACTACGTAGATATTAGTTAAACGACCTGAGCCGTCAAATAAAATTATATTCTTGTAAGACTATGCTTAATAAGCTCGGTCCTTATTTCCTTCGAAAAAATTAATGAAAGCCCTGTTAACCACCCTGTTACCTCCAGGAGTTGGATAATCTCCGGTAAAATACCAGTCTCCTAAATTATCTGGAATAGCTTTATGTAAATTCTCTACGGTTTGATAAATGATCTTCACTTTCGTCTTTACTTCAGGCTCACTTAGCAGCTCTGCAATCTTATCTGAAATTTGCTGATCTGTAAACGGCTCATAGATCTCTTTCACAAAATTCTTCACTTCTGTATCTGCTAGATCTACCTGTTTTTTGCATTTATCATAAACAGATTCTACTATCTGGTATTGGTTCGTATCTTTTAAAAGCTCAAGTGCTGCTCTAAAAGCAACAAAGTCTTCGAGGCGAGCCATATCAATTCCATAACAGTCTGGATATCTAATTTGTGGAGCAGAAGAAACTACAACTAATTGTTTAGGCTTCAATCTATCCATCATTTTAATGATACTTTTTTTAAGGGTTGTCCCTCTAACAATACTATCATCAATAATTACCAGGTTGTCTTCCGGCTTTACTACGCCGTAAGTAATATCATAAACATGTGTTACCAGATCGTCTCTACTGCTATCTTCAGTAATAAAGGTTCTTAGTTTAACATCTTTAACTGCTATCTTTTCCGTTCTAAGGCGATGTGCTAATATTTGCTTTAATCGCTCATCTGTTAGCGTTTCTTTTTCGTCTAAGATTGCCTGATTCTTCTGTTTGTTCAATTCATCCTGAGCTGCTTCCACCATTCCATAGAAGGAGGTTTCAGCAGTATTTGGGATATAGGAGAATACGGTGTTTAATGTGTCGTGATCTATAGACTTTAATACCTCCGGCATTAGAAGTCTTCCCAGCATCTTGCGTTCTTTGTAAATTTCTGCATCACTTCCTCTAGAAAAATAGATACGCTCAAAAGAACATGCTTTTCTCTCTAAAGGTTCTAAGATCTGTTTAATGTTTACTTCTCCACTTTTCTTAGTAATAATAGCGTGGCCAGGATCAAGTTCTTTAACATCTTCAAAGTTTACGTTGAAAACTGTTTGAATAACCGGTCTTTCTGAAGCTACTACAACAACTTCATCATCTTGGTAATAGTACGCAGGTCTAATTCCTGAAGGATCTCTTAAGACAAAAGAATCTCCGTGACCTAATAATCCGGCCATAGCGTATCCACCATCCCAATTCTTTGCAGATTTTCTTAAGATCTTAGCAACATTAAGTCTTTCTGCGATAAGGGGAGAAGCTTCTACTTTAGTATAACCTTCTTTTTTAAGTTTCTTATATAATTTTCTTACTTCATCATCTAGAAAATGTCCGATCTTTTCCATTACGGTAACCGTATCAGCACGTTCTTTAGGATGTTGTCCCAGTTCCACCAAATTGTCGAATAATTGGAAAACATTGGTCATATTAAAGTTTCCGGCAACAATTAGATTTCTATGCATCCAGTTGTTTTGGCGAAGGAATGGATGTACGCTCTCTATAGAGTTCTTACCAAAAGTTCCATATCTAACGTGTCCTAAAAAAAGTTCTCCTATATATGGGATCTCCTTTTTTTGAAGCGCTACATTATCTGCATACTCCGGATGCGCTATAATTTCTTCATTAATGCGCTCATTAATTTGATTAAAGATATCCTGAATAGGCTGTGCAGCATTAGATCTTAATCTGCTAATATATCTATCTCCTGGAGCTGTGTTTAATTTGATACTTGCAAAACCGGCGCCATCTTGTCCACGGTTATGCTGCTTTTCCATTAATAGATACATTTTATTCACCCCATAAAAGGCAGTACCATATTTTTCTTTATAATATTCTAATGGCTTAAGTAATCTTATAAGTGCAATACCGCACTCATGTTTTAAAGCATCGCTCATAATAAATACCTTTCGGTTTGCAAGGGTTAAAAAATATTTGTCACAAAAAAAGCCCCGAAATTACAGGGCTTTAGTTGGCGTTAATTCTATATCAAACTGGGTTAAGCTCTTAAACTCTTTTAAGCGTTCTTGAATTTCATCCTGTTTTAGTTCTATCATTCTTTCTGTTCCAAATTTCTCTACACAGAAGGAGGCCATTCCAGAACCATAAATTACAGCGTTCTTTAAATTTTCAAAAGAAAGGTCCTCTGTTTTTGCCAAATAACCGGTAAATCCACCTGCAAAAGTGTCTCCGGCACCTGTTGGATCAAATACCTCTTCTAAAGGAAGGGCAGGGGCAAAAAAGATCTGATCTTTATGGAATAGCAATGCTCCATGTTCACCTTTTTTGATCACTACATATTTTGGCCCTAATTTCTCGATCTTTCTTGCAGCTTTAACTAAAGAATGTTCGTTAGTTAGCTGGCGAGCTTCTTCATCATTAATAGTAATTACATCTACCTTAGCAATGACATTCATAAGATCATCCCAGGCATTGTCCATCCAGAAATTCATAGTGTCTAAAACTACCAGTTTTGGATTCTCCACCTGTTCCAGTACACTTAATTGTACCAAAGGGTGCAAATTCCCTAACATTATGATCTCTGCATCTTTATATGCTTGAGGAACAACCGGATTAAAATCTGCCAATACATTTAATTGTGTATCTAAAGTATCGCGGGTATTAAGATCATTATGATATTTACCGCTCCAGAAAAAAGTTTTTCCTCCTTTTACAACTTCAAGACCATCAATGTTAATTCCGTTAGAAGTTAACAGATCTAAATGCTCCTGAGGAAAATCATCTCCTACTACAGAAACTATAGCATTGTCTACATCAAATTGTGCCGATGATAACCCAATATAAGTGGCTGCACCACCTAAAATCTTATCGGTTTTTCCAAATGGGGTTTCAATTGCATCGAAGGCTACCGTACCTACTATCAATAATTTACTCATAACTGTGTTTGAAATTATGCCGCAAATATACGCTTTGTTTTTCAAGGCGTTGGGCAATTTTAGAAATTTAGAAGAATGATTTAATACTTTTTAACTCTCTGTAAAACCTTCATCTAATAGGAGTCTGGGTTGTTTAGAAGCTGTTACAGCTAGAAAGTCACAACGCTCATTTTGAAGATGATTATTATGTCCTTTAATCCACTTAAAATCTACTTTCTGCTTTCTGTACTCCTCCAAGAATTTTTTCCAAAGATCTGTATTCTTTCTTTCTTTGAACTTTTTTTTCTCCCAGCTAAATACCCAGCCTTTCTTTACAGAATCTACAACGTATTTAGAATCTGTAAAAACCAGGACTTCTGTACCGGGATTTTTTAATTTTTTGAGTGCTTCTATTACGGCCAGCAATTCCATTCTATTATTAGTAGTATGCTTAAAGCCTTGAGCGAATTCCTTTCGGTAAGGTTTTCCTACCCATTCCATGACAACGCCATATCCTCCGGGTCCTGGATTTCCTCTAGCGGCACCATCGGTGTAAATGTGTACTTGTGGTTGATTCAAATTATTTAGATTCTAAAAGTTTCTGGATAACTTCTGGGAAGTGTTGATATTCTAATTGATGTATTTTGGAGGCTACATCTGTAACTTTATAATGTGCTTCTACAGGAATAGTGCTCTGAAAGATAATTTCACCTTCATCATATTTTTCATTTACATAATGTATAGTAATACCGGTTTCTTTTTCTTTCTCTGCAATTACTGCAGCATGTACCCTGTCTCCAAACATTCCCTTTCCGCCAAATTTTGGTAGCAGGGCAGGATGGATGTTAATAACCTTATTTGGAAAATGTCTCAGGATCTTATTAGGGAAAAGCCATAAAAAACCAGCGAGAACTATAAGATCTGGATTAATATCTTTTAGTACATTTAATACTTCATTGGTGTCTACAAACGCATGTTTATCAAAATAAAGTGCTTTTACGTTTAGATCGTGCGCTCTTTTTAGCACCTTTGCGCTACGTTTATTGGAAAAAACAGCCACAACATTGCCCAAATCTGATTTTTGGAAATATTTTATTATATTTTCTGTATTGGTGCCAGAACCCGATGCAAAAACAACGATCTTCTTTGATACTCTATGCTGTGGTGAATTCAAACCTCTTGTATTAACAATTATTAAAGGTAAAAATAAAGGGTTTAAATGAAATTTCCGTAAATTACCGACACATTTTTAAAGTAAAAACCGGTTTTAAAATAAAGTTTTTTATTTTTGCCACTTAATCAAAATTAAAATAGAATATTATGTCAGACATTGCATCAAGAGTAAAAGCGATTATCGTTGACAAATTGGGAGTTGACGAGAATGAAGTTGTTAACGAAGCCAGCTTCACCAACGACTTGGGCGCTGATTCATTAGACACTGTGGAACTAATTATGGAATTCGAAAAAGAATTTGATATCCAAATTCCAGATGACCAAGCTGAGAACATTGCCACAGTTGGTCAAGCAATTTCTTATATCGAAAAAGCAAAATAAAAAAGAATAGTACTATATGGAGTTAAAGCGAGTTGTAGTTACAGGCTTAGGAGCCCTGACACCTATTGGAAACAATGTTGAAGAATATTGGAATGCACTAGTGTCTGGTAAAAGCGGAAGCGCCCCTATCACCTATTTTGATACCGAAAAATTCAAAACTAAATTCGCTTGTGAGCTCAAAAATTTTAATGCACTAGATTTCTTTGACCGTAAAGAAGCCCGAAAACTAGACAGATTTGCACAGTATGCTATTGTAGCTTCAGATGAGGCTATCAAAGATTCTGGAATAGATCTGGATGTTGTTAACAAACATCGTGTTGGAGTGATTTGGGGAGCTGGAATTGGTGGACTAGAAACTTTTCAAGATGAAGTTATTAACTTTTCTGAAGGTGATGGAACGCCAAGATTCAATCCGTTCTTTATTCCTAAGATGATCGCAGATATTGCCCCTGGCAATATTTCTATTCGTCATGGGTTTATGGGGGCAAATTACACTACGGTTTCTGCATGTGCTTCTGCAGCCAATGCTATGTTTGATGCCTTAAATAATATTCGCTTGGGATATAGTGATGTTATTGTAACAGGTGGATCTGAAGCAGCGGTTACAAAAGCAGGTATGGGTGGATTTAATTCCATGCACGCACTATCTACTAGAAATGAAAGCCCGGAAACAGCTTCCAGACCTTTTGACGCTACCAGAGATGGTTTTGTTCTTGGGGAAGGAGCCGGAGCTCTTATTCTTGAAGAATACGAGCATGCAAAAGCTCGTGGCGCAAAGATCTATGCTGAATTTGTTGGAGGTGGACTTTCATCTGATGCTTATCATATGACGGCACCACATCCAGAAGGTTTAGGTGTTATTGCGGTGATGGAAAGTTGTTTGCAGAACGCTGGTTTAAAACCAGAAGATGTAGATCATATTAATACTCATGGAACTTCTACTCCACTTGGAGATGTAGCAGAATTAAAAGCTATCTCAAAAGTATTTGGAGAACACGCCAAGAATATTAATATAAATTCTACAAAGTCCATGACTGGACATCTTCTAGGTGCAGCTGGGGGTATTGAAGCGGTTTCAGCTATTTTAGCTATGAAACACGGAATTGTTCCTCCAACCATTAATTTTGAGCACGCAGATGAAAATATTGATCCGGAATTAAATCTTACTCTTAACAAAGCGCAAAAACGCGATGTGAAAGTAGTGATGAGCAATACATTTGGATTTGGTGGTCATAACGCCTGTGTACTATTTAAAAAGTTAGATGAATAACCCAATTGTTATGAGTGTTATTCGAAACATATTAAATTCCCGTTCTTCTAAAGACGGGAATTTTTTTATGGCTATTCAGAAAATTCTGGGTTTTAAACCTAAGAATATTGGTCATTACAAAAAAGCCTTTACCCACCGCTCTTTAAATCAAAAAGATCAGGAAGGGAATGCGGTAAATTTTGAACGAATGGAATTCCTTGGAGATGCTATGCTTAGTGCTGTAATAGCAGCCTATTTGTTTAAAACCGTTCCTGGAGGGAATGAAGGATATCTTACCAAAATGCGTTCTAAGATCGTTAGTAGAAAGCATTTAAATGAACTTGGAAAAGATCTTAATCTAATAGATTTTGTTCAAACCAACATTCCTAAAGAACAATTTGGTGCCAATATTCATGGGAATCTGTTTGAAGCGTTAATAGGTGCTATTTACGGTGACAAAGGTTATAAATATTGCAAGAAATTTATTTACGATAGGGTTATCAATCCTTATGTAGATATAGAGCAGTTGGAAGGAAAAGTAATAAGTTATAAAAGCCTTTTAATTGAGTGGTGTCAAAAGACTAAAAAAACCTTCAACTTTGAAGTTTATGACGATACCGGAAATGATGAGGTTAAACATTTTGCGGTAAAATTGAGGATAGATGAAAGAGTGGTTGCAAAAGCTAGAGCCACTTCTAAGAAAAAAGCAGAAGAAAAGGCCTCGAAACGCGCTTATTACGCACTTCAGAATAAAATTGAGATCAATTAATAATTCCTTCTGAGCTACAACGTTTTCGTAGAAATATCCTAAAATATACCCGCTAATCTTTAGAATTTGGCAATCTTATTATATCTTTAGCTTTAAAGATTAGAAGTATGTTATCTCACAAATTGGAGTTTGATGATATAGATTATTATCAATTAGTGGCTATTCATAGTTCTATGGAAGAGTATAAAATGGCTTATTTTTTAAATAAGCATTTAGACCTTCGCTTGAAACGCTCCCATTTCGATCTAGATTTTAATCATGGAGAAATTCAGGCACTCTATCCACTTTTCGATTTTAAAGAACCAGAAAATTACCGCAGCTATTATCTTATAAAGAATAAATTTAAAGGCTCGATTAAGAAAGTTGTAAGTTCTGGCTCATTATTTATTGAAGAAGACATGTCATCTCAAATTACGTATCTAATACCTGAATATAAGGAAGTAGATTATTTTTTGAAGATAGAAGATGATACAGAAGGAGAGGAGCAAAGCATTATAAATAAGATAGCTTTTATACCACAAGTTATCACAACATATATGGTTGATATCAATCAACTAAAATCAAAGAACAATTTAATTTTAGACTAATGCCAACAAACAAAAGAACAAAGATTGTAGCCACTTTAGGCCCTGCTACTAGTGAGAAATCTGTATTAAAAGATATGCTTGAGGCGGGAGTTAATGTGTTTAGAATCAATTTTTCTCACGCAGATTATGAAGATGTGCGAGAGCGTGTTAAGATGATTCGTGAATTAAATGAAGAATTTGGTTATTCTGCAGCCATTCTAGGAGATCTTCAAGGCCCAAAACTAAGAGTAGGGGTAATGAAGGAGGAAGTAATAGTTAATCCTGGAGATAACATTGTATTTGCTACCGGAAAACCATTTAAAGGAACAGCAGAAAGAGTTTATATGAATTATGAAACCTTTCCGCAAGATGTGAAGAAAGGGGAAAGAATTTTGTTAGATGATGGAAAATTGATCTTTGAAATTGTTAGTACCAATAAAAAAGATGAAGTTGTAACCAAGGTTATTCAAGGAGGTCCTTTAAAATCTAAGAAAGGGGTTAACCTTCCAAATACCAATATTTCACTTCCTGCCTTAACAGAGAAAGATGTTAAGGATGCTATTTTTGCATGTGAGCTGGAAGTAGATTGGATCGCTCTCTCTTTTGTAAGACATGCTGAAGATCTTATGGAATTACAAAAATTGATCAGTGAACACAGTGATCATAAAATTCCGATCATATCAAAAATTGAAAAACCGGAAGGTGTTAAGAATATAGATAAGATCGTTGCTTATTGCGATGGTTTAATGGTAGCTCGTGGAGATCTAGGTGTTGAAATTCCTGCTCAGGAAGTTCCATTAATTCAAAAGCAATTGGTGCTTATCGCTAAAAAAGCTAGAATTCCGGTTATTATTGCAACCCAAATGATGGAGACCATGATCACTAGCCTTACTCCAACAAGAGCAGAGGTGAATGACGTTGCAAACTCTGTAATGGATGGTGCAGATGCTGTGATGTTAAGTGGTGAGACTTCTGTAGGGAAATATCCAGTACAGGTAATAGAGAAGATGTCTCAGATCATTCAAAGTGTTGAGAACTCTCCTTTAATTAAAGTTCCTCATGATCCACCACATGTACGTACCAAAAGATATATTACTAAAGCAATTTGTTATCATGCTGCTATTATGGCCAATGAGATCAAGGCTAAAGCTATTTGTACTTTAACAAATAGTGGATATACCGCTTTCCAGATCTCTGCATGGAGACCAGAATCTAATATTTTGGTATTTACTTCTAATAGAAGAATTCTTTCTCAACTTAGTCTGTTATGGGGGGTTAAAGCTTTTTATTACGACAAGTTTGTGAGCACAGATGAAACTATAGACGATATAAATGAAATTGCACGTAAAAATAAATATGTAGCTAAAGGAGATTTCCTCATCAACCTTGCTGCAATGCCAATTACAGATCGTGGAATGGTAAATACCCTTCGTGTTTCTGAAATTGAATAACTATAAATAATTGTTACGTCGAGCGGAGCCGAGCCGAGACGTTTTAGTAATTAACTAAAAGCAATTAAAATATTAAAGCCACGAATGCATGAATAAAATTAAATTCGTGTATTCGTGGTTTTATTTTTTCAGAATTAAACTGAAATATTTTATTTCTGAAATGCTAAAATTCAAATTTTAACTGTACCGCTATTTCTTTATTGTTGCCTTTTTCTTCATCTTTCCCCGTGTTTAAATTAGACAAAGTAATTCCTAATAAACGCACAGATTCTTTCATCTTTTCCTGATAGAGAAGTTCTTTGGCGGTTTCGAGAATTAAGTCCTTATCAGAAATAAAATAAGATAAGGTTTTACTTCTTGTTTGCTGACTAAAATCACTGTATTTGATCTTCAATGTGACCGTCTTGCCTGCAACTTTTCCTTTTTTTAATCTTTTTTCAATCTCTTCGGAAATGTTCTGCAGCCTTTCTAGCATAAATATTTCTGAAGAAATATTGGTGTCGAAAGTTCTTTCTGCGCCTAAAGATTTTCTTATTCTATCTGGTTTTACTTCGCTTAAATGAATTCCTCTCACCACTTTATAATAATGAGCTCCACTCTTTCCAAAGTGCTCTGTTAGAAATTCTTCAGATTTTTGCTTAAGATCAAATCCGTTGAAGATACCAAACTGATACATTTTCTCTGCAGTTACCTTACCTACACCATGAAATTTCCTGATCTGTAATTTTTCCAAAAACTCCTCGATCTCTTCCGGATGTACCGTTTTCTGTCCATTTGGTTTATTATGATCGCTGGCGATCTTAGCAATGAATTTATTGATTGATATCCCAGCAGAAGCGTTTAAACCTGTTTTTTCTTTGATCTTAGCCCGAATTTCTTTTGCAATAAGTGTGGCACTCGGATTTCCTTTTTTATTCTCGGTAACATCTAAATACGCTTCATCTAAAGACAGCGGTTCTACCAGATCTGTGTATTCTAAAAAGATCTCTCTAATTTGAGTGGAAACTTCTTTGTAGCGCTCAAACCTTGGCTTCACAAAAATAAGGTCTGGGCAGTTGCGTTTGGCTATAATACTGCTCATAGCACTGCGCACGCCAAATTTTCTAGCTTCATAACTGGCTGCTGCTACAACACCACGTTCTGCACTTCCCCCAACAGCTATTGGTTTGCCCACAAGTTCAGGATTATCCAACTGTTCTACAGAAGCGTAAAATGCATCCATATCTACATGTATGATCTTTCTATGGTGTAAACCTTCTTTCACAGTGCAAATTTAACGAATCTACAGTATTAAAGTATTAAGGCAGATTAGAAACCAGGGAATGATCATGTTAAAAAACCTTTCAAAATCTTATCTTTGAGAAAGACACATAAAAGGATGAAAAAGACAGCTATCATTATAGGAGCTACCGGTCTTACCGGAGGCATTCTACTTAAGAAATTATTAAAAGATCCCACCTATGGAACTATTAAATTATTTTCTAGAAGTTCTGTAGAGAATTCTGATCCAAAAATTGAAGAACATTTAATAGATATGTTCGAGTTGGAGAAAGAGCAAGAGAATTTTAAGGCAGATGAGGTTTATGTATGCATTGGAACAACTAAAGGTAAGACTCCAGATAAGCAAACCTATAGAAAGATAGATAAAGGTATACCTGTAGCGGCTGCAAAACTTAGTAAACTTAATAATATCAATACCTATTTGGTAATTTCTGCTCTAGGAGCAGATGCCAATAGTAGTGTTTTTTATAATAAGGTGAAAGGGGAAATGCAGGAGGAAGTGCTTGCTCAAAAGGTTCCGAATACTTATATTTTCCAACCTTCACTAATTTCTGGAGATAGAGATGAAAGTCGCTTTTGGGAAAACGTCGCAAAAAAAGCTATGTCGGTATTAAACGTTTTTATGATTGGAGGCTTAAAGAAATACAGATCTATTCATCCAGATCAAATTGCAGATGCCATGAAATGGGTTGCCAATAATGGTTTTGATAAGCAAGTTTTAGAATCTGATGAGATTATTGAAATCAGTAATAAATAATTCAAATTTATGATGTAAATGTTAGAAATAGAAAGAAAATTCCTCGTGAGATCTTTAGCTTTTAAAGCTTTAGCATTTAATAGTTCAAGAATAAAACAAGGATATTTAAATTCTGATGTAGAGCGAACTACAAGAATACGAGTTCGAGATAAAGAAGCTTTTATTACCGTAAAAGGGAAATCTTCGGAAAATGGAATGTCTAGATTTGAATGGGAAAAGCAGATAGAAATTTCTGAAGCAGAATCGCTATTAATTCTTTGCGAACCGGGAATTATTGATAAATCTCGATTTTTGGTAGATGTAGATGGACATACTTTTGAGGTAGATGTATTTTATGGCGAAAATGAAGGTTTGCTCTTAGCAGAAATAGAGCTTAATTCTGAGAACGAGAATTTCACCAAACCGAACTGGCTAGGAGAAGAGGTAACAGGAAATAATAAATATTACAATTCCTATCTTTCTAAACATCCATATTTACATTGGTAAAACTTAAAAGATATGAAAAGACTACTGTTATTAACACTTGGCTCCGTATTACTTATTTCCTGCAAGAATAATGAGTCTGATACGGAAAGTCCTTATGCCCAAGAACTTCAAAAGAATAAAATTATATCTGTAGATATTCATAAACAAGCGGATAAATTAAAGCAAGAAGGTTATCAAACCTTTATATATAGTGAAGGAGATACTACATTTTTAATGCAACAATATTTCATGGTTTTTCTGAAAAGCGGAAATTCAAGATCTCAAGATTCTACAGAAGCTGCTAAATTACAAAGGCAACATCTTTCACATTTAAGCAGAATGACAGAAGAAGGTTATGCAAGTTTACTAGGGCCTTTTGAGGATGATGGCGATATTCGAGGAATTGTAGTGTATAATACCAGAACCTTGAAGGAGGCAGATAGTCTTGCCAATCTAGATCCTATGGTAAAGGCTGGAAGACTAAAAGTAGAAGTTCACCCTTGGTGGACGGCAAAAGGAGGAAAACTGAATTAATAAAATAAGTTATGGAGATCAAACATTTTAATGGAGATAAAAAAGGGCAATTTGAGGCATTTTCTGATGAAGAAAAAGCAGGATTAATGACCTATAAATGGTATGATGATCATTGTATTACTATAGACCATACAGAAGTTTATAGCAGTTTTGAAGGCAAAGGAGTTGGAAAGAAATTAATTGTAGAAGGGGTTGCATATGCTAGGAAAAATGATCTAAAGATAAGGCCTACGTGTCCGTTTGCAAAGAAATATTTAGAACGAACATCAGATTATGATGATGTGTTATATTAAATAAAAAAAACCGGTCCAAAAATACTTTTGGGCCGGTTTTTCAACTATAAACATACAAAAATCTTACCTCCATCCACCACCAAGGGCTCTGTAAAGATCTACCACTGCTTTTAACTGATTGAATCTGGCGTTTACAAGATCCAATTGTGAATTTAATGCATTTTCTCTAGCAGTTAATACTTCTAGATAATTAGCATATCCATTTTTCAATAACTCTTCAGAATAACCAGTAGCATCAGAATATGCTCTAAATTCCATAGACTTTACATCTATCTTATCTGTATTTGCTTTATAATTATATAAAGCATCTGAAACTTCTTTCCCTGCAGTAAGTAAAGACTTTTCAAAATTTAAGGCTGCTTGCTCCTTTTGAGATTGTGCAACCTCATACTGAGTTCTAATTTTTCTTCCATTAAAAATAGGTTCAGTTAAAGATCCTACTAGGGTTGCAAAGAGAGAGTTCACATCAAACAACTTATCAATATCAATACTTTGAAAACCTCCTGTGGCTGTTAATCTTAGAGATGGATAGAAATTACTTCTTGCTACATTGGTAAGCTCAAAAGCATTTATCAAATTATATTCTGCAGCAATTAGGTCTGGTCTATTCTTTAATAATTGCATTGGAACTCCAACTTCCATGTTGGTGGTAATTTTCTGATCATCCAACTCGCCCCTTTGGATATTTTGAGGTGCTTCCCCTAGTAATATTGAAAGGGAGTTCTCTAACAATCTAATCTCATTATTAATATCAATTAATATCGCTTTTGCAGTGTAGAGCTGAGCTTCTGTTTGTTTTACTCCAACTTCTGTAACATTTCCAGCTTCTTTAAGAGCCTGAGTAGTTTCTAGACCTTTTTGTCTATTCTCTATAGTAGTTTCAGTAATTCTCCTTTGCTCGTCTAAAGCTAATAACTGATAATAATTGGTAGCAATATTGGAGATCAATCTAGTTTTTACCGCCTGGTGAGCAGCAACACTTTGCAAATAGGAAGCTTCAAAAGCTCTTTTATTACTTCTTATCTTTCCCCAGATATCAGCTTCCCAAGAAAGATTTCCCAAGATCTCATATTGATCATTCGTTCCATTTAAAAAAGAACCCAGCTGGCTGTTGTTAGATAATTCCTGATGTGTTACCTGCCCTGTAACACTAAGAGTTGGAAGATAGCCGGCTTTACCCTGCTTTACGTATGCCTCTGCAGCTAATATTTGCTGAATAGCTATACGTACATCCAAATTGTTTTGAAGCCCTTTTTCTATATACGTTTCTAATACGGGGTCTGTAAACATTTCTTTCCAGGAGACTTCTGCCATATTAATACTATCTTGAGGAAGCTCGTCTGTTCTATATAGATCTTTTGGAGGCGCTACATCTTGAGGACGTTTATATTCTTTTGCAACAAAACAAGATTGCAAGCTTAGGGCAACCATCCCAAGAAGTAAGAATTTAGATTTAAATAAGATTTTCATTGTAAATAATTTCTTGTTCAGATTATTAATTCTCTATCGTTTCTGGCTCTGGTTTCTTTCCAACTTTCTCCTGTAACCATTGGAAAAGCATAAATAATATTGGTATTACAAACACACCTGTAAGTGTACCTATCAATAATCCACCAACGGCACCAGTACCAATAGAACGGTTACCTGCAGCTCCAACTCCAGAAGCTAACACCAATGGCATTAATCCCAAGATAAAGGCGAAAGAAGTCATTAAAATAGGTCTTAGACGTGATTTTGCTCCGTCTATGGCAGCATCTACTATAGATTCACCATTCTTCCTACGCTGTATTGCAAACTCTACAATAAGAATAGCATTCTTGGCAAGTAGCCCAATTAGCATAATCAATGCGATCTGGAAATAGATGTTGTTTTCTAATCCCGCAAATTTTGTAGTAATATAAGCTCCAAAAACTCCCAATGGTAAAGAGAACAATACCGAAAGTGGTAACAAATAGCTCTCATATTGTGCAGCAAGTAAAAAGTAAACAAATACTATAGAGAGAATAAAAATAGTAGTGGTTTGGTTACCAGCATTAACCTCTTCTCTTGTTAGACCAGAATAGGCAGTACTATAATTACTAGGCAATGTTGCCGCTACTTCTTCTATAGCTGTAATTGCATCTCCAGAACTAAACCCAGGGTTAACTGCTCCGGTTAGGGTAGTAGAGTTAAAAAGGTTAAATCTAGTTACAGATTGAGGTCCGTACACACGTTTTAGTGTCATAAATTCTGTAATAGGAGCCATTTCACCACTTTCTGTTCTTACAAAAAGTTTGTCTAGATCTTCTTTTTTAGTTCTGTCTTCCGGAAGTGCCTGTACATAAACACGATATTGTTTTCCAAATCTGGAGAAATCTGAGGCATATACCCCTCCAATATAACCTTGTAAGGTAGAGAAGATACTACTAATTGGCACCCCAAATTTTTTGGCAACTGGTACATTTAGTTCAATCTCATATTGCGGATAACGTGTGTTGAAGGAAGACTGAGCATATTGTATTTCTGGTCTTGCCGTTAATTTTTGTATGAATTCCTGATTCACCTTATCAAGGTCTTCAAAACTAGAACCAGATTTGTCTAACAAGTTTACAGTAAATCCTGACGAGTTCCCGAAACCTGGAATACTAGGAGGTGAGAAGAAAATAACGTTTGCTTCTGGTATGGTAGCCGCTATTCCGAATAATTTACCGGTAACTGCTTTAATAGACTGGCTATCTTCTTTACGCTCATCCCAGTCATTCAATCTAATAAAACCAAGTCCGTAGTTACTACCAGCTCCACTAATTAAACTTCTACCATTAATCACTGAGGCTCCTTTAACTTCTGGGAGTTGTGATATTTTCTCATAGAGTTTTTGATTCACTTCATTGGTTCTATCCATAGAAGCACCAGCGGGAAGTTCTACGTTCATAAAGATAATTCCTCGATCTTCATCTGGAACAAATCCGGTAGGAGTGTTTGTAGCAGACCACCATATTCCTACAACAGCAAGAATAAGTATCACTGCAGTAATCCATTTGTTCTTATATAAAAAGCTTAATGATTGTCCATATCTGTGAATGGTAGCATTAAATCCTCGGTTAAAAGCAGTGTAAAAACGTTGAAGGAAGTTCTTTTTCTCACTTCCCTTCTGTTTTTTATCGTGAGGTTTAAGTAATAATGCACATAGTGCCGGACTCAAGGTTAAGGCATTCACAGCAGAAATTATGATGGCTATAATTAAGGTTACACCAAATTGTTCATAGAAAACACCGGTTGGCCCTTGTATAAAGGTTACCGGAATAAATACTGCAGCCATTACCAATGTAATAGATATAATAGCACCGGAGATCTCATGCATGGCACCTACTGTAGCTTTTTTTACATCATTGGCGCCTTCATCTATTTTTGCATGTACTGCTTCTACCACAACAATGGCATCATCTACTACAATACCAATAGCCAGTACAAGTGCAAATAGCGTTAATAAGTTAATAGAATATCCAAAGAGGTTCAAAAAGAAGAACGTACCAATAATAGATACAGGAACCGCGATTGCCGGAATTAATGTAGATCTAAAATCTTGAAGGAAAATAAATACTACAAGGAATACCAATAAGAATGCTTCAAAAAGCGTACTAACCACTTTCTCTATAGAGGCATTTAAGAAGTTGTTGGTATCATAAGGAATAAAGATCTCGATACCCGGTGGTAATTCTTTCTCTAATTCTGCTAATTGTTCTTTAATGGTAATAATGATCTCTTGTGCATTAGAACCTTTGGTTTGAAAGATTCCCATATTTACAGCAGGATAGCCATTAGTAGAAGAACCCCCGTCGTAAGATTGTGCATCTAGCTCAATATCAGCTACATCTTTCAGTCTAAGAAACTGTCCATCTCCTAAAGCTTTAATAACAATATTGCTGTATTGATCTTCGGTTTTAAATCTCCCGCTATATTTAATTACATAAGAGAAAGCCTCTCCGTTGTTTTCCCCTAAAGATCCTGCAGCAGCTTCCAAACTTTGTTCTCTTAAAGCAGCTGTAACATCAGAAGGCATTAGGTTGTAAGCCTTTAATTTATCTGGCTGTAACCATATTCTCATGGCATAATCTTTTCCACCAAACACATTTACATCTCCAACCCCATTTACCCTTTGTATTTCCGGAATAACATTAATTTTCAGATAATTCTGAATAAAAGTATCATCGTAATCTGGATTGGTACTATAAAATGAAAGGAACATTAAAGCACTGGTTTGTTGCTTCTGAGTAGTTACACCATTCTGTTTTACCTCTGCCGGTAATAATGGATTTGCTCTAGCCACACGATTCTGGACGTTCACCGCAGCAATGTCTGGATCTACATCCTGATCAAAATAGACAGTTATAGAGGCAGTACCATTATTAGTAGCTGTTGAGGTAATATAGGTCATTCCCTCCACCCCGTTAATTTGCTCCTCTATAGGTACAATAACGCTTTCTAGGATAGTCTCTGCACTGGCACCCGGGTAAGCAGTACTTACCGAAATGGTTGGGGGTGCAATATCAGGGTACTGGGTAATAGGTAGGGTAGTTAACCCAAGTACTCCTAATATTACAATAATAATAGAAACAACCGTTGAGAGTACCGGACGTTCAATAAATTTCTTGATCATAATTAATTCTTTCTTCTCCGGTTAATTAAATACTTTTTCCATAGGCTTGGTAATAGAATCAAAAGAAACCGGTTGCGGGCTAATTCTAGAACCGCTTCTTAGTTTATCTGCTCCTTTGGCTACAACACTATCGCCCTTTTCTAATCCAGATTCTATGATATATAGATTGTCTACTTCACCTTTCACCTTAACGCTAGAGGAAACTACAGAATCATTGTTCTGTAATTTGAAGACCATCACACTACCTTGTTGTTCGTAAGTTGATTCTTGAGCGATCACTACCACATTTTCATATGTTTTTGGAATCTCTATTTTAGCACTATTCCCATTGGTTAATAATCTTGAAGGATTATCAAATACTGCTCTAAAAGAAATAGATCCTGTATTTGAGTTAATTACAGAGTTTATTGTTTGGATCTTTCCTTCCTGATTATACAAACTTCCATTGGCAAGTCTTAATCTTACAGCCGGAATGTTCGCTATTTTATCATCTATAGTTTCGCCGTCTGTTTGTTGAATAAAATCTAAATAATCTTTTTCATTCATAGAGAAATAGGCATAAACCTTACTTATATCTGTTACGGTGGTTAAGGGTTCTTGATCTGAAGCACTAATTAATGCACCTTCTCTTTTTCTAATAGCACCTACGTAACCATCTACAGGGCTTTTAATATTAGCATATCCTATATTTGCCAGGATCCCATTGTAACCACTTTTAGCTTGTTGTAGCTTAGCCTTAGCAGTTTCTAATTGCACTGCGCTTATAATATTTTTTTCTACTAGTGGTTTTAGTTTGTCTACTTCTACCTGGGCAGCATTTACATTTGCTTTTGCTGCATCTGCATCTTGAGATAAAGATTGCGTTTCTAGCTTGAACAAGATCTGTCCGGCTTTTACTTTTTCACCTTCATCTACCAGAACCTGAGTAATATATCCGGAGACTTTAGCCCTTACATCACTATTTACTATACCTTCTATACTAGCAGGATAGGAGGTAAAACCCGTAACCGTTTTAGTAGGAACTTCATATACAGGATATGGCATAGGTTGTTGTGCAGCCTGTGCAGATTTGTCTCCTTCGCCTTCCCCGCAAGAAATTAGAAATAAAAATCCTGAGGACGCAATTAATATTTTTATAATATTCTTCATCTTAATCTTCAAATTTGAATGGTGTATAATTGGATGTCTAGTTTTTAATTTCAGAAATGTTCTTTTTTAACTTCTTCACAGCATTTGCCATGTCTTCTAAAAATTGAATATAATTCTCATGAAACTGAAGTTCGTAGGCTTCAGTTTCATCTTCAATTAAGTTATTTGCCTCTTTTTTGTAATTAATGATATCTGAATGAATGTCATACTGCTTATTCCAGTTGTCTAACATCTCATCCATTACCTGAACCAATCTATTTGGGGTGAGATTGAAGTAACGTTTTCTGTCTCCCGGCTTAGTAAAATAGCTTACTCTACCAGAAGCCTGGAGTGTATTTAAATGAGTACAAATAGTACTCTTACTCGCGTTAAGATCTTTAACAAGGTTTTCAAAAGTTATTCCTCCCTTGCCTGTTAGTAATAACGTAGAAAATATTCTGGCTTCTAAAGGTGCCATCTTATCCTCATGCTCTATAAAAACTCCAAATCTTTCTACGAGCTTATTTTTCCTTTCTAATAGGTCTTCTTTCTCTTGCATCTTCAAAATTTGAAGTGCAAAATTAGTTTTAGTTCGGGAATTACCGAACTAAACGAAATCAAAGTTTTGTTAAAGTTTTGGCTTGTCTCTAAGTATGTTCAAATCAGAAGATTTAATAACATATCCAACCCTTACCATGCTGGTAAATTTTTGATAATCTATTAAGCTTTCAGAGTGACCTGCAAACCATTCTAACATTAAGTATTGGTTGTTAGAGTTATTAAATAGCTTATATAATATTCTAGCGCTAATGGCTCCATTCCAGTCTTTTAATCCTTTTCTTACCGTAAGATCAGAAGTTAATCTGGTGGGTATGATGTCATATTCCATCTTCGCTTCTCCTAATCCAACATAGTCTAGAATATCTGGATTGCTTTCTTTGTAAGCAAAAGGTAACCAACCTCTCACGGTAAGCATACCGTTATTTCCCACAGGAGTATTATAAGTTAAAGTGAATCTGTTCCAACTTCTACTATCTAAACTATCTCTACCATTAGATTCGTGTTCCATCTTAAACTCTGCCAATCCAACTATCTTATCATTCTTGTTGAAGATTGGTTTTGCCACACCTACAGATGGATTAAAATTTACCTCATCAAAAGGACTGGATTTTTTATAAATATCCCAAAATGCTTTTTGCGTATAGGTTACAAACAAATATGAATTTAAAGGAAGTGTAGCACGGGTGATCATTTGTTTAAAACTCACCTGATATTTGATATCAGAATTACCCTTTGTGATACCTTTGTTTGTTGGAACCCCGGTTATAAAATAATTATCCTGATAAATGGAAAAGGAGGGCATGGTGTGTATAGTGTCTGTAAACTCTTGCCTAGACATACTTTGAGCCCCTAGCTGCAGGGTGCTTCCGGTAAAAAATATTACAAGCAATGCAAAAGGAATAAAATTCTTCATATTTATATAATTGTAGGGATGCAAATTTAATGATCTTTACTTCACGAAATGTTTTAAAAATGTAAAAAAATAAAGGCCATCAAATTAATTTTGAGGGCCTTAGACGATCTTAAATTTTAAAACTTACTATTCTTGAGATGTATTATTTTCATTTTCTTTATAGATACCTAAAGTAAGTTCACCTTTTTTATTCATAGTTGCTCTATACATCCCTGTGGTATTAAATTCCATAGCTATATTCCCATCATGATCTATGGCTATTATTCCTCCATCTCCACCAAGTTCCGGAAGCTTTTTTTGAATCACTTCTCTCGCAGCTTCCTCTAAACTCATTTCTTTATATTCCATCAATGCAGATATATCATAAGCTACAACTCCTCTTATAAAAAATTCTCCCCATCCTGTAGCAGAAACAGCACAGGTCTTATTATTGGCGTAGGTTCCTGCTCCAATTATTGGTGCATCTCCAATTCTGTTATATTTTTTATTGGTCATTCCGCCGGTGGAAGTTCCGGCGGCAAGGTTTCCATTTTTATCCAACGCTACACAACCAACGGTACCAAATTTGGAGTTTTTTATGAAAGGATCATAAAACGCAGTGGCGTTATTAATGCTATCTGCTTCTTTCTTTTCTAATTCCTGAACTTTCTTAAGCGACTGAAATCTATTTTCTGTATAGAAATAAGATGGGTCTACAATTTCAATTTGGCGTTCTTTGGCAAATTCTTCAGCTCCTTTGCCCGATAGCATTACGTGTGGAGAAAATTCCATAACTTCATAAGCAAGGTTTATAGGATTCTTTATTGTGGTAACTCCAGAAATTGCTCCGGCATTTAACGATTCTCCATCCATTATAGCAGCGTCCATATCATTGGTTTCTGCATTGGTAAAAACGGCTCCTTTTCCTGCATTAAAAAGCGGAGAGTTTTCCATTATATTAATGGTCTTTTGAACAGCCTCTAGCGCTGTTCCACCATTAGCCAGAATTGAATGTCCGGTTTCTATAGCTTCAGTTAGTACCTTTTTATACTCTGCTTCTAAAGAATCTGTCATATTCTCTTTCAATATTGTGCTCGCACCACCATGAATAACAATTCCAAAATTATCGCTCTCTACCTTATCGGATGTTGGTTTTTGATCTGGTTCACCAATGGGTTTCTTATCTACCGTGGATTGATTGCACGAGAAAATGAATAAAAGCGTGAAGAGTAGTAATAATTTTTTCATAAAAATTGTTTTAGCTGAACTTTTTGGGCCAGAATAGTAGTTGCTTGGATAAGCAACTAATGTAGCAAAAAATGGAATGTGCTTCAGGAAATTCTGAAGGATTATAGGAGGAGTAGATCACAAAGTTAATATTTCTAACTGGCGATGTAATCTGACTTTCTTTGATTATATTTTCTTCTGGTTTTTATCATTTTATACCTAACATCATCATAGAACAGGCTTATTAATAAAATTAAAGCTCCAATAATTAGCGTGTTTAATTTGAGATTCACTGTGGAATAAAAAAATCCTCCCGTTAATCCACCGGCAAAAAAGAAGGAAATGATATAGATGCGAAGTTTAATTTTAGATTTCAGGTTATCTCTGTGCTGCTGTTTCTTTAAAAAGAAAAGTTGAGAAATGTCTATTCCTAAATCTGTAAATAGGCCAGTAAGGTGTGTTGTTCTTACTACCGCATTCGATATTTTGGTTACAAAGGAGTTTTGAAGTCCCATAGCAAAAAGTAAAAAGCAAATAATTACGTTGGGAACTTCTAAGGTTATGATGTTACTAACGAGGCCAATTGATATTAAAATAAGGCATTCTATTAATGTTGGCAGTAAGAAAACATTCAATTTTTTATTTTCTCTGAATTTCTCAATTAGAAAACTAGAAGTGAAGGAACCAACTAGAAAGGAGAGAATATACAGAAAATAGACGGTTCCTTTCCAAAATTCAAAATCGGCGACATCATAAATAAATAGTGCGAAATGGCCCGTAACATTTGTAGTTAATTGCTTAAAGGCTAAAAACCCAGTTACATTTACAATTCCGGCAACAAAAGAAAGCACGGTGGCAATTCGCAGATTATGTTTTAACGTTCTGCTTTTGCCTTGATGTCTAAACATTTAGTTCCTATTACTTTCAATGATATAAAAGTAGGCTAATAAATATGGCTGCTGTAGAGAATACGTTTGTATGTAAATTTAATTTGCGTGAGCGATAGTAGCGAAAAGCCCACAGCCCATATAACAATGTTTATTGTAATGTGGGCGAGGACTTGAACCGAATAGCGCGGTGCCTCTGGCACACGCCCAAAACATTTACATAAGCTTCACAACATTGTGATTGAGATTGCTTAATTTTAAACAAATAAAAAAAGAAAAATGGCTATAAATGAACCTTTCAATCTTAATAAATGGATTGAACAAAACAGGGATCTGTTAAAACCACCGGTTGGTAATAAGAATATCTATAAAGAATCTGCAGATTATATAGTGATGATCGTGGGAGGTCCTAATGCAAGAAAAGATTATCATTATAATGAAACGGAAGAACTATTCTATCAAATAGAAGGAAATATTGAAGTAAATGTTCAGGATAATGGGGAAAAGAAAACTATGAAATTAGGTCCTGGAGATATGTATCTGCATCCGGCAGGAATTCCGCATAGCCCTGTAAGACACGAAGGATCTATAGGTTTAGTAGTAGAGCGTAAGCGATTAGGAGAAGAAGGAAAAGATGGATTATTGTGGTTCTGCGATAATTGCAATCATAAGCTTTATGAGGTATATTTTCCATTACACGATATTGAAACCGATTTTTTAAAACATTTTAATCATTTCTACGGAAGTGAAGAGCTTAGAACCTGTGATAATTGCGGTACGGTAATGCCTGCAGATGATCGGTATATTGCAAAAAAGGAATAAGCATACATAGAACAAGGGCTACTACTATATTCTTTTAATTTTATTAAATTAGCAACAAACAAACAACAAATACTTATAAATAAGCAAATTAATGAGTGAAATAGCAGAAAAATTTGGAATTAAGCAAGCCCTTAAAGATCTGGGAATTCAAGATATAAATAATGGAACTTCAACCGGAAGTGATTTTTTTGGAAATGGTGAGATCATAGAGTCTTACTCTCCTGTTGATGGTGCCTTAATTGGTAAGGTAAGATCTACTACCAAAGAAGATTATGAAAAAGTAATGAGTGCTGCTACAGAAGGTTTTAAAACCTGGAGATCTATGCCTGCACCTTTACGTGGAGAAGTAGTTAGAAAATTTAATGAAGAATTACGCCGCTTAAAAGAACCACTAGGGAAATTGGTTTCTTATGAAATGGGTAAATCTTATCAGGAAGGTCTTGGAGAAGTTCAGGAAATGATAGATATCTGTGATTTCGCAGTTGGATTATCTAGACAGTTGCACGGACTTACCATGCACTCCGAACGACCGGGACATAGAATGTATGAGCAATATCACCCACTTGGAGTAGTAGGAATTATTTCTGCTTTTAACTTCCCGGTTGCTGTTTGGTCTTGGAATACTGCATTGGCATGGGTTTGTGGAGACGCTTGTGTCTGGAAAGGATCTGAAAAAACACCAATTACTTCTGTAGCTTGTCAAAAAATAGCCGCAAGAGTTTTTGAAGAAAATAATGTACCTGCAGGAATATCTTGTTTGATAACAGGAGATTATAAAGTAGGAGAAATGATGACTTTAGATAAGCGTATTCCGCTTATTTCTGCAACAGGATCTACTAGAATGGGTAAGATCGTTGCTTCTAAAGTAGCTGAGCGTCTTGGAAAAACTTTATTGGAATTAGGTGGAAACAATGCCATTATCGTTACTCCAGATGCAGATGTTAAAATGACCGTTATTGGTGCTGTATTTGGTGCTGTAGGAACGGCAGGACAACGTTGTACTTCTACACGTAGATTGATAATCCACGAATCTATGTATGATAAGGTTAAAGAAGCAGTAGTTGCTGCATACAAGCAATTGCGTATTGGTAACCCATTAGATGAGAACAACCATGTTGGGCCACTTATAGATAAAGATGCAGTAAAAAACTACCAAAATGCTTTGACTAAAGTTGTTGAAGAAGGTGGAAAGATCATTGTTGAAGGTGGTGTTCTGGAAGGTGAAGGTTATGAAAGCGGATGTTACGTGAAACCTGCAATAGCTGAAGCAAAGAATTCTTATGCCATAGTACAACATGAAACCTTTGCTCCAGTATTATATATGATGAAATATTCCGGTTCTGTAGAAGATGCTTTAGAACTTCAAAATGGAGTGAATCAAGGACTTTCATCGGCCATTATGACTAATAATTTAAGAGAAGCAGAGCACTTCTTATCTGTAAACGGGTCAGACTGTGGTATTGCGAACGTAAACATAGGAACTAGTGGAGCAGAAATTGGCGGAGCCTTTGGAGGTGAAAAAGAAACCGGTGGCGGACGTGAATCTGGATCTGATGCATGGAAGGTTTATATGAGAAGACAAACCAATACTATTAATTATACTACAGAGTTGCCATTGGCACAAGGAATTAAATTTGATCTGTAAGTATTAAGTATAGAATACTAAGATTTTTTAAAATTAAAAAGGCCATCTTATTCAAGGTGGCTTTTTTGATTATAATGGTATTATAATAATAGTGTTGCATCACCCTGAATTTATTTATGGGTCTCAAATTCTTGTATGTATCTATGCTGAAATTGTAAAGGTCTATCTTAAATAACTTTTAAATTCTTAGGCTACACAGACACTATTTCTTTTTCATCTAAAAGTTCTTCTTGCTTAAACTTCAGAACTATCTGAGCTATGGCCACCACATCTCTTTCACAATAACTCACAATTCTATCTAATTCATTATTATCGTAATAAACATTCCGAACCTCAGAACCATCTATATCTGTCTTTGGTGATGGAATTCCCAGCACACTGGTGAGTAATTTAAGCGATGTGTAATGTTTGTAATCTCCAAACTTCCAAAGCTCTAAAGTATCTAAATGCGGTACTTCCCAAGGTTTCTTCCCGAACAGATCTAATTTTGATGGTAATTCTAAACCGTGTATGATCATTCTTCTGGAAATATATGGGAAGTCGAATTCTTTTCCATTATGTGCGCATAGTATATGTTGAGGTTTATTAAAATGTGTTTCTAATAACTTTGAAAACCCTAGCAAGAGTTCCTTTTCATCCCCTTTAAAACTAGTTGTTCTAAACTGCCTAGTGTTTTCAATATTTTTAAAATACCCAACAGATATACATATGATTTTTCCAAATTCTGCCCAGATTCCCGCCCTATCATAATATTCCTCTGCTGTAAACGCTTCCTTACGCTGATACTTGGATTTCTCCTCCCAGAGATTTTGCTTCTCCTCAGATAGGTGTTTAAAAGATTCTTGTTCAGGAACGGTTTCTATATCTAGAAAGAGTATATTTTCTAATGGAGTTTTTTTAATCATGATCTAGCATTTTATAAGCTTCATCAATATAAATAAAAAAATCGGGAGCATGATTTTCGTCTTCTTTCCTTCTAATAAGATCTTCGCCCAATCGAACAATTATTATATCATCTTCAGGAATTACGATAACATATTGTCCTAGAATGCCGCGCATATAAAATACATCCTTTCCATTATAATCACTCAACCAAAATCCATAACCGTATTGTGGCGATTCTTTAAACCGGGCATGAGTGGCTAATGCTACAAAATTACTATCTAAGAGTTGTTCTCCATTCCATTGGCCTTTATTCTTATACAGTTTCCCAAATCTTGCAAAATCTCGAGCATTAGATGCTATACAGCAATATGCCTTTTCTAAGCCACTCTCCTCACTGTCTAACTGCCATAAGGCATCATTTTTCATTCCTATTGGTTTCCAAAAGCTCTCACTAAGGTATTCTGACAGATGCATTCCAGTAGCTTTTTCAATGATCATCCCAAGAAGAAGTGTATTCCCACTTAAATATTTAAAAGAATTTCCAGGATTTTCTACTAACTTTAATTTCAAGATCTCTTCTCTCATATCTTCTTTGAAATAAGCACGGGCGGTCTGTGAGAACGGGTTATAGTAGTTTTCATCCCAATTTAAACCTGAAGACATAGATGCCAGATCTCCTAAGGTGAGTGCATTTCCATTATAATCTTTGAATTCTGGAAAAAAATCTGACACAGGTTGCTCTAAACCTTTTAATTTCCCTTCATTAATGGCTTTCCCTAATAAAGAAACCGTAATAGATTTTGCCATAGAAAAGGAGTTGGTAAGGGAATTCTCATCGTATCCATTGGCATATTTTTCATACCAAATACTATCATTCTTAATGATCAAAAAAGCTACAGTACCAAGATCTATATTGAGATCCTTTAGTTTTTCTGTAGAATTTTTAGAATTGTATTCTTTGGAAATCGCCCAAGTCTGAACATTTTTTCCGGCTTCGATCTTCCGGTTGTCAAACTGCGGATAATCATCAATATAAGCGGTAGTATGGCCTGTAAAATAAATAACTTTTACACCTTTTAAAATATATTCTAAATTGAAGGTGTAGAGGCATATAACGGTTATTAGAAGTAGGGCTAATAAATAGCCTATAACGCGGAAGGTTTTTTTCATATCATTTAAAATTAGCATTTTTCAACTAATAATAAATATATATATGTCTAAGCTTAGAAAAGTTCTTGCTGAAGTGATGGCTTTTCTAATTCCAAAAGCCATTTCTTTCGCCACAGTCCTCCTGCATATCCGGTGAGAGCACCATCGCTGCCTATAACTCTATGGCAGGGAACGGCTATCCATAAGGGATTTTTACCATTTGCGGCTGCAACTGCACGTACCGCCTTTACATTACCAAGTTCTTTTGATAGTTGCAAATAGGATCTGGTTTCTCCATAAGGAATTTTAAGTAACGCTTCCCATACTTGCTTTTGAAAAGAGGTGCCTTGGGGGTTAATTCTAAAAGTAAATTCTTGCAATTCACCATTGAAATAAGCTTTTAGTTGAGTTGTTGCAGGCACTAAAATCTCTGGGATATGTTGGCTAATTTCTTTATCTGTATCTAAAATCTTGATCGATGTAATGCCATCTATATCTCCGGTGACCTCACAAATTCCCAAAGGGGTTTTAAGAAAGGCGTTCATTCGTATTCGGTTTTATCTCAGATTCATTCTGTTGAATAAGTCCGAGTTTCTTTGCCCTCTTTTCCCAGTTTTGTCGAGCCATAAGTTGCATGTCTTCAATATGATCACTTTCATCCATGATCTCTAGCCCTAATAGCGTTTCGATAATATCTTCCATAGTTACCAAGCCAACGGTATTCCCATACTGGTCTGAAACTATTGATATATGAGCTTTACGCTTAATAAAGATCTCAAAAAGTTCAGGAATTGGGGTGTTAGGATCTGTAATAAATACATCCCTTTTTAAAATGCTTAAAGGTTCTACACCCTTTTCATCTATCATCTCTTCTAGGATGTCGTCTTTAAGAACAAAACCCGTAATGTTGTTAGGTTTTTCTCTATAAATGGGAATTCTAGAAAATTTAAGATTTTTATGCTCTCTGTGAAAATCTTCTATTCTAGTCGCTTCATTTTCGATAGTTGCTACCGAGAACGGGGTCATGACATCTTTTGCTTTTACAGATTTAAAAACTAATAAGTTCTTAATAACCGTAGTCTCCTTTTCTTCGAAAAAACCTTCTTCTTCCGCAGCATCAGTAATTGCCAAAAACTCTTCTCTACTCATAGTGCTTACATGCGCAGATTTTCCAATAAGCTTTGTTGTTAACATCATGAGCCATAGAATTCCGGTATATTTTAAAGGGAAAATAAGGATCTTTAGAGTAACTACTGTGAACTTACCTAGAGATTGCCAGTAGGTTGCTCCAATGGTTTTAGGGACGATCTCAGATAGTATTAATATAGCCACGGTCATTATTGCAGATACAATTCCAACGGCATTTCCTCCATCTCCAAAAACTTTCTCTGCCTGTACACCAACTAAGATTGCTCCTACGGTATGAGCAATCGTATTTAGCGTTAGAATTGCTATAAGAGGCTTATCTATATCCTGTTTAAAGCGCGCCAAGGTGTTTGCATAAGCTTTACCCTCCTTTTTCTTAACCCGAATAAAGGTTGGTGTAATGCTTAGCAATACTGCCTCGAGTATTGAGCATAGAAATGAAAAGAATATTGCCAGTGATGCAAAGAGAATTAGTACTCCCATGATTAATTTTAGGTTTGAGGTCCTAAAATAAGGAATCTTCCATAAAATTTACTTAAAGTAATGGTAAAGCCATTCTTTATAATACCGAAAAAAAATAAGCTGCTACCATAGTTAATCGATAGCAGCTTAAGGTGCTTATTAATTCTAAAAAAGATTTATTAAGCAGAAAGGTTTCTTTGAATAAGATCATTCCATTTATTGGCAAGGAATAGCTGAGATTCTGCACTTAAACTTGCATTATCATCTTCATCATAAAAGGTGATCTCAGAAACTCTTTGTTTAGGATTGTTCTTTATTAATTCTAAACTTATATGAGTTACAGCTGTTCTATTCTTAGTAGCTCCGGGAACAGGAATAGTTTTTTTAGAAATATAGCTCTCATTGATGTTATTAAGATCTATAACGTTAAATTCCATGTTTTTTTGAGGTTCTACAATGATTAGTTTCTTAGCGTTATTATCTATTCCTAAAAGAAATAGGTTGTTGATCTCCATATCATCCAATTGCATTTGATGATCTGTACTTATCTTTTTGAGACTCGATACATGTAATTTTTCTTTTGCAGATTGTCTAAATATCAAATATAAAATAGGACCAATAAATACTAATAATAATACGATGCCTATGGCAACAGATGCGTTTTCCATTTGTTAAGATTTTAAAGTGAATTGATTTGTTTTACGGCATTTAGTCTAATATTAAAACATAGATATGCCTAACCTCGACTTAACCTAAGTCGGGATATAGAATCGATTTTTAAAACCTTGTGATCACCAAAAAAAGTGGAATGGAAAAATTTGCAGTTCCAAGAAGTATTTTATATCCTGAGAACCTGTAGTAATTCTATTGGAAGATAGACCAGATAGAGGTATTGGAGGAGTTGAGGTAAAGTTAATTCCAGTACCAAAATTACCAGAATTATTTTCAGAATCTATTTGAAAAGATGCAATAGAGGTCTCTTCTAAAAATAAAGCTTGCTTATTTTGATCTGCTTGTAGATAATCGTAATTTCTAGAATTAAGATCTTTAAATAGATCTTCAGAATCAAAAGTATTACTGCTGAAAGCATTTAAGCTGGCCAGTAGTAAAAGGGAAAATAAAATATGTAGTCTTTTGAAATTCACATAACAAATGTACACAGAAAGTAGATTCGATGATATTTTATTGGCAAGAATTTATATCAAAAAAAATCGGCTTAAGAACTACTCCTTAAGCCGATTCAATAAATTTTTTATGGTATTACGAGATAAGTTTTACCGCATCTTTAGCAAAGTAGCTAGCTATCATATTAGCGCCGGCTCTTTTAATCGCTGTAAGTTGCTCCATCATTACTTCGTCATGATTTAACCAACCTTTTTCTGAAGCTGCTTTTATCATAGAATATTCTCCGCTAACCTGATAAACGGCTACAGGTACATTTACAACGTTCTTAATGTCTCTTACAATGTCTAGATAACAAAGCCCTGGCTTTATCATTACAATATCGGCTCCTTCATCTATATCCATCAAGGTTTCCTTAATTGCTTCATCTCTATTGGCAGGATCCATCTGATACGTTTTCTTATCGCCAAAACCAGGAGCAGAATCTAAAGCATCTCTAAATGGACCGTAGAATGCAGAGGCATATTTTGCGCTATAGCTCATAATACCTGTATCGTAGAAACCTTCATCTTCCAGAAGTGTTCTCATTTCAAAGATTCTTCCATCCATCATATCACTCGGGGCAATAATATCTGCACCTGCTTTTGCGTGAGATAAAGCCATTTCAGCAAGAATAGCGGTAGAGTCATCATTTAAGATCTTCCCTTCCGCAACAATACCATCGTGCCCAAAAGAAGAATATGGATCTAGCGCCACATCTGTCATCACCAACATTTCCGGTACGGCGTTTTTCACAGTTTTCACTGCTCTTTGCATCAGCCCTTCCGGGTTAATTGCTTCTGTGCCAGCATTATCTTTTAATTTATCATCAACTTTTACAAAAAGTAAAACAGATCTCAATCCTAATTTCCACAGTTCTTTCACTTCTTTCTCCAAAAGATCCAAACTATATCTATAATAATTAGGCATAGACGCAATTTCATCTTTTACATTTTTTCCTTCTACCACAAACATTGGAACAATAAAGTCGTTCGGAGAAACTATAGTTTCTCTTACCAAACTTCTAATAACTTCATTAGTTCTTAGTCTTCTGTTTCTTCTTAATGGATACATATTAAAATCATTTTTTAATTCGAGAGATACGCTACGTATCTCTGTATTGTTACATAATTTTATGTGATCACGTGTTGGATTCTAAAATTATGCATTTGCAAATATAAGGCTTGCTCAAGAATATTTTGGCATTTAAGAAATAGGAATAAGCAAGAGCATTTTAAATAAAAATGTAACGTTATGGCTTATTAGTTACTAATTGGTTTAAAGATCAACTTCATTTAAACCATTTACTATGCTTTCTATCAAGAATTTAAATAAAACATATCCTAACGGAACCAAGGCTCTCAATAATGTTAATCTAGAAATAAATAAGGGGATGTTTGGTCTTCTAGGCCCAAATGGAGCCGGTAAATCTTCTTTAATGCGAACCATTGCCACTTTGCAATTAAGCCATTCTGGAAGTATAGAATTTGATGGGTTAGATGTTTTTAGTGAGCCTGAAGAACTAAGAAAAGTTTTAGGCTATTTGCCGCAAGATTTTGGAGTGTATCCAAAAGTTTCTGCAGAGATGATGTTAAACCATATTGCGAAAATTAAAGGCATTCATAATAAGTCTGAAAGGACTGCTTATGTGGCAGATCTTCTAAACAAGGTGAATTTATACAAATTTAGAAAAAGGAATCTGGGAGACTTTTCTGGAGGAATGCGTCAACGTTTTGGAATTGCTCAAGCTTTAATTGGCAACCCTAAATTGATAATTGTAGATGAGCCTACAGCAGGTTTAGACCCTTTGGAGCGTAACCGTTTTCATAATCTTTTAAGTGAGCTAGGGGAAGAAGCTGTTGTTATTCTATCTACTCATATTGTAGATGATGTAATTAATCTATGTACCAACATGGCAGTTTTCAACGAAGGTTCTGTAGTAGTGCAGGGACATCCTTTAGAATTGACAAATTCATTGAATGGAAGAGTTTTTAGAAAGAGGATTGAGAAAGAGGAATTGGAAAGATATCAATCTGAATACTCCGTATTATCTGCTTATTTAAGAAGTGGGCAGTTAAACATAAATGTGTATTCAGAATCTCAACCTGGCGATGGTTTTGAACTAGTGAATAACACGCTAGAAGATTTTTATTTCTATAGTATCAATCAACCTCAAACTGCTCAAACTGTATAATTATGAAAGAGATCTATTTATTTGAGCTAAAATATAGAATGCGCAGACCCGCAACCTATATCTACCTATTTATAGCTTTTTTAATTCCGTTATTAATTGCGGTATTTGAAAAGTCTATCACAGCACAATACACCAACAGCCCAAATATCATTATGGGAGTTATAGGTACAATGAGTGTTTTCTTGCTTTTCTTTTATGCTGCAATTATGGGAGTTGCAGTTTATAGAGATGAAGATCATAAAACAGCACAAACCTATTTTACATTTCCTGTCTCCGAAAAGAATTATATTTTAGGTAGATTTTGGGGAAGTTTTACTATAGTTACTTTTATAAATATTGCAGTAGTAATTGGCGCAATGTGCGGTTTTGGATTGGGAGCTTTCTTAGAAAGACCAGATTATGGGACCTATACAGCATTTAATTTTGCTTCTTATTTCTATCCATTTTTTTACTTTTTAACCTTCAATGCTTTTTTTATAGGAAGTTTATTTTTTGGATTAATGACCTTCTTTAAAAAGATGCCAATCTTATATCTTGGTGGAATTGCAATCTTTATATTGATCAATATTTCATCTCGACTTCTAACAAATTTAGATACAGAATGGCTGAGTATATATGTAGATCCTTTTGGTGCCAAAGCTCAAGGTTTTATAGACAAATACTGGTCTGTACATGAACTTAATACTACACAACTTTCGCTAACAGGAAAATTCTTAATAAATAGATTGATTTGGCTAGGATTAGCAATAGGTATCTTCGTTTTTACGTTATTCCAATTTTCATACAAAGGTTTTTTAGCTTCAAAAAAGAAGAACAGTACCAACGAAAGTAAAGAAGAATATAAAGAGAGTCATACACTTCCAACATTTGTTCAAGGATTTACCAGCAAAGCAAGAAGAGAAAATTTATGGTCTTTAAGTAAGATAGAATTTCTTTCTATAGTTAGGGAAACCGCTTTTATAATTTTATTGGTAATTGGAGTTCTAATCGCCGGTTTTACCGCCTATCAACCTAATCAATTATATGGTACACCATCATTGCCATTAACTCGATTTATGGTGGCTCAGATCTCTGTAGGAATTTCATTACTCTCTATAATAATCTTGATTATCTATTCTGGAGAAGCTGTGCATAGAACAAGACAAAATAAGACTTTTGAATTTTATGATGCCCTACCGGTAAGTAATAGCACCTTATATCTTTCAAAAATAATTTCGCTTATTGGAGTTTCAATTTTACTTACTCTAATAAGTATTTTAGTTGGAGTTATTTATCAAACCATTAATGGATATTTTAATTATGAACTTGGAATGTATTTCACCTATAATTTGGTGAATGTTTTACCTGGTTTTATAATGATAGTGTTATTGTCATTTTTCATTCATGTATTGGTCAATAATAAGTTTTTAGGTCATTTTATAGTGGTCATTCTTTATGTGGGATTACCAATTTTGCTGGCTTTGGCTTTTAAAACTTCCAATCCTTTATTAATTTTTGGTTCAACTCCTGGTGGATTTTTGAGTGATCTAAACGGTTTCGGACATTACTTGGTAGGAAGTTTTTGGCTGAATTCTTATTGGATCTTATTAACATGTATTCTAGCTGTTATAGGTAAACTCTTTTGGAACCGTGGATTTTTCTCTTCGGGTAAAGAACGCTTGTTTATGGCAAAACAAAGATTTACAGGTAGAACTGTTGCATATACAGTTTTCTTTGTACTTGCGTTTATCTCTGTAGGTGCTTATAGTTACTATAATCTAAAAGTTTTAAATCAGCTAGAAGATGGTAATTATGGGGAGAAAATAAGTGCAGATGCAGAAATGAAATATGTGAAATATATAGGTAAACCTCATATTCAGGTAACAGATCTTAAAGCCTTTATAGATATTTTCCCTGAAGATAGAAGTGTAGAAGCTAAGGGAGAATTTAAAGTGATTAATAATTTTGAAGTAGCTATAGATACGCTTTTAATGGAAGTAAGTTTTCCTATTGCAGATACCAAAATTACTAAGGTGCTCTATAATGATGTGGAACTTCAACCATTTTTAAAAGACAGTTTGTATCGTTTATTCATGTATAAATTGCCTGCATCGTTACAACCAAAAGAAACAGCATCGCTAGTAATTGAAACAAGCGCCATAACAAAAGGCTTCTCTGCAGATAGTGAAACAGCAATATTAGGTAATGGAACATTCTTTAGAAATGGAATTTTTCCATCGTTTCACTATGAGCGAAGATTGTTTGATAATGGGGTTCGTATAAAGAATGGGTTAAAAGCGCTAGATTATATAAACCCACCTAGAACAGATAGTGTTGCGCTGAAACAGAATCTATTTAATGAGGATGCAAATTATATGACTTTTGAAGCTACAGTAAGTACTTCTAAGGGTCAAATTACTGTTGCTCCCGGTGTTCTTACTAAAACATGGGAAGAGAAAGACCGAAGTTATTTTAATTATAAGTTAGAAGGGAAAACAGATTATTTTTTCAGTTTTGTATCTGCAAATTATAAGATCGAAAAAGATATTTGGACCGCACCTATTGGCAAAAAAGTAAATATTGAGGTCTATCATTCTCCTAAACATACTAAGAATTTGAAATATTTTATAAAAGGGATCAAGACCTCTTTAGATTATAACTCTAAAAACTTCTTTGAATATCCTTATTCAGTTATTAGAATTATAGAATTTCCTGCATATACTACCCTTGCCCAGTCTTTTGCAACTACTATCCCTTATTCTGAAAACTTCGGTTTTGTTGCAGATTTCTCAAAAGCAGAAGATTATAATTATGCGTTTAGAGTCACTTCTCATGAAATGGCGCATCAATGGTGGGGGCATATTGTAACCCCGAGTAACACCTCTGGAGCCAATATTATTTCTGAAACCTTATCAGAATATGTTTCATTAATGACCATGAAAAAGGAATATGGAGAAAATGGGATCAAATCGTTCTTGCAAAGTTCATTAGACACCTATTTATCTGGTAGAAAAATGAGTTTTAAACCTGAGCGTACCTTAATTGATGTAGAAACCGGACAGTATATTTTTTATGAAAAAGGCTCTATGGTCATGTATGATCTACAGGATGTAATTGGAGAAGATAAGATAAACGAAGGTTTACGTAGCTTTTTAGATGAATTTAAATATAATGAAAAAGGCTATTATGCCACATCAGAAGATCTTTATAATGCATTATATAAAGTAGCGCCAGATTCTCTTAAATACAAAGTGAAAGATGGTTTTAAAGAGATCGTGCTTTATGAAAACCGTGTGGTAGATGCTAATACTAAAAAGCTGAAATCAGGAAAGTGGGAAACTACTTTTACCGTGAACTCTAAAAAGATCTATTATGATGATGCCGGAAGGGAGAGAGAAATAGATACTAAGAAGAACCTTGTAGATATTGGTTTGTTTGGGGAAGATGTAGTGAATGAGGAAGAAGTTACTATTAAAGATCCTTACTATTTTGAGTTAAAATGGTTAAAACTAGGAGATAATAAATTCACAATTACTACCGATAAAAAGCCTTTAAAAGCAGGGATAGACCCTTACAATAAATTGATAGATAGAAACTCAGGAGATAATTTAAAATCTATTGAAGAATAGGTAGAAAACTTCACGGTCAGTTCGAGCGCTGTCGAGAAGTTTTTATATTAAAACTTGTATAAGATTCTGTAAACACTAAAGCCTTTCAATCTTACTTTTTAAGGTAGGAATGAAAGGCTTTTTAATAAAATTATCTTCAGCTTATATCCAATCTTTAGGATGTTCCAGTACATTCAGCAAGATCGCTTCTTCACTGCCCGGTTCTGGATGATGATCGTAAACCCATTGCACGTGTGGGGGTAAACTCATTAAAATACTTTCAATTCTTCCGTTGGTCTTTAATCCGAACAAAGTGCCTTTATCATGCACCAGATTGAACTCCACATAACGCCCGCGTCTAATTTCCTGCCAATCTTTATTCTCTTTGGTATAAGGCAACTCTTTTCTATTTTCGACAATTGGTACGTAAGCATCTAAAAAGCTATCTCCAACTTCAGTCACAAAATTATACCAATCTTCAATATTCATTTCTTTGGAAGCTTTACAATAGTCAAAGAATAAACCTCCAATTCCTCTGGCTTCATCTCTATGAGAATTCCAGAAATATTCATCACATTTCTGCTTGTATTCCGGATAGAATGTTGGGTTATGTCTATCGCAAGAGCGTTTACAAACTTCATGAAAATGTTTGGCGTCTTCTTCAAACAAATAATATGGCGTAAGATCTTGTCCGCCACCAAACCATTGATCTATCACATTTCCTTGTTTATCATACATTTCAAAATACCTCCAATTTGCATGCACGGTAGGCACCATTGGGTTTTTTGGATGTATCACTAAGCTTAAACCACAAGCAAAAAAATCTACCTCTCCAACGTTGAAATATTTTTGCATTGCAGGAGCCAAAGGGCCATGAACTGCAGAAATATTGACTCCGCCTTTTTCAAAAACGGCTCCGTTTTCTATCACTCGAGTTCTTCCGCCACCGCCTTCTTCGCGTTCCCAAAGATCTTCCTGAAATTTGGCTTCTCCATCAATTTGTTCTAATCCGGCAACAATCTTGTCTTGAAGCCCTTCTATATATTGATAAAATTTATTTTTCATGCTTTTGATAATCAGATTTTAAAAGTCCGAAGTAGACTACATCTTCCAGTTGCCCCAGATAATTCTTAAATTCATTTCTTAAGACTCCTTCTTGCTGAAAATTATTTTTGATTGCAATTTGCTGGCTGCCCTGATTTTCTTTGGAAGTACAGATTACTACTTTTTCCATTTCCAACTCATTAAAAGCGAAAATGATCATTTTTGAAACTAATTCTGAAACAATCCCCTGATCTTGAAAATCTTGATCTACAAAATAAGCAAATTCACATCTACCAATTTTTTGAGAGATATTCTTAATCTGAAAGTATCCAATTAAGGTTTCTGTTTTCTCTTCTTTTAAAACAAAATACTCCCCTTTTCCCTGTTTTTTAAGCTTTTTACTATCAGAGAAAAAACTTTTTGTTTTCCATAATGTTTCACAAGAAGAAACCGTTACGGGGAAGGTGGGATGTATATATTCTTTATTTTTAAGAATAAGCCGGAAAAATTCTGATGGTCTTGCCGAATGTAATTTTTCTATTTTCCAGCTTGTAATGCTCATTATATTAATGCTTTGGCGTTATCGATCTTTTGAATAAGTCCAAATGAGAAAGTTTTGCTTTCTTTTTGAGCGGTTTCATAAACTGCTGCAGTGTGAGTAGCAAGTAAAGATTCTTTTTCTTCACGTTCAAAAGGAATAGCTCTTAACATAAGATCTCCAAATTGCTCGTAATGTTGAAATTCAAAATCGGCAGCCTTTAATCTTTCCATTAAAGCTTCAGAATTCATAATTTCAATATCATCCAAAGTGAAATTTAAAATTGCCTGCAGTTTTTCATTCAACTTATTTCGCTGTTCATTTTCCCAAAGATTAGGCACAAACTCAATATCCAACATCGCAATAAAGGCATCATCGATCTTCTTTTTTTCTTCGTCTCTAAGTCCTTTGCTTAACATGTAGCTTAATTATTTTGAAGGATACTCCTTTACCGCATCAACAAAAGCACGCGCATTTTCTACAGGAATATCTGGTAAGATTCCGTGTCCAAGATTCACGATGTATCTGTCTTTCCCAAATTCATCAATCATTTGGTGCACCATTTTCTTGATCTGTGCTGGTGGCGAATATAATCTTGAAGGATCAAAATTACCTTGTAAAGTGATATTTCCACCGGTTAAATAACGAGCATTTCTTGCAGAACAGGTCCAATCTACACCTAAAGCTGAAGCTCCAGATTTAGACATTTCGTTATATGCGAACCAACATCCTTTTCCAAATGCAATAACAGGCGTTATATCTTTTAAAGCATCTATGATCTGCTGAATGTATTTCCATGAAAATTCTTGATAATCTGTTGGAGAAAGCATTCCTCCCCAAGAATCAAAGATCTGTACGGCATCTACGCCAGCTTCAACTTTAGCTTTTAAATACGCAATAGTAGTATCTGTTATTTTTTGAAGTAATGTATGAGCAGCAACAGGATTAGAAAAACAGAATTTTTTTGCTATGTCAAAATTCTTAGAACCTTGCCCTTGTACTGCGTAACATAAAATAGTCCATGGAGAACCGGCAAAACCAATTAACGGCACTTCATCATTAAGTGCTTGCTTGGTCATTTTTATAGCATCCATCACATATCCTAAAGTTTCATGTACATCTGGTACAATTACTTTTTCTACATCTGCACTCGTTCTTACAGGATTTGGTAACCATGGGCCTACACCCGGTTTCATTTCCACTTCAATATTCATTGCTTGCGGTACCACCAAAATATCGCTAAAAAGTATGGCGGCATCTGTACCTATTTGGTGAATTGGCATTACGGTGATCTCTGTTGCAAGTTCTGGAGTTCTGCATCTGGTAAAGAAATCGTACTTCGCTTTCAATTTCATGAAATCTGGCAAATATCTACCTGCCTGACGCATCATCCAAACCGGAGGTCTTTCTACGGTTTCACCTTTTAATGCTTTTAGAAATAAGTCGTTTTTAATCTGTGTCATATCTTAAGTGCGTTAATCCTTTCGCCCTGAGGTCTTACAAAGAATGACGTTTATTTATAATGTTTTACCACCTGAACAATTACATTTTCTATAGAAGGTGTAGTTGCAAGTACTATTGGTATATTCTTATTTTTTATTGCTGAAGCGGTTGTTTTGCCTATACAAAAGCAAGTTTCAACATTAAGTTCATTCAAATTTAAATAACTTTCTATGCCGCTTGGGCTAAAGAACATAATGCCATCAAAATCCTGATCGAAATTTTTCTTATTTAAACCTGTGGTATACACTTCAATTTCCTCTAGCGAAATATTTTTTTCCTTTAAAACTGATGGAAGTTCATCTCTTCTAGAAGTTCCACAAAAGAATTTGAAATTTCTGTCGGCGTATTTTCTCACGATGATCTCAGAAAGATCTTTACTATAATCAGCAAATTCAAGAACTTCCCATTTCTGGCTTTCTAAGTATTCTTTGGTCTTTGTCCCAACACAAAAAATATGGAGATTTTCTGGAAGTACGGTTGATTTATAGTTGTCCAAAAAGGCTTTCACTCCATTTTTACTGGTAAAGATGAGATTATCTTCTGAATTAATCTTTGTTTCAAAATCGATAAAATCGATCTTTATCGCATCATATTCTACCAAACCAATACCCGAATTCAATAATAAGTTCTTTTGAGAAGAACTTAATTTTTTGGTAGATAGTACGCTAACCATCAACTACTATTTAAGCACTTTCTTGATCTCGCTCATCAATTCTCTTCCTCCATTGCTCAAAATTTCCTGAGCGCAACGTTTTCCAAAATCTTTCAAATTAGTTACTGAAATATTGTTCTCAACTTCAATTTTCTGACTTCCATCTAAACTGAATAAAGCGCCTTTAAAATGAAGGTTATTGTCTATAATTACTGCCGAAGCTCCAATTGGTGCGGTACATCCTCCTTCCAATTCTTTTAAGAATTCTCTTTCTACATGTACGCAAATTTCCGATGCTCTATGGTTTAGAGCAGAAACAGCTTCTCGGCAAATATCATCTTCCTCTTTTGCTACCACCAACATAGCACCTTGAGCAGGAGCAGGTAACATCCAGTTAAGATCTATATGATTTTTTGGAGTGAGGTTGATGCGCTCTAGTCCGGCAGCAGCAAAAATTGCCCCGTCCCAATCATTATCTTCCAATTTTTGCATTCTGGTATTCACGTTCCCGCGAAGATCTACCACGTTATGGGTAGGGTATTTATTTAACCATTGGGCTTTTCTTCTTAAACTTCCCGTAGCAATGGTTCCATCACCTTCCAAAAATTTAACTCCTTTATGAAGTAAAATATCTTTAGAATTAGCCCTTTTAAGAACCGCGGCTTCTACAATTCCTATTGGTAGCGCGGTAGGAACATCTTTCATGGAGTGAACGGCAATGTCAATCTTATCGGTTAACATGGCGATATCCAATGTTTTGGTAAAGATCCCGGTAATTCCCATTTCGTAAAGCGGCTGATCTAGGTTTAGATCTCCGGTAGATTTTACAGGGACTAGCTCGGTTTCATGTCCAAAATGTTCTAATGCAGCTTGAACGGTTTTAGCTTGCCAAAGTGCTAGTTCGCTATCTCTGGTTCCAATTCTAATTACTTTATTCATTTTGCGGCCTCTTCCAGATGAAACATTTTTTGGATGAGTTCTAAACTTTCATCTGTAGTGTTAGAATCATCTTTAAGGTGATTGGCAAAATGATTCATTATTTTTTGAATGATGCGGTTGCTCACAATTTCAGCTTGTTCATCATTGAAATCTGTGATCTTTTTACGTTGAAAATCCAGTTCAGCATCTTTCATGGTTCTCAACTTTTTCTTCAAGGCTTTAATAGTTGGGGCAAATTTGCGTGTTTCAAGCCACTTATTAAAATCTCCTTCTACTTCAGCTATAATTTCTCTGGCTTGCGGAATAAATTGTTTTCTGCGTTCCAGCGTTTCATCTGTCATTTGAGAAAGATGATCTAAATGTATCAATTTTACATTTTCAAGTTCCAACACATCATCTGCAACGTTCTTCGGAATAGAAAGATCTAAGATCAATAATTCCTTTTTAGCATAGATCAATTCCTTAGAAACAGTAGCGTTTTGAGCGCCTGTAGCAACAATCAAGATATCTGCCTGTCTAATTTCAGACTGAAGATCTGCATAATCTTTTACCGTTAAATTGAACTTTCCGGCAATTCTCTCTGCCTTATCCTTAGTTCTGTTAATAAGGGTAATATTGTTGTTCTTGGTGTGTTTTACAAGGTTTTCACAAGTATTTCTACCTATTTTCCCTGTTCCAAAAAGCAAAATGTTCTTATTAGAAACATTTTCAACTTCCTTTAAAATATATTGTACCGAAGCAAAACTTACTGAAGTGGCTCCAGAAGAAATGCGGGTTTCGTTCTTAATTCTTTTGCTTGCCTGAATCACCGCGTTTATCAATCTTTCTAAAAATGGATTTGCAACTCCAACTTTCTTAGAGCTTACAAATGCATTTCTTAACTGACTGATGATCTCAAAATCTCCTAAGATCTGGCTATCTAATCCTGTTCCCACATTAAACATGTGTGAGATGGCATCTTTATTTTTATAAACGTAGGCAACTTTCTCAAACTCCTCTACAGTACCATGTGTGTGTTCACATAATAACTTGATAAGTTGATAAGGGTGTTGAGCAAAACCGTAAAGTTCGGTTCTATTGCAGGTGGAGGTTACTATTAATCCATCAATACCTTCTTCTTTAGCGTCTTCAAGTAAATTTTGCTTTCCTTCTTCAGACAAACTAAAGTGTCCTCGAATGTCTGCATCAGCCTTTTTATAACTTAAGCCTATGATGTAAAAATGTTTTCCTCTTGAAATATGATAGTTCTCCATGAAACTGTTTGGGAATTCTGAAGCAAAAATAACATATACATAAATCAAAATACAACGCTGTAGGTACTAAATGTGTCGATAGATGATAATTGTCACCTATTTGACATATTTTGACCGGATTTTGGCTATTTTTGTAGTAGTATCAATCGTTTTGGAACCATTAGTTTAGACTGATTCTAAATAAAAACAATTTTGGAAAGATGACATCAGAACAGAAAAATATCGCTGGAGGGTTTGTAGATGAGACTAAAATTGAAGAGGGTTTTTTCATTCTGAAGTTTCAGAACGAAACTCCAGATTCTGTAAATTTTACTCGTGAGATAGATAGTAGTTTTATTCAGTTTCACTTCTGTGTAAAAGGGCAAAGCAAGTTTTTGTTCAATAAAGGGAACTACCAATTACCACTGGGAGAAGAGAATTCTTTGTTGCTTTACAATCCGCAGCAAGACCTTCCTTTAAATGTGGAATTATTTCCAAATTCGTGGTTGATCTCTTTGGTGATCTCCATTAAAAAATTCCACTCGCTGTTTTCTCAAGAAGCAGGATATATTCCGTTTTTAAGTAGTGAGAACAGAGATAAGAAATATTATAAAGATGGCGATATTTCGCCTTCTATGGCAATTGTTTTGAATCAGTTGATGAATTTCAATTTAATGCCTTCTATCAAATCTTTATATTTTAAGGCGAAAGCGTATGAGTTATTAAGTCTTCATTTTAATAGAACTGAAGATGCAAACATAGAGCAGTGCCCGTTTCTGGTGGATGAAGTGAATGTACTGAAGATCAGAAAGGCGAAAGATATTATTATTGCTAGAATGGCAGAACCGCCAACACTTCAGGAATTATCTGATGAAATTGGCTTGAGTCTTAAAAAACTGAAAGAAGGTTTTAAGCAGATCTATGGAGATTCTGTCTACAGCTTTCTATTTGATTATAAAATGGAATTTGCACGTAAACTTTTAGATTCTGGCGATTTTAATGTGAATGAAGTTGGGTTAAAAGTAGGTTATAGCACATCCAGTCACTTTATCGCTGCCTTTAAAAAGAAATTTGGAACCACTCCAAAGAAGTATATCATGTCTTTATCGCTACCCACAAATATCAAGAATTGATTTTGGTGATGCTGTAATTGGTCAAAACTTCTATAAGTGAATTTATATCAACAATAATAGTAGTAATTTTAGGTCAGGAAAAATTGCTGAAAAAGAATAAAGAATGAGTAAAGGTGTACTCTTGGTTAATCTGGGTTCTCCAGATAGTACCGACCCGAAAGACGTAAAGAAATATTTAGGTGAATTTTTAATGGATGAACGAGTGATCGATGTTCCATTATGGGCAAGAACGCTCTTGGTTAAAGGAATTGTTCTGAACACACGTCCTAAAAAATCTGCAGCCGCTTATCAAAAGATCTGGTGGGATGAAGGTTCGCCTCTTATTGTGCTTTCTGAAAGATTAAGAGATAAGATAGAGGATTTTACCTCATTACCAATTGTGCTTGCCATGCGTTATGGTACGCCAAACATTAAATCTGGTTTGCAAGAATTGCATGATCAAGGAGTAGATGAGGTGCTTATATTTCCTTTGTACCCTCAATTTGCAATGGCTACTACAGAAACTATTTTGGTATTGGCAGAAGAGTTGAGAAGAGAATTCTTTCCTGAAATGAAATTCACTTCTATTCCTGCTTTTTATAATCACCCAGATTATATTAGAGTGTTGGCTGAAAGCATCTCGGAAAAGCTGAAAGATGTAAAATTTGAACATTTACTATTTTCTTATCACGGAGTTCCGGAAAGGCATATAAGAAAAAGCGATATTACGAAGTCTCATTGTCAGATAGATGGTTCTTGTTGCAAGACCGCTTCTTCTGCACATCAATTTTGTTATCGCCACCAATGTTATGAAACTACAAGGCTGGTTGCAGAATATCTTGAATTAAAAGAGAATACTTATAGCGTTTCCTTTCAGTCTAGATTAGGATTCGACCCATGGTTACAACCTTACACCGATAGAACCATAGAACGTTTTGGAAAACAAGGCATGAAAAATCTTGCCATTGTAACTCCCGCTTTTGTTAGTGACTGTTTAGAAACTTTGGAAGAGATCGCTATGGAAGGGGAAGAGATCTTTCACGAAGTTGGTGGAGAAAAATTCACCGTGGTTCCTTGTCTAAATGACAGAGAAGATTGGGTAAAAGTATTATCTAGATGGATAGACGAATGGGCGTATGCTAAACCTGTAGAAGCATAATGGCAAATCTGAATTCTAAAGCTTTGGGTAATGAACCAATAGGGAAATTACTTATTAGGCAGGCAGTACCTGCATCTATTGGAATTCTGGTTATGTCTTTAAATATTCTTGTAGATACCATTTTTGTTGGTAACTGGATAGGATCTATAGCAATTGCTGCTATTAATGTGGTCTTGCCGGTTTCGTTCTTCATCGCTGCTTTAGGGATGGCTATCGGGATTGGTGGATCCTCTATTATTTCGAGAGCGTTAGGTGCGAATAATCACAAAAAAGCTCTTAAGACCTTTGGAAATCAAATTAGTCTTACTCTTATTTTAACAATTGTTATGGTAGCTGTGGGGCTCCTCTTCAGAGACTCCATTATACCTGCTTTTGGTGGGAAAGGCGATATTTTTGAGCCTGCGAAGATCTATTATACCATTGTTTTATATGGCGTGCCATTTCTCGCACTCTGTATGATGGGTAATAATGTAATTAGAGCTGAAGGGAAGCCGAAATTTGCCATGGTGGCCATGATCATACCTTCTGTAGGAAATCTTGTACTAGATTATATATTGATAAATATAATGGATCTAGGAATGATGGGTGCAGCATGGGCAACCACAGCTTCTTATATGTGTTGTTTTGCGTATGTAGTTTGGTTTTTCTTGTCTAATAATTCTGAATTAAAAATCTCATTAAGTCATCTTGGTTTTAATTGGAATATTTTAAAGGAAACTGCCTCCTTGGGTTTTGTAACTCTTGCTAGACAAGCCGTAGTAAGTATTACTTATTTATTAATGAACAATATTTTATTTGATATTGGGGGAGAAGATTCTGTTACGGTTTATGCTATTATTGGGAGAATGCTAATGTTTGCGCTTTTTCCGGTACTAGGAGTAACACAAGGCTTTTTACCAATTGCCGGATATAATTATGGGGCAGAGAATTTTGCCAGAGTAAAAAAGAGTATAAATACAGCAATTCTTTACGCTACACTTTTAGGTATCTTAGTTTTTGCGGGAATTATGACGTTTGCAGAAGAAATTGTGAGCGTATTTACAGATAATCCAGCTGTACTTTCAGATACACCACAAGCCATGAGATGGGTATTTGCTGCAGTGCCGATCATCGCTTTACAATTAATTGGTTCTGCGTATTTTCAAGCTATAGGCAAAGCCATTCCGGCTTTATTATTAACCCTATCCAGACAAGGATTTTTCTTTATTCCGTTGGTACTTATTCTCCCTAATTATTTTGGAGAGATTGGTGTTTGGATCTCATTTCCTATTGCAGATTTCCTATCTACAGTGGTTACTGGATTGTTCTTAAATAAGGAGATTAGAAATAAACTAAAACCAGCAGAAGTTATTAATTGAATTACTTCACTCTTCACAATTAGTTATATTTGCTAAGCGCTCAAGTGAACGATCCATAAACCTTGAAAAATTAAGTCTGTGATAGAATATTACAACTACATTAAATCTTTACATTTAATTTTTGTTATAACCTGGTTTGCAGGATTATTCTACATTCCAAGATTATTTGTTTATCATATTGAAGCCGCTCAAGAAGCAGAACCTAAAAGAACTATTTTAGTAGATCAGTTGAAATTGATGACTAAAAGATTATGGTTCATCATAACTTGGCCTTCCGCTATATTAGCGAGTTTATTCGCTTTTTGGATGCTATATCTTATGCCTGGATGGCTGCAACAACCTTGGATGCATGTAAAACTTGGCTTTGTAGTGTTGCTTTATATATATCATTTTAAATGTCATCTTATCTATAAAGAGCTTCAAAATAACGTTGTAAAATGGACTTCGAACCAAATGCGAATCTGGAATGAAGGTACTACGATAATTTTATTTGCAGTGATCTTTTTGGTAATTGTAAGAGATGCCGTAAACTGGATCTATGGTGTAATAGGAATAATATTATTAGGGATACTGCTAATGCTCGGAATCAAATTGTATAAGCGAATTCGTTCTAAAAATCCGAATGCCTAATCTGGTGTGATAATTGATATTTATGGCAAAACTACCTAAATAATATATGAAGATATTTAAGCTCTCCTTAAGAAACAGAATTTTCATTTCTATGATCTTGTTGGTGTTAGGGGCTTCTATACTTATTGCCGGCGTTACTGTTTATCAATATACACAAGAATCTGAAGCCTATCATAAAGAAAGGTTAGAGCGTAAAGAACAAGCTATTAGAGAGAACATAAAATTTGTTCTGGATAAAACCACCCATGTGGTAAGCACAGAAAATATTCCGGTGATCTTAAAGGAACGCGATAAGATCTATGAGATGTCTCAGGTGCATGAAATGCAGCTTAATATTTATGATCTCACAGGAAGACTTCTTATAAAATCTAACGAATCATTTTTTAGAGATACTACAAATGTGCAGATCCCAAAGCAGATCATTCAAAATTTAGAAACGTCTCCTACCAAGAGATTCTTGAAGAAATCTGAGATCAACGGACAAAAATCACAATCTTCTTATACCTACATCCACGACAATCAATTTAAACCTTTAGCCATTTTATACCTTCCTTATCTGCAAGATGATGAGGTATTACAAAAAGATCTAAACGACTTTTTAATGAAGTTGGGCGAAGTTTATCTATTTATGTTGTTGGCAGCTATTTTGATGTCTTATTTCCTTTCCAAATACATTACAAAATCTTTGAAAATAGTTTCAGAAAAGATCATAGAAACCAGGCTGGATAAGCGAAATCAAAAGATACAGATAGAGAACGTTTCTGAAGAGATCTATACCCTGGTATCTGCTTATAATAGTATGATAGACGAGTTGGAAGAAAGTGCTGTGAAACTGGCTACCGGAGAGCGAGAACAGGCTTGGCGAGAAATGGCTAAGCAAGTAGCGCATGAGATCAAAAATCCATTAACTCCAATGCGACTCACAGTTCAAAGTTTTCAACGAAATTTTAACCCTAAAGACCCTAATGTGATCATGAAATTGAATGAATATAGCGAAACCTTAATTCATCAAATAGATACCATGAGCGCTATTGCTTCGGCCTTTTCAAATTTTGCCAAAATGCCGGCGCAACAAAATGAAATTCTAAATGTTCCAAAAACAGTTAAGTTAGCATTAGACATCTTCAATGAAAATTACATACAATTCTCTTCAGAGAAAGAAGAAATTCTGGTTAAATTTGATAGAACTCAGCTTATTAGAGTGATTACCAATTTGGTGAAAAATGCTACTCAAGCTTTACAAGATGTAAAAGATCCGAAGATATTGGTGGAGGTGGAAGAAGAAGAAACTTCTGTAAAAGTTTCTGTCTTAGACAATGGTGTAGGTATTTCAGAAGAAAATAAAGACAAGGTGTTCGAGCCTAAATTTACCACCAAATCTAGTGGTATGGGATTAGGTCTTGCTATGGTGAAGAATATTGTAGAGACCTATGGCGGAAGCATCAATTTTGAATCAAACAAAAATAAAGGGACTATCTTTACAGTCCGATTTCCAAAATAAGTAAGTATGACATTTGAAAACATTTTATCAGAACTTCACGAAGGAATTCTACAGATAACTATCAATAGACCTTCAAAATTAAACGCACTTAATAAAGAGACCATTAGCGAACTTCATGAAGCTTTTGCAGATGCTAGAGAAGATAACGACGTTAAGGTTATCATTTTAACCGGTAGCGGAGAGAAAGCCTTTGTTGCAGGAGCAGACATTAGTGAATTTTCAGATTTTTCTACGGAAGAAGGAGGAGAACTTGCAGCACAGGGACAGGCAAAATTATTTGATTATGTTGCGAATTTTCCAAAACCAGTAATTGCAGCGGTAAATGGTTTTGCGCTTGGAGGTGGATTAGAATTGGCAATGGCAGCACATTTTAGAATTGCCAGCGATAATGCAAAAATGGGATTGCCGGAAGTTTCTCTTGGATTGATCCCGGGATATGGAGGAACGCAAAGATTACCTCAGTTAGTTGGTAAAGGTCGCGCCATGGAAATGATCATGACTGCCGGAATGATAGATGCTACGCAAGCTCTGCAATATAATTTGGTGAATCACGTATGCCCTCAAGACGAGTTGCTAGATTTTGCTGAAAAATTAGCGAATAAGATCATGAAAAACTCATTGGTAGCCATCTCTGCAGCTATTAAGGCTGTAAATGCTAATTTTGAAGATGGAGTAAATGGTTTCGAAATAGAGATCGAAGAGTTTGGAAGAAGCTTCGGGACAGAAGATTTTAAAGAAGGAACTTCTGCCTTTCTAAATAAAAGAAAAGCAGATTTTCCTAGAAAATAAATCTTTCAATCAATAAAATTAAATATGGAAAGAATCCTAAAATTGGGAATTATGCCATATTTTTGTTTTATGTCGGGAGAGAATGATTATATAAGAGGACGAGGAGCTCAAAAGAATGTGCATAATAGGTTTGATGCTCAGAGTCATGAATTTAGAGATGACTTTTTAAATTATTGTGCATTGGAGGGAGATGAAGCTTCTAACTCCAAAACAGTTCTAATAGATACCTTTCCAAAAACAGTGGTGAATAAAGTAACCAGCCCAGATGTGGGAATGGGATTTTCTTTGAATCCATATCAAGGTTGTGAACATGGCTGTGTGTATTGTTATGCAAGAAATTCTCATGAATATTGGGGATACAGTGCCGGGATAGATTTTGAACAAAAGATCTTGGTAAAAAGAAACGCAGTGGATCTTTTAGAAAAGAAATTGCAGAGTAAAAGATGGGAAGCTGCTCCAATTGTGCTTTCCGGAAATACAGATTGTTATCAGCCAATAGAGAAGAAACTCGAGATGACCAGACAACTGCTTCGAACATTTCTAAAATACAAACATCCGGTAGGTATTATCACAAAAAATGCTTTGATCCAACGAGATATTGATATTCTAAAAGAGCTCGCTCAAGATAATCTCATTCATGTAAATCTTTCCATTACTAGTTTAGATGAAAATGTTAGAAGATTGCTAGAACCAAGAACAGCCTCGGTTAAAAAAAGGTTAGAAACCTTAGAATTGCTTTCGAAGGATAATATTCCCACCAGTGTAATGATGGCTCCAATTATTCCGGGCATCAACTCCCATGAGGTGTTACCCTTGGTAAAAGAAATTGCAGAGCGTGGAGCTTTAGGTGTTGGTTATACTATGGTTAGATTGAACGGTGCTATTGGAGGAATTTTTACAGATTGGATTCAGAAAACTATGCCAGATAGAGCAGATAAGGTTTTACATCTTATTGCTGAATGTCATGGTGGGAATTTGAACGATAGCAACTTCGGAAGAAGAATGAAAGGTTCCGGAAATATAGCAAAGCAAGTGTCTCAACAGTTTAAGATCGCCAGAAAAAAGTATTTATTTGGCAGAATAAAACCCGAATTGAATTGTGAACTTCACGCACAATACAAATCGGGTCAAATGAGTTTATTTTAAATTTTAGTTCTAAAATCTATATCCAACCTTAACATTTCCCCAAGGAGCAAATTTTTCTGCCACTGCGGGCCCTAGGTCTACCCCCAAATTAAATCCCTTTTCACCAAAGAAACTTACTCCTATAGGAAGATAAGCTACAAAAATTCCTGCATCATCTTCACTAGAACCCCATATATCTAATGCTTTAGCAGAAATAATAGTTCCGGTAAGGCCAATATGAAACAACATTTTAGACTCTTTTATCCCGGAAGGATAGTATTTAAAACCCGCTCCTACACTTGGAATACCAACACCTATTTCTACACTTAAATTTTCTGAAACAATCCGATCGTAGGTTATTCCAACAAATGGGGTAGTTCCTAAAATATTGAAGGAAATGGCATTTTTACGCATTCCTTCGATTCCGGAAGTGGTTTCCTGCGCAATGCTAGAAAATGAAATAAGTAAAATTGAAAAAATTACAAGAATGGTGCTTTTAGTCATATTAATTTGGAATTCCTATATGGGAATTCACAAGCAAGGTATAGTAATATTATTAAGAATTTAACAATTATAATTATAAATGTTAAATATTTTAAGATTATAGTTTTTTAACTAGATATATGAACACTGGAAAGTGATCTGAATAACCCCCAGTGTAACCACCATAATCGTAGCTTCTGAAAGGATACCCTTTAAATTGACCTTTGGTAGTAATTAGATAATTTTTCTGAAAAATGTCTGCCTTATAGAATTTATAGCCTTCTAAATTACTATTTACCAAAGTTCCGGAAAGTAGGATCTGATCGAACAAATTCCAACTGTCTCTATATGCTAAAGTTCCACGCCCGTTTTTCATCATGTTCTCCATAGGATTATAAAAATCATTTACTTCTAACTCTTCTTTAGAGGCCTTTGTATGTAATACTTTTTTGATGCTTTTATTAGTTGGATCATCATTAAAATCGCCCATACTTATGATCTTTGCATAAGGGTCTATTTGATATAAGGAATCTATTATTAATTTATTTAACTGCCCTGCACGTTCTCTTTTATAACTGCTTCTGGCTTCTCCACCACTTCTGGAAGGCCAGTGATTCACGATTATATTTATTTCTTCTCCATCAAGATTTCCTGTAACTACTAATTGATCTCGAGTGTATACTCTTTTTAAAGGATCTTCCAGTTCATAGATCAATAATCTTCGAGATTGGGAATTGGTGGGTGTAAATAGTGATTTTTGATAAAGTAAGGCCACATCTACGCCACGCCTGTCTGGGGAATCATAATGAACTATGTCGTAGTTTTTCTCTTTTAACGCAGGTTGATTGATAAGGTCTTCTAGCACCATATAATTCTCGATCTCACAAAGACCAATGATCGCTGGAGAATTTTGAGCGGTTTCAGTTCCTATTTCTGAAATGACTTTAGATATATTCTTCAGCTTGTCCTGATATTTTTCTAAGGTCCAAACATCTTTTCCTAGCGGGGTTCTATCATCATCGAAGGTTAAGGAATCATTTTCAATATCAAATAGATTTTCAACGTTATAAAAAGCAACAGTATGCACCTTATAAGAATCTTTTGATTGTGCATAAACACTATTGGCTACAAGAAATAGTAAGGATGGAAATATCACGATCTTAGAGATCATTTTTGAGAATAATTTACATTTCTGATTCATAAGTATGAATTTATAGCAAAGATTAATTTACTGATTTATTGGTAATTACAAAATTAAAGTTTAAACTTACTTACTGAAAACGAGCAACTTATAAAATGAAAAAGTGTAATTTCATTTTGGTGCTAGGGCTGCTCACCTTCATTCATATTTCTGCACAAACCACCCTTACTGGAACTGTAGTTGATGCCGCCACTTTCAATAAAATAGAAGAGGTTGCTATTAGCATTGAGGGAACTGGTTTTAATGGCTCAAGCAACAATAACGGAGAGTTTATAATTTCTGGAGAAATACCGGAGGGTAACCTGGTACTTCTGTTTGTTAAAAATGGATATCTAAACCTACGCTTACCCTTAAATATTAGCCAAGGAGAACACAAAGATCTCGATCTCATATCGCTTAGAGCAGATCTTCTTAAAGAGCAAATTCAAATTGGTATTATAAGCCTGTCTGATGCTGAATTAAATGAAGAAGATGCCAATATAGCAAGTGTTTCTGGATTACTTCAAGCTACAAAAGATGTATTCTTAAATGCTGCTGCTTTTGATTTTAGCGCTACGTTTTTTAGACTTCGAGGACTGGATAGTGAATATGGAAGATTACTCATTAATGGGATTGAGATGAACAAAATCTTTAATGGAAGGCCCCAGTGGAGCAATTGGGGTGGATTGAATGACGTACAACGCAATCAGCAATTTTCAATGGGAACCACCGCAAGCGAAGTTAGTTTTGGAGCTTTGGCTGGAACTACTAATATTACCATGAGAGCATCACAATTCCAAAAAGGTACGAGGCTATCTTATGCCTTGGCTAATAGAAGTTATAAAGGCAGAATTATGGCCACCTATAATTCTGGAGAATTAACAAATGGCTGGTTTTACTCTATATCTGCTTCAAGAAGATTTGCGGAAGAAGGGTTTATAGAGGGTACGCCTTATAATTCCAACTCATTCTTTATTTCTATAGAAAAGAAAATCAATGCTGCTCACAGTCTTAATTTCTCCGGATTTTATACGCCCGTAACCAGAGGGAAATCTTCTGCCAATACTCAGGAAGTCATAGATCTTAAAGGGCAGACTTACAACTCATTCTGGGGGGTTCAAGATGGAGAGATAAGAAATTCGAGATTGAAGGAGATAAAAGAACCCGTTTTAATGTTGAACCATTTCTGGAAACTTTCAGAAACTACAGAACTCAACACTAATCTTGCATATCAATTTGGAAAAACAGCCAATACTAGAATAGATTATGGTGGAACGAGATTGATTATTAGTGAAAATGGACAGGAAAGTTATATAGGGGGTGGTTCAAATCCAGATCCTTCTTATTACCAGAAGCTTCCAAGCTATTTCTTAAGATTTGAGAATAATCAGAATTATGAAGCCGCATATTTAGCCGCACAATATCTAAAAGATGAAGGTCAGGTAAATTGGAACCAAATATATAATGCGAATAGAATCGCTACAGAAAATGGAGGAAATTCTATTTATGTTATTTCTGAAGATAGAACAGATGACACTCAATTCTCTGCAAATACAATATTTTTTAGTAAACCAAATGATCATCTTATTATTAATTCACGATTGAATTATACGCATTTACAAAGCGAAAATTTTGCTTCCATAAGAGACCTTTTAGGAGGAAACGCTTACTTAGACATCGATTTTTTTGCGGAAGCAAATGCAGAAGATACTGAAGGTGTAACGGCCCAAAGCGATCTGGAAAATAGAAACAGATTGGTTGGAGAAGATGCTAAGTATAAATATAATTTCAACTTTACTGCAGATATTTTAAACGCATTTGCTCAGGCGCAATGGAGGTATAGTAGATGGGATCTCTACGCTGCTTTAGAAATCTCTCAAACTAGCTATCTAAGAAATGGACTTTTCAGAAATGGTCATTTTCCTAATAACTCGTTAGGAAAGAGTGATCAATTAAATTTCACAGATTTTGGGATTAAAGGGGGCGGTACCTACAAACTTTCCGGCAAACATTTAATTGAAGTGAATGCAGCTTACCTAACTAATGCCCCAACATTAAAGAATTCTTTTTCCAATCCTAGAGAAAATAACAATACGGTTAAAGACCTAACTTCAGAAATACTGAATACAGTAGATCTAAGCTACCGTTATAGAACGCCAAATCTTAAATTGAGAATTACCGGTTATGCATCAGAAGTAAAAGATGCCACTGAAATTTCATTTTATTACGCAGATGGACTTTCTGGCTTAGGACAAGCGGGAACTACTGCCTTTGTTCAGGAAATTCTTAAGGGAATAGATAAACAATTTTTTGGAGTAGAGTTGGGAGCAGAATATCAGATCACCACTACCTTTAAAATTAAAGGTGCTGCCGCTCTGGGGCAGTTTACCTATAGCAATAATCCTGAGCTGGTATTAACCTCTAACAATTTTGAATCTGCTATAAGTTATGGTCAATCTTATTTAAAGAATTATAGAATTGCCGGTGGACCACAAAATGCAGCTCAAATTGGCTTTGAATACCGCGATCCGGATTATTGGTGGTTTGGAACTACCGTAAATTATTTTTCTAATGCCTATGCAGATATTGCCCCTTTAAACAGAACCAGTAATTTTTCTAAAGATGTTGATGGCTTTACTCTTATTGATTATGATGAAGAAAGAGCAAAAAGTTTACTTGTTCAAGAGCAATTTGATAATTATATGCTCGTAAACGTCATTGGTGGTAAATCATGGTTGCTGAAGGGTGGTTACTATTTAGGATTCTTTATAAGCATTAACAATGTTCTTGATAAGGTATATAAAACCGGGGGATTTGAACAGGCGAGAAATGCAAATTTTAGAAACCTATTATCAGATAAAGAAAGAGAACAGCCAGTTTTTGGTAATAAATATTGGTACGGAAACGGTACCACATATTATGCAAATATGTATGTGAGATTTTAAAATTTAAGATTATGAGATCAAGATTCTATACCAGTCTAAGTATCCTAATTGTGCTATGCATTTCTTGTGTAAACACAGATGATTTTGAACTTCCGGAACCGGAAAGCCTTAAAGATGATTTTAATGGTATTACCACCAGTATATCTGCCGTAAAAGGGCATTATAATATAGAGACCAAAGAAATATACACTTTTCAGGAAACAGATGTTTTTATGGAAGGCTACGTAATTTCTAGTGATGAAGGAGGAAACTTCTATAAGAAGTTAGTGTTGCAAGATAAGCCTGAAAATCCAACTTCAGGAATACAAATACTTGTAGATGATGCATCCCTATTCAATTCTTACGAGTTTGGGAGAAAACTTTATATAAAATTAGATGGTTTGAGTCTTTGGAAGAATAATGGCGTTATGCAGTTAGGTATTCAGAATAGAGGAGATGTTGTGGTAATTCCAAAAGCATTAATAGAAGAACATCTTATCAAATCTATAAAGAGAGAGAATATTACACCCATATCGCTTACGTTATCTGAGTTTTCGTTGGCGTATGCTAATCTTTATGTTCAGGTGGAAGACGTTCAATTCAATAAGAATCTGGTTAGGGATGCTCATATTTTCAGCTTAGCAGGAGAAAGTACAGATAGATATGATGCAGAGCGGCAATTAGAGAGTTGTATAGATGGTTTCACAACAATGTTAAGCACTAGCACCTATTCAGATTTTAAATCAATGCTACTGCCTAAAGGTAGCGGAAGCATTACAGGTGTACTATCAAGGAATTTTTATGATGACCATTTTGTATTGATATTGAATTCTCCAAAAGATCTGAATTTTAGCAGCGGTAGCAGATGTGACCCGGAGTTCTTTACCTGTGGTAATGAAACAGAAATGGGGGTTGAGTTATTATTTGAAGAGAACTTTAATGCTATTACCAATGAAAACATGTTAGATAGAAAAGGCTGGACCAATATCAACATCAATGGAGGTAAGCGTTTTGAAGATGCTACACTTTTAGGAAATAGATTTCTGAGGGTTTCTGCTTATAATACGATGGAAAGTCCCATGGAAGTTTGGTTGGTTACTCCGAATATTAATTTGGATAAAAGTATAGAGGAGGTACTAACCTTTGAAATTAAGGCATCTTTTGATAATGCTACTATTTTAACCGTTTATATAACTGATGATTTTACTGGAAATCCGCGAACCACCAATTGGAAGCTTTTAGATGCTCAGGTTCCTAAAGGGCCATCTAACCAAAACGGACTCATCTTCAAAAAATCTGAATTTGATATTTCCTGTTTTAATGGGAATGTGAATATTGCATTTAAATATCTAGGATCTGCTCCAGATAAAACCACTACGTATGATATTGATAATGTACGGGTAACGGGAAATTAATCGTGTTTGATAAGCGAAATATATACCGGAAAATGATCTGAAAACCCACCGGTATAGCCATCAAAGTCATAACTTCTAAAAGGAAAACCCTGATATTGACCAGATAAGGAAATGAGGTAAGGCATGCTAAATATTTTGGCATCATAGAACTGTAAACCCTCTACATTACCAACAAATGAGTCTGAAATAAGGATCTGATCGAACAAGTGCCATTCATCTCTATGAGCAACAGAGCCCTTACCTTTTTGAGACATGATCTCCATGGGATTATGCAATTGTTGCTCATCTATTAGGGCAATATTGCTATTGGTTTGTAATATCTCTTTAAAACTCTTGCTGTTAGGACCATCGTTAAAATCTCCCATGCTAATGATCTTAGCCTTTGGATCTTTATGGTAAAGCTCTTCTATAATTTCTTTGTTAAGCATTGCAGCTTTTTCTCTGCGATAATTAGTTTCTTCTATTCCCTCGCCTCGAGATGGCCAATGATTTATTATCAGATTAACATTTTCACCATTTAAACTCCCTGAAACTAATAGCTGATCTCTAGTGTAAAACCTTCTATTTTCATCATCTAAATAATTGATTATTAGAGATTTTGGTTCTGAATGATGAACCGTAAATAAAGATTCTTGATATAGAAGTGCTACATCAATTCCGCGTTTGTCGGGAGAATCATAATGCACGATCTTGTAGTTAAAAGGGGAAAGATTAGGGTGATTTACAAGATCTTCTAAAACCGTTAGATTTTCTATTTCGCAAAGTCCGATCACCGCAGGGGCGGTTTTAGTACTCTCATGCCCAATTTCAGAAATAACTCTAGAGATATTCTTTATTTTATCTTCATATTTCTCCATGGTCCAAAGATCCTTGCCTTCAGGAGTTCTATCATCATCCCAGGTATGAGGATCATTTATGGTGTCGAATAAATTTTCAACATTATAGAATGCAATATTATAAAGATTATAGCTCAAGGTTAAATAGGATTAAATGAAATTAAAAATGGCCTCCATTTTAAAAGAGGCCATGAATTTTATTCTTCTTCATCTGTATACTTATCGTATTCCGGATATAAGAAGTTATTGTAAGGAAATCTAGTAATATGAATATCTCTAACAGCTTCGTAAACTTTACGTCTAAAATCTTCTATATTCTCTTTGTTCAGCGCAGAGATAAAGATCACATTATCACCCATTCTATTCATCCAGGTACGTTTCCAATCTTCTAAAGAATAGTGTTCTTCCGTTTTTTCTGTAATAAGATCGTCTTCCTCAATTTTGGTCTCTGTATAAGCATCAATCTTATTAAAAACCATGATAGTAGGTTTATTGCTACTCTTAATATCTGCCAAGGTTTGATTTACAGATTCAATATGGTCATCAAAATTCTCATGAGAGATATCTACTACGTGTAACAACAGATCTGCTTCTCTTACCTCGTCTAGAGTAGATTTAAAAGATTCTACCAATTGGGTAGGAAGTTTTCTAATAAATCCTACAGTATCTGTAAGCAAGAAAGGGAGGTTGCGAATTACCACTTTTCTTACTGTAGTATCTAAGGTTGCAAAAAGTTTGTTTTCAGCAAAAACCTCACTCTTACTAACAACATTCATAAGAGTAGATTTTCCAACGTTGGTATATCCTACTAAAGCAACTCTAACCAGAGCACCACGATTACCACGCTGTACTTCCATTTGTTTATCTATAACCTCTATTTTTTTCTTTAATAGGGCTATCTTATCTCGTACAATACGTCTATCTGTCTCTATTTCTGTTTCCCCGGGACCGCGCATTCCAATACCACCACGCTGACGCTCCAAGTGAGTCCACATACCCGCAAGTCTAGGCAATAAATATTGATATTGTGCCAATTCTACCTGAGTACGTGCATAACTGGTTTGTGCTCTTTGAGCAAAAATATCTAGGATGAGGTTGGTTCTATCTAAGATCTTAACATTAAGGATCTTTTCTATGTTCTTTTGTTGTGCTGGCGATAATTCATCATCAAAAATGGCAGTTCCAACTTCATTATCATCAATAAATTGTTTTACCTCCATGATCTTCCCAGAACCCATAAAGGTTTTTGGATCTGGTTTGTCCATTTTTTGAGTGAAACGTTTTAGGACTTCACCCCCTGCGGTATAAGTAAGAAATTCTAGTTCGTCTAGATATTCTTTTAATTTGCTTTCATCCTGATCTTGGGTAACTATACCTATTAGGACAGCTTTTTCGTAATTTAAATCAGTCTTTTCTATCATAGTCACAAAGTTAAACAATTGATGTTAATCGGTGTTTTAAAGCTAATAATTCAACATAAATTTAACTAGAACACAAAAAAAATAGCTGCTTAAAAATTTTTTAAGCAGCTATTTTAGAAGTTTAGTATACGTTAATGTTTCTTAGATCTTATAATTGATACCGAGTCCAAAGACTTCTCTAATTTGAAAGGCTCCAACGGCATTATCATCATAAATAGCTTGAAATAATAAATTTGCTGAGAGATATCTGTTAATGGTCATTTCCATGTTCATTAGATAATCTATATCTATATTACCGGGATTATCAAGGTAATTAGAATATAGATTAATAGAGTTCTCCATATTTACATTCTCTAGAATTTCAAATGTGGCTAAAGCGCTAATAGAGGCACCAAATTCAAACCTACTAGATTTTCCTTGATCTACTCCAAAATAATCTCCATCTACATAATCTACTCCAGATGTAAAAACATCATCCACAAAAATAAAGCGTGCTGTAGCCGGAGCTATATTAAACATGAAATTGTCGTTCTTTTTCCACATCATGCCAGGTCCAGTTTGTAAATAAGCAGGAGAAAAGAAATGAGTAGTTTCTGTACGAATAGTCTCTCCGGTGTCTGTATCTTCACTGTATTCATATCCTTTTGCGATCTGACTTCTAAAATTAAAGAAATAAGAATAATACCAATTAGAATCTGTCAATTGTTTACCTGCAATAGAATTAAACTCTATTCTGTCACTAGTCTTTCTTGTAAACTCATCATCTTTAGTTTTCGTTAGGCCGTAATTTGCCAGCAATTTATTATCCCAAGTAAAATCATTCATTCTATAATTAAGATCATAGTTCAATGTTAAGTTTCCTGAGACACTTGAAGTACCACCTCCTTTCCACTCTTTATTAAAAGCAGATTGGTTAAAAAGCAGTTGTATGTTACCATCCTTAGTCCATCCATTTGGCGGGATAGAATCTTTCTTTTTATCCTGTGCATTCGCAAAATTAGCAGCAAAAGCTAGGGTTAAGGCCAAGAGCATTTTTTTCATTTTTGAGCTGTGTTTTTTTGTTTAAATAAAGGTACAGAGGAGCATGCTTCTCCATAAAGTACGCTCTTTACAATAGGTTGCAATTTTTCAATAAGCAATAGATATGCATTCTCCGGAACTGGTTTATGGGAGCATCCCTTAACAATAACCGGTTTTCCTTCCAGAGCACTTAGATCCATATTTTGAATGATCTCTGTATATAATATAGTCTCTAATAGTTCGAGATCTCCAGAGATTACTTTTTTAGCATATGGCTGTAAATGGGTAGCTAAAAGCATATAAGCCCAGGCCGGAATTATTGCATCTGTAGAGCAGGTAAGTGCTACATATTGGTCTTTATACTTACTCCAATCATGAGCCATTGCTTTTTCTCTAAAGATGGTTTCTCTTAGAACAAGTCCTTCAAGCAGCCAGTCTTTAATATCAAAAAGACTACGCTCCCCTTTAGGATAGTAGTCTTCTAGATCAAAAGTTATAAGCTTGCTGTTTGCTACTCTATTAATAATTTCAGTAGACATAGTACAGTTATTTTTTAAATTATAGTAGGCCTAATTCTAATTTGGCTTCCTCACTCATAAGATCTTGCGTCCATGGTGGATCAAAAGTAATTTCTACTTCACAATCTTTTACCGTGTCTACAGATTTCACTCTTTCTTCTACTTCTCTAGGTAAAGATTCTGCCACAGGACAGTTAGGAGTTGTTAATGTCATTAAAATTTTTACATCATAGTCTGTATTAACCATAACGTCATAAATTAGACCTAGTTCATATATATCTACAGGAATTTCTGGATCATAGATAGTTTTTAAAACCTTTACTATCTTTTCTCCTAATTCTTCGGTGTTTATTTCTTGTTCCATTTTAATCTAATTGTGTTTGATATGCTAATGCATACATTTTAAGCTGCTTGATCATACTTACCAAACCATTGGCTCGGGTGGGAGAAAGATGTTCTTTAAGCCCAATATCATCTATAAATTGTGTGTCTGATTCTAATATTTCTGAAGGATGTTGATTGGAAAATGCACGAATAAGAATGGCAACTATCCCTTTTGTAATAATTGCATCACTATCTGCAGTAAAGTTCAACTTATTTCCATCTAATTGTGCGTGAACCCACACTTTACTCTGACAGCCTTTTATAAGGTTTTCTTCAACTTTATATTTTTCATCTATAAGAGGTAGAGATTTTCCCAGCTCAATCATATACTCATATCGTTCCATCCAGTCATCGAACATGGAGAACTCCTCTACTATTTCTTGCTGATTTTCCTTAATACTCATATATCTATAATTTGGTGCAAAAATACAATAACCTGTTTTGCTATTCAACAGTTTCTGCTAATCTTATTATAGCATTAACCAATGGAACAAGTGGTTTGGGCGCATTGCCTTTATCAAAGGTTTTAGAATTGTACACCACATCATTCCATTTTACATTAAGTTCGGCATGTGCAGCGGCATCCCGATTTCTCTCATCAGAATCTGACTCGTATGCATTAAGTGTTCTTATATCTATGGCTTCTGTTAAGTCGATCAAATTTTGATATTCTTCTGCTGTAATTGGTCTGGACTTAATAAGATCATCTATAGTGCCGGATTTAACCGTGATATCTTCTTTAGTAATGATATACGAGTTTGCAAAGCCTCTTGAAAATTCATCATAAGTAAATATCATATTTTCTTTCTGCTGATCTGCTTCTTGAGAACAAGATTTTAATGCCAGTAATGAGATAATGGCCAAGACTATATATTTCATATTATGAATTGTTTACAGAAATTAATAATACGAAAAGGAGGCGAATTATTGGTGGTTTTTAAGACTGAAGTGTTTTTGGATATTTCTACATGCTATTATCGAGCGGAGTCGAGATGTTTTGAAATGAGATAAACCCTCCGTCTTCGCTCAGGTGATAATAAAATTTACTCCAACATAGATTTAGCTCTTTTTACCGCAGCAATAAAAAGATCTATCTCTTCAAAACTGTTGTAAAAGGCAAAGGAAGCTCTTACTGTTCCCGGGATCTTATAGAAATCCATAATAGGCTGTGCGCAATGGTGACCTGTTCTTACAGCAATTCCAAGTTTATCTATGATGGTTCCAATATCGTAAGGATGAATACCTTCAATATTAAAAGAGATGACAGCCGTTTTATCCTTAGAAGTTCCGTAGATCTTAACTCCTTCTATCGCTAATAATTCTGAAGTTGCATACTCCAACAACTGATGCTCGTAGTTGGCAATAGTATCAAAACCAATAGCATTCATGTAATCTAAAGCGGCCCCAAATGCAATACCTCCACAAATATTTGGAGTTCCAGCTTCAAATTTATGAGGCAAATCTGCATAAGTTGTCTTTTCAAAAGTAACCGTAGCAATCATTTCACCGCCACCTTGATAGGGAGGAAGTTTTTTAAGCCATTCTTCTTTACCATAAAGCACTCCAACTCCTGTGGGTCCACATATTTTATGAGCAGAAGTCACATAAAAATCTACATCCAATTCTTGAACATCTGCTTTAATATGTGGTGCTGCCTGAGCTCCATCTACCAAAACCGCTGCTCCAATGGCATGAGCTGCATCTATGATTTTCTTAATAGGATTTACGGTACCAAGGGCGTTCGAAACGTGATTTACAAAGACCATTTTGGTCTTGTCTGAAAGCAACTTTTCATATTCTTCAAAGATCAATTCTCCATTTTGAGACATAGGAATCACTTTAAGAATAGCTCCGGTTTTCTCACATAACATTTGCCAAGGCACAATGTTAGAATGATGCTCCAAGGCAGAAACAATTATTTCATCATCTTTTTCAAGCAAGGAGGCAAAACCGTTAGCCACCATGTTTATTCCATGAGTAGTTCCTGAAGTAAATATGATCTCGTAAGATTTTTCAGCATTAAAATGCGTCTGAATGGTCTTTCTAGCCTCTTCGTACTTATCTGTAGCCTCTTGAGATAATGTGTGCACTCCACGATGAATGTTGGCATTGTAGTTTGAATAATAATCTACAATAACATTTATGACTTGTTGCGGAGTTTGAGAAGTAGCTGCATTGTCAAAATACACCAAGGGATGTCCATTGACTTTCCGCTTTAAAATTGGAAAATCATTTCTGATCTTTTCAAGGTCGAACGGAATTTTTTCTGCAGCAACTTTCATATAATTTTTACTTTTTTTGGAAGGATACTATAATAAGGCTTATAGATCGAATCCTAAGCTCACTCCTAATTTAAGAGCGATCTGGTGTGTAATTCTTTTTTTGATCTCTGGAATTTTTACACTTTCCAAAACATTGTTAGCAAAAGCGTACATCAATAAAGCCTTAGCTTCTTTTAGCGGAATACCTCTAGATCTTAAATAGAATAAAGACTCTTCATCTAATTGCCCAATGGTACAACCGTGACTACATTTTACATCATCTGCAAAGATCTCTAATTGAGGTTTTGCGTTGATGGTAGCTTTATCATCCAACAAGATGTTGTTATTTGCCTGAAAAGCGTTTATTTTCTGAGCCTCTTTATTTACCAATACTTTTCCGTTGAAAACTCCAACAGAGGTATCTGCAAAGATCCCTTTATAGTCCTGATGACTTTCGCAATTAGGAGAAATATGGTGAACTAGCGTATTATGGTCTACATGCTGTTTTTCTTCAATTATGGTTATCCCTTTTAAGGTAGAATCACAGTGCTCTCCTTTTTGATAAAAGTTTAAATTGTTTCTGGTTAACTTTCCTCCAAAGGAAAAGGTATGCATAGAACAATTACTATCATCTTTTTGGTCTACATAGGTGTTATCTATTAAAGAAGCGGAAGATTTATCATTTTGAATCTTATAATAATCTATAATAGCTCTCTTAGCTGCAAAGATCTCTGTAACCGAATTGGTAAGCACAGGATTCTCTGTTAGACTTTGATGACGCTCTATGATCTGAACTTGAGAGTTCTCATCTGCAATGATCAAATTTCGAGGCTGAACCAATAATGCTGATTCATTTCCCGTAGAGAAATTAATGATCTGAATAGGCTTATCTGCAACCTGATTCTTATGTATATGAATAAATGCCCCTTCTCTAGAAAATGCAGTATTTAAAGGAGTAAATCCATTTTCTTTAGTTACTAATTTATTGAAATAAGTATCTATTAGATCCTTATATTTTGGCTTATTTAGCGCAGAAGACATCAAACAAACATCAATCTTATCATGTGTAGTTTGAGAAAGATGTGAAGAGAAAATCCCATCTATAAATACAAGGTTATAGGTATCTATATCATGAATAAGATATTTCTTAATATCACGGTATTCTATTGCATCCTCCTTTTTAGGGAATACACTATAATCTTCTTTTAATATTGAATTAAGGGAAGTGTATTTCCAAGCTTCCTGTTTTTTTGTAGGAAAACCAAGAGATTCAAATTCTTTTATAGCATCATATCTTAACTGATGTATGTCCGAATCTGTATCTAAGGCTTCTTCAAAAGCTAAAAAGGAAGAGATTAATTTATCTTTTAATTCCATAATGTTTTTCAATTTTCATTGCCTAAACAGGTCATATCTCTAAAACCAACAAGGCTCTAATTTTTATTCTTTAATAATTCATTCTGCAATAATAATTGCTGCTCAGAATTATTTAAGAAACTGCATTCTCTTGTTTAATCCAGTCATATCCTCTTTCCTCTAGCTCTAAAGCAAGTTCTTTTCCACCAGATTTTACAATCTTACCATCCAGCATAACATGTACAAAATCTGGAACTATGTAGTCTAACAAACGTTGGTAGTGCGTGATCACTAATACCGCGTTGTCTTTACTTTTCAAAGCATTTACACCTTTAGAAACCACTTTCAAAGCATCTATATCCAAACCAGAATCTGTTTCATCTAAAATGGCCAATTTAGGCTCTAGCATAGCCATTTGAAAGATCTCATTTCTCTTCTTTTCACCACCTGAGAATCCTTGGTTTAGAGAACGAGATAAAAACTTTCTGTCTATCTCTAATAATTCAGATTTCTCACGAATTAGTTTCAACATCTCATTAGCCGGCATGTCTTCTAATCCTTTAGATTTTCTGTGGGCGTTAATAGAGGCTTTCATAAAGTTGGTTACAGAAACTCCAGGAATCTCTACAGGATATTGAAAAGATAAGAAGACACCAGCATGTGCTCTTTCTTCAGGATCTAATTCTGTAAGGTCTTTACCTTCAAAAATAATCTCTCCAGCTGTCATCTCATATTCTTCCTTTCCTGCAATAACAGAAGATAACGTACTTTTTCCAGATCCGTTAGGACCCATGATAGCGTGTACCTCTCCTGGATTTATTTCAAGATTAATTCCTTTAAGGATTTCCTTATCCTCTATGTTTGCGTGTAAATTCTTTATTTTAAGCATAATTATATGGTATACATCCGTTACAACCGGACATTTTTACTTCTTTAATTCTTCGTTTGCAGGTTTCTTTTCGGCAAAGATCTTTACAACTTCTGTAATTTCAATTACCTGTGAATATCCTGTTGATTTTTTACTATCTATAACCTTACCCTTAACTTCTACCGGAACTATAGTTGCGTTCTCTAATGTGTATTCATTAAAGCTTTTTTTGAGATCTGCAGTCACAGAATCTAATTGAACCTGAAATACAAACTGGTCTCCTTTAAGTACAGCAGAGTTTCCTACAGAAATAAAATTTCCTTTGTAATTCTGAATGCTGTCCACAGCTTTAACTTCAACTTCATTCTCTACAGTAGATTGCGTTTCGTTCTCACAAGATACCGTAGTGGCAATAAGGGCAAATATGAAAAATAGTCTTTTTAACATTCTTACTTATTTATCCTACAGAACCCTCTAAAGAGATCTCTAACAATTTTTGAGCTTCTACGGCAAATTCCATAGGAAGTTTATTTAATACTTCTTTACTAAAACCATTTACGATCAAGGCAATTGCCTTTTCAGTATCTATACCGCGCTGGTTACAATAAAAGATTTGGTCTTCACCAATCTTACTGGTAGTAGCTTCATGCTCCACCTTAGCAGATTTATTTTTAACTTCTATATATGGAAAAGTATGCGCTCCACATTTATTCCCCATCAATAATGAATCACATTGAGAGAAATTTCGAGCGTTCTCTGCTCTACTGTTTATCTGAACTAATCCTCTGTAAGAATTCTGAGATTTTCCTGCAGAAATCCCTTTAGAAATAATGGTACTCTTAGTATTCTTACCAAGGTGGATCATTTTTGTTCCTGTATCCGCTTGCTGATAATTATTAGTAACGGCAATAGAGTAGAACTCTCCTATAGAATTATCTCCTTTTAAGATACAAGATGGATATTTCCAGGTTACAGCAGAACCGGTTTCAACCTGCGTCCATGAGATCTTAGCGTTTTTCTCACAAAGACCACGTTTAGTCACAAAGTTATAAACCCCACCTTTTCCTTCTTTACTTCCAGGATACCAGTTTTGAACTGTAGAATACTTAATTTCTGCTCCATCTAAAGCAATAAGTTCTACAACTGCAGCGTGTAATTGATTTTCATCTCTTGTTGGAGCAGTACATCCTTCTAAATAACTTACATAGCTATCTTCATCGGCAACCAATAAAGTTCTTTCAAACTGACCGGTTCCTGCCTGATTGATCCTAAAATAAGTAGAAAGTTCCATTGGGCACTTTACTCCTTTAGGAATGTAGCAAAAAGAACCATCACTAAATACTGCCGAATTTAGTGCTGCATAAAAATTATCTTTCTGAGGAACCACAGTTCCAAGATATTTCTTCACAAGTTCAGGGTATTCTTTTATTGCTTCAGAGATACTCATAAATATGATTCCCTTTTCTGCCAATGTTTTTTTGAAGGTAGTAGCAACAGATACAGAATCTACTACAATATCCATTGCAATATTATTCATCTTCTTTTGCTCATCTACAGAGATCCCTAATTTTTTGTACATCGCTAAAAGATCAGGATCTACATCATCTAAGGTCTTATTAGGGTCTACAGATGTTGGAGATGAATAATAAGAGATCGCTTGAAAATCTGGTTTTTGGTAATGTACATTAGCCCATTCCGGTTCTGTCATCTCTTCCCAAATGCGAAAAGCCTCTAGTCTCCAGTTGGTCATCCATTCCGGCTCCTCTTTTTTCTTAGAAATTGCGCGAACAATATCTTCGTTCAAACCAATAGGAAAAGTATCAGATTTGAAATCGGTATAAAATCCATACTCATACTCTTTTGTCTCGAGCTCCTTCTTTAAATCGTCTTCAGTATATGCCATATTCTAATGTTCAATATTCTTTAATTCAAAGTTTAAAATTGTTTAAACTTATTTGCTTAAAAATAACTTTAACTGCAAGTATCGTTTTAAGCATCTTTTATGTTTTCCAAGCACAAGTGATTTGTTGTGCGCTGTATCAATTGTTATTTTGATATATTATTCCTCAAAAAAACTCTATATAATTATCGAATCTCTAAGCAGGATCTTTTAATTGCTGGTATGGAATCTTGGATCTGAAAATTACCACTTATAGTGAAAAACTTTCACCGCATCCACAGGTACGTTGTGCGTTTGGATTGTTAAAAACAAATCCTTTTCCGTTTAATCCTCCAGAATATTCCAAAATAGTTCCGGCTAAATACAATACACTTTTTTTATCTACAACGATCTTTACTTCGTTGTCTTCAAATAATTTATCGTTATCTGCTTGAGATTTATCAAATTTCAATTCATAGGACAATCCAGAGCATCCGCCACTTTTCACACCTACACGCACAAAATCTGTAGAAGCATTATAGCCTTCATCAGACATGAGCAATGCAATCCTTTTTTTTGCGTCTTCGCTTACCTTTATCATAGCTAAAAAGATTAGTCTTAATTTTGTGCAAATATACTACAAAACAAACGGTTTACCATATCCTATAGATTTGATTTAAGTATAGGAGCATAGGCAGTTACAATGGAAGAAAATAATATTATTAAAGTGCTATTATGCATCTAATCAGTTGTATAATCTACTTTAAAAATTAGGTTCGCCATTAAAATGGTTTGTGTTTAGAATGAATTTCTTAAAATCCCGATTAAATGGGGGATGTTGAAATAATATTCATTTATTTTGCATTTCAAAACTTCAATTATGTTAGAAGATAGTCACCAAAGCAAAACAAACCTTTCAGAATTAGGCGAATTTGGTCTAATAGACCTCTTAACCAAAAATCTGGCTCCCAAGTTGGCATCTACCATTAGATCTATAGGAGATGATGCTGCAGTAATGGATTTTAAAGACAAACAAACCTTGGTAACTACAGATCTTCTTGTAGAAGGAGTCCATTTTGATCTTGCTTATATGCCTCTAAAACACTTAGGGTACAAAGCGGTAATGGTTAATTTATCTGATGTGTATGCAATGAATGGAATTGCGTCCCAAATTACTGTGGGAATTGCCTGTTCCAATCGTTTTCCTGTAGAGGCTTTAGAAGAATTATATGCAGGAATAGAGCTGGCGGCTAAAATATATAATATAGATGTGGTTGGAGGAGATACTACTTCTTCTACCAAGGGACTTTTAATTAGCATTACTGCTATTGGGAGTGCGGCTAAGGAAGATGTAGTGTATAGAGATGGTGCAAAACCCAATGATCTTCTAGTGGTAACCGGAGATCTTGGTGCAGCATATATGGGATTGCAGATCTTGGAGCGTGAGAAGGAAGTTTTTAAGGTAAATCCAAATTCTCAGCCAGACCTAGATGCATATACCTATTTAATTGAAAGACAGTTGAAACCGGAAGCGCGTAGAGATATTTCTGGATTGTTGAAAGGCTTGGAAGTGAAGCCTACATCTATGATAGATATAAGTGATGGTCTATCTTCTGAAATTATTCATCTATGTAAGAACTCTAAAGTAGGAGTAAACCTATTTGAAGATAAAATTCCATTAGATCCCGCTGTGATTGCAGCGTGTGAAGAATTTGAAATAGATAGTACCACAATAGCTCTTAGCGGTGGAGAAGATTACGAATTACTGTTTACAGTTGCTCAAGAGGATTTTGAAAAAATTAAAGGCAATCCAAATTTTAGCATCATCGGCCACATGACAGAGGAGAGGGAAGGTATGCACTTAATAACTCGAGGCAATACTAAGATCCCTTTAATAGCTAAAGGTTGGAACGCGTTAGAAAGAGAAGACGAAGCCTAAATTAAGAAGTAGCGTGGTTGGCATATACTCTCTGGCAACGCTTTTTGTGAATCTTTCTTATATATTCATTGGTTTCTTTGAACTTTGGGGTAAGTCTTGCTATAAAGCCATTCGCTGTATCTGTAAGTTCTAAGCCGCATTTAGCACATTTATATTCGTGAATGTGATCTGTTACATTTTTTGAGACCTCTAATTTGTGGCCAAATATTTTGCAGATCGCGTTTGCAAAGGAAAATGACTTAAGATTTTTGTTCTCCATAAAAGGTTGATTTGCTTGATTGTAAGTGTAAAATTATAAAAAAAAGTTAAATAATTGGTTAAAAGGTATAATTAATCGATTAAGTGCAGAAAACTTTTTATCTCATCCCTATTTTCTAAATAAGACAAGTGACCGTCATTTAAACTCAAGAGTTCGCTCTTACAATGATTAGCGATCTCTTTTATGCTATGATAATCTAATATTGGGTCATTTTTACCTGCTATAAGATATTTTGGAATTTTTAGATTCGTTAAGATCTCTAATCTATTTGTACGAATTTTCATCCCTTTTATTGCGGCTATAATTCCTGTGGTAGAAAACTTTAGAGCCTCTTTTTTCAGCTCATCTAATTCATTCTTGAACTTCAAGCTATTTTCTTCTGATATCAAATTAGAAATTGCCATGTTTATAAAGGCTGCTTTATTTCGCTCAACCAAAGACGCTGCTCTGTCTCTAGTTTCCTTTCGTTCTTCAGAATCTTCATCTGGAGTAGAATTCATAAGAACCAAGCCAGAAATTTCTGAAGGATACTTTTCCGCATAAGCTAAGCTTACATATCCACCCATAGAGTGTCCTACTAATGTTGATCTACTAACTTTTAAATAAGAAAGGATATAATGAACGGCCTCCGCCATTAATTCCATACTATGCACTTTCTCTAAATTTCCCGACCGCCCGTGACCCGGTAGGTCAATGCATATTACCTGTCTTTTTTCTGAAAGGGAAGGAATGAAAGATTCCCACATATTGCTGCTTTCTAAAAATCCATGTAAGAAAACTATTGGATTTCCAATACCTTTGGAGGTATAATATAACTGCGTATTTCTGTAGTTTAGCGTCATGTAATTAATATATTATAATATTTTAGAATTCAAAATGAAATTTACCAAAGAAACCTTTATTGTAGGATTTGCTTTATTTGCCTTATTTTTTGGAGCCGGTAATTTAATACTACCCCCATATTTAGGCTTTTTTGCCGGGAGAGAATGGTATTTGGTAGCATTAGGATTTGTGATCTCTGGGATAGGAATTCCGTTATTGGGAATCTTAGCCCATGCAAGATTACAGGGAAGTATGTTTAATTTTGCAAATAAGATATCTCCTGTATTTAGTGTTATCTTCTGCATATTGGTATATATGATAGCGGTTGCAATTCCTGCTCCAAGAACGGCGGCTGTAACGCACGAAATTGCGATTGCTCCTTTTTTTGATATCACTCCATTAACAACAAGTATTGTATATTATTTTTTGGTGTTCATATTCGTGATCAAAAGATCTACAGTTGTGAATAACATGGGGAAATTCTTAACCCCTGCAATCTTGTTATTATTATTGATAATCATTTTCTCCGGATTCTTTTCAGAATATTTGCCCATGGATGAACCGGTAACAGAAATGCCTATACTTTCAGGTTTTTTTGAAGGATATCAAACTTTTGATGCCATTGCTGCTTTGGTAGTTGGAGGGGTAATCATTATCTCTGTTAAGCTGAAAGGATTTACAAGCCCTTCAGAAATTAGAACTATTATTACCACTTCTGCTTTCTTAGCTGCTCTCGGATTGCTATTTGTCTATGGCGGATTAATTTATAACGGCGCCATGGTAAATTCAGAATTTCCGGATACCATTACTAGAACCGAATTACTTTCAGGAATAAGCCTTTTAAATTTAGGAAGTTTAGCTCAAATTGCACTAGCTATTCTAGTAGCATTAGCTTGCTTTACAACCGCAGTAGGCATAGTAACAGGAACTGCAGATTTTCTAACTGAAAGAATAGGTAAGCCAATTGTTTATCCTGTTACGGTGGTATTAGCCTGTTTAATGGGGATAGTTATAGGTGCATTATCTGTTAATGCCATAATAGAATTTGCTTTGCCGGTACTTTTGCTTATCTATCCTGTTACCATTGTTTTAATTATTTTGAACGTGCTTCCGGAGCATTGGAGAACCCGATTAATAATGACTACAACTGTAGTTGCAACTATCATCTTCAGTTTGCCGGATGCCTTTAAATATTTGATATCTCCAGAATCTTTCGATAATGTAAAGCGTTTAATTCCACTTGCAGATTATGGATTGGGATGGGTAATTCCTGCGCTACTAGTATTTCTTGCAGCATTATTATATCAGAATTTTATTCAAAAGAAATCTGAAATTAGCGCATAAAAAAACTGCCTTAAGTTCCTAAAATCCGTCATTCTGAATTTATTTCAGAATCTTAACTTATAGTTAAAAGCAGAAACAAGTTCAGCTTAACGAAAAAAATATGCTTAAGGCAGCTTTAAAATTCAGAATTCTAAGAATTCATAATATCTTCTATCTCGTCTGCTTCAATAGGAATATTGCGCATTAAGTTGAAAGGTTCTCCTTTTGGCTGAATTACCAAGTCGTCTTCCAATCTAATTCCAAATCCTTCTGCAGGAATATAAATTCCAGGCTCTACCGTAAAAACTTGATTCGCCTCCATAGGTTCTGTCAAAATTCCATAATCATGCGTGTCCAAACCAATATGGTGAGACGTACCGTGCATGAAATACTTTTTATAGGCTGGCCAATCTGGATCTTCATTTTTAACATCGGCTTTATCCAACAACCCTAAGCCAATAAGTTCAGAGGTCATTAATTTTCCCACTTCCACATGGTATTCTGCCCACATAGTTCCAGGAACTAACATTTTTTGAGCTTCATTCTTTACTCTATTCACCGCGTTATAAACTTCTTTCTGTCTTTTAGAGAATTTCCCGGAAACAGGAATTGTTCTAGACATATCGCTAGCGTAATTTGCATATTCTGCTCCGGTATCTAAAAGTATAAGATCTCCCGCTTTACATTGCTGATTGTTCTCTATATAGTGAAGCACGTTCGCATTGTTTCCGCTTGCTATAATTGGAGTGTATGCAAATCCATTAGATCTATTATTTAAAAATTCGTGCATATACTCCGCCTCGATCTGATATTCCCAAGTTCCGGGTTTCACAAAATTTAAAGTTCTCCGGAAAGCTTTTTCGGTTATATCACATGCCTTTTGCATAAGATCTAATTCTATCTGATCTTTTACAGAACGCAATCTTTGTAATATTGGATTGCTCTTCGCAACCTGGTGTGCAGGATATTTCTTCTTGCACCATTCTACAAATCGAGCTTCTCGAGTTTCGGTTTCAACATTTGCACGATAATGTTCATTGGTATTGAAATATACGGTCTCACATTGCGTCATCACCTCAAAGAAAACTTTGTCAAAATCTTTAAGCCAGTATACAGTTTTTATCCCGCTAGTTTCCAACGCTTTTTCTTTGGTTAACTTTTCACCTTCCCAAACAGCAATATGATCATTGGTTTCTGTTAGGAATAAGATCTCTCTGTGTTTCTCCAAGAGAGCGTCTGGGAATAGCACTAAGATACTTTTATCTTGGTCTACACCGCTCAAATAAAATATATCTCGCGCTTGTTGAAATGGCATAGTGCTATCTGCACCAATTGGGTAAATATCATTAGAATTGAAGACCGCTAAACTATTAGGCTTCATTCTAGCCATAAAGTTCTTTCTGTTCTTAATAAAAAGTTTTCGATCTATTTGGTCGTATTTCATGAAATTGAATTTAATTTTTTTAATCTATTCTACCTCTGTCAGGACATAATTCCCGTGAGATTTTCAAAATTAGGAAAGCTATTTTCAAAAGCTGTTAAACTAACTTTAAAAGATTTTAGATTTCTTTAACAAATGGCTTATTCATATAAATTCAATCTATTTCTAAGCTGAAGATTAGATTTTTGAAGTTTTTTAACCTGATTAAGTAAGTTCTCTACAGCCTCCAAGCCTTCTATGTTTATATGAAGATCATAATGCATTCTACGCAATTTTTCAAAATCGGAGATATTATCGCAATGCACATATTCTGTCTTTTCAACAGTTATAATTTCTAGCAATCCGCTATCATTCAAGCTCCTAATAAAAGTGCCTTCTACGCTGTATTTGGTGCATAAGTCTTCTGTGGCTACTAATTCTTCTAAATTCATGATCGTAATTTTTGAAGTTCTTGAAATAGTTCTTTTTCTTTAGCTGAAAGATCGGAAGGCATTTTAATTTGGTAGGTAATATACAAGTCTCCAAATTGTGCTTCTTTCTTGTATTTAGGAAAACCTTTTCCTTTTAACTTAACCTTGGTGCCAGATTGGGTTTCAGGTTTTACTGTTAATTTTACTTTACCGGTAAATGTATCAACAGTAATTTCTCCTCCCAATAATGCTGTATAGAAATCTAGGTCTACCGTTGCGTATAAATTCTCTTTCTCTCTTTTAAAATTGGTGTTGTTTCGAATATTGAACGTTATTAAAAGATCTCCTTTAGGTCCTCCCTGAACTCCTGGGCCTCCATGACCTTTAATTTTTATTGTTTGTCCATTTTCTACCCCGGCAGGGATAGTTAACCTAATATTTTTACCATTAACAGTGATGGTTTGTTTTTGGCTGGTATAGATATCTTTTAAATTAAGCTGAAGTTCTGCGTTAAAATCCTGTCCTTTAAAATGAGTGGTTCTACCTCTTCCTGTACCTCCTGCGCCAGCTCTTCCGCCGAACATTTCTTCAAAGAAATCTGAAAATCTATCATCATCAAAATTTCCGGAGTATTGTTGCTGGCCTCCGCCAAATCCACCAAAACCGCCTCCACCTTGAGAACGTTGCTGCTTAGCTTGTTCAAATTGGTCTGCATGTTTCCAGTCTTTCCCATATTCATCATATTTCTTTCTGTTCTCCGGGTCGCTCAAAACTTCATTTGCTTCATTGATTTGCTGAAATTTTGCCTGAGCGGTCTTATCATTCGGATTCAGGTCTGGATGAAATTTGCGTGCTAATTTTCTATATGCTTTTTTGATGTCTGCTTGGGTGGCAGATTTATCAAGTTCGAGAATTTTGTAATAGTCTATAAAATCCATGGATGTTTTTTCTGCTCTTGAAATTACTAAAAATGACGCTGCCAATGGGTTAAGCTTTTCAAAAATGTTGATATTTTAATATTTGATCAATTTTGAATATCAATTTGGAGGTTGGATAGTGAAGGGAATTAAAGATTGTGTTGCCAACTTTTGATAATCAAACTTCAACAATTATTAAAGTACTTTGAATTAGTTCTAAATTGAGGGTAAAATAGTTGCTAAAGTTTGTGAGTAACTATTTTCAGATGTATTTTTGCTGTTAAAATTTTATAAAATAATCAAACCAATGGGTGGATTACTAAAATCTTCAGTAGCGAAAAAGTTTGCTATGGCCTTATCGGGACTTTTTCTAGTTCTATTTTTAGCTCAGCATTTCACGATTAACTTAACTTCGGTGATAAGTCCGGATGTTTTTAATGAGCTTTCTCATTTTATGGGAACCAACTTTTTAGTACAGGCGCTATTGCAGCCGGTATTAATATTTGGAGTTTGTTTTCACTTTATAATGGGATTTGTATTAGAGATCCAAAACAGAAAGGCGAGAAGTATAAACTACGTACGTTATAATGGAAGTGCTAACTCTAGCTGGATGTCTAGAAACATGATCTGGTCTGGGGCGGTGGTATTAGCTTTCTTAGGACTTCACTTTTATGATTTTTGGGTACCAGAATTAGTTCACAAATATGTAGAATCTAATCCTGAAGATGCAACAAGATATTATGGAGAATTGGTAGAAAAGTTTCATAGTCCGGTTAGAACAGGACTTTATGTGTTGTCATTCATCTTTTTAATGCTTCACTTATTACACGGTTTCTCATCTTCTTTCCAATCTGTTGGTTTCAACAATAAATATTCTAAAGGATTAAGAGGCTTTACTGTAGCATACGCTATAGTTATTCCGTTAGGCTTTATTTTTATAGCACTTTTCCATCATTTTAATAACGTTTAATAGGAGAGATTTATGTCAGTTTTAGATTCGAAAATACCGGAAGGGCCATTATCAGATAAATGGACGAACTATAAGAATAACATTAACCTGGTAAATCCTGCCAACAAGCGTAATATAGATGTTATTGTAGTAGGAACAGGACTTGCTGGTGGTAGTGCAGCAGCAACTTTAGCAGAGCTAGGCTATAATGTAAAAACATTTTGCTACCAGGATTCTCCAAGACGAGCGCATTCTATTGCAGCTCAAGGAGGAATTAACGCATCAAAAAATTACCAAGGAGATGGTGACTCAGATTACAGATTGTTTTACGATACTGTGAAGGGTGGGGATTACCGTTCTCGTGAAGGAAACGTTTACCGTTTGGCAGAAGTTTCTGGAAATATAATAGACCAGTGTGTGGCACAAGGAGTTCCTTTTGCTCGCGATTATGGTGGATACTTAGACAATCGTTCTTTTGGTGGAGTACTTGTTTCACGTACATTTTATGCAAAAGGACAAACAGGACAACAATTATTATTAGGAGCGTATTCTGCAATGAACCGCCAGATTAACCGTGGAAAGATCCAATCTTTTAACCGTCATGAAATGATGGATGTAGTATTGGTAGGCGGAAAAGCTCGTGGTATTATTGCTAGAGATATGGTAACCGGAGCAATAGAGCGTCATTCTGCTCATGCCGTAGTATTAGCTTCTGGTGGATACGGTAACGTATTCTACCTTTCTACAAATGCTATGGGAAGTAATGTAATGGCTGCATGGAGAGCTCACCGTAGAGGTGCTTACTTTGCAAACCCTTGTTACACTCAAATTCACCCAACTTGTATCCCGGTTTCTGGAGATCATCAGTCTAAATTAACATTGATGTCTGAGTCTTTAAGAAATGATGGACGTATCTGGGTTCCGAAGAAGAAAGAAGATGCTGTAGCAATTAGAGAAGGAAAACTTAAGCCTACAGAGCTTAAAGAAGAAGATAGAGATTATTACTTAGAACGTCGTTATCCTGCGTTTGGTAACCTTGTTCCTCGTGATGTTGCATCTAGAGCAGCTAAAGAGCGTTGTGATGCCGGTTTTGGAGTAAATAAAACAGGAGAAGCAGTATTCTTAGATTTTGCAAGTGCAATTGAGCGTTACGGAAAAGAAAAGGCCTTTACAATGGGTCATAAAGATGCTTCTAAAGAAGAAATATATAAATTAGGTAGAGATGTTGTTGAAGCTAAATACGGAAACTTATTCCAGATGTATGAGAAGATCGTAGATCAAAATCCGTATAAAACTCCAATGATGATCTATCCTGCAGTTCACTATACCATGGGTGGTCTTTGGGTAGATTATAACCTTCAAACTACCATCCCTGGATGTTATGCGGCTGGAGAAGCAAACTTCTCAGACCATGGAGCAAACAGACTTGGAGCTTCGGCTTTAATGCAAGGTTTGGCAGATGGATATTTTGTACTTCCTTATACTATTGGAGATTATCTTTCTAAAGATATTAGAACAGGTAAGATTCCAACAGATACATCAGAATTTGATGCTGCAGAAAAAGAAGTTACAGATAGAATTAATAAGTTGATGAATGCTTCTGGGCAACATTCTGTAGATTCTTACCATAAGAAATTAGGGAAGATCATGTGGAATAAATGTGGGATGTCTAGAAACGCTACAGAACTTAGAGAAGCTATTGATGAGATAGCTGCTTTGAGAGAAGATTTCTGGAAGAATGTGAAAATTCCAGGTGCTGCAAATACTAAGAATGCCGAATTAGAAAAAGCAGGAAGAGTTGCAGATTTCTTAGAACTAGGAGAACTTTTTGCTAAAGATGCCTTACATAGAGAAGAATCTTGTGGAGGTCACTTTAGAGAAGAGTATCAAACTGAAGATGGAGAAGCATTAAGAGATGATGAAAACTTCAAATATGTAGCTGCGTGGGAATACACAGGGAAACCGGCCGATGCTATCTTGCATAAAGAAAACCTAGTATTTGAGAACATTGAATTGAAAACAAGAAGTTATAAATAGTAATGAGATAGTAGTATTGAGCAATTAGATCTCAATACCAAATACTCAATACTCAATACTTTAAAACATTATGAAGCTTACATTAAAAATATGGCGTCAAGAAAGTGCCGGAGCTAAAGGGAGAATGGTAGATTATCCAATTGATGGAATAGACGGTGATATGTCTTTTCTTGAAATGTTGGATGTTCTAAATGAAGATCTTGTTAACAAGGGAGAAGAACCGGTAGAGTTTGATCATGACTGTCGTGAAGGTATTTGTGGATCTTGTTCTTTACAGATCAATGGAGAGCCGCACGGTCCTGATAGATTTATTACTACGTGCCAGTTACACATGCGCACTTTTAAAGATGGAGATACCATCGTTATAGAGCCGTTTAGAGCAAAGGCATTTCCTGTTATAAAAGATCTTATAGTAGATAGAACTGCTTTTGATAGAATTCAACAAGCCTATGGATATGTTTCTGTAAATACTTCAGGAAATACTGTAGATGCTAATACTATCCCTGTACAGAAAGAGAATGCAGATGATTCTTTTAATGCAGCAACGTGTATTGGTTGTGGAGCTTGTGTAGCTGCTTGTAAGAATGCAAGTGCTATGTTGTTTACCTCTGCTAAAGTTTCTCAATATGCTTTACTTCCTCAAGGAAAAATTGAAGCTACAGAGAGAGTTCAGGCTATGGTAAGACAAATGGATGAAGAAGGATTTGGTAACTGTAGTAATACGGGTGCTTGTGAAATAGAATGTCCTAAAGGAATTTCTTTAGAGAACATCGCTAGAATGAATAGAGAATATATGGCAGCCTCTACAAAAGGTTAGAAAATAGTATCATTATAGATCAAAAAAATCCCGGATTCTAAAAGAGTCCGGGATTTTTATTTATTTCTAATACTTAGCGTATAGTGATGTTACTTATCGTTTTAATCTATTGTTTACGTAACCACGAACCAATTCTGTAGTAAGTCCAAACATAACATGTGCAAATAACTCATTGGCCTGCATTCTTAAAGGAATATCATTTGGCTTAGCTTCTAAGCCAACTATTGGTAAAGCAGTTTCATGAGTAGATGCCCAAGTGGTCGCTCCAAAAATAGCTCCATCTATTAACTTCATCTCATCTTTATTGCGCTTACCATACCCATAGGCAGCACCTAAACTTCCACCAAAAGGGAAATTAACTAATTGCTCTGCTAAGGCTTCGTTTTGAACAGAAATAGGACTTCCTGTGATCTTTGTAGAAAGATCATCAACTATCTTTAGCTGAGCAGATTTGTGTTCAATCTTTCTTACAGGCAAGAATTGTTCTATAGCACTTTTTACTGCTGTACCTGCCAAACCACCAATAAAACCTGCAACTAATCCGCGGGTAGTGTTGGAAGCAAAACTATTTTTTTCTAAAAAACTGTCAAGACTCATAATTGTAGAATTTGAAGTAAAACTATTTATATTCCTTTTTTCAGACAATCTTTTAACAGCTATTTAGCAAAGAAGCTTTTAGATTTTTTAAATTTACCTATGGCAAATATTTTAAGAACAGCAGTTATTCAGGCAGATCTTCATTGGGAAGATACTGCTAAAAATCTAGAATTATTTTCAGCTAATATAGCGACCTTAGATGATGGGATAGATCTTATAGTACTACCTGAAATGTTTAGTACAGGATTTTCTATGAATGCTGAAAAATTAGCAGAAGCTACAGATGGCCGAACTTTTAAATGGATGCAGAAAATAGTAAAAGATAGAAATACCGCTATAACAGGTAGTGTGATAATTAAAGATGGAGGAAACTATTATAACCGATTGTACTTCGTATATCCTGATGGCGCTTTCGAAAAATATGATAAGAGGCACACCTTTACTTTGGCGAAAGAAAACCTTACTTATACTGCCGGTAAAGAACGATTGGTAGTAGAATACAAAGGATGGAAGATCTGCCCACTTGTATGTTATGATCTAAGATTTCCTGTTTGGGCACGAAATACAGAAGATTATGATCTTTTAATTTACGTTGCCAACTGGCCGGAAACCAGAATTCATGCGTGGGATGTTCTATTACAAGCCAGAGCCATTGAGAATATGTCTTATTGTATTGGAGTGAATAGAACAGGACTTGATGGTAACAGTTATAAATACAATGGGCACACGGCTGTATATGATGGCTTAGGGGAACCTTTGATCGATTCTACTTCAGCTGAAGAGTTTATTAAAATTGTAGAACTTAATAAGTCTAAAATTGAAGAGCTGAGAAGTAAATTAAAATTTCTTCAGGATCGAGATCAGTTCAGCATAAAAGACTGATTAATATCCCAGTTCGCACGTACATCTATGAGATCGGGAAAATAAATAATCTGCTCCGGTTTAGTCTTCTTTAAATAATTTCCGGTATCCCATTTTCTGTTCTCGTTGGTATCATAAATAACTCTAATAAGATATTTTGCAGGATTCAGATAATCAAAACGAAGGGTGCTTTCAGAGTCTGAGAACTTTTCTGCTTTTACAACTCCTTTTTCATCTGTGAGTTGTACCAGAATAGGAAAAGATCTTACATTTTGAAGGTTTAGTGTTACATTCCCGTAATCTGAAAGTGCTTTTGTTCTAACAGTTTTTACAATACTATCATTCGTGCCATTATAAAAGTCTGTTACAGCACCCGGTAAAATACTCAGGTAATAGGTTTGATTTTCTGTCTTTTCAAATTTTACATGAAGGCTACTTTCTTTAGGTCTCAGTTCTGAGATAAAATCTACAGCTACAGAATCCTGATCTAAAACAGTGATCATGTCCTTATTAAAATCTACCAATGGAGTGGAAGACCTTAATATAAAGTCTTTTCCGAAATCTATATTGCCCGATGGCTCTGTGTTTATGCTTAAAGAGTCTTTTGGCAATTGAGTTATTCTTGTTAGCAGAGTATCTAGCGTTTCTGGGGTTTTTAGCGTAAACTTTAAAGTGTCAGAATCTATTTTAGGCTGAAACCAAAGGTTTAAACTGTCTTTGCCTTCCACCTTTGTCAGCGTGGTTTTAAAATCTGCAGGAGCTCCAAATATAGGTTCAATTTGAATACTATCTAGTTCTACATCACCTCGATATCCAATAAGAAGTTTTTGTAATCCTGTTTGTTTCGGTCTTTCAGGCTTAAAACTTAGAACTTCTTTAAATAGATTTAGTTCATAAATAGTATCTGTAGGAATTGTAATTGGCCTATCTAAAAATGCGATCTTTTCTTTTCCTGGGTCATATTTATAATTATTGTTTAGATCTTTTACAGCTACTAATTGATAGGTGCCTTCCTTTAAATTAGAAAGCTCAAATGTCTTTAAACTATCTAAGGTATTGGTAATATATCTTGGAGGTTGATTGTAGACCAAGGAATCTGAATAATTTTCGTCAATTTCATAAAGCATAACAGAGATAAAAGGATCTGCATCTTTAAGCAAAGCATCCTTCACGCTCCCCGAAACAGATAAAGAATCTATATAGCTTCCGGTTGAAAATACATATTTAAAGAAGGGTTGAGGGTTACCTTCATTATTATCTACTACACTTTGACCAAAGTTAAAGGCATACGTTGTATTCTCTTGTAAGGTATCTTTAATAATTATCTTGATGTATTTGCTGGGAGATCCCAAGGGTGTAATATCTGGTTTGGGATCCATTGGAGGAGAAACTATAATTTGTTTCTGTGCATTTTGAAGTTTTATATATTCATCAAAATAAATTCTAATTTCTTTCTGATCAAAGTTTACAGAGAAATTCTCTGGAGTTGCACGTACAAATTTTGGTGGGTCATTATCTTCAGGGCCTCCTGTAGGATTTCCCCTTTTTGCACATTGAACAAAAAGTAAAGCTATCGCCATTACTAATAATACAGATGCTTGCTTTTTCATTGAAGATAATTTTAGACAAAGAAACAATTATTTTTTATTTTCTTATTCAGTAAACGCCATACTTACAACGCTTATCTTTATTCCTGGAATGTCTGCAAGGATATTTGCGCAAGCTTCTATGGTTGCTCCTGTGGTAATTAGATCATCTACTAATAACACATGTTTATTTTTTAGTAATTCAGGATTCTGAACAACAAAGGTTTCCTCTATATTATTCCATCTTGCAAGCCTGCTCTTTAAGGTTTGGGTAGCTGTAAAAGATGTTTTTAAAAGAACATTATCAATATATTGAGCACTTATCACGTTAGCTATTTCTTTTCCAAAGTCTTCTACTTGATTGTAGCCTCTGCTTTTGAGTTTCTTTTTATGTAAAGGAACAGGTATAATGATATCAATATTCTTAAAATTGTCTACACTAGCTAGAGTATTCCCTGTCCAAATCCCTAAATACCCTCCAATTTCTTTTCTTCCTCTATATTTTAATTGATGGATTAAGGTTTGTACATTGCTTTTCTTATGGAAAAGAAGCAGGGAAGTTGCACTTTCTAGGCTTATCCTTCCATAAAATACTTTTGCAACAGGATTGTCGTTATGGAGATGATAATTGCTTACAGGAAGTTCATGAAGGCACTTTGTACAGATAACCTGTTCATTTTTAATGAGAATCTCTTCACAGATAGCACAATCTTTGGGATAAAATAGATTAATCAAATCGTGAAACATATGTTAATGAATTATAATTCTCTTTATTAAACTCTTAAATTTACAAACTAAATTACATTTTATGATGACTGAAACTAAAAGCAATACTGCTTTAAAAATATTAACAGGAATATTGGCTGTTGCGCTTATAGCGTTAGGGATATACACTGTAAAATTCTATAATGAAGAGAAGGAAAATAAAGCGATTCTTCAGAAAGAAAAAACCGTTATAGAAGATGAACTAAATGATCTTATAGTTAAGTACGATGAAGCTATTGCTAGCAACGATGTAATGGATCAGGATCTTGTAGAGGCAAGACAACGTATTGCAGTATTATTAGATTCTGTAAAGGATAATGATGCTAATCTTGTAATGATCTCTAGATACAGAAGAGAAATAGGAAACTTAAAGAGTGAAAAAGAAAGACTCTTTAGAGTGGTAGATAGCTTAAGCAATCAGAATAGAAGATTATCTACAGCTATAGATAGCACTAATACTATCTTGGCAGAACGCGTAAGAGTTTCAGATTCCCTGCAAGTTACCAATCAATCTCTTTCAACAAAAGTAGATCGTGCATCTCAATTAAAAATAACTTCACTTAAAGGAGAGGGTGTTATCGTGAGAAATAGCGGTAAACTGGTAGAAAACGATAAAACCGGAAGGATAGACCAAATTAGAACATGTTTTACTATTACAGAAAATGCTCTTGCAGAAGCTGGTGAAAAAATGATTTATGTGCAGGTTTATAATCCTAAGAATGAATTGGTGGGAGATCAAATAGCAGTTAATCATGACGGAGGAACTATGGTATACAGTGCACAATCTAAAGTTTTCTATGAGAATGAAGAATTAGATGTTTGTATACTATCAAAAACTAAAGAAGAAAAGTTAAAAGAAGGTACTTACAAAGTTTATGTGTATTCTGGTGCACAATTAATTGGAACCTCATCTTTTAGTTTGAGATAATTAATTTATTAAAAATCAGGAGCCGCCTTGATCATTATCAAGGCGGTTTTTTTATTTTTGCGATATGGCAAAACAAGAAGATTTATTTAAAAATGTGATTTCCCATGCAAAAGAGTATGGATATATATTCGCATCTAGTGAGATTTACGATGGTTTAAGTGCTGTTTATGACTATGGTCAAAACGGAGCTGAACTAAAAAAGAACATCAGAGATTACTGGTGGAAGAGTATGGTGCAGCTAAACCAAAATATTGTTGGTATAGATGCTTCTATCTTAATGCATCCGAAAACCTGGAAAGCATCTGGGCACGTAGATGCGTTTAATGATCCTTTAATTGATAATAAAGATTCTAAGAAGCGATATCGTGCCGATGTTCTTGTAGAAGATCATGCCGAGAAATTATTACAAAAAGCTCAAAAAGAGATAGACAAAGCGAAGAAGCGTTTTGGCGATTCTTTTGATGAGGAACAATATATTGCAACCAACGATAGAGTAAATAGATATCTTACTCAGCGAAAAGAGATCTTAGCACGTTTGGGATCTTCTTTAACTAAAGAAGATCTTAAAGATGTAAAAGCTTTAATTGAAGAGTTGGAAATTGCAGATCCTGACACTGGTTCTAAGAACTGGACAGATGTGCGTCAATTCAACCTGATGTTTGGTACTAAAATGGGCGCTTCAGCAGATTCTTCTTCAGATCTTTATTTAAGACCTGAAACTGCTCAGGGTATTTTTGTGAATTTCAGCAATGTTCAAAAAACCGGAAGAATGAAGATTCCTTTTGGAATTGCACAAACTGGAAAAGCTTTTAGAAATGAGATCGTAGCTCGCCAGTTCATTTTTAGAATGAGAGAGTTCGAACAAATGGAAATGCAATTTTTTGTGCGTCCTGGGGAAGAATTGAAATGGTATGAGCATTGGAAAGAAGCTAGATTAAAATGGCACCATTCCCTTAAACTTGGAGAAGAAAATTACCGTTTTCATGATCATGATAAATTGGCTCATTATGCCAACGCTGCGGCAGATATAGAATTTGATTTCCCATTTGGATTTAAAGAACTTGAGGGAATTCATTCCAGAACAGATTTTGATTTAAAAGCTCATGAAGAGCATTCGGGTAGAAAACTTAGATTCTTTGATCCAGAATTGAATGAAAATTATGTGCCTTATGTTGTAGAGACATCTATTGGACTTGATAGAATGTTCTTGGCAGTATTGTCATCATCTTTAAAAGAAGAAACTTTAGAAGATGGTTCTTCACGTACAGTTCTTAAATTACCTGCAGTATTAGCGCCAACGAAAGCGGCAATTTTACCTTTGGTTAAGAAAGATGGTCTGCCAGAATTAGCTAATGAAATTATTGAAGAGTTGAAATGGGATTTCAATGTTCAATATGATGAAAAAGATGCTATTGGAAGAAGATACCGCCGCCAGGATGCAGCCGGAACACCTTTGTGTATCACTGTAGATCATGATTCTTTAGAAGATAAAATGGTTACTGTAAGATATAGAGATACTATGGAGCAAAAAAGAGTAGCAATTTCAGAACTTGCCAGCATCATTCGTAAAGAGGTAGATTTTAAGAATTGGATGAAATAAAATAACTTTATTCTAGGATCTAAATATCATAGAGAGAGGCAATTAATCAATTTATTAATTGCCTCTTTTATTTATTTTATTTTTTAAATGACTATTTTTAATAATTATAATAGCTACAGGCACTTTTAACAAGAATATGACTAAAATTTTACCATTTTTAATTCTAATGCTTTTTTTGGTCTCTGTCCAAATATCGGCACAAAATAGAGAGATCTCCGGGCCGGTATTTATAGATTCTGCACAAGCCATTTCTACTTCTTCTTTCTCAAGTAAGAGATTAAGGATGGTGCCTCCGGTAGATGAATTTAAAATGTATAATCCTAGAAATAGAGGGATTAATAAGGTGGTTCCTGGTAAAGGCTTGCCAACTACCAAAAGCCCACTTACTCAGGTAAAAATGGGGAAAGTGCCGGGTAAAAATCCTAGTATTTCTTTTGATGCGGTAAGCTCAAGATCTACACCAACAGATCCTACAGGAGTTGCAGGACCTAATCATTATTTGAATGCCTGGAATTCTGCATTTTCAATCTTTGATAAAAGCGGAAATCAAATTGTCCCTCCAGCTTCCTTAGCAAGTTTGGGTGGAGAATTTACCAATGAAACCCTAGGAGATCCAATTGTGGTATATGATGAATTTGCAGACAGATATCTTATTTCACAATTTAGCGATACCCCAGAAAGTTTCCTCGTTGCCATATCTCGTGGACCAGACCCAACAAGTGATGGTTGGTTTACCTATAGATTCTCTACCAATGGGGCGTTACCAGATTATCCTAAAATCTCTGTATGGAGTGATGGTTATTATGTAACTACAAATAAGAACACCAACACCGCAAGTACAAGTCAGGTTATTTATGTGTTTGAAAGAGATAAGATGCTGGTAGGGGAAACAGCAAAAGTTATGTCTTTTCCACTTCCAGGTATTAATACTAACGGATTTTATAGTCCTGCAGGTTTTAGTGCAGAGGGTTCTGAAATGCCACCTAGGGGTAATTCTCCGATTATATACTTTCAGGATGATGCATGGGCAGGAGTTTCCGAAGATCATTTAAAGTTATGGAGTGTTAACGTAGATTGGAATACTCCAGATAATTCAATTATTAGACAATCTCAAGATCTAGGTGCAGCAAATGGAGTAACACCTTTTACTGCTACTTTTGATGGAGGTAGTTTTGTAAATCTTTCTCAACCTGGAGATGCTTTAGATATAGATGTGTTACAAGGCGCTATGATGTATATGACGCATTATAGAAGATTCTCCGGTTATAATTCTGCAGTTATGAACTTTGTGGTAGATGTAGATCCTACTTCTGCAGAGCATGCAGGTATAAGATGGTATGAATTGCGTCAAGAAAGTGGCGGCGGCCCTTGGAGCGTTTATCAAGAAGGGACCTATGCTCCAGATAAGAGTGATAGATTTAGCGGAAGTATAGGAATGGATAAAGAAGGAAATATAGGTTTAGGATATACAGTTTTAGATGATAGTCCTGCAGCTCCTATATTTCCTTCTATAAGATATACCGGAAGATTTGCAAATGATGAGTTAGGTAAAATGACGGTACAGGAAACTAGTATTGTAGAGGGTACTTCTCCCAATCCGGCTTCGCGATATGGAGATTATGCCCACTTAACCGTAGATGCCGCAGATGGATTAACTTTTTGGCATAATGCGGAATATTTTAGTGGTATAGAAAGGAAGAATAGAGTTGCAGCTTTTAAACTATCTCCAGATTTTGGTAATGACGTGGGAATTATAGCAGTAGTAGACCCATTTAATTCCAGCCTATCTAGTAGTGAACAAGTAACAGTAACAATTAGAAATTTTGGTAGAAATACCCAAACTAATATTCCTGTTACATACACTTTAGACGGAGGAACAGAAATTACAGAGACTTTTACTGGTACGCTTGCAGGAACAAGTTCTATGAATTTCACATTTTCTGTTCCGGCAAATTTGGGTAATGTAGGGCAAATCTATGAGATCACAGCCACTACAAATCTAGATGGAGATCAAGACAATACAAATGATAGTTTTACTACAGAGATAAAGAACTTATTCCCTAACGATGTGGGGGTAACTTCAATAGATGCACCTTCCACAGGATTAAAATTGTCTACTGCAGAAGATATAACAATTACCATAGAAAACTTTGGAGGAGAGGCTCAAACTAATGTTCCAGTTTCATATAAAGTAAGTAATAATACCACTGTGAATGAGATTTACGGAGGTACAATTCCTGTTGGAGAAAATGTGGTGTATACATTTTCGCAAAAAGCTAATCTATCATCATTTGGAAGATATCTAATTACCGCCAGAACAATTTTATCATCAGATAACAATCCAAGTAATGATGAGACATCTAAATCTGTTGCAAACCTAAACTGCATTCCTACCGGTTCTGACTGTGCATCGTTTGGAGATGGGATAAGCTATTTTGAACTGGGAGATATTTTGAATGAAAGAATTCCATGTGGAAATGGATATGCAGATTATATAGGTTTTTCTACAAATCTGGATAGATCTAAGTCTGGATTTGAAGTTACAGTAAAGACATTAACTGATGCCACTCCTAGCGAGAAGTTTTCACTTTGGATAGATCTAAACGATAATGGTGTTTTTAATGATGATGAAAGATTTATAACATCACAACCTATCCCACGGCCAAATACTCCTTTTTCGTATAATTTTGATCTACCAAAAAATGCAGCTTTAGGTCAGCATTTAATGAGAGTAAGAGCCGGGGATACAGATTTTGGTGGGGAGCTGGATAATCCATGTAGTGTTATGGATTATGGTACTACTCATGATTATTCAGTTAAAGTTACAGATAGTAGCATCAGCATAAAAGATTTTCTATTGAATGATGCCGATCTGGAAATTACCAGTCAAGAAAATGGTGTTTACAATATCTTCTTGGAAACAGATTTTGATCAAACTTTAAGGCTTACAGTTCATAACATTCTTGGTCAAAAAATGTTAGAGAATAAAGTAGAGAATGTTGGCGGTGGGTATTCTTATGATCTCGATATGTCTTACGCAGCAACCGGCGTTTATTTACTAAGAATAGGGACCCGAGATTTTGGACTCGTGAAACGCTTTATAGTAAAATAGAATTTTTTCAATTTTACGTTTAAAGTAAAAACGTGTTCAATTTATTTGAAACCTCTATGTAATCCTTATTTTTGAGGAAATTTAAACTTGCATGAAAATTATATCTTATAATGTTAACGGGGTTAGAGCGGCTATTAGAAAAGGGTTTATAGAATGGTTACAGCAAGCCAATCCAGATATTATTTGTTTACAAGAGATAAAAGCTAATCCAGATCAATTTGATGCGACACCTTTTGAAGAGATAGGATATAAATACCATTATTGGTATCCTGCTCAAAAGAAAGGATATAGCGGGGTGGCTATCTTGAGTAAATATGAGCCTAATAAGGTGGAATATGGTACAGGAATAGATTACATGGATTTTGAAGGGAGAAATATAAGAGCAGATTTTGATGGATTTTCTGTGATGAGTCTTTATTTACCCTCAGGAACTAATATTGCTAGATTAGAACATAAACTACAATATATGGCAGATTTTCAGGTTTATATTAATGAGCTAAAAAAGGAACTACCAAATTTAGTAATCTGTGGCGACTATAACATTTGCCATGAAGCCATAGACATTCATGATCCTGTAAGACTTAAGAACACTTCCGGTTTTTTGCCAATAGAGCGAGAGTGGATAGATGGTTTTATGAAAAACGGATTTATTGATTCGTTCAGGCACTTTAATCAAGAGTCAGATCAATACTCATGGTGGAGCTATAGAGCAAATGCCCGAGCTAATAACAAAGGATGGAGAATAGATTATAACTTGGTGTCCCAGCCTTTAAAAGATAAATTAAAACGAGCAGTGATCCTGCCAGAAGCCAAACATAGCGATCATTGTCCGATCTTAGTTGAATTAGAATATCCTTCAAATTAGTTAATATGATAAAAAAGTTCATTTTCCTAAGTCTGCTATGTGGGCTTTCTCTTACCTCTTGTGTATCTTCAAAAGTTCACAAAGATCTTCAGTCACAATACGATGCATCTCAGGCAAAGAATAAAAAGCTTTCCGAAGATCTTAAGGCTACAAAATCTAAATATGATGGCGAGCTCAATGTAGCACGTGCAGATTTTAATAAGCTTTCTTCAGATAGAGACCTTCTAAAAAGAGAGTTGGATCTATTAAATGAGAACTATGAGAACCTAAAGAAATCTTATGATGCTTTAGATGCAAATAGTTCTAGTGCACTTTCTGAAAATTCTAAAAGAAACAGAGAGCTTTTATTAGCTTTAGAAGAAAAGGAGAGAAAATTAGCTACAGAGCAAGATCGATTAACTAAACTTCAAAAAGATCTAAACTCAAGATCTAAGAGAATTGAGGAGCTTGAAGGTTTGATAGCTGCCAAGGATGCTAAAATGAATGCGCTAAAAACAGCTGTTTCCAACGCGCTTACCAATTTTGAAGGGAAAGGGCTTACCGTAGAGCAACGTGATGGGAAGGTGTATGTTTCTATGGAAAATAAATTGCTTTTTAGCTCTGGGAGTTGGACTGTAAATTCTGAAGGTAAGAAAGCCGTGCAGCAATTAGGTAGTGTGCTGGGTCAAAATCCAGATATAGCGGTACTAATAGAAGGGCATACAGATAATGTACCTTATGGAGGCAGTGGGCAACTTACAGATAACTGGGATCTTTCTACAAAAAGGGCTACTACAATAGTTCAGATCTTAAGAGAGAATTCTAAAATAGACCCACAAAATTTAACCGCAGCAGGACGTGGAGAATTTGCTCCTGTTACAAGTAATTCTACAGCAGAAGGAAAAGCTAAGAATAGAAGAATAGAAGTTATACTTACTCCAAAATTAGACGAAATAAGCAAAATGTTGCAAGAGGTAGATTAAGCTCTAGTGCACGCTTATCAAGGTTTCTTATTAAATTTAAACAAATGAAATATACCAAGCTTCCACAATCAAACATTCAGGTAAGTAAGATATGTTTAGGCTCCATGACTTGGGGACAGCAGAATACAGAAAGTGAAGGGCATGCGCAAATAGAGTATGCCTTAGATCAAGGAGTTAATTTTATAGATACCGCAGAGATGTATTCTATTCCTTCCAGAAAGGAAACTCAGGGTAGCACAGAAAAGATTATTGGATCCTGGTTTAAAAAGACCGGGAATAGAGATAAAGTGGTATTAGCTACTAAAGTTGCAGGTCCAAATCCATCAATGTCTTACATTAGGCCGAAACTTGGATTTAGCAAAGAAGCACTAAATGAGGCGGTGAACAAGAGTTTAGATCGTTTACAAACAGATTATATAGATCTATATCAATTGCATTGGCCGGAGCGTAATTCTAATTTCTTTGGGCAACGCGGATATAAAAGAGAGAAAGACGATGCTTGGGAAGATAATTTTCATGAGATTTTGGTTAATCTAGATGAATTGATTAAAGATGGAAAGATCAGAAAGATTGGGCTATCTAATGAGACTCCATACGGGGTGATGCGCTGTGTTGAGGAATCTAGAAAAGGCCTGCCTGCAATAAGTACTGTTCAAAATCCATATAGTTTATTAAATAGAAAAGATGAGATTGGCTTAACAGAGATTTATCATAGAGAAGATATTGGGCTTTTACCATACTCTCCACTTGGAATGGGAACTTTAAGTGGAAAATATTTAAAAGGAACTCCAAGCAATACAAGATTAGAACTTTTTCCTCAGTACAAAAGATATTCTAATAATAAAGCTATCGAGGCCACTGAGAAATATCTTCAAATTGCAGAAAAGCACGGCCTTAGTTTAACTCAAATGGCTTTGGCCTTTATAGAAAAGCAAGCCTTTGTTACAAGTACAATTATTGGCGCTACGACTATGGACCAGCTTAAAGAAAATATTAGCTCTATACACGTAGATCTTTCCGAAGAGATAATTAATGAGATAGAGGCGGTACAGGAATTAATTCCTAATCCTGCTCCTTAATTTAGGGGAGTTGCTAATGAAGAGTGAAGAAAGGAGGTATTCTTAGAGGACGTTGCCTTTATGTGATACCATTCTGAAGATCTTCCTAAGATCTGAATGGTATCTCCTTGCGCTAATTTTTGTATGATTTCTGAATTTTTTACAGAATTAGAATTGCGAAGATTCGCATTTCTTGTTACTAATCCATTCAAATGATTTGGATAGAAATTTTCATTATTCAGTGGCTTTACATCATTCTGTTTAATAAAATGATAGGGATTAATTGCTCCCCGGTTGCTACGATAAATACCAAAATGCAGGTGAGGTGGTGTGGTTCTGGCATTACCGGTATTTCCCACAAATCCTAAAGTGTCTCCAGCCTTTACTTGGTTTTTATTAATAGAAGCAATACTGTCTAAATGCGCATAATATAAAGATTGACTTCTTTTTAGATCTCTCAACCAAACCTGTTTTCCACCTAATCCTTTTTCGCCCATGTAGGTTATTCGGCCTGCGGTGCTGGCAATTACAGGTGTACCTCTTTTAGCAAAAATATCAACCCCTTCATGAGCTCTTTTTCCACCATCTCTTTGGGCACCCCAAAAACTTTGTGCGTCCCGATTCTTACCACCAGCCACAGGAAATAGGTATGCTGGAGATCTATTTATTTTTATGTTGAAATAGGAGCCAGCATCTATCTCTGGTTGAATAATCACCTTGTAAAGCTTATCTTCAGCAATTTCTAATTGAAGTTTTTGCTTCCCGAATTCTGAACCTATTATATTCTTAAACCCTGAAGTTTCTAATGTGAATATATCGATGAAAGCAAGGGATGAGGTAGAATCTAGCTTAACTTCAACAGAGAGTAAATCTCCTCGATGCAATTCTATTAAATAAGAATATACAGAAAAGCTCTTCGGAAAAAATCTTCCAGATTCCTGATAGGGGAGATCTATCGCCACGCTATCATAAACCAATGCTTTTTGCTTCTCATTTTCCCAGATCTTAAAAATATCATCATTAATATATAGATCTCTTTTATAAATTTCTTGGGCAGAAGAATGAGTGAGTAGGTCTTTAGCTTTATTAATTTTAGAGCAGCTTGCCAGCACCAAAATCAAAAAGAATAAAAATAAGATCCTATCGTTCATTAACTAAAATTTTGGAATGAAAATGCAGTAATTATGCCAGACTTAACTGAATAGAAAGCTTACCACATCTTCAATTCTCGAAACTTTTTGAACTTTTATACCGTAGTTGTTGTTTGGAAGCTTGGATTGTTTTGAGATCATAATGGTGGAGAATCCCAGTTTTTCTGCTTCCAGAATGCGTTGCTCTGCACGTGGTACTGGCCTTATTTCTCCGGCAAGACCTACTTCAGCCGCAAAACAAATATCTTTTTCTATGGCTACATCTTCGTTAGAAGATAAAATTGCAGCAATAACAGCGAGGTCTATAGCAGGATCATCCACAGAAATTCCCCCGGTAACATTTAAGAATACATCTTTTGCACCTAATCTAAATCCAGCTCGCTTTTCCAGAACAGCCAGAAGCATGTTCAATCTTTTAGCATTATAACCTGTGGTAGAACGCTGAGGTGTTCCATAAACCGCTGAACTTACCAAAGCTTGTATCTCAATCATTAAAGGTCTCATTCCTTCCAGAGTAGAAGCAATGGCGGTACCACTAAGACCTTCTTCATTTTTAGAGATAAGGATCTCAGATGGGTTAGCTACCTCCCTAAGTCCGCTTCCTTGCATTTCATAAATTCCAAGTTCATGGGTAGATCCAAATCTGTTCTTATGAGCTCTTAAAATCCTGTACACATGATTTCTGTCTCCTTCAAACTGCAAAACAGTATCTACCATATGTTCCAGCACCTTTGGCCCGGCAATACTACCTTCTTTGGTAATATGTCCAATAAGTATAACAGGCACTCCGGTTTCTTTAGCGAATTTAATAAGCTCTGCCGTACATTCTCTAACTTGGGAGATACTTCCCGGAGAACTTTCTATATAATCGCTATGAAGCGTTTGTATGGAATCTATAATAACTATTTCCGGCTGTAACTCTTCTATCTGTTTAAAGATATTCTGAGTTTTGGTCTCTGTGAGTATATAACAATTTGCCGGCTCTGGATTGATTCTTTCTGCACGCATTTTTATTTGCTGCTGACTTTCTTCTCCAGAGACATATAGGGTTTTATGAGGCAGATGTAACGATATTTGTAAGAGCAGGGTGCTTTTTCCAATTCCGGGTTCCCCACCAAGTAAGGTAAGTGATCCTGGTACAATTCCTCCTCCTAAAACCCGGTTAAGTTCAGCGTTACGTGTATCTAACCGGGGTACTTTAGAATATTCTATTTCTGCAATCTTTAATGGCTTAGCAGTTCTTTTAACTTCTCTAGTAGCTTGAGGTTTCCAATCTTTTTGATCTGGCTTTTGTACAACTTCTTCAACTAAAGTATTCCATTCTTTACAGGAAGTGCATTGGCCTTGCCATTTGGAATGTTGTGCACCGCAATTCTGACAATAAAAGGTAGTTTTAGTCTTAGCCATAGAAATGATAACAGAATTTAATTTTTAACAGGGATTAATACCCAAAGTCTTTTTTGATCTGATCTGCCTTATCTAGCATATAATCTACCGTTAAAAAAGAGATAGGCTTTTGGCCATACCCTTTTTGATAGTTTCTCATAGCTCTTTTCGGGTTTCCGGTTTCTTCATCATATCTAGCTTCAAAAAATGCCGCAAGCATAGTACCAGGATAATTTTTATCTGCTAGTTTAGAAAGTTTTTCAAGATCGTCCCATTTTTCGGTTTTTTCCATAGCCTTATAAACGGCCATCAAATCATTAAGCCTAATGGTTTTCTCTATTCTATAAAGCGTTTCAATATCCTCGTATTTTTCAACTAAATAATCATAAGAAGACACAGAGGTCTGCAAAAGTACGCGGTTATAATCTAAAATAGAAATTGGTCTGTAAACATTAAATATTTGCTCTATTGCTTTTGGAATAGCATTTCCAACAAGCGAGTAATGAGTAGCATTTTCAAAATTGTCGAAATTATAGTGAAGTTGTTTGTTATCTATTGCCTTCAGCTTTGTGTTAAAACTTAAGATCTCATCTTTTAAATTTGGAATATCTTCTGAAGAAGTTGTGAGATAATACCACACCGGAGTTTCAGTTTTACTTAGAGCGCTTACTACTCTTTCCTGCATCTCTGGGGCCAGATCTGGGCTTAGATTTATATAACCTTGAAATAATGGGCTTTCTTTTAAAAGATAGTAATTGATGAAATTGGATGTGAAATCATGTCCCATGGCTACCCTAAAAGGTACAGTTCTATAATTAGAGTCTAAGAAGGGCATAAGCTCCATTCCTATAAATTCAAAAAAGGCAGCACCGGTATCTGAAGGTAAAAATGTTTTTTCATTATAGAAAGCATCGGCATTGCGTGTGTCTTGTTGATTTATTCCAACAACGATCATTTCAGGAATATCTTCCCAATAGGAGTAATAATCAACATTTCCTGCAACAGGCTCAAACAGATAATCACCATCCAGAACTATAAGTACCGGATATGCTTTTTCTTTGTTTTGATCGTAATTTCTTGGGAGTTGAATTTTTAATTCACGGTCTTCCCCTAATTTAGAGGATTTGATTGTCTTGTAGATTGTTTGTGCTGAAAGTAGGGTTGGCATCAGCAGTACCAATAATAGTAGTTTTTTTAGCATAGGTTAAGTTTAAAATACTGAACACAAGATACTTATTATTTCTTACCATTTAAAATAGGAAGGAAGAGGAAAGAGAGTCCTCCAACTATCACAATTAAAAGGGTTTGTGTTCCCCATGCTATCCATCCAAAAGCCTCTCCATCTTGCTTATCTATCCCAAAAAGCATCATACTCGCACCTATGGCAATGGGATAGACCCCAATTCCGCCGTTTGTTGCAGAAATAGCAAAAGATCCAACTACAAATGCTACCATCACTATTCCAAAGGAGGTGTTGGCAAGTTCTGGAACGGTGAAAATGATCACATAGAACATGAGCACGTACATAATCCAAATAAATAAAGTGTGGAATAGAAAACCCCACTTATTCTTCATTTTTAAGATGCTACGCATTCCTTCTAACAATCCTTTTGCGAAATTCTTAAATTTCACAAAGATGCCATGTTTAGATCTTTTTATAAGTTTAAGAGCGATCACCCCAAAAGCTAAGATTGCCAATAGAACTCCAAATGTAAGAATTGGGTTTATTTGATTGTTCTGAAAGTAGGCTAAAAGGTCATCGGTTTGCATGATCATGGCTATTCCAACCACTAATAATAGCATTATAAAATCTGCTATTCTCTCTGATATGATTGTACCGAAAACTTTTTCAAACGGAATATCTTCATAAGTAGAAAGACTTACTCCTCTTAAGATCTCTCCCGATCTAGGCACTCCAAAATTGGCCAGATAAGCTACCATTACCGCCATGAACTGATTGGAGAATTTAGGCTTATAGCCCATAGGCTCTAAGAGATAGCTCCATCTATATGCTCTAGAGAGGTGAGATAACAAACCAAACAGCATAGAAAGTAGGATAAACCATGGGTTTGCAGCAGTAATATTGTCTAGAAGGTCTTGTCTTTCTTGAGGAGTGGCACTATTCAATGAGTACCAGATCAAAAAAACTCCCAGTGTTAGTGGGAGTATGATCTTTAAAATTTTTATGATAGATTTTTTCAAGAAGTTAAATCAACAAATTATTTTCTTCATTTGGGAATACTAAAGAAGGCTTGAAAGATTTTGCTTCTTCAAACTCCATAATAGCATAGGTTATTAAAATTAAAATATCCCCTTGTGCAACTCTTCTTGCGGCGGCACCATTTAAAGTGATCTCTCCAGAATTTCGTGGTCCCGGAATAGCATAGGTCTCAAGACGTTCCCCGTTGTTATTATTAACGATTTGAACTTTCTCCCCTTCAATTATATTTGCAGCATCCATAAGATCTTCATCTATGGTAATACTTCCAATATAATTAAGATCTGCCCCGGTACATTTTACGCGGTGTATTTTAGATTTTACTACGTGAACTTGCATTGGTTTTAATTTAATAATTGAGAGCTATATTATCTATAAGCCTTACATCTCCTGCGTACACAGCTATAAAGGCACGATATTGTGCTCCAGATACTTGTTTGTTTATGGTTTTTAACGTGTTGCTATCTGCAATTTCAAAATACTCTAACTTTAAAAATGAGTGAGAATTAAACTGCTTTTGCACCCATTCTGTTATGTTCGAGGCATTTTCTGTGCCAAACTTTTCTTTAACCGTTTGAAGGATCTTGTATATGATAGCTGAATTTTCACGTTCTTGAGCCGTTAGTCGTTCATTTCTAGAACTCCTTGCTAAACCATTATTTTCCCTGTCTATTGGGCATCCAACTACATTTACGGGTAAATTGTGTTTCTCAGTAAGTTTTTTAATGATCTGAAATTGCTGATAATCTTTCTCACCAAAAAATGCCATATCTGGTTGTACCAGTTCAAATAGCTTTTTAACTACAGTTCCTACTCCGTTAAAATGTCCGGATCTAAATTTTCCTTCCATTTCAAATTCAAGTCCATCATATTCAAAATGTTCAGCCTTAACAGAATCTCCATATAATTCAGATGCATTTGGAGCAAATACAATTACATTTAGATTTAATTCTTCTAAAAGAGCTACATCAGAATTTAATGTTCTGGGATAGTTTTGAAGATCTGAAGGATTATCAAATTGGGTTGGATTAATAAAAATACTCACCACAACTAGGTCACATTTTCTTGCTGCTTGTATCACCAAAGACAAATGTCCTTGATGTAAAGCACCCATGGTAGGCACGAATCCTATGGTAGTTTCGTTAGATTTAAATCCTGAAATTACCTGTTGTAAGGCGGCTTTCTCTTTAATTATCTGCATTTTGTTGTAAAATTAACAGCGTGCAAACTTAATATAATACTAGCAAACTGCATAAAATTTTGTAATTTTGCGTGTTTTTTATTCGCAAAAGCAAAAAATTTATGAAAGATAAGAGGATATTGTACGTATCATCTGAAGTAATTCCTTACCTGCCTGAAACCGATATATCATCTATGTCTTTTGAAGCCGCTAGAATGGTAAATGGTCTTGGAGGTCAGATAAGAATTTTTATGCCTCGTTATGGCAATATCAATGAAAGGAGACACCAACTGCACGAAGTAATAAGATTATCTGGGATGAACCTTGTAATTGATGATCTTGATATGCCATTAATTATTAAAGTTGCCTCTATTCCAAAAGAGAGAATGCAGGTTTATTTTATTGATAATGAGGATTACTTTAAGAGAAAAGCGACATTAACAGATGAAGATGGAAAATTATTTTCGGATAATGATGAAAGAGCTATTTTCTTTGCAAAAGGAGTGATCGAGACTGTGAAAAAATTGAACTGGTCACCAGATATTATTCACGTTCATGGCTGGTTGTCTTCACTTTTACCACTGTACCTTAGAAACTACTACGGGAATGAGCCGTTATTTTCTGGCGCAAAAATTGTAACATCGGTATACAATCAAAGCTTTGATGAGACGTTAGATAAGGATATGTATAAAAAAGTGCTTTTTGATGGTTTAGAAGATGATAGTGTAAGTCATCTTAAAAAACCGAATTACGTCAATCTTATGAAAACAGCTGTAGATAACTCTGATGCTGTTATTACAGGTGGGGATAATATTCCAGACGAATTGAAGAAGTATCTTGAAAAGTTAGACAAGCCGGTTCTTGGATATAAATCGCCAGAAGAGTTTTCTTCTGCTTACCAAGAATTCTACACTACCAAAGTATTATCAGAATAAATTAATCAATTTCGAATGATTTTATTGAAACGCTTACGCTTTATGCCGTTAATGCTATTAACGGTTTTGGCTTTTATATCTTGTGATGAAGATTATAATACTATTGGAGGAGATCTTATTGGAGGTCAATTAGATTCACTTCCAAGATACAATCCTGGAGTAATTGCTTATTCTAAAAAATTAGGACCGGTACAAACTAACAATCTTCCGGTTAATCTTTTAGGAGTTTATAAAGATCCGGTATTTGGTTTGCAATCTGCAAATGTACTTACTCAAATTTCTTTAGCTACATTGAATCCTAACTTCGGAACAGAACCTGTTTTGGATAGTGTGATCCTTACGTTGCCTTACTTTAGTACTCAGATAGATACAGATGAAGATGGGGGTGCGGTGTATCAATTAGATTCTATTTATGGAACCTCACCAGTTAAATTAACAGTTCGAAGATCTAATTATTTTTTAAATGATTTTGACCCTACTGATAATTTTCAAAATCGCCAGAAATATTTCTCCAATCAGGCAGATGTGTTTTCTTCATCCTTAATTGGAGACCCGTTATATTCTAATGATAGCTTTAGACCTACTAACAATAGAGTGAGTTATGCTGAAGTTAACAGTAGTACAGGGAATTTAGATACTGTTCAAAAATCACCAAGATTAAGGGTTGCTTTAGATAAAGACTTTTTTCAGCAAAATATTATAGATAAACAAGGTTCTCCAGAGTTATTTAATAATAACAACTTTAAAAATTATTTTAGAGGATTATATTTTTCTGCGGAAGCTGTAAACGGAGATGGTACTTTGATGTTGCTTAATTTTGCAAATAGCGATGCTAATATCAAATTGTATTATAGGTCTAAAGTAGCAGATACCAATGATTCAAATGAAGATGGAGATACAACAGATCTAATTTACTCGCCTGCTTCCTTTACGTTAGATTTTAATGCAAATAGAGTTAACACGTTATCTCAGGATTTTCCTGCAGAATTCCTTCAGTTAATAGAAGGTTCTAGCGAAGACTTAGGAAGTAAGAACCTAGTTTTAAAAGGTGGTGCTGGTAGTATGGCTGTTATTGAGCTATTTGAAGATGAGGAAGAAATACAGCTAATACGTGATAATAATTGGCTTATTAATGAGGCAAGTTTGGAGTTCTATGTAGATCAAAGTAAAATTACAGGTGGAGATGTAGAGCCAGAAAGAATTTATGTGTATGATATCGAGAATAATATTTTCTTGCTAGATTATCAGATCGATCTAACATTAGATGCAGATAGACCTTTAAATTCTGGAACTACTTTTGCATCTAGATTAGTGAGAGATGAAGATGGCAATGGAGTGAAATATAAAATAAGAATCACAGAACTTGTGAAATCTATTTTAGACGAAAATTCAGATGTTAGAAAATTAGGTGTTGTAGTAACTCAAAATATTAATTTAACGAGCAATGCCAGTTTAAAAAATTCTATAGCTTTAAGTGATGATGATATATCTACAGATCTTGTTATAGATAGGATCCCTACAGGTTCTGTTATTAGCCCAAAAGGTACCGTGTTATATGGTAATCTTGCTGATGATGAAGACAAGAGATTAAAGTTTAATATTTATTATACAGAAACAAACAATTAAAGAATATGTGTGGAATTGTTGGATATATTGGATTTAGGGAAGCTTATCCAATTGTATTAAAGGGATTACAAAGATTAGAGTACAGAGGTTATGATAGTGCGGGTATTGCACTTTATGATGGAGAAGAGCTTAATCTATGTAAGACAAAAGGAAAGGTAGCAGACCTTAAAGCAAAATTTGAAGAGACCGGAACTTCTACGGAAGGACATGTTGGAATAGGGCATACCAGATGGGCAACTCATGGAGTTCCTAATGATGTGAACTCTCATCCTCACTATTCAAATTCAGGGAACTTGGTGATCATTCATAATGGGATTATTGAGAATTACTCTGCATTAAAGAAAGAACTTGTAAAAAGAGGGTATACTTTTCAGTCTGATACAGATACAGAAGTTTTAGTGAATCTTATTGAAGATGTAATGTCTAAAGAAGATATAAAGCTAGGAAAAGCTGTTCAGATCGCATTAAATCAAACTGTTGGAGCTTACGCAATCACAGTTTTTGATAAGAGAAAACCTAATGAGTTAGTTGTAGCAAGATTAGGAAGTCCTTTGGCTATTGGAATTGGTGAAAATGAATACTTTATTGCATCAGATGCTTCACCATTTATTGAGTTTACGAGTAATGCTATCTATCTTGAAGATGGAGAGATGGCAGTGGTAAGATTAGATAAAGAGATCAAGGTTAGAAAAATTCAGGATGATACACTAGTAGATCCTTATGTACAAGAATTACAACTTAATCTTGAGCAAATTGAAAAAGGTGGTTATGATCATTTCATGATGAAAGAGATCTACGAACAACCTAACGCAATTACAGATACTTATAGAGGTAGAATGCTTGTTGACGAGGGCATCATTAGAATGGCTGGTGTAGATGATAATATAGATCGTATTGCCAATGCTAAAAGAATTATTGTTGTTGCTTGTGGTACTTCATGGCATGCCGGTTTAGTATCAGAATATATCTTCGAAGATTTAGCAAGAATACCTGTAGAGGTAGAATATGCTTCAGAATTTAGATATAGAAATCCTGTTATTTATGAAAATGATGTGGTAATTGCTATTTCTCAAAGTGGAGAAACTGCAGATACTATGGCAGCTATTAAATTAGCTAAAGAAAAAGGGGCTTTCGTATTTGGAGTATGTAATGTGGTTGGATCATCTATTTCTAGAGAGACAGATGCAGGTGCTTATACACATGCCGGACCAGAAATTGGTGTAGCTTCAACCAAAGCATTTACAACGCAGATCACCGTTTTAACCTTAATGGCTTTAAAGCTTGCTAAGTATAAAGGTACTATCTCAGATTCAGACTTTAGAATGCACTTGCAAGAGTTAGATAGAATTCCTGCTAAGATCACTAAGGTGTTAGAAGAGAACGAACATATTAAAGTAATTGCAGATAAATATAAAAATGCTCCAAACTGTCTTTACTTAGGTAGAGGTTATAATTTCCCGGTAGCACTAGAAGGAGCGCTTAAGTTAAAAGAGATCTCTTACATTCATGCAGAAGGTTATCCTGCTGCAGAAATGAAGCATGGTCCTATTGCTTTAATAGATGAATTGATGCCGGTAGTTGTTATTGCAACTAAGAAAGGACATTATGATAAAGTGGTAAGTAATGTACAGGAGATCAAATCTAGAAAAGGTAAGATCATAGCTGTTGTTACGGAAGGTGATGAAGAAGTAAGAAGCTTAGCAGATTATGTAGTAGAGATTCCTGAAACCTTAGAATCTTTAACTCCATTATTAACTACTATTCCATTACAATTGTTGTCTTACCATATAGCAGTAATGTTAGGTAAGAACGTAGATCAACCAAGAAACTTGGCTAAATCTGTTACTGTTGAATAGGCAGAGTATAGCATAAAAGTTAAAACCCTTTCGGAATATTCCGGAAGGGTTTTTTATTTTTAAATAATAGGAATTTATATTTTCTTCAACCCTATTTACATTTGGCGTAGTTAAGTTGAATGATTTTAATGAATAGAGAAGATTTTAATTTCTCGAAAAAAGTTGCGTAAGAGCCTGTTTTATTTTATAAAGAAAAACTATCTTTGCAGCCTGAAAATGAATTTTGGTATATTCTTATTTATAGGAGATTATCAAATAGAATTATAAAGATTTTAATATTAAACTTTAAAGAATTAGATAATGTCTAAAGTCACAGGTAAAGTTGCACAAATCATTGGTCCTGTAGTTGATGTAGTTTTCAACTCAGATAATGCTGATTTGCCTAAAATTTACGATTCCTTAGAAATTACCAGAAAAGATGGTTCTATTTTGGTTTTGGAGGTACAATCTCACATTGGTGAAAATACAGTAAGAACTGTATCTATGGATTCTACTGATGGATTGAGCAGAGGTGTAGAAGTAATTGCTACTGGAGCACCAATCCAAATGCCAATTGGAAAAGAGGTTTATGGTCGTTTATTCAATGTAATTGGAGATGCCATAGATGGAATGGATAACTTGCCTAAGGCTGGTGATGCTGGATTGCCAATTCACCGTCAGGCACCAAAATTCGAAGATCTTTCAGTTTCTACTGAAGTTCTTTTCACCGGTATTAAAGTAATTGATCTTATTGAGCCTTATGCAAAAGGTGGTAAGATTGGTCTTTTTGGTGGAGCAGGAGTTGGTAAAACTGTATTGATTCAGGAACTTATTAATAACATCGCCAAAGGTCACGGTGGACTTTCAGTATTTGCTGGAGTTGGAGAAAGAACTCGTGAGGGGAATGACCTTTTAAGAGAGATGTTAGAGTCTGGAATTATTAAATATGGTGATGACTTTATGCATTCTATGGAAGAAGGTGGATGGGATCTGTCTAAGGTTGATAAAACAGCTTTAAGAGATTCTAAAGCAACTTTCGTATTCGGACAAATGAATGAGCCACCTGGAGCACGTGCTAGAGTTGCACTTTCAGGACTTACAATAGCAGAATATTTCCGTGATGGAGCAGGAGATGGACAAGGAAAAGATGTACTTTTCTTCGTAGATAATATCTTCCGTTTTACACAAGCTGGATCTGAAGTGTCTGCACTTCTTGGACGTATGCCATCTGCGGTAGGTTACCAACCTACATTAGCAACTGAGATGGGTGCCATGCAAGAGCGTATTACCTCAACTAAAAATGGATCTATTACATCTGTACAGGCGGTTTACGTTCCTGCAGATGATTTAACTGACCCGGCACCGGCAACAACCTTTGCTCACCTTGATGCAACAACGGTATTGTCTCGAAAGATTGCAGAACTTGGTATTTATCCTGCAGTAGATCCTTTGGAATCTACTTCAAGAATCCTTACTGCTGGAATTTTAGGTGAAGAACACTATAGTTGTGCACAACGAGTTAAAGAGTTGTTACAACGTTATAAAGAATTACAAGATATTATTGCTATTCTTGGGATGGAAGAACTTTCAGAAGAAGATAAGCAAGCGGTATATAGAGCAAGACGTGTACAACGTTTCTTATCTCAACCTTTCCACGTAGCCGAACAGTTTACAGGTCTTAAAGGAGTGTTGGTAGATATTAAAGAAACCATCAAAGGATTTAATATGATTATGGATGGAGAATTAGATCACTTACCAGAAGCTGCTTTTAACCTTAAAGGGACTATTGAAGAAGCTATTGAAGCTGGAGAGAAAATGTTGGCAGAATCTTAAAATAGAATTGAGTATTGAGTAGTTAGTATTTAAAACTCACTACTCAATACTAATTACTCAATACTGAAAAAATATGTATTTAGAAATTGTTACTCCTGAAGCAGTAGTATTTGGCGCAGAAGTAGAAGCTGTGAAAGTTCCCGGAATAGATGGGGAATTTCAAATGCTTAATCATCATGCTGCTATTGTTTCTCTTTTAGTGGAAGGAGAAGTGAAGATCAATTTAGCATCTTCTGCAAATCCAGAAATGATAAAGAGTCTTTCTAAAGATTTTAGACAAGAAGGTTCTAATGTTTTTTTCTATCCTATTAAAGGAGGAGTGCTTGAAATGAAGGATAATAAAGCCATTGTTCTAGCAGATTAAATAGCATAACACAATATTTAAAATCCCAAATTCTAATATTTAGAGTTTGGGATTTTTGCTTTTATAGATTTTATATAGCGATTTTCTTATCATTACCACAAAAAAAAAGCCAGCTCCAATGAAACTGGCTTTTTTAATAGTTATAATTTTACTTAGATTTTAACCAAGTTTCTCTCATTTTTACCGCTTTCTTGTCTGCCTTTGCGTCTATGCTGATGGTGTAAGCGGGATCCTCTTCTAAAGTAACTTCCGTTTTTTGTTCTTGTCTATTTCTAACTATTACAAGTTGAAGTTTATCACCAGACTTTTTTGATTTTAAAAGCTCTGACCATGCTTTTTTGCTTGAGATAATTGAATCGTTTGCTGCTTTTATTTCATCTCCTTCAGATAAAAATGCTTTATAAGCAGGGCTTTCATTTTTCGGATTACTTGAAATAATTAATTTATTATCATCTTCTTTTACCGACGCCCCGAAGTATGCCGATTCTTTAAGCTGTTCTAATTTTAGTCCTACAGTTTTTAGGAGATCAGCATATTTAGGCATTTCGCTTTTGTAGATGTAATTACTAAAAAACTCATCTGCAAATTCTTGCCCTGCATACTTAGCTAATGTTGTTTGAATATCTTTAATAGTGTAAGCAACTTCTGGTTTCCCATAAGTTATCCACATCAATTTCATGAAATCGTCCAGATTAAGGTTATTTTCTCTTAATTTCAGATCTAATGCTAATCCTAAAATACTTCCGTAGGAATAATAAGATATAAAAGTATTTTCTCTATTTACCGCATCTACAGAAGTTGCAGCATCTACAAAGGGAGCCTGATAGCTCATCTCTATAGGGTTAAAATATTTGTGAGCAGGAGAATTCCAAACATAATTAAAAGTGCCGTTTAAGCTCTTTATATAATCTTCAGGACTAATGATTTTAGCTCGAGTTAAAACAAGATTGGTGTAGTAGCTTGTAAAACCTTCTGCAAACCATAAAGAACCAGACATGTTTGCTTTTGTGAAATCAAAAGGTTCTAGATCTGCAGGTCTAATTCTTTCCACATTCCAGGAATGAAAATATTCGTGAGATACGGTGCCAATATTTCCTTTCATTCCTCCTTCAGCTAAACTTTCTACATCGGTTAAAATAGTGCTGTTTCTATGTTCCATTCCGTCGCCTGTAACATTTGGCATATAGCAAGCCAAAAAAGTGTAGTTCCCAAAGTCATATTTTGGTAATTCTCCAAAAATCAACTTTTGCTGTTCAACTATTTTTTTGACCTTTTCAAAATACTCATCGAATTCTTGCTTAGTACCTGGATGATGTAGTGCAAAACGAATGTCTTGACCATCTATATTAAATGATCTCAAATCAAAATCACTAATTTCCATAGGACTATCCATAAAATAATAAAGATCTGGAGCAGCATATTTTGTGGCAGAAAGCTCTTTTAATTGAGTTGCGACTTTCCAGTTTGAATTTGCTGGAATATCAATGGTAACTTCAATAGGTCTATGCTCTAAAGTTTTGCTGAAGATGAAAGTAGCTGGAATATTTAAATGTGCATGGGTGTTGTCTACTTGAGAATACGTTCCGTCTCCATGATTGGCAAAGAGCGTATAGGAGATATTTACGGTTCCATCATGATCAGAAATTTCCCAAGAATAAGGGTCCGGTCTTGAGGTGGTAAGTTCTTCCCCTTTGCCATTGGTGGCTTTTAAGTTGTAAACGTTTTTAGCAAATTCATGAACCGCATATCTCCCGGGAGAAGATCTGCTCATTTCAACTTTTAAAGTATGACTTTTAATGTTTGGAAATGTGGCGTTTACTGTAGCTTCATGATGTGCTGCATTTTCAAATGATATTTGATAAGTATTGGTTTGGCCGAAGGATACTGCTGTAATAAGCAGGAAAAAAAGAAATTTATACATAGATATTTTTGAATTTGGACTCTAAATTAATCAATTCCTAAAACCTTGAACTTAATCTTCATTTATATATTCTAAAATATCCCCCGGCTGACAATCTAATGCTTTACAGATTGCTTCCAAAGTGGAGAATCTTACTGCTTTTGCCTTCCCTGTTTTAAGGATCGAAAGATTTGCAGTGGTAATTCCAATAAGTTCAGCCAGCTCATTGCTTTTCATACCTCTTTTCTCAAGAACTGAATCTAGATTTATGTTTATAGACATACTTAAACGGTTAGATCGTTTTCTTCTTGAAGGGATTTAGCCTTTTTGAAAATATAGCTCAAGTATATCATAAACAGTCCAAAACAAACTGCCATAAAATTGGAATCAAATGAAAATATATGTATACCTATATCTCCACTTTTTCCACAAACTATATTTGAAAACATGGTATAGATAGATTTTAAAATTACCAGAAGAATAATCAATTGTCCTAATAACTTTAGACTGGAAATTTGAAAACGATTAAATAATTCAGATTCGAAAAGGGAACTAACAATTTTTTTAAATACATATAGGCTAAAAATAAAACCTAGATTTAAAAGTATGGAGGTAATTATTAAAGCAATTACTGGAAATTCCCATCTAAAAAATGTTACACCTAAAAAGTCTAAGAGAAATTTTGATTCAGGGAAAAATGGTATAAAAAAGATTCCAATAATATTTAATAAGACAGAGGCAATGACAACTATAAAGACAAAGTTCAGGAAAAATTTTAACGGTTTTAATGGTGTTGTAAATGGACTCATATTGATGATTTATATAAATTAAACGGTTAGATCGTTTTCTTCTTGAAGGCTTCTAGATTTTTTAAAGAGCTTACTCATATAAATAAAAAACAAACCTATTGATAGAATAAAAAGACTGCTATAATAACCAGAATCTACGGAAACGCCAATTTCCAATCTTTTTTCTAGTAGCATCGTGGAGAAAAAGTGAACTATAAACTGCAGTACTACAGATAGAACAATAAGCTGACCAATTAGTCTGAACAAAGCAATCTGTAATTTTGTGAAAAATGAATTCTTAAAAAAACTTCTTATCAATTTTCTCAAGAGGTATATAGCATAAGTGCTTAATAGTGTAACAGCAAAATTGCTAATTATTAACAAGCCTGACGAGAAGCTCAAATCCACAATTTCCTTTTGACTATCATTTATGGTAACCGTAAAAGGTTCTCCATAGAGTATAAGCATCAAATAAGTAAAAAAAGAGAAAATAACGTCAATTATCAGTATGATAAAACAAATGTCAATGCTCAGTTTAAGAAGTTGTAAAGATTTCATCTCTATTAAATTATCGTTTTACAATAACAAACATAAATATTAATTATCGAAAAACAATAATTTATTATTATTTTAATTTTATAGATTTACTGTATGCATAATTTTTTAAGAAACCAATTAGCATAATACAGGTAATTTCATTTTTAAGATTGTAACCGTTTAATGATCTAAATAGTGTTGCATTAAAGTAATATTTACCTACACAAACCTCAATAATTCCTATTATATTTGCGAAGAACTGATTTTTAGATTCACTCATGCTAATAGCAATACTTTTAGGGTTTATATTTTCTCTGTTCTTGGTAGTTGCCGGAAAGATTTTTAAAGGCAAACTAGCAGTACTTTCGGCTGCAATCCCTTTATCATTATTTGTTTATTTCATTCAATTTATTGGTAGAATAGCCGATGGAGAAGTGATTAGACAGAACTTTGAATGGATTCCATCATTTGGAGTTAATTTGGGTTTTACACTAGATGGTTTATCGCTCCTCTTTTCTTTGATGATCACAGGAATTGGTTTTCTCGTTTTTGTGTACTCATCGGTCTACCTCAAAAATCATAAATATTTAGATAGATTTTATGGTTATCTCAGTATGTTCATGGCTGCAATGCTTGGCTTGGTACTTTCAGATAACTTAATTTCATTATTTGTATTCTGGGAACTTACCAGTATAAGCTCCTTTTTTCTAATTGGATTTAATAACTCTAATCCGGCATCTAGAAAATCTGCAATTACTGCATTGGCTATAACCGGATTAGGAGGAATGTCATTATTAGCAGGAGCTATTTTCTTAGGATCAGTTACTGGTACTTATAATATTTCAGAAATGTTGGCTATGAGCAGTGATATTGCTGCCAGTCCTTTTTATGCCCTTATCGTTATATTAATGTTTGGTGCGGCATTTACTAAATCTGCTCAGTTCCCATTTCATTTCTGGTTGCCAGGAGCTATGAAAGCTCCAACACCGGTTTCTACTTATTTGCACTCGGCAACTATGGTAAAAGCTGGGATTTATTTGTTAATGAGATTAACACCTGTACTGGGTAATCAAGAATTATGGAATTCTACCTTGATCATTATTGGGGCGATTACAATGGTTTATTCTGCTATCCATATAATTTTTAGAACAGATCTTAAAGGAATCTTAGCGTATTCTACAATCTCAGCCTTGGGTATCTTGGTTTTCTTAATAGGTCAAGGTACGGTAGATGCTTTGTTTGCTGCTGCTGTTTTTATAATAGTTCATGCTTTATATAAAGCAACATTATTCCTTATCACCGGAATTATTGATCTCAAAACTGGAACTCGAGACGCAACCAAATTAAGAGGATTAGGAAGGGTTTTATTTCCTGTTGCTATCGCCGGATTCTTAGCTGCAATATCTAGTGCGGGAATTCCTCCAAGTATTGGTTTTATAGGAAAAGAACTTACTTATGAGTCTACTCTGCATTTGGTTAACAGCCCGGTATTGTGGGTAGCACTTATTATTATTACTAAAATATTGTTGCTTTATGGTGGATTTGTTGCCGGAATAAGACCTTTTGCCGGTAAACTTCCTGATGATTATAAAGATCTAACTTTGCCAAGCATTCTATTATGGTTACCTCCAGTAATTTTAGCATTTGCTGGAATCTTATTTGGTATAGTGCCAAGTTTAATAGATGAATCTCTTATTAAGCCAGTAGTATCTGCAATGGGTGTAGATGGAGCAGAGGTTCATTTAAAGTTATGGCATGGCTTTAGTACGGTGCTATGGTTAAGCTTATTCACTATTACCATAGGGACTATCATGTATTTTACCATGAAGCCTACCAAGGCATTAGAAGCTAAGATTGCTCGTTTAGAGTTTATATCTCCACACACTATTTCTACAAAATTATGGGTATTTGCAAATTTCTTTGCTGCCAAATGGACTAAATTTTTTCAAAACGGATATCTAAGAAATTATGTATCAACCATTATAGTAGTTCTTATAGGGCTGCTAGGATATGCCCTGTTTAGAATAGCCACTTTTTCTGTTAATTATTCTAATCTTTCTGAGATTACTTTTTATGAAGCTTCTCTTTGTGCAATCATGCTGGTAGCCGTTCTATATACTGTATTTACAAAATCTAGATTAGCTGCGGTGGCTGCAATGAGCATAGTTGGATATTCCATTTGTATGCTGTTTGTAATCTATAGTGCACCAGATCTGGCAATGACTCAGTTTTCTATAGATACCTTAACCGTAATATTATTTGTATTAGTACTTTATAGATTGCCTAAATATTTGATACTTTCAGATTATAAAGTCCGAATTAAAGATGGGATCATATCATTAACTTTTGGAGCTATAATTACCATACTAATTCTAGAAATACTTGCTGAGCCTATGAATACTGAGGTAAGCGATTTCTACGCTAAAAACGCTTATCTTTTAGCTCATGGAAAAAATGTGGTAAATGTGATACTTGTAGATTTTAGAGGGGCAGATACCATGATAGAGATTTCCGTACTGGCAATAGCAGCCATAGGAGTTTTTGGATTGCTTAAATTGAGATTGAAAAAAAGTGACAAACGATAGACGGAGAAGATCTGAATTAAAAACTAAGAAGTAATGAAAACCATTATATTAAGAACAGCAGCTACCTACCTTTTGCCGGTTCTCTTGCTGTTTTCTGTATTTATTCTTTTAAGAGGACACTATTCTCCTGGAGGAGGGTTTGTGGGAGGCTTAATTGCTTCCATAGCATGGGTGCTTCATGCATTTGCTCACGGTCTGGAAAGAACTAAACCTTTAATTAGAATACATCCTGGATTTTTAATGCCGGTAGGATTAAGTCTTGCTTTTTTAAGCGGAATTTTTCCAATCATATTTGCAGACATGCCGTTTATGACGGGAATGTGGTATCCTCATCATATCCCGATACTAGGATCTCTAGGAACTGCTATGTTCTTTGATACTGGAGTATATCTAGTAGTGGTTGGAGTTACCCTTACCATTATTTTTACAATTACAGAATCTGCTTAAATTATGGAAGTACTTTTAGCTATTATGATTGGAGTGCTTTATGCGGCAGGTATCTATATGATCCTTCGCCGAAGCCTCGTAAAACTTATCTTAGGAATTATCATTCTTGGGAATGGTGCCAATCTGCTTATATTCTTATTAGGAAGAATTGTAAAAGGGCATCCTCCAATTATTCCTGGAACAGATAAGATCTTTCATGATGTTTACGCAGATCCGGTGCCGCAGGCATTAATATTAACTGCTATTGTTATTAGTTTTGGATTACAATCCTTTGCTATCATTCTTATTAAAAGGGCGTATAAAGTGGTTAAGACTGATGATTTAGATGAAATGAACGCCATAGACCAAGATTCATGACAGAACAAATAGTTTTATATCCTCTATTGCTGCAGTTGTTTTTAAGCATTCTATTGATGTTCTTTTGGAACAAGATAGAGGTGCAAAAGATAATTAGTATAGTAGGAAGTGTTATAAGTGTAGCAGTATCCATTTGGTTATTTGCTTATATTATTGATGGGGGAACACAAACAGTGCAAGCGGGTAATTGGAAAGCTCCGTTTGGGATCATCTTTGTTGCAGACACACTCTCTGCTACATTAGTGCTTCTTACCGCAATATCTGGTCTGGCGGTTGCCAGTTTCTCTTCTGCCTCTGTTGTTGCAGCGAGGCTTAGATTTGGATATTTCCCAATACTCCATTTTCTTTTATTAGGACTTAATGGAGCGTTCTTAACTGGAGATATTTTCAACTTATACGTATGGTTCGAGATCATAATTATTAGCTCATTTGTGCTTATTACATTGGGAGGAGAAAAGGCTCAGGTGGAAGGCGCAGTAAAGTATTTTACACTGAATATCTTGGCTTCAACCATCTTTTTAACTGCAATTGCGGTGCTATATGGTTTAACTGGAGCTTTGAATATGGCAGATCTTTCTGTTAAGGTTGCAGCTATAGAAAATAGAGGTCTGGTAGAGATTACAGCCATTTTATTTCTGATAGCGTTTGGTACCAAAGCTGCAGCATTCCCATTGTATTTTTGGCTTCCGGCGTCCTACCATACACCGCCATCGGCAGTTTCTGCGATCTTTGCAGGTTTACTTACCAAGGTTGGGGTATATGCCCTTTTAAGGGTATTTACATTGATATTTGTTGGAGATGTATTTCTTCAAAATACCATCATTGTAATGGCAGTGTTAACGCTATTTAGTGGAGGTCTTGGTGCCTTAGTGCAAAATAACCTAAGAAAAGTATTCTCATATCTCATAATCTGCCATATAGGGTATATGATTGCAGGACTTGGATTGTTTACTGAAGTTGCTATAGCAGGAACGATCTTTTATCTTATACATGATATTGTTGTAAAAACAAATTTGTTCATGGTAAGTGGTTTAATGTATAGAATTCGAGGAACCAATAGCGTGCAGGCAATGGGTGGATTGTATAAAGATTATCCAAAATTAAGCTTACTAATAGCAATACCATTATTTTCATTGGTAGGGATTCCTCCATTATCTGGATTTTGGCCAAAGATATCCTTGTTAAAAGCTGGTTTTACAACGCAACAATGGTGGCTGGTAGGAGCAATTCTCTTTGCTAGTTTAATTACTTTATTTATTATTGCCAAGATCTGGGCTGCGGTAGTATGGAAAGATAAACCGGAATCTGAATTGAAAACTAATTTCAGATATTTTGCGAATCTTTCGAACGTCAAAAAAACTCAGATGATCGCTCCTATTATATTTCTATCTCTGGTATCTTTATATATAGGTTTTGGAGCAGAGCATATACAACAGCTTTCCTCTAGAATCGCAACAGAACTTATGGATAATCAGCAATACGTAGAAGCAGTATTGCATAATACTCAAATCTTGAAGTAATGAAGAATAGGTTCTTATCTAACATAATGCTTACAGTGATCTGGGTAGCGCTAACGGGAGATTTTACCTTCCCTAACTACCTGTTTGGATTTGCTCTTAGTTTCTTATTGCTTAGAATGATCACCACGGGTAGAACTAATACTAAGTATTTTAGAATAGTTCCCAAGGCCATAGCCTTTGTATTCTTCTTTTTATACGAGCTCTTAAAAGCGAATTTAGAGGTAGCATATGAAGTGATGACGCCCAATTATAATATGACTCCGGGTATTGTAAAGATACCGTTAGATGTAAGAACTAATATAGAGATCACCTTGTTGGCAAATCTTATTACACTAACTCCGGGTACCTTAAGCTTAGATGTTTCTAATGATAAAAAGGTACTTTACGTACATTCTATGTATATTAAGGATAGAGAAAGTTTTATTGCCAGCATTAAGAACGGATTTGAAAAACGTATACTGGAAATTTTTAGATGACATTAATAGATTTTTTAAGCTACTTTGTAATTCCGGTCCTTACAGTTTCGGTTATTTTAATAGTGATAAGATTCATTAAGGGTCCTAGCATTATAGATAGAATAATTGCGGTAGATTTAATTATTACCACAGGGATTGGATTTATTGGAACGTATTCTATACTAACCAATCAGCCGGCATTTTTAGATGTTGCCATGATCCTTGCGCTTATTGCGTTCTTGGGGACGGTAGCATTTTCATACTATATTCAAAAAAGAAATAAATAATGACAGAAATTGCTGTAGGTGTATTGGCTTTCTTTGGGACGATCTTTGTTTTCCTTGCTGCAGTAGGGATCATTAGAATGCCAGACACATATTTACGAATATCGGTGACTACTAAAGCTGCTACCTTAGGGATTGGGTTACTTATGCTAGCTGCAGCCATCTATTTTCAAGAACTTTCTATTACTACACGAGTAATGGCTATTATCTTATTCATTATACTTACAGCACCTGTGAGTGGTCATCTTTTGGGGAGAACCTCTTATTTTTCTGGGATTAGATTGTGGAAGAATTCTGTTATGGATGATCTGGATGGGAAATACCAAAAACACTCTCAGATCTTAAAGAGTGAAACAGATGATACACCAGAGAATAATCTCAGTCATATTAAAGATGCTGAAGATTAGGAATATTCTTTAAAAATGATGTTTTGCTATAGTAAACTCAACACATTTACCTTTAAGATAATAGCTACACATTTATTTTCTTAGCTACGCATGTATAAAATGTAGGTCAATATTAATAAGCAGTATGCAAAGATCTCCTATAAAATTAGTGCGAAGCCTTGAGAGCAGAAAATCTTCTAATTCCTTTCGTACACTAAAACCTCAGTCTAGTCTTATAGACTTTTCTTCTAACGATTATTTAGGATTTTCTCAAGATGCACAAATTTATGACGCCTCTCATAATTTATTATCAGATCTAGATCTTAAACTAAACGGGGCTACAGGATCTCGCTTGCTTTCAGGAAACCATTTGGTATACGATCTGGCAGAGCAAATGTTGGCAGATTTTCATCATGTAGAAGCGGGTCTGATCTTTAACTCCGGTTATGATGCCAATATTGGTTTTTTTTCTGCAGTGCCACAACGGGGAGATATTATTTTTTATGATGAGTTATCTCATGCTTCAATAAGAGATGGGATTGGTAGCAGTAACGCGAGATCTTATAAATTTAAACATAATGATCTCTCTCATCTTAAAGCTTTAATTGAGAAGAATTCTGGTGATACCAATCAATTTGATATTTATGTAGTTACAGAATCTGTTTTCTCAATGGATGGTGATATGCCAGATCTTAAAAATTTATCAAAACTGTGTGAAGAATTTGATTGTTTTTTAATTGTAGATGAAGCCCATGCTACGGGTATCTTTGGAGCCGCCGGAGAGGGCTTAGTGCATAAGCTCGATCTTCAAGATAAGGTTTTTGCACAGATCAATACCTTTGGAAAGGCTATAGGGTGCCATGGAGCAGTAATATTAGGCAGTAACTTGCTTAGAGAATATCTTATTAATTTTTCAAGAAGCTTTATTTACACCACTGCTTTAAGTCCTCATGCAGTAGCAACCATCTATTGTGCGTATGAAAAATTGAAAAGTGATGCTTCAGAAATTGAAAATTTAAAACAGAATATTAAGATCTTTAAGGATGAAATTATCTTCCAAGAACTGAAATTGTATTTTGTAGATAGTCAATCTGCAATCCAAAGTTGTATCATTCCTGGAAACAGCAATGTTAAATTGATAGCAGAGCATTTAAAAAATAACGGTTTTGAAGTAAAACCTATATTATCTCCAACAGTTCCCTTAGGAAAAGAAAGACTTAGATTCTGTGTACATAGCTACAATTCAGCAGAAGAAATTAGAACTGTTCTAAATCTCTTAGGTAACTTTGTAAAACGATCTTGATCTCACTTGAGATAGAGTGATCTTATTTGTTTATGGCTTGAGATCTTAATTTAATTTGAAACATCAATGTCTACATATTTTATTACAGGAATAGGAACTGAAATTGGAAAAACCATCGCTTCAGCAATTGTAACAGAAACTTTACAAGCAGATTATTGGAAACCAATACAAGCGGGAGATCTGGATAATTCTGATACCCATAAAGTCCAGAATTTGATCTCTAATGAAAATACAATTTTTCATCCTAACAGCTTTTCACTAAACACTCCTATGAGTCCGCACGCAGCTGCAGAGATTGATGGAGTTAAAATGACTTCAAAGAATATTAATAGACCGAAGTCTACTAATAGGAATATGGTAATTGAAGGCGCCGGTGGTTTATTAGTACCTATTAGCGATAATGAGGTAATTGCAGATTTAATTTCTCCAGAAGATAACGTATTGGTTGTTTCCAGACATTACCTGGGAAGCATCAACCACACCCTGCTAACTCTTGAAGCACTAAGATCTAGAGGACTTCACATTGCAGGAATTATCTTTAATGGAGAAAAAAAAGAGTCTACAGAGAGCATTATATTAAAAATGAGTGGAGTTCCTTGTGTGGGTAGAATTGATGTGGAGCCTTATTTCGATAAAAATGTGATTAAAGAATATGCAGAGAAATTTAAGGAGAGTCTTAAAGGTCTCTAGATCTTTCATTTAAATTATTTTAAAATGTCTACTAGTAATATAAAGTCACCTATAATAAATTCAGAATTAAGTGATCTCACTAAAAGGGATCAGAAGCACTTATGGCATCCCTTAACACAGCATAAGCTATCTTCAGAAATGTTACCTATCGTAAAAGCGAAAGGAGCTATTTTGTATGATGACATGGGTAAGGAATATGTAGATGGTATTGCATCATGGTATACTAGTATGTATGGGCATTGTAACCCGGCAATTACCGCTAAGGTGGCAGCACAGATGCAGGAATTAGATCAGGTGGTTTTTAGCGGATTTACCCATGAACCGGCAATTAAATTATCTGAAGCGCTCATAGAGATCTTACCGTCTAATCAGCAAAAATTATTTTTTAGTGATAATGGTTCTACTGCTACCGAAATTGGAATTAAAATGGCTCTTCAATATCATCATAATCTTGGTAATGATAGAAAGGTAATGTTAGCTTTTGAAGAAGGTTTTCATGGGGACACTTTTGGTGCAATGTCAGTTTCTGGATTATCGGTATATAATGGAGCTTTTGAAGATCATTTTATTAAAGTGGTAAGAATTCCAGTTCCTACCGGAGACAATAATCTGGAGGTTTTGGAATTATTGAAAAGCAGGATCTCAGAATATAATCTTGCAGGTTTTATTTATGAACCTTTGGTACAGGGTGCAGCAGCCATGAAAATGCATGATCCAAATGGTTTAAATGAGATCTTAAAGATCTGTAAAGCGAATGATATTATTTGTGTGGCAGATGAAGTTATGACCGGGTTTGGTAAAACTGGAAAGAATTTCGCGTCAGAATATATGGAGGAGCAGCCAGATGTGATGTGTCTTTCTAAAGCATTAACGGCAGGATTATTACCAATGGCCATTACTACTTGCTCTCAAAAAGTATATGATGCATTCTATGCAGATGAGATCTCTAAAGGACTTTTTCACGGGCATACTTACAGCGCCAATCCATTGTCTTGTACTGCTGCTATTGCCGGAATAGAATTACTGAGATCTGAGGAGATCCAAAATGATATCTTAAGAATAACAAAGTCCCACCAAGACTTTAATGCTAAAATAAAAGACCATCCCAAAGTTACCAATGTAAGACAGCTTGGTGTTATTTATGCGTTTGATCTTAATGTGAAAATGGAGCGATATGGAAATGTGAGAAATATGCTTTTTAAACATTTTATGGAAAGTGGCGTTTTTCTGAGGCCACTAGGAAGTACCATTTATATATTGGCGCCATTTGTAACTAATGAACAGGAGCTTAAAAAAATATATAATAGTATAGAAGCTGCTCTTGAACTTTTTTAGTTCATAATTTCTAAGTTATTAATCTAATGACACTTGTGTTTAGAAGAATCAATTTTATGATTTATAATTTAGGAGATGCCTTATCACGCCTTATTTTTGCTTAAAAATTGCGACTTTTGAAAACACCTGTTTATATAGCTGGCATAGCTTCTGTTTCCCCTTTAGGAAATTCTTCAGAAGAGGTATGGAAGAACTATAAAGACCCTAAGCATCTTATTTCTAAAAAACTTTTTGGAGAACAGGAAACTTTTGCAGCTTATCTTCCAAAGTATGTAGAGGAAGAGATAGACCTTCTTAGAAATTCTAATCCCGTTTTTCAAAATCTTGATCTTTCAGTGTTGTACGCTATATATACCTCTAGAAAAGTAATAGCTGAAGCAAATTGGAAGAAGGGAGATGAGATCGGTATAAATATAGGAAGCTCTAGAGGTGCAACCGGACTTTTTGAAAAATATCATAAAAATTTCTTAGAAACAGGCAAAGCAGAGACTTTAGCTTCTCCTACAACTACTTTAGGAAATATCTCTTCGTGGGTAGCTCAGGATATTGAAACTACAGGGCCGGAAATATCTCATAGCGTAACCTGTTCCACCGGATTACAGGCAGTTTTAAATGGCGTTGCTTGGTTAAATGGTGGAATGGCAGAGAAATTTTTAGTAGGAGGGAGTGAGGCGGCGTTAACACCTTTTACAATAGCTCAGATGAAGGCTATGAAGATCTATGCTACAGAAGATCTTAATTATCCGTGCAGAGCTTTAGATATTGAAAAACAAAGAAATACCATGATCTTAGGAGAAGGGGCAGGAGTAATAGCTCTTCAACTTAATTCTGATAATTGTATTGCCAAAATTTCGGGAGTGGGATATGCTACGGAAAGGCTAAATCATCCGGCTTCTATTTCTAGTAATGGAGAATGTTTCCAAAAAGCTATGAAAATGGCTATTGGAGAGATGGATCTTTCAGAAATTGATGTTGTGGTAATGCATGCTCCTGGAACTGTAAAGGGAGATCAAGCAGAAATTAATGCTATTAGCGCGCTATTTGGAAATAATTTGCCGGCTATGACTTCTAATAAATGGAAGATTGGGCACACCTTTGGAGCATCTGGAGTGTTAAGTTTAGAGCTGGCTGTTTTAATGCTTCAACATCAGGAATTCATACCAGTTCCTTTTTCCACTATCAGCAAAGCCCCGGCACGACTAAAAAATATACTGGTGAATGCAGTAGGTTTTGGTGGAAATGCAGTCTCAATTTTGATCAACAATAGTTAAATTTATACGTTCTCACCGTTTTTGGAGAATATGGAAATAAATCTTTTTAATACAAACATTCAGAAAGACTTAGTTTTAGTTATTTTTGAATACAAATAATTTTTATGGCAACTAAACACAACTGGACCAAGGAAGAAATTCTTGAGATTTACAATAAGCCTTTTATGGAATTGCTTTATGAAGCAGCAACGATCCATAGATTGCATCACGATCCTAACACAGTTCAGGTTTCAACATTATTATCAATAAAAACTGGCGGATGTCCTGAAGATTGTGGGTATTGCCCACAGGCAGCCAGATATCATACCAATATCGAAGGGAATGATCTAATGAGCGTTAACCAGGTTAAAGCTCAGGCTTTACGTGCAAAAGCATCGGGAAGTTCTCGTGTTTGTATGGGAGCGGCTTGGCGTAATGTTAAAGATGGAGATGAATTCGATTCTGTTTTAGAAATGGTGAGAACCATCAATAAACTAGATATGGAAGTTTGTTGTACACTTGGGATGATCACAGAAAATCAGGCACAGCGTTTAGCAGAAGCTGGATTGTATGCCTATAATCACAATCTAGATTCGTCTGAAGAATATTATAAAGAAGTGATTTCTACACGTGGGTATCAGGATAGATTAGATACTATTGGAAACGTTAGAAAAACCAATGTAACGGTTTGTAGCGGAGGAATTATTGGAATGGGAGAGTCTATAGACGATCGCGCCGGAATGTTGGTAGCGCTTTCTACATTGAATCCTCAACCAGAATCTGTTCCAATAAATGCGTTGGTTCCTGTAGAAGGAACTCCTTTAGAAGAACAGGCACCGGTTTCTATTTGGGAAATGGTAAGAATGGTAGCTACTACCAGAATTATAATGCCGGAAACTCAGGTTAGACTTTCTGCCGGACGTACTCAAATGAGTAGAGAAGGACAAGCTATGTGTTTCTTTGCAGGAGCAAATTCTATCTTTGCAGGAGATAAACTTTTAACCACACCAAATCCTGATGTGAATGAGGATATGGAAATGTTCAAAGCTTTAGGCTTAAATCCTCAAAAAGCATTCGAGAAAAAGGCAAAACCGGAAAGTGTTTCTGCAGAAGATTCTAAGTTTGCTAATTTGGGAGAAAAACCAAAATGGTCTCGTCCAGGGCATCAAATAGAAAAGAACCTACAAGCTCAGGAAAAAGCAAAAACTAAAGTTTAATATATCATTGAAGCTTGATCTACAAGAAATACCAAGAGTTAAAGGAATTTCTAAACAAGAATTTCTTAAGGAATATTTTATTCCTCAAAAGCCTGTAATTCTTGAAGAGCTTAGCAAAGATTGGCCTGCCAGACAAAAGTGGGATTTTGATTATTTTAAGCGAGTAGCCGGAGAGGTTGTAGTTCCTGTATATGATGGAAAACCAGCTAAAGGGAAGCAAAAAAGCCATGCTCCGGCGAAAAAGCTTAAATTTTCTGAATATATAGATATTGTAAAGGCAGGCCCAACAGATTTAAGAATGTTCTTCTTTAATCTGTTGCAAAACTGTCCGAAGCTTATACAAGACTTTAAATACCCGGAATTGGGGATAAAATTCTTTAAGAAGCTACCTGTTTTATTTGTTGGAGGTGAAGGTTCTAAGGTAGTGATGCATTATGATATGGATCTTGCCAACAACTTTCATTTTAATTTTGCAGGTAAAAAAAAGGTAATTCTATATGGTCCAGAGCAAACCAAATTTCTTTATAAAGTTCCCTATTCTATAGTGAGTATGGAGATCATAGATATGGATGACCCAGATTTTCAGAAATATCCTGCGCTTGCAAAAGCCAAAGGTTTTGAAGCTGTATTGGGTCATGGTGATGCACTGTTTATACCAAGTAAATGGTGGCATTTTATAAAATATCAAACTCCGTGCTTGTCTTTAACACTCAGATCCTTACCAAGATCGCCAAAAAAGATATTAGAAGTATTAAATAGTGTAATTTTGCTAAGGAATTTCGACAATCTTATGCGCAAACTTCGTGGGCAAGATTGGATAGACTATAAAAATAAACAAGCGATAATCAAAACGCATAAAAATTTAGGGATTGAATGATGGAAGATAGATTGAACTTAGCACAGATTCCTAGAGTAAAAAATATCTCTAAAAAAGATTTTGTAGAACAATATGTAAAGACTCAAAAGCCGGTTGTAATTGAGCATTTAATAGAAGATTGGCCTGCTTTTAAAAAGTGGGATCTAAATTATATTAAAGAAGTTGCCGGTAATAAAACGGTGCCTCTTTACGATGATCGTCCTATTACATCTGAGTTTAAGTTCAACCAGCCACATATGGAGATGAAAATGTCTGAATATATAGACCTTCTTCAATCTAAACCTACCAATTACAGAATATTCTTATATCACCTTTTAAAAGAGGTGCCTAAGCTTCAAGAAGATTTTAAGTTCCCAAAAATGGGGCTTCGATTTTTAAAGCAGTTACCAATGTTATTCTTTGGTGGTGTTAATTCTAAAGTGTTTATGCATTATGACATTGATTATGCTAATATTCTGCATTTTCAATTCAATGGAAAAAAACAGTGTATCTTATATCCACCTTCAGAAAGTAAATATTTATACAAGGTTCCACACTCTCTTATCTCTAGGGAAGATATAGATTTCACGAATCCAGATTTTAAAAAATTCCCGGCCCTTAAAAAAGCTAAAGGTTATATTACCGAGCTTAAACATGGGGAGGCTCTTTATATGCCAGAAGGTTATTGGCATCAAATGACGTATCTAACTGCCGGATTTTCTATGAGCTTAAGAGCAACTTCTAGAGGTTTGTTGAATATCTCTAAGGCTGTTTATAATTTGGTGGTAATGAGACATTTTGATAATTATATGCGTAAGTGGAAGGGTCAGGATTGGATAGATTATAAAAATGTGAAGGCCATGGAGAAAACACATGCCAATATTTAAATTAGTTGATAAGGTTATTGCTTAATTCATAGACCAAATTAGATTCAAATCCTCTTTGCAAAAGGTAATCACTCAACTTTTTTTTCCGCTTGTATGGATCTGATTCTTTAATAAGATTAAGCTTTTTCTCTGCTACCTGTTCCAGAATATTTAAATATTCGTTTTCATCTATTTCGGTAAGCCCAAGTTTGATTATCGGCGCAGAGATCTCTTTCTTTTTAAGTTCCTGGGTGATCTTTATTTTACCCCATTTTTTAATTCTGAACTTACCCCGAACAAAACTTCTGGCAAAGCGCTCTTCATTTAAGAAATCCTCGCTCATCAGTTCAATTATAATCTGTTCACAAGCTTGAGGGATCATTCGCATTTCCCTTAATTTATCTTCCACTTCTTTTTGGGATCTATCTCTATAGGCACAAAATTGCGCTAATTTGAGCGTCGCCTCTTTAACGGTATAAGATTTTTGTGATAGATTATCCTTCATAGAGACAAAGGTATAAAGACAAGCTTAGAAATACAGCTTTATCAATACTAATACTATATATAAAGCATTTAGGCTTTAAGAATTAAAATATTATAGAAGATATAATCTGCTCATTTATCAAATAAGGTATATTTGAGGATGATTCGGTTTTTATTGTTGTTAGCATTAGTGCTTAGTTTTAATAATTCTTATGGGCAGTTAGGCTTTTGTAATGGAAGTAAAGGTGATCCTATATTTCAAGAAGACTTTGGTACAGGTTCTGGATATGGCCCTAGGTTGGCTGCAGGAATTACTAATTATAGTTATGTAACTCAAGATCCTCAAGATGGGGAATATACCATATCTAGCATTATTGGGCGTGAAATCCCATCCTGGCATTCTTATTCTCCAAATTTAACTCCTTCTGGAGGAAAAGCGCTAATTATAAATGCCGGCTTCACTGCAGGACAGTTCTATAGAACAGATATTTCCGGACTTTGTGAAAATACTACCTATGAGTTTTCGGCTTATCTGATGAATATTTATAATTCTGCAAGTGGTGCTTGTGCTGATGGTGATATTCCTGTAAATGTAAAATTTCAAATCTGGGATGAAACCAATACTCAGCTTTTGAAAGAAGGCAGTACAGGTGCTATAAATTCTACCGCTTTTCCTTTAGCTGAAGAATACGCTCTAACTTTTAAAAGCGCACCAGGACAGAATAATGTGATTCTAAAAATGTTTAATAATGGAGAAGGTGGTTGCGGAAATGACCTTGCAATAGATGATATAATTTTTAGATCATGTGGAGATCTCACCAGTATAGATGCTGGAAATTCATCAAACATGAATTTGAGAGTTTGCGAGGAAGATACTCCGTACAATGTAGATCTTAAAGCAACACCAGATAACACAGTGTATCAAACACATGCTTACCAATGGCAACGAAGTTTAGACGCAGTTAACTGGACAGATATTAGCGGAGCAAATCAGAGTAATTATACGGTTGTGAATTTAGTGCAATCCACATATTATCGCGTAAAGGTGGCAGAGGATAGTATAAATCTTACTAATAATTTGTGTAGTTCTTTTTCTGAAGCTTTTTTTGTACAGATGGTTTCAGTACCAACCGCGCCAGTTAGTAACGGAGATGTGGTGGTTTGCGGTAATTCTGAAATACCTCAAATTTCTGTAAAAGCGGGGGTAGATGAAATGGTGAATTGGTATGATGCTCCATCTGGCGGAAACTTACTTCAAGCCAAATCTTTTAATTATCAACCAGATGTTGCTGGTATATTTTATGCGGAAGCAAAAAGCACCTTAATAGAATGTAAACCAAGTTCCAGAACTGCAGTTAAAATTACTCTAGATAATATCCCAGATGTGGAAGATGAAACAATTCAGATATGTCCAAACTCAAATATATCTTTAGATGCAGGCGTAAGTGGTTTTAATTATATGTGGTCTACTGGTGAAAATTCCAAGACTATTCAAGTAACGCAACAAGGCAATTATACCGTGGAAATAGCTACAAATTTAGGATGTGCCGTAACAAGAGAATTTACTGTTAACGATATAGATGATGCGCAAATAAGTGATGTTAGAACGGATGAGAATTCTATCGAGATCATTCCTGTAAATACCGGAGTTTTTGAATATTCTCTAGATGGAGTCAATTTTCAGGATTCAAATGTATTTTTAGGAAAGCCCGGCGGAGTTTATACTGCTTATATGAGAGATAAGAGTGGTTGTAATACCGTTAGCTTGCAATTTCCATACATTTCCCCTCTAAAATTTATAACGCCCAATGGAGACGGTTACAACGATAATTTTATTTTAAGAGGAGTAGAAACTTTTCCTTCTTCTCAAATTATGATCTATGACAGGTATGGGAAATTATTGAAAGCTAGCAATGGAAGTAATTTTTCTTGGAATGGGACTTTAGAAGGTAAAGATCTTCCTGCAGCAGATTATTGGTATCATATAAAAATTGAAGGCTTTGGTGAGCTTAAAGGCCATTTTTCTTTAATTAGATAGAGAATTTCTTCTAACAAAAAAACGCCTCTCAAATTAATGAAAGGCGGTAATATGTAAAAAATTATAAGAGTATAATTTCAATAAATAAAAATAGATATATACAATAAATCAAAAATCTAATTTCATTCACCACTAATCAATCTTTTTTTAATCAAAATCAAAATTATCCTCACTTAGTAGAAACGATTGTCCTACTTCAATAATCTTCACTTCATTATTTAAAGAATCTTTTTCAACAATAAATAACTTAGGTAAACCTTTTTCTTTTTCTATACGCAGATTATCAATGGTGATTTTAGAAAGTTTTTTAATTGCAGTATCTATAGGAGTAATTGTTATTTTCTCTAAATAATCCAATTTTCTGACTTTTATCTCTGTTTCCATTCTACTCAGATAGATTGTATCTTTTTCATTGTGAATCATAAAAGATTGATCTTCATTTTTTATATCGAATTGGATATTGGAATGAAGCACAATCTCATCATAATCCAAGTATATTTTTTCATTATGATCACATCCATATAATAGGACTCCAATAATTAAAACAAAATATTTAAATATTTTATTAGACATTTTGATGTTTTTAATCATTCCAAATTCATTAGAAAGTTGAGGTAATAAAAATAAGATTTCTCAAATTAATGAAAGGCGTTAGTTTTAAGAATAATGAGTTTATTCTAATACTTCCCCGTTTTTATCGTGAAAGTGATATTCCATGTACGTGTAAGCGTCTCTTGGTAAAATTTTTACCCAGCGCTTATGGTCAAAAAACCATTGGGAGCGGGGCGATGGAAAGCCTCTTTAATTTTCTTTATTTATCGGATTTTTGACAAAAAAACACAATATAATATAGTTGAAATTTAGTAATACACCCTAATTCAATTATAATCCCTTAGTTACACTTTTATTAATATGCAACGATAGTTACTTCTACTTTATATAAGATATAAGTGTTTTTATTACTTTTTTTTAGAAAATAAATATCTTTAAATTCAACCGGCTGTTTGGCTACTTTTTTCCAACTTGTAGTTTGAATCCAGTTATAATCTACTAAATTTAATTTTTTAATTTCATCTTCTTTGATTTTGATTTCTTCTTTTGATATTATTTCAAAAGTTAATTTTGAAACTTTTATTTTAAGATTATCTCTACCACTTTCTGGGTCAAAATAATAAGTACCATTTTTTTTTGCTTCTTTTATTTTCTTTTGATGGTATTCATACTCTTTTTTGTTCAATAAATTTATGAACCGAATTTTTTCGCAAAGCATAATATTATTAATGGTATATTCAGAACTACCATTCTCTAACACAAAATACACATCTTCTTTTTTTTGTGAAAAAGATACGAAGGAGTATAAAATAAAAATTAGTGATACATATTTATTTGCATTCATTGACTTTCGAATTTTCATAATTTATAATTACTTTTCTAATTCTTTTTTTCTCATTCTTTGCATATTCTGGGTCTACATGTAAAGTAGCGAGTAAATGTGTAGATGACAATCTAGCAAATTTTCTATTAATGATGTTGTTATAAAGCAATACTCTACTTAAGGTTTTACCATGTTTAACAGTTTTTCTACATCAATCTGCGAAATTCTCTACAGATTTTAAGACGTCTTTTTTGTTATATTTTTATGGGAAGAAGGTGTGATGTGATGCTGTGATGTAGTGACGCTGTACTCCAATCTCTTTTTTAGAGCGTTTCTCTTTCATTTCTTCGCTTTTTTCCTCCCTTACTTCGCCACTTTGTCATTATTTAAAAAATAGCAAAAAAAAACGCCTCTCAAATTAATGAAGGCGTTACTTTTTAAGAATAATAAGTTTATTCTAATACTTCCCCGTTTTTATCGTGAAAGTGATATTCCATGTACGTGTAAGCGTCTCTTGGTAAAATTTTTACCCAGCGCTTATGGTCAAAAAACCATTGGGAGCGGGGCGATGGAAAGCCTCTTGTTAAAAAGGCTGCAATAAATGGGTGCGTACTCAAAGTGATCTTTTTATGATTCTTCTTGATCAATCTTTCTAGGTCGGTCTTAATTTTATCAATTACGATAATAGGTGCCTCAATCTCACCTGCTCCGTTGGGATTTTCTTCCCTGGTTTTGATATTAGTTTCCGGCCTTACGCGTTGTCTTGTTATTTGAATCAATCCGAATTTACTAGGAGGAAGTATTTTATGTTTAGCGCGATCATCGCTCATTTCTTCCCTTAAATGATCATAAAGGGCCTTCCTGTTTTCGGGTTTGTTCATGTCTATAAAGTCTACTACAATAATCCCACCCATATCGCGTAAACGAAGTTGGCGAGCTATTTCTGTAGCGCTTATTAGATTTACTTCTAAGGCTGTATCTTCTTGATTCTTAGCTTTATTAGACCTGTTGCCAGAGTTCACGTCTATAACGTGCATGGCTTCGGTATGCTCAATAATCAAGTAAGCACCTTTACTCATAGAGACGGTGCGTCCAAATGAAGTTTTTATCTGTCTTTCGACTCCAAATTTTTCAAAAATGGGAACATTGGTTTGATGCAATTTTACTATAGATTCTTTATTAGGGGCAATTTCTGCCAAATAATCTTTAATTTGTACATATAGCGTTTCATCATCTACGCAAATAGAAGTGAAAGTATCATTAAACACATCTCTTAAGATGGATGATGCTCTATTTAACTCTCCTAATACCTTGGAAGGATGAGGTGCTTTGTATAATTTTTTACACATGACTTTCCAACGATCCATCAAATTTTGAAGATCTTTGTCCAGCTCTGCTACTTTTTTGCCTTCTGCTACGGTACGTACAATAACACCAAACCCTTTAGGTTTAATACTTTTTACTAATCTTTTAAGTCTATCTTTTTCTTCTTTGCTCTCAATTTTTTGAGAAACCGAAACCCGGTTAGAAAAAGGAACTAAAACTATATACCTACCCGGAAGAGAAAGCTCGGAGCTAATTCTCGGACCCTTAGTAGATATAGGTTCTTTCATGACCTGTACCAATAGCGACTGATTTGATTTTAAGACTTCAGCAATGCTGCCGTCTTTATCAATGTCTTTTTCAAAAGTAAAATTCTGTAAAGAATAGTCTTTTAATTTACCTGTGCTTACACGTTTTACGAATTTCAACAATGAAGAGACTTGAGGTCCCAGATCATGATAGTGTAAAAAACCATCTTTTGTGTAGCCTACATTTACAAATGCGGCATTTAATCCGGGAACAGCTTTTCTTATCTTGGCAATAAAGATATCGCCAACAGCAAAATTACTGTCGTCTTCTTCCTTGTGTAATTCAACTAGTTTTCCATCTTTTATTAAGGCAAAATCTACAGCAGAAGAACTGGTTCTAATAATCAATTCTTTATCCACTTTAATTAGATTTTTGTCCCGATTGTGTCGGGATGGATTAAACATTAAATTTTTCACAGGGTTTTTAAATCCTGAAGAAACACTTAATTACTTTATAAATAATAAAGGTTTCATTTTCAAAGAACGTCTTTTACTAAAAAAAGTAGTGCGAGCACTACTTTTTCTTATGGCGGTTAGCTCTACTTCTTTTCTTTCTTTTGTGAGTAGCTACCTTATGTCTTTTTCTTTTTTTACCACTTGGCATAGTGTTAGTTTTTAAGATTAATAATTCTATTATCCTTCTTTAATATTAAGAAGTGTTCTATTTTACGTCTACATTACTTTTAACTCCATCTACAAACACTCTTGCTGGTTTAAAAGCAGGGATGTTGTGAGCTGGAATCTTGATAGTCGTATTCTTTGAGATGTTTCTTCCGGTTTTCTCAGCTCTTGTTTTAATAACAAAGCTTCCAAATCCTCTTAAATATACATTATCTCCGCTTTCTAAAGAAGTCTTTACTTCTTCCATAAATGTTTCAACAGTAGCTTGAACATCACCTTTTTCCATTCCTAATTTCTCTGAAATTCGGGCTACGATATCTGCTTTCGTCATTTTAGTGCTATTTATTGGGGTTTCTTAATTTTCAAGGGGGCAAATATAAGAATTAAATCTCCAATAAATCAATCCTAATTCATTAAATAGTAACCAAATAAAGAATTATTATTGCAATCAAACATCTATATCTGTGGTATTTCATAAAAGTCTGACATACTGGTACTTAAATAATAAAAGAGAGCTGCCTTGGCGAGAAACCAGTGACCCATATTGTATTTGGCTGAGTGAAATTATGCTTCAACAAACAAGAATAGAGCAAGGATTACCCTATTATTTGGCATTTACTAGTGCTTATCCTACCGTTTTTGATCTTGCAAAAGCTTCAGAAGAAGATGTTTTAAAACTATGGCAGGGACTTGGATATTATTCCAGAGCTAGAAATTTACATACCACTGCTAAACATGTAGCTTTTGATCTTAATGGAGTCTTTCCAAAATCTTATGAGAGTTTACTAAAATTAAAGGGAGTAGGAGATTACACGGCAAGTGCTATAGCTTCTATCTCTTATAATGAACCAGTAGCTGTAGTAGATGGAAATGTTTATAGAGTGCTAGCGCGTTATTTTGATATAGATACCCCTATTAATAGTTCTTCCGGAATTAAAGAATTTAAACAGTTGGCTCAAGAATTGTTAGATAAAGAAGATCCTGCTACTTATAATCAGGCAATTATGGAATTTGGAGCCTTGCAGTGTAAGCCACAATCTCCATTATGTACATCTTGCCCTTTAAGTGATAGTTGTTTAGCTCTTCAGAACAACAGAATAGCAGAGTTGCCGGTGAAGATCAAGAAGACTAAAATTAAAAAACGGTATTTTAATTACCTGGTATTTCAATCTAGTGAGAATAAGACACTACTTGAGAAAAGAACAGGAAAGGGAATTTGGGAAGGATTGTATCAGTTTCCCTTAATAGAAACAGAAGGACTTAAAGAAGCTTCAGAAATTGAATCGCACATGGAATTTTCTGAATTTTCTAAAAATGAACCTTTAGGGGTTACCTTATATAATGATGCCCCTATTTTACATAAATTATCTCATCAACATATTTACACAAGGTTTTGGATTGTAGATAAAAATGAACTTCCAAATACTGCAATCTCTATATCGTCTGTAGCGGAATATCCGGTTCCGGTGCTTATTGCAAATTTTTTAAATGACTATAGTTTCTCTTATTAATAGTGACTTTAAGATTTAACCCTCCAGATTTATAATTTTGTTAAACATAGACTTAATAATTTTATCTATTTTTAAAATGTTAATCAATCAAATAGCGGTAATTTTGCGCATTAAATTTATTCAATTATGACAGGCACACTTAACAAAGTAATGTTGATAGGGCATACAGGAGATGATGTAAAAATGCATTATTTTGAAGGTGGAGGTGCTATAGGTAGATTTCCTTTGGCAACAAATGAAGTATATACCAATAAATCTACCGGTCAACGTGTAGAAAATACAGAGTGGCATAATATAGTTGTAAGAAATAAAGCAGCAGAGATCTGTGAGAAATATCTTAAAAAAGGTGATAAGGTCTATGTAGAAGGAAGGTTAAAGAATAGAAAATGGACAGATGAAAAAGGCTTGGAAAGATATTCTGTAGAGATACAGTGTACAGATTTCACTTTTTTAACTCCTAAAAATGAAACATCAGCACCTTCATCACAGCCTCAATCTCAATCTCCTCAAAATGGAGGTTATTCACAACCTAATACAGCTGTAAAAAACGATACCGCCTCAGGGCAATCAATGAATAATCAAGAAGAAGAGGACGATTTACCCTTCTAAGTTTAACTAAAATCATAGCCATTGGATCCAGATCCTCCCAGTTTAATTTCGTTATTTTTCTCTTTAGATATATCGCAAATATTCAGTTTTGTGATGATATTTGTGTTACTAATTTTCTCTGCTCTCATTTCTGGGGCAGAAGTTGCTTTCTTTTCGTTAACACCTTCCAACTTTATAACAGAAAATGGTAATAGAAGCAACAGCCAGAAGATAGTTGTAAAACTTCTTGAAAAACCTAAAAAGCTACTTGCAACCATACTTGTTGCTAACAATGCTATTAATATTGCTATAGTTCTATTGTTTAATGCCCTTACAGATGAGTTCTTTGGAAGAATGAATGCTGTGTTGTTTGGTGTTAACTTTAAATTTGTGGTAGAGGTAGGATTGGTAACTTTCTTAATCTTGCTCTTTGGGGAAATTCTTCCTAAAGTTTATGCTAGCCGGAATAATGTGAAATTTTCTAATTTCATGGCATATCCTTTAAACGTTCTCGATTTTATTTTTTCTCCCTTAAGTATTCCTATGCGCGCCATTACCATCTTTATTCATGAAAGATTGGGGAAGCAACGAAGTTATATAAGTGTAGATCATCTATCTCAGGCGCTAGAACTTACCAGAGATGAAGATACCACCCATGAGGAGCAAAAGATTTTAAAGGGAATTGTCTCTTTTGGGAATACAGATACAAAACAGGTTATGAAACCTAGAATGGATATTTTCGCCTTAAATGAAAGTCAGCCATTTAAAGATATCATACCAGAGATCATAGAAAATGGTTATTCAAGAATTCCTGTGTATAAAGAAAATGTAGATCAGGTTACAGGGATTCTATATGTAAAAGATATTCTGCCCTATCTTGATAAAAAAGAGTTTGACTGGACAAGTCTAGTAAGAGATCCTTACTTCATTCCTGAAAATAAAAAGTTGGATGATCTGCTTAATGAATTTAAGGTTAAGAAGATACATCTCGCTATTGTAGTAGATGAATATGGAGGAACCAGCGGATTGATCTCTTTGGAAGATATTATAGAGGAGATAGTAGGAGATATAAGTGATGAGTTTGATGATGAGGACTTAATATTCTCGAAATTAGACGATAAAAACTTTGTTTTTGAAGGTAAGACCCCTTTAAAAGATTTTTATAAGATCATTAAGCTTGAAGATGCTTCTAAATTTGAAGAGAATAAAGGAGAATCTGAAACTCTGGCTGGTTTCTTATTAGAGATCTCTGGAGGGTTTCCAAAAAAGAATGAGATCATCTTCTTTTCAAATTATAAATTTATAATTGAAGTGATAGATGATAAAAGGATAAAACAGATTAAATTGAGCATAGAAGACGTATGAGAAAGTTGATTTTTAGCATATTCATTCTATTGGCTGTTTTGAGTTGTAAAGATGAGGAACAGCCAAAGCCAAATGCTTTTCTGGCGCTAAATTATCCGGAAGCTAATTATACTACCATAGATCTTAATTGCTCCTATAGCTTTGAAATGAATCAAATTTCAAATATAATACAAGCACAAAATAATAAACCGTGTTGGATAAATATTAAATACCCATTGCTTGATGCGGCAATATTTCTAACATATCAGCCAGTTAATAACAACTTAGATTCTTTATTAACAGACGCTCAAAAACTTCCTTTACAGCATACCATAAAGGCAGATTTTATTGAAGGAGATATCTATGAAAATAAAGAACATAGAGCTTATGGTATGTTCTACGAAATAGATGGGAACGCTGCATCACAGGCAGAATTTTATATTACAGATAGCACGAAGCATTTTCTTACCGGATCTCTTTACTTCAACCAAAGACCAAATTTTGATTCTATTATGCCTGCAGCTGCCTATATAAAGAAAGATATGAGACATCTTATGGAAACTTTAAAGTGGAATTGAGTTGTTAATATTTTAAGTTTTAAAATTACAATCTTTCAATGTTTGGTGTTTAAACAAACACATTTCTCTATATAATAACTGTTTGTTTGTTATTAATTCATATTTTAGTTAAACTAATTATAAAATATGAGTTATGAGGCAAATTCAATTACGATGCGTTAGGTTGATATTTTTGCTATTTGTGTTTCCGTCAATATTAATGGCTCAGGAAACGCTTAACGGTAAAATTATTGACGAATCTACGGGAGAACCGGTGCCCTTTGTGAATGTTATTCAAAAAGGTACTTCTAATGGAACCACAAGTGATTTTAATGGTGTTTTCTCTTTAGAAGTCAATGCTCTCCCTACAATCTTGGTCTTTTCTTATATTGGTTTTGAGACTCAGGAGATTAATGTAACCAGTAATTCCCCCATGGCTATTAATTTTGCTCAATCTGCCGCAGCTTTAGACGAAGTTGTAGTAACAGGTTTGGCAACTTCTGTAAAAAGAACCAATTCAGCTAACGCTGTAGCTTCTATATCTGCTGCAGAACTTGTTGGAACTACCACACCACCAACTTTGGATGGTGCGCTATACGGTAAATTTCCAGGTGCTATTGTAAGTGCAAACTCCGGAGCTCCGGGAGGAGGACTTTCAGTTAAATTGCGTGGAGCTACATCTATACAAGGAAATACACAACCTCTCTATATTGTAGATGGAGTTTATGTAGATAACTCTTCTATAGCAGCAGGTTTAAACGCTGTATCTGGCGCCGCGGCGGGAGGTAGTGCTTCCAATCAAGATAACCCATCCAACAGGATTGCAGATATAAATCCGGAAGATATCGCAAACATAGAGATTTTAAAAGGGGCGTCTGCCGCCGCTATCTATGGTAGTAGAGCTGCAGCAGGGGTAGTTATTATTACTACCAAACGTGGAGTTGCAGGAGAAACTTCTTATAGATTTTCACAATCTGTAGGATGGACGGAAGTAATTAATCTATTAGGTGTTAGAGATTATAATGAAGATAGAGTAAGAGAATCTTTTGGAGATGCCGCTGTTCAGGATTTTATAGATGCCAGAGATGGTAATAGACTTGTAGATTATGAAGAGGAACTATTTGGGAATAAAGGGCTGCTTACTATAACTAACTTTAGTACTAGTGGTGGTGGAGAGAAAACCAAGTTCTTTGCCGGAGTAACGCACAATAGTGAAGATGGAATTGTTGCCAATACCGGATATGAGAAAATATCTTTGAGATTGAATGTGGATCATCGTGCTAATGATTTCGTGAAATTAGCGCTGAGTACTAATTACATTCATTCTTCTTCTGATAGAGGGTACTTTAATAATGATAATACAGGAACCTCAGTGGGAGTTGCTTTAACAGGAACTGTGCCTTGGTTGCAATTATTTCCAGACGAAAACGGGAACTATCCTGATAACCCATTAGGATCTTCCAATATCTTACAAACTAGAGATCTGGTAACTAATAATGAAAAGATCAATAGATTGATCATGGGAGGTTCTGCTAACATAGATCTTTACAGGAATGATAAGTCTAACTTAGAACTAATTTTACGTGGTGGTTTAGATTTTTATGGGTTTAATACATTGGCATTTTTTCCAAAAGAACTTCAATTTCAAAAACCTTCTAATGGAGGACAGAATGGTGTATCTGTGCAGGGAAGTACTCAAAATAAGAACTATAATCTATCTGCATTCTTAGTACATAATTACTTTACAGACAATAATATCAATTTTAGAACTCAGGCAGGTTTAACCAGAGAATATTTTGACAGAAATGGTTATTTAATTACCGCTACAGATCTTGTCGCTTCAGAAACAAATGTAGATCAGGCTACTAATACCGGTGTAGATCAAAATAGATTGAAGCAAGAAGATGCAGGTTTCTTTGCGCAAGAAGAAGTAAATTTTCAAGATAAAGTAATTGCAACAATTGGGGTGAGGGGTGATAAATCTTCGAACAATGGAGATGCTAATAAACTTAACTATTATCCAAAAGCTTCGGTTGCTTTAAACTTAAATGAGTTTGGCTTTTGGAATCAGAATTCAAAATTTAACCAATTAAAATTAAGAGCTGCTTATGGTGAGGCGGGTAACTTTCCACCAATTGGAGCATTGTTTACATCTTACAACAGTTTTACCAATGTAGGACAGGGCGGTGTAACATTAAAAGGAATTAGCCTTATTGGAACCAGAGGTAACCCAGATCTGAAGTCGGAAAGACAAAAGGAATTTGAAACAGGGGTAGACTTTGGATTTTTTAATGACAGGTTAACAGGATCTCTTACTTATTATATCAAAACCGTAGACGATCTTATCTTAAATGCTTCTAAAGAACCTTCCTCAGGATTTACTACAGAATTTGTAAATGCAGGTAGTCTTGAGAATAAAGGGGTAGAGATCGCGTTAAATGCAGCTATTTTTAGAGGTGAAGATTTTAACTGGGATTTTGGAATGAACTTTTTTAAGAACAAATCTGAGATCACCAGATTAGATGTTCCGGCATTTAATGCAGGTGGTTTTGGAGCCACGCTTGGTACCTTTAGAATTGAAGAAGGTAAAAGTGCTACTCAAATTGTTGGGATAGGGCCAGATCCAGATGCTAACGGTTTACAAAAGTTTGGAGATGCAGAGCCAGATTTTCAAATGAGTTTTAATAATTCTATAAGCTATAAAGGTTTTGATTTCAATTTCTTATGGCAATGGAAAAAAGGAGGAGATAATATCAATTTAACTGCGCTTTTAACAGATTTAAGTGGAACTAGTCATGATTATGATGAAATAGATCTAGATCCTGAAGGGCAGATTGGAAACGGGCCTTATCGTGTTAGTCAGTTAGGTTCTTCTGCAGCAGTATTTATTGAAGATTCTGGATATTTAAGATTGAGAGAGGTTGGTTTATATTATACTATACCTTCTGCTATTACAGACTCTTTCTTAAACGGAACCTTTGACAGAATTAAATTTGGTTTCTCCGGAAACAATTTGATTAATATTTTCGATTATAACAGCTACGATCCGGAAGTTTCCAACTTTGGAGGAGGTGGTATTTTTAATGCCGTTGAGGTAACTCCTTTTCCATCTTCCAAGAGATATATGTTTAACGTAGCCTTTAACTTTTAAAAAATATTAATATGAAAATTTTAAATAAAATATCAATCTTGATGGTTGCAGGCTTACTTACAACTTCCTGCACCGTAGAAGAGTTTTCAGATCTAAACGGTCCGGAAGTAGGTTCTTTGGTAGAAGATCTTTCTCGCGGTGATCTTCAGGATCTCGTGGGAGGAGTTTTTTATAGCATGAGAGTTGGTCTTGGAAATTATTATGACGATACCGGAGTTTTGGGACGTGAGTTTTATAGATTCTCAAGTTCAGACCCTAGGCTAACGGCAGATCTCTTGGGAAGAGAGAATGCCATTTTAGATAATAATACCTTTTATATTACCACGCCTTGGGCCGCAAGATATAGAACTGTAAAGAATGTAAATATTATACTAGAAGCATTAGATAACTCTACTGCAGATTTTACTGAAGGTGAATTAAATGCAACCGAAGGACTCTTAAAGACCATTAAAGCGCATGAGCTATTGATGAATTTAAATCTAACAGATGAAAATGGTATTAGAATAGATGTGAATGATCCGGAGAATTTGGGGCCAATTGTTTCAAAATCTGAAGCTTTATCTGCGATTAGAGCTATGTTAGAAGAAGGAGCTAGTAATTTAGCTGCTGGAGGAGATTCATTTCCTTTTAGCATGACTGCTGGTTTTGATGGATTTAACGATCCTTCTTCATTTTTAGAGGTTAATAAGGGGTTGTCTGCTAGAGTTGCCGCGTATCAAGAAGATTTTTCTGCCGTATTAAGCTTTTTGGGAGATTCTTTCTTAGACCTTAATGGAGATCTTTCTGAAGGTATCTACTATGTTTTCTCAGATGATCAGAACGACCTTCCTAATCCGGTATTTTTCCAACAAAATGCTTCTGCTGCTGGAGTTAGAATTGTTCAGCCAGATTTCATTACAGATGCAGAGGCTGGGGATGATCGTATAGATGCTAAGACAAGCTTGAGAGATGAGACCATTACTTTTGATGGCCTTTCTGGAGATTATGATTTCTTTGTATTTAAGTCTAGAACAGATAATGTTCCAATAATAAGGAATGCTGAACTTGTTTTACTTTATGCTGAAGCTAATATTAACACCAATCCGGAGGAAGTGGTGAAAGCATTAAATGTAATTAGAAATGCTGCCTCGCTATCAGATTATTCTGGTGCAAATACCGCTTCTGCCTTAACTGCAGAAATGTTGAAGCAAAGACGTTATGAGCTATATGGAGAAGGGCATAGATGGATTGATGCCAGACGTTATGATATTTTAAATACCTTACCTATAGACAGACCGGGAGATGATGTGTTTACACAATTCCCTATTCCACTTACCGAGAATGAGTAGTTAATTAATAATTATAATTCTATAATTAGTCCAATGTGTCGAGAGATGCATTGGATTTTTTATTGTTGACAATTGCCTATTTTCGCCTACTTAAATCTTATTCTGAAGCAATGCCGGTAAAAAATCTTAAATGGGTCTATTTAGTTCTTCTTTCTATAGTTTGGGGAAGCTCATTTATCCTGATTAAAAAAGGACTCGTAGGATTAACTCCTCTTCAATTGGGTTCTTTCCGAATTCTGTTTGCAGCTTTTTTCTTACTCTTAGTTGGATTCAAAAGTTTGTTAAAACTAAATAAAAGTCAGTGGAAATGGATCGTGATCTCTGGTTTCTTGGGTTCATTTTTTCCTGTATACCTCTTTGCTTTTGCAGAAACAGAAATAGATAGTGCTGTGGCATCCATCTTAAATGCAGCAACACCCTTAATGACCTTGATCTTTGGAGTATTATTCTTTAAACTGGCGTTAACTCAAAATAAAGGAATTGGAGTTATCATTGGGTTGCTTGGTACTTTAGGGTTGATCTTTAGCGGAGCGCAGGTTAATCCAGATCAAAATTATTTTTATTCCATTTTGGTAATAATTGCAGCTTCCTGCTACGCTATCAATGTAAATATTTTAAAGCGATATATGCATGATATCTCGGCACTGGGTATCACTACCGGAAATTTTTTAGTGCTTGCAATTCCTGCATTTATAATTTTATTATCTACAGGCTTTAATTTTGATGATATAAAAGTTGATTCTGAGATTGGAATCTCTGTATTCTTTGTAATGATCCTGGGGGTTATAGGAACCGGTATAGCGATGATAATCTTTAATAGGTTGATACAGATCTCAGATCCTGTATTTTCTACTTCAGTAACTTATACTATTCCTCTGGTGGCTTTGGGTTGGGGATTCTTAGATGGAGAGAAATTTAGTTTACTTCAATTATTTTCAGCTTTGATTATTTTATTAGGTGTGTTTTTGGTGAATAGAGCTAAGAACCTATATACATCAAATAAAAAAACCGGCCTCTAGAGACCGGTCTTTCCAACATTAACAAAAATAATTATTCTTCAAAATCTGCATCGCTTACTCCTTCATTTAATTTGATAGAAGAAACGTTGAATTCAAAAGATTGTGGTCCAAAAGACTGAGAAATTGTAAATGGAAATTTAATTCCGTCAACTTCCTGGTAGTTGGAGTACAAAGTAGGGATAGACATTGTCTGTCCTGCTTGAGATACTGTTTTTACAGACTTCACTTTAAGTCCAGACTTAACATCATAGTAAGATGTAGTTTGCTCGTTTAGAGAAACTGCATATGCATCCTGACCTTCAACCTGCTCAATTCCCATCACTTTAGCTCCTTCAGCATTTAGCTCAGGGAAGGTATTGGCATCTTGTTTTGCAGCCGCAATTTGCTCTTCGTTAAAAGGCATTTTTTGTCCTTGCATAACAGCATATCCGGTAGTTCCATTAAAGATCTGCTTACTCATAGCCTGTCCAGCCATAGACACTACAGTAGAAGATTTTCCATTTGCAGTAGTTTTAGTTTCAAGATCTAATTTTTGTCCTTGAATTGTTGCTTGTGCCATAAGTACAACACTTTCCACTTTTTTAGCAGCTTCTTTACCACCAATAGCGTTCAAATATTTGTCAAAAACAGTTGCTACAGTTACAGAAGCATCTACGGTTTTGTTAAATTCTGGCTTTTTAATTTCTTTAGCTTGCTTATCAAAATACTTTACAGGGATGTCTTTTCCATTGTAGGTAAGGTTCTCTAAACTTTCTGCAACATCACTACCTTTTCCTGCAATTACAATTCTTGTATAGTCTACCTGGAAATATTTTTTAGCTACTCTCTGAACATCTTCTGCAGTTACGGCATTTATCTTTTTAAGATAGTTTTGGTAGTAATCTTTAGGAAGATTTTCCGTTTCAATGTTTAAAGCATATTGAGCTATTGTTGTTGGGTTTTCTAATGCTCTCACAAAGTTTCCAACATATTTTGCTTTTGCTAAAGCCAATTCTTGAGTAGAAACTTTTTCATTTCTAATTCTATGAATCTCATCTAAGAAAGCAACAACAGCACTATCTGTTACGGCATTTCTTACACTAGCGCTAGCTACAAAAGAAGATACATATTTATCATCATCTGTTCTAGAGTAGGCTCCATAAGTGTAACCTTTATCTTCTCTAAGGTTGTTGAATAATCTTCCTTCACCACCACCACCAAGAACTTGGTTAGCAATAATAGCCGGGAAATAATCTGCATCTCCTTTTTTAAGTTTGATAGTATTTACTAAAGCAACTTCACTTTGAACAGCATTTGGCATGTTTAAGAAATCTACCTGAGTGTACTGAACGTTTTTAGGTTCTGGCAAGGTAAAAGTTGGAAGCGTACCTTTTTTCCAAGAGCTAAATCCTTTTTTTACTAGATCTTTAGCTTCTTTAAGGTTGATGTCTCCTACTATTACTAAATATGCATTTTGAGGCACAAAATAATTGTTGTAGTAAGATTTTACATTGTCTAATGTTAAGGTCTCTACAGTTTCTTTAGTAACCATTTCCCCATAAGGGTGATTAGTTCCAAAAGCTAATGCAGATCTTAGTTTTCTAGCATTTGCTGCAACATCTTTCTCATCAGATTTTAATCCTTCTAAAAATCGCTCTTTAGCTTTGTCAAATTCTTCTTGAGTGAATTTTGGATTCAATGCTCCATCTGCCATCAATTCTAAGATTCTAGGAAAATACTTAGATAAACTTCTTGCTGAAGCTCCGCTAGAAAAGTAATTTAAGTTTGCACCTAAATAATCTATTTCTTCATTAAAAGCGTCTTTCTCTACAGAAGTTGTTCCTGTTCCTAAAAGATCTCCGGTAAGTGTAGATATACCTGCTTTTGCTCCTTCTGGATGTGGAGGATTGTCCATAGTAAGCGTCATACTCACTCTTGGAAGTTTATGATTCTCCACTAAAAGTACTTTTAAACCATTATCTAGCTTAAAAGACTCTGGAGTACCTAAGTTTATTTTGGGAGCCGGACCCGGTTGAGGTTGCTTGCTTCGGTCTACTTGGGCTTGAATTCCAAACGAAACAAGAAATAAAATGGCTAATGCTGTTATTTTATTTTTCATCATTGTATTTTTAATTTTTATCTATTCAGAATCAGCTGCGCTATCCTCTTTTGGTAAGTATTTTAATACTAATCTTTGATTTGGATTAAGATATTCATTTGCTACTCTTTTAATATCTTCTCTAGTAATAGAGCGGTAGATCTTTATCTCATCATTTATCAAATCTGTATCACCATAAAGCATTTGGTATCTAGCCAAAGAATTTGCAATTCCTTCTATGCTGCTGTTAGAGTTTACAAATTGATTTTCAAAAGTATTTTGAAGTTTTTCGTATTCTCTTTCTGAAATTAATTCAGTTTGAAGTTTTTTGATCTCCTCATCAGTTTCCGCAACTATAGTATCTAAAGCTACATCTCCTAATGGAATACCAAAGATCACATACTGCCCGTAATCTTCCTGGCTAATGTTGAAAGCACCAATTTGAAGCGCTTGTTTTTGCTCATCTACCAATTTTTTATAAAGTCTAGAAGATTTTCCTGAAGTTAATACAGAAGAGATCATGTCTAAAACATAAGCATCCTTGTTCTTCATAGAAGGTGTTCTATAAGCAGTAACAATTGCAGGTAATTGAATGTTAGGATCATTATACGTTGCATTGATTTGCTCTGTAATAGGCTCCTCTTTAATATTAATAGGTGTTACTTCATTTCCTTTTGGAATTGGAGCGAAATAATCTTGAATCATTTTCTTTGTTTCTCCAATTTCAATATCTCCAGCTACTACTAATGTAGCATTGTTAGGTGCGTAGAATTTCTTGTTAAAATCTCTAAACTCTTCTAAAGTTGCAGCATCTAAATGATCCATAGATCCAATAGTTGCCCAACGGTAAGGGTGATTTTTAAAAAGATTCTTTTTAACCTCTGCTAAGATCTGCCCATAAGGAGAGTTATCTACACGCAATCTTTTTTCTTCTTTTACAACTTCATTTTGAGTGTCTACACCACCTTGGTTAATAATAGGATGTAACATTCTCTCAGATTCCATCCATAATCCTAATTCTAGATTGTTAGATGGAAAGTTCTCGTAATAGTAAGTACGGTCATCTGTAGTGTTAGCGTTGTTAGCACCACCATTAGCAGAAACTATCTTAAACCATTCCCCTTTATCGATGTTCTCTGTACCTTCAAATAAAAGGTGTTCAAAGAAGTGAGCAAATCCTGTACGTTCAGGATTTTCGTTTTTTGCTCCTACATGGTACATCACTCCGGTGGTTACTACGGGTGCAGTTTTATCCTGATGTAAGATGACATGTAAGCCATTATCAAGATCGTACTCGGTAAATTCAACTTCTTGTGCGAATCCGGTAACTCCAAGAATTAGCGCACAGGCTGATAATTTAAATTTGTTGATCATTTTTTTTGAATATTTTTATTAATGTAGGTATAGGTTGCTCAAACAGTGAAGTTGTTACATTATATCAGAAAATTTAACAATTAGCCCTATTTTTAGTTCCACAAAGTTTAAAGATGTTAAAATTAACAGCGTATTAAGTAAATTACTGATGAATTTTAAAGAACTTTAGAAAAGAAAAAAATAAAAGAATGAAAACATTAAGTATCCCAATTAAATATGGAGTTGCTATTTCTGCTGGATTAATAGCTTATTTTTTAGTCCTTGCGCTTTTTGAAGTGCATACCCAACCGGCGTTTAGTTTATTTAACGGTGTAATTATGGGCTTTGGAATGTATGAAGCTATAAAACATTATAGATTAGAGAAAGGTGACAATTTTAAATATCAAAAAGGCTTCATGGCACTTTTGCTAACGGGTTTTAACGCTAGCATTATTTTCACCATATTTTTTGGTCTTTACTCCACAGAATTTAATCCTGATTTTTTAAATCAATTGTTGAGTATGTGGAGATCAGACTATGATACTAGTGTTGGAATTGTAATTTTTGTAGTTGCCGTTATGGGGTTTGCTACCACCTTTGTACTTACACTTTCTTTTATGCAGCTATTTAAAGATTCTTGGAATGCAGGATCAGGAAAAAAACAACAGGTACGAAAATAATCAAAGACTTTGTGAATTAATTATTTAGAAGTATATTTGCACCCGCTTGTGGAAAATTTGCAAGCAATTTATTTAAATAATTAATTTAATTATACGCTATGTACGCAATTGTAGAGATAGCAGGGCAGCAATTTAAGGTTGCAAAAGACCAAAAGGTATTTGTACACCGCCTAGCAGGAGAAGAAGGAGATAAAGTTTCTTTCGATAAAGTTCTTCTAACAGGTGATGGTGACAATTTCACTTTCGGCGCCCCAGCTATAGACGGTGCTTTGGTAGATGCTAAAATCACCAGACACGTAAAAGGAGACAAAGTTATTGTCTTTAAAAAGAAAAGAAGAAAAGGTTACCGTGTGAAGAATGGTCACCGTCAATCTTTAACTGAGATTTCTATCGTTGGAATTACACTTCCAGGATCTAAGAAAAAATCAGAACCGGCTAAAAAAGAAGAAGCTAACACTTCTAATGATTTAAGCCAGAACACTGTTGCTGAATTGAGAGATATGGCAAAAGATAAAGGAGTTGAAGGTTACTCTTCAATGAAAAAAGCAGAATTAATTGCTGCTTTAAGTTAATTTAATAGTTTAAAAACGAAATAAAATGGCTCACAAAAAAGGAGTTGGTAGTTCCAAGAACGGTAGAGAATCAGAATCAAAACGCTTAGGTGTAAAGATTTTTGGTGGTCAAGCTGCTATCGCGGGAAATATCATCGTTAGACAAAGAGGTTATACACACAATCCAGGAGAGAATGTGTATGGAGGAAAAGATCATACTTTACATGCCAAAGTTGACGGTCTTGTAAAATTCACTAAAAAGAAAAATAATAAATCTTACGTTTCTATTGAACCGTTTGAAGCTTAGTATTTTCTTTTATAGATTTATAAAAACCCTTTCTGTTTTCAGAAAGGGTTTTTTTGTACTTTTAATCGAATCAGAATTTATTGAATATGAATTTTATAACGGTTTTCTCTACTCCTAATTCTTTTCAAATTGCAATTATTCGAAATCTCTTTGATATGGAAGGTATCGCTTATAGAATTTTCGATGATGTGATGAATAGCGCCGCAGGAATTGCAGGTTTAGGAAATCATGGGGTAAGAGTGCAAGTAAGTGAAGACGATTACATTAAAGCCCGTTATATCATAGACAAGGCTGAGTTTTAGATTGCTCTGCTTAAATTAGTTTATCTTTTATGAGATGCGGAAATAAATTCAGCATGATGTAAATAAAATTACGTCACCCCTTGAGCGGAGTCTTCGGGTTTATAAAGATTACTTATAAAACATCTCGATTTCGCTCAATGTGACCTTCAAAGATTTAATTTCGAAAATATCATTTAGAAAGTATTAAAGCATAAAAAAAGCTCCCACAAAATATATGTGAGAGCTTTTTAATATTAAGGTTTTATGGAACTAGTATCTGTAATATTCTGGTTTGAACGGTCCTTCAACAGTTACTCCAATATATTCTGCTTGATCTTGAGATAATTCTGTAAGCTCTACACCAATTTTCTCAAGGTGAAGTTTAGCCACTTTTTCATCTAGATGCTTTGGTAGCATATAAACTTCATTTTTATAATTATCTGTATTTTTCCAAAGTTCGATTTGTGCTAAAGTCTGGTTTGTAAATGAGTTACTCATTACAAAACTTGGATGACCAGTAGCACAACCTAAGTTTACAAGCCTACCTTCCGCTAAAAGAATAATGTCTTTGCCATTGATGGTATATTTATCTACTTGAGGCTTGATCTCAACTTTAGAATTTCCGTGAGTATTGTTTAACCAAGAAACTGCAATCTCATTATCAAAATGACCAATATTTGCTACAATAGTCTTGTCTTTCATCGCTTCAAAATGTTCTGGACGCACAATGCCTTTATTTCCTGTAGTGGTAATAACGATATCTGCTTTTTCAAGAACATTTTCTAATTTCTTTACTTCAAATCCATCCATTGCAGCTTGAAGTGCGCAAATCGGGTCAATTTCTGTAACAGTTACAATAGAACCCGCTCCTTTAAAAGATGCTGCAGTACCTTTTCCAACATCACCATATCCACAAACAACAACTCTCTTTCCGGCTAACATCACATCTGTAGCTCTTCTAATAGCATCTACAGCGCTCTCACGACATCCGTATTTGTTATCAAACTTCGACTTTGTAACAGAGTCGTTCACGTTAATTGCAGGCATTGGAAGCGTTCCATTTTTCATACGCTCGTATAAACGGTGAACTCCTGTAGTAGTTTCTTCAGAAAGTCCTTTAATACCATCTGCTAATTCTGGATATTGATCTAAAACCATATTGGTAAGATCTCCACCATCATCAAGGATCATGTTCAATGGTTTTCTATCTTCCCCAAAGAATAAGGTTTGTTCTATACACCAGTTAAATTCTTCTTCATTCATTCCCTTCCATGCATATACAGGAACTCCAGCGGCAGCAATTGCAGCGGCAGCCTGATCTTGTGTAGAGAATATATTACAAGAACTCCAGGTTACATCTGCTCCTAAAGCCGTTAATGTTTCTATAAGAACAGCAGTCTGGATAGTCATGTGTAAACATCCTGCAATTCTAGCTCCTTTTAAAGGTTGTTCATCCTTAAACTCTTCTCTAAGAGACATCAATCCCGGCATCTCTGCCTCAGCAAGTTCAATTTCTTTTCTTCCCCAATCTGCTAGGGAAATATCTTTAACTTTATAGGCCGTGTAAGGCACTGTTTTAGTAGACATATTATTATATTTGATTTATAGCAATTTTTCTTTTGCAAAAGTAAGTAATATATAACAAAAATTTATGCCACTTTACAAAACAATAACAGTGAATGCTCATACTAAAGTCTTCATTTGGAAGGTAGAAGAGTCTTTAGAATGGTTGAGTAAAGACATAGATTTAACGCCACATTGCCAAAAGCGAGTGAACGGTATGAAATCTGAGCTTCACAGAAGAGGTTTTATGAGCATACGGCATTTAATGGCAGAAGCAGGTTATGTAGATGCAGACCTTTATTATGATTCTTTAGGAAAACCACACTTAACAGATGATATGCATATCTCTATTACGCATTCTTATAATTTCACCGGGATTATCATTAGTAATGAGAAAGTTGGAATAGATATAGAAATGCAGCGAGATAAGATTCTTAAGATCGCAAATAAATTTACGCCACTAAAAGAATATCATACCGTAGCTAATGCTGAAGCTTTAATTAGAAAACTTACCATTGTATGGGGTGGGAAAGAAGCAATTTATAAACTATTTGCAGAACCCGGTTTGGGTTTCCTTCAACATATCAATATACACGATTTTGATTTTGAAGATCACCAAACTACAGCAAAGATTCTTTTTAAAGGCTTAAGTGCCGGGTATGATCTAAATTTCTTAGAATTTGAAGGTTTTACCTGTGTGTATGCTAGAGAAGAGAGTGAGTCAAAAAAGGGAAGCGCTTAATTAATGAACTCACTTTATTTTAATATACTTCAGAATAAGAATTCTGGCAGACCTCATTTAGCGGTATTAATAGATCCCGATAAATTTGAAGCTGCTACTGCATCTATATTCTTTCAATCACTTCCTAGTTACGTAAATTCTATTTTTGTTGGGGGTAGTATAGTAGAAAGATCTAAAACAGAAGAAGTAGTAATTTGTATAAAACAATTTACCTCACTACCTATAATTTTATTTCCTGGTGATCATTCCCAGATCTCCGATAAAGCAGATGCATTATTATTCTTAAGTTTAATTTCGGGAAGAAATCCGGAGTATTTGATCGAGCAACAGGTAAAATCTGCAGCTCAACTCAAAAATTCAAAACTAGAAATTATTCCAACGGGGTATATTCTTGTAGATGGAGGTGCTGAATGCGCTGTACAAAGGGTTAGCAAAACTTTGCCACTTTCTCAAAACGATATAGAAACAATAGTAGATACTGCTTACGCCGGAGAACTTTCCGGAAAGAAATTAATATACCTCGAAGCTGGTAGTGGTGCTAAAAACCAAGTAGCTTTAGAAATTATTTCAAGAGTAAAAGAAATTATAAGTATTCCGCTAATCGTGGGAGGTGGAATTAGATCTATCATTCAGGTAAATGATACTTATAAGGCAGGTGCAGATATTGTGGTAGTTGGAACCGCCTTTGAGAACAACGTGTTTTCTGATTAGGTTTTGTGCCATGTTATCTTTTAATCTGTACAGACTATGAGATTATAATTGGTATTTTTGAATTAAATTATCATAGAAATAATTAGAACATGGAAATTTCAGTAGAACTTACTTTATCCCCACTTCAGGATAATTACGAGCCTGCCATTATCAATTTTATAAAAAGCTTAAGAGCATCTGGGCTTATTATTAAAGAAAATCCTTTAAGTACTCAGGTTTACGGAGATTATGATAAGGTGATGGAAATCTTAAATAAAGAGATGAAAATAGCCTTAGAAGCAGTAGATAGAGGATTGATGTATATTAAGATCGTAAAATCTGATAGAAGCGATTATGCAGCCCATTTTTGATTTTTTCTTTGGACAGTATTACAATTATCCCACATTCTACATCATATTAGAAGTTATAGCCGTAATCTTTGGGTTTCTGTCTGTTTGGTATTCTAAACAAGAAAATATTCTTGTGTACCCTACCGGAATCATTAGCACATTGATTTTTGTATACCTTCTCTGGCAATGGGGGTTATTGGGAGATATGATGATAAATGCCTATTATTTTTCTATGAGCATTTATGGGTGGTATATCTGGACGAGGAAAGTGGATGCTGTTCACTTTACGCCAGTAACCGTGATGACTAAAAAAGAACATTTAAAAGCTGTCTTTTTGTTTATTGGCACCATGGTTTTTGTTTATGCTGTTTATAATTATTTTGATAAATGGAATAATTGGACAGCCTATGTAGATACTATCACTACAGCTGTATTCTTTGTGGGAATGTGGCTTATGGCACTCAAAAAAATAGAGAATTGGATCTATTGGATTATAGGAGATCTTATTTCTGTCCCCCTATATTTTTATAAAGGACTTACCCTCACTAGTTTTCAATATTTATTATTTACTGTAATTGCCGTTTATGGCTATCTAGCATGGAAGAAAAGCTTAAACAAACAACTGCAAACTGCGTAAAGGCGGTATTATTTGGTCCGGAATCTACCGGTAAAACCACTTTGGCAAAAAGGCTTGCAGCTCATTACAATACGTATTGGGTGGAAGAATATATGCGGGAATATCTTCAGAAGAAATGGGATGAAAAAAAGCAGGTTTGTACACCAGAAGATCTTATTCCTATTGCAGAAGGACAAATGGCAGCAGAAAATAGATTGAGTAGATCTGCCAATAAAGTATTATTTTGTGATACCAATTTATTAGAGCTAAAGGTTTATTCTGAAGCTTATTACAACGAATTTTGTGACCCTGAACTTCATAAACATGCGTTAAACAATTGGTATGATATTTACTTTTTAACTAATATTGATGCCCCTTGGGTTAAAGATGACCTAAGAGATAAACCTCATGATAGAGAGGGAATGTTCGAGAGATTTAAAAGCACCCTACTGTTGTATGAACGTCCTTTCGTTATTCTAGAAGGAAGTGAAGAGCAAAGATTTACCAAAGCAGTCTCGGTTATTAATAAACTTTTAAAGATAGAAAATTGAATTTTACACAGGCAGATATACAGCAAATTGAAAATAAAGGTATTGCATTAAGCGAAATAGAAGAGCAATTAAAAATTTTCTCTCGTGGTAATCTGCCGGTAAATATTGCTGCAGCAGCTACGGTTGGAGATGGTATAAAACAATATTCTGAAGCAAGACAACAGGAACTTAAAAAATTCTATGAAGATCACAAATCAGAATATAAGATCTTAAAATTTGTGCCTGCTTCTGGGGCAGCTACCAGAATGTTTAAAGCAATACATGTATTCTTAAATGAATTTGATCCAGAGCGAGAAGAGTTGTCTAATTATCTTAAAAAAATAGATAACGATAATCTTAATAGGTTTTTTAGAAATTTTGAAAAATTACCATTCTACAAGGAATCTGTAGAGTTTGCAAAAAAAGATAATTCGAACTTTGCTGATCTAGCCGATGATAAGAAGAAAGTTTTGATAACCAAAGCTATGTTATTTTCACCAGGATTAGATCTTTGTGATCATCCAAAGGGATTAGTTCCTTTTCATAAATATGACGATCTAATAGCTACAGCTTTTGAAGAACATCTCTACGAAGCAGCGTTATATTCTGAAGTAAATGGAGAATGTGATCTGCATTTTACAGTTTCAGAAGAACATAAAGAGAAATTTGAAAACGAGTATAACCGTATCTTAGAGAGAGTAAATAAGAAAACGGGGATAAATTTTAAAGTAACCTATTCCTATCAAAATCCTAAGACAGATACTATCGCTGTAAATAAAGACAATACTCCCTTTAGGACAGTAGATAATGAATTATTCTTTAGACCCGGTGGGCATGGAGCTCTTATAGAGAATTTGAATAATCTTGATGCAGATGTTGTCTTTATAAAGAATATAGATAATGTTGTGAAATCTTCTGAAGTAGATAACATGGCCAACTTCAAGAAAGTTCTTGGGGGAAAATTATTGTTACTTCAAGATCAATGTTTTGAGCATTTAATTAATCTTGATAATCTTAATCTTTCAGATGAAGAGTTAGAACAAATCAAGGTCTTTTTAAATGAAAAACTCAATCTAAGTTCTAAAGAAGATTTTAGTACACTTTCTAAAGATGAAAAGATCAAATATTTGCAAGATAAACTTAACAGACCGCTAAGGGTTTGTGGTATGGTAAAGAATGAAGGAGAACCAGGAGGTGGGCCATTTTTAGTGAAAATGGAAAATGGAGAAAGATCACTTCAAATTATTGAAAGCGCACAAATTGATACAAAAGATATTCATCAAAACGAGATCGCTCAAAATGCAACTCATTTTAATCCTGTAGATCTTGTTTGCGGGATAAAAGATTACCAAGGAAATCTGTTCGATCTAAATCTCTTTGTAGATCCAACAATGAGTTTCATTGCTGAAAAAACTAAAGATGGAAAACCTTTAAGAGCTTTAGAAAGACCTGGGTTATGGAATGGGGCAATGGCAAAATGGAATACCGTTTTTGTTGAAGTTCCAGTGCAAACATTTAATCCCGTAAAAACAGTCTCAGATCTTTTGAAGGCTAGTCATCAGATGCAATAAAAATGGCCAACTTAGACCAACTAGTTCAGGAATTAAGTTTTAAAGCAGTGAGAAGTTCGGGTGCGGGAGGGCAACATGTTAATAAAACATCTTCGAAAATTATTTTATCTCTAGATCTTGAAAATTCTCAGGCATTTTCTGAAGAGGAAAAATCTCAGGTTTTAAAGAAGTTATCTTCCAGACTTACGATTGCCGGAGAGCTAATTTTAGAAAGTCAAGGTAGTAGAAGTCAGCATAGAAATAAAGAGGAAGCTATCTCAAGGCTGCTGGATATAATTAAAGATGCTCTTAAAAAACCTAAACCTAGAAAAAAGACCCGACCTACCAAAGCTTCAAAATTAAAGAGATTAAGAGAAAAGAAGATAAGATCTGAGAAGAAAGGGAATCGTCAAAAACCCTCCGTTTAAAATCGTTATTGTAGAATCTTGCTACATGAATTTTTTCAATTGTATAAAATTCCACATAAATAGTATCATTTAAAAAAGTTCAACAGTCCTCGATGTATTATCAATACAGTGTTTTGATAAAAGATCTATTCTATATTTCTTTGGTACAATTTTTCTATAAGATAACATATAAGCAAATGTGAATACATAAAATCTTATAATAGAAAGAACGACTAATAACCAACCCTTTCTATATATAAAAGAGCTGTCTATTTTAGCAGCTCTTTTTTTTGTTTCTAGTTTTAAAGAGAGTACCACCTATAATTAGTAAATTTGCACAACAATTAAGGCAGGCATTTATGGTAGCAATTCTTATAGTGGAAGACGATATAGCATTTGCTACAATGCTAAAAACCTTTTTAGATAAAAAAGGGTTCAATGCAACTGCGGTTTTCTCTGCTACAGAAGCCCTAAAATTAATAGGAGCGCAAAAGTTTGATTTGATCTTAACAGATATGAGATTGCCAGACAAAGATGGTCTTGAGATCTTAAAAGAAGCTAAATCTAAAGATGCTTCTACGCAAGTAATTGTTATGACAAATTACGCCGAGATCAATATGGCTGTAAAAGCCATGAAAGATGGAGCTTTTGATTATGTTTCTAAGCCCTTTCAACCAGAAACAATTCTACAAACTATCAATAATGCTTTGAATCAAAGATCTGCAGATCAGGAAATAGCTCCAAGTGCTCCAAGGAATAAATCTCCTAAAAAATCTAAGGAAAGAATAGAGGAGCAGTCTATAGAATTTATAAAGAGTGTAAGTGATGCTGCAACAAAACTTAATGATTATATAGACCTGGTGGCGCCAACAAATATGTCTGTGCTAATAATGGGTGAAAGTGGTACCGGAAAAGAACAGGTAGCAAAGACCATTCATGATAAAAGCAAGCGCCAGGGAAAACCATTTATTGCGGTAGATTGTGGTGCTATTCCAAAGGAGATTGCATCAAGCGAATTTTTCGGACATTTAAAAGGATCTTTTACTGGAGCAATTCAAGATAAAACTGGTCATTTTGAGGCTGCCAATGGAGGCACCTTGTTTTTAGATGAAATTGGAAATCTTGGATATGAACTACAAGTACAATTATTAAGAGCTCTTCAAGAAAGAAAGATAAAACCTGTTGGAGGTAATACAGAGATTAAAGTAGATATTAGAGTTGTTACTGCTACCAATGAAGATCTTTCTCAAGCGGTTAAGGAAGGTAATTTTAGAGAAGACCTTTACCATAGATTAAATGAATTTACCATAAAGGTGCCGGCTCTGCGAGAGCGCACAGAAGATCTTATACTTTTTGCAGAGTATTTTTTAGATGAAGCTAATATAGAATTAGAAAAAGAAGTATTGGGCTTTAGTGAAGATACCTTAGAAGCCTTCCAGCGATACGCTTGGCCTGGAAACCTGCGAGAGCTAAAGAACACAGTTAAAAGAGCTGTGCTTCTTACTAAAAGCAACGAGATTCCATTACAGGTGCTGCCGCATGAAATTGCTACAGCTACAAAGGAGAAAGAAACTTATAGCTTATTTAAAAGCAAGAATGAAGAAACTTTAATCTTGGAAGCATTAGAAAAGTCTAATGGGAACAAAAGTAAGGCTGCAAGAATTTTATCCATAGATAGAAAAACGCTTTACAATAAGTTAAAGCAATATGATATTAAGTTGTAGTAATCTCTTTTTGAAGCTCTTTCAGGAGCACCTCTACATCTAATAACACCTTTTTTATAAAAGATATCTCCAAAACATTCTTTTTCTTATGTTCTAGATCTGTCAATTTAATAACGATCTCATCTGCATGAAGTTGTTTAAACATAGGTAACATTCTATGTGATATTTGGGCCACACGTTCCCAATTAGCAACCTCCGCTTCTTTTAAGATCTCTTCTAAATTTAGCTTAGTGCTATCTATAAAGGCATTTAAGATAGTATTTAAAGCAATTGGATCGTCCCCCGCAAATTGGGATATTTCTGATAGAGAATAGCGAGGGTTTAAATTATCATCGCCTTTCTTTAAAACAGACGCCTCATTTTTTAGTTCTATCTTAAAAATTTCCCCAATATTAAGTAGCAGATCATTAGGTCTATATGGTTTTAAAATATTACAAGTAAAACCAGCTTCAATATATCTGTTTTGATTAACATCTGTTCTGCCAGATGCTGCAATTACAGGAATGCCTGCAATATTCTTATCTTCTTTAATAGCTGCTAAAAGTTCAAAGCCATCCATTTCTGGCATTTGTATGTCTGTGAGTACAAGATCATAATGCGCTGTCTTCAATAATCTAAGCGCTTCTTTTCCATTTATGGCTGTGTCACACACCATTCCCTTTGCTTTTATCAATTCTTTTGTAAGTGCTAATTGAGAAGATTCATCATCTACTACCAATACGCGTTTACCATTAAGGTCTACTTCCTCTAATATCGCAGGTTCTAATCCTGGCGAGGTGTTGGTAAGTTTAGTTACAGGGATTCTTATAATAAACTCACTTCCTTTTCCAGGGCTACTTGTAAGTTCTATATTCCCCTTTAATAAAGATGTTATTTGTTTTGTTATTGCTAAGCCTAATCCGGTACCTCCATACTTCTTTTCTATTGCGGCATGCTCTTGTGAAAATTCTTCAAAAATGTCTTCTTGTTTGGCTTTTGAAATTCCAATTCCGGTGTCTTTAATAGATATTATTAAAATATGACTGTCTTCAATCTCTTTTTGAAGTGAGAGCGAGGCGGTAATTTCTCCACTTTCTGTAAACTTATAAGCATTGGTTAAAAGATTGGAAAGAATTTGTTTCAATCTAAAAGGGTCGCTTAATACTTCGCAATCACTATTCTCTGAAGTCACAACGCTGTATTTGAGATTTTTAATGGCAGGATCTGGAAGGGTATTATAAAATGTTTCTTCTAATAAGTTCTTTGGGTTGAACCTTATCTTCTCTACCAACATTTTACCTGCTTCTAACTTAGAAAGGTCTAGAAGATCATTCACTAAGTGTAAAATGTATTCTGAAGATTTTTTAAGATGAGAAAGATAATGTTCTTGTTTATTGTTCAATCCAGATTTCTCCATAAGATCTGTATAGCCAATAACAGTATTTAATGGAGATCTTAGATCGTGAGTTATGGTAGCCATAAATTGTTCTCTTCTTTTCATAAGAGATTCTGTAAAAATTTTGGCTTCTTCTAATTCTAATCTATAACGCTGACTTTTAGATACATCTTTTAAGATAAGTACTAGAAAGAATAATATCAATAAAATAAAGGCGATTCCCACTGCTATTATTATGGTAGAGATCTCATTAAGCATTAATTGAGATGTTTGTACCTTATCTAACGAAGCGCCTCTTTCTTCTAATTCTATGGCAGATAATAAACTTCTTAGTTGTTGATTTAAGGTGACATCATTAGTTAAGAGCTCATTCTCTTTTTTGTTGATCACTGCTTTAAAAGCATTGTTTTGCTGCTCTAATTCATTTAAAACCTTCTTAACAGATGCAACCAGAGAGTCTGCGCTTAGGCTTGAGGAAGATTCATTGTTTTCAGTCTTAGAAAACTCTATCAATCTTATTAGAACTCTTCTTTGATGAGGCTCCAGATTGGCAAACCTCGTATCGTAATCTGGCTCATTAAAAGATGGATCTACTTTTTGCAACTCGTTGATCACCTCCTTGTAATAACTGGTGTTCTGGTTACGAGATCTAAGTTTAAGTAATTCTTCTAGGTTATCACTTTTTTTGGAGAGAAGGATGGAAATACTATCCATTTCTACCTTCATTGTAGAATCTGCATACGTGCTTCTTAGCGTTTGTATGCTGTTTTGAATATTCTTGATCTGTGTTTTGTACCTATTAAGATCTAAGGTATCTCCAGATTGAATAAACTGCTTTCCTATATTTTCTGTTTGATATAACTCTGTTGCAATTTCGCTTACCAGAACCAGTTGTTGGTTGTTGAGATTATTGGATTGATTTAGTTTTGAAAATCTAACAACCTGAGAATAAATGAACCATACGGCGAGACCGGCTAATGCTGCTAATAGAATATAGCCAACAATTACCTTAAAAGTTATAGACCTCTTTGTGTTCTTCATTCTGAAATTATTCACAAAATTACGGCAATTATGTCAAAACAGTAGAATTATAGTTTTATTCTGAAAAATCCTTATTACCTTTGACCCACATCTCAAAGGGGTGCCAATTCTTAATTTAAGAGGAGGCTGAGATTATACCCAACGAACCTGGGCAGGTAATGCTGCCAAGGGACAATAACAAAGCCAAGTTGGCTTTAATAAATGTGTATAGTACTCCCTAATAGATCGCTCGAGAGATTTATATAGGGTTTTTTTATGCACAATTTTTACTAACATAAATCAAAATGAATAATCGCCCCTTTTATTCGTAAACCATAATTACGAATGAAAAAAATAATTTTTGTTGCAGCCTTGATCTTAATCTCTATTCAGGCTTTTTCACAAGATTACATCTTAAAAGGAAAGATCACAGCTAATAATAAAGCTATAGAAGGTGTTTCTGTAATGGCTTTAGGAGAAAATGTTGGGACTCAAACAGATGCTCAGGGAAATTACTCGATCTCCCTAAAAGAAGGAAGTTATACCTTCTTATTTACTTACGGAAATAGCAGAACTGTAGAAGTTTTGCTCGATAAGAATACAACTATAGATGTAGATCTTTCTAAAGCTGCAGAGGTTTTAGATGAGGTTTTCCTTTCTGCATTAAGAGTGAATGCTCAATCTCCAATAACCTACAGCAATTTAAGCAATGAAGAAATAGAAGATCGTAATCTAGGTCAGGATATACCAGTGTTAATGAGCTATATGCCTAACGTAGTAACAACTTCTGATGCTGGTGCCGGTGTAGGTTATACAGGGATTAGAGTTCGTGGTAGCGATGCCACCAGAGTAAATGTTACAATTAATGGGGTTCCCTATAATGATTCAGAAAGTCAGGGTACATTTTGGGTTAATTTACCAGATTTTGCATCTTCTGTAGAGAATATTCAATTGCAACGAGGCGTGGGAACATCAACAAATGGAGCGGGGGCTTTTGGAGCCAGCTTAAATATCCTTACAGATGGTTATAGTACCGCTGCCAATGCAGAAACCTCTCATAGCTTCGGGTCTTATAACACCCGAAAGCATACGGTAAAATTTAGTACAGGGTTAATAAATGATC